>CP148074.1:2400000-3600000 GCA_037482215.1 Pseudomonas mendocina
TAACTTAGTAACTGCAAGCTTGGCACCTCCCTAGCAGGCGGTGCTGTGATTTTCTGCCGAATAGGCAGCTTAGAGACACTCAGCCGTACCGAGCGACACCTCTGCCGAATAGGCAGTTTGATAATACCTGCTGTACCGTGCGTCACCTCTGCCGAATAGGCAGTTTGAAGATACCCGCTGTACCGTGCGTCACCCCTGCCGAATAGGCAGTCAAAAAGCCAGGGCTAACGCCCTGGCTTTTTTCATTCCGCCTTTCCCTCCGCATCACCAAATCAATTAACCATAGCGATCAGGCAGATCTTCTTCTCTGTCACACGTTGAGATTCGCTTCGAGCACCTCCTCGATAGAGTGAGAATTGCGGATGCGCGACCCGGCAAGGGCAGACAACTCGGCCTCGGTGAGGTCTAGAGGATCGCGGCAATTCCTTACCGCTGCCTGTTCAATCTCTATCAGTACCACCTCTTTCTCCCCATCCAAATGCTCCAAAACTAGGGTTTCTAAAGCAGCCTCGGCTTCTTCGATGGAGGCATAGATTTCACCAAATAGGCCGTTTACCTGATCTGCGAGCTGGTACATGGTGATTCTCCTAACTGTTAACCCGTAACCATCCGGGACGATTGAAATTCGACAACAGCCCCTCGCTTTTGGCCCTTCAGACGACCTACTTGCGGCGAAAACCAAGCCCCACGCCACATGAAGGGTGCTGCCAACCCCAAATTATCACATTAGCAATTGATCAAAATGAAAATATGGAATATATTTATCCCATAAAGCAGGGTAATCTCACCTTTGCTTGCGACTCTGCGGGGTATGAAATGAGTCCACAAGCCACGACCGAAAACCTGCTATCAGCCAACCAGCAGCCCTCGCTACCTGAAGGGGTAGAGCAACACGGCAAGGCTCTTCGCATCAGCTTTATGTACAACGGCGAGCGCTGCCGCGAGATCGTCTCGCGTGACAATTTGGATGAATTCAGCATTGCCCTTGCAGCTCGATTTCGAGGGCAAGTGCTCGAAGCTATCTCCAGGGGACGGTTTGACTATCGAGCTTTCTTCCCTGAATCACGCCATGCGCAAGCGATTAACCAAGAGCAGACCGCGTCCCGGAGCAAAACAAACTCGTTGGCAAATATGACCGTCAGAGAGGGGGTAGAGAGCTGGCTGGAAACTCAGCGCAGCGGCAAGGCCAAGTCCACTGCGGTTAACTACAGCAGCCGTGCTAAGCATGTGCTTAATGCCTTCGGCGAAAAGCGGCTGGCCGACGTAACAACGCAGGAGCTGCAACAGTTTAGAAATCGGCTCGTGAGGAGCCGAGAGAACCCGCAAGGGGTATCGCCAAAGACCGCCAACGACGTGCTGATCGTCGTCCGCGGTGTATGGTTTGACGCCTCTCGCAATGGCATTACAAGCGGTAATCGTGCCGAAGGAATCGAAAACCACCTCCTTGAGCGCGAGAGTAAAGCGGATCCCTTCTCGCTCGATGAGATGCAACAACTATTGAATGGCGATCCTAGTCAGCGCATCACGGCACGTATGCTAGTGCTCAACTGCTGGCTGGGGTTGTCTCGATCCGAGCTGGTGGCGCTGGCGGCTGAAGACGTCGATCTCAAACGCAAGAAGCTCAAGGTTAATCGAGCCCATGTTCACGGCGAGCATAAGGCTCCGAAGGTGAAAGCTCGTCGGCGGGAAATCGATCTGCTGGAACCCGCCATTGAGCTGCTCGAAGAGATCCTGGCTGATACTCAGCATCACTCTATGCAGTCCCTCGAAATCATCCGCCTGGACAACCTCTCCCTACGGCACGAAACCGTAAACTTGCTCTTCACGAATCCGCACACAGGTAAACCATGGAGCCAAAGTGCTTTGGATCGCTGGTTCAAAGCACATACAGAAGCCGTTGGCGTTCGTTACCGGGGTCTTAACCAGTGCCGACATACTTTTGCCAGCCGAGCACTGTCTCACTTTGCCCCAACGGAATGGGTGATCAAGCAACTGGGGCATACCGATGACCAGATGCTTAAAGATCACTATGCAGAGTGGATTCCAGAAGAGACAGGTCTGCCGCTCAGTCGTGTTGATGCCATCAACGAGGCCATGTGCGCAGGCTGGTCAGCCTGTTGAGGTTGCACATGAGAGGAGTCCTCTGGAGCATACACATACAATTCACGCCTCTTGTGCATGCTTGTACAGAGGCCTACCGAATTACCTGCATCAACATCCGCAATATCAGTACCTGCCCGCCATGGCCTGCTCCCCTGAAGCTCTCCCCAGGCTTTGCTCAACGGCGCAGTCGGTAAGCGAAGTCCATCTGCCCCTGCACCCGAATAACCTCAACACCCAATATCTCCACCCCGCTGGCCTGAAAAAAGCATTCCAGCCCATCGCAATCTAGACCTGTCCCGAAATGCCGCGCCCCGAACTCACCCTGGGGTAAGCATTGAGGAGCAAGCCCAGCGAGGTATTGCTGATGAATCACCCGAGCATCCAGGTAGCCTCCAACATCAATCTGGGTGACCGGAGCAGAAGACGTGGTTAATGCAGACGGCGCTCTGGTATGTGGAAGAAGCTCACGATCCGCCATGGTCTCTAGCTCATGCCGAATAAGCTCGCCAGCCCAAGAGGGGAACATCCAGTTTCTGAATTTGGGGACGTATCGACCGCTGTACTGCCGTGCCAGTCGCTTGAGCAGCTCAGCAATGAATGGACTGTACGCCACTGAGTTAACGACGACAGAGCCAAACTCCAGCACGCGCAGGTCAACCCACAGCCCTTGGATCGTGTACCTCAATCGCTCGGGCAGCTGAATACTTGGCTCAGGCTCCATGGGGCTTTCAACAGGCTGAGGCCTCGGCTCGCAAGCACCCATGACTTCAGGAAGCGGATACAGCCACTGCTTTAGTGTCGAGTCATGCAAGATCGCTCTTTTGAGTTCCAGCAGACCTTCCGCTGTCGGGGTTACAAGCATTCCACTCAAATCCAGCTCGACGGCGCGAATGCCCAACTGCTCAATCCGCGCCTGTTTCTCATCGTCGACATATGAGGTGCAGGCGAACTCAATTAGCAGGGGGCCATCCGGCAGCTCTGCGACCAGATCAGGTCTGAACGTCCCTAGCCACACTTCCTGCGCGACCGACTCAAAATCCCACCATGAGCTCTGATCATCCGAATCAGGCTGATGACCAGGCTGTGGGGGCAACTGCAACCCCAGGCTCTCCTGAACCACCTGTTTAGCGTACCGATGCAGAAAGCTTTCAGGCATGACCTCGCAAGGCATCTTCTGCGAGACATGGGAAAAATGGTGAATACGCTGCTGCCCTTTGCGGGCCACTACCGGCTCATTGCATTCAATACATCGGCATCCACACACAAGGCCCCGTTCTACCTCGTTAATCGAAACAACCCGGCATTGATCGTCTATCGCTATTGTCATCGTCATGAGGCATTCCACTGGAGTTGAGTAGGCCCCAGGGTGAAAATAAGCGCGGAGAAAAACCGCCCAGAACCGCCTTAATCCGGATAATCCGGTTTAAACCTCATATTTTTCAAAAACATAGGGATGTGCATGATCGAAGCACTTCAGCGTCTTCAGCAGCATCTGAAAGAGAATCCGGCACGCGGTCGCTCCTATGAAATCTTGTCTTTCATGGTTGATGAGGGACTCGCTCGGCCTGACTCCACTGAGAAACTGCGCTTCGAGGCCAAGGCCTTGCTTACAGGTTGCGGTACCGCCTCAGAGCAAGACATGGAACCCAAGGATTGGGTACCGGCCATTGCGATCCTGCGTCGCGCTCTTCGCCTGGCTCAACCTTCATCCTTGGAGCCTCGGCTTCAATTGGGTTACCAACCTGGTGGTGGCAGAGGCAACGTCAGCCTCTACTGGCTGGAACTAGCTCCTGAGCATGCCGCCGCAGAATCCCCTGAGATTGAGAGCGAGCCATCAACCACATTGCTCTATCGACGCTCTGGCAAGGGCGCCATCCAGCCCTCACTCGCCGCCTGGCCATTTTTACGTCATGGGGAGATGCGTAATCTCAGCATCAGGGGCATTAGTTTTCTGAGCTCCATCCTTTTGGGCAGCGCACTATGGGTTGCCCTGCTCGGAATCATGTTGCTGAGTTTGGGCCTGCGTGAGGGGCCCATTAACATGGGCAGTCTGATCACCCTATGCTTGAGTCTTGCAGGGTTTGTATTCATCTGGCGGGAGGTTTATTCGCCTTGGTTCCGCGTCATTGACAACTGTGTCGTCAAAGCCCCGCTCTGGGTCTCCGCTTTCAAAGAAGCCAGTTGCGAGCTTGAGATGTTCCGCCACGAGAGCTACCGCTGGACGCGCCTGGTACGCTTTTCGGCAGATTGCCCAATTTGCGGGAGTAATATTGAGCTCCAGCCTGGCAAGCCAGATCAAAAGCTTCCGCTGGTTGGTCGCTGTATCGAAAGCCCACATGCGCATGTCTACAGCTTTGACCGGATGACACTTCGCGGCACCTACCTGGGCCCGCCGATGCCGTCATGTACGGTTGAGTAAGTGATGCATATTTGCTGATCCAGACTTACCACAGCAGACACCCCATGATGCGGGTACCGAGAGGAATAATTGCGCCCCTGCGGGTCACTTACCGTCCTCCTTCGTTCAAGTGATGCCCTGAGCGAAGCTAAGTACTCGGGCTGGCCAGCATGCTGAGGTTGTTCGGGGTAGGAATGGTCTGCTCACATCGAGCGATGCCCGCTACTGAAGGCGACCTGGGGTGTCATGCATTCCACGTCGCCGCAGTTCGAGAAGCAGATCGAGTGAAGCCCGCCCTCCTTCACCGAAGGTCAGCACGACATACAAACTACCGCTGCGCGTGCGAAGCAACCAGTACTCGCCGCACTGATTTGCCTTCATTACGTCTGACGTTCGGATGCGGTGACCGTCTTGAAAGCGCCCCATCACATCGCCCTGAACGTGGTGGTGCACCCTCCCGATACAGCAGCCCGCCACAAACATCGCATTGGTCAGATACGCCGTAACAGGACGCCCAAAGTCCATTTTCATCGCGCAGGCTAGTTTCTCCCGCTCCGCGGGTGACAACCTCGCCCAGCTCACAGCGTCAACACCCGTGCTGGATCAAAGCCAGTTTCCTCACCTGGATAACCTCGTGGATTGAAAACACCGCTCGTGCCGGCAATCTTGTAATGCACAGCGCAGTGCGAAAGGCCGCCATAAAACTCGTGGTTACCCGGCACATACAGCACAGGCCCCTCAAAGGCTTGCCTGGCCCAAGAAACACCACGGCCTTTGACATGAATATCACCGGCCAGAATGATCACATCAGCTGCCGTGACCTGAGGCGCAAAGGGGCTGAATTCCAGGTGCAAATCTGACAGTACGTGAATACGCATTACGGCTCCCAAACACACAGGACAACACGTGAAATCAGTGTCGGAAATCAATCTGTCTTGCAGGAGTGATCGGCATTTTCCGAGCCCCTCAAGCCAGCCTCTCATTCCGAACGTGACAAGAGAGAGCCGCTTGAGATTGAGCTGATTATTTAATCGTTGGAGCCTAACGCGGAGCCATCAAGGCTCTGGCTGATCATTCTTTAATTCTCCTTTCGCTTGATCTCTCTGTCCGATTTGCCGCACGACTTCCTGAAGCATTAATGCTTTCTGAGACTTGCTAAATCCGTCTAATTTATAAACGTTAAGCAATATAGTCTGGATGATCAGGTAGTTATTGTCGAAAGCATACTGTCTGGCATTCTTGGGATCTGGCCAAATTGGAGCGATCAACATAATCAGCGCGTAAAGATGCCGATCATTGATAGCCCCCTTTCTATCTGGCAGAAGATTCTTTATTCGACTCCACTCCTTAATTTGTTCGGGGCTTAATAGTTTATTCTTTGCATAAACCTCCATATCATCATAAAAGCTAATAAACCCATTTCTCGACGCCTTCAGCATCGCGCTGCGCACTGCGGGGTCTGAGTGTGATAATTGAGGGGAGTCATTCCCTACAATTGAGTCCAGGCGCTCTTGAGTTATTTTTGCAAATAACGACGCAGCATTTACAATGGTTTTCTCTGTGCTGGCTGCAATGGCACTCTTTAAGAACGCCTTTAAATCACTCTCTGGAATTAAATAAACTACACCCCCCTCACTTCCCTCATCCACGTATGTTGTGATCCTGCCCTTCCATTGATATAGAACAGCCCCCTGGGCCTCCACCGGAATGCTCAGCAGATCCAAAAGGTCTGAAACATCATGACCAATCTCGTTTTCACCCTCATAGAAGTGACATTTTTTAGAATTGATTTCGTAGCTTCTGCGCATGGCATTTCCCCTATATGCTTTATATATAATTGCGCCTTGAGAACGAGCGAAGTCAACGCCCTTATGCTGAGAGCGCTATATATTTATTCTTAGTATTCAGACCGAGTACTTCTTGCTTCTAAGTACTGGCTAACCCCGTATTTCGTGAGGATCTCAACTCTTGCGACGATGAGGCCATGTGAACAATACGACCTTTATCCCGACGAGCTGGTCGACCAGCGCTGTATCCAAGCGCGGCCCCTCACCTGGGTAACCTCGCGAGTTGATCACGACATCCTCCTGACTGAGCACAGGCGCTCATTCTTCAGTCTCAGCTGGCATCGAAGCCTGTGTGCGAGCCGGGTAGAACCGTAACCATAAATGGAGCAATGCCCTGCCAGGCCCAGGCCACGGCGACCTCTTCCAAGCGGACAGGGCAACACGTGAAATCAGAACCGCGGATAGATCAGCAGTGGATTCAGCGCATTTTCCAAAGCGAGTGTTGCGCCATCCCCATAACGAAACACAGCACCCGAGGGCACGGTAAAAAACCAGTCGGTTTTAAAATCGGCTCCTGTGACCTCATGAAGTGTTACTAAGGGTTCCAGTGTCCATTCATCACGCCCGGTCATATGCATGGGCAGCATAACCTGAGCTTTAACGGATAGGGCTCTCTCATCAAGGCCAGCCCACTTCATGAAACATTTAAACTCTTCAATACCGCTGGGCAACACTTGTGTGTAGTAAACTCCGTCTTCTGCCTTAATCTCTACTCGTAAATGAAACCACGGCAATGCAAACTCCAGCTCAACCATCCCAAAATACATAGACCCTGGTTCAGGCTCGAGAATCTCACCCCTCTTAGCCATCCAGTCACGCGATGCCCTGAACATAACTATCACCCCTAGTCATTAAATATCTAACCCGCTCTATTAACCGCTCACATCCCCCAATAATCTCCACGAGTTATCAGCCCAAAATCCTGATCATCCAGTGGTTCTTCATCGAAAAGACGCTGTACCCGACGCTCTTGCCGGATGTACGCCAGCACCTGGAAGAAACAGGCTTCGCACAACTGGACACGGTAATGCTCACCGTCATGCCGCGAGCCATAGCCCCACCTGGCGTGCAGCAGCCCAGACTGTTGGCCATAGCCCGGCATGCGTAGATCGCTCCCGCAAAGATCGCAGCACACCGCCTCGGGTAACGGATCGGTGGTAGCCATAACTTCACTCAAAAAATGCTCATGACCGTTGCAAACTCGGCCTGCTTGCGCTGGCCGTTTCCGACCAACACGTACAGCGTGTTACGCGTCTGAAAGAAGCAATCCTCGCTAAAGCTCACCAACGGCGTGGTGCGCACCCAATCGCCGACATCAAATCGCCGCCGGCTATCAAACAAAACGTTATGTGCATACAGCACTACCGGCTGCAAACCAGCGGAACGGAACTTCTCTTGCGCCTCTGCGGAAAGAGTGAGATCAATCCAATTCCAGTTCTCGACTACACAAAAATCCATCCAAGACGCACGGCCTCTGGCCTCCACACGCGCACGCGCCTGCTCCCAGCTCATTTGAATGCCAGGCATCACTTCGCCAGGGCCGTGTAACAACGCTGCAATCTTGTTTAACTCACTCATCATCCACCCCAGCTATCCCGGTATATCTCGCCTAACCTGAATTCAGGGTGCAACTTGCCTGCCTTGGATAACCTGCCCCAAGGCGTAGAGATCGATGCCCCAAATGAAAACGCAGTGACGAATTCGCCTGCATTAATCAGCGAACTGGAAATGCGGTTTAAAGTTATTAACCCTAAACCACCCTGGTTATCCGCCCTTCCCGTCGATCTGCTTGCTCACCCTACCGACTCCATTGCCACAACGTGCAAATAGAATAGATGCAAAGAGTGCATACTCGTCAACCCTAAACAGCAAACTTTTTTCATGCCGTATTTATAATACATATATATTGACAAGTTTCAGCCAAGTTAACTGCCAATATAAATTCAGCATACTTTTGATATTAACCGCGCCCTCGCCCTGAAGCCCCTCGCACGGGTGCGAGGGCACTGCATCAGGCTCACCTGCGAACGAGCACACGCCTCGCCCGCGCGTGAGGAGCAGGCCCCATTACCGACACAGTTACCGTCCTGCCACTGAATCAGTCTTCTCTCCTGACCCACCTCCGCCCCACAGATGATCTGTAGGGCATCGCTTTCGTGTGGCGAATTGATGACCTGTAGGTGATCACCCTGGGCATCGGATTGGTGGCCTGCGGGACATTGCCCTACGCCATGCGATGACCTGCGAGGCATTGCACCTGAAACTAGGCGATGACCCACAGGGCATCAGATGAGGGCTGTCACTCGATAACCTACAGGTCATCGATTACTCCGCTGCGACGGATGACCTGTAGGGCATTCGCCCCTCTCTGCGGCTTGATGTCCTACAGGTCATCGCGCCACCACTGCGATGAATGACCTGCGGGGCATTGACCTTCCTCCATGCGATGGCCTTGAAGCCATAAGGTCTACGTCTCTGCTTGGCGCATTACCAACCGATGGCCTTAAGGGCAGCAGATTTGATCTGTGGATCGATGACCTACAGGACATCAACACCACCACAACAATGGATGTCCTTCAGGGCATGCAATGGTTCAGCCCCAGGCCGCCAGCCACCAATTGAGCGGTCTTACTAGACGCGACCCGCTCTAAAACGGGCATTCCAGACGCTACACTCAATTACGATTAAATCATTATCACATACGGGTTGACACGCAATTGAGAGATCCATATGATCTGCACCATCGGTTAAGGAAACCATCATGTCTCTCAATCTCGACAGCGTCGGCAAGCGTGTTGCTTATGCCCGTAAATACCGCAGCCTGACCCAGCAGGAGCTGGCTGATCGGGCCGGTGTGGCGCAGTCGAGCCTTGCCTCGCTTGAGGCAGGACGCAACAAAGGCTCTCGCAGCCTGGTGAGCCTGGCAAAGGCTTTGGACGTACCTGCCGAATGGCTGGACAGCGGCCATAACCATGAACAGACCATGGACTTGCTGCGTAGTAATTTGCGCTCTATTCCTTCAGCTGCGGATCAGATTGTTCAGCGGATGCTCAGCGATGCGGTGCCAGGGGAGCAGAGCGCTGCTTATATGCAATCCGAGATCAGTCCTACTGACACGGTGCAGCCCATTGGCTTGAAGCTACTGGCTTGGACAGCTCGATCCCTGCTCGACCCCGATACTGCTTATAAGCAGAATCTGGAACAGCAACGTCGTTTTCAGTGGCCTTTCCCGTATAGCCCGCGTGCATTTCTGCTCCGCGCTACCCGAGACTTTTTCATTCCAAATTTGCGTGAAGATGACTTTCTGTTGATTGAACCAGACGCTCCTGTTGAGGCCGGTCGAGACATCGTTGTCGTACGCGTTGATGACGAAATTCGCTTAGGCCGTGTCATGGACACCCCGAGCGGACAGTTTCTGCTTTTCGCGATTAACGCAGGCGAGGAAGAGCTACACCCCTTAGATGCCAGCATGCGCGTTGCAGGAGTCATTGCTAGTCGGCTTCAGAGGTTTTGATTTTTTTTGCCCTATTCAATCGTTTTAACGCTTACAAGGCAAATCATTTAAAGGAATTGAATCGTTAATGCGCCGAATCATGCGACTGAAAGAAGTGACCCACGTATGCGGGATAGCACGCAGCACCATTTATTTATGGATGAGCCAAGGACGATTTCCCCAGAAGCGCCAGATAGGTGGCGGCAGAGTTGGCTGGGACAGTGAAGAGATCGAGCGATGGATAAGCCATCAACTCGATGGTGAAGAGGTGGGTCGGGGGAAAGGTCATGAGCAGCAGTCAAGAGCTCATTAGCATCAGAGAGTTCCAACGTCGAGTGTGGGGCGAGAACGGTACGCCTCTGAGTCGGCAGTCAATCCGCAATCACCTCCTCAACTGCAAGCTGCCGGGCAAGCAGGTGGTAGGCAACTGGTACGTCGACTGGAGCGAGTACCAAGCGCAAAACGCGGATGACTTCGTTGAAAAAGTGCTGGCAGGACGGTGATCAATGGCTAGACCACGGAAAAAAGCTAATCGCGAACTGCCCCTGAATTTGTATTACAGCAAAGACACCAAGGCCTATCGCTATAAAGACACTATCAAGAACAAATGGCACAACTTCGGCCTTGACCGTCAGAAAGCCATCAAGAGCGCACAAATTTTGAATGCGAAATTGATGGTTAACACTGATCTGATTGCAGCGGTGATGGCTGATCACACACTGACAGTTTCTTCATTTATTGAAGAGTACAAAGAAAAAGTGATGCCGGAGAGAAATCTCAAGAAAAGCACCGAGGAGAACTACTTGATTCGCCTGAAGCAAATTGACAACGCCTTCGGTCACCTGCCCTTGAACATGGTGTCACTCAAACAAATCAGCGATTTCCTAAGCGCAATCGACTCTATACGCGCCAGTAATCAGGCTAGAGCACGCATCATCGACCTGTTTAACCAAGCCGCTGCGCGTGGCCTAGTAGAAAGCAACGTGGCTGAAAAAACCCTTAAACGCAATGAGCGCAAAGTGCGAAAGCGTCACACCAAAGAAGGTATCAAGGCCATCCGCGAACATGCACCGATGTGGCTGAAGAATGCCATCGACCTGGCACTGCTGATTTCGCAACGCCGCTGCGACCTGCTGAATCTGCGCTTTGATGGGATCAAAGATGGCTACATGTACGTCATCCAGCAGAAAACCAGCGATCAAACTGACGCATCCTGGCTGAAGATGGAGATCACGCCTGCCTTTCAAAAGGTTATTGATCAGTGCCGTGATGAGGTGGAGTCCCCTTTCTTAATTCACCGCCAGCCGGATCGAAAGCGTGACTGCGAAAACAAAGAGCATCCCACTCAAATCACAGGCCACTACCTAAGCACCGAGTTTAAAAAAGCCCGAGACGCGGCTCAGTGTTACCCGACCTACACAGCAAAAGAGATGCCCGGCTTGCACGAGATCCGGGGCACCTCTTTGAAGATGTACCAGATGGCAGGCAAAGACGCACAGAAGATCGCAGGCCACGCCAGCCCCGACATGACGCTGAACTACCTCAAGGGCCACGAGTTTGCCGAATGGGTTGAGGTCTCCCCCGATCTAGACATCAGCGAGTTCACAGACGACTAGGCCGCAACAAACACACTGAACAACTGAAAGGAAAACTAATGAACGCACAGCCCCAACACGGAATGATCACCATCGCCAACGATGGCCCGCTGATCACACACACTAACTACTGGCAGTCCGAGTATTTTCACTCCGGATACGCGCTGTTGTCGTGGAATGCCGGCGTCGCTCGACTTCTACTGCCAGATTCCATGAAGCCCGGACTGCGTGACATGAAAACAGCGAAGCATGTAATTATCTCTCGCGGGCCCATGCTCCACGCTGGTGGTCGAGACGGTTTGGAGATTCTGTTTGAGGACTTCAGCGATCAACCCTATGCGCTGTCCATGGGCACCGAACAAGCTCTGCAAGTGCCAGCTGACGCGGTACGGGAGAATTTCAGACTGACCGTCTGGACACGTGGCGGATTTAAGCAGAGTCACCGTGCAATGTTTCGTCGAGTGGCCCAGCTTCCGTGCATGGCCCCCTGGGGAAGCATCTAGCCTCAAATGGCAGGTATCTCCTTGCTACTTGGCTCTAACCGCCAAAAGCTGGTCGACTCGCGTGGTGTAGCACGGGCTCAACAGCTCACGCTTCATAGCCCAACCAGGCGAGTTCGGTACACCACCTGGGCGAAGGGTGCCCCGTCCCCATCTATTGTTAATCGCATCCAGCACCGCCATGACTTTCTGGGAGTCCGCGGACTGCATGGGCGCAAACAGATCCCCGGTGAACTCCCCTCGCTGGCACAAGTCGAGCAGCAGCACTTCGGCTTTTGAGAAGGCAAATCCTGGGCGATAAATCTGCTCCAACCCTTCTAGGGCCAAGCGAGTTATTAAACGCGTGTCGTCACTCGGATACGGCAACTCTAGCAGCGCCCCCCTGACAAACCTCGGCTCATCGGGATTGAACATGCCAGTGCGAATACTGACCCGCACACGCTTACATACCGAGCCTTGGGCCCGAAGCTTTTCGCAGGCCCGGGCTGTGTATGCGGCTACCGCCTCCCGAATTGGCGCCAGCTCGTGTAACCGCACCCCGAACATCCTGCTGCAACAAATTTCCTGTTTCGGCGGCGCAGCATCATCGAGCTCTGCGCAAGGAACGCCTTGGAGCTCTCGCGCAGTCCTTTCGAGCACCACGCTAAAGCGTGCGCGTAATGTCGCAGTGTCTGCATGAGCGAGATCGGCGGCTGTTTTGATATTCATGTCATGCAGCCGCGCAGCCAATCGAGCCCCTACACCCCAGACTTCCTGTACCGGAGTCACCGCCAATAGCTTGCTTCGTCGGCTCGAATCGGTGATATCCACTACCCCGCCGGTCTGTTTCTGCCAACGCTTCGCTGCATAGTTCGCGAGCTTTGCCAACGTTTTGGTAGGCCCAATCCCCACCCCCGTTGGGATACCTGTAACAGCCAAAATCTTGGCCCGAATTTCTCGCCCCATCGAATCAAGGTTTTGGAGAACGCCGGTCAACTCAGCAAATGCTTCGTCGATGCTGTACACCTCAAGAGCAGGCACCATGCTCTCGATGACAGTCATCACGCGCTCACTCATGTCACCGTACAGGGCGTAGTTCGAGCTAAAACCAACACCACCCGCCGCCTCAAAAGCTCGGCGGATTTGGAACCAGGGCGCCCCCATCTTGATACCCAGCGCTTTGGCTTCAGCGGTTCGACTGACTACGCAGCCATCGTTGTTAGACAGCACCACGATGGGTGTCCGCGCCAGCGCTGGGCGAAACACGCGCTCACAGCTGCAATAGAAGGCATTGCAATCAATGAGAGCAAAAACTCGGTCATGCATGGGCCCGCCCTGCCCTGCATAGCCCTACATACACACCCCAAATCTGAAAGTCTTCCGCTTCCAAGACATAGCGTGGTGGGTACTGAGGATTGGCTGACGCCAGGATGATCTGATGCTGGTCACCACTCAGTATCTTCAGAAGCAACTCCCCATTGAGACAAGCCACCACAACATCGCCACGGCGAGGCGTTAGGCTTTTGTCTACGAGCACCAGATCGCCATCGAGGATGCCGAGCCCTTGCAGGCTATCGCCTGCTACGCGCACCACGTAGAGCTGAGGGCGGTGCAGCTGAAAAAGCTCATCGAAGGAGATACGCTGCTCAAGATGATCCTGGGCAGGACTAGGGAATCCTGCTGGAACGGATGGGAGGTAGAACGGGAGGGAGGCGGTCGTTCGAGAAACTGAGCCCAGGATAGTGATACTGTCCACGATAAATGCCGAATACTGTACATATAAACAGTATATCGCACATCTCGAAACTGCATAGCCAGGGTATGAGAACAGGGCCTGTCCTGCCCCAGCTCGGCGCCTGATCTCGCACCTGCTAGGTTAGCGCTCAGTGACATCCTTCAGTGCATGAAATCCATGGAGCTCCTTATCCCAGAGGTAGCCGCCAAGCTTCGAGACACTGACAAACCACTCGCGACGCTCACCATCAATGGTCAGAACGATACGGCGATTACTGACGAAGTCACCGTCGAAGCTCATTGAGTAGTCATCAACTTGCAGTCTCTCGCCCGGCGCAATCACGGCAGAAACTGCAATCCCATCCTTGAACGCAGAGCCTGCTGCCTGGTACTCATCGACACCATCATCTGTGCTCGCATACGCATACAGTGACCGGCAGATATAGGTGATGGGCTTCGCTGTTCGATTCACCAGCCATACGGGCTGTTTGTCTGAGCACCGCGGGAAAAACGGTATTGCCAAGTACAAGCCAGAGGGCAGTTCCTGCTCGTAGGCGTCGAGGTTAGCCAGCGCGATCAAATCAGAGATCTCTGCGCGACGCTGCGCTAGCACAGCGAAGACATCATCATCCATTCGCGGGCGAGCCCCGAGAAAAGACTCAAGGGCATCGCAGGCAGAGGTCACCCGGGCGTAGCGAGCCAGCGCCTCTGCGTGACGCTCAGCTACCAGTGGGTGGCAGTCGCTGGCCAAGCGTGATGCCCGGCTCATGACCTCATCATGAATCGGTCGGTGATACATCTGATCCTCGGAGTGATACGGCTTTATCGCCTCAGCAGAAAATTTCCTCGTCAGTTCCCTATCGAAGCCACCAGCAGCGAACAAATACTGAGCCCGCCTTCACCACAGGCCTTAGGCAGGCTGACTCCTAGAGGAAAATCACAATGAGCGATAAAAGCGACCGCGACAACCATGCAAATCAACTGAATGAAAACAACGATGCGTACTGGCAGTCGCGTGGCTATGACGAGCGCCCGGACGACTGGGAAGACCGCTCAGACGAGGATCAGTAAGATGACCAAGCCCTACAAAGCCCCCCAAGACGCTAAAGCTGACCAGCAAAACGCAAACAAAGGAACAAAAGGCACGAACTCCCTCTACGACAAAAGGCAGGGTAATCGAGGAAAACAGCTCAACCCAAATCAACAAAAATAACGCTATCTGACAGTTAATAAGGGGCTTCAAGATTGCGGCCCCTTTCTACTAAGATCAAGAAATTAAGCGCAGTCTGTAAACACACCGAACCCCGACTATCAAAGACTCTAAAATGGTCTCGACAGATGATATAGGTTGAGCACAATCACAACTTTGATCGATATGGGGATAAGGAATTAACTAATCTTTATCCATACCATTGACGGTAAAAGCAAATGAAATCAGGACGGGGCACCGATATAAACGCCAAAATCCTGTTCCTTATATTCAACCCTTCCATCGACCAGGACAGTTACACCCATGTAATGGAGGCCCGTATAGGCCGTTCCTCTCCAGTAGCTTGCCCAATACTCTCCGCGCTCGCGATTGTACTGTGCATCAACATCTTTCTCATACGTGAGCTCATCACCAGCCTCTACTCCATGATTTTTCACCCTAAAGCGTACCTGTACCTTACCAATGGTATAGGGGAGGGAAAATTTAGCCTTAAAATCTACCCCTACTCCTTTGGGTAACCCACGAGAGCATGCATGGTAAGCATCGGGATTTGAATAAACAATATTTTCCTTAGGCTTGATCAGCGCTGATATTTTTATTGGGGCGTCCTGCCATTCAGGCTTAGGTAATAAGGCGAAGTATTTTTCCTGCTTTAAAACATATTTCTTATAATTCACAGGCCGCCCATCGACACCGGTATAATTCGGCATTACGTACCGCTCGACTGACTCCCCGCCATTTACACGCTTAAGCTCAGTCAATTCATCGTGAATATCCAGAAGTGACCGAATAGACTCGCCGATCATGACCCTATTGCGAGGAGCGCTCTGCTGTAGTTTTGCCGCGACATCAACATAAAAAGAGGTTGCCGTAACCTCTGATGAGCCCTGGAACCCGTACATACCCCAAAGGACATCGTCATGCTTCCCATAATCCACACCAACACGAATTCCAACATCGTCATCAACGTTATTCACCCGTAATTTAGGGGCTACAAGTTGCCGCATAAACTCTACGAGATAGCAACCACAGTTGACCGCATCAATTGCCGCATTGCGTGCAGAAACACCATCGGCCCGAAAGAAAGCCAAAACAGCGTCCCCCATGATACGGTGAACATGGCCATCAAAAGCCCGGATAGTTTCAATTGCACAACGAATTATCGTATTTTTTATGAAGAAAACTTCTTCAGGACTATAGATCAAGCCCAACTTCGTTGAACCCTTAATATCCATAAACAAAGAGACATTGAATCCGTATTCGCTCATACCCGGCGCAGTCAGATGTTTAAAATCAGGATGCCCTCCGATACTGTGCGCATTTGTTCGCTTCTTGCCGAACAAACCACGAATAGCTTCTTGAATACCAAACTCTGCCTCTGCAACATTGGCATTAGAAAGCATCTCGCCACTATCCATTCGACGTGCAGGTACGCTCTCATTAAGCGAATCCAACCCAAAACTAGTCGCTCTCAAACTCTTCGTGATAGAGCGATCAAAGACATGATCGAATGACTTATAAACATCCTTCAACGAAGACATAAAACCTCACCATCCATAGCTAAAACAAATAATATATAACCGCGCCAATCAAAACGGCAGCCATGCACCAAAAATGAAGCACGAGCACAACTGTTGCAAATTGAATTCTAGCAAATTTTTTCGAAGCAATTGAAGCCAAGGTGTAAACTTGCTCATTTAAATCTTCTAGAAATTCAGCGTCCGAGGAGTTATTAACCTTGTCTGAATATTCACCCGCTCTCCCACACGAAGAAATATCTCCATAAAAAATAAGAGATCCTCCCTGATAAGCATCTGGCCTACTGAATGTAACTGGAAATATAGTAATTGTAGCCAGAACCATAGACCACAAGGCAAGAGACAGGGCCAAGACTGAGAACACCCCAATTTCAACCATCAAAGCTATACTTACGGTAGAAAAATCAAGCTTAGCCAGCAGCGTAAATATAAATGCAGTAGCCGCTGCGCAATATGACATAAGAATAGTACACTTTGTGTTAGTTGTACCAATATAGGCATCAATTCGCTTAAGTACTTCTAGTTGATTTTTTATCTTCTTTTCCAAATCTTGCGCAGTAGACATCACTTCCCCATACAATATTTTATCGAAAATTCAGACAGTACGATTAGCAATATATATTGCACAATATAATTAATATACACACCTCAACCCCGTAAATAAATAACTATAGCCTCTGGTCTGCATCGGACTGACGTGGCCGAGTACTGTCTATACATCCATCGGTTAAATCGCTCTCAACCGGTGGTCAGCTCCAGTGCATGCGCCTAGTAAGATGAGTGCCATTTCTCATTCAAATCTTCAAAAATTTAAGAGCACGCCTGAACGGGTTTTCCGAGGAGACCTCGGGCGATACAGAACTCATGTGCATAAATCGACACGAGGTCTGATACTTCCGAAATCGTATAACCCCTAGCGCTAAGGTCTACGCGGACAAGAGAGAGGGTCTCAGCAATCCGCAGAATGACAGCCTGGTACCATGCAAACTGTTCTGCTCCAGCCTGATCTAGGCCCTCAGCGCAAAGCCTTTCAGCAGCGACCACTCTAGACAACCCCAGAAAAGACTTGAAGTCTGGGCGCCCCTTTTTTAGCTGTACCCAGTAGCGCAGCAGCCTAATGCGCGATTCAACACCATTTAAACCACCCTCACGCCCCCAGAGCTGCCCCAGAAACCTTGTAGCTTTATGATCGCGCTGCCATCCAGACATCCTCGCCAGACGATCAATCGCAGATTGCATAGGATTACTCCACACCTGTGCGACTTCATCGAATACAGGTATCAGCTCCAGCAACGGAACATCATTGCCCATCCCGTCCTGCTCAACCTGCTCCCAAAGATCCACTGTTAAATCAGCAACACACCAAGCTAGAAGGCGAATGAGTACGGCAAAAGAGTCAACAATATGCACACGGTCGAGCATAGGATCGCGCTCCGCCTCCTCGTCAGAAGAGACAGATGCTAAGCGCCCAATCAGAGCCTCCCGCATTGCAGGACAGCCAAAGCGAAAGACTGTCGGCGATCTGGCATAACCATCCCACTGCCGCAACCTTCCCAAATCCGAGTGCAGCTCTACGGCATTGAGATGCATCACCTCTTGGACGAAACCGACCCAAAATTGCTTGGAAACGTCCTGCGAGAATAGGCCGCTGGTGAACAAGCCTGTCCATTCATTGGCGCGGGGCCAGAGGTAATCCAAACCCACGAAATATGAGAGAGCTTCCGCTAAGCCTGCGTCCCGCCCTGCTCTTAACAGTCGAATGGTGGCGCTTCGCCCAAGATGTACGCCTGGGGTGTTCCAAGCCTTAGCTAGCGTCTTCGCGACAGGCAAGGATGGTCTGCCTGACCGCATGGCATCCCAAACCACCTCGCGAGAGGTATGAAGCAGTTTGTAGACAGCGCCGAGTGAAGGCAGTAATGCACTGTTTCCAACAACCCTGATGGTTCTCTCACCATCATCCAGAGATTGAAGGTGCTCATAGAGTTCCTCTGGCGACAGGCTTGCAAACAAGCGATCCATGCAGTTTCCCTTGCCCCAAAACGATTCAGGTAGCGATCCCTGCGCAGACAGACATACTCAACGTATGCCCGCGCAGCCAGACTAGAGGGGTTTTGCTGGAATTTTGCAGGAATTTTGCAGGAGCCAGAAATAAAAAAATCCAGTCACCGCTAAGTGACTGGATTTTGTAGGGTTTTTTGGTCGGGACGGAGTGATTCGAACACTCGACCCCTTGCACCCCATGCAAGTGCGCTACCGGGCTGCGCTACGCCCCGACGATGTTTCCGACTTTTCGAAAACGTCTAAGACTATACTATAAGCTTCTGAATTATGGAAACTTTTTTGAATAGTCGTTACTTCTTAAGAACCATCAGCACATCTTCAAGCTCGGTGATCATTTGTTTGATCAACTGCTTGTATTGAGTGCTGTCGTCTTTAGCTTCATCACCGGACAATCGTTGCCGAGCCCCACCAATGGTGAAGCCCTGATCGTACAGCAATGCACGAATCTGCCGGATCATCAGGACATCCTGACGCTGGTAATAGCGTCGATTTCCACGCCGTTTGACCGGATTGAGCTGAGGGAACTCCTGCTCCCAATAGCGCAATACGTGTGGTTTTACAGCACACAGCTCACTGACCTCACCTATGGTGAAGTACCGCTTGCCGGGTATCGTGGGCAGTTCGTCGTTATGACTTGGTTCCAGCATAAGCCTCAACCCTGGCTTTAAGTTTCTGGCCGGGACGGAAAGTCACGACACGGCGAGCCGTGATCGGAATTTCCTCCCCTGTTTTGGGATTACGACCGGGGCGCTGACGCTTGTCGCGCAAATCAAAATTACCGAACCCCGAGAGTTTGACCTGTTCGTTAAGCTCCAGCGCTTGGCGGATCTCTTCAAAGAACAGCTCCACCAATTCCTTGGCTTCCCGTTTATTCAGGCCCAGCTCTTCATACAGACGTTCTGCCATCTCAGCTTTCGTCAGAGCCCCCATACGCTACTTCCTTAACGTGGCGTTGAACCTTTGTTCCAGGGAGGTGAGGATATTCTGCGTTGTGGTGCTCACCTCATCGTCATTAAGAGTGCGCGATGGATGCTGCCAGGTCAAGCCGACTGCGATACTTTTTCTATCAGGATCAATGCCTTTTCCTACATAAACATCAAACAGCTTGAGGTCTGTCATCCATTCCCCTGCTGTTTCACGAATAGTATTCAGCAGGCTCTGAGCCGGAACATCGTGATCTACCAGTAATGCGAGGTCACGACGCACTTCTGGGAACTTAGAAAGTTCCTGGAATTTTGGCATTTGCCCACGCGTGATTTCGCTTAACAGCAGTTCGAACATGAACACAGTCTGGTCCAGATCCAACGCTTTGGCCAACTCCGGATGAATCGCACCCAAGTAGCCCACCAGCTCACCTTCACGCTCAATGCGTGCGGTCTGACCCGGATGCAATGCTGGGTGCTCGCCCGGCACAAACGCAAAACTTGCTGCTGCACCGGCGCTTGCCAGCAGCGCTTCTACATCTGCCTTTACATCATAGAAATCTACAGTCTCACGCCCATGAGCCCACGCCTCAGGCAGACGACCACCACAGACGACACCCGCGAGCATCGGCTCCTGCTTCAATTCATCAAGCTGACCGACAAAACGCAGGCCGCTTTCGAACAGGCGAACACGAGATTGCTGGCGATTGAGGTTATGCTGCAGCGCCTTTACCAAGCCTGGCCACAGTGACGAACGCATTGCAGCCATATCAGCCGAAATCGGGTTTGCCAGCATTAGCGGCGCTACACCAGGACTGAATAGTTCAAATAGTTTCGGATCGATGAAACTGTAAGTGATCGCCTCCTGATATCCACGAGCGACTAGCAGTCGACGCAGTACTGGCAGATCAACCGTGGCCTCTGCTTTCGCCTGTGGGGCAAGTCGTGCCTGCGGGTAGCGCACCGGCAGACGGTTATAACCATAGAGGCGCCCCAGTTCCTCGATCAGATCCACCTCGATACTGATATCGAAGCGATGGCTTGGAACTGTTACTTGCCACTGCCCCTCACCTGCCACAGCGACAGACAAGCCAAGCCCAGACAGCAGTTGCTCAATTTCAGAACCCTCCATACGCAGGCCGAGCATCTGCTCGACGCGCTCAGCACGGAGTGTAATCGGGGCAATCTGTGGCAGATGCTCTTGACTTGCAGCTTCTACGACCGGCCCCGCCTCACCACCTACGATATCCAGAAGAAGCGCTGTTGCGCGCTCCATGGCTTCGCGAGCCAGCTGCCAGTCAACACCACGCTCATAGCGGTGCGATGCATCAGTATGCAAGCCGTAGGAGCGCGCCTTGCCTGCAATGGCAATGGTGTCAAAGAAAGCGCTCTCCAGGAAGATGTCCTTAGTTGTAGCGCTAACACCACTGTGCTCGCCCCCCATAACACCGGCGATTGCCAGTGCACGCTGGTGATCAGCAATAACCAAGGTATCGGAACGCAGAGTAACTTCCTGACCATCCAGCAGAACCAGTTTCTCGCCCACTTCTGCCATTCGCACACGAATACCGCCATTGATCTCGGCAAGGTCGAATGCATGCAGGGGCTGGCCCAGCTCAATCATTACGTAGTTGGTAATATCAACCGCCGCGTCGATGCTGCGGATATCAGCACGGCGCAGACGCTCAACCATCCACAAAGGCGTTGGGCGGGAAAGATCTACGTTACGAATGATCCGGCCAAGGTAGCGTGGACAGGCATTGGGCGCCAACACTTCAACGCTGCGGACCTCTTCGTGCGCCACGGCAACACTGGCGACTTGCGGGCGTGTTACAGGCGCGTTGTAGAGTGCACCTACTTCACGTGCCAGACCGGCAAGAGACAAGCAGTCACCGCGGTTCGGCGTCAGATCAACTTCGATGCTGGCGTCATCCAGCTGCAGATAAGCACGGATGTCTTCGCCAACCGGCGCATCAACTGGCAACTCCATTAATCCGTCGTGGTCATCACTGATTTTCAGCTCAGAAGCCGAGCACAGCATGCCGTGGGACTCAACACCACGTAGTTTTGCCTTCTTGATTTTGAAGTCGCCAGGAAGCCCTGCACCAATCATGGCGAAAGGGATCTTGAGGCCGGGGCGCACATTCGGTGCGCCACAGACGACCTGAAATGTTTCGCTGCCGTTGCTCACCTGACATACGCGTAATTTATCGGCGTCAGGGTGTTGTTCAGTGCTCAGCACTTCACCCACAACTACGCCACTGAACTGTCCAGCCACCAGCTCAACGCTGTCGACTTCCAGCCCAGCCATAGACAAACGAGCTACCAACTCATCACGGGAAACCTGAGGGTTCACCCAGCTGCGCAGCCACTGTTCACTGAATTTCATCCTGCTCTCCTCAACTATTCGGTTACGTTCATGCGGTTCGCGCTAGCGGAATTGCGCTAGGAACCTCAGGTCGTTATCGAAGAACAGTCGTAAGTCGTTGACGCCATAGCGCAGCATCGCCAGACGCTCAACCCCCATGCCAAAGGCAAAGCCGGAGTATTTCTCTGGATCAATGCCAGACATGCGCAACACGTTCGGATGCACCATGCCGCAGCCCATCACCTCAAGCCAGCCAGTCTGTTTGCACACTCGGCAGCCTTTGCCGCTGCACATTACGCACTGCATGTCCACTTCAGCTGACGGTTCGGTGAACGGGAAGAAAGATGGGCGGAAACGCACCCCCAGAGGCTTTTCGAAGAATACCCGCAGGAACTCCTCAATAGTGCCTTTAAGGTCGGCGAAGCTTACACCCTCATCAACCAGCAGGCCTTCGACCTGGTGGAACATCGGGGAGTGAGTAATATCTGAGTCACAGCGGTAAACACGGCCAGGGCAAACAATGCGGATCGGCGGCTGCTGGGACTCCATGGTGCGGACCTGTACCGGCGAGGTATGGGTACGGAGCAACATGTTGGCATTGAAATAGAAGGTGTCGTGCATTGCACGGGCCGGATGGTGGCCTGGAATATTCAATGCTTCAAAGTTGTGATAGTCGTTTTCGACTTCAGGGCCTTCGGCGATGCCGTAGCCGATGCGAGTGAAGAACTGCTCCACACGCTCAAGAGTTCGCGTCACCGGATGCAGGCCACCAGAGGTCTGACCACGGCCGGGCAACGTCACATCAATTTTCTCTGCAGCCAGCTTGGCGCTCAGAGCCGCCTGCTCAAGGGACGCCTTGCGCGCATTCAGCGCGTCCTGAACCTTGTCTTTAGCCGCGTTAATCAGCGCACCGGCTTGCGGGCGCTCTTCAGCCGAAAGATTGCCCAGGGTCTTCATCACCTGAGTCAATTCACCTTTTTTACCCAGATACTGAACACGCAGTTGCTCTAGGGCGTTCACATCGTCGGTGTGGCTAACGGCCTCAAGCGCTTGCGAGACCAGCACATCCAGATTTTCCATTTAAAGACTCCAGATACGAAATAGGGGAAGAGCTTGAAGGCTCTTCCCCTATTGGTGACGTTTAGCACCGGGCGAGCCCGGAGATTGTCAGGGACTTAAGCCAGTACGGCTTTCGCTTTCTCGACAATCGCAGCAAACGCCGCTTTTTCGTTCACTGCCAGATCGGCCAGAACCTTGCGATCGATCTCGATGGACGCTTTTTTCAGACCAGCGATCAGACGGCTGTAAGACAGACCGTTAACACGAGCACCAGCATTGATACGAGCGATCCACAGAGCGCGGAACTGACGCTTACGCTGACGGCGGTCACGGTAGGCGTATTGGCCTGCCTTGATCACAGCCTGCTTGGCAACGCGGAATACGCGTGAACGCGCACCGTAGTAGCCTTTAGCGAGTTTCAGAATTTTTTTGTGACGCTTACGAGCGATAACGCCGCGCTTAACACGAGCCATGAGTAATTTCCTCTAACCTTGACCGATTAACGAACGCGCAGCATGCGCGCCACTTTTGCTACGTCAGACGGGTGAATCAGGCTGCTGCCCCGCAGTTGACGCTTACGCTTGGTGGACATTTTGGTCAGGATGTGGCTCTTGAAAGCGTGCTTGTGCTTGAAGCCAGTAGCGGTTTTAAGAAAACGCTTGGCTGCACCACTCTTAGTTTTCATCTTTGGCATGTTCGGATACTCCGCATTCAATTGATAAACATAACCGCAAGGCCTGCCGTGCCCTGGTGGTTACTTCTTCTTTTTGGGGGCGATGACCATTATTAGCTGGCGTCCTTCCATCTTCGGATGCTGTTCAACAGTACCGTATTCAGCAAGGTCAGCTTCAACCCGCTTCAACAGTTCCATGCCCAGCTCCTGATGCGCCATCTCACGACCACGGAATCGAAGTGATACCTTGGCCCTGTCCCCATCGACAAGGAAACGTACCAGGTTGCGTAGTTTTACCTGGTAATCCCCTTCTTCCGTCCCTGGACGAAACTTAATTTCTTTAACCTGAACCTGTTTCTGGTTCTTTTTCGCAGCCGCAATCTGCTTCTTCTTCTCGAAGAGAGACTTGCCGTAATCCATGATGCGACAAACCGGAGGCGTTGCATCAGCAGAGATCTCTACAAGATCTAGCTTGGACTCATCCGCGATTCTAAGCGCTTCATCAATCGAGACGATGCCAATTTGCTCGCCGTCAGCGCCAATTAACCGAACCTCGCGTGCCGAGATATTCTCGTTGATCGGGGCTTTCGGTGCAGCTCGTTTATCTTGTCTCATATCACGCTTAATAATAATTACTCCAAACCTTGGCGACCACGCCGGGAAATCGCCTGTGCGAGCAGTTCAGTAAATTGGGTGACGGGCATAGAGCCTAAGTCAGCGCCTTCACGAGTGCGCACAGCGACAGTTTGCGTCTCTACTTCCCTATCTCCAATAACCAGAAGATATGGAACCTTGAGCAAAGTATGCTCGCGGATTTTAAAGCCTATCTTCTCGTTTCTCAAGTCAGCCTTGGCACGAAAACCGCTTTGATTGAGGCTTTTTTCAACTTCAAGGGCAAAATCAGCCTGCTTATCCGTGATATTCATCACCACAGCTTGGGTCGGAGCAAGCCAAGCAGGGAACGCACCCTCGTAGTGCTCGATCAAAATACCGATAAATCGCTCGAACGATCCAAGAATGGCACGATGCAACATAACTGGCACTTTGCGCGAGTTGTCCTCAGAGACATAGCTGGCTTCAAGGCGCTGCGGCATGTTCGGATCGTACTGCAGCGTACCACACTGCCAAGCACGCCCCAGACAATCCAGCAAAGTAAACTCAATCTTAGGACCATAGAAAGCCCCCTCGCCCGGCAAATACTCCCAAGGCAGGCCGGCCTCATTTAGAGCATCAGCCAGCGCCTGCTCAGCGCGGTCCCAGAACGCATCATCACCCACGCGCTTAGCTGGGCGAGTAGAAAGCTTCATCTGGATGTCGGAGAAACCAAAGTCAGAGTAAACCTGCAAAGTCAGCTTAATAAAGTCAGCCGCTTCTTTTTTGACTTGCTCTTCAGTGCAGAAGATGTGCGCATCGTCCTGAGTAAAGCCACGCACACGCATAATGCCGTGCAAGGCTCCCGAAGCTTCGTTGCGGTGACAGGAACCAAACTCTGCCAAACGCAGTGGCAGCTCACGGTAGCTCTTCAGCCCCTGGTTGAAGATTTGAACGTGACATGGACAGTTCATCGGTTTGATCGCGTAGTCGCGGCTTTCCGATTCTGTGGTGAACATGTTGTCAGCGTAGTTACCCCAGTGACCCGACTTTTCCCAAAGGATGCGGTCAACCACTTGCGGGGTGCGTACTTCTTGGTAGCCATTTTCGCGCTGAACACCACGCATGTACTGCTCAAGAACCTGATAGATAGTCCAGCCGTTCGGGTGCCAGAAAACCATGCCTGGCGCTTCTTCCTGGGTATGGAACAGGTCTAGGCGCTTACCGATTTTACGGTGATCGCGCTTTTCAGCTTCCTCAATGCGCTGGATATAAGCACCCAGTTGCTTCTTATCCGCCCACGCTGTGCCGTAGATACGTTGCAGCTGTTCGTTTCTAGCATCGCCGCGCCAGTACGCGCCTGACATCTTGGTCAGCTTGAATGCTTTAAGGAAGCGAGTGTTAGGCACGTGCGGACCACGGCACATGTCCACATACTCTTCGTGGTAGTACAAGCCCATCGCCGTTTCATCCGGCATGTCGTCAATAAGACGCAGCTTGTAATCTTCACCGCGAGACTTAAAGACTTCAATCACCTCAGCACGCGGCGTCATCTTCTTAATGACGTCGTAATCTTTGTCGATCAGCTCACGCATGCGCTGCTCGATAGCAGCCATATCCTCTGGCGTAAAAGGACGCTCCGCGGCGATATCGTAGTAAAAACCTTCATCAATGACAGGCCCGATCACCATCTTGGCGGATGGGAATAGCTGCTTGACGGCATGCCCCACAAGGTGAGCACAGGAGTGACGGATAATTTCGACGCCTTCCTGATCTTTTGGGGTAATGATCTGCAGGGTTGCATCGTCAGTTATCAGATCGCAAGCATCGACCAATTTACCGTTGACCTTGCCGGCCACCGTGGCCTTGGCCAGCCCCGCACCAATGGACTGAGCCACTTCTAATACGGATACGGGTTGATCGAAAGTACGCTGACTACCGTCGGGAAGAGTAATGATGGGCATGGCGCCTCCTCTCCTAGTGGTGACCTCTACCAAAGGCCACGTGGGTTGGGATGAGCCAGTAAATGATTCGGCGGTATACCTGCCTTACAGTGGCAGGAGCTTTAGCCAACCAGAACCGAACCAGAGTCACTGGAAGTTGTAAACGCAGTACTTTAGCAAAGAGATGCAGGCCTGCGTGCGTGAATTGCCTTGTTTTTCAGGCAATAAAAAAGGGTCGCAATAGCGACCCTTTTCTACCAAATATGGTAGGCACGATTGGACTCGAACCAACGACCCCCACCATGTCAAGATGGCGGCAAGGCGCACCTAACCAATTGAATCACAAGGAAAAAAGGTCAAATCCGTGTGATTTAGAACACGGCTAAAGTACACGAAAAATCAATAACTTACGAACTGTATTTTCCTACAGTTGTTAGCTATTTGGGCTTTATCGAATCGTAAGCCTTCTCGCACGCACGCCCCGCTACTCCACGCCCGTCAGCGATTTCTGCATATCCTGCAGCAGCCTCTCCAATCCTGCCGAGCATGTCGGATCGCACTCTGGCGTCACGCTCGGCTGTCTCGCTGAGCTGGGCAGTGATGGAATTTCCACATTGCACCGCACGTCGCTCTGCTGCTCTGAAAAGAGCTGACAGCCGGTCAAGCTCAGACTGAGCGCGATCAGCATCAGCGCGGTACTTCTGCTTTTCTTCGATTGCATGTCGATCGACCTCTTCCAGTTCTTTCTCTATGCGCCTGCGTTCTGCCAGCGCCGACTCTGCGGCCTCCTTTGCCGCCCGCTCTACTCCCTCCCGATATTCCGCAAACTCCCCACGAACATCAGAAAGCCTGCTGTCTTGAATCAGCACCAGCACGGACAGCCCAAGGCACGCCCAAGCCCAAACCGGCACAGCACGCAGCCAGCTCACTGGATTACCTCACGAACGGCAGCGGCATAGTTGCCCGGCCACTTCTCTGGGTGCGGCTTTCCGGGGCGCCAAGTGCGAATGTACAAATCCCACGCGCCCTGGGGGTCATTCGCTTTCGGCAGGCGCTTCGGATCAGACCAGAGCAGCAGTCGCGCAAACGCAGCAGCGAGCACGTCATCAATGATGATCGCTATCATCACCGCCTCAGGTGAAGGCTGAACGCCACGCACACCACACACGCGCACAGCAATATCACGGGTCGCTGGGTGGTTTAGCACTCCGCGCACCCCGCCCCCTTGCTCAAATTGCCACAGCCCGCGAGCCGGCCCTTTCGGCCACTGGCGGCGGCGCTGCTCTGGATCTTCTTGCCGAGTAATGGCCAGCAGCATTACTTCAGCCTCAGGGCTGCTCATGTTCGCTGGCAAAAGTGCAAGCGCAGGCGCAATCGCCCGCTGCCGAATGTCGGCGAGGGTCATCTTCATACTTTTCTCCGGGCAATAAAAAACCGCCCCTAGGGCGGTGTATGAACATCAGGCGCTGAGCGCTAAAGGAGTCACCCCTGGGCATGCTGGTAAACATGTGCCCGGCAGCGCCAGGCTGCCAATCAGCCAAAGCCTTCCTATTCCTGGGCGGCGTTTAGGGAATTAACTTCATCAATTATGTAAACTCTGCAGCGCTATCGAATCGGCATCCAAGCAGGAGCAGCATGAGCAATCCAAACATTAAATATCGCCCCGACATAGATGGGCTAAGGGCGCTTGCAGTAACCGCCGTTGTGATTTACCACGCTTTCCCATCACTTCTGCCTGGAGGATTCGTTGGGGTAGATGTGTTTTTTGTGATATCAGGATTTCTAATAGGAACAATCCTCTTAAAAAGCATGGATCGAGGCTCATTCAGCTTCTCCGACTTTTATTCGCGCCGGATCCGAAGGATATTTCCAGCACTAATAACTGTGCTCTTGTTCTGTTTAATAGCTGGGAATTTCGTATTACTTGATGATGAATATCGACATCTAGGAAAGCAAATAGCTGCTGGGTCTGCATTTATTGCAAACTTTTCTTTCTGGAGTGAAAGTGGTTATTTCGATACAGCCGCCGAATTAAAGCCACTTCTTCACTTATGGTCACTTGCAATCGAGGAGCAGTTCTATTTGCTTTGGCCTTTGCTGCTATGGGCAGGGCTTAGACTGCGCGCAAAGCCTTTATTTTTGACTGTATTGATCGCACTAATATCTTTCGCTATCAACTTAATACAAATAGAAAGCAGCCCAATTGCTGCGTTTTTCCTGCTACCTAGTCGTGCATGGGAGCTTTTAGCTGGAAGCCTACTCGCGTGGATTGTTTTACAGAGCTGGTGGGCAACTGAAAAAAGCACATTACGAGCAAATATTGAGAATTTCGCCAGCATATCTGGGTTGATTCTAATCGCATGGTCTATGTTCTTTATTAAGGCGTCTGATGCATTTCCTGGCTGGTATGCTGTAGCCCCGGTACTTGGATCAGTGCTGCTGATCTCTGCGGGCCCCAAAGCGCCATTGAATAGAATCCTCTTTTCAAACAAGGCAGCAGTATTAATTGGCCTGATAAGTTTCCCTATCTATCTCTGGCACTGGCCACTACTTTCATTTGCTCGCATTATTGAAGGAGATATTCCTGCAGCCGAGATTCGTGCTACAGCCGCAGCACTTTCAATACTACTAGCTTGGCTTACATACAAGCTCATCGAAAAGCCATTGCGCAAAGCAGAGAGCAGTAGACCACTTGTAGCTGTACTTCTATCGACAATAGCTGTCATCGGCTCTATAGGTTTATATATTTTTATTAGTAACAACAACTCACACCAGGATGAATTAAAATCCGCCCTATCTGAGGCAAAAAGCAATTGCGATAAAGTTTTCCCTAAGTGGTCTAAGATAACGGACAATCCGTGCAGGATGCAAAGAAAGTCAGAAAATACAGTTGCATTAATAGGAGACTCACATGCAGGTCACCTATATTTAGGCCTCAGCGAAATGATGAGCAATGACAATGGTGTAGCTGTTTTTCCTGCTAGTTGTGCAGCTCCATTTATAAACATAGCAACAGCACAAAAAGATACAAGAGCGCGAGAGGTGAGGAAGGATGCTTACAAGCTTATAAATAGCGCCTACGAATACATATTGAACGACTCAAAAATAAAGCTAGTGATACTTGCACACAGCCCAAGATGCTCATATAACGATGCAGCTGACAAAGAAAATCCGAGCGAAGTTAGCTACATTAAAGCACTTGAGAGTGGAATGCGGCGCACTCTTAAAAAACTAACAGAGTCCGGTAAAACTATCATTATAGTTTTCGATAACCCATATCTACCGCACGACCCTCAGCTTTGTGAGACAAGGCCATTCAGGCTGACGAATAAGCAAGATAAATGTTCATTCTTGAGATCAGATTTCGAGAAAATGATCCAATTCTCTGCTTATCGCTCACTCACAGAGAAGGTACTGAAGGACTTCAAAGAAGTAAGAACAGTTGATCTTTCAAGCGCTCTATGCGACCAAATGTCTTGTTTCATAGCAAAGGACGGCACCGTTCTCTATAAAGACAGAGGACATCTAAACGATAGTGGCTCAAGATTTGTTGCACCTGCCATCATGAGGGCCGCTCAATAATTCTGATAATTGCGCCCCTATATCTAGGGGCGCAATAAATTACGAGAGGTTAGTCAAAATAAAAAATCATCGAGTTACCCTCACTCTTAATACTCCGGCATTCAGATCAATTGCAGCCCCGCTTCTGTTTCTCAATCTAACTGTTACCACTCCTGAGGAGGAGACGTATGCGTCTAATTCAATGACGCCAACTGATTGGCTAAAAGCCACTTGGACAAAATCCCCCATCGCGGCGCCTGCAACTGGGATGGTTGTCGTGATTTCTGAGTTTGCTGCAATGCTTGGAGGGTCATAGGCAACTGACTCGCAAAGCTCCGTGCCGCCCTCAACGCGCCAAGCGCTTGCAGCCCTAACAATCCTGATAATCTTGCCATCGTATCCGAAGTCACCCCGGTACAGCGCATCTCGTCCGCCAATTGAAAATCCACCTGACTTTATGCGTATAGCTCCATCCGCAGTCCCGGACAGCACCATAAGGTTAAAAGTAAACCCTTCCGGCAAAGAAGGTAGGCTGTTGATCACTACCTCACCAGCGTCAGAGCCTGACGTTGTATATGTCCATCCAAACTTTGGAGTCCAAGTAACCGATCCATTGTTTATATCTTTTGAGCCTGCATCAGATACAAGGCCTGCGCCTGAACCTATACCTCTTGTTCCTTGAATTCCTTCCGCCCTATATTTTCCGTCCTGTGAGTCTCTTCTTATCCTAATCAAGCGATTTCTATAGTTACCATATCCGACAATATCTAAAGAACCATCACCTGGAGCATAGTTCGACTGAGCCGGGATAAGTATTGCCGCGCTCGCACTATCGCTACGCACTTGCAAAAAGAACTCATTCGCAGTCTGAGAAAGAATCTCTAGATTTACAACATTCGTTCCAGAAACAGAATATATTGCCCCCTCATATGGAGTTATTGAAACATTCCCACTTACAAGATTAAGTCTTGGCGAAGAATCATGTAAACCTTGATAAGCGAAAGAGGATACACCGGCAATCCTAGATCTTATGTAGTTTTGATCGAACTCAGGATATTCTGATACTGAAATCACAGTTCCATGCCGATGAAGAGAGGTGGCATTTATAAATCTCTGCCCAGTAAACACAGAGAAATTATCAGTATCAACAAAGGCAGTTGCCCCAAGCTCAAAGTGATCAAAATAAATACGATATGAGTTATTTACTTTCGTTATACAAGGGCCTTCAACGCCATATACTGGTATTTTCCCTTCTAGTGTCCAAGCTCCATCAATAGAACCTGACGAATACAAATAAATATACTTATCATATTCGTTTTTTATTGCCATATGTAAAGTTGATCCAACAGCTATAATAGCCGGATCAATCTTGTTGCCAGCGTCACCTTGGATAGCAATCTCAATAGGAGCATCAAATTGCATATCTTCAAGGCTTGTGCATTTTGAGTAAAATGGACGAAAGAAAGGTACAATCAATCCATTTACATCAGCTGCATCTGCTGCATATCTAAGAGATATTAGAATGTAAAGATCATCGTCGTGCTCAAACCATTCTGGAGCCCAAATTCTATTGCAAGGTACGCTTCCGCCAGGAGCGCTGGTTGTATTACTGCAAACTGGAGAAGACCCTAGATTTGCATAATGGATAGACCATGATACAAGGTCCTTGCTTTTCCAAACAGCAAAGTCATGACTTCCTGCCTGATAATTTGTCACAGCTATATAAAATGTCCCGTCCTTGTAATATATCGACGGGTCTCTTCCTGAAAATGAATCACCATTTGTTGTCATCGGCGAAACAATTCTTGAAAAATTAGCACCATCTAGTGACGCATATAGACTTATTGATGTGTCTGTGTTGTTTCTAAAAAACGATGATAGGTAAAGATTGCCTGCTGAAACTGCATACGACCCACTAAGATCATTTGCCATTTCTTGAACCGTTCCATATGTTCCGCTTGGCTTCCTTATAGAAACAAGAGAAGCACCTTCGCCATCTAAGCTTGAAGCAAGATCCTGCCTTAGAGTATCGTCAGCGCTGAAAGCTACGAACTTTGACTGCTCGGCGGCCCAGTTTCCAGATGTCACATACGGAAGCTCTGTGCTGACAGCGACACGATATGCTACGCCATCTTTGATCATGTACTGATTGCGAAGCGTGAATTCAAGGCCCGGCTCGTAGTCACCTATAAAGACATAGCCTGACGCGCTGAGAAACTGTAAAAACTCCTCTCTAAGCGCAATCTGCTGAGATGCGAAATCGCTCTCCATCCCCTTGAATGTCTTGCGGGCCTTGCCGAGTCGATCAACCCACGAATTTTCTTCGCTATTCAATGCAAGGTCAGCGTTTGCGACGTTGTCGTGAAAGTCGCGTGGGTCTACTGAGCCATCTGTGCCTATTGGGTTTCGAGTGTTGTAGCGCATGACTTCTCCTTATCCCGTAATTCTGGGGCGGACTATTTCGCCAGAGCGCAGTCAACCCTCCCGACGGGCGGGTGACTTCGGCGTATTTATTTAGGGTGTGTTAGTTAGTGCTTGGGCCAGATTCGATTCATGATCACGTCAAGCATGCTGCGGCCATTAAGCTCCCAGTACATCGGCATGAGCCACCAGTCGCCAGCTATCAGTGGTCGCTTGTCGATCACGATTTCTGCTGAGATTTTCTGCATTCTTGGGCCTGACGGGTTAGGCCCCGAGTACATGCCGGTGAACTGGCAGCGGTAATCAGCAAGCACGCCGCTGTATTTGAGCGGTATCTGGAACCAGTCAGCCCCGTCAGCTATCGCCCCCGCAAACCACGCCTCAAATATCTGCGCCTCTTCATTGCTGAAAAGCCACTCTATTGAAACCGTGGTTATTGGGGATGAAGTCCATCGCCGGTTGCGCGGCAAGCCCTTGAGCCGGTCGGTGCGAATTATCGTGTTTTCATGCTGATAGCTTCGCGATCCAACCAGCCCTAGAGGCAGTGTTTCCGGGTACTTAGGCAGGGGCATTGTTATCATCCACGTAGAGTTCATCGGTGTACTCGACGGCGACGATCTGGCACTTACCATCAGAGTTTGCCGTTATCTCACTGACCATTGCCGGGTATTCGATCCTTTCGGCATCGCCGAACAAGAGCGTTGCGGGCTCTATCTCAAGCGATGTTATGGGCACAAAGTCCAAGTCCGGAATGCGGATCACCGTGTCAGTGACTTTGATTGGCGTATAGAGCGGAGTTGCTGAGCCATCATGTCGCCGCACTCGCACGCGAGGGTTTGCAATTCCGCTCCAGTCAAGTGGCTCGCTTAATTCAAGCATGTCGCCATCCACAGACCAGATAAGCGCCGACTGGCTCTCGCCTACCGCGTCTTCTGAAAGGGCGATTCGGTCAATAAACTCGCAATTCAGAGCATCAAGTTCTGTCTCGGCCGTATAACTCCAGCGCTGCAGTCGATGCTTGCGAAGTTGGCGCATGCCGATTCTCCAGGCTCTTGTTCGACCTGTAACGCCATCCAGTTTGATTTTCTCAACCTTGAGAGCGGCAACCTGTCCAGGCATCCGGCACTCAACATTGTCAATCGACCACGTTTCTTCATTCAAAAACTCAACGTCAACGCCATCGTAGTCGTCGGGGCTGATTGCTGATAACTGGCTTTCAAGTTCCTTCGTGAACTGAATTGGCGAGAAGACTTGAGTCGGCATGCTCTGCACGCCCTCTCGTTTTGCCGAGATTTTTGCGTCGCTGATTGTCAGATGAGACATTCCGGCAGCAAACATGCCCTGCAAAACGTCGCGCGCTGCAGACTGCACTGAGTGTTGGTGGTCGTAAGTTTCAGAACGTGGCCCCCAGAACGCCTGGGCAATAGCACCAATTGCGCTCTTGTCGATATCTGCAACAGTCAGACCGAGATCGTGCGCAACGTAGTAAACAGCATCCTCGATTGCGCGAGTAGGCGCATCATTTAGTACGCGAATACACTCTACGCTAACCTTATTTTCTGACTGCTGGCTCAGGCGGTCTCCGCCGCGCACAGCCATTGTCATAACAGTCACGTCGTCATACTTGGACGGAGCAGGAAGGCGTGAACGCAAGCCGTACCAGTTGATCGCGTCACGGTGCATGTTCCACTGCTGGACCGCAGTAAGTCGCCGCATCCTGACCTGCGGACGCATTGCGTACGGAAGTTCAGTTCTCATCGTGAATCCGATCTGGTCGGCAGTCCTTCCCGTGTGCGTCCACGGCACATCAGTCCAGGCGCCTCCGACAGATGCATCACGATACTGCATAAGGACATCGAGGCGATAATCGTAAAAACGCCCCTTTTTGTCAGTTGCTCCAATCCCTTGCGGCAAAAACAGATCCCACTCAATGACATCTGTTTTTTCGTTTTGCGGGCACGCCATGAACGGACCAACCCAGCTTATATTGGCAGCTCCTGCGCCGTCCGTGCTGATAACTTCGTCAGTCAAATAGCGGTTTGCCCAGCCTGTCCAGCCTGCATCTACTGATCCGGTATCTGTCAGCCTGTTAACCGTGATGCTTGTAGGTGTTATAGCTGTGATCTGGTGCTGAAACCCTCTATATCCGAAAGCAATGCGCCTCCCTCCTTCTGTCATCCCGGTGGCTGGCGCGCCGCTCTCAAAGTTAAGCTCAATGTATGCATCTTGGCCGGGCGATCCTCCGCTTGAGGCGGTACCAACGGTGAATGTTGGCGAGGCCCCGAATGCAGAGACTGGAAGCCCGCTTGATGTGATAGCCCCGCCTTTATATGGACTGGATGGCTCAACAATTCGAATGCGGCCGGAGCTATCCTGCGCAACAAGACCAGAACCAGACAGCTGGTCAGTTATCGACGAAATTATCCCGCTCATATTGACGTAATTCGACGTCAACTGAATTGTCTTCGTTACCCCCCTAAAGGTTACCGTGAATACAGCGGGGCTTGATGTGAAGTTGTAAGTGGTCGGCGATGCGCTACCGAGGACAGCAGAAGGTGAGCCTCCGGTGCCTGGGGTTGGTGCAACGGCTGGAGAGTATGCACTGATTACATAATTACCATCTTCATCACCTGCAAGAGATACCCTCATACCTACAAATGGCGCAAGATCTGAAAATACGCCAGAAAATCTACTACGCCCTCCAGCTCCTGTAGATACCACTACAGGCTGAGGCAGCGCCACTGAGAGAACCAGGCCGACATTCCACGACCCAGGGAATTCATCTTGGCCATCAACTGTTGACAACGTCTTTCCTGACACCATAACAGTTGAAATATTGGCATTTGAATCAGTGCTATTTGTACTAGCTAGGTCAAGTCCTATTCCTGTTGTTGTGCCACCAACTTCAGTGACAACATGCCAAAACTCTGCAAGAGGGTCGCCTGCAACGCTATCGCCTGGTTCATGTATCTGATAGACAACATCATCACCGAATACAGATATAGGTGTTTCGCAGATCTTCACGCCGTTTGGAAGGAGTTGATACTTCCCGACTCCGATGCACACGCAGAAGCAGTTGAACTGCTCTCGGCGATTAACGAAGCGCTTGAACGGAGGCATGATGTAGTCTGGATAAATTCGCTGGTACCCAAAAGATTCACGAATTACTTGGTTGGCCCTTGGCTGATTTGCCTTTGCTGTGGCCATGTCCAGATCATCACCCTGGCTCTGGGTAGCGCTTGATCCTGACTTTGGCATGTTCATGTACATGTAGATGGACATGACAACGGAAATGGCTACGGCTGCCCAGTAGATGATGGTGCCAATTCCTACCCCGGCATACATGTTGGGGTATATACGCACATCGTCTTCAGGCTGAACGGTGATGCTGAAGTCAGCAATCGTGACGCCGTTCACGTCAATATTCACCGGCTGCGTTTCGCGCTCGGATATCTCTTGCCCAACAACGCTTGTCAACCATTCATCAAGGCGCACAGGCCCGCCTATCTCGTGCCGCTCAATCGGCTCGCCTTCCATCCGGCTCGGGTAAACGCTGATCACAGGTAATACTCCACACGCGTGTATTTGCGTTCAAAAGCGCCAATTGATGAGTGGGTAGTGTTCTTGCCCGGGTTTATTTCGAGCACGCGAAGCTGCTGATCAGCTTCGATCACGACAGCGATGTGTTGAACGATCCCAAGGCGCCAGCAAAGGACTATTGCCCCTGGTTGAGGTTTGCACGGCTTGCAATCGGGAATGTGCTTAACGGCGGCCGCGTGCATTGCTGAGCCCTTTCGAACAGCGCCGTAGTCTGGGAGTGCAGGCATTCCCAGCTTTTCGCGTACAGCCAGCACAAGCCCGTAACAATCGAATCTTGGGTATTTACGTCCGCCCTCGACGTACTGGCAATGCATGAACTCATTCATAGGTAAGTCAGTCCTCTGAATTTGTTCAGCGTGTAAAGTCGGCGCGGCCATGCCGTGTTGAGCAAATCGAAGTAGCCCGCAGTGATCTGTAGCTTGCCGTTCGTAATCGTTGCGCTCTTCATTGCAAACTGAAGCGGCCTTTGGGCGTCAGTCGACGGGTTATCGCTTGTGAACTGCCGAAAAGTCACCACAACTTGCCGTTTAGCCCTTTGCGCATCACGCAATAGCTTTCCGGGTATGCCTGACGTGTTGTCGATAGCAACAACCAAGTTCTGGGTGCCTGTGGCGCTGCGTTTGGGTATGGCGATATCAATACCAGCCCCCTCGAACTCCACGCCGCCAAGGATCATGTTTTCAAAGCCCTTCACCAGCCGGTAAGTCTGCACGCCGTCCGAGATCGTCACGGTGTCGTAGATGATCTCGTTACCACCTGATGCGTAGAGCCTGCGGAGAATACTCATCCCGCCGCCCTCCTTGACCCTGTTATTCCGTTAACCATCCTTCCAACAGGTCCGCCCTGGTACCCGTCGTTCACTACCACGTCAATAATGAAGTCGCGGTCTTGCATCCGACTTGACGCTGTAGCTGTCGCCCCAGAAGCGTTGTTATGGATATTCACGATCACATTAGGCATTCCGCCATCGTTCGCGGATACGGCATCCTTGTTGCTGATAACTTCGCCGCGAGTGTTGGCCATCATGTACTGCTGGCCGTTCGTTGAGTTCTGCCATATTTCCGGCGCCCCGGTTTCGTTGATTCGGTACATCTGCCCAGCCTGGGTTGGGCCGCCGAGGGCGCGGCCCGGCATTGCAATGCTTCCGATTGTGGAAATAATTGATCCGGTGGCGGACGCAACAGAGGCCATGGCCGATAAGTTTGCTGGCCACGTTAGAGACGCGGCAGCAGCAATGCCCTGCTGAATTTTGATAGCAGCATCAGCCAGCGCGAAGGCTTTGGAGGCCGCAAACATGGCCTTGTAAAGACCGGACTGTTCTCCGGCAAAGGCAGCAGTAGCGCTAGCAAGCTCGCCGAACAAGTTTTGGCCAGTGGCCAGCAAAACCTGATTCTTGGCCTGCTCGATTTGCTCAAGCCTGTCCGCGTGCTCTTGAGCCATCGCTTGCTCTTGAGCTTGGTAGCCGCCAATTACCTCTATACGAAGCTGCTCGGCTTCGCGAAGGCGGGCCATTTGCGCCTCATAGCGCTTGATCTCTTCAGCTTCTTCAGCAGCATAGCGGGCATACTGATTGTCGAACTCTCCGCCTGAAAGTGGGCTAACGTCTCCGCGAACATATGCCGTGGGGTCGTCGCCAAACTTTGCCCTACGCTTCTCTTCTGCTGCAGCCGCATCTTCTGCGGCCTTGGCCTGCTGGTCGTAGGCATCAATCAGAGCGCGAGCCGTAGCTGCCTGCCTGATTTGGGCATCCGTGGCTCCGTCAAGCTGGAGCGTATAAAGCTCAAGCTCGGTTTTCGACATGCCAAGGGTTTCAGCCTCAAGCTCTAGCGACTCAATGCGCTTCTTGATGGCGTCTGCGGTTTTTTGCTCTTCTGACTTCCCAGAGCCGCCGGGCCTTGATGCAGTAGGCGCAATCGCACTAACGACGCCGCTCGCTTTTGATTTTGGCGGTTCGATATTCGGCACCGCCACCGGAGGCTTGCTCTGCTGTTCTTTGTAGAAGTCATCAATCATTCGCTGGGTGGCAGCGATGTTTGTCTTTATTTCTTCCTCGCTGAAAAAAGCTACAGCTTGCCCTTTCCCGCCAATGCGCAGCCGCTTCAGTGGATTGCTGAGCATTTCTTGATAGGTTTCAAGCTGTTCTTGCAGTCTAACGATATCGTCACCGGCAGCCCCGCCCAGGGCAGCAGCAATGCTCTCTGCGGCCCAACGAACTACGTCTACCGTCTGCTTAGCACCGCTTATGATGGCGTTAAGGGCGGCGACAACTCCGCCAGCAAGATCCTGGGCAGCCTTAATCGTTTCAGGGTCTTGCAGTGCATCGGCTAGTAGCGCGACGTTCTCAGTAAGAATGCTGCTTGCGCCGCTTGATTCATTCATCTTTCCGATGAATAAGGTCATGCTGTTTTGCAGCTTCACAAAGGCATCATTGACGGACGTCTCCATTTCGTCCGCCATGGCCTTGTTTTCGTCGCGACTGCGGCGCAGCCCCTCGTTAAGCGCCTCTACCGAAAGTTTGCCGGTGGCGCCTAGATTCCTGATTTCCTCAGCAGAGCGCCCGGTCGCCTCCGCGATTCCGTTCACGATAGATGGCGTAGCTGCCATGATTGAGGCCCAGCCATCAGCCTCGACCTTGCCTTTCATGAGCGCCTTAGAATAGGCGTCCATCGCAGTAGTCGCCTGATCAGCGCGCGCAGCATCGCGCACCAGGGCGTAAGAGAATGAATCGGTAATGTCCAATACGTCATCAGTGGTATAGCCAAGATCGCGCAGCGTGTCGGCTGTCGCCAGATACACCTCCTGCGCCTCGCTCAGCGCCCGGTAGGTGCCGTTAGCCGTTTGCAGCAGGCGGGCCTGAACCTTCTCGTATTCATCTGCGCTGTCAGTTGCATTACGAATGCGACTAGCCATCTGGCCGTACTGATCAGACATCGCAATAGCGGCCTGCAGGGTACGCATAGACAGATAAGCAGCAACCACCTTTGTCAGGCCTGAGTAAGCAGAGGTCTGCGCATTGACCTGCTGGTTAGCTGACCTAATTGAAGAGGCCAGCTTGTTCATGCGGGCGTTTAGACTGCTTGCAGAAGCATCCGTCTTGCCCATTGAGCGCTGAGCCTTGCCCAGGGCTGCATCAACGTCATTCGTGCTATTGACCAGCTTCGAAGCGTCCGCCTCTACTTCGTAGTAGATGGAGCCAACTTTCTCGGACATGCTTTTCTCCGGGCAATAAAAAACCCGCCGAAGCGGGTCTTGTGCAATTCGTTACGCCGAAAGGCGTTTTTTGCGCTTCTCCAGCACCTTGTCATGCCAGTCCAGCGCAGCCTCAGCCTCTTCGATAGTCGGAGCCTTCGCACCTGGCGAATCGCTTTCGGCCTGCGGGAATTTGGCCCGCAGCGCCCCAACAAGGCTGGTCATAGTCATATTCCACGCCTCTGCCTCGGAAACCCCAAGGTGAGCCATGGCAACCGCTACATGGTCACGGGCAACAAATTCTGCCGTGTACTCACGATCTTCATCTGACTTAACAGGAAGCGGCGGAAGCGCCCCTATAACGCCGTGTTTTAGTAGGCAGCGGGCCAGCGGGATAATGTGCGCAGGGTCGGCTTTCTTCAGTACATACTTGAAGCGCTCGTTGTAGTAACCGAACACCTCTGTAACGTCCTCTTCAGTGCATGCATGGATGACTTCAAGGGCGTCTCGAAATTGGCTGTGCTGGTGGACCTTTGTAAGCGGGTCGCCCATCACGTTTGCAAACAGGGAAACGATCTCTGACGGACTGCCGAGCTTACTCATTGCGTACAGTGATGGACGCAGCCGATAGCAGTGATCGCCAACATGCACGCCGATCTCGCCAATCTCGGTAAGGATCATTTCCAACTCCAAAGGGTGCGCCTTCCATGGCGCCATGGCAATTAAGCCGTTACTTCGACCTGCACGGTCTTGATCACGCCCGGGGCAAAGGTGCTGCGGATTGTGATAGTGGTTTCGCCCTCAGCTACGCCGGTGACCAAGCCTGAAGCGCTCACGGTGGCAATGGCTGGGTCGCCAGTGATGTAACTCAGGCCTTGCGGTGCAGTCGCAGGCAGAACCGAAGCGGTCAGCTGCTGGGTTGCGCCATCAGCCACAGACACTGCCGCCGGACTAACCTCGATAGCGCTAGGATTGCTGACAACAGTTACAGCGCAGGTGTCAGAGATAGCCGGGTTATCCACGCTCTTGGCGGTGATGGTTGCAGTGCCCAACGCATTGGCGCTAACCACGCCCGTGATCAGGTTTACGGAGGCAACAGCCGGGGCGCTCGACTCCCAGCGCACGTTCTGATTGGCCTGGGCTGGGGCCACAACAGCCTCAACATCATAGGTTTTACCTGCTGCCAGGGTCAGAGCTGCTGGAATGACCTCGACAGCGGTCGGATCTGGAGCATTGACATCTGGCGTATCTTCAACGATCAGACCGAAGTCAGAGGATGTCGCCTGCGCCTCGAAACTGTATTCGACAATGTTGTCGTGCGGCGCGGTGCGACCACAGTTCGTGATGATCATAAATGCGGTGAAAGTCAGGTCCGGGAACGTCAAGCGCACCCATGCAACAGGTTGACCGTCCGTTGCTTCCGGACTGATCACATGCTTGGTCAGCTCAAGCAGTGGCGCATAACCAGCGCCGCCGACCTTCAGGGTACCGCTGCCGGAAATGCTCATGGTCTGGTAGGTGGCCAGATTTTCGCGAAGCGCACCAACAGAGTCATCGGCGGTCGCGTCGGTGGTTTCCCACTCGATAGACAGCTCCTTGTTGCGCATTGCACTTACACGCTGCCACTCACCTTCCGACGGGATGCGATCACCGCAGCCAATGCTGTATTCCAGAATCACATCGCGACCGACGATTTTCGTCTTTTTGCAAGCCATGTAGGCCTCCTAATTAAAATAGAACTTGAAGGTCCAGGCTGTACCAAGCCCGGTTTTCGGTTGTGTAGCCGGGGCCTACCGGCTCCCCTATTGCCCGCACAGAGGCGGCCCCACATGGCAAGCTGTCACCTAGGGCGGCCTGCACAAGTGATTCGATGTGCTCTGTTATTGCTACGGAGTGCTCCCGACCATTGCGTGGGCCAAGCAGGATCACGCGGTAGCGCTGACGGCGGTCTTCAACGTCTGGGCCGGGACCTCCGTTCTGATGGATCGCGGCTATCCAAACATCCTGCAACTCAGGGCCGTCCATCCACTGCCCACGGCTGTACTCGTATGAGTCGCCCAGCACAGAGCGCACCCAATCGACGAATGAGTCGTACATATCAGACCCTGTAGTGCTGTTTCAGGATTGCCGGAATGGCTGGCTTTACTTCTTCAAAGCCTTTTTTGAGGAAGCCAGGCTCTGCGTTCGGGTCCCAGTAGTCGCCGCCACCGCTTTCGCGTGGCTGCCCCTTGAGCGTGCCGGGCGCATCGTGAACGGCGGCAGCATATGCAGCCGTGTAGCCGACATTCCCCTTAACGCCGTTTTTGGTGACTTCCATTTGCGGGTAATACTGGCTGTTAACCAGGTTGCTGGTGTCGATGGGCGTCATCTTCTGGGCAATGCCTGCGCCCTGACTCAGGATTGCGAACACGGCACCTTCAGATACGCCATCGGCAATGTGGTCAACCTTCTGCTTGAACCCTTTGCGGACGCGCTCTATTCCTTTAACGGGCATATCAGGTCACCAATAGAAAGTCAGGCTCTTCATTGAAGAACGACATATCCCAGTTCGTCACCGACCTGATCTCTTCCCAGCCGTCAGAGCCGTCGAACTGGATCAGGTCGCGGTATTTCGGGCGCTTGTCTTCGGTGTAGATCATGTGGCGGGAGACAAACTCAGTCCCTCTCGCCCCACTCTGCCCACCTGTCTCGCGCACCATTTCGTTCTTGGCCTCCCAAGTACAAGCGATCTCGTACTCAGGGCCATAGGTGATCTTTTGGGTCATCAGGTCGATCTTCACGAAGGGGCGGACTGTTGCCGTGTTCGTGTACGACCACGCGGCTGTCTCGCTCAATTGCAGCCTCCCGTGGCAACCCAAAGGCCCGCATGTGCTGGTTTGGTTGGATCTGGCGGAATTAGCTCAGTGGCGCAGCCGTGTTTATCAAGGCCGCGCAACAATGACAGAGTGCCGCGCCAGCGGTCGGCGAACTGCTGATAGCGGAATGAGCGCGAGGCGCCAGATGGAGCTGTCTGCGAACTCAGGTACTTGTCGCCCTGCGCCAGCGCCATCAGACCCACCAGATACACCTGTATCAGCAGCGCCGTTCCCGCCGGGTAGTTCGCATCAAGGCACTCGTTAATGCTGTTGGCATTATCTACAAGCGCCTGCAAAACAAAGCCAGGCAGCGTGATTCCGAGTGTGCTCAGGTACTCTTTCGCCTGCTCAGTGGTCAGCATGTCGGACTCCAGAAATTCGCGGCCATGGGCCAGAAACGACTAGGCCACCCGAAGGTGGCCATAGTCGAGGTGGTGCGGTTGGTTAGCCTTTCAGCGGATCGCCGTCAGGCAGCAGAGCTGCAAGCTCTTCTGTGGCTGCCTTGCCGTCGAACTCGATGCCTAGCTCTTTCAGACGCTTGGCAATGTCGCCTTTCTTTGGAGCCTTGACCGGTGTCGCCACCTCAAGACTGGCCACGCCCTCGCTAAGTTGGCGAACATTCGATTCGAGCGCAGGGTTAACAGCATCCAACTCGACCACGTCACCAGCTTTAACGCCGAACCATGGGCGGATCACTTCAAACTTAGGCATGATCTACCCTCCTTATGCCAGGTTAGCGCCGTAAACCACGCCGGAACGGTTCGCACCGTCGCGGGTGATCTGCATGCCCATTGCCGACATCATTTGATAGTTGAAATTGGTCTGAGGCAGCGGGCGCGGCAGAGGCACATCGCCGAGAGCCATGCCGACCAGTGGAGTGATGACATCCTGGCGGCGCTGATAGCCCAGGAACTCGTTACCAGACAATGCGTAAGACTGCTGGATTTCGCGAGCCGGGATGAACGCACGGATGACGTCGAGCACAGAGCCGCCAGTCAGCATCTGAGTGCCGCCGATAGTGACTGTTGCAGGCTTGTTCAGGTTCGCCATGATCTGCGGCGAGAACCACAGGATGTCGTACACATCGACGAAGTTGGAACGCTGAGCTTGGCCCAGCGCGCCGGTAGTGAAGAATGCAGCCAGATCAGCCTGGCTTGCGGTGGTCAGGTCGATGTTCACACCGCCAGCACCAGTGCCAAGATTGATCTTGATGGTGTTGCGGTGGTTCTTGATGCCCTGACCTGCCTTGCCGTCCACGTTGACCTTGCTGCTGCCGCTCAGCGCATAAGCAACAACCTGCTTATAGAACTTGCGCAGCTTGGCGCGACGCGAGTCCAGAACGAGGTCAACGCCAACGCTGCGCTGGCCTTCCGCATGGCGCCAGTTGACACCATAGCCAGCCGTGAACACAGGAATCGGGTCACCATCACCCGCATAGTCGGTATGGTCGAAGCTGTAAGGAGCCTGACCGTCGATGCTGATCGCCACATCGTCAGCGATATCGCCAACAGCTTGGTACATCTTCACGGTTTTGCCGATTGGCAGAACAGTTTGCACGCGCAAGAGATCGTTCACGATCTCCATGCCGGTTTCCTGATCGCGCATCTGAATGGTCTGGCGGTCGATTTCCTTCCAGAAATCTTGGTTCGGGACCAGACCGCTGTTCACGTGTAGCATGTTCGGGCTCATGAGTGCGCGGTTCGCGTGAATCATGGCCTCATGCTGCTGAGCAAGGATACTCCGGTTAGCCTGAAGCTCTCGGAAGTGCTCCATCAAAAGCGGGTGATCTGCGATGCTTTGTTGGGTAAGAAACATGCTCTGACCTCCTTAGGCCACGGTCACGCTGTCAGCGCGAACACGAATGCGGATGAAATCGACGGCTGCGGTGGTCACATCGTCCTGAATGTAGCCAATGACCTTGTAGGTTCCTGCTGTTGCCGGGACTGGAATGGCCAGACCGGAAGCGCTGACGGTAACCGCTTGATCCTTTTTGTAGGTGCCAGCAGCCATGCGAACGGCGAACTCGCGCCCCTCTTCCAGATAGCTGCCCACAGCCGAATGGCCGGACGGGATCTGATCGGCAATGCCCAGGCCCTCATGCTCAGCAGCGCCCAGCACGTACAGACGGCCAACCACTGCGGAAGCCTGGGCGAACAGGTCACTACCATTGATCACTGCGAAAGTGCCGGGATACAGAGCTGCCGCAGTTTTGCGGGTTTCAGTCTTGTACAGCGACTGACCATCAATGTTTACGCGACGGTAACGAGGCATGTCGTTTACTCCTTCGGCAGGTTGGCGACATCGGCGGCCAGGCCGGTCTTGGCTTGCGATGCGTTGGCGCCGATCTGCTCAGCACTGCCGCACTGCTTGTACATTTCGCGCAGCGGTTCGCCGGACAGGCTGTTGGCGACCACCTCGCCGAACTTGGCCTTAACGGCTTCGCGCATCTGATCTTCTTCTGCACGCTGGTTTGCGGTCAGGGACTCAGCCAGGGCTTGCTGGTTTGCGGAAATGGTTGCTACTTGCTCGGTAACCGGCTTGATGGCGTCAGCCATGGCCTGACCGATGTTTGCTGTTACAGCTTTGCTGATTTCATTGGTCAGCTCGGCCTTTTCTTCTGGAGTCAAAGGCATATCGCCCTCCTGCTGGTTTGTTGCAGGCCGGGCCTGCGGTTTAAAAATCTTCTTGATGCTGTTGGCAACTACTGTCACCCAGCTTTCCTGACGCTGAACTGGCGTACCGGTGGCGTCGAAAGTGATCTTTCCGCCTTCATCCTTGTAGCCAAACACCTCTGCATTGCCGCCGTTGCGAATGATTACGGCCTGGGTGTCGGTGAAGTCAGCGACCCATGCGTAGTCATCTGGATTGCTGGCAAATTGCTGCTTGGCTGCACGATCAAGACGCTGCTCGCGCTCGCGGAACGATTCGCCGATCAGGGCGCCGGAGTTGGCCTGCAATGGATGGGCTTGGTCGGCATTCACCATCAAGCCCACGCCTTGCTCTGGGGTGGCTGCGCCTACTTCGTGCAACAGGATCGCGTCGTGATCCATGGAGCTGATTTCCGCAACCCACTCAGCGCCCATTGCCCGCTGCTGGTCGTTGGCCTCCATGCGCTCAAGGAATGCAGCAACGCTGGTGTGAATCGGCGGGACGTCATCACCGCGCTCGATTGCCTCAACGCGCTCCAGCAGCTCGCGACCACCCTCGCTGTTCCGGGCAAACTCAACATCCACCCACTTTTCCAGATAGATGCGGTTGCCGGACTTCTTGACGTTGCGGTTCCAAGCGCCGATGTGGCCTACGTTGATACCCTCGGGCGAGAAGGCAGAAACGAACTGACCGTTAACAGTCGGATGGCCAAGCGGCGCCAGCGTGCCCTCAAGTCCCGCATAGTGCTTGTCGATCTGCTCTGCGGTGTACAGTCCACCATTCATCACCACGTTTGCCGGTAGCGTGTAGCTGGGCAGAATGATGTGCGGGCGACCGTTGTAGTCTTCGCGGCGGATAGACTTGCTGTTCACCTGGGTGGTGATGTTTACCTGAATGGGCATGATCAATCCTCTTTGGCCCACGGGCCTTTGCCCTTGGCCTTCATGACTTCTTTGTTGCGCTTGGCTCGCTCGATGATCTGCGGCACCAGCGGCTTGCCGTCATCGCCCACCAGTACAGATACCGTGCTGCACTTGCAGTTGATCGAATTGCCGTTCTGACTCCACCATTCGCGCTGTTCGTCAGTGGTGTGCAGCGTTGCGTGCCTGGCTGCATGCGTGGCCCGAGTTGTCGGGCTTAGCGCGGACATGTGCATTTCGAGCGATGTGAGCCCGTATCGGTCGGCTGCGTAGTCGATCTCATCCATGCGCGCCCTGCGTAGGGCTGTGGTGATCTCTGTCCGGGCTATGCGGCTTGCACGCCTCGCCTCAATACCAGCCTGCTCGGTTAGGTTCTTGGCAACCTCACGCGGGTTAATCCCTCGACCTATTCCGTCGGTCAGGACGCGAGCCATATTTGCCCTGATCTCCCCGCTAAGCCACCGCATTTCCTCAAACTCACTTGCCGCGATAAGCGCTATTCGGTTGAGATATGGGGTGGATCTGATCACGCTTGCCAGTGACTGCTGACCGCCTGCGTAAGCCGCCGATTGCCGAGCAAGGTTCGCGTACTGCTGGCCAGTGCCGCGCTGGTAAGCGACTGAAACGTAGGTCGCAAAGAACCAGACGTTTTGCTCTCCGCCCTCCAACAGCTGCGCCTCAACCTCCCGCCCAGCCCCGTCGAGAACCGAGCTAAGCAGGAAGGCGTCAATGGCGAATGTGTAGCGCTTATTGACTACAGGCTCAGCCGGAATGCGATTGAGCCCGGCAATGTATGCATCCCTGATCCTTCTGATTCGGCTCGCAAAGTCGTTGATTGCGCCCCGCTCAAGCCGGTCAACCCCTGTTGGATCAGCTGGATTTGCCGGTAGGATCGGCGCTCTTCGCATCGTCATCCTCCGGGTCGTTATCTGGCAGCGGCTCAGGCAGCTCGTCAGGCTCGTAGCCCGCCGTTTCGCGTATCTCGCTCGCGCTGAAATACTCAGCGCCGCCGCCCAGGCTCTTCTCGTTGATCTCTGCCAGCGTCTTGGAATTGGCCAGCATTTCAGCTTTCGCCGGAACGGTCAGGTCATCCCAAATAGCCGTGAACTTGGCTTTCGTGTCGATGAGCTTGATTCGCATCAGATGAGCAACGAAGTCGTTAATTTCGCGGGTTAATTCACGAACTCGCCTTGCCTGACAGCGCGCATTGAAATACTTCTGATCTTCAGAACTGGCTCGTTCGCCGGTCTGCATGCCAACAAGAACCTTGGTAGGTATATCCAGCGCTGCGGAAATTGTCTGAAGGTTGATGTTGTAGGTTGGCGTTGGGTCTGGCACCGCCGACACCAATGGCGTGGTTGTAGCGCCCTGCGTGATCAGCATGAGGTCATTGCCTCGGTTGACCTGCCTGGCGGCGTCGTTGAACTTCACCTGAAGCTCATCAAGCCCAACCCCGTAAATAGCGGCAATCCCAGCAAGATCCACCTCTTTGTCGAAATTTACGTTGAGCTGTCGTGAAGCATTCTTGAGGAAAGACTCACCGCTACCGCCCTCTACCTTCTCAATACTGACGAAGTTGTTATAGGCAGGCTCAAGGAAGCCGATGGCGTCCGATGCGTAGTCACCGAGGATAAATACGCGGTCTGGGTGAATCTTGCGGTCGCTGACATGTCCGCCAGGCAAAACCTCTCGATATGTCCACTCTTTGGGCTTGCCGTAATTCTCTGACTTAGTGTCTGTTTCCAGCTCTCCCGGCTGAAGACTGCAAGCCCACGCGGGGATCACCTTAACAAGTTTGCTTTTGCTGCCAACCACAGGCTGATCCCAGCCGTTGCTGTCATTAATTTGCAGCAGCAAGCCAGAGTAGCGCCCTACCAATCGTCGCTTGTCAGACTCGAAAAAGTTATACCAAAGGGCGTTATTGAATATCTCGGAGACGGTTTTCTCCCACTTCGTTGTATTTTTTGTGCGATCCCTTTTCCCTTCACCCTCGATCACCTCAGGATCAGTAGACCAGCACTTGTCGGTGATCTTCTTTACTGCACCAAACGCCAGCCCGCCACGACGGTACAGGCTCATAAGCTGGCCAAAGTCTACCGTTTTAGGGAATCCGTATTCACACCATGCTTGCGGGCGCTTGTCGTCGATAGCTCCAGCAACGCCGTAAGCGCTTGCCATTGCCATGCGCGACCGAGCCATAGCCTGATCAAGGGCATGGTTAACCGCCAGGGTGAGATTGTCAGTCATTGCGTAATTCCGTCCTGAGTATCAATCCCGGCCTGTCGTCCGGCCTTACAAGCTCAACTGTCGATTGCTCCGGGTCGCGCCAGATCAGCGTCCCTTCAGCGCCAGCATTGTCAGCGGCTACCGTGCGAGCACATGAAAGGCAGCGGGCACGAACAACCACCGCCTGACCGTTGCGGGCGGTAAGTATGAAAATGGCCATTAGCGCATTCCGGGGAGAAGGATGCCGACAGGCGTTGACCCGCCAAGCTCTGTTAGTGCGTAAACCATCGCGTCCAGGCGATCTGGCGACTTCTTCGCCGTTGCCGGTACGTATTCCATTAGCTGGTTTTCAAGGGTGTACAGCGCCCCAGCATGCGACACACGCCCTTGCTCATACAGGGCTGATATCGGTTCGGCTCGGGCAAATTTGCCCTTACTGGCGTGAACTCGAATGATCCGGCCCTTGAACCCTGCGTTGCGAAGAGTTTCCTCTGCCATGTCGCCGCCCTGGTTCGTCTCAATGACGATGGCGTCAGCGCTGTGCTGCTCATATGCAGCCATAGCCTTCTTAGCCCAGCCAGCCGGTGAGTACTTGCCGCTGTAATCTCCATCAACAGAGAACACGCGCTTATCGCCAGCCCCATATGAGCTGGCCGCAACAATTCCTGTTTCGTCGCTCTCGTCGCTGTTTGTGGCCTGCGGGTCGATAGCGACAACCGTTCGGTGCCGGTCTTGGTTAATCTGGAGCGCGTGAGCCGCTGCAATAAGCTGCTCAGTCCACAGCGCGCCTTCCGTATTAAACCGGCGAGGCCTCTGCATGTATTGCGCTTCAGCGGTTCTGCGGTGTGCAAACAGTGCAGTCCTGTGGCTTTCGTTGTGCTTGAAAGGCCAGAGCCAGCCATCAGGCAGGCCGTGATCAATAGGAATGCCATGCGTGTTTTCCGCCAGGTACGATTCGCTGTTGTCGATGATCACCGGCAGATTCAGATGGTGCCACTTCTCGCCAGATCCACCGCGCAACAAGTAACCACTCAGGTCGTGGTAGTGAATGCGCTGCATGATCACTACCATCGGAGTCGTTTCGACAGCGAGGCGGCTTTTGATTGTTTCGTTGAAGCGGTTATTCACCCCATCCCGCACGACTTCGCTATATGCATCATCTGGCTTAACTGGGTCGTCGATGATCAGCGCGCCCTGCCAGCCCGGCTCCATGTGCCCAGCTCGGAAGCCGGTCACCTGACCAGCCGCAGACGATGCATAAACGCCGCCGCCGTTCTCAGTCCACCACATAGCCTTGCTGTCTGCGTCATCGCGCAGACTCATCGGCCACATAGCCTGATAAGCCGATGACTTAACCATCGCCCTGGCCGTACTGGAGTTGAGCAGAGCCAGATTGTGCGAGTAAGACAGGTGCATAAACCGGGCGCGGTTGTTCAGCGCCAGCCCCCTGCCGATCATGTTGATCGTTGCGAGCTCTGTCTTTGTGTACCCAGGCGGAACGTTAATGATTAACCGCTGGATCTCGCCACTAATAACCCGATCAAGCGTTTCCTGAATGACCCGGTGATGCGGCGCAACGATCATCTTTCCGCCAGTACGCTGCTTGAAAAAGTAGCGTGCGAAGTAAAGCCCCTCCTCCTCACACTCAACCTTTCTAGCCAGCGTAATGGCGTCAGCAGTCATCTTTCTCCAGCATTTCGCGGCGGGCTTGCTTGTATTCTTCTTTCGAGAGAGCAGCAACAGCTACCGGCCCGCCATTAGGCCCGGAAACTTCGTGCTTGGTTGCCGACTCCCATCCCTGCAGCTTCGCCAGTTGCTGAATGGCCTGCAAGGGCGAGTGAGTCTTGATCTTGATTCCGTCTTTCGTGGCGCTCAGCTCAGCAATGGCTGATAGCTTTTTAGGGTCTTGCAGGGCTGAATCTTTGATCTTCCATGACGCCTGGATGACAGGCTGCCCATCCTGCTCTCCAATCTCGTATGTGCCGAACTCAACCAGGTCCGACAGATCAGTACGAGCGAACAAGGAAAGCCGCTCAAGAGCCTCTTGCCGCGACATTACAGCAGCAGATACAGCGGCCTGATTAAGCTCGGCCAGCCTTTGGGCAACCTTTGGGTGAGACAGCATCTTGCTCGCCTCTTCCCAGACCTGCTTTTCCTTCATTCGAGCCGCACTGTATGACCTTCTGTACGACTCGCTGGCATTACCCGTTTCGAGGTAAGCCAAACAGAAGGCCTCCTGTTTTTGGGTTAGCGCCATTGGGAGATACCTTTAAAACCCTTCGTAGTCGTCACACATCACAGCCCGGCCTTGTTCTTAGCATTCAGAACAACTTCCACAATCTCTGTGATCTCGCGATTCTTCTTGCCTTCGCTCCAGGCGAACAGTGCCCGGACTATCACCCATGCAGGCAGGCCGCACAGGAATACGACGCCGCCAATAGCGATCATCCCTGCATCGTCCTGCGCCCAGTGGGCAATCTCTAACCAGCGCACAAGGAATGCGCCGCCACCGATGCTTCCCACCAGCGTGCTGATCATTGCCACCACGAACTCACGGGGGCTTTTCGGCAGCGTCATAGCCATTACGACCACGGCTGCAAGGATGGCCATCGCACCAAACGCGCCGAGCTTATAGAGCGCGATACCACCGACAGCGGTCAACGGACCCGGCTCTGACATAAGTTGAACGCCTGTATGTTTCATGAGGCCTCCCGGCGTAGCCAGGTGGTGTATTTAGATCCAGCACGCACGCGCAAGCATCCGCCGTATGGCAAAGAGCATGACGGGGGCTGGATGTTCAGGAATAAAAGACCCGCACGATTTGTGATTGCACGAAGGCAGAGGCATGGCGGGTTAAGAGCCCGTGAAGGAACAAAACACGGACTGGTCGCACACTGGCACGGAAACGAAAAAGCCCCGGCATTTCTGCAGGGGCTTCGTTGTATTTCATCATGACGCAGTTACGTCAGCATGTGGAAAAAGGTACGCCAGCCGCACGGGAATGTCAATACGTTATAACGATGCCTCACGCCGCCTCTTTCAACTCTGCCACGACAGCTGCAACCGGCTGGAGTGCCAGCTTGTCTATGTCGTTGCAAACCTCGGCCATCATGTCGACTACTGATTGCCAGTCACGATCCCAGCTGCTGCTTCTTAGCTTGACTCCATATACATCATTAAGCGCCGCACGGAATGCCTCGGGCGTGGGTGTTGGGTCAATACCCGCGCTCATGCCGCCCTGGTGCATACGGCGATACCGATGCAGGCATATCTTGGCGACATAGAAAGCCTTTTCGCGCTTCTCAGCCGTGACACGCACGCCATGATAGATGCGTCGGGTTTCGTACCACTCCCAAACCAGTTGCTCTGCTGCCTCCATGTCGTCAATCGTGGCGATTGGGCTGTACATGTGATTGCCGAACGCACGCAACCCAGGCGACAGGCTTGATACTGCTTTCTGTATGTGGCCAGCCAGTGCCCGATCAACCAGCTTTGACGCCGAATTAGTGCGCCCCACTCTGTCCTGCTTAGCCGGTGGACAGTAGATGTGCTGCGTCCATGTGCAGGGGCGGCCAAATTCATCTACATCAGCAATCTTGCGCTTGATGAAGCCGCCAGCCTCGACAATGCCAAGCTCTGCTTGCTCAGCCATCATTGAGGAAATGCTGTCCCAGCGCTCATAGAATGCCGCTGACCATGCTTCGCGTGCCGACCGTAGCTGCATCATTCCGAAGCCCTCGGCCAGATATTCAAGCCGCTCTCAGCATTAGCATCGTAAAGCGCTCTGTTTTTACTTGTGCGCTCATTCCAAGCCATAGCTGCTGCCAGCTTTAGTTCATTCAGGTCGCTCTCATCATCGTAAGCATCCAGCGTTGGGCCTTGAGCTCCGCACTCATGGCAGTAGACAAACACCTGAGCGCCGACGCCGGAGCACTCTGCAAGCGCTGCAACTACAACGCCATCGGCGCTATCAACAGCCATAACGCATGGAGGCCCCTCACAGAATGGGCATGGATTCATCTTGATTGGCTCGATCATTCCGAAGCCCCCTGTCCTTTCTTGTTTTCCAGCTCAATCAGCAGATCGATGTAGTGCTTGGCCTTCTCCAGATCAGCAATGCCGTTCTTCTTGCGCCAGCGGGAGACGTATTTGATTACATTGCCCTCGAAGTACCCGATTCCGTTTGCGTGGATGTATTCGACTGGCTGGATTGGCTGGTCTTTGTAGTGGGCGCCGCCGACTTGGATATCCAGTGCACTCATGCCACCCCCCTCTTCAGTTCACGCACCAGCGCCCGGTAATGGGCTTTGATGGCCTTGATTTCGTCTACCGTGTACTTCTTCGGCTCATGCGGGCCTTCCAGCCACTCAACGGCCTCCAGCCCGATCTTGCGCACCAGGTTGATTCGGTACTCCACTACGTTGCCGCTCATGTGGTTATTGCAGGGGGCGCATTGCTTGTGGACGTTAAGCGGCTCAAAGCGCAACTCAGGAGTGCTGCCAACTGTCCGGTAGTGGCCCGCGTGCCACTGGCCCTGGTGGTGACGCCCACAGCTCACGCACGGCAGCTGGGCATCACGCGCACGCACCCAGGCATTGAATGCAGTCTGCGCCTCACGCAGGTAATCGCCGCGCGACTTGATCCGCTCCTTGGCCGCCTTGATTTCCCGGCGCTCGACCTGGGCCAGCGCCTTGCGCTCCTTGTCCTGTTTCGCCCGGGCGATAACCAGGCCGCACTCAGGGCCGCACCAGGTCTGGAAGGTCTGGCTCGGCACAAACGGCGCTCGACAGGTACGCACCGCGCACTTCTTCGGCTTGCTGCTGATCGCCTTCAGGGGCTTGCGGGAGGCCACCCTACAGCCCTTTCAGCAATGACTGAAGCTGGCGCAGCTTATCCAGCGCCTCTGCATCCTTCCCTTCGCACTCCCTGAGCGCAGCAGCAGCATCGTCAACTCGGTCAGCGAGCAACTTGAAACGGCTAGCAAAATGACTCGCGCAACTGCGCACCTCTTCGCCTATCTGCACTAGCATTTCATGCACATTCACATCGGAGCCATGCGTAATCTCGGCCTCTACTGGCGGCACAGCTGCCGGTGCCTTAACAGGCTGCGACGCCGCTGCTGCGTAATCCTGCAGTGATCGGCGCTGATACCTGTCCAGTCCGACACGCTTGATAAGCCCAAGATCAACCAGATCAACAAGGCTTTCCTCGATAATCTTCCGGTCACTAAGGCCGCTATCTCGCCTGACGTTCTGAGCGATCTGATGCACCTGGTGTGCCTCAGAAACAGGAACGCAGTGGTAAACCTTCTTGCTGTTTCCGGCCAATGGATGACCGCCAATTTTCAAAACTGCACTCATGCAAAGCTCCCCATATGATCAGCCGCCGCCATCGCGTCAGCCTCGGTTTCAAAGTGCGCCGACAACACCAACCGCCAGCAAGCGTTGAACACATCGCGATAAAGCGGCTCGAAAGCCGTGTCGTCCATCGCCGCCCAGCTGATCGACTTGCGTTCTTTGCGCACACCACCAGGCGTTTGCACCAGGTTGTAATGACCGGCCTCAACAGTGATCCAGTCGCGGAATGCTTCACGGCTTTTCTCAACTGCCGGGAAGCGCTCGGCTCGCTCAGACTCAAGCTGTGCGATGTACGCATCAACGGCGATATTGAGCTGGCCGGGACGATTATTCAGCTGCTCGAAATACCGCTGCAGGCCGCGAATACCTCGCAGTTCCTGCTGGGGCACCAACCCGCCTTTCGGCTCCCAGTACTCCCAAGCAAGATCCAGCATTGCGAAGAACTTGTTGTGGAAGGCTGCGTTGCGCATCTTGCGAAACTCGCCATGAATGACCTGGCCATGCTTCCACTTGCTGATCAGCTCGCGGTCGGCGTCGGTAGCCGGAACCAGGCCCTGGCCGCTGCGCATGAGTGCGATTTCAGCCATTGCGAACCTCGACCAGTTGCCCGATATCCCCAGCAGTGCGGCGCATTTCAGCGAGGATGTAGCTCGCATGCTCAAACGACAGCGCGTAGAAGTAAGAACTGAACCTGCCGTCCGGCGTTGAGTACTCAAAGCTGAACAGCGCCCAGGTCTTTCCGTCCTGAATGACTGAAAGCGGCAGAGTTACGGCGTTTTTAGCCATGGCGAACCTCCACCATCCCAGCGCCCTCGCAGCGCTCGCACTCATGACGCTGGTGCTCGTAACCGCTGCATTCTGGGCATGGGCGCTTGGGCTGCTCCAGCTTATCCGCCTTGCTCAGATAGCTTTCGAGGGGATGGGCTACCCGCACAGGCTCAACCGGAACGATGCGCTGATTTGATGGAGCCAGCGCCTTGGCCGCCTCAGTCATGACCAAGCCCTTCCCGTCACATACATGGCACCAGCGGCGCTCCAACTCATACCCGCGGCAGTGAGTGCACTTACGCAGCAGGGGCTGACGATCACTACGCAGCCGGTCCGCCAGCTCGCGCTCTGCGCTGCAAAGTTCGATATCAGTCATGCCTTACGCTCCGCGGCTTCAGCGATGACAGCAATCCGCTCCATGCGCTCAACAGCCTGGTCAGCCAGGTTTCGCCGATCGGCCTCGTCAATCACTGGGATGCACACGAAACCAACACCAGCCTTAGCCAGGTCGCATGCGACTTTTAGGGATGCGCGCAGGTCTTTTTTGCTTGCTCGGTTCATGCTTTCCCCCTTAACGCAGCGCGCATCTCTTGCAGTGCCGAAACACCAACTTCTGGAGTCACCACACTGACCTTCTCCGGTAGCGCCTTCGGCACTTCACGCAACGGCTCACCATTCGCGCACATGCGCACCGTCACCTCGTAGGCTCGCTCAAACAGCGGGCGACTCTTGCTCTCCGGCAGCATGCGCAACTCGTAAAAGCCAGCCTCGCAGGCGGCGTGATACACAGCGGGGTGAATACGGGAGCTATCAGCGCCGGGGTATGCGATTTCGCAGGCTTGTCGATATGCTCTATCAATAGACGGCAGCCCCATGGAGTAAGCGCTTGGCGAGCACAGCTTGCGGAACTCGGGCGCACTTGGCGGCCAGTCGTCACCGCGCTGAGTCAGCACAGACAATCCCACAGCGATTTGCTGCCCACTCAGGCCAGCCAGTGCCGACGCCCATGCATGCGATTGATCAGCCGACACGCCGAAACTCGCCGTCCAGCGGTGGCCGTACAGCTCCGCCATTTTCGTCCAGAGTACATCCAGCAGTTTCTGACTGAGCCTCTGCGGCTTCTCGCTCTGCGATGGCTTGCTTGACGCGATCTGCGGCCGAGAGAGTGCGGACGCCACTGCTTGCTGGGCGGTTTTCATGGCGAGATACCTGCTGCGATTCTGGGAAGACGCCCGACCAGCCGTTTTCAGTGGACAGGTCTACGACTGCGGATGGATTGGCGTGGCCTTGGAGTTTTTTAGCGATCAGGTTGCAGGCGTGCTGAGTCAGCGCCTTGCCTTTGCCTTTGCGCATTTCGCAGAAGCCAGCCCACGATTCGTCACTGACACCATCGGGCTTGCAAGTCAGCGGATCGAACTTGGTCGGGCGAGCCGTGCGAGCCTTAGCTTTATGATTGGTATCCTGATTACTGGTATCCTGATTTGTCGGAGATTTTTCCGACCCTAGATCGGATTTTTTTCCGACCTTGCTCGGATTTTTTTCCGACCCTGATCGGATTTTTTTCCGACCTGCCGAAGTGCTAGAGGACGGATATTTTTCCGACCCGTCTTGCTTGCGGTTCCATTCCTTACCTTTCTCGGTCAGGCGCACTAATGTGATGTTTGAGGTGTGGGAGAGCTGCACGGCGCCAGCCTCTGCCAGCTGTTTGAGCAGCCGGTAAGCGGTGTCCGGCTTGTCAGTCAGAAGCGGCAGCTCTTCGACGATCTTGGCCTTGCTGATCGCAAAGAAAATACCATCAGGCGTCTCTACGGGATTGCACCAGCTTGGGCATTCGTATACGAAGGCAAACAGCATGGCTTGCTGAGCATTAAGTCCCCACTCAGCTGCCTTGGCCTGATTGATGGTTAGGGTGTACTGCATTAGGCACCCCCCATCTGTTCAAAAAAGAACTCATGGTTTTCATCTGCGCCAATTGCATCAAAAGCACCAATCCTTAAAAGGTATTCGGCTTGAGCCTGCCCAAAGATTGTCTCCCCTGTGGCCGCTTTTACTGCACTGAATGTGCGGAACTGCTCTAGGGTTTTCTTGCCTTTACTGCCATTGCAGGACATGCAGGCGGCTAGCAAATTGCCAATTTCATTACTGCCACCAAGGGCTCTAGGGGTTACGTGATCGATAGTGAACACACCCTCATTAACTAGGCCGGCGCCGCAATATGCACAGTTACCCATTGTCTTTTGAAGGACAGCCATTTTTTTATTGAAAGACAGAGGCTTGGCCATCACGCAGCCCACTTCATCGATTCAGCAGCCCACAGCCCAGCAACGTACTGCACACCCTTCGGAGTGAACTTGGCCTGAGTGAATGCGTGAGAGTTGTGTTCGCAGGTTCCTGTTTTGACTTCAAATCGGCCAGCGTCTGTGTGCTGGGCGTATGGAGTCAGTACGCCACCCAGGTAGTACATAACGCCTTTATCCAGCAGCAGCTGGCGCAGGCGGCGCTCATTGGCGCTAAGCAGCTTGGCGAGCTGGCGGAAGCCGATAGAGCCAGTTGATTCAACGTAGCGCTCTACAAACTCAACCTTGGGCGCGGCCAGTTGAAGTGCGGCGGCCTGCTGCTCAATCAAATCGGCCTGATCAGCAGCAAGGCGCAGGGCTTGCGAGAGGGTTTGCGGTACTTGCGGGGCTTGTTGATCCTCAAGCTCCATCCAGCGCTTAATAATTGCGTAACGGACGGAAACGCTGTACCCAGAAACCAGCGTCAAAGTAAGACTCTTTGGCAGCTTGAAATAAGAAGTGTATCCGCGAGCATCCTTTGTCTCTTCGACATGATCCAAATCTGGATCATCTTTGAGCGCCTCAAGCATGGTGCGAATATCGCGAATTACATGGGCGTGCGTTTTCTCGGTCAGCTCAGCGATTTCCAGCGACGACATACGCGCCACGTTTTCGCCCTGCATGATTTCGTGGCGCGTCACCTGTACACTGTTGCTGCCTATGGCCTGTGAATGCATAATGTTCTCCACTTGTTGTAGGTAAAGCCCCGGTCGATTGGCGTTGCTCGGGGCTTTTTTGTGCCTGTCTTATGCCCTTTTCAGGGCCTCTTTTTTGGGCTTAATCGGGACAACATCCCCCGCTTTACCCCCCAGCTTTGTCTTCCCTTCTGCGATTTTCCGTGCAGCCTTCCCTGCTGCTTCGGTCACTACTTCTTGTTGCGTCTGCGTCATGAGCTGATCCCCCGACCAAAATGTTTCTCTTTAGGCCCTCAATTTCTCTGCAGACTGCTCAGTAATGGCAGTGCGGAGTTCGCGGATTGACTCGCGGAGAAGCTGGGAAACAAGTTCGGTCGGAGTGCAGTTGAAATGAGCAGCGATATCGTCAGCACCGCCCTTGCCGGTGATCTGCGCCAGAGCATCAAGCCCGGCCTCTACAAGCTCACGGGCAAGCACGGAATGCTGCATTCCGAGCTGTCGGGCTGCTTTACGCAGTTCGGTATCCCGGTCGTAACTCAGGCGAACACGGGTCAGCTGGTCGCGGCGGTCGTTAGGGTTGTCGTACATGGAAGCCTCCTATGCGACAGCCTGCGGAATGCTCGGGCGCAGGTCGCGCGCCTTCACTGCACCGCTGGTGATAATTTCGGCGCGCATTGCAACCTCGGCAGTGCATCCGTGCAGGCCTCGCACCCAGCCGCTAACTGTGCCCTGCTTTACGCCCAGCGCCTCGGCAGTCGCCTGCTGCGACCCGAAGTGCGAGACAAGTTTTTCAAAGTGAGTGCTCATGATTCTCCGCCCATATAAAGGGATGCCTTTATGGTATGCACAGGCATTCCTTTTTGCAACCACAAAGGCTGCCCTTTAAATTGGTAACCATGGAACTTAAAGATCGCCTTAAGCAGGCAAGAAAAAGAGCGGGACTAACCCAGGCTGAGCTGGCGACAATGGCTGGCATCAAGCAGGCGTCCGTTTCTGAGATAGAGCGCGGCCTAACAAGGACTAGCGGACACCTTGTCCGACTGGCTCAAGTCTGCGGCGCAGACCCTATATGGCTTGCAACTGGCGAGGGCGCGATTACCGACGCCATGAGCAACGTCGAGCCCGGCCCTGCAATCACTTCGCAGTTCAAAGCCGTGAAGATCGTTGGTACAGCCCAGATGGGCAGCGAGGGCTACTGGTCTGAACTTGATGAAGGCGAAGGCTTTGTGGATGTGCCGTCCAGTGATCCAGATGCTTACGCGCTACGCCTGCGCGGCGACAGCATGGCCCCTGCAATTCGCTCGGGATGGATTGCAGTCATTGAGCCGAGCCGGGATCTGGTGCCGGGGGAGTACGTCATGATCCGCCTGCACGATGGAGAAAGCATGCTCAAGGAGCTGCTGTACTCAAACGACCATGAGGTCAGTGTCATGTCGATCAATGACGCCTATGGTCGACGGACAATTCCGGTTGAGCAGATAGAGGCCATTCACTATGTTGGTGCGATTGTGCCACCTAGCAAACTTAGGGTTTAATCGTGCTAGCAGATCAACGGACGCAAGTCGGCAATGATCTTAAGAGTAACGCCTCGTTTGGACGTGTATTCCACTAACTACAAGACGACTAATGCTTCGAGCCTAGGGAATCACGCTAGTGCCTGAAATTGTTACTGCCACCGAGATTATTAGACAAAGCCATCAGGGCTATTCGATTAAGCCCTTTATTATAAGAGCCGAGGACGGGCTAACTTACTTTGTTAAGGGCCTTAATAAAGCTGGGGGCCCTGCCCTAATCTCAGAAGCTCTAGGGGCTGAACTAGGTATGCTAATTGGGCTGCCCATCCCTGAGTGGAGGCTCATGCACATCCCTGAAGAGCTGATCGAATTCAGCACAATTCCAGATATTCAAGATCTTAGGGGTGGACTTGCATTTGCATCACAGTCTGTCGATAACGCGACTGACGTCACTCTAGCTAGCATCCAAAGAATTCCCGTTGACTTGAAAGCTACTCCTTTTCGACTGGTGGGTTAGAAATGAGGATCGAGTACTTGGGGATAAAGGTGGCAATGTAAACCTCATCCTTGACTCAAGAGGCAACCTCTGCGTTATTGACCACAACCTAGCCTTTGACATGGCCTTCAACAGCCATGATTTTTTGAATGGACACGTTTTCCGTGAGGTGAGACCTCATTTTCGAGATCTTGTAATCCGTCAGGATTTCATGAGAATGCTTGACTCGGCGCTTGAGAATTGGGGTAGGATTGTCAGCTTTTTACCCGAAGACTGGCTATATCGAGACAGTGATCATATTGATCTGACTCAGCCTACACTAGCAGCTAGGCGCGCCATGCTTGACCTGTTTACGGAAGAGCAGTTTTGGAGTGAGTTATGAAACTCGTCTGTAACTATTCCATCTTGCGGTTCCTGCCTTACCCTGAAACAGGCGAATTCGTCAATATTGGCGTCGTTTTGATTGCTAATAACGGGGATTTTCGGTTCAAAATCGAGAAGAAGCGCCAACGCGTTACAAGTTTTTTCCCAACCCTTGATGCCCAAATATTCGTCAGGGCTCGGCGCGAAATTGAGGCAGAACTTGATAGGCTCAGCTCTTACTGTGTCTCCAATCGAACCAACCTATCTATTCTAATTTCTACGTTCCAGCATCTGATCCATCCTCGTGAAACCATGATGAGATTCAGCGATGCTGGCACACTGCGAATGGATAATGCTGATCAAGCCTTGACTAAGCTTTTCGATCACTACGTGAATCACAGCTTCGCCACCAAGGAGTACCAAGAGGCCGTCCTTGAGAGACAGCTCGGGAAGCTGCTGAGCGCTAGAAATTTGAAACAGCGATACAGCGAAGGAAGACTTGGCTCAAACGATTATCAGGTCAAATTTCCATTCGTTATGATGAATAATGGCGTGGCTGTCCAAGCCCTGAAGCCAATACACCTTGGGCATGATGAGTCAGGCAAAATAATTGATCACGGCGACGCCTGGATATCCAAATTACGACGCCTTAAGTCTGCTGACCGACTTGCCCAAGACACACTGTTTATCGCAGCCCCACCAGAAAGTGGTAAACCTAAACTGCTGAAGGCTTATGAAGAAATTTGCACAGAGCTGGAGTCCTACCCTAGCGTAAGGGTAGTGAGTACAGCCTTAGGTAACGACGACAGAATTATTGATCAGATCAAGAAGAATTCCCCTTCCTTCCATTGACCTATTTCAAGCCCGCCTAGTGCGGGCTTTTTATACCTGCCTCACAGCTTGCCCACCTTTACACTTTACATTCCTAATTTTAGTTTTCTTCCTATAGCGACATCACGCAACTACCTTACTGTATATAAAAACAGTAAAAGCAAGAAGACACCCATCATGCCGTACTCAGCGCGCCCGTAACTCATCAGCGCCAAATCTCCTCATACCATCGCCTGTTGCGCCGCGTTAATCACTTGCTGACCACGCCACGCGCCCGCCGCGAATGCCAGGCGAACCTCTCTCCCTCCCCGATGACCTCCCTGAAGACTGGGAGCGCCTGCTTGAAGAAATCGAGCAGGACGAATGCGCAAAGATGATCAAGCGCTCGGATGGCAGCGTTTGGTGTGCTGGAAGGCTCAAGGCTCACTTAGACAGTCTTTAAAATAAAGCGGAACCGCTAAAGAGAATCCTCGAATGAAAAAAAAAGGTAAACCTGTTGACCTTAAATAAAGGTATGCCTATATTTGACTCCAACACGAAGCCAAACAGCTTCAGGCCGAAAGGCCACGCTCTTTAACAAACTAGACCGCCGAGCTGGCCGATGCATAGCCAGCGGACGTACCGCGCAACGGTACGCAGTGCACGACCTACATGTCGTCACTGGGCATAAAACCTCATTCGGAGGGCGCAGCTGGATAGGCTGCGTAGTGGCAAGTACGTGTACGACCTAGGCGGCAAGACTCCGGGCACACGAAAAACCACTGACGGGAAAGCGACCGTTGGCCTATGCAAGAGAAAGAGAATACCGGCCTGCCTTGAGCGGGCCGGATGCTCTCAAGTCGCCTTTATTAGGGGACTTGGAAGTATTAGCGCACTTTCCGGTACCTGGCGCGCCACCCGGAACGAGAATTACGCTTGAGTATTCGGTTGGTTTATCGGAGCGTGGACCCGGCACCAATTCGCGGAGGCGCAAGTAGCAAGTCTTGCAAAGATGGCCGTAATCGTATTCTTCTGCTTCAGATAGAACAGCCCTGCACTCCGCGCACTTAGCTGCCAACCTCACCGGATTATTGAGAGCCTCAATAGCCTGCGCCCTTATCTCTCTCAGTCTTCGACGCTCAGCCGCTGAAGGGCGATTTGCCAAACGCTCCGCTCTGCGCCTTTCACGCTCTTCGTTTTTTGCAGCGAGCGCTTTTCTACGCTCTTCGCGCTCGCACTTCTTGTTCACCGCCTGAAATGCCCGGCGCAACTCTCTAGTTAGTCTGTCAATGACGACATCTGGACCGTCCGGGGTTGCATTGTCGCTCACTCTCAACTCCTGTCAGATGAAAGAACTCAAGAGTCGCTAATTGAGGAAGGCAACGCAAGATCAGCTGATGGCAAGTAATCAGCAACTGACAGCCAGATGATCCACGCGCCAGCGAGCCAGTAGCCCTGGCGCGAGCAATGCCCGTTTTCCTCGATGCCCTTGGTGACAGGGGTATCTGGGAAGACAACAAGAGGAGAAAATGAGTGTTATTGATATTGATTTCGAGGCTGGAGGTATTTCCCTTGAGCCTCTTAGTGGTAACTGGATTCGTGTTGAGGCGAAAGAAGCTGATGTTAAGCAGATTCTCAATTCGTTCGATCTCACAATGATCGTAGAGCACTACGGCGCTAGCGATCTTCTTGAAGAGATAGGCGAAGCGCAAGCAAAAGAACATTTCGAGATCGAATAACCCTTCACTTCTGCCCATTCACTGAGTGGGCAGCGGGAAGACAAGCCAAGTGGTTTGTTCCATTTTGGAACATACCACTCAGCGCAACAAGATCCCGCAAACACGACACGGGATGCCGCCTCTGATAACAGGAGTATGACGGGGTTCAGTGGGGTTCAGCGCCCTGGCAATAAGCTGCCAATGCCCTCGGTGAGGGTGTATTGGGGATGGCTTTAGTGGAGTACAGCGGATAAAACCAACGGACTAACCATTAGAGCCGTCCACCAATGCAGTGAGCAAGGCTGAATCAAGACAGTTCGGAGCATTAGCGACCACACGGGCCACTGACCGCATAGAACGGCGCGGGATTTGTTCAGCTCCGGCCACTGCATTAAGCGCCGACGGAGTTCGGGTGAGGACTGGCCTAACCAGTCTGCCCTATCAACTATCAAGCATTCCTTGACAGTTGCCCTGCATGACCAATTTCCCGGCATCAGGAAAATGGTTTCGCACGTATTCGCAACATCCTCTCCCGGTTCGCCGGGGTTCTTTCTCACATAGATCGCACCGGCAGGCGTCAGGCTGGCTATTCGCCCGGCTTGGTCACCGGGTCTGGCGCCTGACCAGTGCGATTTCACCGAGGAATCAATCATGGAAATTCGACAGATCATAGATTCGCTGAGTGAAGCAATTGATGCAGGTGATGCCGATGTGATTGAGCGATACGCCGAGCACTGCGCAGAAGGCATGAATGAGCTGGGCGAGCTTCTCTGCATTGCAATCATCGAAATGGATCGCCCGCAGTGGCTGGCAGTTATGTCCGTGACCTCGCAGAAAACGCCGAAGCTGGCCGATGCCCTTGAGGCAATTGAGCGCCATATCGACCGAGAGCGCCATGCCTTCATCGGAAAGCGCGCAAATCTCGGACGAAGCAGAAGAGGAAGCCGCAGTCCGGTCCGAATTTAATTCTGGGCTACGGAGGGTGTCATGAGCACATCCGACTGGCAGAAAGCCAAGGCTGCAGAGCTTGTTGAGTACTACGTCGAGCAGATAAAGCGCTCTGAGTTTCCAGAGCCAAATCTGTGCCAAGGCATGATCGAAATGGCCTACGCCACCGCCCTTCTTGATGATGAGCAGTACGGCTACTGGACCAGGCTCACAGAATTGGCGGTTCAAGAGCGGCGCGCCGAACTTCGTAAGATCAGGGGTGCGCGCATTCGTACCAAGAAACCTCAAGCGAATAAGAACAATGCAATTCGGAGGGCGTCATGAAAGCCATCTACCCAACCATCGAAGCCGCCATTCAAGCCCTGCAACAGCGGGGCTTTTTATTGGTGGCTGAGCTTCCGAAGGCAATCAAGATTGAGCGCCGCAATGGGCGCTGTGTGGTGACTGTATGACCACAAATCAGCGCGCCCGCCGCCACGCAATCTGGCTCAACGGCTTTCTGATGATCGCCCTCTTCCTGATCGTAACGATCATCGGCCCAAGCCTGGGCTAATCAATCGCAAAGCTCATGTAGGTGCATTAAATGGATGAAAGCCTTATTCCAAAGGACCTGCTCATTTAATCGCAAATGCAGAGCTAACACCTTCCCTATCAATCTCTACTGCTGCGTCATGCGCGGCATGCTTCTGCGCGCATATCGAGGTAGCCATGAGCAACGCAATAGCAACCATAACAAATGACATTTACGGAACTCGCGATTCGTTCGCTGCCGTCCTCACAGATCAGAGTATTAACTTTGACCGCGAGGCAGGGTTTGCGATTCAGGCCATCAGCGCAAACGACTACATCACTAAGGTTGCATCCAATAACCGGCAGTCAGTAGTCAATGCAATTGCAAATATTGCAGCAATCGGCATCAGCCTGAACCCAGCGACTAAGCAAGCGTACCTGGTGCCGAGAGACGGCAAGATTTGTCTTGATATCAGCTATATGGGGCTGATGGATCTCGCCATCGCATCTGGCTCTATTCGCTGGGCTAAGGCAGAGCTTGTATATGCGACTGACTCCTTTGAGCTGAACGGATACGACAACCCTCCTGCCCATAAGTACAACCCATTCAGCCAGGATCGCGGCGAAATTGTTGGTGTTTACGTGGTCGCAAAGACTGCGGATGGCGACTATTTAACCGACACTATGACGCTTGCGGAGGTGTACGCAATCCGTGACCGCTCAAGCGCATGGAAGGCCTGGGTTAAGGACAAGAAGAAATGCCCGTGGGTCACGGACGAGGGCGAAATGATCAAAAAGACCATGGTCAAGCGTGCGTCCAAATACTGGCCCATGACGCCGCGTCTTGAGCAGGCGATTCATCACCTCAATACAGATGCTGGAGAAGGAATTGATCTGACCGGGAAGCAGGCTGCAAATCCTGACTTTACCGCCTCATGGGTCGAAAAGGTCAATGCATCCGAGTCGGCAGAGGTTCTTCAGATGGTCTGGAAGCAGGCTGTTGAATCTGCCAGGGGAGCAGGAGATAAGCAGGCCTATGAACTGATAAAGGCTGCTGTTCTTGAGAGGCAGGCATACCTGAAAAATAACGCACCAATTGAAGGGGTGGCTCAATGATCATTATTAATTGCGAGCAAGGCAGCGCTGATTGGCATGCTGCTCGGGCTGGCTGCATCACCGCAAGCATGTTTGGCGTTGCTCGCTCCAAGGTCAACTGCCTAACAGAGCAGCAGCGCATTTACGTAGAGGCCATTCAGTCAGGCGCAGCTCAAAAAGAAGCGCTGGATCTTGCTAAATACAAGGCAGCTCCAAAAGCAGAGGCCGTAACCAAGGCTCTAGCTGGCGAGAAGGTTGGCGAGTTTTCCGATGCAGCTAAAAACTACGCATTTCGCCTTGCAATCGAACGCATCAGCAAGCAGCCGCTTGATGAAGGATTTGAAACCTACTCTATGCGCCGCGGGCATGAGCTGGAGCCTGAGGCTCGAATGGAGCACGAGTTTCAGACGGGGCTTATCGTCCAGCGCGCTGGGTTCGTTACCACCGAAGACGGATGCTTTGGGGCTAGCGCTGACGGCCTAATCGATAAAGACGGTGGCAGCGAATACAAGTGCTTCATGAATCCTGAAAGGCTCCGCGCCTTCCATATCGACAATGACGCCAGTGAGATTTTTGATCAAGTGCAGGGATGCATGTGGATCACTGGGCGCAAGTGGTGGCACATCGGCCTTTACTGCCCAGCCCTAAAGCCTGTAGGTCGTCAGCTCTGGTGGAAAGAGTTCAAGCGGGATGAGGATTACATCGAGCGCCTTGAGGCTGATCTGCTGGAGTTCAAGCTTCTGGTTGATCAGTACGAAGCCGAGCTTCGCAATCCTATCGAGACACAACAGAAGGAGGCCGCCTAATGGCCCGTGGAGTCAATAAAGTCATTCTGGTCGGCACCTGCGGCCAAGATCCTGATACGCGCTACCTGCCTAACGGAAATGCGGTAACCAACCTGAGCCTGGCCACCAGCGAGCAGTGGACCGACAAGCAGACCGGTCAGCGTGTCGAAAAAACTGAATGGCACCGCGTTGCCCTGTTCGGCAAGGTCGCTGAAATTGCCGGTGAGTACCTGCGCAAAGGCAGCCAGGTCTATATCGAAGGCAAACTGCAAACCCGCGAGTGGGAAAAGGACGGTATCAAGCGTTACACCACCGAAATCATCGTGGATATGCAGGGCACGATGCAGCTGCTTGGGGCGCGCGGAGATGGAGAAGGAACTCCACGGCAGCAGCGGGCGCGGCGCGAATCAGGAAACGGTAACGAGACCCGTCCGGCGGAAAATAGTCGGCCTCAGCAGTCAGCGCCGCAGCCAGAGCCAGACTACGACGACTTTGATGATCAGATCCCATTCTGAGGTAGCCATGGATATTGTTGAGCAATGCGTTGAGTCGTATCGGCGGCTCAAGAATCTGAAACTGGCCGGCGCTGAGATTGGTATCCCCTGGCAGACGGTTTATATCCATCTCAAGACCGCTGGTGAACCGGTCACTGGTGACAAAGCGCGGTACGGCTCTGACTCAGACAGGCTAGCCGCTCGCGCAGAGCGGCTGTTTGCTGAACTGGTGCCCGAGGCAGTCAACATGAACGGGAAGAAATTCCAAGCAAAAATGGACTTCCAAGTTGGGGGTTGGGGCGTTGACGTAAAAGCCTCGCGCCTCAACACGTCGAACCGGAACAGCAAAACTAAGCGCTGGGCTTTTGGAGTTAAGAAGCAAGAATCAGTCGCGGCGTTCTTCGTTTGCTTTTGCATGGCAGATGACGACAGCTTGCAGCATGTCTTGCTGATACCCGGCGAGATTGCGAGGACATACCAGACAATCTCGGCGGCTCAGTCTGGCAGCAAGTGGCTGGACTACAAGGTTGAGCCTGACGAACTGGCTCCTTTCTTCGAAAATCTGTTGGCAGCATAAGGGCTCTTCGGAGCCCTTTTCTTTGCCAAAACGGTGACGCATGAGCAATGCAGATGTTGGGCGCCGCACTCTCAAGCGCCTTCCGTGGACTGCCGAGCATGATGCCCAGCTTTCAGAGCTTTACAAAACCAAGCCCATCACTGCGATAGCGCAAGCAATGGGAAGAACCTCTGGATCAATTTTCAACAGAGTGCAAAAGCTCGGCTTGAAGCGGTCGGATGAATACAAGCAGCTTTCTGGGTGTGGGCGGTTCAAGAAAGGTGGAGCCCCATGGAACGCCGGAATGAAGGGCTGGAATGCAGGCGGAAAATCCAAAGACACCCAATTCAAGCCTGGCAATGTCTCCAGCACCTGGCGGCCTATTGGTGCTGAGCGAGTCAGCAAGGACGGAATCTTGTACCGAAAGGTGGCCGACACGCGAAACAAGAAGGTGGACTGGCGGCCAGTGCATGAACTGATCTGGGAAGAGCATCACGGGCCGATCCCTGAAGGAAATTTCGTCATCTTCATTGATCGCAACCGCAGCAACTTCGCGATTGAAAACCTTTTAGCTGTACTCCGCTCGACTGGGCAGCGCAACAGGGGACGCAGATATGGCCCCGAGTACCGGCAACAGTCACCCTGGGTTGGTTCAATGAAAAATAAGAAAGTCGAAAATGAAAGACGTGACCGAATTTCGTGAGTTCCTGGGCGAAACAATGCGCAAGGTGCTCAGTGGTGAGGCAACTGTAGATCAAGCAAAGGCTATCTCTATGGTTGCAGCTGAAATCAACGCATCAACGCGCAATGAAATTGAGCTAGCCCGAGCAACTGACGGTGACTTCAAGGGAACCGGCTTCATTGATGTTACGCCGCGCCCTCAGCAACGGGCAGCTATTCAAGGAGTTCGCTCATGAACGCAGATATCCAAATTCGCGACCCGCTGCGTAATGAGCTGGCTGCAAAGATGGCCGAGTTTGAAGCAAAGCGCGGGCCGGTAGTGACTATGCCAATCGTTCAGCGCTGCGATAAGCACTCGTATAACAATCGTATTGTTACCGACTCACGGGCCGCACGTCGCGGAAATGAAGCAGCACCTAGCCAGATGCCTCTAGCCAAGCGCGGCACGCGGCAGGCCCGGCAGCGCGCCATGTTACGCGAGGTCTGGAAATGAAAACCCGCAAACGCTCAATTCCAGCAAACGAACTGGCTCAGCTTATGAGCTAAGGCAGGTCGGAATTTCATGGAAGTGCATAGGGATCGGCCTTGGTCGCCATCCAAGCCATCTGCGTGACTCTCTGTGTTACGCGACACAGCACGGTATCACTCATGCGGGGCAATAGCCATGGCGCTAAAACAATCCGAGCGCGACGCCCGTACAGCAGCAAAACGCGCCGCGAATGCAGAAACAGAGCTTCGCCACCGAGTGCGCCCTGGCATCAAGGCCAAGCTGGTCGATCTTATGCAGTGGCACGGAATCGAAGAACAGGCCGAGGCAATCCAGTTGCTGATCATGAATGCGCACTCGCTCGGGCCTGAAGGTTCTGGCGCACTTCTACAAGTACCGCGCCACGAAATCACGATAAGCGAAAACGTGGCGCGGAAGTTAGAGGCTTATACGGAGGATGGAGAGGATGAGCGAGATTGAGAAGGTTGAGGTGGTGGCATGGTCTGTTATGGAAAGACCGGACGAGTTTAATGGCTTTGAGTGCAGGCAAAGGGTTACAACTATCAAACCTTCTCGTGCGGCTAAGTCGTTTGAGCTAATGACCGTCGCCCAGCATGAGCGCATTGTCGAGCAGTACAAGAAGGGCAGCAAAGAGCTTTGCGAGGCATTAAGGGCTCTGCTGGATGACACACAGCATGCCGGCCACGACTGTGAAGATATCCGATGCCCGGTAGCTAAGGCTGTTGCAGTACTTTGGATAGCCGAAGGCGACCAGCCATGACTGACAAGCCCACCGACAACTACCCGCCACTCGACTCCCCCGCCCTTGTCGGCAATACGAAATTCGATACCGGCGTATCAAGCAAGCTGGTAGTGAAGCAGCTCAGCGGAACTGTATTCGCAGCGCCATCCTTTTCCTGATGCCGGGGTTGCTGAGTTAAGGGCTTCAATCGAAGCGATGCAGAGCGACAAGTAACCGACAAGGAGAAAGCCATGCACCCAGAAAGCCCAAATGGCATATGGACTTCGCTCGGCTACTCAATAGAGCGCGGCAGTAAAGGAAGCCGAACCATCCGCCGCCCTGATGGCAGCGTCGTTGATATTGAGCGCCAGCCTGGTAATGACCATTACACGGACGAGCTTGCAGCGGCAAAGGCAGAGCGCGCAAAGCGCTTGCTGCCCCTCGGGCCAGAAGAGTGTCAGTCAGCTCAGCCTGATCTAGCCACCCGCCCTCCTTCCCAGCCTGATGCTGCGGGACGGGCAACCTTAGACATAACAACATATTCACGCCGCTGGCGAGGATCAATCATGCCTGACCAACTTACAGGGGCGTCATGAGCCGTCCCACCTTCTGCCGACACTCAGGCAAGCAAATGCCATGCGATTGCTTGGCCTGCACTCCACCGGATCAAAGCCATGACCGAAGAACAGCTACACGCGCTGTACATGCAGCGCATGAACCAGAACCAGTACGCCATGATGTTGCAAAGGGCAAAGAATAAGGGAAGTCGGAATGAGTGAGAAAACAAAAATCCTCCGAGGATTGGCAGAAAAAGCTAGCGCAGGCCCATGGTTTCCGTTCACTGGAGGCAATAAGTCAATCTGCGCAGTTTTTGGGCCTAAAGAATGCAGCCAGGGCGTTGGAACAATCATTAACTGGCCTGGATTTGATAGCGCTGACTGTTCCAAAAAGCAACGAAAAGGCCAATACCAGATTTATCGCGGCAGCAAATCCGAGCGCGATCATTGAGCTGTTAAACGATATTGATTCTGCTGCCGATGAAATCGACCGCCTTGCCGCCGAGAATGAGCGGCTGCGCGAACAGCATGACAAGTCGTGGCGTCGCGCTGGCATTGCGGAAGAAAATCTCAGAAGGCGCTATTCGAGCTGGAAGCGCTGAGGCAGCAGGAGCCGATTGGCGTAGTGCGCAAAGCATACGAATCCGGTGGTGTAACTTTCATTGGCGAGCTGAAAGCTAGCGCAATCATTGATGGAGTGGATGAAGGCGCGTCTTTGTACGCGGCCCCGCCCATCTCCGGGCTGGTTGAGGCGCTGGAGGGATAATCCGATTGCCCAGACGAGCGGAGTGGTGCTGAGCAATGCCCGCCTTACCTCGGCTGTGGACGCCGCAATGGTGGAGATGCAGAACATCAGTCCGCCGCTTCGCCGTAGCGAATGTGCCCGGTTGATACATGCTGCGCTATCCCGCCTCAACCAGCAGCCTGCCAGCGGTGGCGATGATCTGACTGCATCGGACTTGATCGCAGCCGCCGCCCACCGCGCCAATAGGGGGTGAGTGATGGATGTGTTTGCGTGGGTATTGAACTCAATCGGCTGCTTTTTGGTTGGCTGGGGTGTTCATGGTGTGTATACCGCATATAAGGCTAGACGCCCATGACCACCATCATCACCCTCACCCTTTCCGCAACCATAATCCTCGGCCTGCTCACTGCCTGCGCCCTACTCAAAGCCGGGGCCGAGTACGACCGAAACGCTGAGCGCGACGCTCAGTAATCCCCTTCCCTTACAACTTCAACTGCCGGTAACGGCGGGAGGTAGTGCTGTGTCTGAAATGAAATCAATCCCAGTCAGTGAACTGACTGGCGCTGCGCTGGACTGGGCGGTGGCGCTTGCGCTTGGCTGGAAGATGCGCCGCGTTCCAAGGGATATCGACGGGAATCATGGCGGAGAGGTGCTAGCACCTCCAGACCTAAGCAAGGACTTCCAGTGGCCGCCGCGAGGGTGGATAGCGCCTTGGTATTTCATTCGCCCGTGGTCTAGTGAATGGGCGCAAGGCGGCCCACTGGTTCATAAATATCAGATTGAGCTGAAGTGGATGGGCGTGGACGGCAAGGCCATGTGGTGGATGGCAGGCCATGAGGGCATCGCCATCAAGCAAATAGGTGACACGCCGCTCATCGCTGCCTGCCGCGCAATCGTGGCCAGCAAATTTGGCGACACGGTTGAAGTCCCATCGAACTGATCAACGCCTAACAAGACCCGGCCCAGCGCCGGGCAAGGAACCAACATGACAGAACGCGAAATGCTTGAGCTGGCGGCGAAGGCGGCGAGCATCAAGATCAAATTCTTCAACTCAGATGGCGATGCCGTAGTGCAGTGTGGCGGCGGCGGGCCTGAGAGTTGCATAGTCAACGCATGGAACCCGGCACAGTATAAAAGCGATGCACTAGCGCTAGCGGCGACCCTCAAGTTCACAGTCGACTTTGAGCGAGGCGTAGTTTGGGGCGCTGGCGATCTTGACATGACAAAGCTGGGCACAGCATCACCCGATGATCCTTACATGTGTCTCGCTATCACGAGTGCCGCAGCAGAGATCGGCAAGAACATGCCTTGAGCAATTCAGGGCATCCAGCAACAACCCCCCCTCTAAAACATCATTCAACCCTGCACACGCAGGGCGGAGAGTGTTTCTATGGCTAAGATAATTTCTCAGATCACAGCAAGTTTGCCCCGTCTGATGGAAGTCGGGGAATATCGAAAACTGCGCTATGCCGGTGACAAGCCAAGCCTCCAGCAGCTCAAACGCTGGATTGAAGAAGGCGAAGTGATCGGCGAAATCAAAGGCGGCATGTATTTCGTTGACCTTAACTCGGAGCTGGTCGGCTCCAACGATCCACTTCTACATAAGATGATGGCGGTAAGCTGATATGAGTCCTCCGCGCCCCCGCACCAGCCGCAATCGGAACCTGCCGGAGAACCTGTACCCAAACGGGAAGTACTGGCAGTACCGCAATCCGATCACCGGCAAAAAGATCAGTATCAACAAGCCGCTAGCGGAGGCAGTCAAGCTGGCGCGGCTGGCAAATGCCAAGCTGGCACCGCTGATGGCTGACGATGGCGAGCTGCTGCAGCTGCTGACCGGCGAGCAAGCACCAAAGGTAAAGCTGTTGCTTGAGCGTTTCGCGGAAGAATACTTGCCGGGCCGCAAGCTGGCCGAGTCAACATTGAAGGAAACCCGGATCAAGTTAGAGCGGTACCGGGCTGACCTGGGCGAACGGATGATTGGCCAAATTGATGTTCTGGCCATGGCCGAATACCTCGACCAGTTCACAAATAACGCATACACCAAGCATCGGGCGCTGTGGGTGCAGATTTTTGCATTCGCCGTGGCAAAGGGCATGGCTGAGCGGAATTGCGCAGAGCTGACCCTGCAGAAGAAAGAGGCGGATAAAGTTCGCCAGCGGCACACCATTGAGGGCGTGCAGAAGATTCTTGATGCTGGCACCACTCCGGCATGGCTAAAGCGTGCCATCCGCCTGGCTCTGCTGAGCCTGCAGCGGCGTGAGGATCTTGTTACCTGGGAGCGGACAGCCGTCGATATGAAGAGGAACGTGATCAGGGTCAGCCCCGGTAAGACTGAGAACTACGACACCCCTATTCACTTGGAAATCGAAATGGGGCCGGACCTGCGGGCTGTTGTGCAGGAATGCCTGTCAGAACCCATCGCCAGCCCTTTCCTTCTCTGCTACCGCCCGAAGGCGCGCAAGCGGGAACAGATCGAGGCCAAGGCCCACTGGTCAGCCATCACTGACGACTACCTGACCAAGGAGTTCAAGAAAGCCCGCGACCTCGCTGGGGCGTATGACCATATCGAAAACCCGAAAGCCCGACCAACGGTGCATGAATTGCGCGCACTTGGAGCTTGGCTATACGAGCAGCAGGGGTTCGCGACTGAGTATGTGCAGGTACTGATGGGGCACGCAACGCCAGAAATGACCGCGTACTACCAAGACGGTCACGAGCAGAAGGAGGTGATTTACCAGCAGGTGAAGGCGGGTTTAAAACTTTGACCGGGTTTTCGTTTTCCCAAAATATTCCCAAAGTTTTCCCAAAACAAAAAAGGCGACCCGTATGGATCGCCTTCTAAGCCCCGCCCTAAGCGGGTTGCAACTGGTAGGCACGATTGGACTCGAACCAACGACCCCCACCATGTCAAGGTGGTGCTCTAACCAACTGAGCTACGTGCCTGCTGTGGGTGCGCATTCTACTGAGCCGCGCATGGGTGTCAACAGATTTTTTCGCTAACTCTCTGAATAATTGAAATTTTTACCACTTGAGCTTCACTGCATCTTTTGATTTGGGCCACTAGCCGGCCATTTTTAACTCAGGTAGGATCAGCTTACTCGTAAAAAATAAAGAACAGAGGTTGCAAAATGGCGCACACACCCTACCCACAATCCTATTATGCGGCATCGGCCAACCCAGTCCCGGAACGCCCCGAGCTCAACGGTGAAGTAGAAACAGATGTGTGTATTGTCGGCGCTGGCTATACCGGCCTATCGACCGCCATCGCCCTGCTCGAAAACGGCTTCAAAGTTGTAATTGTCGAGGCCGCAAAGGTTGGCTTTGGCGCCTCAGGCCGTAATGGTGGCCAGATCGTTAACAGCTATAGCCGGGACATTGATGTCATCGAACGCAGTGTCGGTGCGAAACAGGCCAAACTCCTCGGCGACATGGCCTTCGAAGGCGGTCGCATCATTCGTGAGCGCATTGCCAAATACAACATCCAGTGCGACCTGAAAGACGGCGGCGTATTCGCAGCTAACACGCCCAAGCACATGAAGCATCTTGAAGCCCAGAAAAAGCTATGGGAACGCTACGGCCACACCCAGCTAGAGCTGATGGATGAGAAACGCATCCGCGAAGTTGTAAACACAGACCTCTATGTAGGCGGCATGCTCGACATGAGCGGTGGCCATATCCATCCGCTGAATCTCGCCTTGGGCGAAGCAGCAGCCGTTGAATCACTTGGTGGGGTCATCCATGAGCAAAGCCCCGCCACACGCATCGACCGCGGTGCAAACCCTGTTGTACACACGCCGAAGGGCCGTGTTAAAGCGAAATTCGTCGTGGTAGCCGGCAATGCTTACCTAGGCAACCTGCTTCCTGAGCTTTCGGCCAAGTCGATGCCTTGTGGCACACAAGTGATTACCACAGAGCCGCTGTCTGACGAAGTTGCACAATCTCTGTTACCGCAGGATTACTGCGTTGAGGACTGCAACTACCTGCTCGACTACTACCGACTTTCCGGCGATAAGCGCCTGATCTTCGGCGGCGGCGTGGTCTATGGCGCACGTGATCCATCTAACATCGAAGCCATCATTCGCCCGAAAATGCTGAAGACCTTCCCGCAGCTTAAGAACGTGAAGATTGATTACGCTTGGACCGGCAATTTCCTGCTGACACTTTCGCGCCTGCCTCAAGTCGGACGCCTAGGCGATAACATCTACTATTCCCAAGGCTGCAGCGGTCACGGCGTGACCTATACACACTTGGCTGGCAAGGTACTGGGCGAGGCCCTGCGTGGTCAGGCTGAGCGCTTTGATGCATTTGCTGACCTTCCGCACTACCCCTTCCCTGGCGGTCAACTGTTCCGCGTACCATTCACAGCCATCGGCGCTTGGTATTACTCACTGCGAGATAAGTTCGGCATCTGAGGTTGAACAAAAACGGCACCCATAAGGTGCCGTTTTTTGTTGTGGGGATAAGGTTACAGGCGAAAATCCGGCCAGTGTGCCCGCGCTGCCGACACACCACGCTGAACCGCTAAATCCCGTCCCTGCATCTGCAGCTCCCGCAAAGCACTCATCCAAGTTTCACGATCAGCCTGTGCAGGCAGATTATTCGCCGGCAGGATAACGACAGCCCACCGCCCGGCCTCAGCCCACGCCTCATCAAAGTCACTTAACCTCATGTGCAAACGGCGCACATTGCCTCTGCGCAGCACCACAGTCCGCTCCCGCTGATCGTAGCCAACAAGCAAAGCGAACTCGCCTCCAGGCCCGGAAAACGTTTTATCCAGCTGTACTAATACTGGAAACCCGCCTGCAACTTGCTGAATCAGCGCATCCAAACTCGTTGCAAGTGGGTAGACCACCTGATCATAAGATCCAGCGACAACTGCAAGCGCTTTTCGTGGCTCCTGCCCACCAGCCAGATCTGATAAACGCTGCTTAACCACGCCTGGCGTCGTCAGCACACTGTGATGATTCAGCAGTGCAGCCAGTGCAGAGTCCCCACCTGAAGGATCATTAAGATAAAAAAACGGGACATCCACCAATTCGACGCGCTCTGGCAATGAGCCTGTTTCAGGCTTTAACTGTGGGCCTGAGCTGCAGGCAACACTCAAAACCAACAGCAGCCCAACAGGTATCACCTTGGCAACACTTAACCATCCAGCCATGAATCCCTCGCTAAATTGGATATACCCACTTCATGTTTACAGTGTGGCAGTCAGAACTACCTATGACATCTGTAACGAGACATTGATTGCGTAACAACACACGATCTCAGCCCAATAAAAAAGGGTTGCTGATTTACCGGCAACCCTTTTAAAACAGGTGGATTATGCTTACAGCGTCATAGCTGCTATCCAGCCAAACACCAACAGCGGCAAGTTGTAGTGCAGGAAGGTCGGCACCACGCTGTCCCAAATATGATTATGCTGGCCGTCAACGTTCAGTCCCGCCGTTGGGCCAAGGGTTGAGTCTGAAGCTGGAGAGCCTGCATCACCCAGCGCACCGGCAGTACCGACAATACTGAGGATGGCGAGCGGACTAAAACCGAGCTGCACACCCAATGGAACGAAAATAGCCGCGATGATAGGCACAGTCGAAAATGACGAGCCAATGCCCATGGTCACCAGCAGGCCCACCAACAGCATGACCAGAGCCCCCATGGCTTTGTCATGACCGATCAAGGTCGCCGAACTGTCCACCAGCGTCTTTACCTCGCCAGTTGCCTTCATCACTTCTGCAAAGCCTGCCGCAGCAATCATAATGAAGCCAATCATGGCCATCATTTTCATGCCCTCGGTAAAAAGATCATCCGCTTCTTTCCAGCGAACCACTCCAGACACCGAGAAGATGATAAAGCCAGCCAAAGCACCGATGATCATCGAGTCCAGCCAAAGCTGGACCACAAAGGCCACCACAATAGCAGCCACTGCCACCAGTAAAGTCTTCGGATTGTACTGAGTGCCTACCCGCTCAGCCTTCTCCACCTTGCTCATGTCGTATACACGTTTTTTACGGTACGAAAACAAAGCGATCAGCAGCCCAACAACCATCCCTATAGCTGGAATCGTCATGGCATGAGTAACGTTCAAGCCCGTCGTATCGACACCATTATTGGCGACATTTGCGACTAAAATTTCGTTCAGGAAGATGCCACCGAAGCCCACCGGAAGAAACATATACGGTGTGATCAGGCCGAAGGTCAGCACACAGGCAATCAACCGGCGATCAATCTGCAGCTTGGTTAGCACATACAACAGTGGCGGGATCAGCAGCGGAATGAATGCGATATGAATGGGCAGAATGTTTTGAGAAGAAACTGCGACTACCAGTAATACGCAGATAAGACTCCACTTCAGAAGCCCCGCCCCTTGCTCGTGCCGCTTATCAACCATCACAAGCACTTTGTCTGCGAGTGCATGGGCAAGGCCTGACTTAGCGATTGCGACCGCAAAGGCACCCAATAAAGCATAAGACAGGGCAACCGTTGCGCCACCACCTAAGCCTTTATTAAAGGCTGCAAGGGAAGCTTCAAGCCCTAAACCACCAAGCAAGCCGCCAGCCAACGCCCCCACAATCAGGGCAACCACAACATGTACGCGGCATAGGCTCAGAATCAGCATAATCCCGACCGCCGCAACCACTGCGTTCATCAAATCACTCCAGCATTAATGAGACTGTCAAGGCCTAAAACCTCAACAAGTTGGTGCGCCTAAGCGGCGAAGGATCGGTACTCTGCACAATGCAGACTGAGCTGTCAAAAAACAAAAGTGTACTTTCGTACCTTATAATAGATACCAAGGTACACCCAATGCCGCTCCCGTCTTAAAGAAACTGAATAGACAGTCGATACTACAACTGACGAATAATATTGAAGGCCATCCCATGCGACTGAGCAGTCTCTCCATACAAATGAAGATTACGTTGCTTGCAGGCTTATGCTTACTCGCAATCGTCACAGTCCTTGAAGGCCTTACGGTTTATCAAGCCTCTAAAAACTCTCAATTAGTGCTGAGCTCAAGCTCAAATATGCTCACTGAGGCGGCACGGGCGCGCATGCACGCCCGCGCTGAAACAGAAACCCTCAAGGTACAGCGCTTCTTCATGGATGCGTACCAATATGCATCCAGCACAGCCGCCCAAATCAGACTTATCCGTGAACAAGCAAACCAGCATGCTTATGATCCTTATTCGGTTCGAGAGGAACTGAATAAAAGGGTTAAAGAATCATTGCTTAAAAACGACTCGCTATTGGGCGTTTACTTGGCATTTGAACCCAATGGCTTGGACGGCCAGGATCAGGTATTCGTTGATCAACCGACGCTCGGCGGTAATGATATCGGCCGGTTCGCGGTGTACTGGATGCAAGGCGATAACAACCAGTTGAGCCAGGAAGTCATGCAGGAAGAAAGCATGATCGATGCCACACCGGGCATCACGGGCACGCCGTTTAACGCTTGGTACACCTGCCCCATCCAGACGGGCCAAGCCTGTTTGATTGAGCCCTATCTCGACGGCGCCAATGACGGTGAGAAAGTTTTAATGACAAGTATCGCCATGCCCATTGAGGAAGGCGGTAAGGTTGTTGGCGTGCTCGGCGTTGATATTGCACTGGACAAGCTACAAACCCTCAGCGTTGAAGGCCACAAGGAACTATTCGACGGCACCGGGCACATCAGTATTGTCAGTCCTCTCGGCTATTTGAGCAGCTATAGCCGTGATCAGTCCTTACTCGGCGAGAAACTGGACAAAGCGTTTGCAGGTCAAAGCAATGCTATTACCAGCCTCATCGCATCAGAACAAACTTCGCTAACGATGGAAAATGGCATGCTTCGGGTTGTCTACCCGATGCGTCCAATCCCAACAAGCAAGCCTTGGGCTGTTGTAATTGACGTCCCTGAGAGCACGCTTCTTGCCCCTGTTCTCGAACTGACCCAACAGATGGACAGCAATAGCGCTCGCAGCACACTCGTTTCATTGTTCATCGGCCTTGCTGCGGTTATCGTGGGTATCCTTCTAATTTGGCTCATGGCCCGAGGCGTCACCCGCCCAATCATGACGCTGGCCAGCATGCTTAAAAACATTGCCAGCGGTGAAGGTGATCTCACCAGCCGGCTGCATTATTCACGCAAAGACGAACTGGGCGAGTTGGCAAATTGGTTTAACCGTTTCCTCGATAAACTCCAGCCCATCATTGCGGAAGTCAAACAGAGCGTTCAAGACGCTCGTAAGACTGCTGATCAATCGGCCGTAATCGCCAACCAGACCAGCAACGGCATGCAGCAACAGTTCCGTGAAGTTGACCAGGTGGCAACAGCATTTCAAGAGATGAGCGCCACTGCGCATGATGTTGCCAACAATGCCGCACAAGCTGCCGACTCTGCTCGTAACGCAGACCAAGCAAGTAAAGAAGGCATGATTGTCATTGCCCAAACAACTTCAGCCATTGAAGTGCTCGCCAACGAAATGAACGTGGCCATGCAGGAAGTTGAAGGGCTCGCTGAGAGCAGCGAAAAGATTGGTACAGTTCTTGAGGTTATTCGATCAATTGCTGAGCAAACCAACTTGCTGGCCCTTAATGCAGCCATTGAGGCTGCCCGTGCCGGTGATGCTGGGCGTGGTTTTGCGGTCGTTGCTGATGAGGTTCGCAACCTAGCTAAACGCACTCAGGACTCAGTCGAAGAGATTCGCCTAGTGATTGAAGGCCTGCAGAGCGGAACTAAAGAAGTTGTCGATACCATGCACAGTAGCCATCGCCAGGCTCAGAGCAGTGTTGAGCAAGTGGAACAGGCTGTGGATGCACTGAATCGCATCAACCAAGCTGTCAGCCTCATCACTGACATGAATATGCAGATCGCCAGTGCGGCGGAAGAGCAAAGCTCTGTTGCCGAAGAGATCAACCGCAACGTCGCTTCAATTCGTGATGTAACCGAAGCTATCTCTGCTCAAGCTCAGGAGTCAGCTCAGATCAGTCATGACCTGAACAAACTGGCCAATAATCAGCAAGCATTGATGGATCAGTTCCGCGTTTAGTGGGTCTTTCGTTCCACAAAAAGCCCGACGCTGTTTTATTATTGTGTACTTCACCAACAGGCTGCCCAACGCAGCCTGTTTTTTATGTCCCGGAGGAATTAATGCTAAAAGTCGCTTTGGTTGCAGGCTCCAGTCGTACTGACAGCCAGTCCGGCAAAGTTGCCCGCTTTTTGCGTCAGCGCCTGATTGAACAAGGCCATACCAGCGCAGAACTGAGCCACGTTATTGACCTGGGAATGGCTCCCCTGCCCTTGTGGCCAGCGGAAGATACCGGCCCTTGGAGCCTTTACAGCCAGCAGCTAAAAGACGCTGATGCAGTAGTGATCATTTCCCCCGAGTGGAACGGCATGGCCAGCCCGGCCATTAAAAACTTCTTCATTTATGCCAGTAAGGCAGAGTTGGCACACAAACCAGGTTTACTGGTGGGGGTGTCATCAGCAGTCGGTGGTTCTTATCCGATCAGCGAACTGCGCGCCTCAGGGTACAAAAACTGCCGTCTTTGCTACCTGCCGGAGCACTTGATCATTCGTGGTGTAGAGAAGGTTATGAACACGCCACATGCCAGCAGCGAGGAAGATCAACGCTTGTACCCGCGCGTTGATTACGCCTTAGACATCTTAGTCAAATACGCCAAGGCATTAGCTCCCGTTCGTGCGCAAATTGATCTGAGCAACCCCGCGTTCACCAACGGCATGTAATACAGGGTGGCGCACCTGATATCAGGTGCGCCTCACGGGCAATCTGACCACAACTTTCAAACCGCCCCACTCGCTTTCGTCGAGCTGCAGTTCGCCCTCCCAAGCATCAACGATGTCACGAACAATACCCAGGCCCAAGCCATGTCCTGCCACCTGCTCATCCAGCCTGGCGCCGCGGCCAATGACTTGCTCGCGCCGTTCAGGAGCAATTCCCGGCCCGTCATCCTCAATAATCAGCTCAAACGCTTGCTGATCACGCAATATAGCTAAACGCACTTGGCTGTCCGCCCATTTGCAAGCGTTATCCAACAAGTTGCCTAAAAGCTCTAACAAATCCTCACGATCCCACGGCAAACGCATGCTGGTATCAGCCTGCCAACTTAGATCCAAATGGTTACCGTGAATCATATTTAAGGTGGCAAATAACTCTGGCAACTCCCTACCGCAATCGAAGTAAGCCCCAGGCAGTACATCGCCAGCCAGCCTTGCACGCCCTAACTCTCGGGCGATTCTCTGCTGAATATTTTGCAACTGGGAAACCAACCCGTCGTGCAACTCTGGCAATGCCTTAATTTCCTCGCGAGAGGTCAAGCTCACCAATACAGCCAGCGGCGTTTTTAACGCATGCCCAAGATTACCCAAGGCATTACGTGAGCGCTTAAGCGTATCTTCGGTGTGCGCGAGCAAATGGTTAATTTGTGCAACCAGAGGTTCAAGCTCCTCTGGAACGGTCTGGTCAAGCTGACTGCGGTCTCCCTCTTGCAGCTGCATAATCTGCTGACGCGTGGTTTCAAGGGGCCGCAGCGCCCTGCCAACCAACACACGCTGCATGATGACGAGCAACACCAAAGCCAGCACGCCGAGCCCAAGTACCATTTTCTGGATACGGCTGAAGCTGTCGAGGATGGGGGTATAGTCCCGCGCAACATGAATGGTGATCTTCTGTCCAAACCGCTGATAGTCAGCGCGATAAACCAACCACTCCTGCCCTTGTGGGCCATCAGCTAGCTCTTCTTGCAGACCGGGCTCGTGAGCCATACCCAGCTCGCGATCCCACAGAGAGCGCGATCTCCAACTCTGATCGGCAAAATCGACACGAAAATATAACCCTGAATACGGCCGCTTATAGGCTGCACTCATGCGACGGTCGTCTAACTGAATTCTGCCATTGGCATCGCGCATCATTGCACTTAGGATCCCCTGCGCCTCGTCCTGCAAGCCTGCGTGGATGTAGCTGCGCAGATTGCGGTCAAACAACCACAGGCTTCCTTGAGCCAATAACAGGCCGACAATCAGAACGACGCACACCAAGCCCAAGCTCAATGAGCGTTGAATAGACCTCAAACTGCAGTCCCTGCGTAGCGATAACCCTGACCACGGCGCGTTTCAATGATGTCGCGCCCCAATTTTCGACGCAGGTGATTAACGTGCACCTCAAGGACGTTCGAGTCCCGCTCGGTTTCACCATCGTATAGATGATCTGCAAGATGGCTTTTCGACAGAATCTGCCCCGGGTGCAGCATGAAATAACGCAATAACCGAAACTCAGCCGCTGTCAGCTGAATTTCTCCATCGCTGTTTCGGACGGTTTGCCGCCCTTCATCCAGTTGTAAACCAGCAGCCTCAAGTTGTTGTTGGTTTGCCAAGCCTTTCGCTCGGCGCAACAGGGACTGTATGCGCAGCAATAATTCCTCAGGATGAAATGGCTTGGTTAGGTAGTCGTCCGCCCCCGCTTTAAGGCCTTCAATGCGCTCAGCCCACGAATCGCGTGCTGTGAGGACGAGCACGGGTGTACTCAGTTGAGCGGCGCGCCACTCTCCCAACACATCCAATCCAGGCTTGCCTGGCAGCCCAAGATCCAAAACGATTAGATCGTAAGGTTCAGTGAGCCCCTGGTACGCGGCATCGCGACCATCAGCCAACCAATCAACTGCGTAACCTTGAGCTTTTAGGCTCGCTTGCAGTTCATCTGCCAGCTGTACATTGTCCTCCACCAAAAGCAGGCGCATCAGTCCTCCACTTCGTCCTTGATCACCGCGCCGGTCGAAGCCGACAGTTCGATTTCGCGAACGACGCCATCGCTCGTGACTAACTCAACTTCATACTTGAGGACGCCATCGTCGTCCTCTAACTCAGCCTCAAGCAATACGGCGCCGGGGTGCCTCGCTAGAGCTGCCTGCATCAATTGATCAAGCGGCAGGATCAGCCCCTGCTGCCTGAGGCGCAAAGCCTGATCCTGATCCAGGTCACGGGCGCCTGACACAGTGCAGACCAACATCAGCAGCAGTGCACAGCACCCTAGGGCCGTATATCTCATTAATCGTCTCGTTTATTTCTCAGAATCTGCCCTGTAACGGCATCTACATCCACGTCCCATTTAACGCCCTGGGCATCACGTACTTCAGCCTGATAAACCAGCCGCCCGGCCTCGTCTTCAAGCTCCGTATATTCTGCCTTGCCACCGGCATGCTGGGACAGTGCCGCAGCAGTCAATTCTGCAACCGGTTTAATTTTACCGGCACTTTGCAACTGCAGGGCCTCATCCAAACCAATGTCACGCGCCTGAGCAAGTCCGGCGGTGAGTGTTAAAGCAGCAACGGTAAACAGCGCAGTCAGTTTATTCATTTCACTATCCTTTGAAGGTTGCTTTCAACGAGTGCCAAGATACAGCTGCAGACTTAACTGAAACTGAAAATGACCTGAAATCCCCCAAACAGTACAGGTCCATATCACTGTTCAGCGAATGAATGCCTGCGTTCTATAATCCGCTGCTTATGCAACGGAGTAACCGCATGAGTGGGATTCAAATCAAGTACCCGGCACTGACAATTAAAGCGGGTAAACGCGCCTTTGCACGGATATGCGAACAAGGCCTGCAAGCCGCCGATGTTTCAACGATTCCTGGCGCCGCCGGGGGACCCAAGCCACTGGGTTTGCAAGGCCTTGATTTGGCGCTATTTGGTGAGTGGCTGCCACGCGCCCCTCGTGCGCGCACACTGATCGGCGCATCGATCGGCTCTTGGCGCTTCGCAAGTGCCTGCCTACCAGACCCTGTGCAGGGCTTACGTCGACTGGCCGAGCTCTATACACATTTGCAGTTCAACAAAAAATCTACCCTCGCAGATGTCAGCAATGCATGTACAGAGATGCTCAATCAATTGCTGAATGGCCAAGACGCAAGCATTCTCAGCAACCCTAACTACCGGCTAAACGTCATGGTGGTTAAAAGCTTGGGGCTACTGGCCCATGATCACAAAGGCCTACTGGCCTTGGGTCTATCTTCCGTGATCGGCCGTAACCTGTTGAGTCGCTCTCAACTTGGCAGGAACTTTGAGCGGGTCATCCTCCATGATCCTCGCCAAACACCGCCGCTCAATGCACTCAATGACTTCCCTTCACGCGCGCTGAAACTCAGTCAAGAGAACCTGCGTCACGCCCTGCTTGCCTCCGGTTCAATACCGATGGTCATGCAAGGCATTCGCGATATTCCAGGTGCAGGTGCAGGCACTTACCGCGATGGGGGCTTGTTGGACTATCACTTAGACCTACCCTATGACGGCAGCGGAATTGTGCTTTATCCCCACTTCACCGATAAAGTGATTCCCGGCTGGTTTGACAAAATGACACCTTGGCGCCGCGGCGATGCACAACAATTAGCCGATGTGGTGCTGCTCTCGCCCTCGCCCGAATATCTAGCCCGCTTGCCTGGTGGCAAGCTTCCTGATCGCAAAGACTTTCGCCGCTATATGGGCAACGATGCCACCCGCATACGGCACTGGAAAAATGCGATCAGCGAGAGCGAACGCCTCGGTGATGAGTTCCTGTCCTTGTGCGACAACAACCATATAGCGCAGCGCATGCAAACGCTTTGAGGCGTGCGTGATCAACCCACGCCCGCCGCCCTAAGTCCAGAGCGCTCGGACTAAAACTACTGGTTGCTAACCCAGAAAACTGCGGTGGCTACTACCAGCAGAATCAGGACAAAAATAGCCCGGGCATCAACCTGACTGTCAGTGCTTCTGGCTTCTTGCTGTTCGTGAGTCATGTTCAGTCCTCTTGTGTTTTTGTAAGGATCACATCCAGTAAAGACTAGAGTTAGCCCGCCCTCAAACTGCCAAAGCAGGTTTATTCGCGCACTTATCTCTTTTTGTTCTTTGCATATATTCAAACTTCACTTTAGTGAATATCACTTAACTGGTATCTTCTGCCGGCTCCGTTGGGAGTGCGCTGCCGTGCGCGCAGAATTAGCAGTAGAAAGCCTGATAACAGGACAGAAAATGTACGTTTACGACCAGTACGACCAACAAATCGTTGAGGACCGCGTTAAGCAGTTCCGCGATCAGACCCGCCGTTTTCTGGCCGGGGAATTAAGCGGCGAAGAGTTCCGCCCGCTGCGCTTGCAAAATGGCCTGTATATCCAGCGCTTTGCACCCATGCTGCGTGTGGCAGTGCCTTACGGCCTGCTCTCTTCCGCACAAGTTCGCATGCTTGCCAAGATCGCCCGCGATTACGACAAAGGCTATGCACATATCAGTACCCGCCAGAACGTACAGTTCAACTGGCCGGAACTTGAAGACGTGCCGGAGATTCTCGCCCAACTGGCCACCGTGCAAATGCACGCCATCCAGACCAGCGGCAACTGCATCCGTAACACCACCACTGACCAGTTTGCTGGTGTGGCTAAGGATGAGATCGTTGATCCAAGACCATGGTGTGAAATCATCCGTCAGTGGTCGACTTTCCACCCTGAGTTCAGCCACCTGCCTCGCAAATTCAAAATTGCGGTTAATGGCGCAGTAGGCGACCGTGCGGCTATCGAAGTACACGATATCGGCCTCGAAGCTGTCCGCAATGCAGCGGGCGAATTGGGCTTCCGTGTATCTGTGGGTGGCGGCCTGGGTCGTACCCCAGTAGTGGGCAGCTTCATCAACGAATTCCTGCCATGGCAGCACCTGCTGACTTATCTCGATGCCATTCTGCGTGTGTACAACCGCTTTGGCCGTCGTGACAACAAGTACAAAGCCCGCATCAAGATTTTGGTCAAGGCACTGACGCCGGAAGTCTTCGCTGAGCGCGTCGAAGCTGAATGGGCTCACCTTAAAGATGGCCCGAGCACGCTGACTGAAGATGAAGTCGCGCGCATTGCTAAACACTTCGTAGACCCTGAGTACAAAGCCCTTGAAGATCAAGACGCTGCGCTTGCGGCCCTTGATGCTGAACACCCAGGCTTTGCCCGCTGGCGTCAGCGCAACACGTTTGCCCACAAGAAGCCGGGCTACGTTGCTGTCATCCTCTCGCTCAAAGCTACAGGTGTCGCCCCAGGTGATGTAACTGACAAGCAGCTGGATGCATTGGCTGACCTGGCTGAGCGCTACAGCTTTGGCGAAGTACGCAACAGCCATACTCAAAACATCATCCTGGCTGACGTTGAGCAAGCTCAACTGTTCCAACTGTGGGGCGAGCTGCGTGAGCATGGTTTTGCCACCCCGAACATTGGCCTGCTGACTGACATTATCTGCTGCCCGGGTGGCGACTTCTGCTCCCTTGCTAACGCCAAGTCCATCCCAATTGCCGAAGCCATTCAGCGTCGTTTTGACGACCTGGACTATCTGTTCGACATCGGCGATATCGAACTGAATATCTCCGGCTGCATGAACGCCTGTGGTCACCACCACGTTGGCCATATCGGCATCTTGGGTGTCGACAAGAAAGGCCAAGAGTTCTATCAAGTATCGCTAGGTGGTAGTTCTGGCCGTGACGCTCATTTGGCGCAGATTCTGGGCCCATCCTTTGCTGAAGCTGACATGGCTGACGTGATCGAAAAGATCATCAACGTCTATGTAGAACAACGTACCGAAGAAGAAACCTTCCTCGACACGTACCGCCGTATTGGCGTCGACCCATTCAAGGAGCGCGTCTATGCAGCAAATAATTAAGAATGCACAGATCGTCGACGACACCTGGCACCTGCTACCCAAGGATGCAACCTTGGACAGCATCAGCAATACCGACAACCTGATCGTGCCCATGGCGCTGTGGCTTGAGCACAGCACCGCCCTTAAGGCACGTGATGGCGGTCTTGGTGTTTGGCTGGATGCCGGTGAGGAGATTGAGGAAATCGCTGATCAGCTGGACAACTTCCAGGTTATTGCCTTGAATTTCCCAGCCTTCACCGATGGCCGCCATTGCTCCACGGCCTACCTGCTGCGTAATCGCTACGATTACAAAGGTGAAGTCAGGGCTATTGGTGACGTGTTGCGTGATCAGCTGTTCTCTTACTTGCGTGTTGGCTTCGATGCGTTTGCATTGCGCGCCGATAAAGACCCGGTCGATGCTCTTAAGGCATTCGAGGAGTTCAGCGAGGTTTATCAGTCTTCAACTGATCGTCCGCAACCGCTCTTCCGCCGCCGTGGCTGATTAGCATGCAATAAGAAAACCCGCGAAAGCGGGTTTTCTTATTCTGCAGCCATATAACAAAAAAGCCCGACGCACTGCGCCGGGCTTTTTTGTATGAACGTTTACGAGATGATCAAAACGCTTGAGTTTCGCTGTGCACCACAGCCTGCTGGCCAGGCTGAGCGATCTCAACAGGCAGACCATCTTCTGCTGCAACCACTTCACGCAACATGTCCCAATCCAGCTGAAGATTAGAGAACTGGTCATCCTTGAGCAGTGCATTGATTACAGCGGTGTGCTTATCGACTACCGACTCATGGCCAGATTCTTCAAGCGGCGTATGCGCCTCAAGGAGAACCTTACCGTTCGCACGCCCAAACTTATACGGTTCATTGACGATACGTACCGAAGTACCGACAGCGACCATGGCGGCCAGCTCAAGCACGTTGTCGTTGTACATACGGAAGCAACCGTGGCTCACACGCATGCCAATCCCGAACTTCTTGTTCGAACCATGAATCAGATAGCCAGAAGCTGAAAGCCCCATTTTGTAGGGACCCAACGGGTTGTCCGGACCTGGCGGCACGTAGGCTGGAAGCGGATCACCATTAGCAGCGTGCTCAGCAAGAATAGATTTAGGTGGAGTCCAGCCCGGGTTCGGCACCTTGGTGGTGATCCGCGCATTGGTCACCGGAGACCCCCACCCTTCGCGGCCAATACCCAGCGGGTAGGTGTAAACCACGTTCTGGCCTTTGGGGTAGTAATACAACCGGTATTCAGCAATGTTGATCACAATGCCTTCACGCGGCCCAGGCGGAAGAATGAAACGGGTCGGCAGAGTGATCTCAGTACCCTCGCCCGGCAACCATGGATCCACTCCTGGATTGGCGGCCACCATTTCCAGATAACCCAAGTCATTGGCAGTAGCAATATCAGCAAAGGTGTCTTCGTATTTGGCTTTGATAACCTGAACCTGGCCGATTACATCTTCTCCAGGCGGAGGTAGCGGAAACTCGAGTGCCTGAACAGAGGCAGAACCTAATACGGCAGCCAATGACAAGCAGCGGGTGACGGCAACAGCACGCGGCAGCATCCTGAAATCCCTGATGTAGACAATAAAAGTGTGAGAAATGGTATAGACCGAATTGTACACCGATTGATCAATCGCAGACAGGATTCAAACACCCGGAAGATCAGGCCTGTTACCCCGTTTTTCAGCTTCTAACGCTGCTCTGCAAGCAGGACATAGGCGCTTGTCGCGTAAAATGTCCTTATCCAGGTCACGCCAGATGGGCTGTGCTGGCAATAGCCCACCACACAATGTGCGATCTGCGAACTGCCCTAACTCAAGCTGACGAACCAAAAGATGGACGCGCACTTCCCGACAGGCGAACAGATCAAGCTGCTCGTCAGGTTCGATTGATTGATAGGCGTACAAGGACCAAGCAGGGCGTGGCATTGAGGACTCCAGTGAAGGGGCGCAACCTTAGCTGAAAGTGTCGGTCCAGAAAAGCCTGTAAGAGCAATGGGTTAAGGTTAAATGAGAGAAAAATTGATCGCCATTCAGCCATATGAGCATCAGCCGTGCTGCGCCGTGAAGTTTAACGACACCACACAATAGGGAAATGGTTCCTAACAGGCTTTAACGCCAGAAAATCGGTTAAAGACGCCATCGTTGTTTGCAGGACGCTTCAGCACATTTAGCCCTACAAGTCTTACGGTTAAGCAGCGTGAATTTTGGACGCAAGGCACCTGATTTCAGGTATATGGCCGCGGCAGCAACCCCATTAGAATCGCGGCGGCTGTTAAGCCCGCTACTTTCACCTTTATGCAGACTCAGAGACAGGCATGCTCCCATCACCCCAGCGCGTAAGCCATCGTTCTCTGACATTAATACTTGTCGTACTTCTGCTTTCAGGGTTTCTCGCCACCTCTCTGGCCAGTTATTACACCGCGTACCAGTCCATTCGCAGCAGTGTTGTCGACACTGAACTGCCGCTCACGTCAGACACGATCTACTCCGAAATCCAAAAAGACTTGGTCAGGCCCATCCTCATATCGTCGATGATGGCTCGAAATGTCTACATCACTGATTGGGTGCAGGCCGGGGAACATGATCCAGCCATGATCATCCGTTACCTTGAAGATGTGCAAAAGCACTATCAAACCCTGACCAGCTTTTTTGTATCTGACAAAAGCCGCACCTATTACCAAGCTAAAGGTGTTCTAAAAAAGATCAGCCCAGCGGCTTTTCGAGACATTTGGTACTACGAACTCAAAAACTCTAAAAAACCCTACGCCATTAATATTGATGTGGATCTGGCTAATCAGGATCGCCTGACCATTTTCATCAATTACAAAGTGCAGGACCAGCAAGGCAACTTCATCGGTGCAACCGGCGTTGGGCTCCAGTTGGATACCATTTCCGAACACATTCAAACCTACCAACAGCGCTATAAGCGTAAGGTGTTCTTTAGCGATGCGACTGGCCGACTGGTCCTTGCTGGCACTCAGGGCGGCCCTGCAGGGCTGGGAATTGGTAATTTGCTAAGTGATGTTCCAGGACTCGAGTCGCTGGCCACACTAACACCCGACACCCTATACGCCACTCATAGTTATGATGATCAAGGCCAGAACCACCTGCTCAATGTTCGCTATATCCCCGAATTGAACTGGTATCTATTTGTAGACAAAGAAGATGAGAGTGGACTCGTAGCCATTCGTAAGTCGCTCTATTTCAACTTACTTATTTGCGCTGTCGTCAGCGTCATCATCATTGCCCTTGTTCACATAGCCCTGCGCCGCTATCAGCGTCGCCTCAAAGCGCTCGCCACAACGGACCAACTGACCGGACTACTGAATCGAAGAGGATTCGACCTTCTTGCCAGACAAACGCTAAAAGAGGCAGAACGCGAGAAAAGCCCGCTTTGCGCGCTGATGCTGGACATCGACCGATTTAAGAATCTAAACGACAGCCATGGCCACATGGCGGGTGACGAGGTCCTTAGAAAATTCTCCGAGACCTTGCACCACAGCATTCGCGAAGCAGACATTCTCTGCCGCTGGGGCGGCGAAGAGTTCATTCTGCTGTTAAAAAACACAGAAGCAGATCAAGCCCGAGAACTGGGCGAAAAGATCCGCCAGCGTATAAGCGATATGGCTGTGCCTTTTGCCAACGAGGTGCTGAGCGTAACCACAAGCTTGGGCTTAGCGCAGCTCAAAGCAGGCGAGAACATTGAGCAACTGATCAATCGTGCTGACCGTGCACTGTACCGAGCCAAACAATTAGGTCGTAACAGGTTGCAGCAAGACTTGGCTTAGCGCCGCCACAGCGGATCAAAGCAAGCCCTTAAGTGCCGGCCATACATTGGCCAGTAAAATCGGTTGCGCTTCGGCAGTCGGGTGGATTCCATCGGCTTGGGTCATCCCCGGAACGCCCGCAGAACCCTCCAAAACAAACGGGACAAGAGCTGAGCCTGTTGCCTCGGCGACTGCGGGGTACACTGCGGCAAAAGCTGTGGTGTAGCGCTGGCCATAATTCGGCGGCAGCTTCATCCCCAGCAACAGGACTTTGGCCCCAATCGCCTTAGACTTTTCTGCCATGTCCGCAAGATTCTGTTGCAATTGGGTCAGCGACTGCCCGCGCAGGCCATCATTGCCGCCAAGTTCGACAATTACCCATTGCGGTTTATGTTCTGCAAGCAGCGCGGGCAGCCGTGCCGCGCCGCCTGAGCTGGTATCACCACTGATCGATGCATTGACCACCTGATGGTCAAAACCCTCAGTTTTGAGACGTTCTTGCAGCAGTGCCACCCAGCCATCCTCTGTATCCAGCCCGAAAGCGGCGCTGATACTATCGCCCACCACCAATACGGTTCCTGCAAATGCCGAAGGCCCCCACAGGAGCAGGCTTAGGGCAGTACCGATCAACCAGTTACGCATTGGAATCTCCATGAGCTCAAGTATTCTCACCGCGCGAAACCTTAGCAAAGTGGTTTCCAGCGCGGAAGGTAAGCTAACCATTCTCCACGATTTGTCACTGCAACTGGAGTCCGGCAGCAGCCTGGCCATTGTCGGCAGTTCCGGCTCGGGCAAATCCACCCTGCTCGGCCTGCTCGCAGGCCTTGATCTGCCCAGCAGTGGCAACGTCATTCTGGCCGGTAACGACCTAAGCAGCTTGGACGAAGATCAACGCGCCAAAGTTCGCGCCGAACACGTGGGTTTCGTCTTCCAGTCATTCCAGTTGCTAGACAGCCTCAATGCTCTGGAAAACGTCATGCTACCGCTGGAGTTGGAAGGCCGCGCAGATGCACGTGAGCGCGCCCGCGCCCTGCTTGAACGCGTCGGCCTTGCACAGCGACTCAGCCATTTTCCCCGTCAGCTCTCTGGCGGCGAACAGCAACGCGTGGCAATCGCCCGTGCTTTTGCCGCGGAACCTGCGGTGCTGTTTGCCGATGAGCCCACCGGCAACCTCGACAGCCAAACTGGCGAGCGCATCAGCGACCTGCTTTTCGAGTTGAATAAAGAGCGCGGTACCACGCTGGTACTAGTGACCCATGACGAGCGCCTGGCCCACCGCTGCCAACGCCAGATCCGCCTTGAAGGCGGCCACCTGATCGCGCATGTGGAACCCTGATGACTAACTTACCTTTTAGCCGACTGCTAAGCCTTGCAGGGCGGCAACTGTTGCGCGACGCCCGCTCGGGTGAACTGCGCGTTCTGTTTTTTGCCTTGCTGATTGCGGTAGCAGCCAGCACAGCAATCGGCTATTTCAGTGCCCGCCTGAATGACGGCATGATGCTGCGCGCCACCGAGTTTTTGGCTGCAGACTTACGCCTGACCGGTAGCACCCCTAGCACTGCCCAACAGATCGAGGCAGGCAAACAACTGGGGCTAGATCACGCCCAACTGGTAGAGTTTTCCAGCGTCATTGCCGGTGACGATGGCATTCAGTTGGCCAGCATTAAAGCAGCAGACAGCGCCTATCCACTGCGTGGCCCACTTAAAAGTGCGCCCACGCTGTATGCACCGGAAGAGGAAGGCCAAGGCCCGCAACCGGGCGAAGCCTGGGCTGAGTCGCGCCTGTTCGCGGCTCTTAACCTCAAGCCCGGAGACGAGATAGAAGTCGGTTCAAAAACCCTGCGTCTAACCCGCGTGCTCACCTATCTGCCCGATGAAGCCGGCGACTTTTACAGCCTTACCCCGAACGTACTGATCAACCTGGCCGACCTGGACGCTACCGGCGTTGTACAACCCGGCAGCCGCGTACGCTATCGCGACCTGTGGCGTGGCACAGCAGATGCGCTGAACCAATATCGCACGGCGATCAAACCAACCCTAGAGCCCAACCAGCGTATTGAAGATGCCAAAAACGGTAACCGTCAGGTAGGTAACGCCCTGTCCCGTGCAGAGCGTTATTTGAATCTGGCCAGCCTCGCCGCAGTGCTGCTTGCGGGTGTGGCTGTGGCCCTGTCCGCCAATCGTTTTGCCGCCCGCCGATTTGATGCCAGCGCCCTGCTGCGCTGCCTCGGCTTGTCACGGCGGCAGGCACTGGGCCTGTTCAGCCTGCAGCTGGCTATTCTCGGTTTGTTGGCGAGCCTGACTGGCGCCCTGTTCGGCTGGCTTGCCCAATTGACCCTGTTCTCCATGCTCCAAGGGCTGTTGCCGGCTCAAGTCCCAGCGGGTGGCGTATGGCCAGCAGTGGCAGGGATGGCCACCGGCCTGATTGCGCTGGCCGGCTTTGCCCTGCCCCCCCTGGCCGCCCTTGGCCGAGTACCACCGCTGCGGGTGCTGCGCCGTGACATGCTGCCGGTTGCGGCCAGTTCGTGGGCTGTCTACGGCCTCGCGCTGCTGGCGCTGGGCGTGATCATGTGGCGCCTAAGCCTGGATCTGAAACTCACATTGGCCCTGCTTGGTGGTGGTTTGATCACTGCACTGGTGCTCGGCGGCCTGCTGCTGATTGGTTTGCAGAGCCTGCGTCGATTGTTGGCCAACGCATCACTGCCTTGGCGCTTGGGTCTAGGCCAGTTACTACGCTACCCACTGGCAGCCGCCGGACAGTCACTAGCCTTTGGCCTGATCATTCTGGCCATGGCGCTGATTGCGCTGTTACGGGGTGAATTACTTAATACCTGGCAGGACCAGCTGCCGAATGATGCGCCCAACCACTTCGCCCTGAATATTCTGCCTGACCAGCAACGAGCCTTCAGCGATCGTTTGGCACAACTCTCACCCCACGCAGCGCCACTTTACCCGGTGGTGCCGGGCCGCCTGGTCATGGTTAATGGCGAAGCTGTTCGCCAGAACGTCAGTAAGGAGTCGCAAGGGGATCGCGCCCTACGCCGCGACCTGAGCCTAACGTGGGCTCAGGAAATGCCAACTGACAACGACTTAGTGGCCGGCAGTTGGTGGACTGCCGCAAGCGCGAGTGAACTGCCAGGTGTATCGGTGGAGTCTGAGCTGGCGGATAGCCTCAAGCTAAAACTGGGTGACCGGCTGACGTTCAATGTGGGCGGCATCAACCGTGATGCCGTCGTCACCAGTCTGCGCAAGGTCAACTGGAATACCTTCCAGCCCAACTTCTACATGATCTTTCAGCCCGGCACCCTGAAGGATTTACCGGTGACTTATATGACCAGCTTCTACCTGCCCACAGGAAGCGAGCAACAACTGGTTGAGCTGTCTCGGGCGTTCCCGGCGGTCACTTTGCTGCAAGTGGACGCTCTCCTTGATCAGTTGCGCAGCATTCTGGCCCAAGTCACCTTGGCGGTGGAGTTTGTGCTCCTATTCGTGCTGGGAGCCGGACTTGCTGTGCTGTTTGCAGGGCTGCAAGCAACCCTTGATGAACGTATTCGGCAGGGTGCCCTTCTACGCGCGCTTGGCGCCAAACGCACCCTCCTCAGCCGAGCTCGGCAGACCGAGTTTGCTCTGCTCGGCGCGGCCAGCGGCCTACTCGCGGCCTTCGGCTGTGAGCTAATCAGCTACTTGCTCTATACCTTCGCCTTTGAACTGAAATGGCAGCCCCATCCTGAGTTGCTGCTACTCCCAGTAATCGGCGCGCTGCTGGTCGGCACGGCCGGTGTAATTGGCACACGCCGTGCACTAAACGCCAGCCCGCTGACGGTGCTGCGCGAAGGTTAAGCCAAGAGCCGGGGCGACTCAGGCCGTACGGAGTAGCCCCACTCTGCTGCCAAACCAAGACACCGTGAAGACACCCGCAAGCCCCACCAGCACGCAGAAGATCACAATGGTCCATGGCGTCTGCGGCATCAGGCTGATCAATAACAATGGGGTAAAACTCGCCCATAGGGCATAGGCAATGTTGTAGGTTACTGAAATCCCCGAGACCCGTATCTCGGCGGGAAACAGTGAAATCATCACCTTGGGTACGGCGCCCACCAATCCACAGCTGAGCCCGGCCAGGGCATAACCCAGTGCGATATAGCGGCTGTCCAAAATCAAGCAGGCGTACAGCATCAAGGCACCGATTGGCAGCAACAAGCTGTAGACCTTCACCGCCCGCCACGCCCCGATGCGGTCAGCCAGTGCCCCAGCGATCACGCAACCCGCATTCAGGCACATGATGCCCAGACTGCTCAGGGCAAAGGTTTGACTGGCCGGAATCGCGAAACGGGTCTGCATCAGCGTCGGTGTTACCACCACCAGCATCACCACTGCCGACGTAAGCAAGCAGGTCAGCAGCATGGCCGGTATCAGGCTCTGCCTGTGACCACGCAATACAGTGCGCAGCGGTAACTCCTGTGCTGCTTCACTCTGGTTTTTCATGGCCATAAACACCGGCGTTTCACTGAGCCAGCGTCGTAGCCACACACCGACCAAGCCGAATACGCCCCCAAGCAGGAACGGTATACGCCAAGCAAACTCCAGCACCTCCGCCGATGTGTAAACCTGCGTGAGGATGGTTGCAGTCAATGCACCCAACAAATAGCCGAATGTCAGCCCGGCCTGCAAAATACCCAAGGCATAGCCTTGATACCCTTGTGGGGCATGTTCGGCCACAAACACCCAGGCACTTGGCACTTCGCCACCGACGGCCGCACCTTGCAGTACGCGGAACAACAGCAGGATGACAGGCGCCCAATAACCAATCTGCTCATAGGTCGGCATCAAGCCGATCAACAGGCAAGGCAACGCCATCATCAAGATACTCAGGCTGAACACCCGTTTTCGCCCGAAACGGTCAGCGAAGTGAGCGAGCAGAATGCCGCCTAACGGCCTCGCCAGATAACCTGTAACAAAGATCCCGAAGCTCTGTAGCAGCCGCAGCCAGTCCGGCATTTCCGGCGGGAAGAATAACTGGCTCAACGTCAGCGCAAAGAACACGAAGATAATAAAGTCGTATATCTCCAGCGCCCCACCGAGTGCAGCAAGCCCCAGTGTTTTATAGTCAGAACGGGTAAAACCTCCGTTCGAAGCAGTGCTACGGCGCATCATGGATTTTGACCTGAAGAACTAAAAGCAGAACGGCGTGTGCCGATTGAACAGGCTGACGTGCAACCAAAACCAACACGTCAGCCACTATTTGTCGTAGCTGATCTCAATGATCTCCCAGATCATCTCACCCTGCGGGGTCTGCACAGTGGCCTCATCACCTACTTCTTTTTTAAGCAGCGCACGCGCCATAGGTGAGTCGATGGAGATGTAATCTTTACGCCCGTATATCTCGTCGTAACCCACAATGCGAAAGCGTTTAGATTCGCCCTCAACGTTCTCTATCGTCACCCAGGCACCAAAGAACACCCGACCTTCTTGCTCTGGCGAGTATGGCACCACACGCATATCTTCGAGACGTTTACGGATGTAACGCACTCGCCGATCAATCTCTCGTAGCAACTTTTTGTTGTACTGGTAATCGGCATTTTCACTGCGATCGCCCAGTGAGGCAGCCCACGCAACCTTGCGAGTGATATCAGGGCGGTGCTCACGCCACAGGTAATCCAGCTCCTTTTTCAGGGCCTCGTGGCCTTCTTGAGTGATCAGCTTTGTACTCAAACCTGTTACCTCATTGCGAAATGGGGGCAATCATAACGATACCTGAGCGACTGCGGCAGCATGATCATTAGTCCCTTTGGGGCGGATTCTATAAAATGCGCGCTTGCTCCTGCTGGTAACCGAAATGTCTGAAGCCACATCCAAGCCCCAAACCCCAAACGCTGACCTTGAATGGGACGAGCGCGGCCAGCCGATTTCCGCCCAATTTGGCGACGTGTACTTCTCCAAGGATGACGGCCTTGCGGAAACGCGCCATGTGTTTATTGGCAATAATCAATTGCCTGAACGCTTTGCCGCACTGAGCGCGGGCCAGCAGTTCGTTATTGGTGAAACCGGGTTTGGCACCGGGCTTAACTTTCTCTGTGCCTGGCAGCTATTTGAGCAACTGGCCCCGGCTGATGCGCGCCTGCACTTTATCAGCGTAGAAAAATACCCACTGACCCACACAGACTTGGAACGCTCCCTGCAACTCTGGCCAGAGCTGGCTGAGTTATCGGCGCAGCTACTGGGCGAATACCGGGCCATTCACCCTGGCTTTCAGCGCCTGACGTTCGCCAATGGTCGCATCGGCCTGACCCTTATGATTGGCGATGTATTGGAGCAGCTGCCGCAGCTCGACGCACAGGTGGATGCTTGGTTCTTGGACGGTTTTGCCCCTGCCAAAAACCCGCAGATGTGGGTGCCAGAGCTATACAGCCAGCTGGCGCGGTTGTCTGCACCGGGCACGACACTAGGCACCTTCACCAGCGTGGGATATGTACGCCGCGGGCTGATCGACGTTGGTTTTGCTATGGAGCGCACACCAGGTTTTGGGCGTAAACGCGAAGTGCTCAAAGGTGTATTCAACGCATGCTCGTTAAACACCGATAAGCCTTGGTTTGCCCGCCCACAAACTCCCGCCAAGAATCGCCACGCACTGGTCATTGGCGCGGGTATGGCTGGCTGCGCCACGGCTGCAAGTCTGGCCAGACGCGGCTGGCAAGTCACGATCTTAGAGCGTCACAGTGCAATCGCTCAGGAGGCCTCCGGCAATCCGCAGGGCGTGCTTTACCTGAAACTATCCGCCCACCACACCACACTCTCACGCCTGATTGTCAGCGGTTTCGGCTACACCCGCCGCCTTATCCAGCGGCTAGCCAAAGGTGTGCAATGGGACGATTGCGGCGTGCTGCAGCTGGCCTTTGATGACAAGGAAGCCAAGCGGCAAGCACAACTGGCAGAAGCGTTCCCTGCTGACTTGCTGCATGTACTGGATCAGCCACAGGCACAAGAACAGGCTGGTGTGCCCCTGAGCAGTGGTGGTTTGTACTACCCCGATGCGGGTTGGGTTCACCCACCCGCCTTGTGCGAGCTACTCAGCACACACCCAAATATCCGCCTGCAACTGCATGAGGAGGCACTTGAGCTTCGTCGCCAGGCCGGTCAGTGGCAAGCCTGGAATCAAAAGCAGTTGCTCGTCAGTTCAGAGGTCGTGGTGCTGGCTAACGCGGCGCAAATCCGTCAGTTCAGCCAAAGTTCGGAATTGCCGCTTAAACGGATTCGCGGGCAGATCACCCGCATCCCGGCCACTGACAACAGCCGGGCATTGAAAACTGTGCTGTGTGCTGAAGGCTATGTCGCTCCGCCGCGCAACGGCGAGCACACGCTGGGGGCCAGCTTTGATTTTCATAGTGATGACGTAAACATCACACCTGCCGAGCACATCAGCAACCTTGATCTGCTGCGTGAGATTTCCACTGAGCTTGCGCAACGCATGCAGGCTGATCAGTTGAATGTGGAGACGCTGGAGGGGCGTGCAGCCTTCCGTTGCACCAGTCCAGATTACCTGCCCATCGTCGGGCCTTTGGCCGATGCTGAGCGTTTTGCCAACACCTACGCAGCCCTAAGCAAGAACGCCCGTAAAGTGCCGAACAAACCGTGCCCATGGCTGGAGGGGCTGTACGTGAACAGCGGCCACGGTTCACGCGGGCTAATCACTGCCCCGCTGTCCGGGGAGCTGATTGCTGCATGGCTGGACAACGAGCCAATGCCCGTTGCTGCCGACGTGGCCCAAGCCTGCCACCCCAACCGTTTTGCCCTGCGTGCACTGACGCGCAAGCAGGGCTAAAGGTCAGGCCTTGCGATTAAAGCGCCAGGCCCGGTGGATTTTGCTGTTGCGGGCAAAGTCCTGGTCGATGGTTGAGCTGCTGATCTCTTCGACCTGATAACGGCTCGGCAGGTTTTCATCCAACGCAAACTTACGGAAGTTGTTGGAGAAATACAGCACACCACCCGGTGCCAGACGCGCCATGGCAAGATCCAGCAATTGGACGTGGTCGCGCTGCACATCAAACACACCTTCCATACGTTTGGAGTTAGAGAAGGTCGGCGGGTCGATAAAGATCAGGTCGTATTCGCCGCGATCATCCGCCAGCCACGCCATCACGTCGCCCTGCTCCAGGCGGTTTTTATCGGAAAAACCGTTGAGCGACAGGTTGCGCCGCGCCCAATCCAGGTAGGTCTTGGACAGATCAACGCTGGTGGTGCTGCGTGCACCGCCTTTGGCCGCATGCACGGTCGCCGTTGCGGTGTAGCAAAACAGGTTGAGGAATCGCTTACCGGCCGCTTCTTTCTGAATACGCAGGCGAATCGGGCGGTGATCCAGGAAGAGGCCGGTGTCTAAATAATCAGTCAGGTTCACCAACAGCTTCACACCACCTTCAGTGACCTCCATAAACTGTCCCTGAGCAGACTGGCGCTCATACTGCTTGGTGCCGGTTTGGCGCTCGCGGCGTTTAATGACCACTTTGCTCTTGTCCACATTAAGCGCCTGCGGAATAGCTGCCAGTGCATCAAACAGACGAGCCTGAGCCTTCTCAGGATCAATCGACCGAGGCGCAGCGTATTCCTGCACATGCACCCAGTCGCCGTAGAGATCAATAGCCAGCGCGTATTCCGGCATATCAGCATCGTACAGGCGGTAGCACTGGATGTTTTCTTTGCGTGCCCATTTGCCCAGTTGCTTGAGGTTCTTCTGCAGGCGGTTAGCAAACATCTGCCCGCCTTCACTTAAACGCGCCTGCTCAACCGGCTGGGCTGCACCTTTGTGCTCAACCGGCAACGCATTTTGCTCACGGTCACGCTCGCGTTGCTCAGGGGTGCGGCGTTCACCCGTCACAAACTGCTCAGGCTGAACCTTGATCATCAGCAGCTTGCACGGCAGCCCGCCGTTCCAGAACGAATACTGTTTGTGGCTGCGGATGCCCATACGCTTACCTAAATCAGGCGCACCGGTAAACACACCCGCTTGCCAGCCCATGCAGGCCTGGCGCAGACGTTCGCCCAAGTTCTGATAGAGATACAGCAAGCTCGCCTCATCCCCCAAACGCTCACCATAAGGCGGGTTACAGATCACCAAGCCCTTCTGATTCTGGTCTGGACGCGGCTCAAATGTAGCCACCTCGCCCTGATAGACTTTGATCCACTCACTAAGCCCCGCACGCTCAATGTTATTGCGCGCAGGCTGGATCAGGCGCGGATCAGCTTCATAACCACGAATCCACAGCGGCTTTTTCGCCAAACCTGCTGCGGCACGCTGCTCAGCTTCTTCACGTACCCGGCGCCATACCGCCGGTACATGGCCCAGCCAATTGGTAAAGCCCCACATGTCACGTTTCAAGTTTGGAGCGATATCGGCCGCAATTAACGCCGCTTCAACCAAGAAGGTACCAACACCGCACATTGGGTCAGCCAACGCGCCGCCTTCAGCAGCAATCTTCGGCCAACCCGCTCGGATCAATACAGCGGCAGCCAGGTTCTCTTTCAGCGGAGCCGCGCCCTGCTGCAATCGGTAACCGCGCTGATGCAAACTGTGGCCGGACAGATCCAGCGACAGAATCGCCTCACCACGATCCAGGCGCAGATGCACTCGAACGTCCGGGTTCACCTTATCGACACTCGGGCGCGTGCCATCGCGCATGCGCAGCTTATCGACGATGGCATCCTTCACCTTCAGCGCGCCGAAATGGGTGTTATCAATGCCTGAGCCTTGACCGCTGAACTCCACCGCGAGCGTCCCTGCCGGATCGAGATGCTCCGCCCAGTCGACCGACAGCACCCCGTCATACAGGCTTTCAGCGTTCTGAACAGTAAAGCGCTTGAGCACCAACAACACGCGGTTGGCCAAGCGCGACCAGATGCACAGCCGATATGCCGTTTCCATATCAGCCATGCCGCGGATGGCGGCCGTATGCTCGCGAGCCTCCTCCAGCCCTAGGTTGCGGGCCTCTTCAAGCAGCAGCCCTTCGAGACTTTTAGGGCAAGTGAGATAGAGTTCATAACGATCCGACATGGGAGCTTCCAGTGCCAACGGCAATCAACGCCATGCAAATAAGGCTACATGGCCAAAATAGATGACGAACTGTACAAAATGGACAGTTCGTCGGAATAAGCAGCAGGTTCAAACAACATTCATCATCACCTGCTCAACGTACACAATCTGCTGTAAGCGCCCACACACAAGCGCTACAGAAAAATAACCTAACCTAATCGGCAACGCCTTATGGCCTTTGCCTGAAAAAGGTTACGGGCTTATGACGAAAGAGTCATTCACATGCCCGCTCACATTGGTTAGAAATCGTCCTTAGCTTAGCTCCGCAATGGAGCGGCCAAGGAGATTCGTCACGCCGGCAACGAACTCCACAGGCAGAGACGTCTGCCCATAACAGCAACAAGCTTTACAGGACATACATAACAGTCAACATTGAGGGCAATACCCTATGAGAAGACTTAAGCGTGATCCGTTAGAAAGAGCTTTTTTGCGCGGTTATCAATTTGGTATCAGTGGCAAATCCCGCGACCTCTGCCCATTCACCCTTCCCGCTGTCCGCCAAGCCTGGATTAACGGCTGGCGCGAAGGCCGGGGTGACAATTGGGACGGCATGACCGGCACCGCCGGAATCCATCGCCTTAACGAACTTCGCGCAGTCGGCTGACAGGACACACAACCGACTTACCAAGCCCGCTCCATCCGAGCGGAGGGCGAGAGCCCAGGGGCTCCAAAGGAGCCCCTTTTTAATGCCTGTTACTTACCCAGCGCAGCAATTGCATCCACCGCCTCACGGATCAGAGCCGGGCCTTTATAGATAAAACCGGAGTAAATCTGAACCAGACTGGCTCCCGCTTCGATTTTTTCTGCAGCGTGCTTGCCTTCCGTAATACCGCCCACGGCAATAATCGGCATGCGGCCTTTCAACTCGCCTGCCAGAACACGCACGATGTGTGTGCTCTTATCACGTACCGGCGCACCAGAAAGGCCGCCTGCTTCAGAAGCATACTCCAGCCCTTCCACACCTTCTCGCCCCAGTGTTGTGTTGGTCGCGATCACAGCATCCATATCTGCACCGAGCAACGCGTTGGCAACCTGAATGGTTTCTTCGTCGCTCATATCCGGGGCAATTTTGATAGCCAGTGGCACGCGCTTGCCGTACTGCTCGGTCAGGTCTTCCTGACGACGACGCAACGCCTCAAGCAATTGCTTGAGCGAATCACCGAACTGCAAGCTACGCAGGCCCGGCGTGTTAGGCGAGCTGACGTTCACCGTCACGTAACTGGCATGCTGATACACCTTATCCAGGCACAGCAGGTAGTCGTCCACGGCGTTTTCAACCGGGGTATCAAAATTCTTACCGATGTTGATGCCCAGAACGCCCTTGTACTTCGCGGCCTGAACCCGCGCCAACAGATGATCAACACCATGATTATTGAAGCCCATGCGGTTGATCACGCCTTCTGCTTCAGGCAGGCGGAATAAACGTGGCTTAGGGTTGCCCGGCTGTGGGCGCGGCGTAACGGTACCAATCTCAACGAAACCGAACCCCAGCTGGGAGAAACCATCGATGGCATCGCCATTCTTATCCAGACCCGCGGCAAGCCCCACTGGATTTGGGAAATCCAGGCCCATCACCGAAACTGGCAGTGACAATGGCTGCTTGGTCAGCAGTTTGTTTAGCCCCAGACGCCCACCAGCACCAATCAGGTCGATGGACAGTTCGTGGGAGGTTTCCGGAGAAAGTTTGAACAGCAGCTCGCGGGCCAGGGTGTACATGGGCAGGCTTAGCTCTTTAAAGTTGCAAAGCGTGCAATTATACGCGCGCACAGTAACCAGAAGCGAGGAACACAGCGCCTGTCAAAGACGTTTGAGACTCATCAACTGGCCAGCTGTACTAAACTCCATGACAAATGAGCCGTAGACGCCCTCATGAGTCAAGAAGGGACGGAAGTGATGAGCCGGTACACTGACCGTCTTCCCATCACGACTTTTCATCAATATGCGATTGGCGTGCCCCTGATAAACCGCTATCAGTCGATCAGCCGGTAAGGCAACATCCAGAACCAACGTTGGCATGTACACTCCTGTTTATACTAACGTGTCATCTTGCCACAACCTTGCCATTAGTGCTTTGGCGCGCTATTGATTAGGGCCTTTGCAGAGCTAAAACCTGCTGATTTCGGCAGTTTCTGCCTCTTGGAGTACACCGAAGTTTATGAGTTTTACAGCGCCCAACAACTCCTTGAAGTCGCGCCTGAGTGCACTGGCACGCAAGCTCGGACTGGCTGAGCGTGGGCAACAACAACTGTTTCAGCAAGCAAGCCAACTTCGCCTGCCTTTTAGCCCAATCCCCAGTGTTCGCCCGAGTATTTCCTGGAATTGCCACCCTCAACTGCACCGGCTTGCTGATCTACCGCGTGGCGCACTGTCTGGTCCTGTGCAAGAAGATAAATCTGACGCACATGCTCTGCTCATCAATTTGGTTAGCAAAGTTGAGGTCCAACTGCCTAAATTTGATCTGAGCACAATCGATGGGCTCTCAAACTGCACTGAGGCAGAGGAAACCTACACCTCATTTGAAGCCTTAGCAGCCAGTGAAGGCTGCAAAAAGATCCGTATCATTTCTTACAAGGACTTAGTGCGCACCCTCACCCTTGCCCTGCCCGGCTATTTGACTGGCGATAGCATCGCCCTGAGGCAAGCCAGTTGGCTAGGCAACCGAGTATTCTGGGCTGGTGAACTACACCCGGAGGCGTTTGCGTGCGCCGTTGCTTACATGCGACTGCGCAAGCTTGATATCAGTCTCCCGGCATCACTCCAACGCTACGAACTGAGCACTCAAGGCCTACAGGCCTTAGAGCAAAACTATTATGCCGTCGCGATTCCCAAACCTGCATGGGCAGATCCTCAATTCATGGAGCTGCTGCTTGACACCGGTCTTCCTTATGCGCGGTTACCTTTACTCACCTCTGACACCTCCTCTGAAATTCTGATGCTACCCAAGCATTCCGCAGAAAGCTCAGCACTGGGGCAAGGCCTCATCGCCGCCGGCGCACCAGATGTTATTGCATACCTGTCGACCCTGAAATCGGCTTGACCCCTAAGCCCATTTACCCCACTAAACACGCATTCAATAAAAAAGCCCCGCAGTGATCTTCTCACTGCAGGGCCAGGGTTAAAGCTCATTGAGCAGCCTGACTGTGTCACAGGCAGGCTGCCACGCCTTAGCTGATTTTCAGGGTTTCATCATTCAGCATGGCCGTGATGACTTCCGCCTGATTGGATACACCATACGCAGCCTGCAGGTTGACTCCCTCCAACACGATAGACTGCCCGGTACCACCGCTTTGCGGTCCGTTCCTGTCCACTGTGATGGTGGTGTTGGTGCCGAAGCTGAAGGTCAGGTACTGACTCAAGTTGTCAGTCGTTTCATTGACCAGCAACTCAGACAGATCCAACTTATCGACCCCTTTCTGGAAGTCGGCAATCGTTGTAACGCCAGTGTTACCGGAGGTCCACTTGAAGGTGTCTGCACCTGAACCGCCGATTAGGTAGTCGTTACCGCCACCGCCAATCAACAGATCATCGCCAGCACCACCATTGATCAGGTTATTGAGATTGTTACCGGTCAAACTGTCGTTGAAGTTCGAACCGATCAGATTCTCAATGGAGTTCAGCGTATCAGTGCCTGCGCCGCCTGTATTTTGCGCGTTTGTAGTATTGAGCCTGACAGTCACACCCGAAGTGGCATCAATGTATGTAGCCGTATCGATTCCGTCTCCGCCGTTAAGCGTGTCATTGCCAGCCCCGCCAGCGAGAATGTCATTTCCATTGCCCCCGTTCAGAGTGTCGTTACCACCCAAACCAATGAGAATATCATCGCCATCCCCGCCATTGAGCGTATCTGCACTGCCATTACGCCCCAAAAGGATCTCATTACGGAACGTCCCGTTGATTGTGCTATCCGTAGACCGGTTAATTGTCACATCAGCACGATCATAGGCAGCCTGGCCGTTGAGTGTAGCGTCGTAGTAGAAGGAACCACCACTATTGCCAGTATCGGTAAACGTCACAGTAGAGCCATCAGCACTCTTAGAAACATTGCCACTCGTAGCTCCCGCAACACTCAAGACCTTCAGCAAGCTGGAGTTGGCCCCCGTATCGTTAGCCAGCAGTGCCCATGTCGGAATATCGATAACGAAGTTGCCGTTCGATGCTGAAGTGTTGGTCAAAATCAAATCATCACGCACAACCACCGGAGCAGTGGAGGTCGAAATATTGATATTGAGGTTAGCTTGAGGGCTTACATCACCATCACCGTCTGCAAAGGTAAAGCCGATACTCAAAGCAATGGCGGTGGCAATTGTGCTTGGCGGCGTGTAGGTATAACCACCAGTCAGTATATTCACGCTAAAACTGGAGCCATTTGAAAGTGTTACTTTCAGCTCATTGTTTGCAAGCGTGCCGCCGCTGGCACCTCCCAGCGTATAGGCCCCTAACTCACTCTTAGTAATGGTGTAGGTGCTGCCACCTATCACAATCGACTTCACATAGCCGCCATCAGCCCCGAAACCACCACCCGTTGTCAAATTGCCATTGATCGGCGACGCCTGAGCCGTTGCAACCAATGTTTGTGTCAACTGATTCATATCAGTGACCACAATTGCATTGGTATTAGTTCCGGTCTTGCCATCGTATGCAATAGGGTTCAACGCTGACTCGGTAACACCGGTCCCCATCCCCAGAGCATAGGAGCGGATGCCGTTGGCTTTCAGGAAGTTAATCCAAGCCTGCTCCTCTGATGCATTGCCGTTGGAGTAAGGTGACGGCCAGCCACTCGCACTACCATTAGTACTGGAAATACCAGAGTCACCAGACGGTCTGTTCGGCTCACCATCCGAAAGGAAGTAAGCGACATTCTGCACATTTCCCGAGGTGATCTTGCCGGATTCACCAAAGGAGTTGATGGCATCAATCAGTGCCGCATCATAGTTAGTATTACCACTAGCCGTTGTAGCCAAAATAGCTGTCTTGGCCTGACTCACTGTCAACCATGTTGATCCACTTGACGCACTCGCATTAAAGGTAGTGAAACTTACTTTTACATCGCCCAACGCATCATATTGCTCCAGCAACTCAAGCAGCGCATTTTTAGCAGCTTGCAGGCGATCCATGCCACCCACACCAGAGGCTTCATCCATACTGCCGGACACATCGAGAATCAGAATCAGGTTGGTATCCAGTTTGACCTGAGCAGAGCCGGAAGCCGACTGGTCTACAGCAACAGGTCCATCGTCTTTGAAGCTGATGGCCTGGCCAATATCCAGTTTGGCACTGGCGGTGTCGCCATCACGGTCAGTCACAGTCGCTGTGACGCTGATTTTGCCTGCAACCAGAGATACAGCCTCGTCGTGGCTAGCACCACCAGTCGGGTGTTTGATCGCACGCAGCTGATCCAGGGTCACAGTACCATCGCTGCCAACACTTAAGGTGAAGACCAGATCGCCTGCGGCGTTCTTACCTTCAATTACGCTGCCATTCTTGCTCAAGGTAATCGCGGTATTGGTGAGAGAATCCACCAGACCACTGGCTGTGCTCTCGACATTCAGGCTGTAAGTAACACCCTCACGGCCATCGGCACTGTCAGTGATGTTGAAGTAGCTGCTGACATTGGCGGTTGCGTTAGTCGCAAGGTCTGACTCATCAACCACCAGTGACAGACCTGTCAGCGCCTTGGCAGTAATGCTTGGGCCATCGTCCAGGAAGCTGATGGCCTTACCAATGTTCGCAGTGGCAGTCGCGGTGTCGTTGTCGCCATCGGTGATGGTGCCGACCACGCTGATTTTGCCGTCCAGCGTCGCACTGGCTTCGTTGTGGCTGTTGCCACCGACCGGGTGTTTAACCGCACGCTCTTGGTTCAGGCTGATCTTGCCGTCAGCAGTTACGCTGACAGTGAAGACCACCACGCCGCCGCTGATGGTACCAACCACCTCACCTTCAGCATTGAGACTCAGTTTGACAGCCTCACCGGTCAGGGTGTCGACCAGACCACTGTTCTCACTATCAACTTTCAGCGCGAAGTCCAGCGCCTTCTGGCCATCTGCACCGGCATTGGCGGTGAACAGGCTAGCGAGTGTGAACGACGAGGTAGTCGCTGTATTCAGGTTGGTTTCGTCGACCTGCAAGCTCAGGCTGCCCAGCGTTTTGGCGCTGATGCTTGGGCCGTCATCCAGGAAGCTGATGGCCTTACCAATGTTCGCAGTGGCAGTCGCAGTGTCGTTGTCGCCATCGGTGATGGTGCCGACCACGCTGATTTTGCCGTCCAGCGTCGCACTGGCTTCGTTGTGGCTGCTGCCACCATCTGGGTGTTTAACTGCACGCGCCTGACTCAGGCTGATCTTGCCATCAGCAGTCACGCTGACAGTGAAGACAACCACGCCGCCGCTGATGGTACCAATCACTTTCCCGTCAGCGGTGAGACTCAGTTTGACAGCCTCACCGGTCAGGGTGTCGACCAGACCACTGTTCTCACTATCAACTTTCAGCGCGAAGTCCAGCGCTTTCTGGCCATCTGCACCGGCATCGCTGGTGAACAGGCTAGCGAGTGTGAACGACGAGGTAGTCGCTGTATTCAGGTTGGTTTCGTCGACCTGCAAGCTCAGGCTGCCCAGCGTTTTGGCGCTGATGCTTGGGCCGTCATCCAGGAAGCTGATGGCCTTACCAATGTTCGCAGTGGCAGTCGCAGTGTCGTTGTCGCCATCGGTGATGGTACCGACCACGCTGATTTTGCCGTCCAGCGTCGCACTGGCTTCGTTGTGGCTGGTGCCACCGACTGGGTGTTTAACCGCACGCTCTTGGTTCAGGCTGATCTTGCCGTCAGCAGTCACGCTGACAGTGAAGACAACCACGCCGCCGCTGATGGTACCAATCACTTTCCCGTCAGCGGTGAGACTCAGTTTGACAGCCTCACCGGTCAGGCTGTCGAACAGACCACTGTCCTCACTCTCAACTTTCAGCGCGAAGTCCAGCGATTGCTGACCATCTGCACCGGCAGCGCTGGTGAACAGGCTAGCGAGTGTGAACGACGAGGTAGCCGCTGTGTTCAGGTTGGTTTCGTCGACCTGCAGGCTCAGGCTGCCCAGCGTTTTGGCGCTGATGCTTGGGCCGTCATCCAGGAAGCTGATGGCCTTACCAATGTTCGCAGTGGCAGTCGCAGTGTCGTTGTCGCCATCGGTGATGGTGCCGACCACGCTGATTTTGCCGTCCAGCGTCGCACTGGCTTCGTTGTGGCTGCTGCCACCATCTGGGTGTTTAACTGCACGCGCCTGACTCAGGCTGATCTTGCCATCAGCAGTCACGCTGACAGTGAAGACAACCACGCCGCCGCTGATGGTACCAACCACCTCACCTTCAGCATTGAGGCTGAGTTTGACTTCCTCACCGGTCAGGCTGTCGAACAGACCACTGTCCTCACTCTCAACTTTCAGCGCGAAGTCCAGCGATTGCTGACCATCTGCACCGGCAGCGCTGGTGAACAGGCTAGCGAGTGTGAACGACGAGGTAGCCGCTGTGTTCAGGTTGGTTTCGTCGACCTGCAGGCTCAGGCTGCCCAGCTCTTTGGCGCTGATGCTTGGGCCGTCATCCAGGAAGCTGATGGCCTTACCAATGTTCGCAGTGGCAGTCGCAGTGTCGTTGTCGCCATCGGTGATGGTGCCGACCACGCTGATTTTGCCGTCCAGCGTCGCACTGGCTTCGTTGTGGCTGCTGCCACCATCTGGGTGTTTAACTGCACGCGCCTGACTCAGGCTGATCTTGCCATCAGCAGTCACGCTGACAGTGAAGACCACTACGCCGCCGGTGATGGTACCAACCACCTCACCTTCAGCATTGAGGCTGAGTTTGACTTCCTCACCGGTCAGGCTGTCGAACAGACCGCTGTCCTCACTCTCAACTTTCAGCGCGAAGTCCAGCGCTTTCTGGCCATCTGCACCGGCATCGCTGGTGAACAGGCTAGCGAGTGTGAACGACGAGGTAGTCGCTGTATTCAGGTTGGTTTCATCAACCTGCAAGCTCAGGCTGCCCAGCGTTTTGGCGCTGATGCTTGGGCCGTCATCCAGGAAGCTGATGGCCTTACCAATGTTCGCAGTGGCAGTCGCAGTGTCGTTGTCGCCATCGGTGATGGTGCCGACCACGCTGATTTTGCCGTCCAGCGTCGCACTGGCTTCGTTGTGGCTGCTGCCACCATCTGGGTGTTTAACTGCACGCGCCTGACTCAGGCTGATCTTGCCATCAGCAGTCACGCTGACAGTGAAGACCACTACGCCGCCGGTGATGGTACCAACCACCTCACCTTCAGCATTGAGGCTGAGTTTGACTTCCTCACCGGTCAGGCTGTCGAACAGACCGCTGTCCTCACTCTCAACTTTCAGCGCGAAGTCCAGCGCTTTCTGGCCATCTGCACCGGCATTGGCGGTGAACAGGCTAGCGAGTGTGAACGACGAGGTAGCCGCTGTGTTCAGGTTGGTTTCGTCGACCTGCAGGCTCAGGCTGCCCAGCTCTTTGGCGCTGATGCTTGGGCCGTCATCCAGGAAGCTGATGGCCTTACCAATGTTCGCAGTGGCAGTCGCAGTGTCGTTGTCGCCATCGGTGATGGTACCGACCACGCTGATTTTGCCGTCCAGCGTCGCACTGGCTTCGTTGTGGCTGCTGCCACCATCTGGGTGTTTAACTGCACGCGCCTGACTCAGGCTGATCTTGCCATCAGCAGTCACGCTGACAGTGAAGACCACTACGCCGCCGGTGATGGTACCAATCACTTTCCCGTCAGCGGTGAGACTCAGTTTGACAGCCTCACCGGTCAGGGTGTCGACCAGACCACTGTTCTCACTATCAACTTTCAGCGCGAAGTCCAGCGCTTTCTGGCCATCTGCACCGGCATCGCTGGTGAACAGGCTAGCGAGTGTGAACGACGAGGTAGTCGCTGTATTCAGGTTGGTTTCGTCGACCTGCAGGCTCAGGCTGCCCAGCTCTTTGGCGCTGATGCTTGGGCCGTCATCCAGGAAGCTGATGGCCTTACCAATGTTCGCAGTGGCAGTCGCAGTGTCGTTGTCGCCATCGGTGATGGTACCGACCACGCTGATTTTGCCGTCCAGCGTCGCACTGGCTTCGTTGTGGCTGCTGCCACCATCTGGGTGTTTAACCGCACGCTCTTGGTTCAGGCTGATCTTGCCGTCAGCAGTCACGCTGACAGTGAAGACAACCACGCCGCCGCTGATGGTACCAACCACCTCACCTTCAGCATTGAGGCTGAGTTTGACTTCCTCACCGGTCAGGCTGTCGAACAGACCACTGTCCTCACTCTCAACTTTCAGCGCGAAGTCCAGCGATTGCTGACCATCTGCACCGGCAGCGCTGGTGAACAGGCTAGCGAGTGTGAACGACGAGGTAGCAGCTGTGTTCAGGTTGGTTTCGTCGACCTGCAGGCTCAGGCTGCCCAGCGTTTTGGCGCTGATGCTTGGGCCGTCATCCAGGAAGCTGATGGCCTTACCAATGTTCGCAGTGGCAGTCGCAGTGTCGTTGTCGCCATCGGTGATGGTGCCGACCACGCTGATTTTGCCGTCCAGCGTCGCACTGGCTTCGTTGTGGCTGCTGCCACCATCTGGGTGTTTAACTGCACGCGCCTGACTCAGGCTGATCTTGCCATCAGCAGTCACGCTGACAGTGAAGACCACTACGCCGCCGGTGATGGTACCAATCACTTTCCCGTCAGCGGTGAGACTCAGTTTGACAGCCTCACCGGTCAGGGTGTCGACCAGACCACTGTTCTCACTATCAACTTTCAGCGCGAAGTCCAGCGCTTTCTGGCCATCTGCACCGGCATCGCTGGTGAACAGGCTAGCGAGTGTGAACGACGAGGTAGTCGCTGTATTCAGGTTGGTTTCGTCGACCTGCAGGCTCAGGCTGCCCAGCTCTTTGGCGCTGATGCTTGGGCCGTCATCCAGGAAGCTGATGGCCTTACCAATGTTCGCAGTGGCAGTCGCAGTGTCGTTGTCGCCATCGGTGATGGTACCGACCACGCTGATTTTGCCGTCCAGCGTCGCACTGGCTTCGTTGTGGCTGGTGCCACCGACTGGGTGTTTAACCGCACGCTCTTGGTTCAGGCTGATCTTGCCATCAGCAGTTACGCTGACAGTGAAGACCACTACGCCGCCGGTGATGGTACCAACCACCTCACCTTCAGCATTGAGGCTGAGTTTGACTTCCTCACCTGTCAGGTTGTCGAACAGACCGCTGTCCTCACTCTCAACTTTCAGCGCGAAGTCCAGCGCCTTCTGGCCATCTGCACCGGCATTGGCGCTGAACAGGCTGGCGAGTGTGAACGACGAGGTAGCCGCTGTGTTCAGGTTGGTTTCGTCGACCTGCAGGCTCAGGCTGCCCAGCTCTTTGGCGCTGATGCTTGGGCCGTCGTCCAGGAAGCTGATGGCCTTACCAATGTTCGCAGTGGCAGTCGCAGTGTCGTTGTCGCCATCGGTGATGGTACCGACCACGCTGATTTTGCCGTCCAGCGTCGCACTGGCTTCGTTGTGGCTGGTGCCACCGACTGGGTGTTTAACCGCACGCTCTTGGTTCAGGCTGATCTTGCCATCAGCAGTTACGCTGACAGTGAAGACCACTACGCCGCCGGTGATGGTACCAACCACCTCACCTTCAGCATTGAGGCTGAGTTTGACTTCCTCACCGGTCAGGCTGTCGAACAGACCGCTGTCCTCACTCTCAACTTTCAGCGCGAAGTCCAGCGCCTTCTGGCCATCTGCACCGGCATTGGCGCTGAACAGGCTGGCGAGTGTGAACGACGAGGTAGCCGCTGTGTTCAGGTTGGTTTCGTCGACCTGCAGGCTCAGGCTGCCCAGCTCTTTGGCGCTGATGCTTGGGCCGTCGTCCAGGAAGCTGATGGCCTTACCGATATCCAAACTGGCACTGGCTTTGTCGCCGTCGCCGTCAGTGACGGTGGCTTTGACGCTGACTACACCGGCAGCCAGTGACTTGGCTTCGTTGTGGTTGCTGGTGTCGCTATGCTGGATCGCACGCAGTTGGTCCAGCTTCACATTACCGCTGCCATCCACGCTCAGAGTGAAGACAACTGCGCCTTGCGCGTTACCGACACGGCCTTCCACCACACCTGCACTATTCAGGACCAAGAAGACATTCTGCCCAGTTGCAGTGTCTACCAAACCGCTGGCGGAAGAGTTCAAGACCAGACTGTAGTCCACGTCATCAACACCGTCAGATCCACCATCAACAGTGAAGAAGCTGCTGATATTGGCCGTGGCATCGAGTTCGAAATTGCTTTCATCCACTTGCAGAATGGCCGAATCAAAGGCCTGTGCCGAGATGGTGGGGCCGTCATCTTCGAAATTGATAACCCCTGCCGCCCCCAAATCCAGGGCAGCGCTGGCTTTATCACCATCACCGTCGGTAACGGTTTTAACCAGTTTCAGTACACCTTCAGGCAGTTGCAGCACTTCAGCGTCATCAAAACTGCCGGCGTTGCTGTGCCAGATGTTTTTCAGCAGGTTGATAGTGACTTCGCCAGTTGCTGCATTGATGGCCAGCGTGAAGTAATTCACGCCGCCAGCGCTGCCGGTGATCACATTGCCGGATTGGTTCAGAACAATTTCTGCACCTTGTGCGCCCGCCGCACCAACAGCAAACAAACCAGTGGCGACGTTGCTGCCGGTCAGGTTCAGGCTGTATGCAGCCGTACCACCATCAGCACCGACTTCGCTGGTGAACTGCGCCTGTACGGCATCGGCACCCAAAGTTGCGCTGCCAATACCATCGCCCTGCGCGCCGCCCAGTGATGCCAAGCTTTCGTCAAGGATGGCGGACAGTACTGGCACCTCACCGGTTGCGAGGCCAACTTTCGGGCCGTCGTCTTCAAAACTGATCGCACCAGAGGTGCCCAGATCCACCGAGGCACTGGCAGTATCACCATCACCGTCAGTTACGGTTTTGGTCAGTTTCAGGGCGCCTTCGGCCAGCTGCAACACTTCGGCTTCATCGTTGCTGCCGGTGTTGCTGTGCCACAGGTTGTTCAGCAGGTTAACGGTGACTTCACCGGTCGCCGCATTAATGGTCAGGGTGAAGTAATTCACGCCGCCTGCGCTGCCGGTGATCACATTGCCGGATTGGTTCAGAACAATTTCTGCACCTTGACCGCCTTCACCGCCTACAGCAAACAAGCCAGAGGCGACGTTGCTGCCGCTCAGGTTCAGGCTGTATGCAGCCGTACCACCATCAGCACCCAACACAGTGGTGAACTGTGCTTGTACGGCAGCGGCACTCAGAGTCGCTGATGCCACGCCATCGCCCTGGGCGCCACTCAGACTAGCAAGGCTCTCATCGAGACTGGCGACGCTCAGCCACTCTGCACCTTGGGCGACTTCAACTTTAGGGCCGTCATCGAGCACGCTTACGTTAATGTTGACGGTTGGTGATACGTCGCCATCCAAATCAAACATGCGGGTTGGGAAGCTTTCACCCACCTGGTCGTTGCCATCAACAGCATTTGGATTGCTATGGTCCAGCGTGTTGCCGGTGAGGTTGTATGTCCAGTTACCCGCAGCGTCGACTGTCAGGAAACCGTATTTGCCCTGAACAGTTCCACCAGAGGTTACGTCAACCCAGTTTCCGTTAACGTCTTGGATCTGCACCGCCGAAACACCATCTGGCGATGTGATTGTAATTGTGCCGAATGCCTTGTCGGCGCCAGTACCTGAATTGGAGCCACTTGCTAGGGCCTCTTCGTCCACGATGCCAGGGCCACTTTGCAGTGTGCCTGTCGCATCGGTGTACTCCACAGTAATGCCAGGCGTGTAATCCGGTGTGATCACAGGTGGAGGTGGCGGTGGAGTGACGGCCTCTGGCTGTTCTGTGGCGCCGATCACTGGATCCGGGAACAAAGGACCGCGTTGCAGGCCATTCGTTGGGAAACCGATAGTTGGATCGACTGATCCACCTGTGGCATCAAGCATTACGAACGAGTTGCCACCACCGGCTCCGCCAGCACCACCAGCCCCACCAGCGCCTGGACCAGCAGCGGTTGCCTCACCCATTTGGGTTGGGTCATCACCGGCTTCGATCGCTGCTTGTAAGCGCTCTACATCAGTCAAATCTTCATCCGATGGCGCAGTGTTCGCAGGTTGTGACTGCGGAGCTTGTGATGCGCCATCAGCTGCCAGCAGTTGAGGGGTCAGATCCAGACTGCTGTCGCGCCCTACGGTCAGGCTCTGACCATTACCGAGTCTTACAGCTACTGAGCCGTTCGCTCCTGTAACAAGCGTTTCGCCTACAAAAAGGCGATCACCCTCACTCAGAGCTCGACGAGTTCCGTCTGCCGCCACAGCAAATACTTCGCCGACGATTTGGCTAACAACACCTAATAAAGTCGCCATGATCTCACCCTTAAAACTGCACCAGGATCACCCCGGTTTTTAGTTTAGAAATAGTCAAGGACGCCACTTTGAGAGAAATTAACTCCTGGTTTAAAGCAACTTTTAAACACTGCCAAAAAGTCGAGCGTCAATATTACGACTCGAACTTAAAAGTTACCTTAAATCCAGGTTATTGCTCTCTAGAACGAGAGGTCCTTAACCCATTTTTTCGAAAACCTTCCTTGAGCCCGAGCAGGACGGGTCTACCCTATATAGACAATGTCTTCATTCTTAATATATTCATAAGATTATTTTTTCATATACCATAGTGCCAAATCTTCTAAAATCTAACTAAAAGCTTTTTATTGAGTGTTTTAAAGTTAGCCAATATAGCCATGTGTCAAAAAAACGACTATTCTCGGCTTCAGCTTCAAAGATGACAACAAATACACAACTAACGGAGCATCGATAAATGCGCGTACTTAATCCGCTTTTGAGCAGCATTGTGTTGGCGGCACTTTGCGGCCAGGCTCAAGGACTCACACTGTCCGAGGCGATGCAAAGCACAATCGATAACCACCCAGAAATTCATGCTGGCAAGAACAGCCGCCTGACGTCTGACGAAGAAGTACGTATTGCAAAAGGCGGCTACTTACCAACTGTTGACTTGCTAATGGGTTACGGTCGTGAGAAAAGCGACAGCCCTAGCACCCGTGCGCAAGGCAACCACAACACAGAGACCCTGACCTACGGCACCTCTGAACTGCGCCTTCGTCAAATGATCTTTGACGGCTTCAATACCCCAAATGAGGTGGGCCGCACCGAGGCAGTTGTAAACTCCCGTGCTTACCGCCTGCTGGGCACCTCCGAAAACCTCGCACTGCGTACTGCAGAGGTGTATCTGGATTTGCTGATGCGCCGCGAGATGGTTGAGCTAGCACGTAACAACCTGCTCGCCCACCAGCGTATCAATGATCAAATCAGCATGCGTAGCCGCCAAGGTGTTGGCAGTGCTGCTGACCTGGATCAATCCGAAGCGCGTCTGGCACTGGCTGAAAACAACCTCTATACCGAGCAAGTTAACCTGGCTGACGCTGAGGCTAACTTCATCAGCGTTGTCGGCCGTCTGCCGGAAGAGCTGACCTCACCAGCTTCGCTCAAGGGCACTCTGCCAGAGACACTTGAAGAGGCGCGCCAACGCGTACTGGACAACAACCCACTGCTGAAATCTGCACAAGCTGACGTACACGCGGCTGAAAAACAGTATGAAGTAGCTAAGTCACCGTTCTACCCACGCTTTGATGCAGAGCTGGCGACCCACGCCGATGACAACACGGGTGGTGATGAAGGCCACAACAGTGGCTGGCGTGCTGCAATTGTCATGAACTACAACCTGTTCAATGGTGTTCGTGACAAAGCTCGCCTGAATGCATCTGCCCACCAGGTGAACGAAGCGCTGGATATTCGCAACAACGCCCTGCGTGTTCTCAATGAGAACCTCACGCTGGCATGGAACGCCATGGAAAATGCCAAGCTGCAAACGCCTAAAGCTCGCGCCTATGCTGATTACACCACGCGCGTTCGTGAGGCTTATCAGCAACAGTTCAGCTTGGGCCAGCGTACCCTGCTCGACCTGCTCGACAGTGAAAACGAACTCTTCACTGCGAACCGTCGTTACAGCGAAGTGCGCTTCACCGAAGAGTTCTCCATGTACAGGGTCGTTACAGCCATGGGTGAACTCCTGCGCAGTCAGCAGATTGTCGCCCCAAGCGAGACTGTAGCCCTTAGCGAAGTGAAGAGTGATGCACGTCTTCCCGATATGAAGTAACCCTGATACAGGAGTCGTACATCTTGACCACCATGGAGCGACCAGGCACGGATAAAGATCCACGCCTGAATCATGACGATCCGTTGTTGGATGGCCTGTTAATACTCTGCAAGCTCCACGGTTGCGCAGGCAGCCGTGGCAGTCTGACAGCCGGGCTGCCCTTGCCAGAGCAAAGACTGACTCCTGACTTGCTTGCCCGCGCAGCTGCGCGGGCTGGCCTGCAGGGGAGATTGCTGCACCGCGAACTGAATAGCATCTCGGCGCTCAATTTGCCCCTTCTCTTATTGTTGAAGGATGGCCGCACGGCGGTCCTGCGTAAGTTTGGTGACGACGGCAAAGTACTTATCCTGCCATGCGAAGCCGATGGTGGTGAACAGTGGGTTAGCCGCGACGATCTCGCGGCTGAATACACCGGCCAAGCATTCTTTGCCCGCCCCCGCCACAGCCTTGAAGAGGCTTATCGACCACTGGTCCCCAGAGTTCAAGCCTGGTTCCGTGACACACTCAAGCTGTCACGCTGGCTATATGCTGATGCTGTACTGGCCAGCCTGCTGATTAACTTGCTGGGCTTGATGGTCCCGCTTTTTGTCATGCAGACCTATGATCGCGTCGTCCCTAACCAAGCCACTTCTACCTTATGGGTATTGGCCATTGGCCTGATGATTGGCTTAGGTTTTGAGTTACTGCTGAAGGTATTACGTTCTCATTTGCTGGATACGGCTGGCAAAAAGACCGATGTGGTGCTTTCAGCAACGCTGTTCGAACGTATCACCGGGATGTCCATGAGCAATCGTCCGACCTCAGTCGGCGGATTTGCACAGAGTATTCATGACTTCCAGGGGCTGCGAGATTTCCTCACAGCAGTCACACTCACTAGCCTGATCGACCTACCGTTCTCGCTTCTAATGTTGCTGGTGATCTGGCTGATTGGCGGCTGGTTGGTTGTGATCCCGCTGCTGGCCTTCCCCATTACCGCACTGTTCGCATTTATTGTTCAGGCTCGCCTGCGCGATACCGTCCAAAAGAGCCTGCAGTTGGCCTCTCAGCGTCAGGCGCTCTTAATTGAAACCATTAGCGGCCTTGAAACTCTCAAAGCCTGCTGCGCTGAGAGTGAACGCCAGCACGAGTGGGAGAAAACACACGGCGCACTCAGCCGTCTGGATATTCACTCCCGCTCACTTGCCGCCATCGCAACCAACGGCACGGCTTTTCTCCAGCAGTTTGCCGGTTTGGCCACCATCGTTTGTGGCGTTTACATGATTATTGGCGGCCTGATGAGCGTCGGAGCCTTGGTTGCTTGTTACATGCTGGGCAGCCGCATTCTGGCGCCACTTGGACAGATTGCGGGTCTGATTACTCGCTATCAGCAAGCACGTCTGACCATGACCAGCACAGACGCCCTGATGGCCATGCCGCAAGAGCGCAAGGCCAACCAGCGTCCGGTCGAGCGCACCCAGCTACAAGGTGGCCTTGAGGTCCGTGATGTCACCTTCAGCTATCCGGGCCAAGCTACTCCTGCACTGGATGGCGTTACCTTGAAGGTTAAACCTGGGGAACACATCGGCATTATTGGTCGTAGCGGCTCAGGTAAAAGTACGTTGGGCCGGCTGATCATGTCCTTTTACACACCGAGCAAAGGCCAAATTCTGCTCGACAACCTCGACCTTCGTCAGCTGGATGTCGCTGATCTGCGGCATCAGATTGGCTACGTTGCCCATGACCTGCCCCTGCTGTCTGGCACCCTGCGTGACAACCTGACACTGGGCGCCCGCTACGTCAGTGATGCCCGCATTCTGGAAATCGCAGAGCTCACCGGGGTCAGTGAGCTGGCCCGCCAGCACCCGCAAGGGTTTGATCGTCCGGTGGGCGAGCGCGGTTTACTGCTCTCCGGCGGTCAACGCCAGGCCGTTCTTTTAGCCCGTGCCCTGCTGCTGAGTCCACCAATTCTGCTGCTTGATGAGCCTACCAGCGCCATGGACAACACCAGCGAGGACATCCTGCGTAGAAAGCTTGAAACCTGGAGCGCAGGTAAAACCATGCTCCTGGTAACGCACCGTGCTTCCATGCTGAGTCTGGTCGATCGCTTGGTTGTAGTGGACAACGGCAAGATCGTTGCGGATGGTCCAAAAGAAGCGGTTATCGAAGCGCTACGCAAGGGCCGTATCGGCTCTGCAGCTGTGTAGGGAATGCCATGCAATTACGTCATGTGTTGAACGACTACTTCTCCGGTATGCGTCAGCGTCGTCAAGACACCGAGTTTATGCCTGAGGTTGACGGGACTATCCTGGAGGATACCCCTCGCCTGACCCGGATCACCGTATGGGCAGTTGCCGCGTGCCTGCTCTCGGCGCTGGTTTGGGCAAACTTTGCTGTCCTTGAGGAAGTCACCGTCGGTGAAGGCAAGGCCATTCCGTCGAGCAAAGTTCAGGTCATCCAAAACCTTGAAGGCGGGATCGTCAGCGAAATCTTCGTGCGTGAAGGTCAGGTCGTCGAAAAAGGCGATGTACTGCTGCGCTTGGATGACACCCGGTTTATCTCCAACCGCGGCGAGGCTGAAGCAGACAGACTGGCGCTGCTGGCTCGTCTGGAACGCTTAACGGCAGAGGCTGAAGGTAAACCATTCGAGCTCTCAAAAGAGATTGTCGAAAAAGCTCCTCAATTGGCCCAAGACGAAGAAGACCTCTATCGCTCTCGCCAAGAGCGCCTGCAAAGTGAACAGCGCACGCTGGGCGAACAACTACGCCAGAAGCAGCAGGAATTGGCAGAATTTCGCTCTAAAGCCCAGCAATACCGCTCCAGCGTTGGCCTCATGCAGCAAGAGCTGAACATGTCAGAACCACTGGTAGCCACAGGCGCAATCTCGCAGGTTGAGATTCTACGTTTACGCCGTAGCTTGGTCGAAGTTCGCGGTTCGCTGGATGCTACTGTGCTAGCAATTCCTAGGGCAGAAGCTGCTGCAGCCGAGATCAAAAGCAAAATGGATGAGTCCGAATTGGCCTTCCGTTCTGAAGCTTTCAAAGAACTCAACCAGGTTCGTACCGACTTGCAAAAAATTACGGCTTCAAGTGTCGCAATTGACGACCGCGTGAGCCGGACCACTGTTGTCTCCCCAGTCCGTGGCGTGATCAAACAGCTCAAGGTCAACACCATTGGGGGGGTGGTTCAACCCGGTAATGACATGGTAGAGATCGTCCCGCTGGATGACAGCCTGCTGATTGAAGCCAAGGTACGCCCACAGGACGTTGCTTTCCTTCACCCAGGTCAGAAAGCCATGGTGAAGTTCACCGCTTACGACTACACAATTTATGGAGGCCTGAAGGCGAACCTTGAGCTGATCAGTGCCGACACCATCACTGACGAAGAAGGCAAGAGTTTCTACCTAATCCAGGTTCGTACCGAAAAAAGCCATTTAGGTAGCGCAGAAAACCCGCTGTTGATCATCCCTGGCATGGTGGCAAGCGTTGACATCATCACTGGCGAAAAGAGCGTGCTCGCCTACTTGCTTAAGCCAGTGCTTAAAGCCCGCTCTGAAGCCATGCGCGAACGCTAACGTGCGGTTTACGACGGAAGCTGCTCCTACAAACTGCACCGTGTGTAGGAGCAGCTTCAGCCGCGAATAACATACAGGCCCTAATTGCCAAATGAAGAAAGGACAATTCGGCAAACTAGTGCAGTTCACACGCTGCAATTAGCACCCCTGACCGCGTTCTCAACGTCAGATCACCGACTCCGGCTGCTTCTCGTAAAAGCGCTTGCCCTCCCCCTCCAAACTATTCCCATGATTGCGCTGGTAGGTTTCTTCACCCATCGCGGCAATCTGCCCATCAATCAGTGATTCGAATGGTTTGAGCAAGGCATTGAAGTTGGCTGGGGCATCAAGTGTATTCAGGCTTTCTACAATCGCCTCAATCGTAGATAAGGCTCCCGGCTTTGGCGCCTTACGTAACCGATAACGCGACTCCAATCCCTCGGGCAACACCACCCTTGGCAACTCAGCAAGTGCCGGATTGAGATGCAAGAGTTTGCGGGCTTTGCGCCATGTGCCATCGGGGACCACCAACAACGTAGGCACCTGATCTGTGCCTGAAACCAGCTGACTCAATGACTGAGCCTGCTCGCCGGGGAATAACAAGCAGGCCCGATAGCCCGGCTGGTTCAACAACTCATGCAGGCCATCGAAAACTTCACCGACTAATAACTGTGAATTGACCAGGCCAAGTGCTGCAAGCCGAGCGGTATTAAGTGCATGACCAGCCTCGCTGCGGTGCTGAAGAATCAGCACCCGTGTGCGACTCGAAAGATGAGGGATTAGCGGGCACAGACAGTGGTCAACAGGTCGGGTGCATCGAGGGCAATGTGGACGTGGCATTCGGCTCTCCTAAGCCGCACAGTTTGCCACACCGCCAGGATGGCAGGTGGGAAACGCCACCTGCTGCGCAACCACTCAGCGGTTGAACCGCTCTGCAAGACTGTGCAAGTAATCCGCCATAGACTCCAACTCCCGCCCGATTGAGGCTCCCTGATGGGCTTGGTCAGCACTGCGATCAGAAAGCTGGGCAATCTGCGTGATTTGCCGGCTAATGTCCTCAGCCACATGGCTTTGCTCTTCGGATGCAGCCGCCATTTGCTGGCTCATACTGGTGATACTGCTTACAGCCTGGCTAATGCCATCCAGAGCAGTCCGGACTGATTCAACACAGGCAACGCTATCTTTAGAAATTTCGGCGCCTTTCTGAGCAGTCGCCACTGCCCGATCGGCACCGGCACGCAAGGCCGCGATGATCTGATGAATCTGTTCTGTTGACTCTCGCGTACGCGAGGCCAGTGATCGAACCTCATCGGCCACGACTGCGAACCCTCTGCCCTGCTCACCTGCGCGCGCGGCCTCAATAGCAGCGTTAAGTGCTAGCAGGTTGGTTTGCTCAGCGATAGACGTGATCACGTCCGCCACACTACCAATCGACTGCGTTGAATTAGCCAGTTCGTTAACCGCCTGACCAATCTCAGCGACTGCATCGGCCATATGATGCATTGACCTCAAGCTGCCACTCGCTAACTCCAGCCCCTGCCGTGCTAGATCATCCGCCTCTTCTGCTGCATGTGATGTGTTCTGTACGTTGTGCGTGACCTCCTGAATGGTCGCTGCCATCTGGTTGATAGCTGTGGCCGACTGATCCGTCTCCATACGCTGTTGGTCGAGCATGGCGGCGCCTGCGCTGGATAGTTCAGCTGATCGCGTGGCGTGCTTCTTCACGTTGACGCCAGCGTCTTCAATGCGCGTCAGTGCTGTTTGTAGGCGTGCATCCTCACTGATCATAGCCATATCTAACAGTGCCTGTGCGCCACGGCTATCGGTGTAGGTCAGGGCCACTAATGGGCTGGTAAACGCTTTAGGATGCTCGGCCAGAGTCTGCTTGATCCGCCCCTGCCTCACCGCATGCTGGAACACCCCGAGTGATGCCATTACAACTGCTACTGCAAGCCAAAAAGCTGCACCGGAAAACGCCATGTTAGCGCCAACTAGCAGCAACCCCGCCAGTATTACCGGCCAAGACTCAACGAGCCCCCGAGTCCAGCGCTCTACGGAAGAGATAGCCGGCTTGCCTGCCCGTAAGCGCGCATAAAGTTGTTCAGCACGCTGCTTCTGCTCTCGTGTGGGCAGCGAGCGCACGGATTCATAGCCGGATATCTGACCGTTTTCATAGATGGGCGTGACATAGGCGCTCACCCAATAGTAATCACCGTTCTTAGAGCGGTTCTTTACGATCCCCATCCATGGCTTTCCCTGCTTGATCACCTCCCACATGTGACCAAAAACAGCCGCCGGCATATCAGGGTGGCGAACTAAGTTATGCGGCTGACCGATAAGCTCCTCACGGGTAAAACCACTAATGGCGACAAATGCATCGTTGCAATAAGTGATTTTGCTGTTCAGATCTGTCGTTGAAATCAGGCGCTCATGTTCAGAAAAGGTTCTTTCTTGTTGTGTGACCGGTAGATTCTGGCGCATCAAAGCAAACCTGTTATAGCTGTTATAGGAACTGCTGTAATAGGTTTAGCACACCTGTGCAAACTAGCTAGAAAATGCATGTAGCTTCTTGTTAAAAAAAGAAACAGCTGTAATCGACCAGTCTTAAGACCACTCACTCGAACCTTTAAAGATAGATCGCAAAACTACACCTAAGTAGTAGATTGCGCATACTGATCTAAAAAATACCGCCCCACCTGACATCTTTAAGACTTAAGCCTTTATTCGGCGACCCACACGATTAAAACCCATTATCTGGATTTTCTTTCCTCCTATAGGGAAATACATCGATTATCTTGCCCTCGCGTATCGCCGCCTGCAGCCCTTGCCAGTATTTGGCATCGAACAACTCTCCATGCAAACTGCTGAATAATCGACGTTGCTTAACGTCTGAAAACAGGAACGGTGGAAACTCCTCAGGGAATACATCCATTGGCGCGACTGCGTACCAGGGTTCAGACGACATCTCATCTTCCGGATAACGCGGTGGCGGTATATAGCGGAAGTTAACCTCTGTCAGAAAGCAGATCTCATCATAGTCATAAAACACCACACGCCCGTGACGGGTCACGCCGAAGTTTTTCAGCAGCATATCGCCGGGAAAAATGTTGGCGGCGGCTAATTGCTTGATGGCCAGCCCATAGTCGTCCAGTACCTCACGCACCTGAGCCTCACTGGCGCTGTCCAAATACAGGTTAAGCGGGACCATCCTCCGCTCTGTCCAGCAGTGCCTGACCAGGACCGTCTCCCCTTCAACCTCAACCGTTGATGGAGCAACTTCAAGCAGTTCAGCCAGACATTCTGGGTCAAACTTGCTCAACGGAAACCGGAAGTCAGCAAACTCCTGGGTATCAGCCATGCGCCCCACACGATCGACTGACTTTACTAAGCGGTATTTCTCGATAACGGTATTACGATCGACACTCTTCGAAGGCGAAAAACGATCTTTGATGACTTTAAAGACAGTATTGAACCCCGGCAGGGTAAATACGCTCATGACCATGCCACGAACACCGGGGGCCATTACAAACTTGTCGTCGGTGTTAGCGAGGTGGTTTATCAGCGCCCGATAGAACTCCGACTTCCCATGCTTATAAAAACCTATTGATGTATAAAGCTCGGCTATGTGTTTACCTGGCAGAATTTTCTGCAAGAAATTGACAAACTCTGCCGGATAGCTGACCCGAACCATGAAATATGAGCGGGTAAATGAAAAAATGATCGAGACGTCCGCTTCATCCGTGATCAGAGCATCTATCTGAATACCTTTACCTTCTCGGTGCAGTAAGGGAATCACAAGCGGCCACTGCTCATCACGTGTGTATATGCGACCGACCAAATAGGCGCCTTTATTGCGGTATAAACGTGATTCGTACAGCTCAATTTTCAACTCAGGGTCTTTGCACACCCAATCAGGTAAGTTCTCATTAACTTGCTTGAGTAGGCGCTGCACATCCCGCTCATGATCGTCGTAGCCAACCTCAAACCGGTAGTCAGCGAAGATCGCCCGCAACGCCTGAGCTATGTCTCCGGCTGGGCTATATATCCGTGTTTGCGCCACGCGGGCATTTACCCGTAATGCGGGACGCGTTGTATGAATAAACATACAACCGTCATTGATCTCATCATGGCTGAACAAGCTGCAAAAAATAGAGTTGTACCAAGTCTCGGCTAATTCATCATCGAAGCGCACATCAATCAACCGGATATAAGCCGATTTAACTAAGGGCCATTGCATCACATTAAGCAAGGTCTGCTCTGTATATGCATTGCGCAACTGGCGGTTAACGATTCCTACGCACTCTTCATAAAGCGCGATACGCGCCGCCGCAGCCTTCTGTATTTCCTGCCACTGCGCCTGCTCAAATCGAACCCTTGCGCCATTTGTGATTTGCCGGAATTGCTCCCGGTAATGATCAAACCCTTCCAGAATCAGCGTTGCGATTTCACCTGCTGGCCACTGCGGCATACGTCCCCCTGATGAGGATGTCGATGAAGACCTGAGCTTAGCGATACCCCTCAGCAAGTTAAAGCCATGCTAATTCCATAGCGTGTTTTTCAAAAAACGGGATTGCGTGCGCGCATGAGGCCAGCAACACTGCACGCCTTTTCTGCTCTGTGGTATTTGCGGTGCGCCTTTCAGACCTCTCACGCCTGCTGTTTCTCGCTGCCATATGGGGAGCAAGCTTTCTGTTTATGCGCATGGTCGCACCTGTGTTAGGCAGTATGCCAACGGCCTTTTTTCGTTCGGCAACCGGGATGTTAGGTCTTCTGGTCGTCTTGCTGGCGCTACGTATCCAATGGAATTTCAGCGGAAAACTCAGGCGCTTCCTCTTACTTGGCGTGATTAACGCAGGCTTGCCGTCCGCCATGTATTGCCTGGCCGCCCTGGTGCTTCCAGCGGGTTATTCGGCCATTTTTAATGCCACAACGCCGATGATGGGTGTGCTAATCGGCATGCTGTTTTTTGCTGAAAAAGTCACCTTGAGCAAGGCTGCCGGTGTTGCTATCGGCCTTATAGGCGTAGCGGTGCTTACACAAACCGGCCCGATTGCATTCAACCTGAATCTGCTGCTTGGCGCGCTGGCCTGCTTGGTTGCAACAGCCTGCTATGGTTTTGCCGGATTTCTTACCCGTCGCTGGATCGGCCAACAAGGCGGCCTTGATAACCGCCTCGCCGCCTTTGCCAGCTTGCTAGGTGCCAGCTTGTTTCTCCTGCCTATGATGATCATCAGCGCACTGCATGAGCCACCAGTGCGCTGGACAGGATGGGATATTTGGCTGCCGCTGGCTGCACTGGGGTTGATCTGCACAGCATTCGCCTATGTCTTGTACTTCCGCCTGCTGACCGATATAGGCCCAATCAAGGCCTCAACGACCACCTTTCTGATTCCTGTATTTGGCGTTCTGTGGGGAGCACTGCTGCTGGATGAGCCGTTGTCCTGGACGTACCTATATGGCGGAAGTCTGATCGCACTTGCGCTGTGGCTGGTGGTTAAACCCGCACCTGTTCGCTAAATGCAAGAAGCCCGCTATATGAGCGGGCTTCTTGGTTTACATCTTCATTACCGCAACGAGGACGGTGAGCGGCGAATAAAGCGAATTGAATGCTTGAATGTCGGCTTGCGAGTCACGCTGATCGCGCGACGTGACACTGTATCAATGGTGATATTCCAGAAGCCGCTGCTAGGTACAGTGATCTTGGCCGGGAACTTATCGAATGCGCCGCCGTGGTATGTATGGCGGCCACCATTCTTGAAGCTGCGGAAATTCGCATCATTCATCAGGCGGATGTTGCAGGTCTGCGAGCACTCGATGACAACCACATCGTCTTCGTTCAGGTGTTCGCGTTGGTGTATGAATTTCATGAGAAGTCTCGGCCAGCTTGCGCAACAAAGCGGCGATGATACCACGCCCCGATAAAATCCCTGACGTCACTGAGCAGGCAGGCTGCCGTTTATGCAGCACCGGTGATAGCATGCGCGCCCCATGCATATTCACGAATTTCACCAGTACCTTAGCGATCTCGGCGCCAAACCCATGCACATCGGGCGGATTACCCGCTGCTGGCTGCGTGGTGTACCCCTGGACACCGGTACGCGTAATCAAAAAACCGAAAATTTCTTACCCTTACCGGTACGCGAAGCCATCCCTGACTTAACCGCGCAGCTGGACGGACTCGCCCGCTTGGCCTCTGAACACCCCGGCGCCGACGGTTCTGCACGCCTGCTGGTCGAGCTGGCTGACAAGCAGATGGTTGAAAGCGTCCTGCTGCCCCGCGATGGCCTGTGTGTCTCCAGCCAGGTCGGCTGCGCGGTGGGTTGCGTCTTCTGCATGACCGGAAAGAGCGGCCTGCTGCGCCAGCTCAGCACCGCTGAGATCGTCGCCCAGGTCGCCCTGGCAAGGCGTTACCGCCCAGTCAAAAAAGTCGTATTCATGGGCATGGGCGAACCGGCACATAACCTGGACAACGTACTGGATGCCATTGACCTGCTGGCCACTGAAGGCGGGATTGGCCAGCGTAATCTGGTGTTTTCTACCGTGGGTGACCCTCGTGTATTTGAGCGGCTACCACAGCAGAAAATCAGGCCTGCCCTTGCCCTGTCTCTGCACACCACAAACGCCGAACTGCGTCAGCAATTGCTGCCCCGCGCACCGAGAATAGACCCCGAAGAGCTGGTGGAGCTGGGTGAGCGCTATGCCCGACTGATTGACTACCCGATTCAGTACCAGTGGACACTGCTTAAAGGTATTAACGACAGTCAGGAAGAAATGGACGGCATCCTTCGTCTACTCAAGGGCAAGTACGCGATTATGAACGTGATCCCATACAACAGCCTTGAAGAGGATGAATTCGACCGCCCCGACGGCGACCGCATCATTCAGATTGTCCGCTACCTGCACAGCCGCGGTGTGCTGACCAAAGTGCGTAACTCTGCCGGGCAGGATATTGACGGAGGCTGCGGCCAGCTGCGGGCGCGGGCCGCCGAATTGAGCAAGAAGCACCAGTTCAGATCAGCCAAGTCCTGATCAAAACCGTCCTATGCCCAATAAAAACGGCTTCAGTCACTACGTGATCTGAAGCCGTTTTATTTCCACCTAACAAGCCGCGCCTTAGTAGTAGGCGTTTTCCTTGTTAGTGTGGTCGGTGACATCTCGAACACCCTTGAGCTCTGGAATGCGCTCAATCAAGGTTTTCTCGATACCTTCCTTCAGTGTCAGGTCAACCTGGCCGCAGCCCTGGCAGCCGCCGCCAAACTTGAGCACGGCAATGCCATCATCCACTACATCAATTAGACTCACCTCACCACCGTGGTTGGCCAAGCCTGGGTTGATCTCAGTTTGCAGGTAGTAATTGATGCGCTCGTTGATCGGGCTGTCTTCGTTGACCATCGGTACTTTGGCGTTTGGCGCCTTGATGGTCAGCTGGCCGCCCATGCGGTCGGTCGCGTAATCGACTACGGCATCCTCCAGGAAAGGTTCGCTCACCGCATCAATCCACGCGGTAAAGCTGGCCAGACCCAAAGCGGTATCTTCAGGCTTCTGCTCGCCGGGTTTGCAGTAAGCAATGCAGGTCTCGGCGTATTGAGTGCCGGGCTGGGTGATAAACACGCGAATACCAATGCCTGGAGTGTTCTGCTTGCTCAGCAGATCTGCCAGATAATCATGGGCCGCGTCAGTAATGGTAATGGTGCTCATGGCAACTCCTCGCAATCATGTTGCGCAGTGTACGCCACACAATGGCTGCGGGAAAGACGGAGTGTTTTAGTAGGAATATCCGTCCCTGCGCTAGGGTATGAGGAACTGAGCAATGGTATCGGCCGTTTCGTCCAGATGTTGCCGATGTGTAAAGCCCGAGCTCTTCAGCGGTTTAAGATCGTGATCTGCCGCCACCAACCAGTGCAACTGGATTGCAGATGAGAGCGAGTAGGCCTGCACTGACGCGCGATTGCCCAGCGCGTCACGCTCACCTTGAATAATCAGCGTGGGCGTTTTTAACTCCGCCAAATGGGCCACTCGCGGCTTCTCTGGTTTGCCAGCCGCATAAAATGGATAGCCCAGACAAACCAAGGCATCAGCCCCGAGTTCATCAGCTAGTAAGCTGGCCATTCTCCCGCCCATTGACTTGCCACCAATCGCCAACGGCCCTGCGACTTGTTGGCGCACCCTGGCATATACCTCACGCCACTGTTGGAGCAGTTGCACCTGAGGATTTGGCGGCCTTTTTTTTCCGTCAACACGGCGATTAGCCATATAGGCGAACTCAAAGCGAATCACCTCAATACCGCGTGCTGCAAGGCTTTGTGCCATTACAGTCATGAACTCGCTATCCATCGGTGCACCGGCACCGTGGGCAAGAATCAACGTGGCTTTAACGGCCTCCTCAGGGATATCCCGAAGCCAGCCGCCATCGGCCTGCGCGTGGGTGTATTGATCCCCGTCAATAACTCCCTCATGCCCATTACTCATGCTTACCTCGCTAAAAAGAATCTGTGACGTGCGCTCATCCTACAGGCGCGCGCCCGCAGATTTTCATTGATCTGCCTATAACCGTGGATGGAAGCCCAGACATGAACACAACCAGCAGTTCCGCCTACAACTACAAGGTGGTGCGCCAATTTGCCATCATGACGGTGGTGTGGGGCATTGTCGGGATGGGGCTCGGCGTCTTTATCGCCGCGCAACTGGCCTGGCCAGAGCTTAACTTTAACCTGCCGTGGACCAGCTTCGGACGCCTGCGCCCGTTGCATACTAACGCGGTAATTTTCGCCTTCGGCGGCTGCGCCCTGTTCGCCACCAGCTACTACGCTGTGCAGCGCACATCGCAAACCACCCTGTTCGCGCCAAAACTGGCTGCTTTCACCTTCTGGGGCTGGCAACTGGTCATCCTGCTGGCTGCGATCAGCCTGCCACTGGGCTGGACTTCCTCCAAGGAATACGCAGAGCTGGAGTGGCCGATCGACATTCTGATCACCATCGTCTGGGTCAGCTATGCCATCGTGTTCTTCGGCACGGTCATGAAGCGTAATGTCAGCCATATCTATGTAGGTAACTGGTTCTTCGGTGGCTTCATCATCACCGTTGCCCTGCTGCATGTGGTTAACAACCTGGAAATCCCAGTCACCCTGACCAAGTCCTACTCGCTCTATGCCGGCGCGACGGATGCCATGATTCAGTGGTGGTATGGTCATAACGCGGTGGGCTTCTTCCTGACCGCAGGCTTCCTCGGCATGATGTACTACTTCGTACCGAAGCAAGCGGGCCGCCCGGTTTATTCCTATCGCCTGTCCATCGTGCACTTCTGGGCACTGATTGCTGTGTACATCTGGGCCGGTCCTCACCACCTGCACTACACCGCTCTGCCGGACTGGGCTCAGTCCTTGGGCATGATCATGTCTCTGATCCTGCTGGCACCGAGCTGGGGCGGCATGATCAACGGTATGATGACCCTCTCAGGCGCCTGGCATAAGCTGCGCACCGACCCGATCCTGCGCTTCCTGGTTGTGTCTTTGGCGTTCTACGGCATGTCGACCTTTGAAGGTCCGATGATGGCCATCAAAACCGTCAACGCACTCTCCCACTACACCGACTGGACCATCGGCCACGTACACGCTGGCGCCCTCGGTTGGGTTGCCATGGTGTCCATCGGTTCGCTCTACCACCTGCTGCCGAAAGTCTTTGGCCGTAACGAAATGCACAGCATCGGTCTGATCAACGTGCACTTCTGGCTGGCCACCATCGGCACTGTTCTGTACATCGCCTCCATGTGGGTTAACGGCATTGCCCAGGGCCTAATGTGGCGCGCAGTCAACGAAGACGGCACCCTGACCTACTCCTTTGTCGAAGCGCTGGAAGCCAGCCATCCAGGCTTTATCGTCCGCGTTATCGGTGGCGGCATCTTCTTCGCCGGCATGCTGGTTATGGCGTGGAACGTCTGGCTGACCGTACGCAACAGCAAGGCCGCCGAGATGGAAGCCGCTGCGCAGTTTTCGATTGAGGGGAGCCACTGATGAAACACGAAATTCTTGAAAAGAACATTGGCCTGATGGCGCTGATGATGGTGCTGGCAGTCAGCATTGGCGGCCTGACCCAGATCGTTCCGCTGTTCTTCCAGGACGTCACCAACGAGCCGGTCGCAGGCCTCAAGCCTTACACCGCCCTGCAGCTGGAAGGCCGCGACATCTATATCCGTGAAGGCTGCGTTGGCTGCCACTCACAGATGATCCGTCCATTCCGTGCTGAAACCGAGCGTTATGGTCACTACTCCGTGGCCGGTGAAAGCGTTTGGGATCACCCGTTCCTGTGGGGTTCTAAACGTACTGGCCCTGATCTGGCTCGTGTGGGTGGTCGCTACTCGGATGAATGGCAGCGTGCGCACTTGTACAACCCACGCAACGTCGTGCCCGAATCGAAGATGCCTGCTTACCCATGGCTGGTAGACAGCACTCTCGACGGCCAGGACACCGCTAAGAAGATGCAGGCTTTGCGCACCCTGGGTGTTCCATACACAGACGAAGATATCGCTGGCGCCAAAGATGCCGTGAAAGGCAAAAGCGAAATGGACGCAATTGTTGCTTACCTGCAAGTGCTTGGCACTGCCGTGAAGAACAAAAGGTAAGTCCATGTCCCTTGACCTTATAGACATCGGCACACTGCGTGGCATAGGTACAGCCATGGTCTTCATGGCCTTCACCTGCGTCACCCTGTGGGCATACAGCAGCAAGCGCAAGCAGGCTTTTGATGAGGCCGCCCTGCTGCCATTTGCCGATGAAACCAAGCACGCAGTACCAAGGAGCAATACCTAATGACCACATTCTGGAGCTGGTACGTTACGGCGCTGACTGTCGGCACCCTTATCGCTCTGTTCTGGCTAATCTTTGCCACCCGCAAGAGCGAGGTGCACAAAAGTCCTACCGATAAAACCATGGGCCATGCTTTCGATGGCATTGAGGAATATGACAACCCACTGCCGAAGTGGTGGTTCATGTTGTTCATTGGCACCCTGATTTTCAGCGTGGGCTATCTGGTGCTCTACCCTGGCCTGGGCAACTGGAAAGGTGTTCTGCCTGGCTATGAAGATGGCTGGACTCAGGACAAACAATGGGAGCGCGAAATGGATGTGGCCAATGAGCTGTATGGCCCTATCTTCGCCAAATATGCCGCTATGCCGCTGGAAGAAGTCGTCAAGGATGAGCGCGCACTGAAGATGGGGGGCCGCATGTTCGCCACCTATTGCTCGGTTTGCCACGGCTCTGATGCAAAAGGCAGCTATGGCTTCCCGAATCTGACCGACACCTCATGGCGTTGGGGTGGCTCTTCGGCTGAGATCAAGGCAAGCATCCTTAATGGCCGCCACGGCATGATGCCGCCACAAGGCGAAATCATAGGTGAGGACGGTGTTCGCAATGTTGCCGCATACGTACTGACCGAGCTGGCCGGACGCAAACTGCCGGAAGGCACTGAAGCTGACGTCAGCAAGGGCAAGGAAGTCTTCGGCACAGTCTGCTTCGCCTGCCATGGTGCAGACGGCAAAGGCATGGCTGCACTGGGCGCACCAGACCTGACCTCCCCTGCCGCCTTCATCTACGGCAGCAGTTTTGCGCAGATCCAACAAACTGTACGTCACGGCCGTATGGGCCAAATGCCAGCCCAAGAGCAATATTTGGGTAATGACAAGGTCCACCTGCTCGCCGCTTATGTCATGAGCCTGAGCAAGCAAGCAACTGCTGAAGAGTAATTCTTCATCTGCAAAACTGGCTGGCGACTCAGGGTCGCCAGCCACCTCACCCGACCATCGGGTCATTTTCTTATGCGACGCAAGGTCGCACCCCGGAACTGCGGGTACAGACGCTGGCGATCAGTTGGGCTAATCTAGTTTGCAGTCGCCACCCGTCATAAGTTCAAGGCGATTCCCATCTTTGCGCTAAATCTTTTATTGCGTTTTGTTGCCAGAACTACCTTGCGTGAAGGTTCCAACTGAGCTCAAAAGCGCCCTGAAAGCCTTATAGCGCCGGCCTGCGCCGTTGCAATGAATTGGCGTCTTCTCCATACTTGCCGCCGATTTTTGCCCCTGAAAAATCCATAAAACCGTGGAACCCCATAATGAGCACAGCAATCAGTCAGACTGCTTATAACTACAAGGTGGTTCGCCAATTCGCCGTGATGACGGTGATTTGGGGAGTCATTGGCATGGGTCTAGGCGTGTTCATCGCTGCACAACTTGTGTGGCCTGAACTCAACCTGGGCCTTGAATGGACGAGCTTCGGCCGTCTCCGCCCGCTTCACACTAACGCGGTAATCTTCGCGTTCGGTGGTTGCGCCCTGTTTGCCACGTCTTACTACGTGGTACAGCGCACCTGCCAGACTCGTTTGATTTCCGACGGTTTGGCTGCCTTCACCTTCTGGGGCTGGCAAGCGGTTATCGTTGCAGCGGTTATCACCCTGCCACTGGGCTACACCAGCTCCAAAGAGTACGCCGAGCTGGAATGGCCAATTGATATCCTGCTGGCTATTGTGTGGATTGCTTATGCCGTGCTGTTCTTCGGCACCGTGATGAAGCGTAAAACCAAGCATATCTATGTAGGTAACTGGTTCTACGGTGCATTCATCCTAGTTACTGCCATGCTGCACATCGTTAACAGTGCAGAAATGCCGGTCAGCCTGTTCAAGTCGTACTCAATGTACGCTGGTGCAACTGACGCCATGATCCAATGGTGGTACGGCCACAACGCCGTAGGTTTCTTCCTGACCACCGGCTTCCTGGGCATGATGTACTACTTCGTACCGAAGCAGGCTGAACGTCCGATCTACTCGTACCGCCTGTCTATCGTGCACTTCTGGGCACTGATCACCCTGTACATCTGGGCCGGTCCTCACCACCTGCACTACACCGCTCTGCCAGACTGGGCTCAGTCTCTAGGTATGGCGATGTCGGTCATCCTGCTGGCTCCAAGCTGGGGCGGCATGATCAACGGTATGATGAGCCTGTCGGGTGCTTGGCATAAGCTGCGTACCGACCCAATCCTGCGCTTCCTGGTTGTGTCCTTGGCGTTCTATGGCATGTCGACCTTCGAAGGTCCGATGATGGCCATCAAAACTGTCAACGCACTGTCGCACTACACTGACTGGACCATCGGCCACGTACACGCTGGTGCGCTTGGCTGGGTTGCCATGATCTCCATCGGTGCGCTGTACCACCTGATCCCGCGCGTATTTGCTCGTCCGCAAATGCACAGCATCGGCCTGATCAACGCCCACTTCTGGTTGGCGACTATCGGCACCGTGCTGTACATCGCTTCTATGTGGGTAAACGGCATCACCCAAGGCCTGATGTGGCGCGCAGTCAACGAAGACGGCACCCTCACCTACTCCTTCGTTGAAGCCCTTGAAGCAAGCCACCCGGGCTTTATGGTCCGCGCACTCGGCGGTGCATTCTTCGTCGCCGGCATGCTGCTGATGGCTTACAACACCTACCGCACCGTGCGTGCAGCTAAAGCTTCTGAATACGAAGCTGCTGCACAGATCCCTGCCGGAGTAGCGCACTGATGAAACACGAAATTATTGAGAAGAATATTGGCCTGATGGCGCTGCTGATGGTTATCGCCGTCAGCATCGGTGGCCTGACTCAAATCGTTCCGCTGTTTTTCCAGGACGTCACCAACGAGCCGGTGGAAGGCCTCAAGCCTTACACCGCACTGCAACTGGAAGGCCGTGATGTTTACATCGCTAACGGCTGTGTGGGCTGCCACTCCCAGATGATTCGCCCGTTCCGTGCTGAAACCGAGCGCTATGGCCACTACTCCGTAGCTGGCGAAAGCGTTTGGGATCACCCGTTCCTGTGGGGCTCCAAGCGCACTGGTCCTGATCTGGCCCGTGTGGGTGGTCGCTACTCTGATGAGTGGCAACGTGCTCACCTGTACAACCCGCGCAACGTGGTTCCTGAGTCGAAGATGCCGGCCTACCCATGGCTGGTTGAGAACAAGCTTGACGGCAAACACACCGCCAAGAAGATGGAAGTCCTGCGTGACATGGGCGTTCCTTACACCGACGAAGACATTGCCGGTGCTAAAGACGCAGTGAAAGGCAAGACCGAAATGGACGCGATTGTTGCGTACCTGCAGGTTCTCGGAACTTCTATCAAGAACAAACGGTAACGCACGATGGATATCGGGACTATTCGTGGCATAGGCACAGCAATTGTATTCATCGCCTTCATTGGCGTGGTGCTCTGGGCCTACAGCAGCAAGCGCAAATCAAGCTTCGACGAAGCCGCTAACCTGCCCTTCGCCGACGATCCCAAACCCAACGAGCGTGACGAGCAATCTTCCAGGAGCAATAACCAATGACCACGTTCTGGAGTTGGTACGTAACCATTCTGTCTCTGGGCACCATTTTTGCCCTGACTTGGCTGATTTTCGGTACCCGTAAAGGCCAGCGTCAGGAGACAACTGAAGAGACTTTGGGCCATTCCTTTGATGGCATCGAAGAGTATGACAACCCACTGCCGAAATGGTGGTTCATGCTGTTTGTGGGCACTATCGTGTTCGCACTCGGCTACCTGGCTCTGTACCCAGGCCTGGGTAACTGGAAAGGCCTGCTGCCGGGCTACGACTATCTGGACAACGAAGCCAAAACTCCGTTTGTCAGCAGCGTCCAGATCGCCGACGGCTCCAACCGCCACAGCGGCTGGACCGGTGCTGCTCAGTGGGAAAAAGAGATGCTGAAGGCCGACGCTGAATATGGCCCGATCTTCGCCAAATACGCAGCCATGCCAATCGAAGAAGTGGCAAAAGACGAGAAAGCCCTGAAAATGGGTGGCCGTCTGTTTGCCTCCAACTGCTCGGTTTGCCACGGCTCCGATGCTAAGGGCAGCTACGGCTTCCCGAACCTGACCGACAGCGAATGGCGCTGGGGCGGCTCCACTGCCGAGATCAAAGCCACTATCCTCAGTGGCCGTCACGGCGTGATGCCTCCACAAGCCAGTGTTATTGGTGAAGACGGCGTACGCAACGTTGCTGCTTACGTTCTGACCGAACTGGCTGGCCGCAAGCTGCCTGAAGGTACCGAAGCTGATGTAGCTAAAGGTAAAGAAATCTTCGGCACTGTTTGCTTCGCCTGCCACGGCGCAGACGGTAAAGGTATGGCGGCTATGGGTGCGCCTAACCTGACCAACCCGAGCGCGTTCATCTACGGCAGCAGCTATGCTCAGTTGCAGCAGACCATCCGTTACGGTCGCAGCAACGCAATGCCTGCTCAGGAAGCCTTCCTCGGTAACGATAAGGTTCACCTGCTGGCTGCCTATGTGTACAGCCTGTCCCACAAGGCAGCTGAACAGTAAAAGCCTGGTTCTTTCCTAACCCGAAAGACCCGACTGCCCGGAGCGCGACCTAGCGTCGCACCCGGGCAGTGCTTTTTCAGGCGTACCATATGAGAAGTACCGTGAAATGACCCAGGCCGGCACGTATCAGCCAGGGCTGCCAATCAACCGCCGTGGTATGCATTGATGAGCAATCAAATTCCTGTAAAAGACGTAACACCTGCCTCTTCCAACTCGTCGACTGTTGATCTGTACGCCAGTCGCGAAAAGATTTACACCCGCGCTTTCAGCGGCCTGTTCCGCAACCTCCGCATGGTCGGTGGTGCCACCCTCTTCCTTCTTTATTTCGGTACGGTCTGGATCAACTGGGGCGGCCATCAGGCTGTCTGGTGGAACCTGCCTGAGCGTAAGTTCTATATTTTTGGCTCGACCTTCTGGCCACAAGACTTCGTTCTGCTCTCAGCATTGCTGATCATCTGCGCCTTTGGCCTGTTCTTCATCACCGTTTTCGCCGGGCGCGTCTGGTGCGGGTACACCTGTCCGCAAAGTGTGTTCACGTGGGTATTCATGTGGGCTGAGAAGGTGACTGAAGGTGACCGTAATCAGCGCATGAAGCTCGACAAGAGCCCCATGAGCGCAAGTAAATTCTTTAAGAAACTGGCTAAGCACAGCATCTGGCTGGCCGTTTCGGTAGCCACTGCAATTACATTCGTTGGCTACTTCACACCTATCCGCGAACTCATTCCTGACCTCGTTACCCTCGAAGCGAATGGTTGGGCACTGTTCTGGGTCGGTTTCTTCACCCTCGCCACCTACGGCAATGCCGGGTACTTGCGCGAACAAGTGTGCATCTACATGTGCCCTTATGCGCGCTTCCAGAGCGTGATGTTTGACCAGGACACCCTGATCGTTTCCTACGACCCACGCCGTGGCGAAAGCCGTGGCCCACGTAAGCGCGATGCCGATTACAAAGCCCAAGGGCTGGGTGACTGCATCGACTGCAAACTGTGCGTACACGTCTGCCCGACTGGCATCGACATCCGTGACGGCCTGCAAATTGAGTGCATCGGCTGCGCGGCCTGTATCGACGCCTGCGACAGCATCATGGATAAGATGAACTATCCAAAGGGGCTAATCAGCTACACCACTGAGCACAACCTCTCTGGCAAGAAAACCAACTTGGTTCGCCCTCGCTTGATCGGCTATGCCATCGCCCTGGTCGCCATGTTCTGCGTATTCGCATATGCCATTTCCAGCCGCTCGCTGGTTGAATTGGATGTGCTGAAAGACCGCGTGCTGTTCCGCGAAAACGAGGAAGGTCGCATCGAGAACGTGTACACCCTGAAGATCATGAACAAGGCTCAACACAGCGTGTCGTATGTGATTGAAGCCGCCGGTCTGGATGGACTCGTCTACGAAGGGAAACGAGAAGTTACAGCTGAAGCTGGTGAAGTGCTCACACTCCCGGTAGAACTCTCCATCGCGCCTGAGAAACTGCCGTCAAGCGCTAACGAGATTCTCTTCCGTGTTCAGGCAGTCGATACACCTGATATTAAAACCCAAGCCGACAGCCGCTTTATCGGTCCAAGCGTGCGCTGAACGAGATACCCATGAGCGAAGTTGAAAAGTCCCCCGTCAAACCCTGGTACAAACAGTTCTGGCCTTGGTTCATCATTGCCTTGCTCGCCTATTCGGTGGCGCAAGGCACTGGCCTGCTGTATTTCGCCAGCACCAACCCTCCGGGGCTGATTTCTGACGATTACTATGACGTCGGCAAGGGCATCAACCAGTCGCTGGAACGTGAAGAGCTGGCTGCACGCCTACAAGTCCAAGGGACCTTGGTCCTGAACAACGAAACAGGCCAGGCCAGCTTGCAGCTCACCGGTAACAGCCGCCCACCGCAACTGATCCTCAACTTGGTATCCCCTACCCAGCCGGAGCGCGATCGCCGCGTTATCTTGCAGCCACAAGCTGACGGCAGCTACAGCGGGCATATGACTGATGCTGTCGAAGGTCGTCGTTTCGTTGAGCTGTTGGGTGAAGAAGGCGGTAAACAGTGGCGCCTTTTTGAAGAGGAAACTGTCGCCAGCGAGAGAAGTATTCTTCTCGGTGACGAACACTAATCCCAGCAATGGCTACCCCTCTTCCCTGCTATCACTGCGGCTTGCCGGTTCCCTCCGGCAGCCGCTTCCATGCCCAAGTTCTGGGCGATACCCGTGACTTCTGTTGTCCAGGTTGCCAAGCCGTGGCCGAGGCCATTGTCAGTGGCGGGCTGGAACACTATTACAAACACCGCAGCGAAAACGCCGCCAACCCGCAAAGCCTGCCTCAGGTACTGCCGGATGAACTGGCGCTGTATGACCGCAAGGATGTCCAACAGCCCTTTGTCGAACACAAGGGTGAGCTGAGTGAAACCTGTCTACTCATAGAAGGTATCAGCTGTGCAGCATGCGGCTGGTTGATCGAAAAGCACCTGCGCACCATGCCCGGTGTCGATGAAGCCCGCCTCAACCTCTCTAACCATCGACTGATCGTGCGCTGGTCCGACAGTCAGGTACCACTGAGTAAGCTGCTCAGCGAACTGCGCAAAATCGGCTATGCCGCCCACCCTTGGCAAGCTGACGCCGCCGCCCAGCAACTCCAGCAGGAAAACCGCCGTGCCATGCGTCAACTTGGTGTAGCGGGAATGCTGTGGATGCAGGTGATGATGGCGACCATGGCCACCTGGCCCGAATTCAATATCGACTTAAGCCCCGAACTGGACAAGATCCTGCGCTGGGTCAGCTTGTTTCTGACCACACCGATCGTCTTTTACTGCTGCGGCCAATTCTTCCGTGGCGCGCTGCGTGATCTACGCACACGCCACTTAACCATGGATGTTTCAGTCTCGCTGGCCATTGCTGGTGCTTACATCGCAGGGATCTGGTCCACAGTCACCGGTCAGGGTGAATTGTATTTTGATGCTGTAGGTATGTTTGCACTATTCCTGTTGGCAGGACGCTACCTCGAACGCCGTGCCCGAGAACGCACAGCAACGGCCACCGCACAGCTGGTCAACCTGCTGCCGGCTTCTTGCCTGCGCTTGGACGAATACGGCCAGAGCCACCGCATTCTCCTGAGCGAGCTGAATATCGCTGATCAAGTGCTGGTTCCCCCCGGTGCGTTACTGCCGGCCGACGGAAAAATTCTGCAAGGACAATCCAGTATTGATGAGTCCTTGCTGACCGGTGAATACCTGCCTCAGCCACGCAGACCAGGCGATGCCGTCACCGCAGGCACACTTAACGTCGAAGGCCCACTGACCGTCGAAGTACAGGCCCTGGGCGATGCCACTCGACTCTCCGCGATCGTGCGACTGCTTGAGCGCGCCCAATCCGACAAGCCCAAGTTGGCCATGTTGGCGGACAAGGTTGCACACTGGTTTTTGATCGTTGTTCTGCTGGTTGCTGCCGTTGTCGGCATCATCTGGTGGCAGATTGATCCGTCCCGCGCGTTCTGGATTGTGCTTTCTCTGCTGGTTGCCACCTGCCCTTGTGCTCTCGCTTTGGCCACACCCACAGCATTGACTACCGCGACTGGCTCGCTTCACAAACTCGGCATGCTGCTGACCCGCGGGCATGTACTTGAGGGACTGAACCATGTCGACACGCTGGTACTCGATAAAACCGGCACCCTCACCGAAGGAAAACTGACGCTCAGTGCCATCCACCCACACACTGCACTCAATAGTGATGCCTGCCTAGCACTTGCAGCTGCACTCGAGAACCGCTCAGAACACCCAATAGCCCGCGCATTCGGGCAAGCTCCGGAACCTGCAGACTCCGTAACCAGCCATCCAGGCCTCGGACTTGAGGGCCAAGTAAACGGTCGCACGCTACGCATCGGCCAAGCCGAGTTTGTATGTGAGTTGAGCAATACAACCGCCCCCATCATCAGCGGAGAACATGGACAGTGGTTACTACTGGGCGACACCCAAGGCCCGCTGGCTTGGTTTGTACTGGATGACCGCCTGCGTGAGGATGCGGCAGAACTGATTGAAGCCGCCAAAGCACGACACTGGGAGATCTTGCTGCTATCCGGTGACAGCTCACCCATGGTCACAGAGGTCGCTAAACAGCTCGGCATTGATGATGCGCGTGGCGGCCTTACTCCCGACGCCAAACTGGCTGTGCTCAAGCAATTGCACAGTGAAGGCCGCCGGGTGCTGATGCTTGGCGACGGCGTCAATGATGTTCCCGTACTTGCAGCAGCTGACATCAGCGTAGCAATGGGCAGCGCTACTGACTTGGCGAAAACGAGCGCCGATGCAGTACTGCTCTCAAACCGGCTCAGCAGCCTGGTGCAAGCCCTTAAAATGGCACGTCGCACCCGCCATATCATCATCGAAAACCTGATCTGGGCCAGCGCCTATAACGGTCTGGTGTTACCCTTTGCTGCCTTCGGCTGGATTACACCAATCTGGGCAGCACTGGGGATGTCCCTCAGCTCACTGTTGGTCGTACTCAATGCCCTTCGTCTGGCACGAGTTCGCCCCCTGTAAACCAGCCGCGCATACTAGCCAGCCTGTCAGCAGCCAACACCTGCACGCGGAGATCCAATGCCAGCGCTTTATATCCTGATCCCTGTCGCCATCGTTTTGGTGGCATTCGCCATCTGGCTGTTTTTCTGGGCGGTAGACAGCGGCCAGTACGACGATTTGGACGGTCCAGCACACAGCATTTTGTTTGACGATGAAGACCCAAAGCACCGGGCTGCAGTCGAGCAAGCTCGGGAAGACACTCAGCAGCCGGATAAGGACCAGCCGCGTGGTTGAGCTACTGCCTCTGTTAGTTTCAGCCCTTATCCTTGGCTTGCTCGGGGGCGGTCACTGCTTGGGGATGTGCGGCGGCCTGATGGGCGCCCTGACCCTGGCTATTCCACCTGAGCAGCGCAGCCGCCGCCTGAGGCTGCTGCTGGCCTATAACATGGGCCGCATCCTCAGCTACACCCTAGCAGGACTATTCCTCGGCTTGGCTGGCTGGGCAGTAGCTGGCAGCCCATTAGTGACGGCCCTGCGTGTTGTGGCGGCCCTGCTGCTGATTGCCATGGGACTGTATCTGGCCGGCTGGTGGAGTGGCCTGACGCGTATCGAAGCCCTTGGTCGCGGTCTGTGGCGCTTCATACAGCCACTGACTAAGCGTTTTATGCCGGTTACCAGCTTACCCCGTGCTCTAGTATTAGGCGGTTTGTGGGGCTGGCTACCCTGTGGTTTGGTTTACAGCACCTTGTTATGGTCCGCTAGCCAAGGTAATGCCCTGAACAGCGCACTGCTCATGCTCTTCTTCGGCCTCGGCACCCTACCTGTGCTGATAGCCACAGGCTTGGCAGCTGAGCAACTCAGCCGATTTATGCGCAATCGCGGCATTCGTATTGCTGGCGGTTTCATGGTCATATTGTTTGGCCTATGGACGCTGCCCGGGCCACACCAGCATTGGCTAATGGGACATTGATCACTGCACCTGCTTGATACAGGTCAAGATACCCAAATCGTGACAACCATAGACTTCCGGCCTATGTAGACAGACCCGGAAAGCCCGCATGCTCAACACCATTGAGTGGGACACCAATCTGATTCGTCGTTACGACCAGGCTGGCCCTCGTTACACCTCTTACCCAACCGCCGTTCAGTTTCATGACGGCGTGGGCCAATTCGACCTGCTGCACGCGCTGCGCAACAGCCGTGAGCAATTGCGACCACTGTCGCTGTATGTACACATCCCATTCTGCGCCCATATTTGTTACTACTGTGGCTGCAACAAGGTCATCACCAAAGATCGCGGCCGCGCCCAGCCCTACCTGGAACGCCTGCAGCAAGAAGCGCTTGCCATCGGCCAACATCTGGACAAAAAACAGACAGTTGAGCAACTGCACTTTGGGGGTGGCACCCCGACCTTTCTCAGCCATGACGAGCTGCGGCAACTCATGAGCCATCTACGCCAGACCTTCAATCTGCTGGATGATGACTCGGGTGACTACAGCATCGAAATCGACCCCCGCGAGGCTGACTGGTCAACCATGGGGCTGCTCAGAGAGCTCGGCTTCAACCGCATCAGTATCGGCGTGCAGGATTTGGACCCCGCTGTACAACGGGCAGTCAACCGCCTGCAATCGCTGGAAGAAACCCGCGCCATCATCGATGCTGCTCGCACTTTGCAGTTCCGCTCGGTGAACATAGACCTGATCTACGGCCTGCCCCTGCAAACGCCGGAAAGTTTCCAAAAGACAGTGGCCGAAATCATTGCCCTGCAACCTGATCGCCTCACGCTGTTCAACTATGCGCACCTGCCGGAACGTTTTATGCCGCAGCGCCGGATTAACAACAGCGACCTGCCGAGCCCCGGCGACAAACTCGCCATGCTTCAGGCCAGCATCGAACAGCTCAGCGCAGCAGGCTATCGCTATATCGGCATGGATCACTTTGCCCTGCCAGATGACGAGCTGGCCATCGCCCAGGAAGACGGCACGCTGCAACGCAACTTCCAGGGCTACACCACCCATGGTCATTGCGACTTGATTGGCCTAGGCGTGTCTTCAATCAGCCAGATAGGTGACCTGTACTGCCAGAACAGCAGCGATCTTGCTGTTTATCAGGATCGAATCCAGGCTAACCAACTGGCGACGTGTCGCGGGCTGATTTGCGACGATGATGACCGCCTGCGCCGTGCAGTCATCCAGCAATTAATCTGCCACTTCTACTTGCGTTTCGCTGATATTGAGCAGGCGTATGGCATTAACTTCTACCAGTACTTTGCCGATGTCTGGCCTGCATTGGAACAAATGAACCGGGATGGTCTCATCGTACTGACGCCTGACGATATCGAAGTAACGCCAGCAGGACGGCTGCTTGTCAGGTCGTTGTGCATGCTGTTTGACCACTATTTGCATGAGAGCAGTCAGCAACGTTTTTCCAGGGTCATCTAGCACCGTTATCAGAGCTGAAGTAGCTGCAAGGCCTCCGAAATTTGCAGATCGGACAGGCCATGCAGCTTCATCGCATCAATTAGCGACGCATTAGCCTTCGTCAAGGCGGACTGCAACGTACTGACCTCCAGCTGAATGGATTCCAGCAGCACTCTCCTCTCATCCGGCGTTAGCGTGTCATCACTCATCGTTTCACGCAGCCTGAGCAAGGCCTCGGCCAGTTTTTCCTTCAACTCCCGAATCATCTTAAGGATGGTCTTCACATCCCCAGGCAAATCGCTCTCATCAATAGCTTTGTCAGCTTGCTCTGACATTGAGCGGGCCCGTGCGCCTTCTGAAAGACTTACCCGCACACTGTCGAAAAATCTCTCAGGCTCAGCTGCGCCTTTGCCCTCTGCTTGTGTATTGGCCTCTATCGTTCGATTGATCCGCCCAGCAAGTTCGGCTTCTGAAATTTTCATTGAAAATCTCTTTGAAAAATTGGATTACCCTCTTTTATCGCTCTATTTGTAACAAGCTTTAACAGTATTCATTCAAACCCAAGCATTCATTTGGCTCCTAGCCTGTCACTGGGTTACCCTTAAGTATGTTGTGTGCTTAGTTCAGGAACTCCAGATGTCTGAATGCATCAAAATTCACGCACCTCACCAAGCGCATTGCAAAGATTGCAGCTTGGCGACGCTGTGTTTGCCACTGTCTTTGAATCTTGAAGACATGGACGCCCTCGATGAAATCGTCAAACGCGGACGGCCGCTTAAGAAGGGAGAGTTTCTCTTCCGTCAGGGTGATGCGTTCAACTCAGTTTTCGCTGTGCGTGCCGGGGCCTTGAAAACCTTCAGCCTCAGTGATGCTGGCGACGAGCAAATCACTGGTTTCCACCTTCCCAGTGAGCTGGTTGGCCTGTCAGCCATGGACAGCGAGATCTATCCTGTTTCCGCGGTTGCCCTGGAAACAACCTCCGTTTGCGAAATTCCTTTCGAACGACTGGATGAACTGGCTCTGCAACTGCCTATGCTGCGCCGCCAGATGATGCGCATCATGAGCCGTGAGATACGCGAAGATCAGCAAATGATGCTGCTGCTGTCGAAAAAGACCGCTGACGAGCGCATTGCCACATTCCTGGTCAACCTCTCCGCGCGCTTCCGCGCCCGTGGTTTTTCGGCCAATCAGTTCCGCCTGTCGATGTCCCGTAACGAAATTGGCAATTATCTCGGCCTTGCTGTCGAAACAGTCTCTAGGGTCTTCACCCGTTTTCAGCAGAACAAACTGCTGGAGGCCGAAGGCAAGGAAGTTCGCATCCTTGATCCTATCGAGCTGTGCTCACTGGCAGGCGGTAACTAGTCAATAGCCGGGACATTTTCATGCCTTACGATGATTTCACGATCAAAACGCTTATCCGTCCTGTGGTGGACTTCCCCAAGCCTGGCGTGATCTTTCGAGATATCACACCACTGTTTCAGTCACCACGGGCGATGCGCATGATCGTTGACACATTCGTTCAGCGCTACATCGAGGCCGACTTCAGCCACATTGGCGCCCTGGATGCCCGCGGCTTCCTGATCGGCTCTATTGTCGCCCACGAGCTCAACAAACCCCTGGTTTTGTTTCGTAAGCAAGGTAAGTTACCGGCTGAAGTGCTGACCGAGAGCTACCAGACTGAATACGGTGAGGCTCGTCTTGAAGTACACACCGACAGCCTTTGCGAAGGCGACAGAGTACTGATCTTCGACGACCTGATTGCCACCGGTGGCACCCTCCTCGCCGCAGCTCAGCTAGTGCGGCGCTTGCGTGCAACCGTCGTCGAAGCGGCCGCCATCATTGACCTGCCTGAACTCGGCGGCTCGCAAAAGCTGATGGACAGTGGCATCCCGACATTTGCCCTGACCTATTACAGCCTCACCGAGCAGTAACAGCGCTGGCGCCCACCGTGGGTGCCTGCCCCGCTAGAGCCCTAACACCAACCATAAGTTGGCGTAATTTTGTCGCTCTGGCCGGATATGACCTGTGCAAAATCACCTGAGCAACTAATGATCACTCCAGCGATCAAATGTTCGCATGCCGATCAATGCTCAGGAGTTGTCTTATGTCTGCCCAAGCCAAACTTCCCGCTCCCAGCTTCCCGGTCCGCCGCATGGACTTTAACTTCAGTGAAAGCTAGAAGTACTGGTTCGCTGGAGATCCCTTTCTCAGCCATTTCATGAATAACCTTTCTTCGCTGTTCCCCTATGGAGAAAAGTTCTTCGTGGACAGTGTGCGGGCGGTACGCGATCGCATTGATGATCCTCAGCTGAAAAAAGACATCAGCGCCTTTATCGGCCAGGAGGCCATGCATTCCAAAGAACATGCTGCGTACAACCAATACGCAGCCGAGCACAACATTGACCTCCATCGTCTGGAGCTAAGAATCAAAGTGCTACTGGAATGGGTAACCCGCTTCAGCTCCGTCAAGCAGCGCTTGGGCATCACCTGCGCTCTGGAACACTTCACCGCGACAATGGCTGAGCAGATTCTCCAGCGCGAAGACCTTACCTGCCAGATGAACGATCCAAGGCTCTATCAACTGTGGATGTGGCACGCTATTGAAGAGAATGAGCACAAAGCGGTTGCCTACGACGTATTTCAAGCCGTCGGCGGCGGATATTTCACCCGCATTGGCACCATGACAGTATCCACACTCCTCTTTTTCGGGGTGATCGGCTGGTTCCAGCTTCACCTTCTGCGCAAGGATGGCCAACTGTTCAACTGGCGCAGCTGGGGCAAGGGCCTGAAAACCCTGCTCAGCCCTCGCAATGGATACCTAACCGGTATTATCCGGCCTTATCTGAGCTATTACCGCCCCGATTTCCACCCCTATGACCACGACAGCAAAGCCTTGGAACAGCGGTGGCGTGACCGCTTAGGATTCAGCAGCTAGGGCCACCAGCTTGGCGGTGCCTGCTCATGCACCGCCTGCACCTGTTTGTAGAGGCTAGTCGCTGACAGGCAACTGCAATTGCCCCATGCTTTGCAATACGCTGGCACCGGTAAACAGCATGACGATCTGTTCTTCCGCCATTGCTCTAACCGCTCCACGCTTTTCTGGCAGGGCAATGTAATCCAGCGACTGCTGAAACAGATTGCGGCTGATCACACCGGAAATCTCCAAAACAACTTCGCGCGCCAACATCTCGGGCAACAGCTTGTAGGCTCTGATGTCGTCCGCCATATCCAGCGCTAAATCATCCATCAACTCCCCCAAAGCCTTGCGCATTAACACCGATGAACCGTGCAACTCACGCACGCCGATGAAAAAAGCTTGCGGGTTCTGCTCCACAAAATCGAAAAATAGCTGAACGGTTTCATGACAAACCAACCGACTGCGCTGCAAGTCGATCCCGAACAGCTCAGCACCATTGGCTGATGAATGTTGGACCCGCTCTGCCGCCGCCCGACGCAAATCCCGGAGTGGCTGCCTGAGTTCCAACGCGATCTTACGAATGATGGTCAGCCCCAAATCGTCCACATCACGAAAATGGCGATAGAAAGTATTCGGGTTAAGCCCAGCCTCTCTGGCCAATTCACGAAGCCCCACACTGCTTAAGCTCCTACTGGTGCTGGTCAAACGCAATGCAGCATCAATCAGTGATTGTTTACCCGGTGCAACACTACTGGGTTCGATCTCGAGCGTGGACATACCCTACCCAAATATTGGCTGATGAAATCATGGCTTGCCGAATGGTATACAACTGAATACCTTAGTAGACAGTTGTATACAACCAGCAATAATAATAGGTGCCTGGTCATGAATACACACGAAAAACCTCCACAACCTGTACCTCACTACAAGGTGGCCATTATCGGCACAGGCTTCTCTGGCATTGGCATGGCCATTCGCCTGAAAGAGGCGGGGGAAAATGATTTTATCCTGATCGAAAAGGATCAAGGCGTCGGTGGCACCTGGCGAGTCAATAATTACCCAGGCTGCGCCAAGGAAATCAGTGTATGAACACCTTTAACGATCAAGTCGCCGCCATCACCGGTGCAGGATCTGGTATCGGTCGAGCCCTTGCCCTGAACCTGGCGCGGCAGGGATGTCATCTAGCACTCTCAGACGTCAACACTCAGGGGCTTAGTGAGACGGCCAAGCAAGCCCGTGCACTGGGCGTTAGCGTGAGCGAGCATGCCGTGAACGTGGCAGATCGGCAGGCTGTTTTGGCTTGGGCTGGTCAGGTGGTCAACGAACATGGCCGCGTAAACATGATCTTCAATAACGCTGGTGTAGCTCAAGGTGGTACGACCGAGGGCAATGACTTCGACGATTACGAATGGATCATGTCCATCAACTTTTGGGGCGTGGTAAACGGCACCAAAGCCTTTCTTCCCCATATAAAGGCAAGCGGTAACGGCCATATCATCAATATTTCAAGTGTATTCGGCTTATTCGCACAGCCCGGCATGAGCGCTTACAACTCCAGTAAATTCGCCGTCAGGGGATTTACCGAGTCACTACGGCAGGAGTTGGATATAGGCAGATATGGAATTTCAGCCAGTTGCGTACACCCTGGGGGAATCAAAACCAATATCGCCAACAGTGCCCGCGTGAATGCCAGTATGGATAACCTGACTGGCACAAATCCGGATAACGCTAAGCAGCAATTCAATCACCTTCTCAAAACAACTCCAGAGAAAGCTGCACAGGTCATTCTTGCAGGCGTGCTAAAAAACAAACGCAGAATCCTTATTGGTCCGGATGCCTACGTGATTGACTTGATGCAACGACTGTTCCCAGCCTTCTATCAGAACATAGTGACAGCTGCTATGCGCTTCGCAGCGCGGAGACAGGACTGAAAGCTGATTAATGGTACGAGAGTGTGTACCAACTAGCAGATTACGCATGAATTATTGATGTTAGAGGCAGCACTTCTCAGAAAAACCGCATATGATGATTAGGTCAGATCCCCGTATCCGGCAAACCACGTAGGCGCCTCGTCTGGCCCTGCACTTCAAAACGATTCAAGAGACACACCATGGCAAATCGCGAAACTGGCACCGTTAAATGGTTCAACGATGAAAAAGGCTTCGGCTTCATTACTCCAGCTAACGGTGGCGACGACCTCTTTGTGCACTTCAAAGCCATCCAGGCTGACGGCTTTAAAACTCTGAAAGAAGGCCAGACAGTTACCTATGTGCCCGCTCGCGGCCAGAAAGGTATGCAGGCCGAAGAAGTTAAGCCTGCTTAACTTCTCGCTCTGAAAAACAAACCCCGCTTTTGCGGGGTTTGTTTTTATTGAAACAACAGAATCACAAGCCCATTTGCTTGCTGATGATCTCGTTCATGATCTCACGCGTACCGCCCCCAATCGAAAGAATACGGTTGTCTCGATACAGGCGCTCAACTCGGCTTTCACGCATAAAGCCCATGCCCCCCAGCAACTGGGTTGCATCGTACGTGATACGATCGGACACGTCCGTGGCAAAGTTCTTCGCCATGGAGATCTCCTTGATGACACTCTTACCCGCCGCCATTTTCGCCGCCTGCCTGTAGGTGAACTCGCGGGACACCTCCAATTGGGTTGCCATTTCTGCTAGCCGGTGTTTGATCACCTGAAACTTGCCAATCGGCTTACCAAAGGCTTTACGGTCTTTAGCCCAGGTCAATGCATCTTCAAGCGCCATCTGCGAGGTCATGTTGGCCATCAGGGCCAGGGCCAAGCGCTCAGACTGGAAGTTGGCCATGATGCCAGCAAAGCCCATATTCTCGACGCCAATCAGGTTTTCAGCCGGCACCATGCAGTCATCAAAGAACAGCTCCGCCGTATCCGAACACCACCAGCCCATTTTTTTCAGTTTCCGGCCAACCGTGAAACCTGGCGTGCCTTTCTCTATCAGAAGCAAGCTGACACCCGAAAAGCCTTCTCCACCGGTGCGCACCGCAACTGTGTAGTAATCCGCACGTGTGCCACTGGTGATAAAGGTCTTACTGCCGGTTACCCTGTAGAAATCACCCTCTTTTACTGCGCGGGTCTTGAGATTAGCGACATCAGAACCGCCGCTTGGCTCGGTTATCGCCAGCGAGATGATCTTTTCGCCAGCTAGCACCTCAGGCACGACACGATCACGAACATGCGGCTTGGCCCACTTCAACACTGGGGGCAAACCAATATCCAGAGAGCACAAGGCTGATACAAGCCCTGTTGATCCACAGCGAATAAGCTCCTCGCTGGCGGCAATCTTGGCAAACAGGTCCCCCTCATGGCTTCCACCAAATTGTTCAGGAAAACCGATGCCTAGAATGCCAGCCTCACCAGCCTTCTTGTAGAGCGCACGGGGGAAGCTCTCAGCCTCCTCCCATTCATCAATGAAGGGGAGAATTTCTCGCTCAACGAAACGGCGCACCGAATCGCGGACCAGCTGGTGAGTTTCATCGAAATATTCCTGAAATGCGGCCATGTAAGAGGTCCCGTTGTTATTTTACGGAACCATACCAAGCGCTTGCTTGGCTATCAAGCGCTTCAGTTGAAAGCAGCAGGCACACAAAATAGCCGCGGTGCTACCAGCAGCGCGGACAACAAGCAGTATGGATACTTAAAGGCTGATTGGACGACGGCCAGCCAGGGCGTGAGCCAGCGTTCCACCATCCACGAGTTCTAGCTCACCACCCAGCGGCATACCGTGAGCAAGCCGTGTAACGCTCAAATTTTTATCAGCGAGCACCTGAGCTATGTAATGAGCAGTGGCCTCTCCTTCGACTGTCGGGTTGGTCGCCAGGATGATCTCGCTGAACTGGCCAGCCTCAATCCGCTGAAGCAGCTCAGGTATTCCGATGGCCTCAGGGCCTAGGCCATCTAATGGTGATAGATGCCCTTTGAGCACGAAATAACGCCCCCGGTAACCCGTTTGCTCTACAGCGTATACATCAACCGGGCCTTGCACGACACACAGCAGGCTATCATCGCGGCGGCTGTCGAGGCATAGCTGGCACACCTCATCCTCACTCAGACTACGGCATTGTCGGCAATGCCCCACTCCCGCCATTGCTGCACTAAGCGCCTCTGCTAGACGCAGTCCGCCAGTACGATCCCGCTCAAGCAGGTGAAGCGCCATGCGCTGAGCTGTTTTCTGCCCAACGCCGGGCAGGCTACGCAAGGAATCTATCAAGTGGCGAATCAGAGGACTAAAGCTCATGTAACAACTCGTGCAGTGGCGGCGAACCGTTAAGGCGGTCGTAGACAGAAATGCGAGATGCGGTGCGTCCACATCTCGCAACAAACAGCTTTAGAAAGGCAGTTTGAAACCGGGTGGCAGTTGCATCCCAGCGGTCATACCGGACATTTTGTCCTGGCTGTTCTGCTCAACCTTGCGCACGGCATCATTAACCGCAGCGGCAATCAGGTCTTCCAGAACCTCTTTGTCTTCCTGCATGAGGCTGTCGTCCAACGTGATGCGCTTAACGTCGTGGCGGCCAGTCATGACCACGCTGACCAAGCCTGCACCGGATTGCCCAGTTACTTCGGCATTAGCCAACTCTTCCTGCATTTTCTGCATCTTTTCCTGCATTTGCTGAGCCTGCTTCATCAGGCCAGCCATTCCACCTTTCATCATGGTGTAAATCCTCGGTAATTAGGCGTTGAGGTTGTTATTCAGCGGCTCAATACTGTCGGCACGAATAACCGCACCGAACTGTTGAATCATCTGCTGGACAATTGGGTCCTGCTGGATAGAGCGCTCAGCATCACGCTGACGCTCGGCACGGTGGCGTGCAGCAGCCTGAGCAGGCGTTTCCTGTTCCGGCTTAAGCAACTCCACGCGCAGTTTCACTTCTCTGCCCTGGAATTGATTCAGAGCATCATTCAAACGACGCTGCTGCGTGGCATTGAATAGCGCTGAATGTGCGGGGTCCAGGTGCAATAACCAGTTATCACCTTCAACCGATATCAGGGTGCAGTTGGCTCCGATACTGCCTGTAAGGCCGGAAAGGCCCAATCTTGGGAACATCTCCAGCCACTCGGCAGCCAGCCCCGTGGCGGGCGCCACAGCAGGCAATACCTCAGGCTCGGCGACTTCTTCGGCATCCGCGACAGCGAAGTCATAGTCAAACGAGTCGGCGTCTACATCAACATAATCGTAGTCACCAAGCGGTGGCTCGTCATCATCTTCAACTGCTGCCTCTATCGAGGGTGCAAGCGATACCTCCTCAGCTGGCTCTGCAACTGGTTCACCCGGAGCCGCCGCATCGATGGTTTCAGGCTCAACGTGCACGTCAACTTCTATGGCTGTCTGAGTCTCAGCCTCAGCAACCACAGCTGCCGGTTCCGACTCAGGAGCCTTCTGCTCTTCCCAAGGCAGATCAATACCGCTGACTTCCTGAGCTGCCACAGACTCGACAGGTGCAGGTGCAGGTGCAGGTGCAACAGGCTGAGCGTCTATTGGCTGCGATTGCAAGGCCTCAGGTGCTTTCTGCTCTGTGACAACAAACGCCGCATCCGTCTGCTCAATAGCTTGAGTAACTGTCTCTACGGGCTCAGGCTCAACAGCGGCTTCAGTCGCTGCTTCGATTGGCATAACAGGATGCGCCAGCGCCGGTGTTCCGGCACTGGCCACTGTGTTACTCGTTGAATCAGCAGTGGCCTGGCTGATTCCCAGAGGCTTTAGCGCTATCCGGGGAACATCCTGATTATCAGCTGGTCGGAAGGCCAGCATCCGCAGAAGCACCATTTCAAAACCGCTTCGCGGCTCGGGAGCCAGAGGCAGATCACGACGGCCGATCAAGCCCATCTGGTAATAGAATTGTACGTCCTCTGCAGGCAACGCCTGAGCCAACTCCAGCACGCGCTCACGGTCACCTTGGCCATTATCGACGGCCTCAGGTAGCGCCTGGGCAACCGCAACGCGGTGCAGCACATTGAGCATCTCAGCCAGCACGCCATTCCAGTCTGGCCCTTGCTCGGCCAAATGACGCACGGCCTCAATCAGTTTACGTGCATCACCTTCTAGCAATGCATGCAGCACACCATAGACTTGGCCATGATCAAGCGTACCCAGCATAGCGCGGACGTCCGCTGCCAGCACTTTACCTTCGCCGAAGGCAATCGCCTGATCGGTAAGGCTCATGGCATCCCGCATGGACCCATCGGCCGCACGCCCCAACAGCCACAAGGCATCCTGCTCAAACGGAATCTGCTCAGCAGTCAGTACATGGGAGAGGTGGTCAACGACACGCTCAGGGGGCATGTTCTTCAGAGAGAACTGCAAGCAGCGGGACAGCACCGTTACTGGCAACTTCTGTGGATCTGTAGTCGCGAGCAGGAATTTCACATGGGGTGGCGGCTCCTCCAGTGTCTTCAACAGAGCGTTAAAGGAACTGGTTGAGAGCATGTGCACTTCGTCGATCAGGTAGACCTTGAATCGCCCACGGCTCGGCGAATACTGGACGTTGTCCAGCAGCTCACGGGTATCTTCGACCTTGGTTCGGCTCGCCGCATCGACCTCAATTAGATCGACAAAGCGCCCTTCATCAATTTCCTTGCAGACCGAACAAACGCCGCAGGGCGTAGAGCTGATACCGGTCTCGCAGTTCAAGCACTTGGCAATAATGCGCGCAATGGTGGTCTTCCCCACCCCACGCGTGCCGGTGAATAGATAGGCATGGTGCAGGCGCTGGCTGTCTAAAGCGTTGATCAACGCCTTGAGCACATGGGTTTGCCCAACCATTTCGTTGAATGAGCGCGGACGCCACTTACGTGCTAGAACCTGATAACTCATTGATACCTATCGTGAGAGAAAGCGATTGATCCCTAATCGTAACGGAGCATGGGGTAAATTGCATCCGAATGAGGGTGTCTTCATAAGACGCGTCAGCGTGTTCAAAAAATGCACTGGATATTTTTTAACCAAAGCAGTATGATGTTGTCTGTTTGTACCAAGCTGTAAGTCAAATGGCCTCTAAGGCCCTTTTAATAGCTCGATTCAGAGCGCATCTGCCAAGATGCCGCACAGCTCTGATCCCAATGCTACTTCTGACTGATTTGGCCATCTCTTCTAAAGCAGACTTAGCCAACCTCGTGGGTACTGACCCAGTGCCGGCCAATAGCCATCCGCACACATAATCAGTTCCATTCTTCACGACCACCGTTTGGGTCGTGCGCATGGAGTTTTACTTAGCGCATAGATGCGCAGCGTTTAGGAAACACTATAAAAATGAATACACATCATCAGATCCAGGATGCAGTTAGCACCCTTACCAATGCATTTGCTCCACTTGACTGCCATATTCTTGCACCGCGCAATGGCAGCTTCAGTTTTACAGTTGTAAACAAGTCGGGCATCGCGCGACACACACAGCGTCTTTATCCCGGCCAATACAGCCAGGCCAATCTGCAACAAGTGATTGACCGCGCCAAAAGAGCAATTAACGGATAAACACAATATAGAGAACTAATGTTCTATGTTGTGATCGAATATTTTTCACTCACTTGGAAGAAGATTGTTATGGAAAACATCAACCGTCCATTTGTAGAAAAAATGTTTTCGCCATTGCGTGTAACGTTCAGTGATCCCCGGCCAGACGGCGGCATCGTTCTTTCCTTACTTGACGACAACGATGCCACCTCTTGCAGCCGTGTTCTGACCAAGACACAGCGCGGCGATCCTGACTCCTTTGCCCAAGCGTTGGAAAATATCCGCTTGGAGCTGGCCATGCGCTCAGGCAGCATTCCTTCAGACTTGAGAAAGGCGCTCAAGGAACAGGACAGCCTGCTGACTTATCAGGCTGAGTGAAACAGTCGTTAACCATGATGAGCCCGGCAAGCAGCAAAAGCCGGGCCCAGACTCTGAGTCGTGCCCCTTCTCTGACTCAACAACACGTATCAGCCGCGCTCTGCAAGCCAGCGCTGAACAACATCAAGCACACGCTCTCTTCGCTGCCCCCAATCGCCCGCCACTTCAACAAAACGCTGATTATTGTCACTCAACCATTGCTTGCAGGCCATGTAGAAGTCAAGCCGCCGCTCAAGCTCTGGCTGACAGCGCTGTCCATCATCAACCCACTCGACACCTTCCGGACTGAGCAAGATATGCAGTCCATATTGACGTTCGAGTAATGCTCGTTCGATCCACTCAGGCACGGCCCCAAACAGCGTACGACTCCACAGAATATTACTCAGTAGGTGTGTGTCCAGGACCAGTAGCTCCGTATCGGACGATCTAGCCTGATCCTCCCACTCCAATTGCCCTAAAGCGATGGGGGTGATGTCTTCGTAGCATGTATCACGCTGCTTTTCTTCGATAAAAAAGCGCACATACTCTCCAACCACCAACCCGCCCAACTGCGCGTTTAACTCTTTCGACAGCCAACTCTTTCCACTTGACTCTGGCCCGGTCAAAACCACTATCTTCATACTGGCTCCGTAGCCAAGTCACGCCGCCAGGCCGCCCAGCCGCGAACAGCTAGCAGCGTAAAGGCTACATACAAAGCTGCAGTCAGATATAAGCCCTGCTGTAGAAAGAGACCAACAAACAACGCATCTAATAGGATCCAGAGCAACCAGCTCTCTATACGCTTCTGCGCCATCCACACCTGAGCCACCAAACTAAAGGCGCTCAAACTTGCGTCCTGCCAGGGGGCACTCGCCTCGGTATAGGTTGCCATTGCATAACCCAAAACCAATGAAAGTAGTGCGCCAGACACAAGACCCGCGGCCAATCGGCTAACACTTAAGCGTCCAACCTGAACCCCGCCCCCCGAGTCTCCGCCCCGTAGCCACATCCACCACCCATAGCCTTGCAGCAAGGCATACACCATCTGCAACAACATATTGGAGTAGAGGCGAGTGTCATAAAAAATCCAGGCGTACATCAGCACCATGGCCAACCCAACAGGCCAACACCACGTGTTCTGCCGAATCGTAAGCCATACAGCCAGAATACCGATTGCCGACGCAACAACCTCTAACAAAGACATAACGCACCCGCTTAAAGAGAGCGCGAATTGTAGCGAGCGCTTCCCAGACAGTCTGCCGCTATAGAGTAAATACTTTAAGGCCATCAAAATGGCATGATTTTCCAGATATACTCCCGAACCCTATCAGGAGAATCCGTGTGTTCAGTTCAGCATTAAGGCTTTTAGTCGTAGCCGCCGCACTGATGTTTGCGCAGCTCGCTCAAGCCTCCACTAACGCAGCCGCCAAGCCTGCTGACATAGTATTTCTCAACCCTGGCTTCGCTAATGAACCATTTTGGGTGAGTTACTCCGAATTTATGCAGGCAGCAGCCAAAGACCTAGGGGTCAACCTTAGAATCCTGTATGGCGAGCGCCAACGGGAACGCATTCTGAAAAACGCCCACACCCTGACAGTCGGCCCCCTACAGCCCGACTACATCATTTTTGTGAATGAAATGTATGTAGGCCCCGAAATCTTACGTATTTTCGCTGAAACGCCGGTCAAACTTTTCAGCCTTCACAGCACCCTGACCCCCGAACAACAGACCCTAAGCGGTGGCACACGTGAACGCTATAAAAACTGGATTGGCAGCCTGATCGCAAATGACCAGCACGCGGGATACCTGATGGCCAAAGCCCTAATTGAGAAACTGTCCGGCCAACCTGGCAGCATGCTCGCGTTTAATGGCATTCGCTCTACACCTTCCTCCGCCCTACGCGAACAGGGACTACGGCAAGCACTTGCGGAGCACCCTGAAATAAAGTTGCAACAGACAGTCGTTGGAGAGTGGAGCCGTCAACGCGCCTACGAACAAGCCAAAGTTCTGCTCAAGCGCCACCCCGATGCACAGCTGGCCTGGTCTGCTAATGACGAAATGGCTTTCGGCGTAATGGACGCAGCACAAGAGCTCGGCAGAACACCCGGCCGGGATATATACCTATCGGCCCTCAACAACTCGGATAACGTATTCAAAGCACGCATCAATAACCAAATTTCAGCGCTGACTAGTGGCCACTTCTCACTTGGGGCTTGGGCCGTAGTCATGCTCCATGACTACCACGCCGGAAAAGACTTCGCAGAGCGCGGCGGAAAAGACCGAGTAGACGACCTGTTCACCCTTGTGGATGAGAAACAAGCAGCCCAGCTGATGCGGCACATGAAAATGCCCGGTTATGGCCTTAACTTCAAAAACTTCAGTGCGGTTTACAAGCCTCAAATCAAGGACTACCAGTTCTCAATCGAAGACATGCTGCACTGACCAGCGTTCTCACACACCTGCGAAGTGCAGCACAAGCCTAACTAGCAAGTAGACCATCAGCACAAACAGGATGGTAAATGTCACCCCCAGGATAATGAACTGCCCTGGCGTCCCCCGGGAAAAATCACGCGCACGGTTTTTTCCGCTTTGTACCCCTAACGCCGCACTTAACACGCTCTGCAACAGCTCTTTTAGCGTTAGCGGCTGACGTTCATCTTTATCACTCATCGCCTCACCCTCCTTTTCTAAAGCTTAGCTGCGCATACGGATATCGCCACGTGAATGGCAGTAGCACCTGAATCAGCCCGTCCATGCCTTGCCTCAGAAACATCGGCAGAGCCGAGCAGGCGCACAATTGCCAGATTGGAAATTTAATTTCACCAATGCTTCGGGCCGCAAAACAAAAAGCCCCGTAACTTTTCAGCTACGGGGCTTATTTGAAAGTGGCGGTGAAGAAGCGATTCGAGCTTTTGAAGACCCGATTCGTTCACAGATACGGCTATCTACAAGCCATACAGACGGGAGATGAACTGGGTATGTACGAGTATTTTGAACTAACCCGGCTCAAGCCCTCCTTTTCCCACCACCTCACGATGCCCGATCAATCTATCGGATAGATTCTTGTACTCAGAAAAGTGCGACAGAATGCGGATAACCTCGTCACGGATTGGGCCAAAGAAAAACTTTTCTCCCAAAAGAACTAAGCACTGCGCCTCAGGATCTATCAGTTTGAAGACTTTTTTCACTGGGCTATCTGCGAGCGCGTGAGAAGCCACAAGAGGCTCAGGTATGAATTCTCCGGCCAAATGCTTGAGCAAATACACGTCCAATCTCTCGTCAAAGTGCTCCCAAGCATTCCTTGCTTTCCGCAATCCTTCCATACAAAGTGGCGAGTCCTCGGTGAGCCCGTAGTGCTTTCTTAATGAAGCTCCTCGTGCGGTTTTATGACGTGCAAAAGGACTGTTGTCCTTCGGTTTAACCGGAGGCCAAAAATATCTAGATAGAGCCCCTGCATGCCCGATAGCCTCCTGCACAGAACTTACTAACTCCCATGCCTCAGAGTCACACTCAAGCAACTCCTCGTATAATAAAAATGCGTTAAGGGCGCACTCTGCTGTATAGCGTATGGAGTAGTTGTAAAACACCCCATGCATCGGTTGAATTCCACCGTTTTCAGCCATGTAATCAGCCCTGCGCTTTAACTCCTCCTCATCAAATAGCATCACAGACTCCTTCGCCACTAGTGCATGGCACGTCCCAAATTCACGCGCGACAATCCGCTGCCTCAAAGGCCTTACCTTACGACCACTATATAGGCCTAATCAGTCGTAAGTCATAATCTAGGAGTCCTCGCAACGCCAGTGGCACTGGACTTTCTACCCCCCCCTGCTTTGTAGCAATTTAGCAACCGCAGGCATGACAGAAATGAAAAAGCCCCGTAACTTTTCAGCTACGGGGCTTTTTTGAAAGTGGCGGTGAAGAAGAGATTCGAACTCTTGATACGGTTTCCCGTATACACACTTTCCAGGCGTGCTCCTTCAACCACTCGGACACTTCACCGGATCTCGTTAGGCGTTTGCCGTTTCGAGGTGCGCTAATGTAATCGAACATTTATTAGAACGCAAAGGTTTTTTTCAAAAATTTCATGCGCTTATGAAGAATCTGCTGTCGCGATAGGGTCACTTGCTGCCTGGATCTATTCGTTCACGGCCAAACAGAATGAAGCCAAGCGAAATAAACAGGCTCAGTGCAAAAATGGCCACAAGGCCTGTTCTTTCCTGCGCCGAATCACCTGCCGATGCCCACATCAGGGCGATCAGTAATAGCAGAGCCAGGCAGCCTCTCCAGCGTGTCTTCTGCTTAGGACTGTCAGACATTGCGGGTTCCTCCTGCGAAAAACCCGCAATGTAGGTACTCCGGCGACTCTCGGCCAATTGGCAAAGTGGATACAGGCTATAGCCTGCACACGCACAGCATGACTTAACGGTCAGCTATGAGGCTTTACCGTCGCACAGGGTATGAGTAACGTCTGCACAACTTTTAACAAGGAAATCGCCCCATGAGTGAGCTGATCAGTTACCAATTAGACAATGGCATTGCCACGCTGACCCTGAGCAACGGCAAGGTCAATGCAATTTCCCCGGATGTCGTGGCTGCATTAAATGCTGCGCTGGATCGCGCCGAGCAGGATCGTGCAATTGTTATTATCACGGGTCAGCCAGGCATTCTTTCCGGCGGTTATGACCTGAAGGTGATGACCTCCAGCCCGGAGAATGCCATTAACCTGGTCGCCTCCGGCTCAACCCTGTCCCGCCGCATGCTGTCTCACCCCTTCCCGATCATCGTTGCCTGCCCCGGCCATGCCGTAGCAAAAGGTGCGTTCCTGTTGTTGTCAGCGGATTACCGCATTGGCATTGAAGGGCCATTCAGCATTGGTCTGAATGAGGTATTGATCGGCATGACCATGCACCACGCAGGTATTGCACTGGCTCGTGACCGTCTGCATAAGCAGCATTTCCAGCGTTCTGTGATCAATGGCGAGATGTTTGATCCACAAGGTGCGCTGGATGCCGGCTTCTTTGACAAAGTGGTACCGGCCGAGCAGCTACAGGCAACTGCCCTCGCGGTTGCAGAGCAAATGAAAAAGATCAACATGAAGGCGCACAAGAACACCAAGCTGAAAGTACGCAGTGCATTGCTTGATGAGCTTGCCCAAGCGGTTGAACTGGATAAACAACACGCGCTGTAACAATCTGATACGTCATAAAGCCCGGCTCCTGCCGGGCATTTATTTAGCCTGTTTTTTACGGGCTATGCTGTAAGTGCCAGCATTAACCATCCAAATATTCAAGTACGCGAAGAACGAGCCGATTACCTAAAAAAATAACAATGGAGCGCGCCATGAAGATTTCCCACAAGGTGGGGTTAGCAGCCGCCGTAGTCTTGCTGCTGACGACCACATTGCTGTCGGTCTCCCAGGTAACCCAGGTGCGCAGTTCGCTGTACGCGCAGGTCAGTGAAAACATTGACGAAACCAGTGGCGCCCTAGCCCGACAGATTGAGAACTGGCTCAACGCCAAGCTCAAGCTGATGGATCTTGCCTCGCAGACCATTGACCGCAATTACAGCCCTGAAGAAACGCAGCGTGTAATCACCACCCAGACGCTGGTCAACGAATTCCTCCTGGTGTTTGGCACCCTGACCAGTGATGGCAAACCCATCAAAAACACGGAAAGTTGGAATCCGAGTGCTGATTGGGATGGCAGGAAGCGTCCGTGGTACAGCATTGGAATCGCCGCGAAACAGGCGGTATTAACCGAACCCTACGTCGACAGCACCACAGGCGAGACTCTCATCTCAGCTGTAGCCCCGCTGACAGACAACGGTAATTTGTTGGGGGCGATTGGTGGTGATATCAGCCTCAAGAACATCTCTGACGCGATCAACACCCTGGACTTCAATGGTGCTGGCTACACCTTTTTAATGAGCAAGAATGGCAACATCATCGCCCATCCTGACCATTCCTACGACGGCAAAAATTACCGCGAGTTGTTCGATGGCCAGGCTCCACAGTTAACAACTAATATTACTGACATTAGTGCCGCCGATAAGGACTTATTAGTTTCTTTCACGCCTTTACCCAACCTGAAAGGTATGGATTGGTACATCGGAGTTGTGCTGGATAAGGAGATCATCATGGCCGAAGCCAACTCCCTAAGCTGGAGTGCCGTGGTTGGAACTGTTTTAGGCGTCGTGATTAGCCTAATTGTGCTGATTGTTCTGATGAATACCCTACTGAAGCCACTTAACCATTTACACAACTCCCTAGTGGAGGTGAACAGTGGCCAAGGTGACCTCACGCGCCGTCTGCCTGCACAAGGTAATGATGAAATATCCCTAGTCGCCAAAGACTTCAACAGTTTCATCGAAACCCTGCAACACCTGATCCGAGATGTAATGGGCAACTCCAGGCAAGTGCGGGAAAGTACCACTCTGACGTCCAATAGCGCTCATCAGAGCGCCACCCGGCTGCAACAGCAGATGCAAGAGCTGGATCAACTCGCCACGGCAATGCAGGAGATGGCGTCCACTGCAGAAGAGGTTGCCCGAAACGCACAGTCCGCTGCGCAAGCGGCGGTAATGGCCAATGAAGAAACTGAGAACGGTGTACGCGTCGTTTCCCGATCCACTGAGGCGATCATGAATCTGGCCGAGGAGATGGATCAGACCAGCAACTCAATCAATGAGCTGTCCAAACTCAGCCAGAATATTGAGTCGATTTTGTCGGTTATTACCAGCATTGCTGATCAGACCAACCTGCTCGCACTCAATGCTGCCATCGAGGCTGCCCGCGCAGGCGAGTCTGGCCGAGGGTTCGCGGTCGTCGCCGATGAGGTACGCTCGCTGGCTTCACGCACCCAACAGTCGACACAAGAAATTCGCCAGATGATCGACCAGCTGCAAGCAGGCGTGCGTCAGGCTGAATCTCGCATGCAACAAAGCCGCGACTCCGCCAGCAGAACCGCAGAAGAAGCCAGTGCAGCTAATGACATGCTGGCACGGATCAGAGATGCGATCACACGCATCAACGACATGAACCTGCAAATTGCTACCGCGGCAGAAGAACAAAGCGCCACCACCGAAGAAATAAACCGCAACACAACCAACATTCGTGACATCAGCTATGAGGTTTCGACTGGCTCCGAAGAGCAGGTGCGTCAATGCACATTGATGGTTGACCAAGTCACCCAGCAAGACCGGTTACTAGGCCGTTTCAGCGTGTAAAAAATGGGGCTGCCCTACATTTATGGGCAGCCCCAATCTGTTACCCAACCCTCCGACCGGCACGCCATGGCGATAATTGCCGAATTCACAAGGCAACCGTAAACTCCTGCGTTCTTCACCATTGCAGGTGTCATGAATGCTGTTTATTTTGCGCATGTTGGCGATGGGCGTGCACTTTATTCTGGCCAGTCTGATCGGCCTGCTAGTTTGCCTATGTCGCCCCTTTAATCCGGACAACAGCCGTATTTGCGGTAGGCTCTACAGTGTTCCAGGCCTATGGATTTTGCGCTGGAAGCTCAAGGCTGAAATCCGTTCACTGACTGAGCAGCATGGCGCTTGTGTATTCGTTGCCAACCACCAGTCCAATTTCGATCTGTATGTATTCAGTCGCATCGTTCCACCTCGTACCGTAAGCGTCGGTAAAAAAAGCCTAAAGTGGGTGCCGTTCTTTGGCCAGATCTACTGGCTCGCCGGCAATATCCTGATCGATCGTGATAACGCCATCCGCGCACGCCATTCATTGGTAGCGACCACTGACGCACTTAAGAACAGAGACACCTCGATCTGGGTGTTCCCCGAAGGCACGCGCAATCACGGCAAGGGCCTCCAAACTTTCAAGAAAGGTGCCTTTCAGATGGCCGTTGCTGCGGGAGTGCCCATCATTCCCGTTTGTGTCAGTACCTACCCTAAACACGTAAAGTTTAATAGCTGGAATGGCGGCACCCTGCACATCCGCTCACTGCCACCTATTCCCACAGCAGGTTTGGACAAGAAAGACCTGCCACAGCTCATGGAGAACTGCCGCACGCAAATGCAGCAATGCATTGCGGAACTGGATCAACAGGTCAGCCAAAAGCGCTGAATCGCTTTAGTGCCTTACTCCGGCGTGTCTGCATTCCCCATAGGCGTCCAAGCGACTATGCTGTTCGGCAATTTATCGCGGGTAAGGGAAATCACATGGGGCAAGTCATCGCCGCTGCGGCTTATTGCAAAGGCCGCAAAGTTGCCAATATTGATCTAGATGAAGGCCGCGAGTGGGCGAATAAGACCGGACACTTCGTCTGGATAGGTCTTTACGAGCCACAACAGGAAGAACTCTGTACCCTTCAAAAGCAATTCAACCTGCACGAACTGGCCCTTGAGGACGCCCTGCAACGCCACACTCGCCCCAAGCTGGAAACCTTTGGCGATGCCCTGTTTATGGTGCTCTATTCACCGTGTCTAGTGGACGGTGAGCTGACCTTTATCGAGACACAGTTGTTTGCCGGTACGGGTTACGTCATCAGTGCCCGTTACGGCAACTCGCCGCCTTACTCCCAAGTGCGCCAACGCTGTGAAGCCCGACCACTACTGCTTGAGCACGGTGAAGACTTTGTCATCTACGCCCTCCTCAGTTTTGTGATTGAGAACTACCGGCCGCTGCTGGACAGCTTTCATAACGAACTGGAAGAAATTGAGCAGCATGTGCTCAAGCATCCGCTAAGCCAGTCCGATGTCGAGCGCATCCAGACCTTACGCCGCAACTTACTTCGTCTGCGCCGCTACATAGGCCCACTGGCTGAAATCTGCCAAGAGCTGCAACGCCTAGAATTCCCCTTCATCGACAAGAACATGCGGCCCTACTTCCGTGACGTGAGCATCCATGTCAAACGCTTGCTGGAAGACCTGACAGGGCTTCGGGAAATGGCCGACCATGCGATCGAAATTGGTCTGCTTCTGGAGTCATCCAGGCAGAGCATCACCCAGCGTAAATTCGCAGCCTGGGCTGCCATTCTGGCCTTCCCAACTGCCGTTGCGGGTATTTACGGGATGAACTTCCACAATATGCCCGAACTAAGCTGGCATTATGGTTACTTTGGGGTACTCGGTCTGATAGGCAGCGGCTGCCTAGCCTTGTATTTCAGCTTCAGACATTACGGCTGGCTGTAGATACAAAAAGGCCGCTCTAAAGCGGCCCCTGTGCAGTTTATGTCTTAGCTTGCTTGCTCAAGGCCAGAGCGGCCCTGTGCGACAAACCGCATCATCCACTCGGCAACAGTCTGGCCTTGATGTTCCTGACTGAGACTATCCATTGCTTTTGTATAGACGGCCTCGCCAATGTGCTCCTGACGTGCATTGAGTAACGCCTTGGAATAGTCGTGCACGAACTCAGGGTGGCCTTGGAAGCACAGCACCTGATCACCAATGCAGTACGAAGCAATCGGACAGAACTCACTGCTAGCCAGCAGCGTCGCATTATCAGGCAAGCGAGTGACCTGATCCTGGTGACTGATCAGCAATGTCAGGTCTTCGAGATCCGGGCTCATCCACTGCGCCTTATTGGGCAAGTCGTAACGGTGGATGCCAACCCCCCAGCCCTTAACAGCACGCTCAGTATGGCCGCCTAGCGCTAATGCCAGCAGTTGGTGACCGAAACACACACCCAGGAGTTTATCGCCCCGTTTAAAGCGATCCTGCAGATAGGTTTTGAGCGTTTGGATCCACTCATCAGGCCCGAATGAGTCCGCTTTACTCCCCGTGACCAGATACGCATCGTAGCGCTCTGTGTCAGGCGGGTAATTCCCCTCCAACACGTTATACACCTTGAACTGCGCGGGAATCGGTTGCTGGGCAAACAAGCGCTCAAACATCCGGCCATAACTGTCGAACTGGTCTATCAGTTCCGGACGCAGGACATCAGTTTCAAGAATGCAAATCTGCAGCGGCATGGCACCTTCACCTGGCGAGCAATGGGGGCAATTTTTAAGCGCGCAAGGGTGCCCTCATGCGGGCGGTAAGGCAATAGCCTTCAGGCACTGAATTTGACCATTTGTCACCATTACCGACATTGATACACACCATAAGCGCCATTCACTTTTTTAGAGGCGTTATGAGGCGGAGTATCAACCTCACTGGGCACGTCGCCCACGGGTCGAAGAGGACATCAGAAATGGTCAACTATTCAGCTATCGCCAGTTTGATTGCAGCATCGGTTTTCTCTGGAAATATCAACTATCAGCCCTCAACTCAACCAACAAATGCTCAGCCACAGCAGGTCGCCGATCTCAAATCTGGCGCACAGTCACAGCAGAAAGACGGTAACAAAACCGCCTGAGGTCACCTGGCACAGCAGCCCAAGATAAATCGCGTCATCCATTGCCCTTGCATCCGATCTGCACTCAGTGAAAGGCGGACTGCCGACACGCTGTCAGTAGCCCACCTTTCATTGACTCAAGCAGCAATGCACTCGCTAATCAGACACCGGAAAACGACTGTTATAAGCACTCGCAACCACTATCAGCGGAGCTAATAGTCACCATAACCCCCTTTCACTTCTGCAAGACCCCGCACAGGCAGAGTATTAACGAATCGGGCGTATCGCCCTGCTTACCAAAGGACTTGGATCATGATTAATTTTTCCTTTATCGCCAGCCTTGCCACTGCTTCCAGCTATTCCCATCACCATCACGACAGCGCTAACGAGCAACAGAAAGCCGCTCAGTCGGCACAGCAGTTTCTCAACATTCACAACGTGCCGGTGAAAAACCCGCAACCGAGCGATAAGTAAATCGCTGAGGAGAATAGTCGTGAGCGTTAAGTCATTGTTGAGGCAGCCAAACGTTTACCGTGTTAGTCACGTGACCATTGACCAGGGAGGCCTGCATCTTGAAACGGAAGCATCCGTCCACTTCAACGATGGCAGCGTCACCACACTGTCGCTTCCGACCGATACTGGTGAATACAGAACTATCGAGCAGTTTATAAAGAGCTGCCCGTTACAGCACACCTGCACAGCGTAGAAAGCGATTGGGATTGGACAGTTTCCAGTGCACGAGCCTTGGCAAGTGTCCAATCGCGCTGTTGGGACTAATCCATCAGGTGCAGAAAGCTGCGGCCCAGGGCCGTTTGCCAGTCATCTCACTGCGCTTAGCTAACACCCGGCAGGACGTACTCTTTGCATGACGGCATTAGCTCCGCGCAGCAAGTCACCGCCCCCTATTCAACCGCCAGGATGCGTTTAAATGAACACCAACAACCGTGCCTTATCTGAAAGGCCCGTCATCCACGTAACGGAAGGACATACCCACGGGCCGATCACCCGCCTGATGAGTCCGTCTGATTTAGGACAGATTCTCAAGCCCTTTGTTTTTCTCGATCTTTTTAAAGTCGGTGGCGTTAACGTCCAAGCCCTCGGCTCAATGCCGCTGCACCCACACTCTGGACTTGCCACCGTTACTGTACTGCCGGAAGGCAGCATGCGCTTTGATGTACCCGAGTCAGGTGCAGGCACCATCAGCTATGGCGGTGTTGAATGGATGAAGGCTGCTGCCGGGGTTTGGCACGGCAAGGAAATGATCATTGAAAATGTGCCCCGCCTAACGGGCTTCCAGCTATGGCTGGCGCTGCCCCCTGAACTGGAAAATAGCCAGCCAGAAAGTCAGTACTTCGAGGCGAAATCTATTCCACAGAGTGGACCAGCCCACGTCATTATCGGTGAGTACCAAGGCATCCAAAGCCCGGTAAACGCGCCAAAAGGGATTAACTATCTGCTGGTCACGCTTAAGGCCAAAGAGCGCTGGACCTATCAACCACCAGCCGGTCATAGCGTTGCCTGGCTGGCTTTGGCTAAGGGCCAGCTTTCGACAGGCGTCTCGCTGAAAACAGGCGAGATGGCGGTATTTGCCCCCGGCAGCGCGGCCATTGACCTAGAAAACCCAGGTGAAGAAGACGCGGTGTTCGTGCTGGGCTCAGCGGTACCTCATCCACACTCACTGCATTTGGGAAGCTACTCTGTTCACACGTCAGCCGAAGCACTTGAGATGGGCGAACGGCGTATTACAGAGCTAGCCCGCACCCTTCGCGAAGCCGGCGATCGCCGCACAGCCTCCGGCACCATCCCTGTTTGGCGCTAAGTAACGCCTTAAGCGCAATAAAAAACCGGCCCATAATGGGCCGGTTTGGTCAGTAGCAGGTCAGCGCGAGTACTTCAGAAGTTCTGCCCCTTGGCCGCCTTCTCTAGCAACAAAGCCGGTGGCAGGAAGCGCTCACCGTACTGTTCGGCCAGATATTGAGCACGGGCAACGAAATCCTGAATGCCGTACTGGTTGATAAATTGCAGCGCACCGCCCGTCCAAGCGGCAAAACCTATGCCGAAGATGGAGCCGATATTGGCGTCGGCAACCGACTTAAGCACGCCCTCTTCCACGCAACGTACGGTCTCAATGGCCTGTATAAACAGGATGCGATCGCGAACGTCTTCCTGTGAAATCTGAGCATCGGCTTTCTCAAAACGAACTTTCAGTTCAGGCCACAGGAACTTCTTACCGCCAGCCGGATACTCGTAGAAGCCAGCGCCTGCAGCCTTACCGGGACGTTTGTATTCGTTGAGCATCAAATCGATCACCGCATAAGCCGGATGATCCGGGATCTGCTTACCTTCGGCCGCGAGGTCTTTGATGGTTTGTTTGCGGATGTGATCCATCAGACTCATGGACACTTCATCACTGATTGCCAGCGGACCGACGGGCATACCCGCTTTGCGCGCTTCGTTTTCGATCATTGCAGCAGACACACCCTCGCCAAGCATGGCAAGGCCTTCATTGGTGAAGGTGCCAAACACACGGGAAGTGAAGAAGCCACGACTGTCGTTGACCACAATCGGCGTCTTTTTGATCTGCATAACGTAGTCGAAGCCACGGGCAAGGGTTTCGTCGCTGGTGTTAGCACCTTTGATGATTTCCACCAGCGGCATTTTGTCGACCGGACTGAAGAAATGCAGACCAATGAATTTGTCCTGTTTCCGCACTGCATTGGCCAAGCCCGTGATCGGAAGCGTTGAGGTGTTGGAGGCGATGACCGCATCACTCAGTGCAGCAGACTCAGCCGCTGCGGTGACCTTGGCTTTCAGCTCGCGGTCTTCAAATACCGCTTCGATGATCAGATCGCAGCCGTCGAAGTCAGCTTCTTTATCGGTGGTTTTGATCCGCTCCAGCACCGCATCGCGCTTCTCAGCGGTCATATGGCCACGGCTGACTTTCTTGTCCAACAGCTTGGCGGAATAGCTCTTGCCCTTATCTGCCGCTTCTACCGAAACGTCTTTGAGCACCACGTCGATCCCGGCAGCTGCAGACACATAGGCGATACCTGCGCCCATCATGCCTGCGCCAAGTACGCCGACCTTCTTGGTTACATACGGCGCAAAACCTTGCGGACGGGAGCCACCGGCGTTGATTTCATTGAGCTGGAACCAGAAGGTGCCAATCATGTTCTTGGCCACCTGGCCAGTGGTCAGCTCGGTGAAGTAACGGGCTTCGATGATCTGTGCGGTATCGAAATCAACCTGAGCACCTTCCACAGCGGCGCACATGATCTTCTCCGGCGCTGGGAAACAGCCTTTGGTTTTGTCCCGCAGCACGCTCGGCGCGATGGCCAGCATCTGCGCCACACTTGGGGTAGACGGCGTGCCGCCGGGTATTTTGTAGCCTTTGACATCCCACGGCTGCACCGCAGCTGGGTTGGCAGCGATCCAGGCACGAGCCTTGGCCAGCATGTCATCGACGTCAGTGGCCAACTCGTGGATCAGGCCCGCTTTGAGCGCTGCATCCGGACGTACCTTTTTCCCTTCTGCCAAATACGGCAGCGACTTTTCCAGCCCCAGTAAGCGCACCATGCGCACGACCCCACTGCCGCCCGGGAGCAGGCCCAGGGTTACCTCTGGCAGACCCAGCTGCACGCTGGAATTGTCCAGGGCGATACGATGATGGCAGGCCAGGGCAATCTCCCAACCACCACCCAAGGCCGCGCCGTTGATCGCTGCGACTACAGGCTTACCCAACGTTTCCAGACGACGCAGTTGGCCTTTAATGCGCAGGATCATCGCGTAGAAGTCTTTGGCATCGGCCTTGGTGACTTTGATCAGCTCACCCAAATCGCCACCGGCAAAGAAGGTCTTTTTCGCAGAGGTCAGGATCACCCCGGCGATGTTGTCTTTTTCGGCCTCCAAACGGTCCACCACCGCCCCCATCGCCTCGCGATAGACGGCGTTCATGGTGTTGGCGCTCTGGCCGGGCATATCCATGGTCAGGACGACGATATTGTCCTGACCTTTTTCATAACGAATGGCGTCAATCATTGTTCGAGTTCTCTTGCCAAATGTGCTCAAGCACCGGGCTAGCCCGTTGCGCTCAGATACGTTCGATGATGGTGGCGATACCCATGCCGCCGCCTACACAAAGGGTGGCCAAGCCGTAGCGCAGTTGGCGCTCCTCCAGCTCATCCAGCAGCGTGCCGAGAATGGCGCAACCTGTTGCGCCCAGCGGGTGGCCCATGGCAATGGAACCGCCATTGACGTTGACCTTGTCTTCGCTGACGCCCATGTCTTTCATGAATTTCATCACCACCGAGGCGAAGGCTTCGTTGACTTCGAACAGGTCAATGTCTTCAACACTCAAACCGGCTTTGGCCAGTGCCTTACGAGTAGCCGGTGCAGGCCCCGTAAGCATGATGGTCGGATCAGTGCTGGTCACAGCCGTGGCGATAATACGAGCGCGGGGCTTGAGTCCTAGCTCTTTACCTTTGGATTCAGAGCCGATGAGCATCAATGCTGCACCATCAACGATGCCCGAGCTGTTGCCCGGCGTGTGCACGTGATTGATCCGCTCCACATGGCTGTAAACCTGCAATGCGGTGCTGTCGAATCCCATCTGCCCCATCATCTCGAAGCTGGGCTTGAGTTTGCCAAGACCTTCGAGAGTAGAGTCGCCACGGATAAATTCGTCGTGATCCAGCAGCACAATCCCGTTTTGATCGGTAACCGGAACCAAAGATTTTTTAAAGCCGCCACCGTTGCTAGCCCGCGCTGCCTTCTGCTGTGAACGCAAAGCGAAGTTGTCGACATCTTCGCGACTAAAGCCCTCAAGCGTGGCGATTAGGTCGGCACCAATCCCTTGCGGAGTGAAATGAGTGTGCATGTTGGTAGCTGGGTCCATCACCCAGGCACCGCCATCTGAGCCCATGGGCACACGGGACATGGACTCTACACCGCCGACGACCACAAGATCTTCAAAACCGGAACGCACTTTCATCGCACCGATATTCACCGCCTCAAGCCCGGAAGCACAGAAACGGTTGAGCTGCACGCCGGACACACTGACATCCCAATCCGCCACCATCGCTGCTGTTTTAGCGATGTCTGCACCCTGATCACCAATAGGCGTCACACAACCGAGCACTACGTCATCGACTTGGCTGGTATCGAGGTTGTTGCGTGATTGCAGTGCCTTAAGCAACCCAGCGACCAGATCCACTGGTTTTACGCTGTGCAGCGATCCGTCCTTTTTGCCCTTGCCGCGGGGCGTACGCACCGCATCGAAAATAAATGCTTCGGTCATGGCGTCCTCAGACTCACAGTGTTCAGGCGCAGCATTCACCACACCAGTTCTTGTTAGGTGGACTTACCATACCCCGCCCGTTTCCTGACTCAATGACCGAAGTGCTCAGGTGAATTGACCCCTGCGCTCAGACCAACGGTCATCGGTCGTCCCAGCCCTCATGAACACGTCTGGCGTATAGGGTGGTGCGCAATTGGGTCAACTCTTTAATAACTAAAACTGATAAAAACACTTTAACCTAGGAAAAAATGAGTCTATTTACAAACTCACAAAAACCTAGAGTTTTAGTAGGTGACCTGATCCCCATTCAGGGCATCTTAAACAGTACCGCCGCCGGGTGTTGCCGGGACGGTTTATGTGGCCAACAGAGGTGCAGCACAGTGCTGAATTACACAGCGCGTGCCAGCAACCGTAAAAAACAATAGGCAAATGCCATGAATAATTTTCTGAAAGTTCGCCAAGCCGGGATGATCGTTTTCGCTACAACGGTAGTTCTGATTCTCCCCAATCTGACCCGCATCGTTAGCTGACACTAAGCGCATTTTGCCCTCAGCGGCTAAGGCATCTCTGGACGCAGGAATGCTGGCGCGTGCAGTGCCAGAGATGCCCAATCGTCAAAGCAAACGTCCCGGTTAGTACGCACTATGGGTTTACCGTGCTAGGGTAGCTTTTCTGCTACGGAGTCCTTGCCATGCGCTCATTCTTAAGTGCCTCCGCGTTGCTAATCAGTACCTCCCTGTTTGCCGGCCAAGCCGAGATCAGTGCTGCACTCGATGCTATGCAATCCCCCGATACATTGCTGATTGATGTGCGCAGTGCTGAGGAATTTGCTTCAGGCGCCATCGAGGGTGCACAAAACATCGACCATGAAGCGCTTGCCGGACAAATCAGCTCACTGGCACCCGACAAAGACACCACAATTGTTCTCTACTGCCGCAGCGGCCGACGCTCCGGCATAGCTTTAGAAAGCTTCAATCAGCTCGGCTACACCCATGTAATAAATGCCGGCGGCTACGAAGAGCTTAAAGACGCACTGGAAACGCAGGATTGAAAAAGCTCCCCCTACTCGCATTGCTTTGCTTGCTCACAGTCAGCCCGCTGATCGCTGCCGAGCTGACCATTGAACTGGACCAGCGCCGCACACAGTTAGGTACTGAGGAATTACTCAAGCACCCGAACCTGCAAACTATCGAAATCGTGGACGACGTCAGCTACAAGCGCACCATGCACTATCGCGCTATACCAGTCGCAGACTTACTGGATGGTTTAGCCCCAGGGGATCATCTGCAGGTACGTGCGACTGACGGGTTCGCTGCTGAGTTGCCAGCCGCACCGCTGTTGAGCAAGACAGGTAGCAAAGCCTGGTTGGCAATTGAGGACCCCGCCAACCCTTGGCCAAGAATCAGCCAGCGCACCCCCAGTGCAGGGCCGTTTTATTTGGTCTGGGAAAATCCCGCAGCCAGCCAGATTGGGCCTGAGCAATGGCCCTTCCAGGTCGCATCGATTAAACAACTGGCAGCAGTAAGCGAGCGTTTCCCCAACCTTTTGCCCGATCAAGCCGCAGACAGCAGCGTGTCGGCCGGCTTCGAACAGTTCCAGAAAAACTGCCTGGCTTGTCACAAGCTAAACGGTGAAGGCGACGCGCAGTTTGGCCCTGACTTAAACCTGCCATACAACCCGACGGAATATTTCAGCGGTGATTTTCTGCGCCAGTACATCCGTAACCCGCAGAGCCTACGTCAATGGTCGCAGGGCAAGATGCCAGGATTTGCAGAGAATGTACTGAGCGAGCAAGCCCTGAGCGACCTGATCAGCTATCTCAAGCACATGGCAGGTAGAAAGGTTTCCACTGCTACAAATTGAGCGTCAGCTGCTGTGATTACGAAGGGCTAAGCTGCGCAACGGGTGAGCACGGCTAAACCGTGCCCCCTCCATACGAAGCCTTATTAGTCAGGAATATCGGCCTGAGAAGGCACTACGATGGCAAAGATATCGCCCAACATGGCCAATGCCGCGGCCTGCATACTGGCAGCCTGGACAACCCCACCACCGATTGCAGGCAGGTTGCGGGTCGCTGTGGTATCGGCCGGCACAGTGACCGAGTACCCCAGGCTGAACGCACCACGAGCTGTAGAGTTGATGCAAACATGGGTCATGAAGCCCGTCACAATCAGGTTTTTGACGCCGAGTTTCTGCAAGCGCTCATGCAAGTCAGTTTGCACAAAGGAGTTAGGGTAGTTCTTGACGATTACCGGCTCGCCTTCTGCCGGAGCCACCTTATCGGCAATCGCACCAATCTCAGCACGAATGTCATAGGGAGTTCCAGGCCCAGCATCATGCTGGATATGAATAACAGGAACGCCTGCCTTACGCGCACGTTCAAGCAGCGCTTTGCATTGATCTAGGGCAGCCTCAACCCCATCAAGCGCCAACACACCTGTTCGATAGGTATTCTGCGCGTCAACAATGATCAGCGCAGAATCGGATAAGGGTGCCGGCACAGCGGGCATACCGGTCAGTAGACGCAAGGTTGTTGCAGAACTCATGTGTAGCCTCACAGGTTGATCGAAGACAATACGCCATATTCGCTAATACAACAGACGCCTCCATAGTACGTTAGTCTTAGTATTGCTATTCATTAGGCCTCCCCGCAACGCCTTGAAGGGCTGAAGCATCAAAGCTGTCATCAGGCTTACCGCCACCGCTTATAAAGATTAGCGCCAGATCAAGACACTCAATGAAGTCATGGCCTGGGGTTCAGCCCCGCTAATGCCAGCCAACGCCTGTAGAAGCCTTGAGCCACCTTGTTCAACTCAGAAACCTTCTGCTGCAATTGCGCTTGCATCTGTGCTTTGCTTTGTTGACTCGGCTGTGTTGGATCTAGCAAGTGGTACCAATCCGTGAGCCACTCCGTGATAAGTGCTTCAGTCATTTCAGGGTGACCTTGTAAAGCCAGCACTTTCTCCCCCCAAGCAAAGCCCTGATTAGGGCACCAAGGGCTGCTCAACAAGGGTTGAGCACCTTCTGGAATTGCGAAGGTGTCCCCATGCCATTGGAAAATAGTGAAGGTGTCAGGCACGTGCTCTAACCAGGGGCTTGGCTGAGCCTGATCCAGTCGACTCATCGGCTGCCAGCCACTTTCTGTATAACCCATTGACGTAATGGGAGCCCCCAGGGCTTTAGCTATCAATTGCCCGCCCAGGCAGTGACCAACCATGGGTACCTCGCGCTTGAGTAGATAGCGGATCGCAGCCACCTCAGTGTGCAGCCATGGCAAAGGGTCGTTAACACTCATCGGCCCACCCATGATGGCGACCGCCTTTGGCTTATCTAGGTCTAAGCCATCAAGTTGATTCTGGTCCGCTCTTAACACTTGATAGGTGTAGCCACCATTGTCCAGCACCTCACCCAAGTGGGCTGGTGGGCAGTATTCGGTATGGGTAAAGATGAGAATATCGGTCATAAATCGCCTCCTCTGGTAAGTCTGCCCCATGCATCTGTCGGGGTCGAGGCGAAACAACTGCGTGTCACCCGTTGCAGGTGACACGCTTATACATCCTATGGGCGAGCCTCCTGTGTCACGCCCCAGCCGTCCAGTTCACCACCCAAGGGAATCACCACGGACTCCAAATCCTGCTCAAAGTCACCAATCCCATTACTGGTGGCTGACATGACTTTGCACACCTGCAAACTCCATACACCATCTTCACGCTCTGAAACTTGCGCGTGCATAGACTCCCCACGAAAGCGGCGGGTAGCCTCCCGGGCCTTCTGTTCATCAGGAAATACAGCGTAGAACTCAATCGGGTAAAAACGGGAGAAATCGAAGCCACCTTCTCTCATGCGGCGGAACAGGCTGTCGCGGTTTTCTTCATGCAATGCCCTGCCCATAATCTGATCTCCTTCTGCGACGACAATGAATTACCTCTGACGCGGACTCAGCCTTAAACAAGGGGCCATAAAGAGAAAGCACAGCGGCCCCCAGGACTTGCGGATACAACCAACAGCAGAATGCACAGTAAGCGGCGGGAATAGCCACATGGACTTGCCCCATAGCCGACAGCTGCCGCCATTACTGAGGCAGCTATATAGATAGACTAGTTCCGTTACGGGACATTCGCTTTAATTCTTACAAACGGAAACACCCTCCTCGCCCCACTCAACAACCTCGTGACCGGATAAAAGTCACCACATCGGTCAACGCCCGGTCTGCAACTTTGAGTAACCCGGCGTGGGCTTGAAATACATGCCAGAGGTCAACATAGCGTTGCAGTTGTACCTCCACACCCGCCGCTTGTGCCTTTTCGGCAAAACGCAGGCTGTCATTGCGCAGCATTTCATCTTCACCTACTTGCAAGAGCAGCGGTGCCAAGCCGGTTAAATCAGCAAACTGCGGCGAAACGCCAGGGTCATCGGGTTCCACATGCGGCGGGCAATAGAGTCCTACGGCCTGCCGTACCCAGGCCTCGCTTAACAGCGGGTCACCCGCTGGGGGGTGATGAATATGCGCACCAGTAAAATCAGTAACCGGTGAAAAACACACCAGCGCCGCTGGCTGAGATATACCTTGATCGCGAAGATAAAGGCTTGTAATCAGGCTCAGGTTGCCTCCAGCTGAGTCGCCGCCTATCACGATCTGCTCTGGCTTGTAGCCTACCTCGAGCAAGCTCTTGTAGGCTGCCACAGCATCTTCACGTGCTGCCGGATAAGGATGTTCGGGGGCCAGACGATAATCCAGCGCGCACACGTCCATCTGCCCACGCTTGGCCAAGTGAGCGCAGATCGCCCGGTGCGTATTCGGCCCGCCAATCAGAAAAGCGCCGCCATGCAGATACAGAAATACTGATCCGTTACTACACGCTGGACGATGCCACTCACACGCCCTGCCCGCAAGTGATCCCGCTGCAAGTGTAACGCCAGCAGGCGTCGGGCTAACGGCCGTAAGCATGCGCAGGACTGCCCGCTGACCCGCTATCGGCATCGGTGGTCGGACCAAGCTACGGAACAGCAAGCGCAGGCTGCCGCGCAAAATCGAACGCAAGAGCGCCTGCTCGGATGCAGGTGTGATGAATTCAGCGTTGACAGTCATAATGATTCAGCTCCGGTTTTCGGGTCTGATAGCGGTAGATAAAGGTATATCCCGGCCAGTTGTTGGTGTTTTTGCCTGAGTCAATCTTGTACCAGCTGGTACATCCCTGTTCCCAGATCGTACGATGGGAGTCGGCCTGAACGTTGCGGTTATATCGTGCCTGTATGTCAGCTTTAACATCCATCCACTGCAGGCCGCGCTGCTCCATGGCCTGCAAGCAGCCAACGACATAACGGAATTGGCTCTCCAGCATGTACAGAATCGAGTTATGACCTAAATTGGTATTCGGTCCGTAAAGAATAAACAGATTCGGAAAACCGCTGACACTGATGCCCTTGTAAGCCTCAGCGCCATCACGCCACACCTCATTGAGTACCTGCCCTGCACGCCCAGTGATGTGCATCGGCGCAAGAAAATCTGTGGCGGCAAAACCAGTGCCGTAAATGATCACATCACATTCATATTCCTGCCCATCCGCCGTCACAATCGAATGGGCCCTGACCTCACGAATAGCCGTATCGATCACTTGCACATTGGGCTGCGTCAGCGCTGGAAAGTAATCGTTGCTGATCAGGATTCGCTTGCACCCCATTGGATAGTCCGGCTGCAAACGCGCCCGTAACATTGGGTCAGCGATGTGCTGCTTAAGATGCCGCTCGAAACCCCAGCGCATCCCCTTCATCAACCAAGGCATGCTGATAAATGCCAGACCGCGCAGCTCATGGTGCAAATACATCAAGCCACGGCTGAGTTGCTGCAAGCCAGGTACATACTTAAACAACGTCTGCTCCCAAGGCTTATAGGCACGATCGGGCTTACTCAGCACATAGGGAGCGGAACGCTGGAACAGCATCAACTTGCCGGTTTTGGGCTGTATTTGCGGCACAAACTGAATTGCTGAAGCGCCTGTGCCAATCACTGCAACACGCTTGCCGCGCAACTCTAAATCGTGCCGCCAACGTGCTGAATGGAAGGCTTCACCTTGAAACTGGGCAAGCCTTGGCAAGGCTGGGTACGCAGGTCGATTGAGTTGACCGCAGGCACTTATCAGCACAGCACAGGTCAGCACTTCGCCGTCCGTCAGGGTAACCCGCCAGCTTGCAGTGGACTCCACAAACGCCGCGCTGCTTACCTCTGCATTACAGCGAATATGCCCGGCCAACTGGTATTTACGAATCAGATGCAGGCTGTACTGATGAATCTCCGACTGTGGCGCGAATTTACGGCTCCAATCGTGTTTAGGCTCGAAGGAGAATGAATAGAGATGGGACGGCACATCACACGCAGCCCCTGGATAGTTATTATCCCGCCAGGTTCCACCGGGCTCGGCGGCTTTTTCCAACAACAGCACGTCGGTAATCCCCGCCTGCTGCAACTGAATCGCCATCCCCAAACCGGCAAAGCCGCTGCCGATAATCAGCACCTGAGTATGAGAAGTATTGGGTAATTTTTTATTCATTGTTATGCCCAAACATATAGGATTTGAAATCCCCATACTAATCCGCTGTTACCCCCCCGTAAGTGGCCTTTACGGCCAAATTCCGGATGATCATGCACAATCGCTTCACTGCTAGAACTTCAGCAAAATTTGAAAGTCAGCCTGAGACTGGTCGTAATAACCATCTCCCGCTACCGTTGCGCCATGAACAGAAATCAAACATCCCTTCTCCACTATCACCAACCCTGGTCCTGGCAGCAGTTCCATTCCCACTACAAGCTGCGTGCCCTTGATGGTGTTGAGCATGTTTCCGCTCAGGCCTATAGCCGCAGCGCGCTAATCGGCGCGCAAAGTGGCTGGTTTCAGGTCATACCCTTGAGCGATCAACCAGCCTTACAGCTGACTGCCAGCCCCTCTCTACACAATTGCTTGCCTGAGCTTATCGCCCGTGTCCGCAAGATGTTTGATCTGGATTGCCATCCAGACGTAATTGCTGCGCACTTTGCCCGCGACGCGCTTTTGCGCAAGCTGGAGGCGCAACACCCTGGCCTGCGCCTTCCCACGGCCTGGGACCCATTTGAGCAGGCTGTACGGGCGATTGTTGGCCAGCAAGTAACGGTTAAAGCCGCTGTGAGCATTACTAACCGGCTGGTTGCGCGCGTTGGCAGAGACCTGAGCGATGCCAGCCAACCGCACCTTAGCCGTTTATTTCCAACGCCAGAGGCCATTGCAGAAGCTAATTTAGAGGGGATTGGTATGCCTTCTCGTCGCGTGCAGTGCCTGCAACATTTCGCCGCTCAGGTGGCCTCCGGTGTGTTGAACCTGGACCCACAGCAGGGTTACAGCAGCTTTGTTGAGCGTATGTGCAGCCTGCCGGGGATAGGCCCGTGGACGGCCGAGCACATCGCGTTGAGGGCGTTTGGCAAGACCGATGCCTTCCCGGCGAGTGATCTGGGCCTGCTTAAGGCACCAATCTGGGGTGAAGACGGCATCAGCGCCAAACAATTACAGGCCCGTGCAGAGACTTGGCGTCCCTGGCGGGCCTATGCGGCAGCGTACCTGTGGCACAACTATTCAGGTGAATGAAGACAGGTTTGATATGCCTTAAAGCTTGACCGTACCCTTAGGTCCAAGCAGCGCCCAGATGATTAGCCCGACTACTGGCAGCAGGACAATCAATACGATCCAAAGGATCTTAATACCAACTTCCGCGTTGCTTTTAATAACACTGATGATCGCCCAAATATCCAGAGCCAGAATCACCAGTCCCAGCAGACCACTAAATGTAGAGCCCATGCGTGTCACTCCTGTTTGAAAGGTTTGCCCTTTCAGGATAGACACTCTGTTGAGTAATGCTGAACGCCAGTCAAAATTGATCGAAACGGTAGAAACGTCCGGGGAAATCGCCATCAACCACCTCAAAGTCTGGTATCTGAGCGGTCTCAAATAAACGTGCGAGGGCAAAGCGCGGGTTTTCGCCGCCATCAAGCCAGAACGCTGTATCAGCAGGCACAACCACCAGCCCCTGCTTCTCAAGCACCACGCCGTAGATGTATTCGCCGAGATTGAGCATCAGCTGGCCGCGCCCTGCCAGGCAATAAACCACTTGCTTTGCAGCACAGCGCTGCTCTTTGCGCAGGCTGTCAGCAAGTGCATTACCCTCGCCTCGTTCATCGCACACATTCAGCAGTTGAATGCTGGCCATAGCGTAGTCGGCTTGCAATTGATCCAACTGTGAGCGACTTGCTTGTAGCAATAGATCATCCGACTCACCTGGATTGACCCGTTCCTGTACAGGGATTTCAGTGTAGGTAATGCCAACAGCTGCGAGTGTGCTGACAATGTCTTCCTCATGGGTCAGCAGCTTGTTTGGCACCTGAGGGGTGACATGGTGAAAAACGATCAGGCTGCTCATATCAAATACTCTTCAAAATATAGAACTCGGATCAGACAGCGCCTGCGCGCTCCTTACCTACATAACGGATAGTAATCATCGCGGCCGCTACGGCAAATACGCTGGCGATGCTGAAAGTCCAGGCGGCACCCAAGCCGTGCCAGCTGTAGCCCGAATACAAAGCGCCCAACGCCCCACCGACACCGGCAAGTGCAGCGTACAACGCTTGTCCTTGGCCTTGCAGGCGCTCGGGAAAACTGCGCTGGACAAAATGCATGGCAGCCGCATGGAAACTACCAAACGTGGCCGCATGCATAATCTGAGCAAACAGCAGCACCATCACATGATCCGCCAAGTTACCCAGTAACAACCAGCGCACAGCGGTAATCAGGAAACTGCCAACCAGCACCGACCTCAACGAAAACCGGGCCAGTATCTTCGCCATAAAAATAAACATGACGATCTCAGCCACCACGCCCAGCGCCCATAATTGGCCAATGGTGCTGCGGGTATAACCGAGGTTTTCCAGGTGCAGACTCAAGAAGGTGTAATACGGCCCGTTGCTCAGCTGCATCAGCCCCGCGCAGACAAAAAAAGCCAGAATTCCTGGCTGCCATAGCTGTTTCAAGAACCCGCCGGAATGGTCACCGCTGCGCGCCTGGGCCTGCATATTCGGCACCCACAGACTCGCCAGCACAATCCCCCCCATGATCAGCACCAGCGCCCATGGGTAGGCATCAAGACTCAACACCTCGAACAGCTTACCCAGGCCCGCCACTGCAACGATAAAACCGATGCTGCCCCATAGACGGATTTTGCTGTAGCCCTCAGCTTTCTCGCGTAGGTGAGCAAAAGTGATCACCTCGAATTGCGGCAGCACCGCATGCCAGAAGAACGCATGTAAGGCCATGATCAGCGCCAGCCAGGCGTAGCTTTTGCTGAAAAAAATCCCGGCGAAGCTCAACAGCGTACAGACCGCACCAAAGCGCACAATCGCCAAGCGGCGGCCGGTGTAGTCCCCAAGCCAGCCCCAGATGTTCGGCGCAAAGCAGCGCATCAACATGGGAATGGCCACCAACTCGCCAATACGCGCAGCGGAAAACCCAAGATGGTCGAAATACAGGGACAGAAACGGCGCCGTAGCTCCGAGCAGAGAGAAATAGAAAAAGTAGAAACCGGAAAGGCGCCAGTAAGGCAATTCAGTGTTCATAAAGGCTCAATACAGAGGCCCTTCGCCATCCCAAGCCCAAACAGAACAGGCCGGGAATCCCCGGCCTGCGTTATGGTTCAGCGTTGCGGCAGAACCGGCGTGCTCACCTTGACGTCAGCATTCTGGGCGCGGTGACGCAGCAGATGATCCATCAGCACGATAGCCATCATCGCCTCAGCAATTGGCGTAGCACGGATGCCTACGCACGGATCGTGACGGCCCTTGGTGATCAGGTCTTGAGGATTACCATTGATATCAATGGTACGACCCGGCGTAGTAATGCTGGAGGTCGGCTTTAGCGCCAGATGCGCCACGATTGGCTGGCCGCTGGAAATCCCACCGAGAATGCCGCCGGCATTGTTAGAGAGGAAACCTTCCGGAGTCAGTTCGTCTCGGTGTTCGGTGCCCCGCTGGGCAACAGAAGCGAAACCAGCACCGATCTCGACGCCTTTAACTGCGTTGATGCTCATCAGTGCGTGAGCCAGCTCAGCGTCGAGGCGATCAAAAATAGGCTCACCTAAGCCCGGTTTAACGCCCTCAGCAACAACCGTGATCTTCGCCCCTACGGAATCCTGGTCGCGGCGCAGTTGGTCCATATAGGCTTCCAGCTCCGGCACTTTGTCCGGGTCTGGGCAGAAAAATGCGTTCTGCTCAACGCTGTCCCAAGTCTTGAACGGAATCTCGATCGGGCCCAGTTGGCTCATGTAGCCACGAATGACAATGCCTTGGGTGGCCAAAAACTTCTTGGCAATGGCCCCGGCAGCCACGCGCATGGCTGTTTCGCGGGCCGAGCTGCGGCCACCGCCGCGGTAGTCGCGGATACCGTACTTGTGGTGATAGGTGTAATCCGCATGGGCTGGGCGGAAGGAATCCTTGATTGCGGAGTAATCCTTGGACTTCTGGTCGGTGTTGCGGATCAGCAAGCCAATAGAGCAGCCAGTGGTTTTGCCCTCAAACACGCCGGAAAGAATTTCTACCCGGTCATCTTCCTGACGCTGGGTGGTGTGGCGGCTGGTGCCCGGTTTGCGGCGGTCCAGGTCACGCTGCATGTCTTCCAAGCTCAATTCGAGCCCCGGCGGGCAGCCATCAACAATGGCGACCAGCGCCGGCCCATGGCTCTCGCCAGCGGTGGTGACAGTAAACAGCTTGCCGTAGGTATTGCCGGACATGTGCAAAACGCTCCGCGAATATCAGCCCAGAGACCGCGCGCAATACGCGGCACTCCACTAAGGTAAAGCGTGCGAGTATAACCTCGGTGCCGATTCAGTTCACGCCGAACCTTAGGCCCAGTTGTGCGTCCAAGTAACTCTTTTCTGTAGTCATACTCTATGTTGCGAGCACTTCTCTTGACCGTCCTTCTCGGTAGCTCCTTGGCTCAGGCCAGCCCCCATGCCAGCATGCAGCTGCCAATGCGCCTGCAAACTGATCAAGGCACCCTGTTTGGTACCTTGCTCAAACCGTCTGGCAACGCACCGCAAACCGTAGCCTTGCTGATTGCTGGAAGCGGCCCGACCGACCGCGATGGAAATAATCCAGAAGGCGGCCGTAATGACAGCCTCAAACGCCTGGCCCAGAACCTTGCGAAACAGGGTATTGCCAGCTTGCGTTACGACAAACGCGGCGTTGCCGCCAGCCGGGCAGCGACACCCGACGAGCGCAACCTCAGCGTTGAAGCCTACGTTAACGACGCCATCGCATGGAGCCGCTTACTCCGACAAGACCCTGACTTCAGCAATCTCGTTCTGATTGGCCACAGCGAAGGCGCGTTGATTGCCAGCCTCGCAGCCCCAGAGGCTCACGCCACTGCTGTTGTCTCGCTGGCAGGAACTGGGCGCCCTATTGATCAGGTCCTACGTGAACAGATCGACACCCGCCTGCCACCGGATCTCAGGGCTCAAAGTAATGCCATTCTTGATCTGCTCTTGAAAGGCCAAACGACCGATCAGGTCCCCGAAGACTTACAGGTGTTATTCAGACCCAGCGTGCAGCCGTATTTGATATCCCTGCTGCGGCAAGATCCCGCCCAAGCGTTTGCCCGCCTACAAGTGCCAACCTTGATTGTCCAAGGCACTCACGACATTCAAGTGAGCGTTGACGACGCGTTGGCCCTCAGTGAAGCCAAACCCAATACAGATGCCTTGATTGTTCCAGGTATGAACCACGTCTTACGCATCACAAATGCCGACTTACAGTCGCAAATTGCCAGTTACAACAATCCAAAACTACCGCTTGCAGCCGGGCTAAGCGAAACTATCGTTCAATTTATTAAGCGCAATAGCAAAGAGCCACCCTCTAGTTAACAACAAAATGGCCGATAAGCGCGGTAACCATGCGATCACTCTGTAAGATCGTACTAAGGACAGTCGTTTATGACCGAAAACACCACCCCAGAAGCAGAAGCTTCTGCAGAAGATCAAGAACTCGAAGAAGCGCATCCGTGGGCAGAACTGCCCCCGGAAGAGTTTCGTTTGTTGCGCTTGGCGCCGTTGCCAGTTGATAAATACACCGGGCCACGACCACTGCGTTTTATCCAGCTGGGCTACGTCGAACGCGGTGATCAATATGACAGCGTGTTACGCCTGACTTTGCACTTGCCGGATCAACGTGTTCATAAAGAACAGAACGTCTTGGAAGTTTGGGCCAACCACACTGAGCGCACCATCCATTTTGGGCCGCCTAAAGGCCTTTCTCCTGTTCCTGAAAACCGTGGCCTTGGCCGTTTTCTAATGGCTCAGGCAGCCGAATGGGCGCGAAAAAAGTATTCGCACTATCAAGTCAAACCCATGGCGCTGCCAAGTAAGGATGCCTTTAGTGAAGAATCGCGCAGTCGTCGCGATCACGCATTGCAAGCGCAGGGGTTCACGATTGAGTACCTCGACCCCCTGCAAATGACCGCACAATGCACGGCACAACGCGTCAGCTCCTTGCACACGGACTGGAACAAAGAAAAAGTACAGGTTCTTGGGCTGGTTGATGCCGCCAGTATGCTGGAGCAGGCAGACCATAACTTGCATGAACAGGAGAATAAGATCCGCAAGCTGGAAGAGCGCATTACCGCCTACAAGCGAGACGACAGTGGCTTACGCTTTACCATCGCCTGCTTGGTGACCTTTAGCGTCTTCCAGGCCGCCCTACTTATCTGGATTGCAACTCACTAAGGCTGGCTACTTACGCCTTTAAGAGCTGAAACGTATCTCCAAATCACGCTTTGCCGCCGGCCACTCGTCGTCGGTAATGCTGTACATCACCGTGTCATCCAGACGGCCATCAGCCAGGCGACGATGATTACGCAAAACACCCTCGCGTCGTGCACCCAGCTTTTCAATCGCACGCTGCGAGCGGGTGTTGCTGGCAGCGGTTTTAAGCTGCACGCGCACCATGCCCCAGTTTTCAAACGCATGCTTGAGCATCAGGTATTTAATGGTGCTGTTAAGGCCTGTGCTGTGCTGTTTTTTGTCCAGCCACGTCCAACCTATCTCAGCACTGGGGAGGCTGTTATTGAAGTCGGCAAAACGCGTAGTACCCACCAACACGTTACCCAAACGTATTGTAAAGGCGATCGCCAGCCCGTCCCGCTGATTAGCCAGGGCCTCTCGATACCAGTCCAACCGCTGCGTGCCACTCATGTACATAAGCTCTTGGCGATTGGCTTCCGCCAATTCAACCAACGCAGGAATATCCGCATCGGCCATCGGCTCAATCCGCAGAGCGCCGCGTTGCAGGGTTACCAGTTGCGGTTTAAACATTGGGTGCCTCATCACTCAGCCGTGTTAGAGAGAAACAACAATTACCTGACTATGACTCTGTATTTGTGCAAATATTCAGCACGATAGTTCCTCAATACTCAGGTAGTTATGATGACTGCAGTCATATTTGAGTGGTTTATGATCAATCCCGCCCGGCTGATGGTGGCAATATCCCTAGCGTTCAGCCTGTTTATCATCAAAGCTGAATACGATGGACGTAAAACAGGTGGGTCAGGATGGCTCACACTGGCCAGACAGGCCATTGGCATCGTGTTTACATTCCTCACCGCCATTGTCGCGGCCTTTTACGGCGGTATTGGGGCCTTCTTTGGCTACTTAGCTCTCCAGTTCTTGGTTTGTGTAGTGCTGCCAGCCTTTGCGCTGGAGGTTATGTAACCGGAACTCAGGTGATTGCTAGTTTCACTCACGACCGTCATTGGCATGTGCTGCATCCACGATGAGCTCAGCCTGCACCAGTCGAATACGTCGTTCAACATGGTAAGCACCGTCGTCATTGTGTCGTAGATAAACACGCCGACAATGGCGGCACAGCCAAACTGTGGACTGGTTGTAGGGATAAAATTGCGGAGCTATTGGCGCCTTAACTGACCAGTAGTGCGTCTGGTCAGGGTGGTGCTCATCGATGGTCGCTTCCTCCTGCGAGTACTTAGCCAGTGTCCCGTGGAATACAAACTCATCTTCGTGATAGCCCACTGGCCAACCGCTCCAACCCTTGAGATCGTGCCTCAGGCAGACACAATCAGCGGTGAGTCCGGTCCTCTCAGCCAGCGCACGCAACTCTTGAGTATCAATAACGTGCGCCATCGTGCTTCTCCTCCGTGAGTTATACCCTGCGCCCTTCGGCTAGCGCTAAGCTCAAAATACACCCGGTTGTGATTGGGTATCACTGTCGGCTTGTATCTTCAGACAGGCTGCCGGTATATGACACATTCGACGATGGTCGACCTGACGCAAACGCAAGTAACAAGGACACTCGCGCAGACTGATGCAGTATGCTCTGCGGGTTCTGAGTAACACCTTCTGTTCAAACCACCACTTCCAGCGGAGTGTGCATGACCCTCTCCAGCGGGCTTATTGCCGTTGTCGCCCTGGCCTATATGGCCATCTTGTTTGCAATCGCCTTTTATGGCGACCGCCGTGACCGACCGCTGTCACCTAAAGCCCGCGCCTGGGTCTACAGTTTGTCACTGGCTGTTTACTGCACCAGTTGGACCTTCTTTGGGTCAGTCGGCCAGGCCACTGAGCAAGTCTGGCAGTTCCTGCCAATTTACCTAGGGCCCATCATCATTATGATCTTTGCCCCCTGGGTACTGAAAAAGATGGTGATGATCAGCAAGCAAGAAAACATCACCTCCATTGCTGACTTTATCGCCGCCCGCTACGGCAAATCACAAACCCTGGCCATTGTCGTGGCCTTTGTCTGTCTAGTCGGCGTACTGCCCTACATTGCGCTACAGCTCAAGGCTATTGTGCTGGGCGTCAACTTACTGATTGGCGAAGACGCGCAGATCATTGGCCCTGGCGCCCAAGACACCGCACTGGTGGTGTCGCTAATTCTGGCCCTGTTCACCATCTTGTTCGGCACCCGTAACCTTGATGTCACCGAACACCACAGAGGCATGATGCTGGCGATTGCTTTTGAATCGCTGGTCAAACTGCTGGCATTCCTTGCGGTAGGCGTCTTTGTTACCTACGGCATTTACAACGGCTTTGACCACCTGCTCATAGAGGCCAAGGCGAGTAGCGAGCTGGAGATGTTCTGGCAGCAAAGCGTCAACTGGCCTGCGATGCTCGCCCAGACTGGCCTGGCCATGATCGCCATCACCTGCCTGCCCCGTCAGTTTCACGTAACAGTGGTAGAGAACACAGAGCCCAAAGACCTCAACCTAGCACGCTGGGTGTTCCCGCTGTACCTAGTACTGGCCGCATTGTTTGTTGTGCCCATCGCCCTTGCAGGGAAAATGCTGCTTCCGAGCGACATCAGCCCAGACTCGTTCGTGATTAGCCTGCCACTGGCCCAGTCCCACCCTACTCTCGCGCTACTGGCATTTATTGGTGGTGCTTCCGCCGCGACCGGCATGGTGATCGTCGCCTCAGTTGGGCTGTCGACGATCATTTCTAATGACATGCTGCTGCCTTGGCTGCTGCGCCGCAAAAACACCGAACGACCTTTCGAAGCGTTCCGCTATTGGATGCTCACAGCCCGACGGGTCAGTATTGTTCTGATTCTGTTGCTGTCCTACGTCTGCTACCGCTTACTGGGCTCAAACGCCAGTCTGGCAACCATCGGGCAGGTCTCCTTTGCAGCCATAGGGCAACTCGCACCGGCTATGTTTGGCGCCTTGGTATGGAAGCAAGCTAACCGCCAAGGTGTGTTTGCCGGGATCGCAGTGGGCGCACTGATCTGGCTGTACACGCTGGTGATGCCACTGATTGCGGGCAGCATTGGCTTATCGCTAGACGTCTTCCCCGGTTTGCAAACCCTCTTGCACGCCCCGATTGGCATTGATGTTGACCCGCAGAGCCGCGGCATCATCTTGTCACTGGCTGGCAACTTCATTCTGTTTGCCTGGGTGTCTTTTTTCTCGCGCACACGAGTCACAGACCACTGGCAAGCTGGTCGGTTTATTGGCCACGACCTCGGCAGGCCGACCAGTAACCGCAGCATGCTGGCAGTGCAACTGAGCGACCTGCTCCTGCTGGCCAGCCGTTTTGTCGGCGAAGAACGCGCCAAACAGAGCTTTCATCGCTATGCACTGCTACAAGGCAAACCTTTCGATCCCAACCAGCCCTCCACCAGCGACTGGATTGCCCACACTGAACGCCTGCTCGCTGGTGTTCTGGGGGCATCTTCCACCCGAGCCGTGGTTAAGGCCGCTATTGAGGGTCGGGAAATGCACGTCGAAGATGTGGTGCGCATCGTCGATGAAGCCTCAGAAGTTTTGCAGTTCAACCGCGCCCTGCTACAAGGCGCAATTGAAAACATCACCCAAGGCATCAGCGTGGTGGATCAATCCCTGCATCTTGTTGCATGGAATCGCCGCTATATCGAATTGTTTGAATACCCGGATGGACTGATTCAAGTCGGGCGCCCTATTGCTGACATCATCCGCTTCAATGCAGAGCGCGGCCTGCTAGGGGGTGGTGATATCGAAGCTCACGTCAACAAACGCTTGTATTGGATGCGCCAAGGCACGGCACATACTTCCGAACGTTTATTTCCAAATGGCCGAGTCATTGAACTCATTGGTAACCCGATGCCTGGCGGCGGTTTCGTAATGAGTTTTACCGACATCACCGAGTTCCGCGAGGCCGAACGCGCCTTGAAAGATGCCAACGAAGGCTTGGAACAACGCGTATTACAACGCACCCATGAACTGTCACTGCTGAACCTCGCGCTGATTGATGCCAAGGGCAATGCAGAGAGTGCCAACCAATCAAAGACCCGTTTCCTTGCGGCAGTGAGCCATGACCTGATGCAACCGCTGAACGCCGCCCGCCTGTTTTCAGCAGCCCTCTCCCATCATGAGCACGACCTACCCGAGGAAGCGCGTGAGCTGGTTCGGCACTTAGACAGCTCGTTACGCTCTGCCGAAGACCTGATCAGCGATCTGCTGGATATATCCCGCCTGGAAAATGGTCGCATCACCCCCCAACGTCAGCCCTTTGTACTGAATACATTGTTCGAGACGCTGGGGGCAGAATTTAAGGTGCTTGCAGCGGAGCAAGGTGTTGAGTTCTGCATGCGCAGCAGCAAGCTGCTGGTGGACAGCGACATCAAAATGCTACGACGGATTCTGCAAAATTTCCTGACCAACGCATTCCGTTACGCCAAAGGCCGCGTTCTGCTTGGCGTGCGCCGCAGTGGCAAGCACCTGCGACTAGAAGTATGGGATCGCGGCCCAGGCATTGCTGAAGAAAAGCGCAAAGTGATTTTCGAGGAGTTTAAACGCCTCGACAGCCACCAGACCCGGGCTGAAAAAGGTTTGGGCCTTGGATTAGCTATTGCCGATGGTCTGTGCCGCGTACTGGAGCACCCCCTGGAAGTTCGCTCTTGGGTAGGTAAAGGGAGTGTTTTCAGCGTCACCGTGCCGATTGCCACTGAAAAACCCAAAGTCCCACTAAAGCCCCAGCGCGAAACCACCAGCCAACCCCTGGCAGGAACCCGCGTCCTGTGCATCGACAACGAAGACAGCATTCTCAACGGAATGGCCAGTCTGCTGTCGCGTTGGGGCTGCCATGTATGGACTGCACGCAACCGTTTGGAATGTGAAAGCCTGCTAGCAGACGGCATGCACCCGCAGGTCATTTTGGTCGACTATCACCTAAACGATGGCGAAACAGGCACTGATTTGGTCACCTGGCTACACGAGCAGTTGAACGTACAGGTACCGGCAGTGGTTATCAGCGCTGACGGGCGTCAGGAGCTGATTGCTCAAGTACGAGCTGCAGGGCTGGAGTTCCTGCCTAAACCGGTCAAGCCAGCCGCATTACGCGCCCTGCTCAACCGGTTCAACAGTCTGCGCTAATCAGCCGTTGAGGCGCTCACGGAAGAGCGCTTGGTGCTCACGGCACTGTTTGGCCCCGAGCAGGAACACGCCATGCCCGCCACGCTCAAATTCCAACCATGTGAAGTCGACTTCTGGATACTGCGCCTCCACATGCACCTGACTATTGCCCACTTCTACAATGAGCACGCCCTGTTCGGTCAGATGATCAGCCGCCTCGGCCAGCATACGCCGCACTAAATCGAGCCCATCTTCCCCGCAGGCAAGCCCCAACTCCGGCTCATGCTGGTATTCGGCCGGCATATCGGCAAAATCTTCGGCATCCACATAGGGTGGGTTAGACACGATCAAATCAAAACGCTGGCCTGGCAGCCCTGCAAAACCATCACCCTGGACGGTATACACACGCTCGCCTAGCTCATGACGTTCGATATTTTGATTGGCCACCTCTAAGGCATCGAAAGACAGGTCTCCCAATACCACTTCGGCCTCTGGGAAGGCATAGGCACAGGCAATGCCGATACAACCCGACCCGGTGCACAGATCGAGAATTCGCGCAGGTTCATGAGGTAACCACGGTGCAAACTGCTGCTCAATAAGCTCACCGATCGGAGAACGCGGAATCAACACTCGCTCATCCACGATAAATGGCAAACCGCAGAACCAAGCTTCACCTAACAGATAGGCGGTTGGCACACGTTCTTCAATGCGTTGACGGAGTAACTCGTGCAGGTAAGCATGCTCCTCATCCTCTAGGCGACAGTCCAGGTAGCTGTCGGCTATTTCATAAGGTAGATGGAGCGCCCCCAGCACCAATTGCCGGGCCTCATCCCAGGCATTGTCAGTGCCGTGTCCAAAGAACAAGTCCGCACCATGAAACTGACTAACAGCCCACCGAATATAATCGCGCACAGTCCTCAGGCGGGTCGGGAAGTCCTTACTGGTGTCGCTCACAATGGTTCTCCGTGAATAAAGGATAGGCATTCTAGCCCATTACACAGTCCAGGTCGGCACTCATGACGATACCAGCTAAGACTCACCAGCCGTAGACTGCCGCCAGTCTTGAATAGACGTGATGAACAATATCAACAGACGCTAGTTCACATACGCACGCATGCGGGAGAGAATAGTGGGATTGTCCAGTCAGGAGTTTATGACATGACCATCCCTCAGACGCTGCTTGCATTGACAGGACGTACCCACGCACCTGCCAGCCTGCGCAACGCGACGCTGATCATTATCGACGCACAGGAAGAATACCGTAGCGGCGTGCTGAAACTGCCCGGTCTTGATGCTGCCCTCGGTGAAATCACTCAACTGCTCGATGCTGCCCGAAAACTGGGCACGCCGGTCATTCATGTAAAACACATGGGTATACCTGACGGCTTGCTTGACCCGCGAGGTCCGCGCGGCTACCACCTGCCAGAAACTGCACCGATCGCCGGAGAGTACGTCATTGAAAAACGTCTTCCCAATGCTTTCTCGGGCACACACCTGCATGAAAAATTGCAAGAAATTGGCCGACTGGACCTGATCGTATGCGGTTTTATGACCCACTCCAGTATCAGCACCACTGTTCGTGCGACCAAAGACTTCGGTTATCGCTGTACCGTTGTCGACGCGGCTTGTGCAACCCGTGACCTGCCGACGCCAGATGGACAGATCATCCAAGCAGCCGATATGCACCGCACTGAAATAGTCGCGCTGGCGGATAATTTCGCTGCTGTCGTTCCTAACGCCCAAGCCTTGATTTAAAGGCTGTTCAGCGCCCACATTGGCAACCGATCAACAGAGCGGGTTGAACCTGCTCTGTAACCTCAGGTCTTACCGCCAAGACTATAAGAGGAAATCGGAATGAAGCTCTCCGATGATTTTGATCCGCGCTGCCTGCGAACACGCAAGCCGGGAACTTGGCGCTATCGCCTGGCAACCCTACTGGCAGTGATCTTCATCATTTTTTCAATCATCTTGGTTCTGACCGGATCAATCAGCCTACTGAATCAACCCGTCGCCTTGCAGAGCCTGAACGAGGACCCAGGCACAGCCAGAGTCATGGTATTTGCAGGTTTTTTCCTATTCATTTTTGGGGCGCTCATCTGGCGACGGTGTCGCCGATCGCGTCGCACCGACGGACTCAGTCTGTCCCCAGACCTGCTTAAACGGCGTGACTAATCACCAATCGCGACACTAAGATAATCAGGATGCAGCACGAACCCCTCCGCCTTGGTTACACTAGTGGCATTCGCGGAGGTTCAGATGCAAGACGACGATTTTTCCCTGTTCAAAGCCGAACTGCGCGGCATCAAGCCAATCAAGCATGACCGCGCAGACACCGGCAAACCCAAACCCAACAAGACACAGTTAGCGGCCTTGCGCCAAGCAGCGACTGTTGGGGTTAAAGAAATCAAGGTCGACGGCCTCTCCGACCAGTTCGTGATTGATGTTGACCCTGAAGACAGCCTGCATTGGGCCGCTAACGGTGTTCAAGAAGGTCAAATGCGCAAGCTTAAGCTTGGGCAGATACCGTTTGAAGGCTCCCTTGATCTGCATGGCATGACCGTCGAAAAGGCCAGGGATACCTTGTGGGAGTTCATCGCCGAGGCCAACCGCCTTGAAGTGCGCTGCGTGCGCGTTACCCATGGCAAGGCGCAGCGCAAAAACGGCCGAGGCCCAATGATTAAGAGCCACGTCAACACATGGCTGCGTCAACACCCTCAGGTGCTGGGTTTCACCTCATGCCAGGCAAAACACGGCGGAACAGGCGCAGTCTATGTCATGCTCAAGCGCTTAATGATGGATGGCCGCGACGAATAACCGGATTATGCTGGCAAACGCTAAACTTGCCAGCATCCACCATGCGCCCTAACCTGCGCACTTTGAAATACCAACGAGATTGTCCATGTCCCTGGAACAAAACTACACCGCCATCCTTGGTCAGCTTGGCGAGGACGTATCCCGCGAAGGCCTGCTGGATACCCCAAAACGCGCCGCCAAGGCTATGCAGTACTTGTGCCGTGGCTATCAGCAGACGCTGGAAGAAGTCGCAAATGGCGCGCTGTTCAGCTCTGACAACAGTGAAATGGTGCTGGTCAAGAACATCGAACTGTACTCGCTGTGTGAACACCACCTGTTGCCGTTTATTGGCAAAGCGCATGTGGCGTACATTCCCGATGGCAAAGTCCTTGGCTTGTCAAAAGTAGCCCGCATCGTCGATATGTTTGCCCGCCGCCTGCAGATCCAAGAAAACCTGAGCCGCCAAATTGCCGAAGCCATCCAACAGGTTACTGGGGCGCTGGGCGTGGCCGTCGTTATCGAAGCACAGCACATGTGCATGATGATGCGCGGTGTAGAAAAACAGAACTCCTCCATGGTCACCTCTGTGATGCTTGGCGAGTTCCGTGAAAACGCAGCGACTCGCAGCGAATTCCTGAGTCTGATCAACAACTGATCATTCAAACCGGTGCAATACCGGTTTGACCACCAGCTTTCATGCAGTGGGCTCAGAGGGATGGCGGATAACCGCCACCCCATCACTCTTAACTACGATTTGTTGGCGGGAATCCACCGCCCCATCCCCATCAGAATCTTCCTAGCTAGGGCCAATGCGATACTGACCTGGCTGGCACACTTTCTGCCTAAGATACGGTGTAACCGAAAGGAAACAGCGGTCCAAACCCCGCAGCCTTTATTCGGAAGTACCGCTATGTAACCAGACGAACGTAACGGCATCACTGCACGATAAACCTAGAATGGTTACTGATTGTCCCTCCCATGGAATGGCGAGCACTATGAAAAAACTATTATTGCCTTTGCTTTGCATCAGTCTGATCGGTTGTTCGAAACAACCCGATGCAGACAAAACCGTTGATGCCGTCTTAATTGGCGGCGGCATCATGAGTGCTACCTTAGGCACCTATCTGAATGAGCTGGAACCAGCGTGGAATATTGAGGTTTACGAGCGACTGGATAAAGTTGCCGATGAAAGCTCAAACCCATGGAACAACGCAGGCACTGGTCACTCTGCATTTGCCGAGCTGAACTACACCACTGAGCAGGCTGACGGCAGCATCGACATCAGCAAAGCCGTTGCTATTAATGAGTCTTTCGAGATTTCTAAGCAATTCTGGGCCTATCAGGTCGAACGAGACGTCCTACGCAAGCCTTCCTCTTTCATCAACCATACGCCCCACATGAGTTTTGTCTGGGGTGATGACAACATCAACTTCCTCAGAAAGCGCCATGCTGCCCTGCAGCACAGCACATTATTCCGTGGGATGGAGTACTCGGAAGATCCTCAGCAGATCAAGCAGTGGGTACCACTGATGATGGAAGGCCGCGACCCAGCGCAGAAAATCGCAGCAACGCGAATGGCGATCGGCACGGATGTCAATTTCGGCGAAATTACACGCCAACTGTTTGGCTCGTTAAGCCAAAAAGAGACGTTCAAGCTCAACTTGCGTCACGAAGTACGTGATATCAAACGTAACGATGACGGCACATGGACTGTGGTTGTAGCCGATCTCAACAACGGTGAGGCAGAAAAAGCCATCAAGACCAAGTTTGTCTTTATCGGTGCAGGCGGTGCAGCACTTAAGCTGTTACAGAAAACCGGAATCAAAGAAGCCGAGGGTTATGCTGGCTTCCCAGTAGGTGGATCATTCTTGGCCACCAGCAATCCTGATATCGTCTCGAAACACTTGGCCAAGGTCTATGGCAAAGCTTCGGTAGGTTCTCCGCCGATGTCAGTACCGCATCTTGATACCCGCGTCATTGACGGTAAGAAAGTGCTGCTGTTCGGACCATTCGCTACCTTTTCTACCAAGTTCCTGAAGAATGGTTCGCTGCTGGATATGTTCAGCGCCCTGACCACCCATAACATCAGTCCGATGATCAGTGCTGGTATCGACAACATCCCACTGAGTACCTATCTCATCAGCCAGCTGATGCTCAACGATGATGATCGCATGGCTTCACTGCGCGAGTACTTCCCAGAAGCACAAGCACAGGACTGGCGACTCGTTCAGGCCGGTCAGCGCGTGCAGGTAATCAAAAAAGACCCCAAACTTGGAGGGGTTTTGCAGTTTGGTACTGAGGTCGTGAGCGCAGAGGACGGCAGCGTAGCTGCACTGTTGGGCGCCTCTCCCGGCGCATCAACCGCTGCGCCAATCATGCTTTCTGTGCTGGAGCGTGCATTTAAGGATAAGGTGCAAACACCGCAGTGGCAGGCCAAGCTGAAAGAGATCATTCCAACGTATGGCCAAAAACTTAACGGTAACCTAGAGCTGACTAATGCGACCCGTGCTCGCACCAGCGAGCGTCTGGGCCTGCCATTTGTCGAGGTTCTTCCAGAAAAACAGCCTGCACCAGCCCCTGATGCATCGTTACAGGATCAAGCAGAACTCAACACGCCAGCCACTAGCTCTACTCAACCCGAGCGCACTAATAATACTGCTCTCTGATCCCCTCTATTCAAGGCTGCCCTAAGGGGCAGCTTTGATTATCCAGCTAGTTTTTGAGCGGCTCTCTGGGCTTAGTTCTCAGAGGATCCAGTAAACCAGAAAGGCCATTGTGATCGATCTCCTGCATCAAGGCCAAAAGCCGACCGATTTCCCCTTTCGGGAAACCTTCACGGGCAAACCAATTTAGGTAATGCCCTGGTAAGTCAGCCAGTAGGCGCCCCTTGTACTTACCAAACGGCATCTCACGGCTCACCAACAGCAACAGGTCTTCGGGTTTCACTTAACTCGTCCTGAGCGCCTACAGCGCTTTAATCACATGCAGTAAATTATGCGTCTGCTCACACGGCCACACCAGCCTGCCCAGCTGCTCGTAACTCAGGTAAGCTGCCCCACCTTTTTCACTCCCTCGTCAAGGTTTCATCTGCATGATTATTACCGCTCTGCGCAAAGGCCTCGGTCAGCTGATCATTTTCATCGACTGGATTACCCGCCCGAGTAAAACCAAGCGCTCAGCCTCCGCTCAGGCCGAAGTCGATCAAGCTGCCCGTGAACTGACCCTGTACCAGTTTCATGCTTGCCCTTTTTGCATTAAGACTCGCCGAACATTGCATCGACTGAACGTGCCTGTCGCTCTGCGCGACGCCAAAGGAGATGCTCAGGCTCGTAAAGAACTAGAAGAACAAGGCGGAAAGATTCAAGTACCTTGTCTACGTATAGAGAAAGAAGGTCAGGTTACTTGGATGTATGAATCCAAAGCCATCATCGCCTATTTAAACGAGCGATTTGCTACCGCTTAAACTGTATGGGGCCGCCTATTGGCGGCCCCATAGCATCATTGGGCTGTGACGCTGATCTTGCCCACCATTCCAGACTGATAGTGCCCCGCAATCAGGCAAGCGAAATCAAACTCGCCTACCCGGTTAAACGTCCACACCACCTCGCCTCGCTCACCTGGCGCAACATGGGCCATTCCTGTTTCGCCATGCAGCATGCCTTTGCCTTTCACAACATCGTCGGCGAATTTGTCCAGCAGTGCTTTTTCACCCAAAACAAACTCATGCTGAACCTGCCCATCATTCGGAAGAACAAACCGTATGGTTTCTCCCTGTTTGATCGCTATGTGGTCAGGGCTAAATCGCATACGATCATCCATCTTGATCTCGATCGTCCGCTCCACCTTTTCTGTATCACCTGCCATTCCCCATGCCTTTTGCACAGGCACACCTGCATTCATCACCATTTGATGATGGGGCTGCTGGCCTTCATCGGCCGCAGCGACACTGACCAAACCAAGGGACAAAGCAACAGTAACAACGCACGATTTAAAAAACATATAAACATCCTTGAATAAGCACTCTGGCAATGCCCACACCTAAACAGGCGTAAGTCGCCACCACATAAGTAGGTTAAAAGACTTAAACAAAGGAAAACTTAGGCGGCTTATCAGCTGGGTCCAACACCACACTAAAAAAACTGTGCCCAGTGGTTGCAAATGGCTTGGCGCTGGCAGCCGGAATACTCGCCTCCCTTAAAGAGTTGAAGGCAACGCCACCGGGGCAGATCAGAGTGCATGAACAGTGGCTAGTGTGATGTTGAATGCTATCAACCTGCCTCTCACACACTGGCATTTGCTCCGTTTCGTTCATGACGTGCCCTGCATGTGTCTTGCTCACCGCAAAGCCTTCATTGCAGTCGAGCACACGCCCCCCTGCCACACTTTGCAGTGACAATACGAACAGCATCAAAGGGATGAGTAACAGACGAGTCAGAGGCATATGAGGAAAAGGCAGAACTAACAAACTGACTAAAACACGAGTGGAGCGTGTTGTCTACAGATGGGTATGTGCAAGGTCAACCTAAGCTGGCTATGATCTGAGTCCATGAATCAGCCGATCCTCATACGCCAACCTTGCCCACCCGGTGCCTGCGATTGCAGGCGTGAGTCGTTAGCTGACCAGCCCGTAACCCTCCAGCGAATCCTGTTGCTGACGCGATCTGAGGAAAAGCGTCTACTGGAACGCCTCGAGAATCTGGAAAGCCTGGAGCATCTATACCGTATGCAACAGCGTATGGAAGAGCAGCTTGGTATTCGTATGACCATTGAACCCGGCTTCAATGAAGTCCGTAGCATGCGCGGAATACAGATTCAGATTGCTGAGCAAATTGGTCTTTGCCGAAAAACACGCCAGTCCATCCCGGCTGCTATTCGCCGCAGCTTGGAAAAACGACCAGAGATAGCCTACAACCTGCTGAACTCACACGATCTTCTGCGTGACACCTGAACCAGAGCGACCTCTGGTTCAGGTGCCCTTGATTAACGCAGGAACAGGAATGTAACGGCCAAGTACAGCCCAGCGGCCAACGTCATCGCGACAGGCAACGTCAGCGCCCAGGCCAGCAGAATATTGCGCACAGTCCCAGATTGCAGGCCACTGCGGTTGGCGACCATTGTCCCAGCTACGCCCGACGACAATACATGGGTAGTCGACACCGGCAGACTGAATACGTTAGCCATGCCAATCGCCACTGCCGCCGTCACCTGGGCGCTCATGCCTTGGGCGTATGTCATGCCGCCACGGCCGATTTTTTCACCCACAGTCAGCACAACGCGTTTCCAGCCCACCATAGTCCCCAGACCCAGCGAAAGCGCTACGGCCAACACAACCCAGAACGGCACATATTCGGTCGTCGAAGTCAGGTCTTTGCGCAGCTTTTCCAAATCACTCTTTTCACGATCAGGCAGCACGTCGAGCTTAGACACTTTGCGTGCTGCATCGTCTAGGCAGAGTAAATAACGGCGCATTTCCACGCGTTGGGCTGGTGGAATATCCTCATAACTGTGCACTCCGTTAAGGATAGTTAGCAGCGATGCTAGGGTTGCTTCGGTCTGCTGAGGGTCACAGTGGAACTGCTTAGGCAGATCAGACCCGTTACCCTTGCCCAGAGCCAAGTATTCGGACAACGGCTCGCTATTGCGGTGGTAAAAATCACCCAGGTGTACAGCGGCGTCACGGGTGCGGGAGATTTCGTAGCCTGTAGCTTCAAGATCCACAGCAAAGTGAGCAGGCACGATACCAATCAGCACCAGCATGATCAGGCCAATACCCTTTTGTCCGTCATTGGAGCCATGGACGAAACTCACCGCCATGGCTGAGGTCACCAGCACCATGCGATTCCAGAACGGCGGATGTTTCTTGCCCTTCTCTTCAATACGCTGGACCGGCGAACTGTGCATAGTCGACAGCGGCTTCCACAACTTCAGCGCGATGAGCAATAACGCAGCTACAGCAAAGCCTGCCAGCGGCGAAAACAGCAAAGACATACCGATGTCTGCAGCCTTCTGCCAGTTGACCCCCTCTGCGGCGGATATATCAGTGATCAGCGCATTGGCCAGCCCCACCCCAAGGATCGAACCGATCAATGTGTGCGAGCTGGAAGCTGGAATGCCAAAAAACCAGGTCCCGAGGTTCCACAAAATCGCCGCTGCTAGCAGAGAGAAGACCATCACCAGCCCCTGGCCAGTGTTCACGTTAATCAGCAAATCGACCGGTAGCAGGTGAACAATCGCATAGGCTACGCCTACACCACCTAGCAGAACCCCCAGAAAGTTGAACACCCCGGAGCAGAAAACTGCCAGGTTTGGTGTCATGGCTTTCGTGTAGATAACGGTTGCTACGGCGTTGGCAGTGTCGTGAAAACCGTTGATGAACTCGAATGCGAGTACAAACGTGACTGCAACGACCAAGCTGACAATCAGCCAGGCATCCATAGTGGAAAAAAGGGAGAGCATGCAAAAGCACTCGGTATTAGGGGGCGCGCATTGTCACAAAATATTGCCCCAAAATCAGCCAAATCGTCATCAACATGATGTTCGACAGTCCTAAAATCGACGGAATGCCACGATTTTAAGGGCCTGCGGCAACTATTAATTTTTTTGATCACGCAGCAGTCTGGCAGAAAAAACCGCTAAATGATGGCTCATTGCCCCTTCCTAGCAAGCAACTGTGTTGCCCCCTGGTGCTTCTGGCAGTACCAAAACACGCGACTGACACCCCGGGTGATGGCCACATACGCCAGGCGCAAACTTTCGTCCTTCATCGCCTGGTCATAACTGTTGGAAAAAAAACCGCTGCAGGCATATAACGCATTTCGCAACGGGTGAGGCACTGGCGGCATGCAGTCATCCAGAATGATAGCGACTTCAGCCTGCAACCCCTTTGCACGATGGATGGTGTAGGCCTTAACGGGCAACTTCTTATCTAACTGTTCAGTGATGGCCTTCAATGGCTCGTTTCTGCGGGCAAGGATTAATACGGCGGTGCGCTCGCGCTTGCGCTGTCCGGCATACTCACATTGTCGTTGTATCTGACTGAGCAAATCTGGCATCTGTTTGCGTAGGTCAAAACCCTGGATCAGCTTGACCCCGTGCTCTCCTGCCTCCGTCGCTCGATTGGCCGAACTGCCCTTGGCCTGCTTACTACTGACAGGCTGTAACACCTTTTCAGCGTCGCGGATGATGGGCTCGATGCTCCGATAATTCGTCGCCAGCATGAGAACGCTACTGCGCTTCCCTCGTCCTTTACAGGGGAAGTGCCGATCAAAATCCATGAACAGTTCGGGTGAGCTGCCGCGCCAGCCATAAATTGACTGCCAATCATCGCCAATGGCCATCAGACTTACGCGCTCCCCCTGCTCGCTGGCAAAGCGCTGAACGGCCTGAAGCCATTGAACAATCTGCGGCGAAATATCTTGAAATTCGTCAATCAGCAAGTGACAAAAAGGCTGAATAAGCGCTGATTCAAGGGTCGCCTCGCCTTGTTTCAAACGCTCGGTGAGTTGCTGAAAAGCACCACTGAAGGTCATCAAACCCTGCTCATGCAGAGTTTGTTGAAAGGCGCGCCAGAACATAGTCAGCGCCTCAGCAAAATGGCGTTCCGGCTCAGGGCAATTAAGCTTTTGCAGCGGGAGCTTGACGATATCCAAACCTATACTTTCGGCAAAACCACCTTGAGCATAAAAAGCCTCATACAAGGGAACCGCAGAAAACTCGCCGCTCATTCTGAACAGCCCCATGGGTGCCTTGGCAGCATGGGTCTTGTTAGGCTCCCCAAGCAGTCGGTGTACAAGTTCGCGAAAGCGTGGCTGCTCGTTGTAACAGCACTGATAGACCTGTTTAAGAATGCGTTGCTGGCCAGGGCGCAGGCGCGAGCCAAGCAATGGATTATCCGGCTCAGCCTGATCGCTGCGGCGCTCGTCCAGTTGTTCAAACCAGTTACAACTTCCCAGCATCCCCTTTGCCATAACAGCCATTGCTGAGTGAAAAGTCCGCACCATCAGTTGCGCCTGTGCTGGAGAGACCTCACAGGCAAAATAGCTCGACACCTGCGAGAGCTGTTCACGCAACTCACTACACGAGGCGTTGGTAAATGAAATAATGGTCATCTGCTCAGGTCGTACAGACATGTGCGCGAGCATGAACATGACCCGAAGGATCAGTGTGGTTGACTTGCCCGAACCAGCACCGGCGAACACCCTGGTCAGTGGCTGCGGACTGACGATCATCGCCCACTGCTCTGCAGAAGGTGGCGCAAGCACCCCTGCCTTCACAGCATTTGCTACTTGTTCCTGCATGGTTTTAACCGATGCAGCGGTAATAGTGAGCGGCGTAGAGCTGTATATGCCAGAGGCTTTGCCCACGTTTTTGGGACCGGCAGCACTCGCCTTAGGGGATTTAACAGGCACTTTGCCTGGTTTACGGGTTCTGCCCTTCTTGCTCTGTTGCTTCGCTGGAGCAAGACGTGCCGCATTAGCCTTGCGCTCAGCCCGCAGGTAAGCCGTAGTGTTGGGAAAGTAGCGCGCCAGAACATCAGCTAGTAATTGCTTGTAGCGCTGTACAGCAGAGGGCATTCGACGACCCATAAACTTAATAGATCGTTGAATGATAAGCCTTTTTTAGCTCAAAAAGTCGCCGCCGAGAGCCGCTTGGCGCTCGGCGGCCGACCTTTCAGTCAAACATACCCACGTAACCTGGCTGAGCAGAGACTCGATCCATCCATGCCCGGATAGCCGGGAAAGCCACGAGATCGAAGCCACCCTCATCCGCCACATGGGTATAGGCATACAGCGCGACATCAGCAATCGAGAAGCTCTCCCCCACCAAAAATGAGGTGTTCTGCAACTGCTTATCCATAACCTTCAGTGCTCTGTAGCCCAGCTCAAGGCAGGTTTCATACTCACCACGGCGCTCTTCTGGCATGCCTTGGTAGAGTTTTATAAAGCGTGCGACTGCCACATTGGGCTCGTGGCTGTACTGCTCAAAGAACTGCCACTGCAAGACCTGCGTACGCAGACGTGGCTCCGCTGGCAGATAGGTACTGCCATCTGCAAGGAAGTTCAGGATGGCATTGGACTCCCAGAGGTAACTGCCATCTTCAAGTTCCAGCACCGGAATCTTGCCGTTGGGGTTTTTCTCCAAAAAGGCCTCGCTGCGGGTTTCACCCTTGAGGATATCAATTGCTTCCCACTGATAATCCATACCCAGTAAATGCAGCATGAGCTTAACCTTGTAGCAGTTGCCCGAGCGGTAGTCGCCGTAAACCTTGTACATGAATCCCTCTGAATCTGTAGGGTAAGCCGACTATCAGTCAGCTTGCGCCTCGCGGATTACCGCAGCCAAACGCTTGATCCCTTCAGCCAAGCGCTCTGGCGCTACGTGGCTAAAGTTGAGGCGCAAATAACCTGGGTTCTGATCCGGGTCGATAAAGAAAGGTTCACCCGGCATAAAGGCCACGTTTTGTGCTAGAGCCTTATCCAGCAAGGTGCGGGTATCCATTGGCTCCTTGAGCTTAAGCCAGAAGAACAAACCACCTTGCGGCACCTGCCAATCGGCCAGATCACTGAAGTGCTCGTTCAGTACGTTCTGCATGGCATCACGGCGCACCCGGTAGAAATCGCGCAGTTCGCTCAGGTGGCTGCGGAACTGCTCAGTACCCAGCCATTGCAGCGCCTGCCACTGCCCAATGCGGTTGGTGTGCAGGTCAGCGGACTGCTTCAAACGCAGCAGGTACGGGAACAGATCAGGGGTGGCGATCAAATAACCGACACGTAGGCCTGGCAGCAGGGTTTTCGATACAGTGCCCGTGTAGATCCAGCTGGCTTTCTTAAGGCGCGAAACAATCGGGGTCGCGCTGCCAGCATCGAATACCAGCTCACGGTAAGGCTCATCCTCAATCAGGGTCACGCCGAATTCATCCAGCAGCGCAGCCACTGCATCCCGCTTGGCTTCGCTGTAACGAACCGCTGATGGATTCTGGAAAGTCGGGATCAGGTAGGCAAATGCCGGCTTGCTGCTCTCCAAGGTTTTGCGCAGCGCATCAATCTGCGGGCCATCTGCTTCCTGCGGGACGGCAATGCAATCGGCACCGAACAGTTGGAAGGCTTGTAGAGCAGCCAAATAGGTGGGTGCCTCCAGCAATACCTGGGTGCCCGGGTCAATGAACAGCTTACTGGCCAGATCCAGAGTCTGCTGGGAACCGCTTACGATCAGCACTTGGCTCGCCTCACACGGAACACCCAGCGCCCGAGCCTCGGCGGCGATGGCTTCACGCAATTGAGGCTCACCCTCACTCATGCCGTACTGGCCCATGCTCGTCGGCATCTCGGCCCACTCAACTTTCGGCAGCATAGGTTCAGCAGGCAGGCCACCTGCAAAGGACATCACCTCTGGACGCTGCGCCGCAGCAAGAATTTCACGAATCAGGGAGCTTTTCAGGCGGGCAACACGTTCAGAGAAAGCCATGGAAATCACCGGTAGCAAATTCAATTAAAATTAGGTCAAACTGTTTGACCGAAACTACGCCGACAGTACCAGATACGTCAATATGATTGACCTTAAAAATCCGAGCATTCAGCAAAACGCCATGGAGTCGTTCTTCTTTGGCTATCAGGCGTTCACCTCCAAGGCAGATGAGATGCTGGCACGCCGGGGCCTCTCCCGCGTGCACCACCGCATCCTGTTTTTTATTGGTAAATACCCTGGCATGAGCATGAAGGAGCTCCTCGCTTATCTGGGTGTCAGCAAACAAGCGCTTAGCATCCCTCTGCGACAATTGCTGGAGATGCATTTAGTGGAGAGCCTGACCGCCGCAGATGACAAGCGTAAACGCGTGCTTGCCTTTACCCCTGAAGGCGCCAAGCTCGAGCAGGCATTACGCCGTGAACAATCAAAGCTGCTGCAAAAAGCGTTTGCCGAGGCTGGAGAAGATGCAGCGAATGGCTGGCTGCTGGTCAACCAGACCTTGAACCGGATCGTTTAAACAGTCTTGCCGATATAAGTTGAGCGCTCACGTTCACGGATAGGCAGATACTTTAACTGTTCTACCCATTGACTTAGCTGCTGTACGGAGACGCCCCCCTGCCTCCGCCCTAGGCTGTACTCCTGATAGAGAGAACACAGCCATGACCACCGAACTGCTTCTTGCCTTTGTCGTCTTTGCCCTTGTCAGCTCACTGACACCAGGCCCCAATAACATGATGCTGCTGGCCAGCGGCGTGAACTTCGGCATTCGCCGGAGCATTCCACACATGCTGGGGATCAGCCTCGGCTTTATGGTGTTAGTGGCAGCCGTTGGGCTCGGCCTTGGTCAAGTTTTTGAGCAAGTGCCTGTACTGCACACCATCCTGCGTTATGCCGGTGCCGCCTACTTGCTGTATCTGGCCTGGAAAATAGCCAATACTGGCACACCGGATGTGGAAGGTTCGGGCGCAGCAACCCCTTTCAGCTTTATGCAGGCTGCCGCCTTTCAATGGGTCAATCCCAAAGCCTGGATCATGGCTATTGGTGCCATCACCACCTATACGCCCCACGAAAATTTCACCACCAATGTCTTAATGATTTCGGTGCTGTTCGCAGTCATTAACCTACCGAGCGTTGGGCTTTGGGCGGCAGCAGGAAGCCTGATGCGACGCTGGTTGAGCGATGCTCGTGCCCTGCGCATTTTCAATACCGCGATGGCGATTCTGCTGGTAGCCTCGCTTTATCCGATTCTTACTGACTCAGGACTGTTCTGATGCAGCACCCAACCGCCCTGCCACTGCGCCCTCTGGCCGATACATCGGTATCAGCCATTGTCGCTGGATTTGTCGCTGTACTGACAGGTTTCACCAGCTCACTCGCCTTGTTGTTACAGGCGGGTAACAACGCAGGCCTGAGCAGCGGGCAAATTTCTTCGTGGATCTGGGCGCTGTCAATGGGCATGGCTATCGGCTGTATCGGCTTGTCCTTGCGCTACCGTGTACCGGTCATGATTGCTTGGTCCACCCCGGGTGCTGCATTGCTGATTACCAGCCTGCCTGGCGTGCCGTACGCAGAAGCCATTGGTGCCTACATATTTGCATCGGCGTTAATTCTGCTGATCGGGCTGACAGGCACCTTTGACCATCTGATGCGACGTATACCCGCTTCTCTGGCTTCTGCATTACTGGCCGGTGTGCTGTTCAAAATTGCCTTGGAAATATGCATAGCGGCTGAGCAACACACGTTGCTGGTCGTATGCATGCTGCTCGCCTACTTATTGGGCAAACGTCTGACGCCGCGTTACGCGGTGCTCGCCGCCCTGATTATCGGCGGCTTGTATGCTGGATGTACGGACCTGCTGGACTTCAGCGGCTTCAACCTTCAGCTGGCTACCCCCGAATGGACGACCCCAGCATTCTCACTGGCAGCCATCATCAGCATTGGCGTCCCGCTATTCATTGTCGCCATGGCTTCACAGAACCTGCCTGGCATGACGGTGTTACGGGCCAATGGATATGATGTACCTGCCAGCCCATTGCTCAATACCACCTCAATCCTGTCAATTCTGCTGGCCCCATTTGGTAGTCACGGCATCCACATGGCCGCCATCAGCGCAGCCATTTGCGCCGGGCCAGAAGCTCACGAGAACCCACAAAAGCGCTACACCGCTGCTATTTGGTGCGGTATTTTTTACGCCATCGCAGGTATTTTCGCCGCCACACTGGCCGCTCTTTTTGCAGCGTTCCCTAAGGCACTGATCTTGTCGATTGCCGCTCTAGCTCTATTTTCCTCAATCATTGGCGGACTGACACAGGCCATGCAGGAACCTGAGGAGCGCGAAGCCGCACTGATCACCTTTCTGGTTACGGCCTCAGGCATGACCCTATTCACCGTCGGGTCGGCCTTCTGGGGAATTGTGGCCGGGCTGCTGACCCTCGCCGTACTGAACTGGGGCAAAAAACGCAGCTGAGGCCATCCCTTAAACGACTTCGGGGCTGAAACCGCATCCCGCTAAGGAGTGGTTTCAGCCCCGAATGGGTTCAGCCGGTAGATATCAGCCGCGGGAGCGGTTCGGCAGAACGTCTTTCAGCTTGGCATGCATGCTACGCAGCGTCTTCTCAGTGGTATCCCAGTCGATACAAGCATCAGTAATGGATACACCGTACTGCAGTTGGCTCAGGTCCTTCGGAATGGACTGGTTACCCCAACCCAGGTGGCTTTCCACCATCAGGCCAACAATGGACTGGTTACCTTCAAGAATCTGGTTAGCAACGTTGTCCATGACCAATGGCTGCAACGCCGGGTCCTTGTTGGAGTTGGCATGACTGCAATCGACCATGATGTTCGGTTTGATCTTGGCCTTGACCAGCTCCTGCTCGCACACAGCCACACTGACCGAGTCATAGTTCGGCTTGCCGTTACCACCACGCAGAACCACGTGACCATAGGCGTTACCTTTAGTGGTGACGATCGAGACGCCACCCTCTTGGTTAATCCCCAAGAAACGGTGCGGGCTGGAAACTGATTGCAGTGCGTTGATGGCAACTGTCAGACCACCATCTGTACCGTTCTTGAAGCCGACAGCTGAGGACAAACCCGAGGCCATTTCGCGGTGAGTCTGCGACTCAGTAGTACGCGCACCAATGGCCGACCAGCTGATCAGGTCCTGCAAGTATTGCGGGGAGATCGGGTCCAGCGCTTCAGTGGCCGTTGGCAAGCCCATTTCGGCCAGATCCAGCAGCAACTTACGGCCAATGTGCAAGCCATCCTGAATTTTGAACGAATCGTCCATGTAAGGATCGTTGATCAAGCCCTTCCAACCCACGGTTGTACGCGGCTTCTCAAAGTAAACACGCATAACCAGATACAGCGTGTCAGACAATTCTTCAGCCAGGACTTTCAGGCGTTTGGCATACTCATGGGCTGCCTTGATGTCGTGAATGGAGCAAGGGCCCACGACGATAAACAGACGGTGATCCTTACCATCGAGGATGTTGCGAACAACCTGACGACCGTTGGTCACAGTACGCTGAGCCGCTTCAGTCAGCGGAATTTCACGCTTGAGCTGAGCGGGAGTAATCAGGGTTTCATTGGAGGCAACGTTCAGGTCATCAATCGGTAAATCAGCCATCGTGCTTGTCATCTACTTGTAGGTAATCAGGTACGGCTGCCGGCCTCCAGTGCACCTCCATATGGGGAGCGCAGCAGTCATGAGCGCAGCGGGGTGCAGAACCTTAGCGCGTATAGGCCTGCTTCGACAATGGGCTTTTCGGCTTAAAGGCTTACTCGGCAGTCCATTCAAGAGGGTTTTGTATCGAGCCCAAAGGTATTGGCATGCTGCTCAATCCAGGCTTTAGCCGCTGAATCGAACGTTTGCGCAGAGCCTTTTTCCAACTCCAATTGACGCCGATACTGCTCAATAGAGCAGACTTGCTCGATCATCCGCACCCTGAATACGGTCTCGTGATCGACAAACGCAATGCCGATCACATAGGCCTCCCCCTCCTTTCGACTCCAGGCCACGAGCCCCGGATAACAAGCTTGTGAGCCGAATAAAGGGATGCGCATGTCAACCGCTGTACCGCGCCGGAACGGCCGCGGGCTGTTACATGCAACGCCACCCAGACTTATATTATGCAGGCGCTGACGTGGTATAAATCTTTGCTTGCGCACCACCAGCTCGACAGGCATTTCTGTCGGATGACGCAAATAACGACGCATCTCGACACCTCCAAGCCATCATTCGGACTTCACATTGACCAGTATAGTGAGCGAACTGGAACTGACTGATCTCGATGCAGATCATCGCCTGCTCGCCCTGCCCGGCGTTAGCCTGCTGATTTTCACCAGCACCGGCTGCAGCAGCTGTCGCTGGGCAAGGCAGCATTTGCCGGGACTAGATCTTCCTGTTGATCGCCTGGCCTGGATAGACGCTGGCAGCAATGGCGGCCTGGTCTCGCGCTATGAGGTGTTTCACCTCCCGACACTCTTTGCCATTCGAGATGGCCAGTTTTACGGCCCGGTTCAAGCCAAATTGAACCTAAACGATTTAACCGAGGCGCTGAACACAGCCCTGTTACGCCCAGCAGAGGAACTCCCTTGATGAATGCAACACCCCGTATTGGCATTATTGGCTCTGGTGCCATTGGCGGTTTTTACGGCCTTATGCTGGCCCGTGCAGGCCTTGACGTGCACTTTCTACTGCGTAGCGAATATCAAGCTGTTGCTGAAAACGGCCTGCGACTTAATAGTGCTGTGCATGGCAACCTGACCCTCAACCCCGTGCAGGCGTATCAATCTGTCGCCGATATGCCTAAATGCGACTGGTTATTGGTGTGTGCTAAATCCACCAGCAATAACGAACTGGCACCACTTATCATTCAGGCTGCCGCAGATGACGCCAAAATCGTGATGATGCAAAACGGCCTGGCTGTCGAGGACGAATTGCGCCCACTGCTGCCGGACTCGCTGCATCTGATTGCTGGTCTTTGCTATATCTGCGCACACCGCAGCGCACCTGGAGTGGTCGAGCATCAGTCACTGGGCAACCTCAACCTGGTCTACCACTCAGGCCCGGCAGAAGATGACAGCGCCCGACAGCACATCGTTGAGCAAGGCAGTGATGTCTTCAAACAAGGCGGCTTGGAGTGCGGGACGCTGTCCAACGTCACGCAGGCGCGCTGGCAAAAACTGGTCTGGAATGCCCCTTACAACGGCCTTTCAGCCCTGCTCAATTGCGACACCCAGCGCATCATGCAGCACTCTGACAGCCGCGCCCTGACAGCGGCCATCATGCAAGAGGTGATAGACGTAGCCATCGCATGCGGCTACCAGATGCCCAACAATTTTGCGAGCAAGCTCTTGGCAGTCACTGATCGTATGCCAGACTACCTGCCAAGCATGTATCACGACTTTGCCCTGAAACGGCCCATGGAATTACACGCCATTTATGAGGTAGCACTGCAAGCTGCAGCTGAAGTGGGTATTGCCATGCCCCGTACAGAAATGCTTTATCAGAGCCTGCGATTCATCAGCCAGCGGCCACAACCCGAGTAGGAGTAGAACATGAGCAAGGGACTCGACGACAAGCTGGTTTTAGCGATCTCCTCCAGCGCGCTTTTCAATCTGCGTGAGAGCCATCAGGTATATGAAAACGAAGGCGTCGAAGCCTATCGCCAATACCAGATCGAGCATGAAGAGGAGATTCTCCAACCCGGCGACGCGTTCCCCCTTGTCGAAAAACTCCTGGGCCTCAATACGGCGCTTAAGCAGGAACGCGTTGAGGTGATTTTGGTATCGCGTAACAGTGCAGACACTGGCCTGCGCGCATTCAACTCGATCCAGCATCACGGCCTGAACATCTCTCGGGCAGCATTTGTCGGCGGACGCAGCCCAGAACCCTATCTGGCTGCGTTCGGCTGTCACCTGTTTCTCTCCACCCACGCTGAAGATGTGCGCCGTGCGCTGGCCTCTGGCTTTGCAGCAGCCACCATTCTTTCCGGCGGTTCACGGCGCGCGGCCAGCCCTGAACTGCGAATTGCCTTTGATGGCGATGCGGTTCTCTTTTCAGACGAGTCTGAACGGGTTTATCAGCAAGGCGGCCTTGAGGCCTTTCAAAGCCACGAGCGGCAGTCAGCGCGCGAGTTATTGGGAGGCGGCCCGTTTAAGCCTTTCCTAGCGGCTTTGCACAGTTTGCAGCAGGAGTTCCCTAACGATCAGTGCCCTATCCGTACCGCGCTCGTCACCGCTCGCTCTGCACCGGCCCATGAACGGGTTATCCGCACCTTACGCGAATGGAATATCCGCCTAGACGAATCTTTTTTCCTCGGTGGACTGGATAAATCCTCATTTCTTGAAACATTTGGTGCTGACGTTTTTTTCGATGACCAAGCCGGACACTGTGAACGAGCTCGCGATGTTGTCGCCACAGGGCACGTTCCACATGGCGTAAGTAACGAGCAGCAGCTTTAATCATCTGCACTGCCCTGTAACAAACCTCTCTGGAACGGGCACTGGCGAGAACAAATTCATGTTTTTGACCAGTTTTGAGCCTGCTATTCTCAGTTAATACCAGCCAGTCACGCAGCTACAGGAGTGCGCATGATTCGCTCTATTGTCTATGCCACTGATCTTGGAATTTATGCACCCTACGTCTTGCAGCACGCGCTCGCTCTAGCTCGGTCATTCAAAGCAAGCCTGTATGTCGTACACGCAGTGGAGCCGATGGGCCTGTACGCACAGTCTGTATTGAAAACTTACCTGGATGAACATGAGCTGGAAGAGCTGCAGCACAACGGGCTTAACAGCGTCATGAAGCACCTCAAAGAAAGGGTTCTTGCAGGCTTCAGAGAAGAAATCGACGATCTAAGCAATGACATCAAGCTGATCAAAGCCGTTCATGTCCGCCAGGGAGACCCTCCCAGCGTTATCTTGGATGAAGTCCGTCAATTGGGCGCAGATCTACTGGTACTTGGCAGTCATAGTCATGGAACTAATCTCAGTGTCCCGCTTGGCCGCACAGCCTCCAGATTGGTTCAGCTGTGCGAGGTGCCTGTCTACCTGGTGCCAATGCTTCAGCACCGTACACATAGTGGAAGCTCAAAGCTTCCCAATTAAATAAAACTGTTCTAGATTTTACGACTGAATGAGCATTATGGTTATATGACCGCCGGACGATCTGCCTGTCGACTTTTGGCTCTTGAGGGATTTTTATGAAGCTCCAGCAACTGCGCTACATTTGGGAGGTCGCCCACCACGATCTCAATGTGTCGGCCACAGCCCAAAGCCTCTATACATCGCAACCGGGGATCAGCAAGCAAATCCGCCTTCTTGAAGATGAATTGGGTGTCGAGGTTTTTGCTCGTAGTGGCAAACACCTGACCCGCATCACTCCGGCCGGTGAGCGCATCATTAACACTGCGGGTGAAATCCTGCGCAAAGTTGAAAGCATCAAACAGATCGCCCAAGAATTCTCTAACGAGAAGAAAGGCACACTGTCCATCGCCACCACCCATACACAGGCACGTTATGCGCTGCCTCCTGTTATCAGCAATTTCATTAAGCAATACCCGGACGTATCCCTGCACATGCACCAGGGAACACCGATGCAAATTTCTGAAATGGCCGCTGACGGCACTGTCGACTTCGCCATTGCCACAGAAGGCTTGGAGCTGTTCAACGACTTGATCATGATGCCCTGCTACCGCTGGAACCGCTGTGTTGTGGTCCCCCAAGGGCACCCGCTGACCAAATTGCCCAAACTGACTCTAGAAGCCTTGGCCGAATATGCCATCGTGACCTACGTATTCGGTTTCACCGGTCGCTCTAAATTGGATGAAGCCTTCAGCCAGCGCGGCCTGACTCCGAAGGTTGTCTTTACTGCTGCGGACGCTGACGTAATCAAAACTTATGTTCGTTTGGGCCTGGGTGTTGGGATCGTGGCTAAGATGGCAGTCGACACCCAACTCGACACAGACCTCGTCGTTCTAGATGCCAGCGAGCTGTTCGAAGCGAGCGTGACTAAGATTGGTTTTCGTCGCGGCACTTTCCTACGTGGCTTTATGTGCGACTTCATCGAGCGCTTTGCTCCTCACCTCACCCGCGATGTGTTGGCCAAGGCGGTGCAGTGCCACAACAAGGCAGAGCTTGAGGAGCTCTTTGAAGGCATTGATCTTCCGGTGCACTGAGTTTTTACCAACAAAGCACAAACAAAAAGCCCGTCTTCACGACGGGCTTTTTGTCTGCAGCAGCGAAATTTATTGGCGCATACCCCTGCCGCCAACTAGCAAGCGGATACAGATCAGGTACAGCACAACAGAGGCAACCATCATGAAAGCGATTGCGACGCCAATGCGGATATCCGACACACCAAGAATGCCGTAACGGAAAGCATTAACCATATGTAGTACAGGGTTAGCCATCGACACGGTCTGCCAAAACTGGGGCAGCAGTGTAATGGAGTAAAACACCCCCCCCAGATAGGTAAGCGGGGTAAGGACAAAGGTCGGCACAATGGAAATGTCATCAAAATTGCGGGCAAATACCGCATTGATGAAGCCGCCCATGGAGAAGATTGCCGCAGTCAGCAGCACCACTAACGCGGTGATGCCTAAATGGTGGACTTGCAAGTGAGTAAAGAACAGCGACAGTAAGGTCACAATCAGCCCGACCGCCAGACCGCGCAATATCCCACCGATGACATAGCCACAAAGAATCACATGAGGCGAAACGGGGGAAACCATCAACTCCTCAATGGAACGCTGGAACTTGCTGCCGAAAAAACTCGACACAACGTTACCGTATGAGTTGGTGATCACCGACATCATGATCAGCCCCGGTACAATGTATTCCATGTAGCTAAAGCCACCCATATCGCCAATCCGACTGCCAATCAGATTTCCGAAGATGACAAAGTACAGCACCATGGTGATCGCTGGAGGCAGCAACGTTTGTGGCCAGATACGAGTGAAACGGCGAATTTCACGCACCACAATCGTATACAAGGCAACCATGTTTGCTTTGAACTCAGAACCTTGCTCGTAACCACTCATACCGCCACCTTCTGAAGATTTTTCTCAACCAGAGACACAAATAGCTCTTCAAGGCGGTTGGATTTGTTACGCATGCTGAGAACCTGAATATTCTGTGCCGCCAGCAGGCGGAATAGCTCACTGATGCCCAACGTTTTCTCCACCTGAACCTCAAGTGTGTGAGCATCAATAATTTTGGCGGGATAGCCCGGCAGCTGGGGTTCAGCCATCAATGGCTCAGCCAAATCGAGCAGGAAAGTTTCGACATGCAGGGTTTTGAGCAACTCCTTCATGCTGGTATTTTCGACAATTCTTCCGTGATCGATGATGCCGATATTTCGGCAAAGCTGCTCAGCTTCTTCCAGATAATGCGTCGTTAAAATAATCGTAATGCCCTGCTCATTCAGCTCAGTGAGAAAACTCCACATGGAACGGCGCAACTCGATGTCGACGCCAGCAGTAGGCTCATCAAGTATCAATAAGCGCGGCTGATGGACAAGGGCACGCGCAATCATCAGGCGACGTTTCATCCCCCCGGAGAGCTCTCGGGACGGAACATTGTGCTTGCTCCACAAACCCAACTGGTTCAGGTACTGCTCTGCTCGCTCCTTGGCAATCCGCGCCGGAATACCGTAATAACCCGCCTGCGTCACGACAATGTCGAAGGGTTTTTCAAACTGATTAAAGTTGAACTCCTGCGGCACAACGCCCAGGCAACGTTTTAACGCCAACGGCTGTTTATCCAGATCATTGCCGAACACATTGACCGTCCCACTGCTTTTAGTCACCAACGTGGAGAGGATGCCAATTGTGGTGGATTTACCGGCGCCATTAGGCCCAAGCAGAGCGAAGAAATCCCCTTCGGCAACATCCAGATCAATGCCATGCAGCGCCTGAAAGCCATTGTTGTAAGTTTTGGTCAACTGCCGGATGGAAAGAGCAGTACTCATATAAATCTGCACACCTGATAAAAATAACGCGAAAACACGTTCGCCGAGATACGCCAATTCTAGCGAACCCTCAGTCAGAGCCGTAATAAGCGTTTAATGTTGCGGAGGTGATAGCCTACACATTAAGACGTGACTTGTTGGCTAAATCTTCTGATTTAATCCATCAGTCCATTTGATATAGCGTGCAAATTACCTTCAAGACCTCACCACTTCACTGGCCAAATCGCCATCTCCCAGGCGAAAGGCGTCCTCAAACAAATGCGGGTAGCAGTGGGCAAGATGCTTGTAGAAAAGCTCAACCGGTAAGTCTGCAAACTGGCCATGATCACAGAGGTATTCCATGTATCGCTGGCCCTCTTGGTTATAGGCATGAAAAACGCTGTCGTGTATGCCGTCAAACTCGAGCGGTTCAACCTTAAATAACTTACACAGGCTCAGGTTGAAAGCGGGCGTTGCCTTGACCCAGCACCCCTCTAGGAACAACTCGCTGTAGCCGTGCATGGCAAACACTTCAGTGCGTAACAGCTCAATCAAGCGAGGTGTTGAAAGATGGTTGCGCACATCGGCCAGACCAATGCGCGCAGGTATTCCGCAGTGGCGGGCACAGGCCGAAAGTAACGCTGCCTTGGGCACACAATAGCTCTCACCACTTAATACCGCGTAGCTGGCTTTAAGGGTTTCCTCATTCCGACTGAATACATAAGGGTTGTAGCGTATTCCGTCGCGCACAGCGTAGTAGAGATTAAGCGCCTGTTGCAGGGGCTCGTCACTCGCACCTCGGGCACGCTCGGCGAACTCCACTACTGCCGGGTGGTCACTATCAATGAATCGGCTGGGCTCAAGGTACTCACGCATTTGGATTCTCCGAGGCTGGAAATCCAGTCTACTCAGACGTATCCAGCCCAAGCCATGACGATTCTGCCAAGCTTACTGCTCATGCCGCCAACAAGGTGGCTATGCTGAGGGATGTGTACTGCACATCATCATGGAGGAATTTGCATGCTTGTTCTCTGGTTACTTGTACTGCTCTTAGGTGTCGCCTTTCTGGCACACCGACGCACGCCCCCACTTAAGGCAATGGCTATTGTGGCTGGCTATTTGATTGTGACAGCCCTCTTCAGCCACACTCCTGGCTGGCTACAACTGATTAGCTGGGTGCTGCTAGCTGCCAGTGCACTTCCCCTGCTGCTACCCCAACAGCGTAAACGCCTGTTCACACAGCCACTTTACAACTGGTTCAAACGCGTCCTTCCGCCCATGTCGGATACAGAGCGCGATGCTATCGAGGCTGGCACAGTCTGGTGGGATGGTGAGCTATTCAGCGGCCGTCCCAACTGGAATACCTTGCTGAACTACCCCAAGGCCGAGCTCACTGAAGAAGAACAAGCTTTTCTTGACGGGCCAACTGAAGAGCTCTGTGCAATGGTCAGCGACTGGGAAATCGGCCAGCAGCTGGATCTTCCTCCAGAAGCCTGGGAACACATTAAAACCCACGGTTTCTTCGCCCTGATCATTCCCAAGGAATACGGCGGCAAGGGGTTCTCGGCTTACGCACACTCTCAAGTTGCAATGAAGTTAGCCACCCGCTCCGGCGACCTAGCTTCGACTGTCATGGTGCCCAACTCACTGGGCCCGGCTGAGCTGCTGCTGCATTACGGTACCGACGAACAACGTAATCACTACCTGCCGCGCTTAGCCCGTGGCGACGATATCCCCTGCTTTGCCCTCACCGGCCCACTGGCTGGTTCTGACGCTGGCGCAATGCCCGATACCGGTGTCATCTGCAAAGGCCAATGGCAAGGTGAAGAAGTTATCGGCCTACGCCTTAACTGGGAGAAGCGTTATATCACCCTTGGACCGGTCGCCACGCTGCTAGGCCTGGCTTTCAAGGCCTATGACCCAGAACACCTGTTGGGCGACAAGGAAGAACTCGGCATCAGCCTAGCGCTGGTGCCAACTGATACTCCCGGCGTAGAAATTGGTCGCCGACATCTGCCGCTGGGTGCAGCGTTTATGAACGGGCCGAACTCCGGCAAGGATGTGTTCATCCCGCTGGAATACCTGATTGGCGGTAAAGATATGCTGGGCAAAGGCTGGATGATGCTGATGAATTGCCTGTCGGTTGGCCGCTCAATCTCTCTGCCAGCGGTGGGCACTGGCGCCGCCAAATTCACCAGCCTGACCACCGGCCAATACAGTGAGATCCGTGAGCAGTTCAATGTACCCCTGTCAGCGTTTGAAGGCATTCAGGAAGCTCTGGCGCGCATAGGCGGAAACGCCTGGCTGATGGACAGCGCCCGCATTCTCACCGCTAACGCGGTTGATTTGGGTGAGAAACCGTCCGTGCTCTCAGCGATCCTCAAATACCACCTAACAGAACGCGGCCGGGAGTGCATCAGCCACGCCATGGATGTGCACGGTGGCAAGGGCATCATCATGGGGCCAAACAACTACCTTGGCCGCTCGTGGCAAGGCGCGCCGATTTTTATCACGGTTGAAGGGGCGAATATTCTCTCCCGTAACCTGATGATCTTCGGCCAGGGTGCAATCCGTTGCCATCCTTTTGTACTTAAGGAAATGTCACTAGCCACCTTGGAGGATCAGAACCAAGCGCTGGAGGAGTTCGACCAGCTACTGCTGGAACATATCGGCTTCGCCATCAGTAATGCCGCCAGCAGCCTGCTGCTTAGCCTAGGTTTCGGTGCATTTAGCAAAGTACCGGGGGATGATGTCAGCCGCCCGTATTACCGCGCACTCAACCGCCTTGCTGCTGCTTTTGCGCTACTGGCAGATACCAGCATGATGATCTTGGGCGGCGAGCTGAAACGCCGCGAACGGCTCTCAGCTAGACTCGGTGATGTCCTGAGCAACCTTTACTTGGCCTCCGCCGCCCTTAAGCGTTACCACGACCTGGGCTATCCGGCACACTCACAACCGCTGCTACGCTGGGCACTAGAAGAGAGCCTCAGCAAGGCCGAACAGGCACTTGAAGGCCTACTGCATAACTTTCCAAACAAACCGATTGGCTGCGCCCTGCGCTTGCTCGTTCTACCTTTGGGACGCATGCACAAAGGGCCAAACGACAAACTGGATGCCGAAGTTGCCGCTGTGCTGGGCCGTAACGCCGGTGATGCTGCGCTAGAGGAAATACTTGCGGGCTGCTACCGCCCCAAACAGGAAACCGATGCAGTTGGTGCCTTGCAACACGCTCACAATCTTTTGCAGGAAAGCAAAGCGCTGAATCGCAAACTTCACAAAGCGATTAAATCCGGCGAAGCTGCACCGAAGCCAGAACAATCCCTCATCGAAGCGGCACAACTGGCAGGCGTTCTGAGCGAGCAGGAAGCTCACGCGCTGAAACAGACCGAAGCGGCTCGCCGCCGAGTGATTGATGTCGACGATTTCAGCAAAGAGGAGCTGAGTCTGCACGCAGGTCAGGTTCGCTGACGAGATCAAGGCGAGTAACAGGACAGCGGGCGGCGCGGCCTTTATACTTGCCCGCCCGTTTTACCTACAGGACTGCACCATGGCCAACCCACACCTCGAACATCACCTTTCCCTGCTACAGCATGTGCGCACCATCCTGGCGGCCTTGGGTGAAGCCGAGCAGATTCTGGATGACAGCCACGCCATGTTCCTTGAGCGCTTTGATGAACTGCTCGCCGACCTGCCAAACGACCCGGACACGAGTCAGTATCTGGGCCAGGACTTGATCAGCCAGATTTTCCAACGCTATCCCCAGATTGCTCATCTGGTTCCACGGGATCTGCTTTGGTTCTTCGGCGGTGATTGCCTGCACTTTATGCCGGACGAAGAAATCGAGATGTACCAGACGCTCGAAGAACGCCGTTTCCAGGCAGAAGAAAACGACGAGCCTTTCGACTGGAACATGGAAAAACAACTGCTGGCTATGCCAACTGAAGGCAGTAAGCATTGATAAGCTGCAGTTCTGAATGCCTTCCGACTCTTTAATTGCCTTGAGCCTGCAGGGATAACGCAGCAGGCTCAACTTTTCCCTGCCCCAATAGATGACGAGCCTACGACCGTATGAGCTCAGCATCACCTCAATTAGCCCTGCCCGCTCCACAACTGGCCTATGGCTGATAAGCCCCAAGCGCTTGAGCAGCTGTGGTAACACCTGGCACATTGAAAACAGCACCAACGTTTTAGCAACCTTTATCCCACTCATGTAAAAGTCACTCTAAACGACGTAAAAATGACTTAAGTCAAAAACAAAATTCATCATGTGACGTATTTTTGGCCACATGTTTCTGACGCTGCGATTTTTACAAGTGACGACCCGCAACACTTAACTCCTGTATCTAGGTGGCAGTTAATGCCCCCATCCACAATCCACTAGTCGTTTTAACTTCGTCTTAAATTGGAGACTTGATTTCAAGTGGCTCACCCGTTGGTGACGCTGCTTCGAACTCTGTCACGCCTTCACTATGGCGATGGCATGTTTAGCACTCGGAACGACGGATGTGCTGATAACAGGTTAACCATGGATGGTGGGCCTAAATAAGGCCCAGCGATAAGCAAGGACGCACTGCATGACGACTGCCGCGATTCTTATTCCCTGCATTATTTCAGGTGGTGCAGGCACGCGACTGTGGCCTGTTTCCCGTGAAAGCATGCCCAAGCCATTCATCCGCTTGGAAGACGACCAAAGCCTTCTGCAAAAAACCCTTTTGCGGGTTTCAGCGCTAGCTGACATTGGCAGCATCCTCACAGTCACCAATCGTGAATTACTTTTTCAGACTCTTGATCATTACCGCGAAATTAAGAGCAGCATTGCGCAAGAGTTCTTGCTGGAGCCATTCGGCCGCAACACGGCCCCCGCTATTGCAGCTGCAGCTCTGCATGTTGAGGAACGGTACGGCGCCCAAGCCCAACTGTTGATTCTCCCCGCTGACCATCTAATTACGGATCAGCCCGCGTTCAAAAAGGCAGTTGGGCAGGCACGAACATTGGCCTCGCAGGGACTCCTTGTCACCTTTGGAATCACTCCCGAGCGAGCTGAAACCGGGTTTGGTTATATCGAGCAAGGGGAGCCGGTGGGGAACGGCTTTAAAGTCAAATGCTTTGTCGAAAAACCTGACCATGCCACCGCCCAATCCTATTTAGAAGGCGGCCGCCATCTTTGGAATGCGGGAATGTTTTGCTTCCAGGCAGGCACTCTGCTTCAAGAGCTTGAACGCTACGCGCCTGCAGTTCTTCAGGCCACTCAAGCTGCCTTGGCTGAGGGCAGCCAGTTGTCAGGCGATCATTTCAAACAGCGCGAACTGAATGCCTCTGCATTCGAACAGGCTCCTGACCTGTCTATTGACTACGCAGTTATGGAGCACTCGGAAAAAGTCGCCGCAGTACCCTGCTCCATCGGCTGGAGCGATATTGGCAGCTGGCAGGCTCTGCGTGAGGTATTTCCGGCCGATGAGCACGGCAACCAAATCCGCGCCGAGACCATTCTCCATGATGTGAGCGGGTGCTATATCGACTCCCGTAAGCGCCTTGTGGCCGGGTTGGGCATTCACGATCTTTTGATTATTGATACCCCGGACGCCCTTTTGGTTGCCGATGCTAAGCGTCCGCAAGATGTGAAACTTATCGCTCAAGAGCTCAAAAAGCGCAGCCACGATGCGTACAAACTGCACACAACGGTGAGTCGCCCCTGGGGCTCGTACACAGTGCTTGAAGAAGGCAGTCGCTTCAAAATCAAACGTATTGTGGTTAAACCAGAAGCCTCGCTCTCGCTGCAAATGCACCATCACCGCAGCGAACACTGGATCGTAGTCAGTGGTACCGCTCAGGTCACCAATGGTGAACATCAATTTCTGCTCAATACCAATGAGTCCACATTCATCCCTGCTGGGCACAAGCATCGCTTGAGCAACCCAGGACTGATTGATTTGGTGATGATTGAGGTTCAGAGCGGCGAGTACCTCGGCGAAGATGACATCGTACGCTTTGATGATGTCTATGGCCGCGCGCCTGGCGATGATGTGGAGCAAGCATAATGCGTGTAGCCCTCATCATACCCACCCGCAACGCGGGTCCCCATGTCGACCTCCAATTACCAGCTCTGGCAGCCCAAACCCGTCAGCCAGACGAAATATTCATTGTCGATAGCAGCTCCACCGACAACACAGTTGCTCGCTACCGTGAGTTTGGAGCGCGCGTCGAAGTCATTCCCGTTGAAACATTCAACCATGGCGGCACCCGACGCTGGGCAAGCCAGCAGGTCAACGCCGATGTTTTGATCTACATGACCCAGGACGCCATACCGGCCTCCCCGGACAGTTTTGCCAATTTACTGGAGTCACTCTGCTCTGAGCCGGATATTGGCGTCGCCTATGGACGACAGTTGCCGCACAAGGGTGCCGATATTCTTAGCGCACAATCGCGCCACTTTAACTACCCGCAACAGAGCAGAACCAAGCGGCGTAAAGACTCTGACGAACTGGGCATCAAAACCTGCTTCAGCTCAGACTCTTTCTCGGCCTATCGGACAGATGCATTGGAGAAGTCGGGCGGTTTTCCTGAAGATGTCATTGGCAGTGAAGATGCCTACGTGGCAGCTCGCTTGCTACTCAAGGGTTATGCCGTGCGCTATGCCGCTAATGCAGAAGTACACCACTCCCACAACTACAGCCTCCTGGAAGAGTTTCGCCGCTACTTCGACATTGGCGTCTTCTATGGAAGAGAACGCTGGATTCGCCAGACCTTTGGCGACGCCAAGAATGAAGGCTTACGCTATTTCATTCAGGAAGTCAGGACTTTGATTAAGGCACGTGCCATACATCTCATACCTGAAGCAATCATGCGAACAGTTCTCAAGTTAGTCGGCTACCGTCTCGGCCAGACCGAGCACAAGTTGCCACTGTCCTTTAAACGCCGTATCAGCATGTTTCCGGGCTACTGGAAATAAAGGCTACAACCCTGAGGAAGTATCCCCACATGAAGCGTCCACTACTCATGCTTGCCCTGCTGGCACTGGCTGCTTGCAACACGCCGGCGCGCATTCCTGTGCCTGATAGCGATACTGTCGACCAAGGCAAACTGGCACTAACTGAACTGGCCAAACTTCCGCCGGCCCTTGAGCGCATCCGTGTTGGCGATATCCTCAGAATTGTCCGGGACTCAGGTGAAATGCCGACCTTGTCGGCCATCAACACCAGCACCATTTATGAATTGACCCTATATACCGTGCTAACTGACGGCAGCTTTTACTACCCCTTCATCGGACAGGTAAAGGCCGCTAACCGTACCCCACAAGAAATTGCCGACGAGCTACGCACCAAACTGGCCAGCATTTACCGAGAGCCAGGTGTGACCGTAAATATCAACCAGGCCCCCGGTAATACCGTTTTTGTCGGTGGTGCGGTTCGTAACCCATCGGCTGTGCCCATTCCAGTCGCCAATAACATGGAGCAAGCCATCATGGGTGTTGGCGGCATCCTTCCAGTGGGTGACGCTCGCCGCGTCGCCCTGCTACGCGAGGACGAAAACGGTCGGTACAACGCCTACTTCCTTGATTTCAGCCAGTTGTTGGCCACCGGCCCAGAAGGTCGCAAAAGCCTTCCGTTACAGCGCGGCGACATCATTTTCGTGCCCAAATCCATGGTCGGCGACCGGATTGAAGGGGTCGACGTCTATCTCAACCAACTGCTGCCATTCACCAAATCCATGGGTGTTGGCTTCAGCTATACCGTTAACGACAACTAAGGCGCAGCAATACCATGATTGAAATTCGTTCTTTTCGTGATTTGCTGCGGCTGCTGTTCATTTTCAAGCGTGAATTCCGCCTGGCCGCTATCAGCGCACTGGTCATTATTGTGTTGGGTGCGTTTTTGCTCCCTCCTAAATACGAGTCCACAGCCCGCCTGCTGGTTAAGCCCGGACGTGACTCTACCCTGCCAATTGAAGTCAGCGACCGTCAGACACTGGTAATGCCCAGCACTCAACGCGACCCGATCGTTGATGAAGAGCTGATGTTGACCGGCCGCCCGATCATCCGCCAGGTTGCCGAACGCTATCTGGAAGTGCTGGCCAATCAGCCACCACCTGAAAGCCTGTGGAAACGCACTAAGTTCTACGTGAAGAAAGGCATTGGCGCGGTCTTTGACGGTATTCGCGTGACGCTGGAAACCTTCGGCATCATCGAAGAGACCACAGCACTCGAACGTCTGGCTAAAGACTTGAAGAAGAAGTTCTCGGTCACTCATGAGCCTGGCTCCACAGTGATGGAAATCAGCTTCAGTTGGAGTGAGCCTGAAGTTGCTCAAGCTGTCGTCAAAGCCTGGGTCGATATCTATCTGCAAGAACGCACGCAGGCGTTGGGTCGCAAGAGCCTGTACGTGTTTTATGAAAACCAAACGGCTGAGTCAGCAGCCCAGATCAAAGACTTCAAAGATCAAATTCTCCAGCACCTCGACAAGCTAGGTGCCGCCAGTATTGAAGATCGCCTTCAAGACCTTTCCGAGCGCATCAACATTTTGCGCGGCGAACGCTTTAACACAATTCGCCTGATCGCCTCTTCAGACAGCGCGCTGGAAAGCACCCGCAAGCAACTCAAAGGGCTGCCGGGCGAAGTCGTCACGGTCCGCCAGATTGCTCTCAACCCTGCCCAACAAGACCTGCGCCGCCTGCTTAACCAAAAGCGCCTTGAACGTGCCGACATGCTGCGCACCTACACGGATAATGCGCCACCTGTACTGGCGCTAAACGCCTCGATCGCAGCACTGGAGAAAGAAGTCGAGCTTGAGGGGGATACCGTACAAAGCTCTGAAGATCGTGCACCCAACACCCTGTCGATCCACCTGCAACGCGTGCTGCTGGATGAGAGCAGCAACAACGCCGCCCTGAAAAGCCAGCTCAGAGAACAGGAAAAGCAGCTCAAAGAACTTGAGAGCCAACGCCGCGAAGCGATGGCAATGGAGCCGACGATCGAGCGCCTTAACCGTGAGCTGCGCGCAACCGAGCGCAACTACGCGCTGTATGTCGACAGCTTGGAAAAATCTCGGATTGACCGTGAGCTGGATAACAGCCAGATCAGCAATATTTCGATAATCGAAGAAGCCACCTACAACCCAGGTCGGATTTTCCCGAAAACCTTGCTGATGCTATTCCTTGCCCTCCCCTTCAGTGTGGCCGTAGGTCTGCTGGTGGTTTATCTGTGCTACCTGCTCGACCAGCGCATCCATGATGGTGGTCTGACTGAGGAGAAACTCGGCCTGCCGCTATGGAGTACGCTTCCTGAGCAGGACAAAGGAGAAGCTCATAGCAATGCCTTCACAGCCAGTGTTTATCGACTCTACAGCCTGCTGCCCTATGCCCAGATAGAGAAAACCGGTCTAACCCTGGGCCTGGTTTCAGCTCGCCCAGGCGAAGGTGTCAGCTTCATCATCAGCAAGCTGCAACAGGTTCTGGAAGAAAATGGTGTGCGCGTGCGCGTGGATGGTGGCCCCGCTCAACCCGGTGAAGTCGTCCTGCTAGATGCACCCGCCCTGACCAGCAGCAGCGGCGCATTCACTAAACTGCGTCAGGCCGACCTGATCGCACTGGTCGTTGAAGCCCAGAAGAGTACTGTACCGGTGATTCAGAATGCCCTGTACATTCTGACTACAGCGTTTGGCAAGGTCGATGGCATCATCATTAACCGCCGCCGTTTCGAAGTACCAAGCAAAGTCCTGCAAACAATCGCCCGTTACAGGAGCGCGTTTTGATGAGGATTGCTCTGTTGGCGCCTTTGCCACCGGAACAGAACGGGATCGCCGACTACGCCAATAACTTTCGCCAAGCATTAATGGCACTGGGTATTGAGGTCGTAACCCCGCTCCAAGGTAAAGCTGTCAGCGGCAGTAATGTCGGCCAAGTACTGAACTCGGTGGATTGGGAAGGCATCGACCTCATCCATGCCGAACTTGGCGGCGGCAGGCTCACGGAGTTTTTAGCACTGCGTGAGCTGCGTAAGCGCCTGCCTGGTGTGCCCATGACTGCGACCGTGCATGACCCGGAGCGCATCGTCTGGCGGCGAGAACAGCTGCCCTGGCCACTGACCTTGCTCGAGCGCCTGCCCAGCCCGCTGCCTCAGGCAGCTGTTGTTCTAGCAGACCCTTTGACCCTGCGTGAAGAGCGCCAGCTGGCCCGCAGCCTGGACCGCATCGTAACGCTGACTAACACCGGTGCTCAGTGCCTCTCACACCGCATGCAACTGGAGCCGGGGAAAGTCGCTGTTATTCACCACGGCAACCTGCCCATTCCGGCAGCGCCGTTGCCCCCACTGGAACCACTGCGCCTGCTCTATTTCGGTTTCATCTATCGCGGCAAAGGCATTGAGGACTTAATCCACGCTCTGGCCAACCTGTTTGCGACCCAGCCTGAGCTGCGCCAACGTGTCCGGCTGACCCTCGCCGGTGGCACCTCAGCGGAGATGGCCTTCGCAGGTAAAGCTAACTACCTGCAGCAACTCGAACAGCAGATAGCCGAACTCGATTTGACCCATGCAATTGACTGGAAACTCAATCTGCCTGCGCAAGAGATAGCCGCGACCATTCAGGCCCATCACGTCATGGTATTGCCGTACCGCGAGTCGAAGAAGCTATCACTCCTCGGCCGCCAGCGTGGAACCAGCGGGGCATTGTCTTGGGCTGCGGCCTGTGGCCGCGGGGCCATTACCTCAAACGCCAGATCCTTTGCTGAAGAGGTCTCGCACGGCAATGGCAGTCTGTTCCGCCAGGGTGATGTGGCGTCGTTGGCCGAGGAACTACTCAAGCTTGCCAAAGCCCCAGAGCTGGCCCAAGGTTGGGCCGACCGCGCTCAGGCAATTGGCACGGAACGGCTCTGGGCCAATACTGCCCGACACTTTTATGACATATTCAGTACCTTGATGGACCACCGCGCATGAAAGCCCGTAGCCGCGTACTGCTCTTCGCCTTGCTGGCGATATTTTTGGTTTTGATCCTCTCAACCCTGTTGGGAAAACAGGCTGACGCTCAGATTCAGGTACTTAAGGCACCTCGCGAGGTCGTTTGGAAAGATTTTCTAGGCGTTAATACCCAGTTCCTCTGGTTTAGCCCCGAGCGTTACCAAAAACAGATAGACCGCCTTGAGGCATTAGGCCTCAACTGGGTTCGAATTGATTTGCACTGGGATCGGCTTGAAGTCGCCGAAGACGACTACCGCATGGGAGCCCTGGATGTGCTGGTCAAAGACCTGCAAAAGCGCGACCTGAACACACTCTTTTATCTTGTCGGTTCAGCACGCTTTATCACTACGGCTCCGAAATCATCCCCGTTTCAGGATCAGTTTCCGCCGCAAGACCCGGTTGTATTTGCACAACGCATGGCCATGCTCGCAGACCGTTACCCGAGTGTCGCAGCCTGGCAGGTTTGGAACGAGCCTAACCTAATCGGCTTTTGGCGCCCCGAAGCGGACCCCAAAGGCTATGCTGAGCTGCTGCAAGCCAGCACCATTGCACTGCGTCAAGTACAACCCGAGAAGCCTGTCGTCGCGGCAGGCATGGCATTTTTCAGTGAAATGCCAAACGGCCAGACCATGTTTGATGAACTGAGCAAACTTGGCGCCCAGCATTTGGGGACTGTAGCCGCCTACCATCCCTATACCCAGCTCCCGGAAGGCAACGATCCCGCCAAGCTGGACTTTATTGAGAAAGCCAACTTTGTAAACCAAGCCCTGCGTAACAGCGGTGTTCCGGAAATCTGGAGTACCGAATGGGGCTGGTCCGCCTACAAAGGGCCGAAAGAGGCTCAGGACATCATCGGCGTAAACGGTCAGGCCGACTACGTCATACGCCGTCTGGCCCTGATGAGCGCCTTGGATTACGACCGGATTTTCCTCTTCACCCTGAGTGATCTCGATCACCGAGCCAGCGTGCGTGACCGCGACTACGGCCTGCTGGATCTGGATGCCAACCCCAAACCGGTCTACCTAGCCCTGCAACGCTTCCTCAAGGTGACCGGGCCGAAGTTGACACCTGCCGATCCACCTGTGGCCGAACAATTGCCCCAAGGTACTTTTAGTATCGGCTGGACCCGCGAAGATGGCCGCCATATCTGGCTGTTCTGGTCTGCTCAAGGGGGCGAAGTGACCCTTCCCAAATTGAGCAAAGCCACGTTGCACGATCCATTGAGCGGCAAGGTTACCGAGCTTAACGGCAAGACAGGCTTACAGGTTCCCGTTAAATCCAGCCTGCAAATGCTGGTCTGGGAGTAAGCGACGTATGCGTATTCTGTGGATCCTGTCCTATTCCCCCTGGCCGACCACCAGCGGCGGCAAAACGCGCCAATACCATTTGCTGCGCAGCCTTGCACAGCGCGGGCACCGTATCACCTTGTTGATGCACAGTAAGCAACCGGTGACAGCCGAAGAGCGTAAAGCACTTGAGCCGCTGCTTGAGCGCCTGATTGTCCTGCCGCGTCGCCCACTGCGAAGCCTGAAAACAATCGCTGCCGCTCTGTTTGCGCCCTACCCTCTGCTCACCAGTACCAACGGGTTGTCTAAAGGGTTGGAGCACGCTGCCCGTGATCTGCTGCAAGAACACTGGGACATCGTCCAGATCGAACACAGCTATACCTTTCAGCCTTATGAAAAGGTGCTGCGTGAAAAGCAGCAGCCCTTCGTCATGACCGAACACAACGTGGAGTCATCCCTTGGCAGCGCGACCTATGCCAACATGCCCGCCTGGCTGAAGCCCTTTGTCCACTACGACCAGTGGCGTTACCGGCGCTGGGAGCGCCGAGTGATGCAGCAAGCGGCGCAAGTCATTGCGGTTACCGAACAAGACGCCCAGCGTTTAGGCAGCATGCTCGGCCGCAAACTGCCTGTTGTGGTCAATGGCGTTGACTGTTCCTACTTCGCCGGCGCTCAACCCGCGCCTGAGCAACAACGCATCCTGTTCCTTGGCAACTACGAATACGCTCCTAACGTGGATGCCGCTAAATGGATGCTGGACGAAATCATGCCCCTTATTTGGGACAAATGCCCTGACGCCCGCCTGAGTGTCTGTGGTTATGCCCTGCCCGAAGAATGGGCGCAGCGTTGGCCAGACGCTCGCATCGAATGGCAGGGCTTTGTTCCAGACTTGCTAGCGCTGCAGTCGACCAGCTCGGTATTTCTCGCGCCACTGCGCCATGGCGGCGGCTCAAAGCTCAAAGTGCTGGAAGCGCTCGCCGCTGGCCTGCCGCTGGCTACAACCGCCCAAGGCGCATCCGGCCTGGCGCTTAAACCCGGACAGGACTATCTCGCGGGCGAAACCCCAGAGCAATTAGCCGAGGCTGTTGTGCAGCTTTTGCGCAGCCCTGAGACGGCGAAAAGAATGGGCGAAAATGGTCGTGCTTATGCACGTCAACATCATGACTGGAGCGTGGCAGCTGCCCAGCTGGAACAGGTCTATGCCACTCTGAACGCGGATCAAACAGCATGCGCATAGGTCTGGACTACCGAACCGTCGGCACCTCCCCACAGTCGGGTATCAGCCGCCAGGTTTACGCCCTCGAAGATGCTCTCAAGGCACTGCCCGACTGCAGTGTCAGCCGTTTTGCCGTGGCACCGGAGGGTGATTCAATTCGCCAAAATGCGCACTGCCCGGAATGGGCTTGCCCGGCCACATCAATGCATCAACCACACCAGCGTCTGCGTTTCGAAGCTTGTTACCTGCCCAGCGCGTTGCGGCGCAACAATATCGACCTGTACATCAGTACGTTCAACATGGGCCTACCGCTTCCGCCACGCCCCTCTGGTGTCCGCTATGCCTTGCTGATTCATGATCTGTTCCAGATCACCTTGAAGAATTACCACGCTAACCGCTGGAAAGCGCTGCTTTACCGGATCACTGATTACCTGTCGATTGCCTATTCAATGCATGCCGCCGACCGGGTCTGGACACCCTCGCAGTACAGCGCGAATGAAGCTGCCCGCCTGTTTCCGCGGCAGGCTCATAAACTCAGGGTCCTGCCGAATCAGGTCAACGGATTCACAGGCCAGCCGGCAGACCTTTCAGCTTATGCGCTGCCTGAGCGTTTCTGGCTGCTGGTGGGCACCCGAGAGCTGCGCAAAAACGTTCCCTGGTTCATTAATGTGTGGCAGCAAGCCAGAGCCGAGTCTGCCGATGTACCGGCACTGGTTCTGGTGGGCAGTCTTGAACACTTGCCTGAAGCTCAGCGCAACCTGCCAGGGTTACAAGCATTGGGCGGGCTGGATGATGCTCACCTGCACAGCCTTTACCTGAAAGCGCAGCGCCTGTGGCAACCTTCTTACGCCGAAGGGTTCGGCCTGCCTGTGATTGAAGCCCTTAGCGTCGGCACGCCCGTGGCGGTAGCCACGGGCACCTCCCTGGATGAAATCACTCCGCCGTCGGCACCACGATTCTCGCCAACCGATTCGGCCGCGCTGCACAACCTGATGCTTGAGTTAGCCAACACACCGCCACACCACAATCGTCAAGAACTGATAGCCTGGGCCGCCCGTTTCAACCATGAGGCTTACCAGAAGCGCCTGGCTGAACTGATCGAGGAGCTGCGGTGAGAATTTTCCTCGGTAATCTGGCTGCCAGCTTGGCAGGCTTGGCCTTTGGTGCTGCACTACTTTTGCTTTCGCCTGCGAAAGCTGCAGCAGGGATCATTGCTGTTGCAGGCGCCGTGACAGTTTTGCGCTTCCCGCTGTGGGGGCTGCTGCTGTTTGTGCTGGTCGCCACTTTTGCGCCCTACTCCACCATCAATGTCGGTATCCGCACCACAGTGAGCGAGGCCATTCTTGCTCTCACCTGGGGAGCGGTCATGTGGCAGTTGTTTCTGTCAAAGCTGCCTCCGGTGACCTCACTTCGCTACCGCTCTACGGAGCGTATGCTGCTGTGGCTGATGCTGTTTACAGTGGTGCCATTTGTGGTGGGCCAAGTCAGCATTCAGGCTGAGGGCAGCGGTTTTTCAAGCTGGCTGCGTTGGTTGCTGAATCTGTCGATCGTGTTCCTGGCCGACCGTCTGCTGATCGAGCCTAAAACCCGTGAAACGGTGGTCATAGCGATGCTCGTGGGCACGCTGGCCATGCTGGTGATGTCCATTGCTGTGTTCATTCGCTACCGCTCCGCATCGGGCATGGGGCCGATTCTCACGCTGCTCAACTACGGCAACCTGGACATGCTCAAGTTTGGCCTGGAAGCGCTTGCCACGCGTATGGGCTCGCCGTGGATGCACCCTAATGCCACTGGCGGCATTATGGCGCTCCTGCTCCCTCTGGCCTTCTGTTATGGCGTTGCCAATCAAGGCTGGCGCCGCGGGCTTGGCTTGTCAGTGGCAGTACTGGGTGCCGCCGCCATTCTGCTGGCTAGTTCACGCGGAGCCATGCTCAGCCTGGCAGCCATTCTGTTCTGGATGTCCCTGCGCAAGGTTCCACATACGGGCCGTATGCTGTTGGTTGGCGCCGGTTTGGTGGTTCTGCTGGTGCTCAGCTACCCGCCCCTACAGGAGCGCCTGGCCACTATTTTCTCGACGCAGAACGCCAGTACTCAGGTGCGATTCGACGAGTACCGGATGTTCCCAGATGCCGTCGCCCGCTATCCGCTTGGCATCGGTTTCAAAGTCGACCCGCCGGTGCCGGGCACCAATCTCATGGGGATCTCCAATCTGTGGCTCAACTTCATGTACAAAGTCGGCTTTATCGGCATGCTGCTGTACATCGCTGTGACATGGCGCTGGTGGCGTGAAGCGCGGCCTGAAAAAGGCCCGATTGTCCTGACTCGCGACAACGCCATCTGGTTGGGCAGTACCTGCGGCATTCTCTCAGCGCTAGTCAGTGGTTTGTTTGACCACTACTTCAGCTTCGCAGTGGTGATGATCGGTCTGTTCTGGCTGCTGGTGGGGATTAACTTACTTGAGGCGAGACGTCTCTTCCCTTCCCGTCAGCCACAACCCAAGCGCGTGAGCAAACAGCCCTTCCTGCATGATGTTGGGAGTCTCTCCTGACATGCTCGGATCAGCATTCTGGCTCACATTTGCCACCTTGCTAGGTCTGTGCCTGGGCTTTGCCCGTGAGCTGCTACTGGTGACGTCTTGGGGCGCTGGCCAACAAAGCGATGCCTTTCTCATTGCCTTGTTTCTGCCTGAAGCCTTGCGAATGTCACTGGCCGGAGGGCTCCTCAGCGCGGCGGCACTGCCTCTTTTTCTTCAGCGGCAAAGCAGACAACAAATGCAATGGTTGTCTGCCATGCTTCCCAGCTTGTTCGGACTTGCACTGGCACTGAGCACGGCAATTTATGTGGCGGCCCCCTGGCTGGTCAAACTGCTCGGCCCAGGTTTAACGGATACCGCAACTGCACAGGCGGCCAGCAACTTGCAGGTATTGGTCTGGTGTATGCCCGGGCTGATGCTGCATGCTGTTCTCACTATTCCTCTGCATGCTCGTGAACAGTTCTTCCTGGCAGGTTTGGGGTCGCTACTCTTTAACCTGCCGCCAGTCATATATCTGGCCGTTGTTGGGCCTAACAGTAATCCTACCCACCTCGCATGGAGTTGCTTACTGGGCAGTCTGTTGATGCCACTGGTCCTGTTGCCAGCCGTGTGGACACAAGGCTGGCGCCCATGGCAGCTGCGCGCGCCAGGTAACGAGCTGCGTGAACTGGCACAACGCATTGGGCCGCTGCTTGCCAGCAATGCTGCCAGCCAAGGACTGACGCTACTTGAACGCCTCGCAGCCTCGTTGCTGGGCGAAGGCGCCGTCACTTGGGTCAACCTAGCGCGCAAGCTGATCAATCTGCCAATGATTGCCCTGATGAGTCTTAATCAGGTGCTGCTCAGTATGATGAGTCGCCGCCAGGGCAGTCAGCGTCTGGACAGTCTTAAGCGCGGGATTGAATCAGCCATCCTGCTTACGCTGCCTGCCGGAGTTGGTCTAGTGGCTGCAGCTCCCGCGTTTGTGACACTCCTGCTGCCCGAGCAAGGCATAGGCTCACCTTTACCTAATCTGCTGGCTTGGTTTGCGCTGCCATTGGTATTTGGTGCCAGTAACGCGTTGCTTGCCCGCTATGCCTATGCCGATGGTGACACACGCCTGCCTTTGCGTTGCGAATTAACAGGCAGCGCGGTGAACGCTGGATTGTTACTGGTCTTGCCGCTTGCCATTGGCTTGAGCGGTATTCCTCTGGCCAGCACAGCTGGTGTTATCTGCACCGCGGCACTTCTGATACATCGGCTGAAACTAGCCCATTTAGTGCACTGGCCTCGTCTGTGCCTGCTCAGCGCCGGACTGCTAACCGTGGCGGCACTGCTCATCTTGCCAATCACAAACATCTGGCTGCAGCTCGCGCTTGCAACTGCCATGGGGGCATTAACCCTGGGGACATTAGCCATGTGGCTACGGCCATGGCGTCAGTAGCTCAACGGTAACAGGGCACATAAGCGTTAATTTTTTGCACAAGTGGAATGTGGGGATAACAGGTTGAAACAGCGCTGGATTCAAATGGATGTCGCACGCGGCATTGGCATTTTGATTATCGTGTTTGGGCATGGCTGGTTTGTCGCACAGTCACCCGAGGCGCTTTACCCGCTGCTATCAGCCTTTATTCTGCCGTTGTTCTTCTTTATATCCGGCGTGCTGTTCAAACCTGAACAGCCCTTCGTAGAAATGGCTGTGCGCAAGGCTGATGCATTGCTCAAGCCGTTTTTCGTGACCATGCTCGGCTACGTCATCGTGCGGGATTTGATCCGTGGCCAGCCACTGCTGCCTGACATCGGCGGTGTGCTTTACGCCAGTGTTGAAACTCTGCCCTGGCAGGCGTTGTGGTTTCTCCCGCACTTTTGGGCAGCCTTGCTGTTCTCGTGGCTGATACTGCGCCTGATCAAACGCCTGGAATTGTCGCTGACATCAAGCTGCCTGCTGCTGGCAACGCTGCTTGGCTTGGGCATTCTGACATTAAAAGCTTTCTGGCAAGTGCCGGTGACGTTTGGCGGCACGCACTATCTACTGCCAGGCTTGCCCTTCAGCATCGATGTGACGCTGATCAGCAGCGCGTTTTTCATGCTCGGGTATGTATTGCGCGATGTTCTGCGTAGCCACCGCAGCTCAGTGGTGACATTGCTGATTGCCGTTGCCATCACCGCGGCTACTTTTGCCTACCAACCTGTGGTGATGGATCTGGCTCAGCGCCGTTACGATCACTGGCTGCTGACGACCGTGCAGGCACTCAGCGGAGTTTATATCTGCTGGGCGCTGGCTGGGGTGATGATGAAACTCAACTGGCTGGGCAAGCTGATGACATACATTGGCCAGTCAACCCTGATTCTGCTGATCTTCCATGGCGAGATTCAGCACAAGAGCTTTGCATTACTCAAACACCTTGGCCTGCCTGAGGCGGCAGCCGCTGGAGTCGCTTTCGTCATCGCCGTGGTGGTTCCGCTGATCATTGCGGAAGTGTTCAAGCGTGTGGCGCTGCTGCGGGCGCTGTACTTTCCGTTTCCCGTCCGTAAAGCCGCGCGGCCCGCCTCTTAATCGCGAGACACGCATTGCCACAGAAAAGCCCCTGGGCCTTTACTGTGGCAGTCACCTGAGTTGACCCAACGCGCATTGCCTTAAGAACACAGGCATTGCGCGTATTTCTCCTGTCGTCTCCCCCCCTGTAACCCGTCATCAATGGCGTGCTACTCAACAGCTAAACCCCCCATTCCAGACAGCTTTAGGCATATCAACGCCTGTTCGATGAGAAAAGGTTGCATTCGATAATGTTACATTATAACGTTTTAAGAATAACAGCTAGCGGTAGTGGCAATTACCGCATTTAGCACAGGGATAGGTGCATGAGAATGGAAAGTCTCCTTAAGCCGAACTCCCGCTGATTCCTCTTAATCGCTAATGAAAGAAGGTATTCACATGCGTGTTCGAGCGACACCCCAACGCCCTTTGCAGCACAGCCTTTTGGCCAGTGTGGTTGCTGCATCAATCGGTCTCAATCCGGCTTATGCAGATGATGAGCCAACAGCCGAAGTCATGGATCTGGGTGCAGTGACGGTCACCGCTCCGCTGAACAATGCCTTTGAGGTCAATGCCGGAGCGTTCGGGGCTAAGGACACCATGGAAGTCCCCCTTGCGATTCAGAGCTACAGCGCAAAGCACATCAGTGAAACCTCTCCGCGTACAGTCAAGGATGTACTCGCGCTTGATCCTTCAGTGCTCAACTCCTCATACGGCGGCGGCTTCGATAACTTCCGCCTGCGCGGCTTTGCGATGGATAACTTCAACACAATTCGCCGCGACGGCCTGGCCTTGGCGCCGCACTACGATATGCCACTGGAGTTGGTCGAGCGCGTTGACGTACTCAAAGGCCCGTCAGGGTTTCTGTATGGCTTCAACTCGCCAGGCGGAACCATTAACTACATCCCCAAGCGACCTACCCTGCAGCCCTTCACAACAGTCAGCTTACAAGGCACGTCATTGCTGGGACGCTACGTGGCGGTGGATACCAGCAACAGTCTGGCCGATGATGCCATTGGCTACCGGCTCAATGCCGGTTACGAGAAGATCGGCGACTTCAACCACTTCGGTGATCTAGAGCGCAAGTTTGTGGGTTTGGCCACGGACTTCCGCTTCAGTGACCGCGCCCTCCTGCAGCTGAATACCGACTGGGCCTGGAAGAGCGCCATGTCAGACCCAATCCTGCGGGCGGATCAAAGCAAGCGGGCCAATCCGTTGGATCCTTCCAGCTATGTTCGGCCGCCCCATGTTGATCGCCGCGACGCCCTTTCGCCCTCCTGGTATCGCCACAAAACCGAGGCATTTAACCTGGAGGCCAAGTTCGACTACCTGATCAATGATGACTGGACCTCAGTCACGCAGGCCAACTACTCCCGCGTTGAGCGCCACGGGGGCTACGTAGACCTCTTTGATATTCAACCCAATGGTGATATCGGCTACGCGGATCTGTACCAGTCACGTGGGGAGGTGTTCAGCACCTGGTCACTGCAAACCTATCTGGCAGGCAAAATCTCAACCGGCAGCATTTTCCATGACTTGTTCTTCGGCACCTCGTACCGACAATTCCATGACAACAGCCCCTACTGGGACTTTGTGGAAAGTGGTGGTGACATAGGCGTCGGCGATATATCCGTCGGCAATATCCGCAACCCTACTCAACCTGATCGCTGGCATTTCGGTCATGAAAATGACACCGAGTTTAAATCCAGCATTCGCGAAACCTCAGTGTTTGCCAGCGACTTGATCACGCTAACCGACCAGTTTCAGGTCCTGCTTGGCGGGCGCTATATCTGGTACAAAGCCCACGACCTGTCTGCAGGCGCGCTGCCTCAAGACGAGAGTGTCTTTGTTCCGACCGGTGCGCTGATCTATCGCCCTGTTGAGAGCCTGATGACCTACATCAGCTACTCCAAAGGCTTCGAGAAAGGCGATTACGCCCCTTACAACGCCAACAATGCTAACCACCCTACGGATGCGATTGAGTCAGAGCAGTACGAGATAGGCTTAAAAGCGGATCTCAATGACAGTCTCAACGTGGGCTTGGCCGTTTTTGAAATTAAACGCGACGCCAGCTACCTGAATCTCAATAACGACTTTGTCAGCAATGGCCGCTTCCAGCACCGTGGCGTTGAGCTTAACGCCACGGCAAAAGTCACCCAAGGCCTGACCATGATGGGCAACGCAGCCTACCTGGATACAGAGCTTAAGGAGGTAACTGACGACACCACCCGTGGCAAACGCAGTGAGGGTGTGCCCCGTTGGAAAGGCGCACTGGGGGCGCGCTACGCGTTCGAATCCGTTCCTCAGCTGTCAGTCGACAGTACAGTGAGTTACGTCGGCAGTCGTCCTGTGGATGCGCAAAACAGCGGTTATATCTCCAGCTACAGCCTGTGGGATGCAGGCATTAGCTATGAGACAAAAATCGAAAGCGTGCCCACCACATTCCGCTTGCAAGCCAAGAACCTGACGAACAAGTACTACTACTCCGGCGTTTACTACAGCGGCGGCCTTGAGGTTGGGCGCGGGCGGGAGATTTTCCTCTCAACCAAGTTCAGCTTCTAGCGGCGTACAGACCCGAGGGGCAGCCAATGCGAAAACGCCTAGCGGTTATCGCCCCGCCCCATCCTCTCCCAGAGGTGAACCTCGCCCTAAACAGCCCGTTGGTGAACATCAGCGAGCCTCAACCTGTGCATTGGGTGCAGCCATGAACTGTGAAATGCGTGAAGACCTAGGTCGTGTTTCTCCACCTACAGTGAGCAAACCTCTTCCTGCCCACCAGCATCCATTGATAGGCCGTTTACTGGGCGAACACCACCGCCGACTCAACGAGCTGGTGCAAGGGTTAGGCTCTCCGCTGCATGTTGTATTGCCTCAGGTGTTCGATGAGAACCTAGCGCGCATGCAACGTGTGCTCGACACACACCATTTGCAAAGCACCATCCTTTTCGCCAAAAAAGCCAATAAGGCAGACTGTTTTGCCCGTGCAGCAGCCGAACGCCATAGTGGAATCGACGTCGCCAGCAGTGGCGAACTCAGCAAAGCCCTCAGCGCCGGTGTACGGGGCGATCGCATAGGCCTGTCTGGGCCGGATAAGCCAGAACGCCTGCTTAAAGAAGCCCTGCTTCACGGGTGCCTGATTTCAGTCGACTCGGTAAATGAGTTGCAGCGCCTGACGCTGATCGCTGCAAACCTGAACCAGCGCGCGCGGACTTTATTACGTTGGCGCCCGGAAAGTGAGGCCAAGAGCCGGTTTGGCCACAGTGAGGAGGAGCTCAATCAGAGCGTCCTGCTGTGCCTTGCCAATCCTTCGACCATCGAGCTGCAAGGGTTCTCCTTCCACCTCAGTGGCTATGGCCTTGCCGAGCGAGCGACTTGTACCAGCCGGGCTATCGACTTATGCCTCCAAGCACGAGCACTGGGACTCGTCACCTGCAACCGAGTCGATATCGGCGGCGGGCTACCGGTCCAGTATGTTTCTGCCCAGCATTGGAACCGATTCCTGCAACACGACCATCGCACTCATTACCACGCCAATAAATCATTCTCAGGTTTCTACCCCTACGGCAGTGAGATTGCCGGAGCCAACGCGCTGGAAGCATTGCTTCAAGCCCCCACCCAGCAAGGGAGTCTGGCGCACAAGCTGCGTCACAACGGTATCCATCTGATTATTGAACCAGGCCGCGCACTACTGGATCAGGCCGGGCTGACCTTGTTCAACATTCTGGGCAGTAAACAACGCAGCGATTACTCAATCATCACCGTTGAAGGCAGCAGCCTGAGTCTTTCCGAACAATGGTTTAACAGCGAATACTTGCCTGACCCTGTGTTACTGGGAGAGCCCTGCGGCTCAGCCTTCAATGCCTGCGTAGGCGGGTCTACCTGCCTGGACAGCGACATGGTTAGTTGGCGCAAAGTCCCCTTTTCGCGCCCTGTTCTGCCTGGTGAAAAGCTCGTTTACATCAACACGGCGGGCTATCAAATGGACTCTAACGAGTCCGCTTTCCACGACGCAGCGATTCCCCGAAAAGTCGTCATTGAACTCGACCCGCACGACCACTCGATGCACTGGCGACTGGACGATATTTAAGCCTGCTTTAAACCGCCAAACGGAGGCGAATGCCATGGAGCACTCCGCTCATAGATATGGAAATAAAGGGGAACTTTGGTTGCTCTCACAGTCCGACTTGGAAGTCTTGGGCACCGAATACACGCACGTACTCAAGGTCGTTGAAGAGGCTCTCATCGCGCTGCGCACTGGCGAATCAATCAATCCCCTAAAAACCATTGTTCAACCTGCTGATCAACGCTCAATTGGCTACTCAATGGTTGGTCGCGACGGTTCGAGTCAAACACTCGGGTTCAAGGTTGTGTACGAGTTCGACCCGCAACGTAACCGCGACGCTTATCGCTTTCACTCATTTATTTTTCTGTGCGATGACAGCACTGGCGAACCAATCGCCATGATGGATGTTGTCAAACTTGGGCCTCTGCGCACCTCAGCCACATCAGCACTAATGGCCCGTGCGGCGCATCCGCAGGCGAAATCCGCGCTTGTGGTCGGCACCGGGGTTCAGGGGCAGATTGCGTTGCCAATGCTGCTTGCCGCCTTACCGGGGCTTGAGCGCCTGATGGTTTATGGCAACTATCGTGATGGGGTAAAGGCTGTACAGGCTGAAGTCAGCCGGTTATATCCGCAGCGTCAGGTTGAGGATGTAGAGGACCTACAACAAGCTGCAGGCCAAGCAGACATCATCATCGGTGCTTCAGGGCTCACCTCAAAGCTGCAAGTTCATCGGGCCTGGATGAAGCCCGGAGCCGTCGCCATTCTGCTGGGTTACGGTATCGACGCTGACGTTTTACATGAGGCTGACTATCGAATTGCCACAGATATCGAGCAGATGAAAGTCACCTGCGGCGATTTGTGCAAGGCTGACGGCAGCATTCCTCCAGTGGATGCAGAACTACCCGACATCCTCAGCGGCCAAGCACTGGCACGACGTAATCCAACTGATGTGGTGTTTGCCTACAACAGCGGCATGGTTGTCACCGATGTAGCCCTGGGTCGGTATCTGGCGGAACTGGCTCTGGCGCAGAACCGCGGTGTGAGGGTCAAGCTATGGTGAGCACAACCCAACAACGCGGCTGGCACAGTGAAGTCCGGGCAATTTGGTGGCTTGCCTTACCCCTCATTCTGACCAACTTCGCGCATGTAGCCGTAACAACCATTGATATCATTGTGCTGGGCAGCCTTGGAGCCCGAGAGCTGGCAGCTGGCGGCCTGGCCATTGCTTTGTTCAACCAGTTGCGAACGATGGGCACCGGCCTGGTAACCAGTGTCAGCAACCTGGTTGCTGAAGCACAAGCCCGCGACGACCAGGCCCGTATACGCCAGCTACTTGTAGCAGGGATGTTTTGGGCGACCGTTTCTGGTCTGGCCTTCATTGTGCTTTTACTGGCATTGGAACAACCCCTGATCTGGGTTGGCCAAGAGCCGGATATCGCAGCCTTGACCTTCGAATACTTATTGCTCGCAGCCCCCGGCTTGCTGCCCTGCCTGTGGTTCCAAACCCTTAGGCACTTCACGGTAGGCCTCAAATACCCTGGCCCATTACTGGCGATCACACTGATATCAATCGGTTTGACGGCCTTCCTGAACTACAGCCTGGTGTTTGGAAAGTTTGGCATGCCAGCGCTGGGTTTCATTGGCGTTGCGTTAACAACATCGGTGGTATTTCTACTGTCGTTTCTGATGTTCCTGATCGTGGTGATCAAGAACAAACGGCTGGCACCGTATTTCTCCCTGCCTGAGCTACGGTGGTCATCCGCAGCGGTACGTGATGTTTGGAAGCTCGGCCTGCCAATCGCCGGAACCTATGCATCCGAAGCAGGATTTTTCACCGTACTGACGCTGCTAATCGGTCTTTTGGGTGTCGAGGCGTTGGCCGCTCAAACGGTGCTAAACCAGATCATTTATATCGTTTTCATGATCTCGGCAGGCATCTCACATGCAGCGTCAATCCACATCAGTGAAGCCTGTGGGATTGCTGATTACGCTCGCGCGAAAAAACTGGGTTACATCGCCATCGGGCTCGGCGTAGCAAGCATGCTGATTGTTGCAGTGCCCTACTTGCTTGTACCGAACACCCTCGTCAGTTGGTTTATCTCAGCCGATCAACGCACCAATGCAGCCACATTTAGCCTTGCGGTCTCAGGCCTGCTGATTGCCGCAGTACTCCAGATTTTTGATGCCAGCCAGAACATAGGCAACGGTATTTTGCGTGGCACCGGCGATACCGCCGGCCCATTTCGCATTTCCCTGCTCGGCTACTGGCTTGTCGGGCTGCCCTGCGCATACCTGCTTGGATTTCTGACAGGCTTCGGCATCTACGGCGTTTGGATGGGTCAAGCCATCGGTTTGGCCGCGACAGCCGTTCTGCTGGGCGTTTCATTTCATCAGCGCATCACAGACCTTCGGCGGCAGGAAACCTCACCTGCCGCCAGCGGACAATGAGGAAGGAATCAGCATGCGTACGCCCGAACGTCAAGCACTGCATCATTTGACCCGCCCTGTTATCACGGCCTTACCCACTTATGACCCAGGCGCTGACCCAGAAGAAATCCGCCTCAAATACCAGCCAAAGAGATTGGTAAAACTTTCCAACAATGAGAACCCACTCGGTATTTCTCCGCTGGCACTTGAGGCGCTACAGCGTCGTCTTCTTGAGGGCCTGGGTCGCTATCCTGACCCAGCCGGGAAAGCGTTGTGCCAAGCGCTCGCCGACAAACATAAATACCCGGCGCAACAGATCATTCTTGGTAATGGCTCGGAGAACATCCTAGAGCTGCTGTGCCAAGTCTTCTTGAATGCCAAGGACTTAGTCGTCACTCAATCCCCCTGCTTCAGCCTGCACGAAACTTTCCCACGGATGATGGGGGCCACAGTCCTCAAAGTGCCCCTGACCGACCGCTTTTCATGCGACCTCGAGGCGTGGCGTAAAACACTCCAGCTGCCTGCAAAGCTCATTTTCATTAGTAATCCGTGCAACCCCTCCGGCACGGTCTTTTCTGCGCATGAACTTCAAGAGATTGTCCAGGCTAGCCCTGAGGAATGCTTGCTCGTATTGGATGAGGCCTACCACGAATATGCAGAAGCTGACCCTGCATACTCCGAGGCGCTGGACATACTAGCGGCACAATCACGTCCCTGGATCGTCCTCAGGACCTTTTCCAAAGCCTACGGTCTGGCCAGCCTGCGCGTGGGCTATGGCATTGCCTCACATCCCGGAATCATTGAAGCGATGCATCGCGTCCGTACACCCTACAACGTTAATCAACTGGCCCAGGAGGCAGCCCTCGCCGCACTGGACGACGCTGACCATCTTCGCCAAAGCGTCGCATTGATTACCCAAGAGCGAGTCCGTCTTACGCACGCCTTAGAAGCCCACGGTTACCGGGTAGCTCCTTCCAACGCCAACTTCCTGTTTATCGACACCCATATCCCGGCCACAACCGTTGTAGAGGCCCTGCTGCGTCAAGGTGTGATCGTCAAAGCCTGGCGCGAATCCGGCTATGAAACCTTCATCCGCGCCTCCATCGCATTACCTGAAGAAAACGACCAGTTTCTGAAGGCATTGCTGAGCCTTAAACGAAGCATCTGAACATCACTCACTGACATTCAGGAAACAAACATCCCACACATTTTTAAGCTACTACAGCAACCACGGAGTTGGTTATGCATGCTATTGAGAGTCCTGCCCCCATTAAATCCCGCGTCTCTGATCTGATCGGTGACACACCTCTGCTGGAGTTGCCGGTCGCTCCGGGCAGCGGTCGCGTCTTACTGAAACTTGAGCAGTACAATCCAACGGCCACCGCGAAAATACGCATGGCGCGGCAAATGATTGATGAAGCCGAAGCACAAGGAAAACTCCAACCCGGCGGCTGGATTGTCGAATCAACTTCAGGCAACACCGGTTTAGGCCTGGCCCTGATTGCCGCAGAGCGGGGCTACCGCTTCACAGCCGTTGTCGACCATCACTCCAGCATCGAAAAACTGCGGGGCATGCAGGCCTATGGTGCCGAGCTGGTTCGCGTTGGCAGCCCAGAGGGTGGTCTGGCGACTGCGGACAGAGATGCCACCGCCGAACGTATAGCCCATGAGCATGGTGCCTACTGGACCCAACAACACAATAATCCCGGTAATGCCAACGGCTATACGGCTCTTGCCCATGAGCTGCATCGTGCACTTGGCGACAAAATTAGTACGCTGATCGGCGCCATTGGTACTGGCGGCTCACTCTGTGGAACAGGACGCGCCCTGAGAACATCGATTCCCAACCTGAAAATTGTCGGCGTGGAGCCCGTTGGGTCTGTGATATTCGGGGGCACAGGTGCGCCCTACCATCAATCAGGTACCGGTACTCCGGCCGGAGCCGAGATCGGCAAACTGATTGATTACGAACTCATTGATGAAGGCATCAGGGTCAGCGACAGCCAAGCATTTGAAACAGCGCGTTACCTCGCTCGACACCATGGCATCCTTGTTGGCGGCTCAGCCGGAGGCGTTATCTATCACGCCCTCAAGCAGGCCCGCGGGCAACGCTCCGACAGCACCTCAGTAGTCCTGGTTTGCGATGGCGGCGAGAAGTACCTCGACACAGTGTTCAATGACGAGTGGATGTATACACACAAACTGATGAATAGCTCAGTCGCGGCCGAGTTAGAGCAGATTCTCTGCAAACGGACAAGGATTATTCAGGCAGGCTACGCATCACCGCTAGGGCCACACGCTAAATCGGCATAAGCCTTCTAAACAGACTAGAGAACAAACAAAAAAGCCGCTCATATGAGCGGCTTTTTTGTTTATTTGGAGCGGGAAACGAGACTCGAACTCGCGACCCCGACCTTGGCAAGGTCGTGCTCTACCAACTGAGCTATTCCCGCGTACAAATTGGCGTCCCCTAGGGGACTCGAACCCCTGTTACCGCCGTGAAAGGGCGGTGTCCTAGGCCACTAGACGAAGGGGACCTTGGAACTTATTTGAAACTCTGCCTCAACAGCGTTTCTGAAACTGGAGCGGGAAACGAGACTCGAACTCGCGACCCCGACCTTGGCAAGGTCGTGCTCTACCAACTGAGCTATTCCCGCATTTACAACTTGGTACAACACACTTCTTTTGGAAGTGGCGTCCCCTAGGGGACTCGAACCCCTGTTACCGCCGTGAAAGGGCGGTGTCCTAGGCCACTAGACGAAGGGGACATTGCCCGGAAATCACTTCTCTATCCGGCTTCCTAACCGCTCTGCTGTGAGGCTTTGCGCTGGAAGTGGCGCGCATTCTATGGATGGAATTAGAAGTCGTCAACCTTTCTTTGAAAAAAAATTTATAAATCAAAGACTTCATGTTCTGGTGCCAGCAAAACACTATCTCCAACCATGCTTACACACTACACTCGGGCCAAAACCGGTGACCGAGAGGCCAACCTATGTCCCCACTCTTTATTACCTCCCTGGTAATAGGTGGAGTCGTCCTTCTACTGGCGATCGCCTATATCAACCAGATGGTTGAAGCCAACAAGATCGAGAAGGCTCGCATGCGTGCCGACCTTACCGATCGTCTGCGCCGGTGTGGCGACCTAAACGAAACCCTTCCTGGACAACTTATGTCCCCTGCCCTCAAGCAGCTGCTGATCCGTCTGCAAATACATATTTGCGATCGTCTAATTGGCCTGAACAAAAACGATAAAGATGCCCTTGCTAATTTAGAGGTGCTTCGGCAGCAGCAGAAGCTCGGTGAGTCCATCACCATTAGCAACCCGCAGGAACACATTTCCAGTGAAGCCAAGGGCAAAGACATCCGCTATCAACTTGAGACGTTGCACGGCCAGCTGACACGAGCCGTTAAGGATGGCGTGATCACAGTGGCAGAGGGCAAACACTGGGTCGGTCAAATTCGACACATGCTCTGTCAGGTGCACATCGAGCTGTTTAACAACCTAGGCCTGCAAGCCCTGCAAAAGAACATGCCCGGTCAAGCACGCCTAGCTTTCGAGCGGGGCGTTCAATATCTGAGCAAGCAACCTGAGCCAAACCCCTATAAAGAAGCACTGAAAAAGTTCGAAGACCAGTTAGCCCGAGCCAATGCCTTGGTCTTGGACAACATCAAACGTTCCAGCAGCCAGCAAAGCGAACTCAATACTGGACTCGATTCGCTCGGCAGCGACGAAGAGTGGAAAAAGAAGAACATCTACGACTAAACAAACGCGCCGCTGGCGCCTGGGAGTAGCCCGCATGAGTTTGACAGTTTACGGCGCACCACTGTCGCCGTTCGTACGTAAAGTCCGCCTGCTGCTTGCTGAAAAGGGACTGGACTACCAACTTGAGATTGTTCTGCCCTTCAACCAGCCAGCATGGTTTTCAGAGCTGAGCCCACTGGGACGAATACCCGCGCTTAGAGACGGGGATACCACCCTCGCGGATTCAAGCGTCATCTGCCAGTACATAGAAGATAAGTACCCACAAAGCCTTCAACTGCTTGGTGACACTCCTGAAGAACGAGCCAAAGTCCGTTGGATCGAGAAATATGCCGATTACGAGGTTGCACCACTAAGCACGTTCGCTGTTTTTCGGAACCGTATTGTTCTGCCATCAATCGGTCAACAATGTGATGAGGACGCCGCGCAAAAAGCGTTGACACAGAAGCTCCCGCCTCATTTTGATTATCTAGAAAAGCTCTTAGGCGATGCCGACTATTTTGTTGGCGGCAAACTGACCCTCGCCGATCTGGCGGTTGCCACCCAGTTGGTTAACCTGCAACACGCCAATGAACAGCTAGACGCTCATCGCTGGCCCAAGCTCCACGCCCACTTCGAACGCATCAAAGCACGGGAAACAGCCGCAAGCATGATTGCCAGCGAACAGAAAGTGATTGCCAAAATGACCGGCAAATAGCACAGCCTGACAATCAGCAAAAAGCCCGGTTACCCGGGCTTTTTCAAGTAGACTCAGCAATCTGTTAACTCAAGAAATACCTGAGCCAGTCGTTCTACTCCAGCCTGATCAACTTCACTGAAGCGCCCTAGTGTTGGGCTATCCAGATCCAACACGCCGATCAGACGGCCATCCTTGATTAGAGGCACCACCAACTCACTGTTTGACGCGCTGTCGCAAGCAATGTGACCGGCAAATGCATGCACATCTTCAACACGCTGTGTTTGTCGAGTGGCTGCAGCCGTCCCGCATACGCCCCTGCCGAATGGAATACGTACACAGGCAACTTTACCCTGAAAAGGCCCCAGCACCAGTTGATTGTCACGAGCCAGGTAAAAACCCGCCCAGTTCAAATCACTCAGTTCCTGAAACAGGAAAGCCGAAAATTGCGCCGCATTAGCGACAAAATCACGCTCATCCGCTAACAAAGCCTGCAATTGTGCTTCCAGCAATGGATAGCCATCCAGGCCCTGCCCACTTTGTTGCAAATCAATCATCGTGCTTACTCAGTAATTTCATACCCACCCAATCACGGGCGAATTGATAGGCGCAACGGCCATTGCGGTTGCCACGGGCCAGCGCCCAGCGGATTGCGGCCTTTTCCAGGTCCTCATGCCACTGCCAGCTCAAACCCGCCTGATTGGCATGGACACCAACCCAATGCCGAACCACGTCGAGAAAATGCTCTTGGCTGAATGGATAAAACGAAACCCACAGGCCAAAGCGATCTGACAATGCGATTTTGTCTTCAACCGCTTCGTTTGGATGCAACTCACCGTCGATATGCTGCCAATTATCGTTGTCACTCTGCTTTTCCGGCACCAGATGGCGCCGGTTAGAGGTGGCATACAACACAACGTTATCTGGCGCACGCTCCAGCGATCCGTCCAGCACTGATTTCAGCACCCGATAGTCACCCTCGCCTGCCTCAAAGGACAAGTCATCGCAAAACACTATAAAGCGTTGTGACAGCCCGCTGAGGAGCTCAACGACGCGCGGCAGATCCGATAGGTGATCCCGCTCGATCTCGATCAGCCTCAGCCCCGCCTCCGCATGCTCTGCCAAAAGAGCGCGGACCAAGGACGATTTACCAGTGCCCCTCGCTCCCCATAACAAGGCGTGGTTAGCAGGAAGACCGCTGACGAACTGGTTGGTATTGCGTGCCAACTGGTCGCGCTGGCGGTCAACCCCCAGCAGGTCATCCAAACGTATATCCAGACTCACCTTGAGCGGCAGCAGGTACCCCGTTCGCCCTTCTCGCTGCCAACGTGCAGCCAGCGTAGTCTGCCAGTCGATTGCTTCGCGCTGTGCAGGTAACAACGGTTCGATACGCGCCATCACGGCTTCTGCCCGTGACAAGAAGTTCTGCAAAATTACGTCCACGCTCTACTCCGAAATTTACAAACAGCGTTGCCACTGCCTTCGATCAACGCAGATCGGCTATGCTACACGCACAACCGATCAGGGAATAAACAATACCGTTATGGATATCGCGCTAACCCAACGCCTGTCCTACAAGCAGGCAGGCTTAACTGTGTTGGTAGCCTTTATCCTCGGCACCCTCCTTAGTTTGGTGCAAGTCAGCATCGACTATGCCAGCGAAGATGCCTCCATCAACCGCGAAATCAACGCCCTGATGGACATCAGCCACAACCCTGCCGCGCGCATCACCTACAACATTGATGCCGAGCTTGCTCAGGAACTGGTGCTGGGCCTACTACGTTCCCCTGCTGTCGTGCGCGCTCAGGTGATTGATAACACCCATCAAGTGCTCTCCAGCGTCAGCCGTCCCACGCTGCAAAGCAGCTACCGACCGATCAGCGATTTCCTGTTCGGCCAACGCCGTATTTTTGAGAGCACGTTATATATCAATCATGCCCCGAATGAGGCTCTGGGCAAATTGATTCTTGAAGTCGACACCTATGCCTTTGGGAGCAACTTTCTGCGCCGCTCCATGCTCACCATCGGCACGGGTTTCGCTCGCAGTTTGTTGCTCTCGCTGATACTGCTGGTGCTTTTCTACTTCATGCTGACTAAACCGCTGACCGGTTTTATCAGTGCCCTCAGTGAGCGTGACCTGCGCAACCCCAAGGCTGAAAAACTCCCTTATCCGCCTGGCCACGAACGCGACGAGATCGGCGTGCTGGTTGATGTCACCAACCGCCAGCTGAGCAGCATCACTTCCGAGATCGAACAACGGCACCAGGCCGAGAACCGCCTGACGCACTACCTGACAGAGCTTGAAGACATCATCTCCTCACGCACCCGTGAGCTGGAGGCTGCCAACCGGCGACTCCTTGACTCCAACCGCGAGTTACAGGACGCCAAGCGTATTGCGCTGGACATGGCTCAAGCTCGCTCGGCCTTCCTGGCCAACATGAGCCATGAAATTCGTACCCCCCTTAACGGCCTGCTCGGCATGCTGGCGTTATCCCTGGATGGGCCACTCAGCGACGAACAACGCCAACAGCTGTCGATTGCGCACAACTCCGGTAAGGTTCTGGTGGAGTTGTTGAACGACATTCTGGACCTGTCTAAATTCGAAGCAGGCCAGCTTGAACTTGAGCACATCCCCTTCGACCTAGGCGGTATTGTTGAGGAAACGGCCAGTCTACTTTCGCAAAACACGGCAGCGGGCGTAGAACTGACCTGCCTGATTGACCCATACCTGCCTCCGTTGCTCTTAGGCGACCCGACCCGAGTTAGACAAATTGTCAGCAACCTGCTCTCCAACGCTTTGAAGTTCACACGTTTCGGACGGGTCGACATCAGTGTCAAGTCGAGCGAAAAAGGCGTACAGATCGTTGTCCGTGACACCGGCATCGGGATTGCCGAAGAAGCCCAGAGTCGTATTTTCCAGCCCTTTACCCAAGCGGGCGTCGACATTACCCGACAGTATGGCGGCACTGGTCTGGGGCTCGCCCTGACCCGCCGTCTGTGCGAAGCCATGCAGGGTCAGCTCAGGCTTAAAACGCAGGAAGGTTTTGGTAGCACTTTTTATGTGGATTTACCCCTCAAACCACAGGGCAATGCACTGATTCTGCCCTCAATTCAAGGCCGCGTTTTAGTCATGAGCCCCAACAGCTCAGGTCTCAGCGAGCAGCTTGCTAGCTTGCTCCCAAGCTGGGGGTTGGACTACCAGCAACTTGATTACAACAACGCGCTCCAAAACCTCAATGCTGACTTGATTATCAGCGACTGCCCTCAACGGCTGAGCGAATTGCGAACCCACAGTCAGATACCGGTCATTCTGGTCAGTGCATACGGGCAATTCTTAACACCTCAACAAGTAGCCAGTCTCAATCCAATTATCCAACTGGCGCGCCCGCTAAGCCGCCAGGCACTGTTGCAAGCGCTTGGTCACTCCCTGAACCGTCGAGAAGACCAAGCACCTCAGTGCAGCACAGAACCCCATGACAACCAACAGTTCACACTGTTGTTAGTGGAGGACAACCCGGTTAACCAGTTGGTTGCCAAAGGCATGCTAAGCAAGCTGGGTTACAAAATACTGCTGGCCAACCATGGTGGGGAAGCGCTGCGATTGCTCGACAGGCACCACGTTGACCTGGTGCTGATGGACTGCAACATGCCCGTCATGGACGGGTACGAAACCACCCGGCAAATTCGCCAGCGGTCAGAATTCAAGGGGCTGCCGATCATAGCCCTAACTGCCAACGCCCTTTCGGACGAGCGCGAACGCTGTGAGAAAGCAGGTATGAATGATTACCTGGCCAAACCTTTCCGCAAAGACGAACTTGGCCAATTGCTGGCTCACTGGCTGGATAGCAACTGAGCCAGCACACCATCCAGCTGCTGACGTAAACCCTCAAGGGACTGCGACTCCACTTGACGATCACAGAGCAGTTGGTGCTTAAGCGGCAGAGCCTTGGCATAAAGGCTCCAGCCTGCTTCGCTAAGCGCCAAGTGCACCTCACGCTCATCTGCTGAAGACCGCTTACGCTCCAGCAGCCCTTGGCCTTGTAAGCGCTTTAGCAGCGGCGTCAGTGTGCCAGAGTCCAACAGTAACCGCGCCCCCAGCGCTTTAACCGTTGGCTGCTCAGATGGCTGCTGATGCCACTCCCACAGTACCAACATCACAAGGTACTGCGGGTAAGTCAGGCCCAACTGAGTCAGCATCGGTTGGTAAGCACGCGTCACTAGGCGCGACGCTGCATACAGCTTGAAACACAGCTGATTATCCAGCCGCAGACTCGCATCACCTGCTTTCATTTCAGTCATTTCAACAACGCTTCTATCTCGCTAGTCAGCTCTTCAGGCTTGCACATCGGCGAGAATCGCTTGACCTGACGACCGTCAGCGCTCACCAGAAACTTGGTGAAATTCCATTTGATCGCCTGGCTGCCCAGCACCCCCGGTGCTTGCTTCTTCAAACTGACAAACAGCGGATGAGCATTGTTACCGTTTACCTCAATTTTGCGGAACAACGGAAAGCTAACGCCAAAGTTCAACTCACAGAACTGTGAAATAGCTGTTTCATCGCCGGGCTCCTGTTTGCCGAACTGATTGCAAGGGAAGCCTAGCACCACCAACCCCTTTTCTTTGTAGCGCTCCCAGAGCTGCTCCAAGCCTTTGTACTGGGGCGTAAAACCGCACTTGCTTGCTGTATTAACAACAAGGAATGCCCGCCCGCCAAAGTCTGACAGCGTCTTCTGCTCCCCACTGATGGCAGTAAGGGGTATGTCCAGTAGCTGATTACTCATACTGCAGCCTCCGTTTGTTGACCCCAGTGAAGCTAGCCAACAATTAAATTGCACACAATCTATTTCTATAAAAATAAGGCCCGCTGATTACGGGCCTGTTTCGCTCAAAATAACGCGCCTCGCACCACCACAACCTTAAGTCCGCTCGACCAAGTTCAATGACGCTGAGTTGATGCAATAGCGCAAACCGGTCGGCGTAGGGCCATCTGGAAACACGTGACCGAGGTGGGCATCACAGTTCGCGCATTTAACTTCGATCCGATGCATCCCATGGCTGAAATCATCCACGCTACGAATGACCTGATCATTCACGGGCTGGAAATAGCTGGGCCAACCGCTTCCAGAATCATATTTAGCGTCGGAATCGAACAAGGCCGTTTTACAGCACGCGCAGTGATAGACACCCGGCGTTTTGCTGTCATGGTACTTACCGGTGAATGCCCGTTCCGTGCCGCCTAGCCGGCAAATATGAAATTGCTCTTCGGTAAGTTCCTCGCGCCAAGCGTCCAGAGGCTTATCCAATTTATCCATGACCCACTCCTCAACTGAAAAAAGCCCGGCCTGCACCTTTGCCTAGGCCAGGCTGCGACGTATCATTCGCGCTCAGTCTGTCACCCGCACCACAACCTGCCAAGGCTCGGCAGCAGTAGGTATCGAAGCGGCACCGCCGCTCGGCAGTTTCCAGACCTGCGCCACCGGGTTGAAGTGCGGTATTTCCTCATATCAGGACCCTATCATGCAGTTCAGCAAATCCAACAAGCTCGCCAACGTTTGCTATGACATCCGCGGGCCGGTGCTCAAGCACGCCAAACGCCTGGAGGAAGAAGGACATCGAATCCTCAAGCTGAACATCGGCAACCCGGCGCCGTTTGGTTTTGAAGCGCCTGACGAAATTCTTCGTGATGTCATCCGTAACCTGCCTACGGCACAAGGCTACAGTGATTCAAAAGGCCTGTTCAGCGCCCGTAAAGCAGTGATGCAGTACTACCAGCAAAAGCAGGTAGAAGGCGTTGGCATTGAAGACATTTACTTGGGTAACGGTGTCTCCGAGCTGATCGTCATGGCCATGCAGGCCCTGCTCAATAATGGCGATGAAGTACTGATTCCTGCTCCCGACTACCCACTGTGGACGGCCTCGGTAGCCTTGGCGGGCGGCAATCCAGTGCACTACCTGTGCGACGAGCAAGCAGGCTGGTTCCCGGATATCGCCGATATGAAGGCGAAGATCACGCCAAACACCAAAGCATTGGTACTGATCAACCCGAACAACCCGACGGGCGCGGTGTATTCCAAAGAAGTTCTGATGGACATCGTTGAGCTGGCACGCCAGCACAACTTGGTGCTGTTCTCTGACGAAATCTACGACAAGATTCTCTACGACGAAGCCCAGCACATCTCCACCGCTTCACTGGCACCAGACGTGCTCTGCCTGACCTTCAACGGCCTGTCCAAGTCCTACCGCGTGGCGGGCTTCCGCTCCGGCTGGATCGCCATTTCCGGCCCTAAGCATCAGGCTAAGAGCTATATTGAAGGCATCGACATTCTGGCGAACATGCGCCTGTGCGCCAACGTACCGAGTCAGCACGCCATCCAGACAGCTCTGGGCGGTTATCAAAGCATTAACGACCTGGTTCTTCCCGGCGGCCGCCTGCTGGAACAACGCAACCGAGCCTGGGAGCTGCTCAACAACATCCCTGGCGTGAGCTGCGTGAAGCCAATGGGCGCATTGTATGCCTTCCCCAAAATCGACCCGAAAGTCTGCCCGATCCATAACGACGAAAAATTCGTACTGGACCTGCTGCTCTCGGAAAAACTGCTGGTCGTTCAAGGCACTGCCTTCAACTGGCCATGGCCTGACCACTTCCGTGTGGTTACCCTGCCCCGTGTTGATGACCTTGAAGCCGCCATCACACGCATCGGCAGTTTCCTCAAAACTTACAAACAGTAAACAGGGAATGAGCCGGCGCACGCCCAGATACAGCTGGCCGTGCACCGGCCACTTTTCACCTTAATTTCAGCAATGGAAATAACTGGATGGATTTGCAGATAGACGACTTCTATAAAGATGCCGCCGCAGGTCTGCTGGCCTTGTATCAGGCGTTTCCCTGCAAATCCGCCCTATATGTTGAAGACCTGATCGGCCGGGAAGAACCTGACGAGTTCGGCCTCCCCACACCCCGCCACCAAAGCTGCCTGGGCGCTCTGCTATGGCTTGCGGATGAGGGGTACATTCGCTTCGATTCGACGATCGGTTACGACGCTTTGGATCAAGCAGTGCTGACAGAAAAGTCTTTCATGCGTCTCACCCGGGCCGTGCCATTCGCTGTCGATTCTGAGCAACAGCTCCCACCTAGTGTACGTAGGACAAGGGGTACACTTGCTTTTCAGTTACGTGAGGCACTTTCTCAACGTAACAGTGAACGTGTTGCACGACTGACCCGTCTACTCTTTGAAAGCAATCTGAGCAGCACAAGCGACATAGTTTGAAATAGAAGCTCAGTTGAAGAACCAGGGTAGCCGCCCTTATATAGCCGGCAATAACCAATAGTTTCACCCGTGAGGAGTCTCTACACACCATGATGCGCATTATGCTGTTCCTGGCCACCAACATTGCAGTGTTGATCATTGCCAGCATCACCCTGAAATTGCTTGGGGTTGACCGCTTCACCGGCCAGAACTACGGAAGCCTTTTGGTTTTCTGCGCCGTGTTCGGTTTCGCCGGCTCGCTGGTTTCGCTGTTCCTGTCCAAATGGATGGCGAAGATGAGCACCAAGACTGAAATCATCACCCAACCACGCACACGCCATGAGCAATGGCTGCTGCAAACCGTGGAAGAGCTGTCCCGCGAAGCGGGTATCAAAATGCCGGAAGTCGGTATCTTCCCGGCCTATGAGTCCAATGCATTTGCCACAGGCTGGAACAAGAACGACGCACTGGTTGCGGTCAGCCAAGGCCTGCTGGAACGTTTCTCACCAGATGAAGTGCGTGCGGTACTGGCCCACGAAATTGGCCACGTAGCTAACGGTGACATGGTGACCTTGGCTCTGATCCAGGGCGTTGTGAACACCTTTGTTATGTTCTTCGCCCGTATCTTCGGTAACTTCGTTGACAAGGTGATCCTGAAAAACGAAGAAGGCCAAGGCATTGGTTACTTTGTTGCCACTATCTTCGCGGAACTGGTACTGGGCATCCTGGCCAGCATCATCGTTATGTGGTTCTCGCGTAAGCGTGAATACAAAGCGGATGAAGCTGGTGCGCGCCTGGCCAGCACCGGTGCCATGATTGCAGCCTTGCAGCGCCTACGCGCCGAGCAGGAAGTACCGGTAAACATGCCAAGCAGCCTGACAGCCTTTGGCATCAACGGCGGCCTGAAAAATGGTCTGGCTGGCTTGCTGATGAGCCACCCACCACTGGAAGACCGTATCGAAGCCCTGCGCCAGCGCGGCTAACAGCGCCACGAAAAAGGCGGCCCTCGAGCCGCCTTTTTACGCAAGAATGTCCTTACGCCCTTATTAAGCGATAGACGTTCTCCTCCAAACGACTCAAGCCCTTCTCTAAAAAACGCCAGTTACCGCCTAATACATCTAGCTGCTGTAACCGCTCAACGTCCCAATCTGGACTGAATAACCGCTGTACTTCCTCATCACTCACCGCAAAAGGTGGGCCCGACATCTGCTCTTGCGGATAATCCAACGTCACCAACAGTGACTGGCAGCCACGGGGCATAATCTGGCTGAGATGCGCTACATACCGCGCCCTCATCTCCGGCGGCAGTGCAATCAGTGCTGCACGATCATAAATGCCGCGACAAGCCTCGACGTGCTCAGCCGTCAGTGCAAAAAAATCACCACAAAAAATCCGTAACCTTTCTGCCTCATAACACCTGAACGCCCCCGCTTCAGTCACCTCAGGCTGCAGCCCTTGCTCCTTAAAAAAGTCCTCAACGGCCACCTGTGAAAGCTCAATGCCAAGCACTTGCAGCCCCTGAGCGGACAGCCAAACCATATCCAGACTCTTGCCGCATAACGGCACAAACACCTGATCCCCTGAATAAAGCTGCAACGCAGGCCAATGTTGTACAAGGTCAGCGTTCACCTCCCGCTGATGAAAGCCAATCTCACTGCGTGCCCAGCGGCGATGCCAAAACTCTGCGTGCATACGAACTCCCAGATCCCCTACAAGGCTTCAAATCAAATTACCCGATACGAATGCCCCAACTATTCAGCTTTTAACCACCCCGCAGGTGATCGAAAATAGGACATTAGTGTATGGAGGTGTTCGCCATGTTAATGCCAAGCCTGTTTATTTCACACGGATCGCCAATGATCGCGTTGATGCCGGGCGAAACCGGCCCAGTCCTGACCAGGCTCGCCGCCCAACTGCCACGACCGAAGGCAATTGTGGTGGTCTCCGCGCATTGGGAAAGCAATGACCTGCGCATCAGCAGCGGTAGCCAGCCTGCAACCTGGCATGACTTCGGCGGCTTCCCTCAGGCACTTTATGAACTTCAGTACCCTGCCCCCGGCCAGCCACAGCTGGCCGCAGACATAGCCCAACGCCTGAACGAAGCCGGTCTGCCGGCAACGCTTGATGCGCAACGCCCGTTTGACCATGGAACCTGGGTTCCCCTACGACTGATGTACCCGCAGGCAGATATTCCTGTGGTGCAGATATCACTGCCCAGCCAGCATGGCACTGAATTGATCCTGCGTATCGGCGAGGTCCTACAGGATCTACGCGCAGAGGGCATTCTTCTGATCGGCTCCGGCAGCATCACACACAACCTGCGGGATATGGATCGTTATGCTGGGCCGGATAGTGTCGAGCCTTGGGCTCAAGCGTTTCGCGATTGGGTCGTAGAAAAGCTGGATCGCCGGGACACCTCTGCGCTACTCAACTACCGCCAACTAGCGCCAAACGCCGTGCGCAGTCATCCCACTGATGAGCACTTTCTGCCGTTGTATTTCGCAATGGGTGCTGGTCGTGATTTTAAAGTCGAGCACACGGGTTTCGCATTCGGAACGCTGGGCATGGATATCTATAGCTTTGCCTGAGCATTCAACGCTTAAACGGTTCAGACGACTCAAGCACCACTCACCCAGAAACAAAAAAGCCCTGCATGAGCAGGGCTTTTTCTTAACGCCGTAGAGATCAGTCTTCGCGATAGCGACGCAGCTTCAACGGTTTGCCACCTACACGGGTGTCTTTCAGCTTGGCCAGCAGGCGTTCCAGGCCGTCTTCTGGAAGCTCAACCAGACTGAAGCTCTCGCGCACCTGAATGCGGCCGATTGCTTCACGTGCCAAACCACCCTCGTTGAGGATTGCGCCCAGCAGGTTCTTGGCGGCGATACCATCGCGCGCGCCCAGTGCAGTACGGCAGCGAGCACGACCTTCTGCCAGCGGCATTGGCGCACGACGCTCACGACCACCTTCACGCTCAGGACGCGGACCACGCTCAGAGCGCTCCGAACGCTCACGCGGGCCACCCGGAACCAGCGGCTGCTCACGCTCAACCTCAGCCAGACTCAGGGCCTGACCGTTGGTAGCCTTGCGCAGCAGCGCAGCGGCCAGAGCACGCGGGCTGCAACCGATGTCAGCGGTCAGACGATCGAGCAGATCACCGTGGGTGGCTTCAGCATCAGCAACCAGCGGCGCCAGGCTTGCAGTCAGCTTCTTGATGCGTGCACCCAGAACCTGCTGAGCGTTTGGCAACTTAACTTCGCCAACTTTTTGTCCGGTTACACGCTCAATCACCTGCAGCATGCGGCGTTCACGCGGCGTAACCAGCAGCAGTGCACGGCCGGTACGACCTGCACGACCAGTACGGCCGATACGGTGTACGTAGGATTCCGGATCGTACGGCATGTCCACGTTCATCACGTGGGTGATACGCGGCACGTCCAGACCACGGGCAGCAACGTCAGTTGCAATCACGATGTCGAGACGACCGTCTTTCAGCGAGTCGATTACGCGCTCACGCTGGTTCTGGGCGATGTCACCGTTCAGCGCAGCGGCTTTGTAGCCTTTGGCTTCCAGGGCAGCAGCCAGATCCAGAGTGGCTTGCTTGGTGCGAACGAAACCGATCAGCGCATCAAACTCTTCCACTTCCAGCAGACGCAAAACAGCGGCGTGCTTCTGGTCCGCGTGGACCATCAGGTGCGCCTGCTCAATGGCCGTTACTGTCTGAGTCTTTGAAGCGATTTTGATGTGCTGAGGTTCACGCAGGTGCTTTTCAGCAATAGCACGAATCGAATGTGGCAAAGTGGCCGAGAACAGTACGCTCTGACGGCTGGCCGGCATGGCTTCGAAGATTACTTCGAGGTCATCCATAAAGCCCAATTTGAGCATCTCGTCTGCCTCGTCCAGCACCAGGAACTGGATGGTCGAGAGCATCTTTTCGTCGCGACGCAGGTGATCAACCAAACGTCCCGGCGTTGCCACAATTACTTGAGCCCCCTGGCGAATGGCTTTCAGTTGCGGGCCCATTGGCGCGCCACCGTATACCGCCACCACATTCAGGCCGGGCATTTGTTTAGAGTAGGATTCAAACGCGGTGGCCACTTGCAGGGCCAGTTCGCGGGTCGGCGCCAGAATCAGCGCCTGAGGTTCACGCTTGCTTGCATCAATTTTAGTCAGCAGAGGCAAAGCAAAAGCAGCGGTCTTGCCGGTACCGGTTTGAGCTTGCCCAATCATGTCGCGCCCGGAAAGAATGACCGGGATTGCTTGGGACTGAATAGGCGACGGCTCTTCGTAGCCAATTGCAGTCAGTGCAGCGACGATGCTGGGGTGAAGTCCGAGTGCGGCGAAGCCGCCGATTTCCTGGGTCATGGGTCTGCCTTAAATACATCCGCAAAAGACCCATATTCCAAAGCTGCGCATGCCGTGTAAGACCAAAAGGTCACCCTGGCAGCTCTGTCGGCGGGGATTTGCGAAAACATGGTGATAAATGAATCGTCAAGGATAGTCCGTGTGGGGGACTGGCTGCCGAGGTTTTGCCCCCGGGCGATGTGCTCTACCTGAACGTGGTCAAGTTTTGACCGGCGCACACTATACCGGAAATCCTGGCTGATGTGTTGATTTCCTGCGAAATTAAACAGGCAATACGGTAGGCTAAAAAACTATAAATGCCGCGACCAATATACAAAAACACACTCAGCTGAGGACAGCTCTCCATGACCAGCCACACAGAAGGACGTGTAACCCGGGAAAAGCTAGGACATGTCTTGCTGATCGGACTCGACCGCGTCAACAAGCGAAATGCCTTCGACATGGCCATGCTGGATGACCTAGCACTGGCCTATGGAGAGTTCGAACGTGACCAAGACGCCCGAGTGGCACTGCTCTTTGCCCATGGCGAACATTTCACCGGCGGGCTCGATTTGGCTAACGTCGCCACCGAACTGGCCGCTGGCTGGAAAATCCCTGAGGGCGGCTATGACCCAATGGGCACATTTGGCGGTAAACGAGTAACCAAGCCCGTTATCGTCGCGGCACAAGGCTACTGTTACACCATTGGTATTGAGTTGATGCTGGCGGCTGATATCAACCTGTGTGCCAGCAACACCCGCTTTGCGCAAATGGAAGTTCAGCGCGGCATCCTGCCCTTTGGGGGCGCGACCCTGCGATTGCCGCGAATAGCTGGCTGGGGCAATGCCATGCGCTGGCTGCTAACCGGCGACCCGTTTGATGCCCACGAAGCCTACCGCCTGGGGCTTGTTCAAGAAGTACTGGCCACCGAAGACCTGATGCCGACCGCACTGAAGCTGGCACAGCGTATCGCAGCCCAAGCGCCATTAGGCGTGCAGGCTACTTTGGCCTCTGCGCGGCAAGCCATTGTGGAAGGTGAAGCGGCAGCGTGTGCCGCCCTGCCTGCGGTTGCGACCCGACTGATTGGCAGTGAGGATGCCCAAGAAGGCCTGCGCGCTATGCAGGAACGCAGGCCGGGTGAGTTCAAAGGCCGTTGATCAGCTAGCTTGGCGAATGCATCGAATCAGCGGCTCAAGGGAATAACCGAGCTTAGGCGCCAGAGCAGCATTGCGCTGGCGCAGCAGGTCACGATCCAGTGACTGATCCAGATCAGCCGGAACCATCAGCACCACATTGCCCTCCTTCACCGGGCACTCCCAGTAATGGCGATGAAACAGTCCTCGTAACAACGCAGCGCCCAACGGCTTACCGTCATTACTGGCCCACTGGTTGATGATCAGCCATCCACCAGGGTTGAGCTTCTGCTGACAGTCTTCAAGAAACTTCCAGGCCAGATGTCCGCTGGACGGGCCGTTATCGTTGTACAGGTCAACAAACAGCAAGTCTGTCTTCTCAGCGCTATCCAACAGTTCAACCGCATCGCCAATGCGAATGGTCAGGCGTGGATCATCTGCAAGCCCCATGTATTCCATCGCTAAGCGAGGGACATCCGGGCGCAACTCGATGACTTCAACGTCGTCCAGTGGCAAAAACTTCAGACATGCCTGGGTCAAATTGCCCGCCCCAAGGCCGAGGAACAGCGCACTCTCCGGCGCCTCGCAGGCCAGCGCTGCCATGAGCATGGCGCGGGTGTAGTCGTACTCCAGCCAACTCGGATCGGGCATAAAGGTACAGCTCTGCTCGATGGCTTCACCAAATTCGAGAAAGCGATAGGCGCCCATTTCGACTACCTGAATAACCCCGAACGCATCGTGCACTTCAGCAATCATTACCGGCTCAGGCATTTGATCGACTGGGGGTAAACCCGGCATCAGAACACTCCACCATGACATCCCTGACCATTTTGATCAGGCGAAAGTCGCCAATTGTCATTGAGCTCACTACCCCAGGTCACGCGATAATTTGTCGCAGCCGCTGACTGACACGTGAGTCGGCAATCCACAAAATACAAAAACGAATCGTGAGGTCATCATGCATGCCATCATCGGCGCAGGCCCAATGGGTCTCTGTACTGCCCGCCAGTTGCTGAAGTACGGTATCGAGTTTGTGGGTTTCGAGCAGCACAGCGACGTCGGTGGCTTGTGGGATATTGATAACCCTCACAGCACCATGTACGACTCGGCACACCTGATTTCATCCAAAAGCACCACAGAGTTCACCGAATTCCCGATTGCAGATGACGTTGCCACCTACCCGCACCACAGCGAGATGCGCCGTTACTTCCGCGATTACGCCAAACACTTCGATCTGTATAAGCATTTCCAGTTCAACACCAGTGTTCGCAGCGTAGAGCGCCTGGAAAAAGGCTGGAAACTCATTACAGAGTCTGATGGGCAACAGCGTGAATGGCTGGTGGATGGCGTCCTGATCGCCAACGGCACGCTGCATACACCTAACCAACCCGCCCTGCCCGGCACCTTCAGCGGTGAGCTGATGCACTCAAGCGACTATCGCTCAGCCGATGTGTTCAGTGGTAAGCGTGTGCTGGTGATTGGTTGCGGCAACTCGGCCTGCGACATTGCCGTGGATGCCGTGCACCGCGCCAAGTCGGTGGATATTTCCGTGCGCCGTGGTTATTACTTCTTACCTAAGTTTGCCTGGGGCCGTCCGACAGACACCCTGGGTGGAGCGGTCAAGCTACCTCGTCCGCTCAAGCAATTTGTCGATGGTCTGATTATCCGCACACTGGTGGGCAAGCCTTCTCAATACGGGCTACCAGACCCGGATTACAAGCTCTACGAATCGCACCCTGTGATGAACTCGCTGGTTCTGCACTACCTCGGTCATGGTGACATCAAAGCGCGTAAGGATGTAACCAGCATCGAAGGCCAAACAGTAACCTTCAGCGATGGGCATAAAGCCGAATACGACCTGATTCTGCAAGGCACTGGCTACAAACTGAACTACCCGTTCATCGAGCGTAAACACCTCAACTGGCCGCAAGAGGCTGGCGCGCCACAGCTGTACCTGAACATCTTCCACCCCCAATACGATGACCTGTTCATGATGGGCATGGTGGAAGCCTCTGGCCTTGGCTGGCAGGGCCGGGATGAGCAGGCAGAACTGGTGGCCTTGTCCATCCGCCAGCAAAAGAACAACCCGCAAGCCGCTCAAACATTCCGCCAGCGTGTGACAGCGGGCTGCAATAGCCGCGAGGACGGTGGCTATAACTACCTGAAACTTGATCGCATGGCCTACTACGTGCACAAAGACACGTATCGGGCCACACTCAGGCAGCTGATTGCCGAGCTAAAAAAATAACAAAACCTATAAACCTTGCATGCATTAGGTAATACGCAATGACGGCCGTTAACCTTGAGTTTTCCCCCACCGCGATGATTGGCCTTAACGCCATCATCGCGCTGATGATGTTTGGTGTTTCCTTAGAACTGCGCGTAGATGATTTCAGGCGAATCCTGCTCGCACCTAAGGCACCGCTGATCGGCATGCTGGTTCAGTTCGTTTTGCTGCCAGCGTCCACCTGCCTGCTGACCATTCTCTTGCCGATTGATCCGTCACTGGCCATGGGCATGATTCTGGTAGCAACCTGCCCCAGCGGCACTTTCTCCAACATCATGACCTGGATTGGCCGGGGCAACGTGGCGGTGTCGGCCAGCGTCACGGCTGTCTCAAGTGTAACGGCGGGGATCTTCACCCCACTGAACTTTGCTCTGTATGCGGGCATCAACCCGCAAACCCGGGCGCTGCTCACCGAGATCAGCGTTGATCCAATCAGCTTGCTGCTGATGGTGCTGTTGGTACTGATCCTGCCGATGGCTTTGGGCATGTTTATCGGCAAAATTCGCCCGCTGTTGGCGCAGAAGCTGGAGCGCCCGCTGCGCAACTTTTCATTGTTGGTGCTGATTGCGTTCGTTGGTGGTGCTTTTATCAAGAACTACGACCAGTTTCTGGAGCACTTCCATCTGTTCTTCTGGCTGGTGGTTCTGCTCAACACCATGGCCCTTGGCTTAGGCTACATCTGTGCCCGCCTGTGGCGCCTGCCTGAAGCGGATGTGCGTGCAGTCACGCTGGAAACCGGCATCCATAACTCAGCGTTGGGCATGGCACTGATCTTCACTTTCTTCCCGCAAGCCGGTGGCATGTTGCTGATCGCCGCGTTCTGGGGCTGCTGGCAGCTGTTAGCCGGTCTGCTACTGGCACTGTACTGGTCGCGCTCGGCACCCGCCGCCTCCGATCTGGCGCCATCGTCTATTAATCAAGGCAGTCACTGATGCAAATCGCACTAATCACCGGGGCCGCTAGCGGCCTCGGCTGGGAGCTTGCACGCGCCTATCACGCCAAGGGCTACGGTCTGTTGCTCAATGACATGAATGCCGACTGCTTGGCCGAGCGAGTTGCCACCCTAGGCAAAGAGCACGTGTATGGGGTCAGCGGCGACATAACTGATGCGGACGTCCAGCGAAAATTGATTCGTACCTGTGAGGAGCACTTTGGCCGACTCGATGTACTGATCAATAACGCGGGCATTACCCACCGCTCACCGACCATGCGCACAGACCCGGCCGTGTTCCGCAAAGTTATGGCCGTGGACTATCACGCCCCGGCAGAGCTAACACTCAAGGCGCTGCCACTGCTTCAGTTAACCCAGGGTCAGATCATCGCCATTGGTTCCATGGCGGGCTGGATGCCGGTGCTCGGCCGCGCTGGATACTGTGCGGCGAAAAGCGCTCTGGCTCAGTTTTTTGAGGTATTACGCGCCGAGGTCAGGCAAGACGGCATTAGCATGCTGATGGTTTACCCCAGCTTTCTCGATACCCCCATTGAACGCAACGCTCTGGGCGCTGATGGCCATGCAGCCCAACACAAACGCTCAACCATCGGCAAAGTCCGCGGGGCCGACTGGATGGCCGAACAGATCCTCAAGGCCCACGAAAAGGGTGTTGAGCGCCTATTCCCCGATCGTGGCAGTTGGTTAGCCAGTCTGCTTTGGCGAATAGCGCCAAGCTTTTATTACCGCAAGATGAGTGAACGATTTGCTGGGGAGATGGGTTGATGGAATTTGCCTGGATCGCCCTGGCTGGTTTTATTCTGCTGGCCTACACGCTTGAAGCCATCACCGGTTTTGGCAGCATTGTGATTGCTCTGTCGCTAGGGGCACTGCTGCTGCCAATTGAGCAATTGCTACCGATTCTGGTTCCGCTGAACATCTGCATGACTGGTTTTCTGGTGTGGCGTCACCGCAGTCAAATCGACCGCAAATTGCTGCTGGGCATGATTCTGCCGGGTATGGTGCTCGGCACCCTGATTGGCTATGTGATTCTGCCTTGGCTGGATGCTGCCTTGGCCAAACGCCTATTTGGCGCCTTGGTGCTGTGGTTTGCGGCCCGCGAGCTGTGGCGCCTGCGTCGCAATTTGGCCCAGCAGGCCAGGCCCATGTGGCTTAACCGCATCATCAGTTTGTGTGCGGGTATTAGCCATGGCCTATTTGCATCGGGCGGGCCGCTGCTGGTCTTTGCCTTGGCAGGCACACCGCTGGATAAAGCCCGTCTTCGCGCCACTCTGGTGACCGTGTGGTTCACCCTGAACAGCCTGTTGACGATCTGCTTCCTGTTCGACGGTCGTCTGCAACCGGCCCTGCCACAGATTCTCACCTACGCCCCACTGCTGTTGATCGGTGTGTGGCTGGGCGAGCGCCTGCATCAACGCTTTAACGAACAACACTTCCGTATAGCGATTTACCTGTTGCTGCTGGTCACCGGCGGCCTGCTTCTTGCCCCATGGAGCCTGATATGAGCCACGACATCATTATTAAAAACGGCCTGTACTTCGATGGCAGCAACCAACCGGGTCAAATTCGACACATCGGCATTAAAGACGGCCGTATTGATGTGTTGAGCCTGCGCCCGTTGGATGAAAGCGGCTGCCCCAACGTGATCGACGCCAGCGGTAAATGGATCACCCCAGGCTTCCTTGAAATTCACTCGCACTACGATGCCGAGGTGATTGCCGCGCCGGCCCTGAAAGAGTCGGTGCGCCACGGCGTTACCACAGTCACCATCGGCTCGTGCTCCATCAGCATGGTGCTGGCCGATGCTGTGGACTGCTCCGACCTTTTCACCCGCGTAGAAGCAGTACCCCGCGAATACGTCCTGCCCATCCTTGAGCAGAAGAAAACTTGGCGCGATGCCAAAGGCTACCGCGCCTTCTACGATCAACTGGAGCTGGGGCCGAACGTGAACTCCTTCCTGGGTCATTCAGAGCTGCGTGTAGCAGTGATGGGCCTCGAACGCGCAACCAGCCGGGTCAAGCCTACGGAAGCTGAAATGCAGCGCATGGAAGAGCTGCTCGAAGAAGCACTCGACGCAGGCTGTATTGGTCTGTCGGTGATGACCACCCGCCTGGACAAGATGGACGGCGACCGCGCCTGGTCCAGTCCGCTGCCCTCCACGTTCGCCACCTGGAAAGAATTCTCCCGCCTGTTTGCTGTGCTCCGTCGTCGCGGCGCCGTGCTTCAGGGCGCGCCAAACGCCGTAACCAAGGTCAACGTGTTTGCCTTCCTCTGGCAAGCCCACGGCTGGTTCCGTAAGCCGCTTAAGTGCTCGATGCTGACCGCCCTGGACCTCAAGGCGCAGCCGTTCCTGCACCGCATCACCCGTGCTTCGGGCTGGCTGGCTAATAAAGTCCTGCGCGGGCACTTCCGCTGGCAGACGTTACCTGCCCCCTTCAACCTGCACCTTGAAGGACTCAACGTGAATGCCTTTGAGGAGTTTGGCGCCGGGGAAATCCTGCGCAACATCAAAGACCCGGATGAGCTGTACAGCAAAGTCAAAGAGCCCGAGTTCCGCGCCCTGTTCAAGAAGCAGGTCAAGGCAGTTCTCACCAAAGGCCTGTGGCACCGTGACTTCTCTGACTGCTGGGTGATCGACTGCCCGGATAAAGAGATGGTCGGCAAAAACTTCAAACAACTCGGCCAGGCACGCGGCCTCGATCCTGTGGACGCTTACTTCGAACTGGCCTGCCAGTACCGCGAAGAACTTAAGTGGACCACCTGCTACGGCAACGTGCGCATTCCCATTATGCGCCAGCTGCTGGCCAGCCCTTGGACTCAACCCGGCTTTGCCGACTCGGGTGCCCACCTGCGCTCCATCGCTCAATACAACTTCCCGCTGCGCTTCCTCAAGTATGTGCGTGATGCACAACTGGAAGGCGCACCGTTTATGGAACTGGGCCACGCCATCCACCGCCTGACTGGCGAATTGGCTGACTTTATCGGCGTAGATGCGGGCTATATTCGTGTCGGCGACCGCGCTGATCTGGTCATCGTCAACCCTGAAGGGCTAACCGATGAGCTGGACGAAATGCACGAAGCCCCTATGGAAGTACTGGGCTTGGTGCGCGTTGTGAAACGTAACGATGCCGCTGTTGAGGCCACCCTGATCAATGGCCGCATCGCCTACCAACGCGAACAAGGCTTCCCTGACACACTGGGCAAAACCCGTGACTTTGGCCGTTTCCTGCCCAGCGAACAGGTCCTGTCACGCCAGCCCGTAAGCGGTATGCAACCGGCACTGGCATAAACATCGGCCAAAGCGTGCCGCATATCGGTAATTATTATCAGTTAAGATGTTTCATTCGTTGAAATGGACTGATATCGAGAACCGCTATGCAGCACGCTTGGACACCCGACAGCTGGAGAAGCAAACCCATCCAGCAACAGCCGCAATACCCTGATGCCGATCACCTGGCCCAAGTAGAACGCACCCTGGCAGGCTTCCCGCCGCTGGTGTTCGCGGGTGAAGCCCGGGAGTTACGGCGCCAGTTTGCGGAAGTGACCCAAGGCCGGGCCTTCCTTCTACAGGGCGGCGACTGCGCCGAGAGCTTTGCTGAGTTCAGCGCAGCTAAAATCCGCGACACGTTTAAAGTGCTGCTGCAAATGGCCATTGTCATGACCTTTGCTGCGGGCTGTCCGGTCGTCAAAGTCGGGCGCATGGCAGGCCAGTTCGCCAAGCCGCGCTCAGCTAATGACGAGACCATCGACGGCGTCACCCTGCCCGCCTACCGCGGCGATATCGTCAACGGCATCAGCTTCGATGCAGCCAGCCGCGTCCCTGATCCGGAACGCCTGCTCCAGGCCTACCACCAGTCCACGGCCAGCCTCAATTTGCTGCGGGCCTTTGCCCAAGGCGGCTTTGCCGACCTGCATCAGGTGCATAAATGGAACCTCGACTTCATCGCCAACTCAGCCCTGAGCGAGAAGTACAGCCAACTGGCTGACCGCATTGATGAAACCCTGGCGTTCATGCGTGCCTGCGGTATGGACAGCGCTGCGCAGGTCCGTGAAACCAGCTTCTTTACTGCCCACGAAGCACTGCTGCTAAACTACGAACAAGCCTTCGTCCGCCAAGACAGCCTCACCGGCGGCTGGTACGACTGCTCGGCGCATATGCTGTGGATCGGCGACCGTACCCGCCAGCTTGATGGCGCCCATGTCGAGTTCTTGCGCGGCGTTGGCAATCCGATCGGCGTCAAGGTCGGGCCTAGCATGGACAGTGAAGAACTAATCCGTTTGATCGACATCCTCAACCCGGACAATGACCCTGGACGCCTCAACCTCATCGTACGTATGGGCGCCAATAAAGTTGAAGCGGGACTGCCGCGACTGATCCAAGCCGTGCAACGTGAAGGTCGCAACGTGTTGTGGAGTTCAGACCCGATGCACGGCAACACCATCAAAGCCAGCACAGGCTACAAAACCCGTGAGTTCGAGCAGATTCTGGCTGAGGTTAAACAGTTCTTCGCCGTGCATCAGGCCGAAGGCAGTTATGCGGGCGGGATTCATATTGAGATGACCGGGCAAAACGTCACCGAGTGCACAGGCGGCGCACGGCCAATCACGGAAGACAATCTGTCCGACCGGTATCACACCCACTGCGACCCGCGCATGAATGCTGACCAGTCCCTGGAGCTGGCCTTTATGATTGCTGAAACGCTCAAGCAAGTGCGCCGTTGAGCATCCGTTGGGCTGCTCACAGGCAGCCCAACAGCTCTATCGTCTATGGTTAAGAATAAATAGAGGAGTTAACGCGATGACTTGGTCTGTAGGACTTTTAATACTACTTTCGCTGGCTGCTATCGCCGGTGGTTTAACGGTGCTGCTTCGAACAGCCAAGCCATTGCCGCTGACAGACGAACAGCTCAAGAAAATCAAAGAGCGGGAAGTTGAGCAGGAACGCAAAGACGCTCAGGATCGTTGAGTCGGTTCAGCGAGTCATTGCAGATCGCGGAAGTACGGTGATGCCGTAATTGCCAAAAATGTTCTGAAGTTTGCCACTGTCACGCAACGCTTCATAAATCGTTGTGAACTGCTCAGGCGTGATCGGCGCGCCCTCGCGCAGAATCGCCTGGTGACGGTACACCTGGTCGACCCTCTCGGAGATCATCACCCGGTCGGAATACCGCGGGTTGCGCATGATGTAGCTCTCGATGAAGGACCGTGTCATGGGTGCAATGTCTGCACGCCCATGCAGCAGCATAAGTAAATTGCTCTCGTGAGAGTGCCCTAACACAGCATTGAACTCGCTGCTCAAAAATGCAGGCTCTATTCTGTAATCAGCAAAACGATAGTGATACGCCGCGAATAAGACCAAGCGTTTTCCATCAAGGCGGTCAAAGTACGCTTGGGTACGCCCTGGCTCCTTTCGCGCAACAAAAACCTCTGTGTCCACTAAACCCATGTCAATTTGGTGGTTGGCAAAGTTACTCCATCCCCATAGAGGATTTTCAAATAAGCTCATATCGGTTCGTCCCTGTTCCAGATCGCGAAAACGTCGCATCAGTGAAGTGGGTACCGCCACAAAGCGGAACTCAGTCTGGCTTTCGTTAAGGACAGTCAGCAACCCTGCCTGTAACCCTTCAGCATAATCATGGTCAGGCTTGTATACATAAGGTGGGAAGTAAGCAGCAGCCACACGGACTTCTTGAGCAGCAAAACTCGCACCACTAATTAGCAGCCCCCCAAATAACATTAGAAACTGGTGCAATAACCGGCTAAGCATCGGCATTTGGCTAGTCAAGCTCGCTTACACTAATCCACACAGCCTAAGCGATGATTTGCATCTCGAACAGGTGAGCACAGGTTATTTACACACATGACACTTGCCATATTGTGACGCCATCATTTCAGCATCACCCTTCACACTCGTTACGCTAATGAATGAACTCACCACAAGGGTCGTCTACACCCAAAAACAGTTACTACTTTAGTACTGGTTTTGCTGACCAATGTAGGATTCACAAAACCCAACCTTTGCCCTGTAATACCCGCACAAGAAGAACAGAGACTTAAGGCAATGATGCGCTGCATGCCCCTATCGTTAGGGCTATCACTGCTTACTGGGTTACTGCTGAGTGTCCCTGCACAGGGCGCTCCGGATCTGTTTAATGCAGACGGGTTCCGCAGCAGCCACTACCGGAGCCCTACACCCGCCCATGCTGAACATGCCCATACTCTCGATACAGAATCACTACAAAACCTGCTGAACAGTAAGGACGTTGCACTGATTGACGTTTACGGTCGCCAATGGCTGCATGGACAGTTTATTGAGGACGAAATACACGCCAACTTACCCGGAAGCATTTGGCTGGCCAATACAGGCTTGGGCAAGCTGGATCAGTACTGGCAGCAGTACTTCGAAGACAACCTAAAACGCATTAGTCATGGCGATAAGAGCTGGCCTATGGTCTTCTACTGCCGCTCCGACTGCTGGTTAGGCTGGAACGCCGTGAAACGAGCCCATCAATTGGGTTACAGCAACCTGTACTGGTTCAGAGATGGTGTTGATGCTTGGCAACAAGCAGGTTTGCAGCTCGTTCCAGCCCAACCGGAACCCTTTACACCAGCACGCTAAACACTCTCTACAGGACATTAGAGAAAAAATGACCAGGGAGGTTTAGAGCTGAAAACAGCCACATCCATGCCACAACCACAAAAATCAGGGGCAAGGCCATGTACAAGATTCTGATCGCCGACGACCATCCACTGTTTCGCGAAGCCATTTGCAGCGTGATTGCCGATGGATTTCCCGGCAGTACCATCATGGAAACCGCTGATCTGGACAGCGCGCTCGCGTTGACCCACGAACACGACGATCTGGACCTGATCCTGCTCGATCTGAACATGCCAGGCATGCATGGCCTCAATGGCCTGATCAACCTGCGTAATGAAGCGCCCACTATCCCTGTTGTGATTGTTTCTGCCGAGCAAGACAAACAGATCGTGCTGCAGGCCATCACCTACGGCGCTGTAGGTTTTATTACCAAGAGCTCCCCGCGCAACCAGATGACCAATGCCATCCAGCAGATTCTCAACGGCAACGTATACCTGCCACCGGATATCATCCGTACGCAGAAATCAGGCTCCCAACGTAGCAACCCCGATCATCAAACGTTCCCACCGGAGCTGCTGCAAGCCCTGACGCGCAAACAACTGTTGGTGCTTGAGCGTATGACTAAAGGCGAGTCAAATAAGCAGATTGCTTATAGCCTGGACATTGCAGAAACCACCGTAAAAGCACACGTATCGGCGATTTTGCGCAAACTCAACGTGCACAATCGTGTGCAGGCTATTTTGTCTGCCGGGGACATTGATTTCGCAGCCTATTTGCGCCGCTGAGCCTCGCACAAGACTGTGCTAGCCAGCCTAACGCAGGGAGGTCACACCGCTGACCCACCCTGCCCTCATGCACTATGACGCGCAGCGCAGTACCGCCACACCCACAACAATGAGACAGGCTGAAATAACCCGAACAGCGTCAACCCGTTCTTTAAGGATGAAGAACGAAATGAGCGCCGCAAACAGTATTGAACTCTCTCGCAAAGCAGCAACGACCGCCACCGGGGCACCGATCATGGCCCAAAGCGCCAGGCCGTAGGACGCAATCGCCCCCATTCCCCCAACTGCCCCTAATCGCCAGTTCTGCCCGGTGTAAGCGAAGAATGCCCGACGCTGGACCACAAGCGGCCAGATCAAGATCAACACACCCGCCAACAAAAACACCCACAAGGTGTAAGCCACAGGCGATCCCGAAAGGCGCACGCCAATACCGTCACTCAACGTATAACCGGCAATGATGAAGGCATTCAACAGTGCCAGCATCACACCCTTAGCGTTGCCGCTTTTCATTCTTACCAGAGCAAACAAAACACCTGAACAAACTATCAGGATGCCCAACCAGGTTAGCCCTGTAAGCTTTTCGCCCAGAAAATGCGTTGCTGTAAGCGCCACAATGATTGGCGCCACTCCTCGCATCAGCGGGTAAACCAAACTCATGTCGGCCAGTCGATAGACAGTCGCTAACAGATAGCAGTAGATAACCTGCAAGAGGGTCGAAATAAAAATATAAGGCCAGCTTTGCGAGTCTGGCACAGGTAAAAAAGGCAAGCCAATCAGCGCCCAAATCGCCGCAAAGGCCGAAACAAGAACCGTCGTTAGAAATGTATCCTTACCGGCTTTAACAATGGCGTTCCATGACGCATGCAAAGCTGCGGCGAATAATATTGTCGTAAAAACCAGCGCAGTCATTATGTACCTTAGGGCAGGCAGTCCTGATTCAACTGATTATCCCCATGACCGCGGGAATGAGCTGAGCAGTAGCCAATCAGGAGTGAATGGTGTCGATTGAATTGGGCCCGATCTTCAACCAAAACACCAGCACTGGCTGCATCCAGCTCGGAAATACTTAGCCGTCTGCAGCGCCCGCTTGAGAATTACGAGCGGCTACGCCTGTTCACGCTCTAAAAGATGACTGATTGCCGTTTTCAGCTTCATCGGCCGAACCGGCTTGTGCATCAGCGTATGCCCCAACTCGCGCATCTGTTGTTTAAGCTCATTGCTGTAGTTGGCGGTGATCATCAACGCAGGCAATGGCGTGCTGCGCCGGGCGTTAATCTGGGCCACGGCATCCACGCCGTTTTTGTCATCATCCAGATGGTAATCGGCAATCAGCAGATCCGCATCGGCGTGGAAGTTGTCTACCTGTCGCGCCAGGTCTTCCTCGGACAATGCAGTAACCACCTGACAGCCCCATGTTTCCAGCAGTGTGCGCATGCCCGCACAGATGGCTGCATCGTTATCCAGCACCCAGATCCGTGATCCCCTTAAACGCTCATCCAGCGACTCGGGCGCTTCATAGGCGACCTTTGCCTTAGGCGCTTTGGTGGTGATCGGTACTTCGATCGCAAACACTGAGCCCTTACCCTGCTGCGAAGACACGCGCACGCGATGGCCGAGCATGCGGGCAATCTTATCGACGATGGCCAGCCCCAGACCTAAGCCGCGGTCCTGCCGATGGTGTTGAACATCGCCCCGCTTGAACTCAAGGAATATTTCACTAAGTTTGTCCTGGGCGATTCCAACACCAGTATCCCACACTTCTATAGACAGGCTTTGCCTGCGACGGCGACACCCCAGCAAAATACGCCCACTTGGGGTATAGCGAATGGCATTGCTGAGCAGGTTACGCAGTATCCGCGCCAACAGTTGGATATCACTGCGCACCAGCACCGAACTGCCCACAAAATCCAAATGCAGCCCTTCACTGGCGGCTATTTGGCGATACTCGACGGCCAAGTTTTCCAAAAGCTCACTGACTGCAAAGGGCGCGATATCAGGTTTGATGACCCCTGCATCCAACTTGGAGATATCCACCAGTGTGCCGAGTAAATTCTCCACGTCTTCCAGTGAATTGCTGACGTTACGCACCAGCGCGGTGGTATCCCTGCCTTCACGATTCTCCATCAGCGCACTGGTGAACAAACGTGCAGCATTTAGTGGTTGCAGCAAGTCATGGCTAACGGCTGCGAGGAATTTGGTCTTCGACAGGTTAGCCTGCTCAGCTTCGCTTTTGGCTTCGCGCAAGCGAACCTCCATCTGCGTGCGCTCATCAATTTCCCGCAGCAGCTGGTTGTTAAGCTCGGTGAGTTCGGCCGTACGCTCCCGCACCCGTTGCTCAAGGTGCTGATACGCCTGGTGCAGTGCCTCTGCTGTACGTCTGCGCTCTGTGATATCGCGTATCAGTACGAAGATCCCGACTACCTCACCCGAAGCCAGTCGATTTGGCACATAGGAGCGCAGCATGTAGCGCTCCTGCCCCTTGTGGTTGGTCTCAGCGACCTCGAAGGTGACGCTTTCACCCGACAGCGCCCGCTCCACGAATGGTTCCAAACGACGGCAATGCTCTTCACTGTGCACTTCGCGCAGGCTCTGCCCAAGCATGGCACCACGGGGCCAGCGATACCACTCTTCGTAGACCTTGTTGGTGAACTGGTAAACCAGATCAGCCGTCAGGTAGGCGATCAGTGCGGGTACATGGTCGGTGATCAGACGGATCCAGCGCTCACTTTCGCTGAGCGCTTCCGCGTGACGGTGGCGTTCAGTGATGTCTGTAAAGGTGTTAACGAAGCCGCCGGTTGGCAGCGGATGCGTACGCACCTCCAGCATGCGACCGTCGAACAGACACAGCTCCAGCTCTTTAAGTGGTCGCCCTTGCTCATCCTGACTCTCAGGGGTCAGTAGCTGCAATTCACTTTCTGCCATCACCTCAGCAAATGGGCGGTGAGCGCTAATCGGCGCCAGCCCGCAGAGGTCGAGGAAACGGTGATTCCACAGTTCCAGCTGCCCCTCTGCATTGACCATGGCCATGCCTTGAGAGAGGTTATCTACGGCACGCTGCAAAAGCCGCGATTTTTGCGCCAAGGCTTGCTCTCGGCGCATGGTTTCATTGAGTTTCACTTCGGTGATGTCGGTATAGAGAATCACCAGCCCGCCTTCACGGGTTGGCCGCTCACTTACCTGCACCCAACGGCCGTCTTGCAGACGGAAGAGCGTATTGTCGTCACGTCCGCTGCGCTGTTCTTCCACCACCAACCCAGTGGTACGGCTCAGGCGCTTAATCTCAGTTAATCGTGTCCCAGCTGAAATGCGTGCCCTGCTACCCGCCCAGAATGATTTAAAGCGGCTGTTAAACAGGACGATGCGTTTTTCGCGGTCAAACAGAACAAAGCCGTCGGAGATGCTTTCAATCGCATCAATCAAGTGCTGATGAGCCGTCTCCGCCCGTAGGCGTGCATCACTGAGCAACTGGTTGCTGGATTTGAGTTCGGCCATGGCTTGGTTGAGCGCATCGGTTCGTTCCCGTACTTGCTCAGCCAGCACCACCGAATGCTGAAACGCGGCATAAGCATCGTCACCACGGGAGTGAACTGACTCAACACGCTCGATAAGGGCGGCGTTTATCTGCCGGAGCTTATTGTTCTGCTGCTGGAGTTCGGCGCAGCGGGCGCGCAGTTCAGCAACCTCAACCTCGTCCAGGTCTGCCAATGGCAACTCCAGTGAGTGTTTGGTTGATGTGCATGCCATTGAACTGCTCCCCGTAGGTGTTGAAGCCGATTACGTTCTGGCTGCGCAGGAAGTCTGAAACCTCTGCCACTCCCCCCTGCTCTTCGATTTCCATGCGGCGCAGAAAACAGTCACAGCCTATGGTCAACAACAGCGGACCGAGGCGATCACGCAGGCCTGCGAAGACCCGCTGGGTATCCTCCAGCAACGTACCGGGGCGCATAGCTGTGAGCACAATGCCGTTCTCAACCGCACAGTAGAAAGTCAGGCTGAGATCTTCATTAACGCGCTGAATTGAGCGCACGTAGTATTGCTCGCCAATACGGACCCCCAGTGGATGGGCAGCGAAAATCGTATGGTTCAGCGAATCAACGGGCACACCGATAAGGTCCGCGTATTCCTGAGCGGCGGGCACAGCGTTTAGCTCATACACTCGGCGCAATGTGCTGTCGGCACGGGTTACCACCAGCTTATCTTCCCGCGGTAGCAGGTGATTGGTGCTGAATACTTCAAAGTCGAGCCAGGTGTTGAAAAGCACCACCACTGCAGCACTCTTATGGAATTCCCCTGCGTAGTACACATGGGTCTGATTCAGGCGATTGTCATCCCCGGCGGAACCACCAAAGTGCGGAATGCTGCCAAATGCTGCGCTCAAGGCCCCCAGTACGATCTCTTCACGACTGGAAAGCCCATCCAGCAACGTCAGGGCGAAGCTGTGGCCCTTGATGGGGGCTAACTCATTAGTCCGGCACTCACTGACCAGTTCCTCAACCAACTGCTGCGCATCCAGCAGGCTGAAGCGCTCCATCTCATCAATGAGCGCACTGGCAATTGAGAAGCTGCGGTGATCAAACCCAATGGCACTGACACAGCCACGGTCATAGCCCTGGGCCGTGATTTCCCCTGCGCTGGTACAGCCCACCAGACTGACGCCTCCGAAGTACTGATCCAGCGCCTCGCCCAGTGCTTGCAGATCGTATTCAGCCGAGCAGAAGAACAACACGAACCCCAAATTAGGGTGTATCAACTGCCGCGCCAGCTCCTGAGCAACCAGTTCGACATCTGTCGCACTCGATGTCGCTGTAAGTACATCTTCCATAGGTGCATGCGGCATACCGAGCCCCATCAATACACATTCAATCAAAGCTCAATTTTAGTAAGGCGCCGGGCCAATCCCCATGCAACTTGAGTAGCGCCAAAGTCATCCCTAAGTAGTGAATCGCCCCGGGTTTCGTGGAGGCCTCAACTCTTGAGAAGATGAGGCCATGAAAAAGACTACGACCTACTCCCCTGAAGTCCGTGAACGTGCCGTGCGCATGGTTCTGGAACACCTGAACGACTACCCCTCCGAGTGGGCCGCCATTGAAGCCATCGCGCCGAAGATTGGCTGTGCAGCGCAAACGTTGCATGGCTGGATTCGCCGCCATCAGACCGACGCAGGCCAGCGTCCAGGCCCGACCACCGAAGAGCGCGAACGCATCAAGGCGTTGGAGCGGGAGAACCGGGAATTGCGCAAGGCCAATGAAATTCTGCGTCTGGCCAGTGCGTATTTTGCCCAGGCGGAGCTCGACCGCCGCACCAAGTCCTGAGGGCTTTTGTCGATCAGTACCGTGACCGTCTCGGGGTCGAGTCGATCTGCCGTGTCTTGCAGATCGCCCCGTCCGGTTACCGCAGACATGCGGCCCAACTGCGCAATCCGGCACTGCGTTGTTGCCGTGCTCAGCGCGATGAGGCGTTGAGCTTGGAGATCCAGCGCGTGTGGGATACCAACATGCAGTGCTATGGCGCGGTGAAGGTTTGGAAGCAGTTACTGCGAGAGGGCCTCAAGGTCGCCAGATGTACGGTGGAGCGGCTAATGCGGCGAGCTGGGTTGCAGGGAATTAGGCGTGGCCAGGTTGTACGGACGACGGTGGCCGGCGACAAGTCGCTGTGTCCGCTGGATCGTGTCCAACGCCAGTTCCATGCTGAGCGCCCGAACCAGCTGTGGGTGTCGGATTTCACCTATGTCTCGACCTGGCAAGGCTGGCTGTACGTGGCGTTCGTGATTGACGTCTTTGCACGGCGCATCGTCGGCTGGCGAGTCAGTACCAGCATGAAGACCGACTTCGTGCTGGATGCCCTGGAGCAAGCGCTGTACGCCCGACAGCCACATCGTATGGGTGGCCTGATTCACCATAGCGACCGTGGCAGTCAGTACGTCTCGATCCGCTATACCGAGCGGCTGGCAGAGGCCGGCATTGAGCCTTCGGTTGGCAGCAAGGGCGACAGCTACGACAACGCCTTGGCCGAGACTATCAACGGGCTGTACAAGGCTGAACTGATTTACCGGCAGTCATGGAAGAGTCGTGAAGCTGTTGAGATGGCGACCTTGAAATGGGTGCACTGGTACAACCACCAGCGGCTGTTGAGCTCAATCGGGTATATCCCGCCTGCGGAGGCTGAGGCAAACTTCCACCAGCAACAAGCAAGTCAGGCCATGGCGGCCTGACTTAAACGAAACGGCCTCCACGAAACCCGGGGCGATTCAGTAGTGTTTTTAGGGTGGGAGCAACCTAAGCGGCATCGCTCATCAAAAATGCATGAATGTCGCCTATCAATCTCGACTCATCGGCCGCTGAGATGGCTTCTGTAAGTGCAGCCCTTGCAGCGGGCCTGATATGAAAAACCGGGCATAACCCAGCTGTAGTGGCTTGCTCTGCCCCTAAGGCCAGAACAGCAGCGTGAGTAACAACAGCACTATATAGAAGCCTATTTCCAGCGTTTCAGTGATCGGTTGGATTCGCTTAATGGCGCCGTAGATGTGTACCACGATCATCATCGTGGCAACGCCCGCCAGCAGTTCGAATGTCACATGAATCGCCTCCCCGGTAAGGGCAGCACGAAACATCATGGCTTCGATAATCAGAATGAATGCACCAAGACAACGGCCAAAATAGACAGCTAAGTCTGTGTGCTCGGGGATCGTCCAGCGCATTACGCGGGACCACGTTAGCGGTACAGCGAAGATAGGTAAGGCAAATACCAGTGTGGTCGTAATCGCCAGCACCAGCAGGTATTGCGCAGCATGTTCAGCCCAAAGCCCCAGCATAAGTATTACCTCAACTGGGAGCGACGCTGAAACAGACAGCGCCCGAGGACAAATGGCAGTGCCAGTACCACACTGCTCAAGGGCAACAGGATCAGCAATGCTTGAATATCCATCGTTACCTCCGAAACGAATCAGGCGAGGTTTCCCCCGCCTGATTCAGCTGTCTGCCTTACCAGTTCAGCACGACGCCCAATGCCAGGGTGTCTGTGTCTTCGCCCAGACCACTGCCTTCAGTCGCATCAATTTCGTACTGGTTGTACTCGGCAACCAATTTCAGGTTGTCGTTGATGGTGCGGAAGTAAGCAATACCGCGGGTTTCGTAATCGGCCTCAGTACCCAGACCATTACCGTCATCCTCGGTTTTACCGTAAGAGATGGCCACACGGTTTTTGCCGAAGGTGTAGGAGCTCTGAATCAGGTAGCCACTGCTATCGATCTCACGCAGGCTCGGCTCACCCAGGTTGTTGGTGAAGAATGGGTTGATGCCTTCAGCCTCGAAGCCAGATGCGGTCACAGAGAAGCCACCGATCTTAGCTTGCACACCGTAACCAACACCGTTGGAGTCGATGGTGTCCACACTCCTGTCGGTGTTTTCGGAACTCTGGGTCATGCCGTTGATCCAGGAGTAGATGGTCGCGCCGCCTACGTCGAACTGGTAACTGACTTCTGTTTCGTAGCGCGGTTGCTCTTGGTAAGACTTACCGAGATCGGTGTTATCGTTGGTGTCAACCGGATCCATGATACCAACCGCTACGCGCAGACCTTCAACAAGGTTGTTGTTGCGATAGGTGATCTGAGCGCTTGGGAATGGATATGGGTAGCCAGTACCGATGTTGCCGAAGGAAACGCCGCCACCATCAACCAAGCCCAAGGTGTCGCTGACGTTACCGTAGCCAGCCAGCAGCTCATCCAGGAAGATGTTCGAACGAGCGAACAGGCCGAAATCTTTACCAACCAGAACCTCACCCCACTCTGGGGAGGTTACGGTACCGTAAAACTGACGAACGTCGATCGCAGTATCAGTACCGCCCGACTCACCATCGTTGATGGTCACCCAGAAAGAAGAACGAGCCGCCAGTTTCAAACCATCGACTTCTTTACCGAAGTTGAAACCGATCCAGTTTGGCAGGAAGCCCATTTTGACGCGTGACTGACGACGGTCGTATTGCTCACCTTCACGATCTACATCGCTGTTCACATAGAAGGCGTTGATGTAGCCATCGGTGGAAAAGGTAACGTCATCCTGGTCGTACAGGACAATCTCGGCAGCTGCGTGCTGAGCAGTCACCATTGCTACAGCAGTGGCTAGCGCCAAAGGCAGAAAACGGGTGCTGGCATTCTTGTTGTTCATAACACTCTCCGGTGGATAGGACGACTCGTAACGGTCAGTCGGTCGAAGCGGATTATCAAAAACACATACCAGTACCCATACGCTGCCATAGCCCTGATCTTTTGCTGCTTTGGAGCCAAGCACAGTCGCGACGCTAACGGCCTAATACCTGCACCTAATCCGACCCACACTTAAAGCACTATCATCCAAAGTCGTAGACGAACTAATACCCGGCAACTCCAGCTTTGCCGTGTATGTCTTGAGGGGTTAGGGGTAGAAGGATGGCGCAGCCCTGGAAGGAAGCTGCAAAAAACAAAACCACTTTTCGGTAAAGCGGCTGCACTAAGGGTTGCTGCCTGATAACGCTCTGATAGCACCGTCCTCTGGCGAAACTGAAGCCCCCCGGCTAAAGACGATGCTTTGTACAAACTGTTGCTGATTTAAAGATTCTGGAAGTTGAACAACGTCATACCTGACTCATCGTCAAACATCTTCGGCATGGGGGTGTTGTACGTAGTGAAGATAACCTCAACCGTGGGCGAGGTAACGGCATGCATGAGGTGACCACCCCATACACTGCCATCGTCACGACTCAACACCACATGAGCGTGTACCGCAGGTGTGCCATTTACTTCGCCAACATCACCCGTTAGGGCGATTATTTCCACCTGCTGGCCGGCAGCGATGACTTTGTATTCTTTGCGCTGGCGATCAAGCCAGCCAACTTTGACATCTTTAACTGCGCCTATTGCCGTGAAACGTCCTCCCACAACCTTATGGCGCACGGCAAAATCATTGAGAGCGGTATACACATCATCCCCCTCCCGCAGGATCAGCGCGTAGGTCTTTTCAGTCTCAGAAGAACTGACCAGCCTCTCCTGGACACTGCTAGCTTCACCGTAGGGTTTCACATCAGAGGGTTTTATATAGTCAGCTGCATTCACTGCTGCACTAGTGGCCAAAAGGGTTAAAGATATGACTAACGTTTGAATCTTCATGGTTTACCTCCGCTATTTGCGTCGGTTCAACCTAACAACGCCCCTCTCCTGACAAAACTGACTATGCGTAAGGCACTGACTCACAATTTATGAGTGTTCAAGTGGCCATTATTCACACCTAAAGAGAATGCCCACCTATATAGGGCCCTGAGTGGAGGCAAGGCAATTTACAGCGCTAATAGCTATGGCATATGCAGCGGCAGTAACACGATAGCCGGTCAGTCAGACTGCTCGTGGTTGCTCAAAATATATCGGCCACCAGCTCCCTCAGTCAGCGCGTGTTGCGCAGCACACAGGCTCGCCAGACTCAGGTTTTCCAGGGCGCTAATCACTCGCTCAATATGGTCTGAGGGCAATGAAGCAAGGTGTATCTGCCACTGCTGCTCCGCCATGCTCTCTACATGATTGGCGTGCTGCTGCAACTGACGCTGTAAGGCAACCAAAGCATCTTGCAACTCAGCCCCACTCAGATGCTCAACCCAGGCAGTACGCGCAGAAAGAAATGCCTGAATATGCGCCAGAATTGCTGATGCACAAAGATGGGGTGACTGCACACCAAACAGCAGCCCGCCCTGCCCCTTGATCTGCCTGTACTGGCAGAAAACCGCATAGCCCAATTGCAGCTCACTGCGAATACGCTGATAAAAACTGCTCTGATGCAATTGTGCCAATAAACGCCAACCTGCCTCTGTTTCTGCAGACAAGTCAGGTTGTGGGCAAAACAACAGCAGCGCTGACTCGCCATCTGCCGAGACTTGCTGCCACGAGACGCGTGATGGCAATGGCGCTGTGCCTACGTCGGTACGACGTTTAGATGCCGTGGCAAACAACGCTGTAATACCCCGCTGCTCATCTGCATTAAAGCCGATGCCCAAAGCATCCACCTGCATCGAGGCATAGAGCTCTCGCATGCGAGCACTATCAGGATCATGCTGTGGTGCGAATTCAACGATCTCATTTATCCGCGCCAGTAACGCGCGGATGGGCATAACACCAGCCTCAGACACTGTCTCATATGCAGCTTGCCAACAGCGCTCACTGGGATTAGCTAATTTACGCATTAACGCCCCAATGACGTTGGGAAGCAACCGCGCATGCCCATGCAGACGGATCTCTACACTGCTGGCGTCAGAGTTAAGGTGTAACTGCACCCCCAATTGCGCAGCCTGCCGCACCAGCTGTCTCGAACACGTATCAAGCAACGACCGCAAACGTTGGCTGCACAGAGGCGCTGTAAAGGTTAGGCGCGCTCTCCAGGCTGCGTGAGCTATTGGTGAAAGCGGATCATCCGCAGCGTCCAACCAAAGCAAACTTGCCGGGATATTTAAAGGCATGTCCTGATCCGGCACTGCCAATAACGGGTTAGCTTCAGGCAGGCGCCAGGGTTTGCTGATACGGGGCACAGATATCAGCCTGTCGGACACCATACGCAAAGGAAAACCTGATCCGCCCCAGATTGGCAGTTCATCCTTTTGTGTGCGAATCACGATCTGACGCTGGGGATCTTGCATCTGCTCAAGCAGTCGTCGCACTGCTTGCACATCACAGCAGCCGTTTTCTACAGCAGCCTGAGCCTGCTGCCTCGCCAACTCAAGAGGCGTCAGGCTTACCGTTTGCCAGGTCTGTACGGCACGGCAGTGCTCAAGTCGCTGGCCAAGATCGGCATGCGTGGCCATAAAGGCCAACCAATCGTTAACCAGCGCTAACACACGCTCAGGATTGCTTGCATTGGTCACACTCAAGACAAGCTGTGCCTGCCCCTGCGCTGCATAGACGTTGCGCATCTCCAGCCCGGAACAGAGTCCGTCTGAACGCAATTCGTCAAGCAAACCACCTGCTTGCTCAGCCAGCAGCCATTCTCTTAATAAGCGAAAAGCATCGTCGGCGTGAGTTGAGGGCAGGTCTAGGACAAAACCGACGTGGATCGCCTCCGGGGCATTCTCCCAAAAAAGCCGCGCACAGTGAAAACGCAGTGGCAACATGGGTGATGGAGCAGAACGCTCCTCCACCGGTTTCTCCGGCAACGCAGCTGCATACTGTTGAGCCAAGCAGTACAGCTCTTCTATCCCCTGCGGAGCCACAATACTCAGCTGGCAATTGCCCGCGAAATAATAGCGTTGATGGAAGCTGCGCAACGCCTGCTGAAAACCACCCTCCTGAACCGGCAGCGTGTCGCGGTTACCCGCCAGAAAATCACCGCAACGATGCCCAACCGGCAAAGCCTGCCCCATAGCAGCACTCAGTAAGGTATCAGCATCCTGACAGCGGGCAGCAAACTCGGCATGAATCACCTCCCGCTCCCTGAGCTGCTCGCTCTCGCTCAGCAGTGGTCGCGTCAGCATATCTAGCAAGCGCGCCAGAGCACCTCCTAGCTGATCTGCAGGAACCTCAAAAAAGAACTCTGTATGACGGGCCTGTGTGGTCGCGTTCAAGTGCCCTGCACAGGCTTGAACAAACGGCATCAAGCGCTGGCTAGCGGTATAACCACTGCTATCCAGAAACAGCATGTGCTCAAGAAAGTGAGCCAGCCCCGGATATGCCAGCGGCTCATCGTGGCTGCCGGCATTGACCCGCAGACAAACGCCTGCCCGTCCAGACCATGGCTGACTACACAGTAATACTGGCAAGCCATTGGACAACCGACGGATATCCGGCAGAAGCGGCTGGCTGACATTGGCGGGGGCAGCTGACATAAGCACACAGTCCAACGGACGTAAGCAGATGAGAATCAGCGCTCACAGCGCGACTGGCAATACTTCTTTGGGAGGAGCCCGCCTTGCCGCGATACCTGGGGCCAAGCAAGGATTGGATCTCACTCACGACCGACCTACGTGCGATAACCGCCCACCTTGCCCAATAAAGGACTATACGAATACTTTCGCAACCGAGACTATTGACCTTGCAAGGCTCTGGAACGGGCCTTCCCAATAAAAACAATGAGCCGTCAGCCAACCTGACAACACTCATTCCTGTTTTGCCAAGTCTTCCTCGTTCACCCTCATTAGCCAGGTAGAGGAAGCCCACTTCGCAGGAATCCTTGCATGAGTCGTCACATCTCAACGCCCGACGCGGGCATCCTGGACGTACAGTCCTTCATCAACAATCAGCCACTCTCTGCACACCAATGGCGGATTGTGTTGATGTGCTTTCTGATCGTTTTCTTGGACGGCCTTGATACCGCTGCCATGGGATTTATAGCCCCTGCCCTCAGTCAGGACTGGGGTATAGACCGCGCCAGCTTAGGTCCAGTCATGAGCGCAGCACTTGTCGGTATGATCTTCGGTGCGCTCGGGTCAGGCCCAATGGCGGACCGCTTCGGACGCAAGGTCGTCCTCGTAATTGCCGTGTTTCTGTTTGGTCTGTTCAGTCTGCTTTGTGCCTACAGCAGCAACTTGGAACAACTGCTGATATTGCGCTTTCTGACCGGTCTGGGCCTTGGTGCTGCCATGCCCAATGCTACAACCCTGCTCTCGGAGTACACCCCTGAGCGACTTAAGTCGCTGCTTGTGACCAGCATGTTTTGCGGCTTTAACCTTGGCATGGCCTCCGGCGGGCTGATTTCAGCGTGGTTCATCCCCCACTACGGCTGGCAGAGCCTGTTGGTGATTGGCGGTGTTTTACCGATATTGATGGGGCTAGCACTTCTTGCTTGGCTGCCTGAATCTGCCCGATTCCTCGTGGTAAGCAACAGGAGTGTCGCTAAAATTCGTCAGGTACTTGCCCCTATTGCCCCGTTAGAAGTGGAAAAGGCTAGTGGGTTTAGTGTCCCTGAACAAAATGCCGCTCCCAGCAGCAATGTCTTCAAAATGATTTTTTCCAGCTCGTTTAAGACCGGCACCCTGCTGCTCTGGCTCACCTATTTCATGGGGTTGGTCATCGTCTACCTGCTCACCAGTTGGCTTCCGACGCTTATGCGTGACAACGGCGCCAGCCTGGAACACGCAGCCGTTATCGGCGCGATGTTCCAGTTCGGCGGCGTCCTCAGTGCAGTAGGCGTTGGCTGGGCAATGGACCGCTTTAACCCACACAAAGTCATCGCCGTGTTTTATCTGCTAGCGGGTGTATTCGCATACTGTGTGGGGCAGAGCCTCAGCAATGTAACCCTGCTCGCCACGCTGGTATTGCTGGCTGGTATGTGCGTAAACGGTGCCCAATCGGCCATGCCGTCTTTGGCCGCCCGGTTCTATCCGACCCAGAGTCGCGCTACAGGCGTCTCTTGGATGCTGGGAATAGGTCGTTTAGGCGCTGTTCTAGGCGCTTGGATTGGTGCCACCCTGCTTGGCCTGGGATGGAATTTTGAACAAGTTCTTACCGCACTTCTGGTGCCTGCAGTCATCGCCACTGGCGCCATCTTTATCAAAGGTCTTGTGAGTCATGCTGACGCGACATGAACGGCGGCATGCAAAGCACATTGCCTGCTCGATCTGAGCAGGCTAAACGTCCACACAACCGTTACCCAAAGTGCTATCCGGGAGGGGAAACTGAGGTTTAACTGCTTTTGTGAGTGAAAAAACCGGAGCCCTTCGTCAAAAACAGACTTGGGTCACACTCTTGCTACCTTTAGCCACACCTCCTACTCAAATTTCTGTTCCATGTAGTAACGCATTTAAATGACTACATGGTCAGCTTTACCTCAGTTGAACTTGCTTAACACCCGCACAATGAGGCTCTCAGAGACAAAGCAGGCATCTGGCACACTTTCTGCTTGAGCCCATCACAATAGTGCATCGGACCTAACTTAAAGCCACTTCAGCAAGCACCACAGGTGGCTTCAAGTTGTGCCCGAAGCTCCTCAACGGATGAGGCGCAGCTACCCAACATAATCCCATGGGGTAATTGCAGAAACTAACCAGGACGGACATCAATGAAGCTGCTCAACACTCTCTCTTCCTGTGCTCGCCGCATCCCTCACGTAAAGAAAATCGCCACTCTGTGCCTAAGCACCTCAATAGTACTCAGCGGCCAGGCCAATGCGGGCCTTCTGGATCTTCTGGGACTAAAAAAAGACGACTACACGCAGACTCGTTACCCCATAGTCTTCAGTCATGGTTTATATGGATTTGACAGACTCCTCGGAGGCGCAGTCGAATACTGGCATGGTATTCCGGGTGCTCTACGTCAGAGCGGTGCAGATGTCTTCGTTACTGAGGTCTCACCTGTTAACAGCACCGAAATCCGAGGAGAGGAACTGCTCCAACAAGTAGAGAGCTACTTGGCCATAACCGGCAAAGGCAAGGTCAATCTTGTCGGCCATAGCCACGGCGGCCCAACCATCCGCTACGTTGCAGGTGTACGCCCGGATCTGGTGGCGTCTGTCACAACTATTGCAGGGGTAAACAAAGGCTCAGCGCTGGCTGACTACCTGAAAGAAAACCCACAAAACCCGATTGCCCGGGCGACAGTGGTCGCCCTTGCTGAGAGCTTGGGTGCCCTGATCGACGTACTTTCTGCAGATGGGAAGTTCCACAAGCAAGACGGCCTAGCCTCACTGGCGGCCCTATCCACCGAAGGATCATTGAAGTTCAACAGCCGCTTCCCGGATGGCATCCCCAAAACCGATTGTGGTGAAGGTGACTATGTCGTCAATAACATCCGCTACTACTCATGGAGTGGAGCCAGTCCTAGCACAAACATCGTTGACCCATCAGATCTGATTACAAAAACAGCCTCACTGACTTTCCCCAAAGGCGTGGCAAATGACGGAATGGTTGGCAGTTGCAGTTCTCACTTAGGTATGGTCATCCGCGACAATTACCGTATGAACCACCTAGATGAAGTAAACCTGATGTTCGGTCTCACCAGCCTGCTGGAAACAAACCCAGTAACGGTTTACCGACAACACGCCAACCGTTTGAAGCTCGCGGGCCTTTAAACAGCCTGCTGTCCTCTGAGACATAGAACATTTATCGGTAAGTAGGCAGGCAGGGCCGCAATGGCCCTGCTTATTACAGGGATTGAGGCAGAGCTGCCTCTTTAGTGACCGACTCATGGAAACATGAGTTTATAAATCCAAAAAGGAAGGACTCCTGATGAATCTACATCGTCGCATCACTGCTTGCATGCCACACAACGTGCAGACTAAGACACTTGCTGCACTTTGCCTCAGTTCAACACTACTGGTGACTACACAGGCCAGCGCCGGGCTGCTGGATTTTCTGTTTCCCAAGAAAGATGACTACACGCAAACACGCTATCCAATTGTTCTCAGCCATGGTCTGTTTGGCTTCGGGCAGATTGCAGGTATTGACTATTGGTTCGGCATTCCCGGTGAACTGCGCAACGGTGGCGCTGAAGTTCTTATCAGCGAGTCATCAGCGGTAAACAGTAACGAGGTCCGCGGCGAGCAACTTATCGCACAACTGGAACAGTGGGCTGCAGCAAAAGGCTACAAAAAGTTCAATTTGATCGGACATAGTCAAGGTGGAGGAGATGTGCGCTATGTACTCGGCACCAGACCAGATCTCGTAGCCTCAGTCACTACCGTCGGAGGGTCACACAAAGGCTCCGGAGTTGCCGACGCAATCGATCTCGTCCCAGATAACCCGGCTATACGCGAGCCGATTGCTGCAGTTGTCAATGTGGTAGGCCAGACAATCAACTTGCTGAGCGGTAACATCCCCTTGCCTCCTCAAGATTCCCTAGGCTCACTTGGCTCACTGACCACCGTGGGTGCAGCTGACTTCAACAGACGCTTCCCTGCAGGTATACCAACAAGTGATTGCGGTGAAGGTGCGTATCAGGTTAACGGCATCCGCCTCTACTCATGGATCGGTAGTCACACACTAACCAACCTCCTGGACAGTGGTAACGACCTCGGGATGGCAGCAGGAGCCGTGGTCAACAGACTTATGGGCAAAGGTGACAGTGATGGTCTGGCCCCGGTTTGTGGCTCTCACTTCGGTCAAGTAATTCGTGACAACTACATCATGAACCATGTCGATGAAATCAACCAACTTTTCGGGAATGTAAGTCCACTTGAAACCAACCCGAAAACACTTTTTCGACAACATGCTAACCGTTTGAAACTTGCTGGCTTCTGATAAAAATTGCGGGTTCTGCTTTGCAGGGCCCGCACTGTTCTATTACGAAACATGTTCATAGTGCCCAGTCCTCCTCAACAGCTAAAAGAACTCGGCTCTTGTTGTTAAAAATAGTCTCAAATTATAAACCGCCAAAAAATGACGAAAACTGCAATACATAAATCTAATCAGGTGTGAACGTGAAAAAACTGCTTTTACTGTTTACCGTGGCTTTCATTGTCATTCTGGCTGCGCTCTTCTTGTATAACCCGCAACCAAAAACTACAGCAATATCACAATCCCCCACCCGATCAATAGTTTCCAGCCAAGTGACACAGGTTGCTCCAGACAACAATCTAACCGCTCTGCAAAAATTACCACAAATGCCTTCTTATATGAGGGATACGGAAGTAGACGGGGTATTCAAAGTTGATGAAGCAGGCAACCTACTGATCACCGATGATATTCGGCGTATATTCGATTATTTCCTTAGTACGATTGGCGAAGAATCAGTTGAGCAAAGTCTTAAAAGGCTTCGTGGCTATATTGATAGCCAATTACAAGAACCAGCCAAAAGCCAGGCACATGAGATTCTTAATCAGTATCTTCAGTATCAGCATGAGCTTATTGCTTTAGAAATGGAGCACCCACAAACCACCGACATCAGCACCCTCGCTCAACGTGAATCAGCGGTAAAAGCACTACGAGAACGGATATTCAGCAGTGACGTCGTAGCAGCATTTTTCGGTAGAGAACAACTCTACAACGAGTTCACCCTGCAACGACTCACGATCCTACATGACCCGAATCTAAGTGATGAAACTAAAACTGAGCGGATCCAGCAACTGCGCGATGCGCTTCCAGAAGAGATGCAGGATGATGCTCTAACCCGTCTGCTGAGCGAACTCAACCAAAAGACTGCAGCACTTCAGGCCAATGGTGGGACCGACGCTGATCTGCGCAAATTACGCCAGCAGACTGTCGGCGTAGAAGCCACTGAACGCCTCGAACAATTGGACACTAAACGCTCCGAATGGCAAAAGCGTCTACTTGGATTCCAATCTGAAAGGCAAAAAATCAGCGACAACACCGGGCTCAGCGACAATGAGAAGGAACAAGCCATCAAACGCCTGATGGAGGAAAATTTCACCGATAAAGAACGCCTGCGGGTTGATGCCGCCCTGCAGCTTTATGAGTTGCAGCAAAAAGAAAAGAAATAACAAAACCTTAAATACCGGGCATTGATCAGAATACATCAACGCCCGGTATTTCCGAGACCACAAACAAGACATGTAGCAACCATTTTAAAATCCTAATACAAACATACCGAAGTCGGATTTTATTTGCTTATAAACAGCCACATAAACCCTTGATGCGCAGCAGCACCTAGCTAATAACTGGATTGGCCAGACTCTTACCGTAATCCTTTCAAATTAAAACCCTTGTTCTTCCTTTTGCTTCAAGCCAACTTTATGCCCTACTGAGAAAAATAAACTACTAGGAACAGCGAGTAATTTAAACAGGAGACGCCCCGTTTCTCTTGTTCCATATTCCTACCACTGCCAGTGATTTTTCTCCTGTAGCTGCTCATGCTGCCAGCTACAGGTATACTCCGCGCCAAACCCTCTGCCGGGTTGCCACCGGCCTTTTGAGTACATGCCCATGTTACGTATCACAGAACTGAAACTGCCCCTCGATCACTCTGATGAAGCGCTACGTCCTGCTATCCTTCAACGCCTCGGCATTTCAGATAAAGACCTGCTCGAATTCACCATTTTCAAACGCAGCTACGATGCGCGTAAGAAGTCCACAGAGTTGCAGTTCATCTACACCATCGACTGCACAGTCAATAACGAAGAAAACCTGCTGCAGAAGTTCGCCGACGACCGCCATATCAGCGTCGCCCCAGACACCCGTTATAAACCGCTAGGTTCCGCGCCAGAGAATTTCGCAGAGCGCCCGCTGGTGGTTGGTTTTGGCCCATGCGGTATTTTTGCTGCACTGATTCTTGCCCAGGCAGGTTTAAAGCCAATTGTGCTTGAGCGTGGTAAAGAAGTTCGCCAGCGCACTAAAGATACTTGGGGGCTTTGGCGCAAGAAGGTGCTCAACCCAGAGTCCAACGTCCAGTTCGGCGAGGGCGGAGCCGGGACTTTCTCCGACGGCAAGCTCTACAGCCAGATTAAAGACCCGAAACATTACGGCAGGAAGGTGTTACAGGAGTTCGTTAAAGCCGGCGCACCGGACGAAATCCTCTATGTGAGCAAACCCCACATCGGTACCTTCCGCCTGACAGGTGTAGTTGCCACCATGCGTGAAGAAATCAAGGCGCTGGGCGGTGAAGTACGATTCGAGCAGCGGGTCAGTGACCTCCTGATTGATGATGGACAGCTTAAGGGCGTGGAACTTGAGAATGGCGAACAGCTTTTTAGCCGCCATGTGATTCTCGCGTTAGGCCACAGCTCCCGTGACACTTTCCGCATGCTGGAAAAACGCGGTGTGTATCTGGAGGCCAAACCTTTCTCGGTGGGGTTCCGCATCGAGCATCCACAGTCTCTGATCGACCGTGCTCGCCTGGGCAAATACGCAGGCCATCCCAAGCTGGGGGCTGCGGACTACAAACTGGTACACCACGCTAAAAACGGTCGCGCTGTGTACAGCTTCTGCATGTGTCCCGGCGGGACAGTTGTGGCGGCAACCTCAGAACCAAACCGCGTAGTCACCAACGGCATGAGCCAATACTCGCGTAACGAACGCAATGCCAACTCCGGCATTGTGGTTGGCATTACGCCTGAGCAGGACTATCCGGGTGGCCCTTTGGCGGGTGTTGAGTTGCAGGAGCGTCTGGAGTCCCATGCTTACATATTGGGTGGCAGCAGCTATGAAGCACCCGCCCAGCTCGTAGGTGACTTTATTGCTGGTAAACCCTCGACTGAACTGGGCAGTGTTGAGCCGTCCTATAAACCTGGCATCAAACTAGGTGATCTGGCCCTGGCCCTGCCGGACTTCGCCATCGAGGCGATCCGTGAGGCGCTGCCAGCCTTCGGCAAACAGATTAAAGGCTTTGACCTGCACGATGCCGTGCTGACCGGTATCGAAACCCGCACATCGTCACCTGTACGCATCACCCGTGGCGAGGACTTGCAGAGCCTGAACGTGAAGGGTTTATACCCGGCCGGTGAAGGTGCGGGCTATGCCGGAGGGATTCTCTCCGCTGGTGTCGACGGCATCCGCGTGGCTGAAGCCGTTATCCGCGACATGCTCAAACTCGACTGAGCCTGAGCACACCAACTGAGGCGTAGATTACTGCGCCTCAGCCCTCCTCCCACGGCCTGCCGCGGGTGCGCTCAAACAACTTAACCTTCTTCTGAATCGCCGCCTTAGACAGCATGTGCGCGCTGACCGGCGCGGTGATAAACAGGAACAGCGTAATCAACAGCTCATGCGCACTGATACCCTCGCCCTGCACACTGAAGAACAGAATGGACGCGATTAGCAAACCGCCGACACCCAACGTGGTCGCTTTAGTCGGCCCGTGCAGACGTGTAAAGAAATCTGGCAGACGATACAGACCAATCGCACCAATCAACGTGAACAGGCTACCGACTAACAGTGCCAGTGAAATCAGGAGTTCTAACCAGAATGGCATGATCGGTCCTTAATCAATGATGTCGCCGTGCAGCAGGTGCTTACCTACCGCCACCGTACTGACAAAGCCCATAACAGCGATCAGCAACGCCGTCTCAAAAAAAATGTTGCTGTTGAGCCAGATCCCAAAGACGACTACCAGCGCCAGCCCGTTGATGTACAACGTGTCCAAGGCCAAAACGCGATCCGGCATACTCGGCCCCTTGATCAGGCGCGCGACATTGAGCACCACTGCCAGCGCAAGCAGTGCCATGCACACTGGCATTACGTACGTGAGCATTCGAAAATCTCCATGAGTGGGGCTTCGTAACGTTGCTTCACTTCATCAATCAGGGCCTGCGCATCTGGCACATCCAGCCCATGCAGCAGCAAAATCTTGTGATCAGCACTGAGGCCTGCCGATACGGTCCCAGGGGTCAACGAGACGATGCTCGACAGCACTGCCAGCACGAAGTCATTTTCGATATCCATCGGCACATCCACAAACGCCGGATTGAGGCGCTGCGGCGATCCCAACACCAGCTTGGCCACTTGCAGGTTGGCAATGACGATGTCGTAGAACACTTTGAACATGAAGGTAAACAGCAGCAGCGGCTTACGGACACGCGGCACTTCCAGCAGAAAGTGCTGTGTGAGGTGGACGATGCCCCAGCCTAAAATCAGGCCGAGCACTACCTGTCCCAACGCAATGCTGTTGACCATAAACAACCAGAGGATGGCCAAAACCAACATCATCAGTGGATGCGGAAAGAATCGCTTCATGCCTCACCTCCACGGACGATGGCCAGATAGGGTTGTAGATTCATCAACTGCTCGGCCGTAGCTTGCATGTAGGCGCTAATCGGTTGGGCAGCAATCACCAGAACAACACTGCCACTGAGCAAACCGACGGTTGCCAGCAAGCGCACTGGGTCTGCTTTTTGTGTGACTGCTGGTGCCTGCTGTCCTGCCCAGAAAAGGGCACTGCCTGCCCTACTCAGAGCGATGATCAAACCGAAGCCACCCACCAGCAGAATCGGCCAGAGCAACTGCGCCTGACCTTCGTCCAGTACCGCACGCAGCAGCATCACTTTCCCAAGAAAGCCCGAGAATGGCGGTAAACCTGCCACCGATATGCAACCGATGAAGAACAGTCCACCCAGCAGCAAAGGTTGCTGCACTGCTGCTTGTTGCAGCAGCGCCCCTTGGGCATCCCCACGCTGGCGGCTGATCAGGTCGGCTAGGAGGAACAAGCCTCCTGCGACCAATGTGCTATGCACCAAGTAATACAAGGCAGCGGCCAGGCTCTCAGCATTCCCCAAGGCATAACCGGCCAGTAACGTTCCCACTGAAACCACCACCAGGTATGCCAGCAGAACTTGCAACTGACGGGCTGCTAAGGCCCCAAATACACCCGCAACAATGGTCAGACCTGCCAACCACCAAAGCAGATCGTGGGTCAGATAGGCCAATTCATTGGCGGCACCACCGAAGATCAGGGTGAACACGCGAATAATGGCGTACAACCCCACCTTGGTCATGATCGCAAACAACGCGGCAACCGGCGCGCAGGCAGCTGAATAGGCACGGGGCAACCAGAAGTACAACGGCAGGATGGCAGCCTTGAGTGCAAAGACCACCAACAGAAAGTACGCCGCTGCAGCAATCAATGGTGCCGTGTCGGCATCGGCCTGCCCGACTTTAATTGCCAAGTCAGCCATGTTCAGCGTGCCAGTCAAGCCATAGAGCATACCAACGCCAATCAAAAAGAATGACGAGCCCAGAAGGTTCAGCACCACGTAGTGCATCCCAGCCTTTACCCGCTCACCGGTATTGCCGTGGACCAACAATACATAGGACGAGATCAGCAAAATCTCGAAAAACACGAACAGGTTGAACAAATCGCCCGTCAGGAACGCCCCGTTGATCCCTAGCAGCTGAAACTGGAACAGCGAGTGAAAGTTTGGCCCACGCTCGTCATCTCCACGCGAAGCATAGATCAGAGAAAGACTGGCCAACACAGAAGTCAGTAACAGCATCAATGCGCTAAGACGATCCAACAGCAGGATGATGCCAAACGGTGGCTGCCAGTTGCCCAATGCATAGACACGCAGTTGGTCATCACCGGCCTGCAGCAGAAGACAAGCAGCAACGGGGATCAGGGCAAAAGTTGCCAGCAGTGACAACACGCGCTTGGCAGGCTTTCCCATACGGTGAGCGATCAACAAGATCGCCCCCATAAACAGCGGAATCAGAACTGGCAGGATCAACAGATGATTCATGCGCGAGGCTCCTTGCCATCGACATGATCTGTCTTCAACTCACCCAGCCCACGCAACGACAGCACCACAACAAAGGCTGTCATGGCAAAGCCAATCACAATCGCCGTTAGCACCAGGGCCTGCGGAATCGGGTCAGCGTATTGCGTTGTCCCGCTCCCCAACACGGCTGCCCCACCGGTAACGAGGCGACCCATTCCAAAAAGGAACAAATTGACGGCATACGACAACAGTGTCAGCCCTAGTACCACGGGAAAGATGCGGCCCCTTAGCAACAGATAAGTACCCGATGCACTCAACACGCCCAATGTAATGGCGAATAACACTTCCATCAGAGAACCTCCTTGCTCGATTCGTCCTGACTCACGTGGCCGAGGTTAGAAAGAATCAGCAGGGTTGCCCCAACCACCGCCAGATACACCCCCAGGTCAAACAACAGCGCTGTGGCTAGCTCAATCTCGCCAATCAGCGGAATATCAAAATGACCAAATGATGTCGTCAGGAACGGATAACCAAATGCCCAACTCCCCAAACCGGTCAGACCTGCCAACATCACACCCCAACCTGCTATCGCGTGATAACTCAAAGGCTGTCGCGTCTGAGTCCACGTCACGCCGTGGGATATGTATTGCAGGATCAGGGCAATCGCGGTGATCAGGCCCGCAATAAAGCCGCCTCCAGGTAGGTTGTGGCCACGAATAAAGATAAAAGCAGAAACCAGCAACGCCATCGGCAGGAGAAGGCGCGATAGCTTGTCGAGGATCATCGGATGGCTATCGGTGGACCATAACCTGCCAAATGCATCGCGCTCCGGATGCGGCAAATGCAGGCCATGCAGCAATGCATAAATGCCCACAGCGGCAATGGCCAGTACAGTGATTTCACCCATGGTATCGAAGCCACGGAAGTCGACCAAAATTACGTTAACGACGTTCGCTCCGCCGCCACCTGAAATACTGTTCTGCATAAAGAAGGAAGCAATGCTGTCATAGGGCCGGGTCAGCACAGCGAACGTCAGCAATGCGATTAACGTACCTACTCCTAAGGCCACAAGCAGATCACGTAAGACACGTGCGCTGCTGGACTCAGGCGGCGTACGATCCGGCATGAAATACAGCACCAACATCAGCAGGATGATAGTCACCACCTCTACCGAAACCTGGGTCAATGCCAAATCGGGTGCAGAGTAACGGGCGAATGCCAGCACCACCATCAACCCCGCGCCCCCCACGATCATCAGCGAAATCAAGCGCTCGCGGTGATAAACCACAGTCAACACTGACGTCAGGCACAGCACAGCAAAACCGAGGGCAGTCAGTGCATCAACGGGCGTGAGCGGCAAGGTGCCCTGCAAAGTCTCCAATGGCTCAAGGGCAACTACCACCAAGACCAGTGCACTGCACAGCATCCAGAGTAAGTAACGCTGCTGCGAACCGTTCTCCAACAAGCCGGTGACACTACGGGCAAACGCCTGCACGCTACGCATAGCCTGCTCGAACAGATCAATCGCACTGATAGTCGGCAATCCTTCATACCAGCTAAACAGTGGCTTGCGACAGGCATACAGAAGAATCCCGCCGATCAGCGCAACAAAGCTCATCAGCAGCGGCAGATTAAAACCATGCCAGATCGCCAGACTGTACTCCGGCAGTTGCCCACCCAGTGCAGATGAAGCACTCGCCGCAAGCAAAGGTGCGACTGTATAGGCTGGAACAATGCCCACCAACAAGCAAACAGTCACCAAAATCTCCACCGGTACCTTCATGTAACGCGGAGGCTCATGGGGCGGGTATTTAGGCAGGTCAATTGGCTCGCCGTTAAAGAACACGTCATGAATAAAACGCAGTGAGTAAGCCACCGCAAAAACCCCGGCCACGGTTGCCACCGCAGGAATTACCCAGTGGAAGCTACCTAGGAGCTGAGCGTTCAAGGTTTCGCTGAAGAACATTTCCTTACTGAGGAAACCATTCAGCAGCGGCACCCCTGCCATGGCTGAAGCTGCCACCATGGCGAGCAAGCCGGTATGCGGCATGTACTTCCACAGGCCGTTGATTCTGCGCATATCACGGCTACCGGTTTCATGGTCGATGATCCCAGCGGCCATAAACAGCGAAGCCTTAAAGGTCGCGTGGTTGATGATATGGAATACAGCCGCGACAGTGGACAGCTGGGTATCAAGACCGAACAGCAGCGTAATCAACCCCAAGTGGCTGATTGTCGAATAAGCCAGCAAACCTTTCAGGTCATGCTGGAACAGGGCCATGGCTGCCCCGACAAGCAACGTGGTCAGCCCCGTCAAACTGACCAAATAGAACCAGAGGTCCGATCCAGAAAGAGCCGGATAAAGTCGCGCAAGGAGAAACACCCCAGCTTTGACCATCGTTGCAGAATGCAAATAGGCCGAAACCGGTGTGGGCGCCGCCATCGCGTGAGGCAGCCAAAAGTGGAATGGGAACTGCGCTGACTTGGTGAACACCCCCAGTAGCACCAACACAAGGGCCAGGGGATATAGCGCATGGTTAGTGATCAGATCGCCAGAAGCCAACACCTGAGTCAGCTCGAAACTGCCAACGATATGGCCGATCAGTAGGATACCGGCCAGCATCGCCAATCCACCACCGCCGGTAACGGTCAGGGACATCCGAGCTCCACGACGAGCGTCGGAGCGATGACTCCAGAAACCAATCAGCAAGAAAGAGGCCAGGCTGGTCAGTTCCCAGAACATGACGAGTTGCAGCAAATTCTCAGACAGCACCACACCGAGCATGGCGCCCATAAAAAGCAGCAGATAAGAGAAAAAGCGCCCCATCGGCTCTTTAGCAGACAGGTAGTAACGAGCGTACAAAACAACCAGTAGACCGATACCCAGAATCAGCAAGGCAAACAAAAAGCCCAAGCCATCTAAGCGTACAGACAGGTTCAACCCAAGCGCAGGCAACCAGCTATAGGTCGAAATGAGGGTTTGACCAGCAAACACCGCCTCATAGTTTGTAAACAGCAGATACAGCGCAATGACGGGGGCGATAGCCGTCGCCACGGCACAGGCTGAGCGCCCAAAACGCTCACCCAGCAAGGCCATAAAAATGCCAATAAACGGCAAGGCGATGATCATCGCTAGCGTCATAGAAGTCCCCTCAAACAAATCTGGCGCATGTCCATGCGCAGCCTAACGCCACATAGCATCCATACGCCTAAACAACCGGCCACCTGCTACTAACCTTAAACCAGTAATGAAGCAGGACAGTACGAATTACGGAAATGTCACGATTATCCATAACTATCATCAGCGCGTCATGGATAGAAATATTTCCAAACACTCCAAAGTGGAAGGCATTCGAACTGAACGCATTCATTCTAAGGGACTGGTTTACTTACAAAAAACAATAAAAAGCCGGATCAGCCGATGCTGATCCGGCTTAAGGTGACAATCAATGAGTAACGCGGCTGGTGCCATTCACAGTCATGATACGGACACGGTCACCAACCCGGAAAATCTCGTTCTCCTGGACCTCTTGGACATAAGCGCGAAGGCTGCCGTCATCTTCACGCACAGTGATCTCAACGCCTTGAGTACGGGTCAACCCCTCTTCAGTTGCAGCTCCCAGGAACCCACCCGCGACCGCACCGATAACCGCAGCGACTGCACTGCCACGTCCGCCGCCTAATCCGCTACCTGCCACGCCACCGACGATGGCGCCGGCTCCCGAGCCGATCGGTGTTTTTGTACCCTCAATCTTGACCGGACGCAGCGACTCAATAGTCCCCAGTCGTACCGTTTGAACCTGGCGAGCCTCATCCCGTGAATACGAGTCGCCGGTCAAGTTTGACGTGCAGCCACCCAACAGCGCCAATGAACTCAGTGAAATGGCCAATACCATGGCTTTACGCATAATTTTCTCCACTCAGGCCTTCTCGGCTCTCTGCCGCGCCCGGTAACGATATATCCAACTCAGCCAGCGCACCTTGCAAACTCAACGATCAAACACAGACATACTAGACGCCCCTGCCTAACCTCCATAGCCGTGCAATATCAACAGTGCGGGCTTGAAGCTCTTTGTCAGCTGATGCACACGCCAGTTCCAATGTCATCGGTCCAGGCACCAAACTAAATGCAGCCTGAATCCCAACTTGGTACATCTCCTGATAGCCATCACCCAAACTGCCTGCCAGCACAATAACCGGAACGTTCGCCGCTTGAGCCACACGAGCAACCCCGATTGGAGTTTTGCCATGCAGACTTTGGGAGTCAAAACGCCCCTCCCCTGTGATAACCAGAGTAGCTCCGACTATGGATTGCGCCAGACCTGACAACTCAGCAATCAGTTCGACACCGGGGCGGAAGCCTGCGTTCAAAAAAGCTCTGGCGGCAAAACCCAATCCTCCGGCAGCCCCGGTGCCGGGGACTTGGCTGTGGTCCTGGCCCAGCGTCTGCGCAACGACTGAAGCGTAATGCTGCAATGCCGCATCCAGTTCGCTCACCTGCTGTGGGTTCGCGCCCTTCTGCGGCCCAAATACAGCAGACGCGCCTTTTGGGCCACATAAGGGGTTATCTACGTCAGCTGCAACTTCAAAGCTGACATGACCTATACGTGGATCCAGACCAGAAAGATCAATCGTTTTCAGTCCAGCCAACGCCCCACCACCTGAAGCCAGTGGCTGACCGTCGCTATCGAGCAAGCGAGCACCCAGCGCTTGCAAAAGCCCTGCGCCGCCATCATTCGTGGCACTGCCTCCCAACCCAAGAATAACGTGCCGCGCCCCTGCATCCAGAGCTGCCCGAATCAATTGACCTGTACCGTAGCTACTGGCGCGGGCAGCGTCGCGCTGATCCCGCGCGATCAACGCCAGCCCACTGGCGGCCGCCATTTCAATGACAGCCGTATTGCCCGTCAGCCAACCCCAATGGGCCTGCACTTCTACTCCGAGCGGTCCTTTCACCTTTAATAAACGGCGCTCACCACCAACTGCGGCCAGCAGAGCATCAACGGTGCCTTCGCCCCCATCAGCCATTGGCCGCAGACAAATTTCAGCCTGCGGAAACACCTCCAGCCAGCCACGGGCAATCGCAGCAGCGACATCAGGGGCCGAGAGACTTTCCTTGAATGAATCAGGAGCAATGACAACTTTCATATCCAACCTCATGAACTGCACCGAGATCCTTCACGGTCGAAGACACCAGCACAGCCCAAAGTGAATTAAGCCCAAATGCTGCGACAACAATACGTCTTCAATGCTCAGTCCCGCATGCTTTAAGCTATGTGGCTTGATTGGGGAGTGTTATGGATTATTTCATTGTAGTGATCACCACCATCACAGGACTGTACTTCCACTGGTGGATCTATGTGCGAATTAAACGCTGGATGGACCGTGACCTGGCCCTGTCATTAGGAGCGGACTCCCCGGATAAGCGTGCCTACATGCTGGAGAAACTGGCTGAGGCACAGGCACAAAAGGTCAAGCGAAGCGATTTGCCAGTGTGGCTGCAACAAGCCGCCGACCAATACACAGAGCGAAGCTGATCAAGAAAACAGCAGCCAGCCCTGGCCGACTGCTGCTCATAACCATTACGGAGCGAGACGCTCGCGCAGCCAGGTACCCTCTACCAAGCGGTAGTTGAGGCGATCATGCAAACGACTGGCTCGCCCCTGCCAGAATTCAATACGTTCGGGAATCAACCGGTAACCGCCCCAATGCGGAGGACAATGCGGTGCAGTGTCGAGAAAACGCTTCTCGGTTTCAGCCAGCAGGCTTTCCAGCTCACCTCGATCAGCAATTACCCGGCTTTGCGGTGAAGCCCAAGCCCCCAAGCGACTTCCCAGCGGGCGCACCTGGAAATAGGCGTCTGACTCCTGCGGCGTAACCTTTTCCACGCGCCCTTCAATGCGCACTTGGCGCTCAAGTGCTGGCCAGAAAAAAGTCATCGCCGCGAATGGATTATCCTGAAGCTGCTGGCCCTTGGCGCCATCGTAGTTCGTAAAGAAAGTGAAGCCTCGCTCATCCAAGGCTTTGAGCAGCAAGACACGGCAATGCGGACGGCCGTCGTTGTCGACGGTCGCCAGCATCATTGAATTGGGTTCTACGGGGAGCTGTTCGGTTTTGACTGCGTCGGCAAACCAGCTCTGGAACAGTTGCAGTGGCTCAAGCGGAGCCTGGGCTTCGCTCAGGCCATCACGGGTGTAGTCGCGGCGCATATCAGCCAGTGTTTGAGTCATGGCACATCCTCCTGAATGTGCCTAGCTTAACTGGAGGCGCCAGGTTCTGCTTGATCTGACGCAAAAAGCCTGCGAGCGCTTGTGAGAACAGACTTCCTTAACGCGTAGCCTGAATCAGTTGCGGGTAGCCGACTTCTCAGCCTTGGCAACAGTCTTTGCGTTTTTATCAGTGACTTTTTTCACGTCGGCAACCGCTGCGGACGTGCTGGCAGGAGCCGGCTGACTATAGCGGGCGATCAGCGCATTAAGGGTGTCTTTGGATGTCAGCATGATCTCAACACGACGGTTAAGTGCTCGGCCCTGTGGGCTATCGTTAGCGGCGCGAGGGGAAACAGACCCCAGACCACGGGCAGTCAGGCGGTTCTGTTTAAGACCGCTCATGCGAAAGATCGACGTAAACGCGCGAGCACGTTGCTCACTGAGAATCTGATTCTGCTTGGCATCGCCACTGCTGTCAGCGTGACCCAGAATCAACACACCAATGGTTTCATCGGCCTCAACCATTTTAGCCATGCGTGTCAACGGGCCCAGCATTGCTGGCAGCATCATATTAGGGCGGTCTGGATTGAATGCCCCTTGTACCGGTGCTGTGATTACCAATACATTTTCACGGCGCTCGTATTCGAAGTGAGTGCCTTTGATGGCCTCTTTGACCTTCGGTTCGTAATCATTCAAACGTGCCTGGGTCACGGCCGGCGGCGGCATCTTTACAACTTGAGGTTTTTCTTCCTTCTTTTCACCAAAGCCCAAGGCACTTAGATCAAAAGAGTTAAACGAGCTGCATCCGCTAAGAAACAGGCATAAGGAGAGAGCAAGTGTCTTTTGGGCTGGCATCATGAATCCACACTTAAAAAGGAAGAAATTTAATACTTTATGACGATAACTTAAAAAGGTTATGCAGCAGTTTAGCCGAGGTTGCTACAAACAGGCAGTAAGGATTTGTGCAAGTTTTTGTGGTCGAGGGTCCATCAAGACGAACGGTCCAAGATTATTGGTGACGAAACCAAAGGCGACATCCCGCTCAGGATCAGCAAATCCGATAGAACCACCCGCTCCGGGATGCCCAAACGCACGCGGCCCCATACCATAGGTAGCATTAGCTACATCAGGCTGATCCAGCATACAGCCGAGGCCGAAGCGAGTGCGGGTCAGCAGGGTTTTATCCTCACCTACTGCATGTTCACGGATCAGCTCGGCCAACATATCGCTCTCCAGCAAGCTGCCATCCAGCAAACCACTGTAGAAACCAGCCAGGCTACGGGCATTGCCATGGCCATTAGCAGCCGGTTGCTGCATGCGCCGCCACTCCGGCTTATTGGTGCTGGTCATGATCGACGGTGGATTGGTGAAAGCCCGGGTGCTCATGGCGGTAGGCTCAGTCATGGTGACTTTCAGCAACCGTTGTGCCGCAGCATCTCCCATGTTGCCTTTGCCGCGCGTAATCGTGGCGACTCGATCGAACTCCTCATCAGCCAACCCCACATGGAAGTCCAGCCCTAAAGGTTTAGCAATGCGAGCGACGATAGACTCTCCTGGCCCGCGCCCTTCTACCCGCCGTAACACTTCGCCCACCAACCATCCATAGGTGATCGGGGCATAGCCATGCCCTTGCCCTGGCGTCCACCAGGGTTGCTCGGCAGCCAACGCTTGGGTCATTGCTTGCCAATCATAGAGGGCTTCAGCCGGTAACAACTCACGCAACGCCGGAAGACCGGCTTGGTGACTGAGCAGATGGCGTAGCGTGATGTTCTCTTTGCCAGCCGCAGCGAACTCTGGCCAGTAACCGGCTACAGGGGCATCCAGCTGAAGTTTGCCCTCGGCCACCAGCTGCAATGCAGTGACAGCTGTGAAGGTTTTGGTGCACGAAAACAGATTAAGTATGGTGTCGCTGTGCCAAACCTGTTGGCCATCTCGGTCAGAGGTGCCTGCCCACAAGTCGACGACAGTTTCGCCGCCAACTTGCACACACAGAGCCATACCGCGCTCTTGGGGATTGTCGAACAGCGCAGCAAATGCATCACGCAGCGCTTCAAATTTAAGATCGAAATATCCCTGTATCTGCACGCACTCGCCCTCAAACCTGTATCAACACCAGTAAAACCGTATGAGATTACGGTTTTGTTGTTTTCTCTGTAACCAGCAGTTTACTCATAGCTGCCGCCACCTGGCGATTGGCCTTTTGCACCGCTTTGACGAAGCCATCCCATGGCCGGTCAGTGATGGCAACCAGACCTAGGTGGCCGTTTTCTCCGTCAAGCAGGCGCCCGGTTACAGGCTGATCCAGATATTGGAACCAGTGAACGCCCACTATCTGTGGTTCCTCAAGCGCTTTCTTGAGGAACTGCGCATAAGCTGGGCCACGCTCTTCCTCTTTATAAACTTCACTCACACCGCCCCAGAACGGCCCCCGATCGCGGGAGCCAAAATGGAACTCAGTAACCATCAGCGGCTTGTCCAGCTGGCGCAGCACAGTAAAGTCATAGCCTTGCTGCGGCTCACGGGTATAAAAGTTAAAGCTGAGCACATCGCAAATGGCCGCACAGGCGTTGACGGCCTCAGGAATACTACTGGCGAAACGCCCCCCCAAGAGCAAATGATTCGGCGCATGCCATTTCAATGACTCTGAGATGGTTTTGAAGTAGGTCTCTGCGTAGAGCTTCAGGAAGGCCTGCATATCCACTTCAATTGCCGGATGCTCATTGTTGGGCAGTGGCGCCTCAAAACCAGGGTCCTCCATCAATTCCCAAGCCGGTAACTGGATACCCCAGGCTTTGGAGAGCCCCTCTTGGTTACGGTATTTATCGCGCAACTGCTTAAGGAACGCGCGCTTGGCTGGAACATCCGTGGTCAGCCGCAAGGTCGCATAAGCCAGCGCGTAACGACCGTTCGCATCGTCTGCGGCGCCAGCCCAAGCCAGTTCGTTATCAGCAAAAAAACCGATCAGCCATGGATTGTCCCGCACATCTCGAGCGGCAATGGCCACAGCTCGCTCAGCCGCCATAGCAAAGCGGGGATCAAACGGATCTGGCATCGCTCCCCACCAATCCACGCCAGTGCTGATGGTCGCGTAGTCGCCGCGGATAGACAGCGGCACAGTGAACGGCATGCGCGGCTCATTAGCAAAAGCCGGATCGCTCCAATTACCAATGGTATTAAAACCCCATGCCAACAGGCGGTCCTGGCTCAGTTGACGCCATGCGGCCGGGTCAGTTTGGCCATAGGTGCGATGACGGTTTGCGCCATAAAAGTCGAACCATCGGCCACTGTCAAAAGCACGGCCCTGATTGGAGCCATTACCACTGCGGCTGTCTGTACTGCCGAAAAAAGCAGCAAGGGGTTCGCCGTCTTTGGGCAATACCGTGAACATCGCCTCGCGACCTTCTACGTAGGTGGCGCTTTGATCCACGCTGACCGCATTAACCCCCAGGGAGAAGAACGGATTGCCTTCTGGAGTCACCAGAAACCAGCGCCCATTGCGCTTTTCAGTGTGAAAGAACCCGGTTTTTTCGAAGCCCTCAGAGACCTTTACCCCGCCATAGGCATCCAGCTGATTAGGCTCACTCAGCCACTTTTGCAGTTGCCTGGCCTCTTCAGCAGCGCCTTGCTGCAACTGCTCGTCTCGCGAAATCTTGCCCGGCCAGCGGCCACCGCTGTACTGGCCATAAGCATCAACAATGCCCTGGTAAATGTTTGCTTCGGGTGATTCTTGCTGAACAGCCACATGGCTAAGCAAAATACTCTGGGCTGAGTCCAGATTGGGGACAGACAGCACTACTGAATTCACTTGGGATTTATCCAGCGCCCCACTGACGTTGTCGGCAAACAGCACTTGGCGGCCCCCTTGTTGTACCGGCATCGGCACTCCCGCACGCATTCCGTGCTTCAGGGGTGATGTGGCACTGAGAGGCAGTACGAGGGTTTGCGCTGGCCCGGCACGCAAAGCGACTCGACTGTTAAGCTGTTGACCGTCATTACTCTGAACCTGAACATCCAAGGTCAGATCCCAGTCCATCGCATTCTGAATACGCAGTACCAGAGCCTGTTGTTTACTCCAGTCCCATGACTCATTTTGAGGTTGAAGCGTCAGCAGTGACTGCTCGCCAGGCTGGAATACGATTCTGCGCAAAACCTCACCACCGGGTGTTTCTTCACCTTTTAGGTCTGGCAGCTCGACGTTTTGTGTAACGACCTTTACCACATCCAGAGGACGAACAAAGTTGTACAGCTCCTGTTTTTCCTGGGCAAAAGCCAATGAAGAACAGCCCAACAATACCCATGCACCCACTTGCAACCGCAGTTTGACCATCACGCAACAAACTCCCTCAAGCGCAGAACACACACCTCACAGGCAATGGCCTGTAACCGGACTATGTGATTGCTGACCGTATTGTGCTCGCGGCGTTCACTGGCGCGCCAGCAGATTAGGCCTAATCAGCTTATTTCCCGGCGGAAAGGCGGCAACGCATTGAGAATAGCCTTACCGTAACGCTGGGTGACCATTCGCCTGTCGAGCAATGTAATGACACCCCGATCAGCTTCTGTGCGCAGCAATCGTCCGCACGCCTGAACCAGCCTCAGCGAAGCGTCCGGCACTGCAATTTCCATAAACGGATTACCGCCACGGGCTTCAATCCACTCAGCCAGTGCGGCCTCTACCGGATCATCTGGCACTGCAAACGGAATCTTGGCGATCACCACATGCTCGCAATAGGCACCGGGCAAATCTACGCCCTCGGCAAAGCTGGCCAGTCCAAAGAGGACACTTTCCTCACCACTGTCGACCCGTGCTTTGTGTTTGTTCAGCGTTTCTTGCTTGGACAGGTTGCCTTGGATGAACACGCGTTTGCGCCAGTCTCGTTCCAGACCTTCGAACACGTCCTGCATCTGTTTTCGCGAGGAGAACAACACCAATGTACCCTTCGATCCAGCTATAAGGCCTGGCAGCTCACGAACAATCGCGGCGGTATGAGCTGCGACATCCCGCGGATCAGCATTCAGGTTAGGGATCCGTAATACACCTGCATCGGCATGGTGGAATGGGCTCGGTACCACGGCCGTAACCGCTTGCTTAGGCAGACCGGCACGCATTCGATACCGATCAAAACTGCCAAGTGCAGTCAGTGTTGCCGAGGTTACCAGCACACCATAGGCCACATTCCACAAGTTACGACGCAAGGTCTCGGCAGCCAGAATTGGACTGGCGTTAACTTCAATGTCGTACATTGCGCCACTGTCGGCCAATGTCAGCCAGCGGGCCATCGGCGCACTTTCTTCAGGATCTTCCGTGGTAAAGGCCAGCCACAGCTCCCAGTTCCCTTGAGCGCGGGCTAATAAGCTGCCAAATAGTGGATACCACTCTTCAGCCTGATGGCTGGCAATACCGACTGCACCCTCTCCATCCATGGCCTCTTTGAGCAGATCAGTTATACCGGTGTAGAGATCAGTCAGCTTGGAAAAGCCCTTTTTCAGCTCCATGCCAAGTTCGATCAGATGCTCAGGTACCACCCCTGCGGGGAATCGATGACGCGGGCGCTCACGCCCCTCCATGTCCTCCCCAGCACGGAAGTCAGCCAATTGCTCGCAGGCCGCAAACATAAATTGCTGCTGGGTCTTAATCTCTCGGGCTAACTCTGGAATCTGCTCAATAAGCCGGCCAAGATCACCCGGCAGCGGGTTCTGCGCGAGCAGCTTGGTGAGGTTCTTGGCTGTTTGCTCCAACCAGTCGGCGGTCGAACGTAAGCGGGTAAAATGGGCAAAGTGGCCAATCGCTTTGTCTGGCAGGTGATGGCCTTCGTCAAATACATAAAGGGTGTCACGCGGGTCCGGCAGTACAGCGCCGCCACCAAGGGCTAAATCAGCCAAAACCATGTCATGGTTGGTCACGATCACATCAACCTTGCCCATGCCCTCCCGAGCTTTGTAGAAGGTGCACTGCTGGAAGTTCGGACAATGACGCCCCGTGCACTGACTATGGTCAGTGGTCACCTGCCCCCACTGGGTATCATCCAGCTCTTCTGGCCAGCTATCACGATCGCCATCCCATTTGTTACCGGCGAGTTTTTCGATCATGGCGTTAAACAGCTTCTGGCTCTGTTCATCCACGTCGATTCTGAAACCTTCCTCTTCAAACAGCTGCGCCGTCGCACTTTGCGCCTGGCCCTCCTGCAACAGCAGATCCAACTTGGACAAGCAGAGATAACGTCCACGCCCCTTGGCCAGCGCGAAACTAAAACTCAGACCACTGTTGCGCATTAGGTCGGGCAGATCCTTATGGACGATCTGCTCCTGCAACGCCACAGTGGCTGTGGCAATCACCAAGCGCTTACCAGCTGCTTTGGCAGTCGGGATGGTGGCCATGCTGTAAGCCACTGTCTTTCCTGTGCCTGTGCCCGCCTCTACCGCCACAACGGCCGGCTCGCCCACGCGCCGCCCTTCATCGTCGGTTTGTATAGTGCCCAGCACTTTAGCGACTTCAGCGATCATCAAACGCTGGCCGTAACGGGGCTTGAGGGACTTGGCCTCAAGGAAGCGGCTATAAGCGCCTTGTATCTGGGATTTTAGTTCGGGACTGAGCATGAAATACGGGACGTGAAAGGCTGGATAAATTTTCAGTGTTTGAAATCGGCGGCTATCATAGCGCGCTAATTGATAATGCGCAGAACCGCTTACCTGAGAGGAACACCCATGACCCCTTATGCAATGTCCTACAGCCTGCATGTACTCGCCGCCCTAATTTGGGTCGGCGGCATGTTCTTCGCTTGGATGGTGCTGCGCCCGGCAGCAGTCAGTGCACTAGACGCACCCTCACGCCTTAAACTGTGGCTGAGCGTATTTCCGAGGTTCTTTTATTGGGTATGGGCTGCCGTGATTGTGCTGCCCGTAACCGGCGTTGGCATGATGCACCTGACATTCAAAGGCTTCGACGGTGCGCCGCGTTACGTGCACATCATGATGGGACTTTACCTGGCGATGCTGGCCTTATTCCTGCGCCTACAAATACTCCAACTGCCAGCCCTGCGCCGTGCCGTTGATGCGGAGAACTGGCCAGCGGGTGGTGAAGTTCTGGGAAAAATACGCCGTTTGGTAGGCACTAACTTGCTGTTGGGCCTAATTCTGGTTGCTGTTGCAGCAGCCCGTCCGAGCTTCTGAGTTCTGCTCCCGCTAGCGGTGTTTAGTCCCACTAGCGGGAGGCTCATCAAAACTTAACGATTTCTGCGCTGCCAGGAGCGCCTGCCTCACCCGCACGCCCATTCTGCCCAGATTTACCGCTGGCACCGGCAGCTGTGGTGTAAAGCAAACACCCTTTGCTGTCACCGCCCTTGCCAGCCTGTCCGGCCTGACCAGCATCACCACCAGGACCACCCTCCACGAGCACTCGCACTTGCTCTTCAGCAAGACTCTGTGGAATCTCGATACGCACCTTCGCACCTGCACCACCTGGCTGGCCATCGCCACCATCAAGGCCATCATGGCCATGGGTAGCCTGCCCCCACGTGCATCCACCCGGCTTGCCATCTGCACCAGCAAGCCCAACATATCCTGGCGCACCTTTACCACCACGGGCGTCCACCACCAAGGCACCAGAATTGATCTCACCAAAGCGCAGGTTCAAATCACGCCCAGCTGTTGCCGGTTTCGAGTAATTGCCCTGGGCTCCACGTGCCGTAATCAAGGCATTCTCACCTAACGTGGCAGTAGTAACCTGCAGACTCAGAGGACGCTCTCCTGGCGCGAACGACAATCGAGCCTGCTGGCCAAGAACAAGTTGATCGACCTGAATATCTGTCAACCCAGCAGGTACTAGCAGGGTCCCATGGTCAGCAATCTCAAGCCGATCTACATGCAGCGCAGTGCCCACAGCAGGTAAACGCATGATGGCATTAGGGCTGACTTCAATTGCCGCCTGAGCCAGTGCTAACGGGCTGAACAACAGCGTCAGCGCCAAGATTTTCTGCATGTTCTGCTTCCTCCCCTTTTATTTGTTCTGGTTCAGCCCCTTTCCCGACAGGGGCTGCTATCGACTCAGCCTTGTGCGCTGGTAACCCCAGCACATGAAACACACCAAACACTAAAACCTGAACTCGCTGCATAAAAGGCAACGGTAGGTCCTTAAGCCTTTTATGGAAGATCAAAGTCTCAAGAACATGCACAGCCAGGACTACTCCCCCAGCTAAACGCAGCAGAAGATCAAATGGCTGAGCAAATGGCTGATAAAGGTTGCCAATCACGATTCCCCAGAACACCAACGTCACCAGTTTTCCAAGGAGCAAGAAGATTTTCATAACGCCGACTCAATCAAAAATCTGGCCGGAACATTAACCGCTTTGGCCGCCGCCCGCCACACTCACGCTCACAGGCAGTTGCAGTCTGCACTCAGACTACTAGAGGTTAACCACACCTATAAAAAAGCCAGCCCTGAGATGGGCTGGCTTTAGGTCTCTGTCCTGACGTAGATCAGTTATCAGGGACGAGCCTCTACCTCAGCTTCCACGCGGCGGTTTACTGCACGACCTTCAGCGGTAGCGTTATCGGCAACCGGGCGGCTTTCACCGTAACCCGCAGCACTGACTCGGTCGGCCGGTACACCATATTCATTCACCAGTACATCACGTACGGCATTGGCACGGCGCTCGGAGAGCGTCTGGTTGTAAGCATCACTGCCGACGGAGTCGGTGTGGCCTTCAACCACAGTGCTGGTCTGCGGATACTGGTTAAGAAGATCGGCAAGGTTTTTGATCTCGCCGTAGCTTTCCTGGCGAACCTGCGCCTTATCGAAATCGAACTTAACATCCAGTTCAACGCGTACTGGCTCAACTTCTTCAACCACCGCCACTGGCTCTTCGACAACCTCTTCTACGACCGCCACCTGCTCTTCGGCCCCATGCACCCAGCAATAGGCAGCAGCCATACCAGCCCCCAGGGCAGCACCACCGCCAGCCCATGCAGAACTTTCAATAGCCCCCAACCCCGCGCCGCCTATACCACCAACAACCGCGCAGGTAGGCCAATCGCTTTTCTGAACGCCGGCACATCCTGTCAACAAAGTACTGGCTGCGATCAGGGGTAATGCTTTCCTGATAATGCTCATTTGTGTGTCTCCTATTGGTAAATCGGCGTAAAAGCCGATACTGACGAAGTAAAGACCCCAGTTTTAAAATGCGCCAGAGAATCGAAGCCCTAAGTAGAACTTATGTGCTATCTCATATCTTTACGCCCGCCAGCTATCTGCACCCATAAGGACGTCTATGCCCGCCCCTCAGTCAGACAGAACACCCCAACAGGCCCTAGCAGCTCTTCTGGCGCGTTACACTCCTGAACGCTTGCTACTTGTAGGCCAACGTGACCTACCAGCAATTGATGCATTTATTCAGGCACAGCCAAAGTGTCATATTGCGCACGCAGAAAGTGGGAAGTTGCCCGCAGAATTGGCAGCAAAACGGTACGACCTTGCCATTATCGTTGGGTGCCTTGAGCACATGGATAAGCGTGAAGGGCTGCAACTGCTCGGCGGCATCCGCAACCTGAATGCCAGCCGCATGGCAGTGCTGATTGATCTGAAAGCCAGCGGCTGGGAAGACAAAGACTTGTTTGCCCTGGCCTTGCAAGCCAGTGAACGCTTCCAGCGTGATGAGCAGACCCTGACGCTCTTCACCTACGATCTACTGGACTACAAACAGGTGCCTGACTGGCTCAATGCCAAGTTTTGGGCCAACCCGCAAAACTTTGGAAAGTACTGGTGGTAAATCAGTGAGTAACGCTAACTGCCCTTGCGGCAGCCAACAAACCCTCGCTGCCTGCTGTGGCCCTTATCACGCAGGCACACCCGCTCCCACTGCAGAAGCATTGATGCGCTCGCGCTACAGTGCATACACCGTCGGGCTCATCGACTATCTAGTTGAAACAACACTGCCAGCGCAGCAAAACGCGCTAGATCAAGATGGCATCCGTAGCTGGAGCCTTGGCAGCACTTGGCTTGGCCTAAACGTTGAGCACGCCGAGCTGCTTGAAGGCACCCCTGCCCATGCCTATGTGACATTCGTTGCGAGCTGGCGGGATCAAAATGGTGAGCAGAGCCATCGTGAGCGATCAGCTTTTGTTCAAAACGCCGGGCGCTGGTACTTCATTGACCCCACGGTTGAGCTTAAGACTGGGCGCAACGACCCATGCCCATGTAACAGCGGGCAAAAATTCAAGAAGTGCTGCTCGGATTTCTTTTGAACCGGACATCCCTATCCAGCGTATAGGCCATTCAATCCTGCAATTTAAGATGAGAGATATCAGGCACAGGACCAGCAGCGGCACGCTTTAACTCCCCCATATCGCTGCCCGCCGGTGCCAGGCTGAACTGTGACAGGTCCAGAGTAGGCACCGCTGCAGCAGGCTTGGCATCCTGCAAATCATTGCCCAGCGGGGCAATTCCAAAATCTGGAGCCTCAACATCACTGAATGCAGCCATGTACTCGTCGCGAGGGATCACTTGCAGGCGGGCGTTGGTGGTCGCTGCAGGTGCCTCCGGCACTGGAGCTGGAGCTGGAGCTGGAGCTGGAGCTGGAGCTGTCAGAACAATTTCCTCGATCTGGCAGTCCATGTCGACAACTTCAACCACCGCACCTGCGCGCTCTATAGCAGAGCGGTATTTCTCTGCGCCCGCCTCATCCAGATTGTTCTTGATCACAATCCGGCGCCCTGAGAAGAGCAACGCTAAGCGTTGCTCATCGGCTTGGAATAGCTTGGCTAGATTCGCTTTAACAGTTTCAAGCTGAGCTCCCGGCACCAATTGCGCACTGAATGCAATTTCGTAACGAGCCATCGTCATACTCCTGACCTAGTCTTACGCCACTATGGTGCAGATTATTTCAACTAACAACCGCTTGCAGCTGCGCTCTTGCTTGTTACACTGAGAAGTCATTGGGGGGCAGCAATGTTTTTACAGGCAAAATCACTACAAATACTGAGCCTTACACTATTTCTTGGCCTTCTTTCAGGCCTTTCCGGCTGCTCATCCACCGGTAGCCTGAAATCGCCTGAAATCGCCTTGCTCAAGGTGGAGGTCGTTAAAGCCAGACTGCTTGAACAGCACTTCAACCTGCGCTTTAGGATCGACAACCCCAATAGCTTCAGCCTGCCCATCAGCCAGCTGGAATATCAGGTCACCCTCAATAATGTTGAGCTCACCAAGGGCGAGGCTGATGTCTCGTTGAGTGTGCCCGCCCATGGCCACAGTACGTTCTCAGTTCCAGTGCGCACCAATTTGTGGCGCCACGTTCGCCAAGTGGTTAAAGCCCTCGAACAGCCTGACGAGGCAATTCCCTATCAATTCAAAGGCTCTGTAAAAACCGGCTGGTTCTTCGGTCAACGCGTGCACATGTCGCGTAATGGCGAGATAATTCCCGGTGATTACATCCCGGAGTAACACTGCATGAACCAGCAACACGTCCACGGCCCTGACTGCAACCACGATCACCACCATCATGATCATGGCCATGTTCACGGCCCTCACTGCAACCACGGCCATCAAGAGCCGGTACGCAACGCACTGAAAGACGTTGGCCGTAACGATCCATGCCCGTGCGGCAGCCAGAAGAAGTTCAAGAAGTGCCACGGCGCGTGAACCGCTAGTGACAGCACTGCCCACATCACTACTCGCCATAGCCACGTTAATACTCGTGGCTTTGGCAGTCTATGCGCTCCACCTTTGGCGCAAAGTCTGGCGGCAACAGCAAGCCCATAGAGAAAAACGCCTAGCCCAACACGAGCGACTCGCTGGCGACCTTAGAATCCTCGCTAACAGCCTTCTGGATGGGCAACTGCCACTGATCGAGGGCGCGATTCGAATCAAGGTACTGCTGGATAACTACGACTATCAGCTCAACCAAAATCAACCCTGTGATGTTTTCAAGCGGATTTATGCCGCTACAGCACATATCCCGACCCACCAGGGCTGGAAGGCACTGAGTAAAGAACAGCGCGCGAATTACGAGAAGCTGTTTGAGCGCTTAACCGTTGAACATCAGCAAGCGGCTCACGATGCGGCCCGATGGCTGCTCGACAAAGGCTTGAGTAACCAACCTCGCACCTGACTTATACATGCAGACGCCTTGTCAGGCACGGCCTCGCTGGCTAACGTACGCCCTACGCCGTCACTAACCCCAAAATCCGAATCTCAATCATGACTACTCCCTATAAGGAGCCTGCTGCATGCTAGCGCGCGCATTTCGTCCCATGGCCTACCTGAGCCTCGCTGGCTTGGTAACGGCAGCAGTATCACTTAGCGGATGCCAGTCATTTCTCAACAGCCGATACAGCAACAGCGTTCACCCAGACCAAGGCATCGTCAAAATCAAAGGCTTGGCCAACAGTGTGGTTGTACGCCGCAATACGCTGGGCATGCCGCTCATTGAGACCACCACGTTCCACGACGCACTGTTTGCATTGGGCTACGTCCATGCCAGCGACCGCCTCAGCCAAATGGTCAGCATGCGCCTGATGGCCGAGGGCCGACTGGCGGAAATGGCCGGCCCCGGCGTCTTGGATATCGACCGTTTTATGCGTTCAGTCAACCTGAAGAAGAACGCGGAGCTCCTTTTCAAGAACGCCTCGCCACGCTTGCAGAAGTTCTTCGAAGTGTACGCCCGAGGCGTAAACGCCTATCTGTTCCGTTACCGCGACAAACTGCCGATGGACCTGGCAGAGGCTGGCTATCGCCCGGCCTACTGGAAGCCAGAAGACTCTGCACTGATCTTCTGCCTGCTCAACTTTGGACTCTCGGTTAATCTTCAGGAAGAGATCGCCTCACTGGTACTGGCGCAGAAAGTCGGTGCTGACAAGGTGGCGTGGCTGCTGCCGACCTATCCGGATGAGCCGCTGCCTTTTAGCGAAGCCGAGAAACTCAAAGGCCTCAACCTCAGCGGTCAACTCGCAAGCCTAGGCGGCTTAAATCAAGCAGTCAGCCAGTTCGCCGATGCTCATATGCTTGGCGTAGCAGCCTCTAATAACTGGGCCTTTGCCCCGGTCAAAACACGCAGCGGTCGCAGCATTGTGGCTAACGATACGCATCTGCCGCTTTCAATGCCCTCAGCCTGGAACTTCGTTCAAATCCGCTCACCAAAGTTCAATGCCGCGGGCGTATCGGTTGCCGGCGTACCCGCTGTAGTAGCCGGATTCAACGGAAAACTAGGCTGGGGAATGACAATGGTCATGGGCGATACCCAAGACCTTTTTCTAGAAAAGGTTCAACGCCAGAACGGTCACCTTTACTACCAGGCTGACGGCAAATGGCTGCCAGTTAAGGAGCGCCAGGAGACATTCTTTATCAAGGGCGAGCGCCCGATTCGAGAAACCATTTTCGAAACCCGCCACGGCCCACTACTGAACTCCGTACTGGGCGAGCGTAAGCATATGCTGCAACCGTTACCGCTGAGCAGTGGTTATGGTCTTGCTCTGCGAACGCCTGAGTTGGATGGCGACAAAACCTTGGATGCGATGTTTGACCTATCCCGCGCTCAGTCCGTGGATCAGGCCTTCGAAGCCACCCGTGAAGTACGAGCCATTCCACTCAACATTGTCTTTGCCGACGCCCAACATATCGGCTGGCAAGTCACCGGACGCTATCCAAACCGTCGCGCCGGGCTCGGGCTGATGCCATCTCCAGGCTGGAACAGCCAGTACGAATGGGATGGCTACGCCGACCCCATGCTGCATCCTTACGATCAAGACCCGCCACAAGGCTGGCTGGGCACAGCTAACCATCGCACAGTGCCACAGGGTTACGGCATGCAACTGTCCAACTCCTGGTTCTACCCTGAGCGCGCCGAACGCATCGAACAACTGGCCAACAGCGGCAGACACGACACGCAAAGCTCGATTGCCATGCAGTACGACCAGACGTCTCCGTTCGTGGCCAAACTGCAACGGATGTTTAGCGCTCCCGGTATGGCGGAAAGCCTCAAGGCAGCCATCAACGCATTGCCACCGACAGAGCGTAACAAGGCTCAGGAGGCCCTCAACCGGTTGATGAAGTTCGACGGCAAAATGTCAGCAACATCGGCCGACGCAGCCCTGTACAGCGCCTTTCTCTACCAGAGCGCCCGCGACACCTTCCTCGATGAACTGGGGCCAGACACCAGCCCAGCATGGAAAGCGCTGGTCGCCACCGCCAACAACTCATATTCAGCACAAGCCGATCACCTGCTCAGTCGTGAGGACAGCCCCTTCTGGGATGACCGCAACACGCCGCAGAAAGAGGATAAACCCGCGATCCTCGCCCGCAGCTTAGCCGCTTCAGTAACCCTTTTGGAAAGCCGCCTGGGCACTGATCGCACCAGCTGGCAGTGGGGCAAGCTGCACACCTACACATGGGCAAGCGACTCAACCAAAATGGCCCAGCACCTGAGCGCCAGCCAGCGTGCAAGCCTCAATGCGATTAAAAACTACCTAGATCGCGGCCCCTACCCTGCAGGAGGTGACCACGGCACCTTGAACGTAGCAGCTTATGAATGGGGGGATAACTTCGACACTTGGCTGGTACCAGCCATGCGCATTATCGTCGACTTCGGTCGGGCAGAGCCGATGATTGGACTTAACAGTTCCGGTCAATCAGGCAATCCAGCCAGTCAGCATTACGCTGATGGCATCGAAGCCTGGCTCAAGGGCAGCTACATGACCTTCCCATTCCGCTCGGAAAACATTGATAAAGTCTACGGTAACCGTCGCCTGCTGCTCAGTCCGGACAAGTGATCCTGGCTGCAAAAAATAAGGGCGCCTCAGGCGCCTTTATTTTTAGGTTCACATTTATACGATCAGATGCGCCTCGCGCAGGCGACTTATGGCCTGTGACCAGCGTGGATCCTGCTTATATTCGATCCCGGGGTATGCCTGGCGTCGCATACGCGACAGCCCCTGTGGAGGCGCAACCTTTAAGCGCTGTAATGCACTCAAGGCTAACTCTGCGGATGCTCGGTCATTGCATACCAATCCCATATCACAGCCAGCGACCATGGCAGCCTCAATACGGCTGGCGGCATCGCCTACCACGTGAGCACCGGCCATGGACAGATCATCACTGAAGATCACCCCCTTAAAACCTAGCTCGCCACGCAGAATCTCCTGCAACCAACGCCGTGAGAAACCGGCAGGCTGACTGTCCACCTGCGGATAAATCACGTGGGCTGGCATAACAGCTGCCAATTGCTGACTTAACCGGGCAAATGGCTGTAAATCAACAGCACGGATCTGTTCAAGACTGCGCTCATCAACCGGTATTGCGACATGGGAGTCGGCCTCAGCCCAACCGTGCCCTGGGAAGTGTTTGCCCGTGGCGGCCATCCCCGCATTGTTCATACCTTGGATGAACGCACCCGCCAGCGCAGTAGCACGCAGCGGATCGCCTTCAAAAGACCGTGTACCGACAACCGCACTGCGCTGGTGATCCAAATCCAGCACTGGGGCGAAACTCAAGTCGAGCCCAACCGCAAGTACCTCTGTTGCCATCACCCACCCACACAGAGCGGCAAGCTCTTCAGCATTTGGGTTATCGGCCAACGCACGCATTGCCGGTAGACGCACAAATCCATTGCGTAGACGCTGCACGCGGCCACCCTCCTGATCGACTGCCAGCAGGAGATCGGGGCGAATCGCACGAATTGAGGCGGTCAAATCCCGAACCTGACGCGGATCCTCGATATTGCGTGCAAACAAAATCAAACCAGCAACTTCAGGATGGCGAAGGATCGCCCGGTCTTCGGCAGTCAACCACGTGCCGTCGATATCCAGCATCAGAGAGCCTTGCAGAGTCACACTCACAACAATTCCTTATTCAATCGGTGCAGCCGCCCACTGCGGGCAAGCGGCCTCATCAATGTGCACGGCACAATAAGCCGGGACAGCGTCATACAACTCAACCAACGCCTCATTACGCAGGCGCACACAGCCATGGGACAGCGGTACGCCCATTGGCTCTGTATCGGGAGTCCCGTGCAGGTATATATAACGGCGAAAGGTATCAACCTGCCCCATGCGGTTGCGGCCAGGCTCACAGCCGCTGAGCCAAAGAATCCGACTGAGGATCCAATCACGCCCAGGAAACTGCGCATGCAGTTCAGGCGACCAGACCTCACCGGTCCAACGCCTGCCCCGCAACACCGCACCTACTGGCAAACCATTGCCAATTTTGGCGCGCACCAAAAACCGACCACGGGGCGTACAGCCTGAACCATTGAGTTCGCCCGCACCGTTAAGTGCGGTGGAAACGGGCAGACGAAATTTCAGCTTGCCGCCAGCAAAGCCATATAACTGCTGGTCGGCAATTGAAATATGAAGAAGATCAAGCGTTGTCATGGCGGCTAGCTTAACGGATCAAACCTCGCTAGCCCATCCACATCCATCAGACTTTGCCAGCTGGCACTGCAGTTTTATTGCGGGGTTTGAGTTGAGCGTTAGCTAAAGCATCGTCAATCAGGCCGCTTTCCGAACGCATGCCTGCTGCTAGGAACGGGACCATTAGACGCATCACCTGCTCAAGTGAAGTATTTACACCAAAATCATTCTCAGACATGGCTCGCAGAGCCTTGATACCCGACATGCTGAATGCAGCAGCCCCCAGCATGAAGTGCACCCGCCAAAACAGTTCAAGAGGTGGTATACGCGGCGCAGCCTCGTGAACCAAGAGCATATAACGACGGAAAACCTTGCCGTAGACCTCTTCGAGGTATTTACGCAAATGCCCTTGGCTTTGACTGAATGCAAGGCCCAACAGGCGCATAAAGATTGACAAGTCGTTGCCGCTACGCGGCTTTACTGAGAGCGCTTGTTCAACCAGCAGCTCGAGTAGTTCTTCCAAACTGGGCTTGCAATCAGGCTTGGCTTGGCGCCGGTCAAGCTCGCGCTCAAGACTGATGCAGAAAGGGCCGAGAAAACGCGAAAACACGGCTTGAATCAGCGCCTTTTTAGAGCCGAAATGATAATTCACCGCGGCCAAATTCACCCCAGCCTTGCTGGTAATCAGACGCAGAGAAGTTTCAGCAAAGCCTTTCTCAGCAAAAAGCTGTTCTGCTGCATCAAGAATACGTTCAACAGTTTCCGACTGGGCCATAAGAATTCATCTAGCAAACACTTGTTTGAAACATACGTTTCAGTTGCATTCATTGTCAAGCCGGGCAGCCCTCCAAACCGCAACTATCCCAGACTTTACTCCATAACCCCATACGACGATCAGTGAAGTCTGCAAGTAACACCACATACTTTAGTCAGTATTCGACTAACGCCAGCAATATTAGAAATTGAATGATTGCCAATCCAACAACACTGTATATAATCCCAGTCACTGTACAAAAAGACAGAGATGACCATGCTAAAACTGACGCCACGCCAGGCCGAAATTCTCGCCTTCATCAAACAGTGCTTAGAGGATAACGGCTACCCACCTACGCGGGCAGAAATTGCCACCGCGCTCGGTTTCAAATCGCCTAACGCGGCTGAAGAGCACCTCAAAGCACTGGCCCGTAAAGGCGCCATTGAGATGACACCTGGCGCCTCCCGTGGCATCCGCATCCCTGGCTTTGAACCCAATAGCGACGAAGACGAGGGCTTACCTGTAATTGGCAGGGTTGCGGCAGGCTCTCCAATCCTGGCTCAGCAGCACATCGAAGACTCCTGCAAAATCAATCCCGATTTCTTTCACCCTAAAGCAGATTACCTACTGCGCGTACGGGGTATGAGTATGAAAGACATCGGCATCTTTGATGGCGACCTGCTTGCCGTACACACCACCCGCGAAGCGCGCAATGGGCAGGTCGTTGTAGCCCGAATAGACGATGAAGTCACCGTCAAACGGTTTAAGCGCGAAGGCAACACCGTGTGGTTGCTTGCCGAGAACCCAGAGTTCTCTCCCATTAAAGTCAATTTGGAAGAACAAGACCTTGTCATTGAAGGTTTGAGCGTCGGCGTGATCCGCCGCTAAAAGGAGGCTCTATGCAGTTCCCGCAATCACTGAACCGCTCGCAACTGCCTTTGTTTGATGGTGTCATCGCATCATCGGCAACACCATGGCTGGCCGACTCTATCGATCAGGCTCCAGCGCTTGATGAAGACGCAACCGCATTCAGTGAAATGTCGCTACGCGGCTCAGCCGGGCACTGCTTAACGCTTCTCGCACCGATCCTGAAAGCATTAAGCGATAACCACGACCATCGCTGGCTAACTCTTATCGCACCACCTGCAACGCTTACCCACAGTTGGCTGCGTGAAAGCGGCCTGAACCGCGAACGTATTTTGCTACTTCAACCGCGGGGTGGACAAAGTGCTCTGACCCTAGCAGAGGAAGCACTCAAGCTAGGACGCAGCCACACAGTCGTCAGTTGGCTCCACCCTCTCCCCGCCCAAGCCCGCAATACCCTGGAACAGGCAGCCCAAGCAGGTAAAGCACAGAGCCTCAATATCAGCCTAGGCTAAAACCACAGGTAACCGGTCAGGGCAAAGACAGCGCTTTGCCCTATTTTCGCCCCAACGCGAATGGCGCCATGAAGGCTGCCATCAATGCAGAACGCGAGGAATCTCTTCTTCTTGCTGAAAATTATTTTCAGCCAATTGGCCGGCCATTTGCACGCCGACATTAAGCATCGCCTTGGCAACTTCTAGGTGCTGCCCCTGCAAGAATGCCTTCGCATCTGCGGAGAAATCCAGCACTACCAGAGACTCTTCATCTTCTGCACGACGCAATGCAATGCGCCCATCCGGCAGCTCAACAATTTCCAGAAATGAAGTCGGCATTTAAATTAGCTCTCCACGAAAGGCGCACAGTGTAACAGGCCGAAGACGCTCTCGGCCTGAAATTCACTCAGGCCTTACCACTCGCTTAAAGTTTGTCGAAACCGCTGAGCCAGCGCTTTTAAAGCTTGGCGCCAAGCCTCAAGAGTCTCATGACTAAGAGACTGCTCTTCACTATCTAGGCTCACCGCTGTAATCAATGGCGTTGAAGGATCAACCTTGCCCTGCTTACCTGCTTGAGGAGGTAGAAATAACTGGTTGTACGCCTTTAGCAATTGCGCCAGCCAGCTGTCTGCGGACCGGTACAACTCAACAAGCTCACCCAACTCCTGACTGGGAGCAACATCAAGCACTTCACCCCGAAGGAATACTTCAGCTCGCGGCGCTGTACTGTCAGGGATACGGTAATAACCAGCAATTTCGTGGCACAGCCCAAGCAAAGCGCCGTACAAATGAAACAATGCCGACTCACGCTCAGCCTGGATAAGGGCCAGTGCGTTCAAATTCTGGGCTTGCTCGGCCTTACGCCAGGATTCCAATGCAAGCCCTGCGTAGAAAATCTTCTGATTGGTACGGGTATAGAGTTCCTGGGCCATGCGGCATTCTCCACTGCATACAAACTATCTGTGCGCGCCTGACTCTTCAGGCGCACAAACAATGCCCATTAACTCTTGTCTTCGACCTTCCACTTACTGCCGTCATAGAATGCACGCCAGCCTGTCGGTTTGCCGTCTACCTCGGTCTGCACATATTGCTCCTTGGTTTTTCGGCTGTAACGAACAACAGCAGGACGCCCCTGACTATCCTTTGTCGGCGCATCACACAGGTAGTGATACTTCGGATCAATCTCACTGCGATGCGGCACCAGCTCCAACACCAACGGCGCACGTGTCTCACGATTTTTCGGGAACTGGCTAGCAGCCAGGAACAAGCCGGAAGCACCATCGCGCAAGATGTAAGTATCATCGACCTTCTCACACTTGAGCTCAGGCATCTTCACCGGGTCCATCTTCGGTGGAGCAGCCTCCCCGCTCTTAAGCAGTTTGCGGGTGTTTTTACATTCACTGTTGGTGCAACCAAAGAACTTACCGAAGCGCCCTGTCTTGAGCTGCATTTCACTGCCGCACTTATCGCACTCCAGGCTCGGGCCCTCGTACCCCTTGATGCGGTACTGCCCCTGTTCAATCTCGTAACCTGCGCAATCCGGGTTGTTACCGCAGATATGAAGTTTACGGCTTTCATCCAGCAGGTAAGCATCCATCGCATTGGCACAGATTGGGCAGCGACGCTTACCCAGCAGCACGCGTGACTCGGACTCCCCCTCATCATCCGCAGCAATCTCGTCACCTGGGACAAGGTTAACCGTAGCCTTGCAGCGCTCTTTAGGCGGTAACGCATAGCCTGAGCAGCCTAAAAACACCCCAGTGGAGGCTGTGCGAATAGTCATTGGCCGCCCGCACTCTTTGCACGGGATATCAGTCATGGTTGGCTGATTGGCACGCATACCATTTTCACTGGCCTCAGCCACCTCAAGCTTTTTCTTGAAGTCGGCATAGAAAGCATCAAGCAGGTTCTTCCACTCGCGCTCACCTTGAGCAACATCATCCAGATGCTCCTCCATACGCGCTGTGAAGCCGTAATCCATCAGGTTGGAAAAACTTTCCCCGAGGCGATCGGTGACGATTTCACCCATTTTTTCCGAATAGAAACGGCGGTTATGCAGCGTCACATAACCTCGATCCTGAATGGTGCCGATAATCGCGGCATAGGTCGATGGGCGACCAATTCCGCGCTTCTCCATTTCCTTAACCAAGCTGGCTTCTGAGTAACGCGCTGGCGGCTTAGTGAAGTGCTGGCTTGGATCCAGTTTGAGCAGCTTAAGTGCCTCGCCCTGGGTCATTTCTGGCAACACGTCGTCCTCGCCCGGCTTGCTCTGCTGCGGCAACACACGTGTATAGCCGTCAAATTTGAGGATACGGCCCTTGGCGCGCAGCTCAAACTTGCCAGCACTGACGGTAACAGACGTAGACAGGTACTCAGCAGGCGGCATCTGGCACGCCACAAACTGACGCCAGATCAAGTCGTACAGACGCTCTGCATCTCGCTCCATGCCTGAAAGTTGAGTTGGCTTGAGATTGACATCAGAAGGACGGATCGCCTCGTGCGCTTCCTGAGCCCCTTCCTTGCTGCTGTAGTACAGCGGCTTGGATGGCAAATACTTGTCACCAAACTCCGACTCGATAAAGCCACGCACCATGTTCAGCGCATCAACTGACAGGTTGGTGGAGTCGGTACGCATATAGGTGATGTAACCAGCTTCATAAAGACGCTGAGCCATCATCATGGTTTTCTTAACACCGAAGCCGAGGCGGTTACTGGCCGCCTGCTGCAAGGTGGAGGTGATAAACGGAGCAGAAGGCTTACTGCTAGTCGGCTTGTCTTCACGCTTACTGACGCTGTAGGCCGAAGCCTTTAAAGCTTCCAGCGCGGCCATGGCCTGCGCCTCGTTAAGCGGTTTGAAAGCCTCACCGTTTTCACGGATAACCTCGAAACGCACTGTGTCGCCACGCCCACTGGCAAGGTCTGCGTGCATTTCCCAGTATTCTTCCGGCACGAATGCACGAATTTCTTTTTCCCGCTCAACCACCAGCTTTACGGCAACCGACTGCACGCGGCCGGCGGACAAACCACGGGCAATCTTCGACCACAGCAACGGCGAGACCATGTAGCCCACAACACGGTCAAGGAAGCGACGTGCCTGCTGAGCGTTAACCCGGTTTATATCCAACTCACCCGGCTCAGAGAACGCCTCCTGAATAGCCTTTTTAGTGATTTCGTTGAACACCACGCGTTTGTAGCGGCTGTCGTCCCCACCGATGGATTCCCGCAGGTGCCATGCAATAGCCTCCCCTTCGCGGTCCAAGTCGGTTGCGAGATAGATAGTGTCAGCGTCTTTTGCCAGACGGCGGAGCTCATCTACGACTTTTTCCTTGCCTGGAAGAATCTCGTACTTGGCTTTCCAGCCGTGCTCCGGGTCAACCCCCATACGGGTGAAAAGCTGACGCCGAGCCTTTTCCTTAGGCGACAGGGCTGGTACCTCTCCAGCAGCCTTGCCACGTTTGGCAGGCTCTTTGGCAGCAGTGGCCGAGCCACTGGTAGGAAGGTCGCGGATATGGCCGATGCTCGACTTCACCACGTACTGGCTGCCCAAGTACTTGTTGATGGTCTTGGCCTTGGCCGGGGATTCCACGATGACCAGCGATTTGCCCATGGATTGGAAAATTCCTGAATTCGGTAAATAAAAAGCGGGAGGTGCTGTACAGATGCTAATGCGGCACCGCTATATATAGTGGTGCTTTAGCGAAGGTCAAGTTCAGCAAGCGTTTAGTGCAGCTCAAAACCGAGTCAATACTGAGTCTTCGACCTTGATCAGCGCAAAACGTGGAACCGTTTCACCATCAACATCTACAGTGCTGCTGAACATGTCCAGGGGCCTCAGCCACAGGCCAAACTCACCATACAATGCCTGATAAACAACCATAAGCTCCTCGGTCTCAGTGTGCCTTGCTACACCCAGAACGCGATACTCAGGGCCTTTGTAATGGCGATAGAGACCAGGTTGTATCTGTGTTTCCATATTCATTCAGTACTGTACTCAAAAAACAAAAACCGGGGCCTGAGCCCCGGTTTTCCATTTCAAAAACGCGCTGACTACAGGCGTTCGAAAATGGTGGTGATACCCTGACCGAGACCCACGCACATGGTAGACACACCCAGGGTGCCGCCATTTTGCTTCATCACGTTGAGCAGGGTACCGGAGATACGTGCACCGGAACAACCAAACGGATGACCCAATGCAATCGCACCGCCATTCAGGTTGACCCTCTCATCCATCTTATCGAGAACCTTCAGATCTTTCAGCACAGGCAGAGCTTGGGCTGCAAAGGCTTCATTGAGTTCGATGAAGTCGATGTCGTTGATGGTCAGACCTGCGCGTTTCAGAGCTTTCTGAGTTGACGGTACAGGCCCGTAACCCATGATCGCCGGGTCCACACCGGCAACAGCCATGGCGCGAACTACAGCCATCGGTTGAATGCCCAAGTCCTGAGCACGCTGAGCGCTCATGACAATCATGCAGGAAGCGCCATCAGTGATCTGCGAGGAAGTACCTGCAGTCACAGTTCCGCCTTTTGGGTTAAAGGCAGGCTTAAGGGCAGCCAGGCTTTCAAGGGTTGTTTCCGGACGAATGGTTTCGTCGTAGTCGAAAACTTTCAGGAAGCCATTCTCGTCGTAGCCTTGCATCGGGATGATTTCATCCTTGAACTTGCCTTCGACAGTTGCCTTGTGCGCCAGACGGTGAGAACGCTCACCGAAGGCATCCTGCTGCTCGCGGCTGATACCGTGCATTTTGCCCAGCATTTCTGCGGTCAGCCCCATCATGCCCGAAGCCTTAGCAGCGTACAGGGACAGATGTGGATTCGGATCAACGCCGTGCATCATGCCAACGTGGCCCATGTGCTCGACACCACCCACGACGAACACGTCACCGTTACCGGTCTGGATAGCTTGCACGGCAGTGTGCAGCGCGCTCATGGAAGAGCCACACAGACGGCTGACAGTTTGACCTGCACTGGTGTGTGGGATCTGAGTCATCAGCGACGCCATACGGGCAATGTTCCAGCCCTGCTCCAGGGTTTGGTTTACGCAGCCCCAGATAACGTCTTCAACTTCTGCCGGGTCAACTTTAGTGTTGCGCTCCAGCAGCTTGCTGATCAGGTGCGCCGACATAGTTTCAGCGCGGGTATTACGGTGCATGCCGCCCTTGGAACGACCCATTGGGGTACGACCGAAGTCGACGATCACTGCATCTCTAGGATTCAGGCTCATAAATTTACTCTCGCTCTAGTCGTTGCGCGCTTAACCGAAGAACTTCTGGCCTTTGGCGGCCATTTCGCGAAGTTTCGCAGTCGGTGTGTACAGCGCACCCAGGTCAGCGTACTTGTCAGCAAGGGCTACGAACTCGGCAACACCAACCGAATCGATGTAGCGCAGCGCGCCACCACGGAACGGAGGGAAACCAATACCGTAGATCAGGCCCATATCTGCCTCAGCTGCCGAGTCGACAATGCCATCTTCCAGGCAGCGAACGGTTTCCAAGCACAGAGGGATCATCATGAAGTTGATGATGTCTTCATCAGTCACTTCACGCTGCTCGTACACAACCGGCGCGAGTACTGCCTGAATATCGGCGTCAGCCACTTTCTTCGGCTTACCACGCTTGTCGGTCTCGTAAGCGTAGAAACCTTTGCCGTTCTTCTGACCCAGGCGATTGGCTTCGTACAGCGCATCAACAGCAGTTTTGCGCTCTTCCTTCATACGCTCTGGGAAACCTTCTGCCATCACATCACGTGCATGGTGAGCGGTGTCGATACCCACAACGTCCATCAGGTAAGCCGGGCCCATAGGCCAGCCGAACTTCTCCATGACCTTGTCGATGCGCACAAAGTCGACACCAGCGCTTACCAGCTTGGCGAAACCGCCGAAGTACGGGAACAGCACACGGTTTACCAGGAAGCCTGGGCAATCGTTGACCACGATCGGGGTTTTGCCCATCTTCTTGGCGTAAGCAACAGTAGTCGCCACAGCCTTCTCGCTGGACTTCTCACCACGAATAACCTCAACCAGCGGCATCATGTGAACCGGGTTGAAGAAGTGCATGCCCACAAAGTTCTCAGGACGCTTCAGCGCTTGAGCCAAGTAAGTGATGGAGATAGTGGACGTGTTGGACGCGATGATGGCGTCCTCTTTCACATACCCTTCTACCTCAGCCAGCACAGCGTGCTTGACCTTCGGGTTCTCAACTACAGCTTCAACCACGATATCAACATGGCCAAAATCGCCGTAGGACATGGTCGGGCGGATGGCATTCAGTGCTTCAGCCATCTTCGCAGGCGTCATGCGGCCTTTTTCAACACGCTTGCCCAGCAGTTTTGAGGCCTCGTTCAACCCCATCTGGATACCCTCTTCGCGGATATCCTTCATCAGGATCGGAGTCCCTTTTGAAGCGGACTGGTAAGCAATACCGCCACCCATGATACCGGCACCGAGTACAGCACCCAGTTTCACGTCATTAGCGATTTCATCGTGTTTCTTGGCTTTTTTCTTCAGTTCCTGATCATTCAGGAACAGACCAATCAGGCTCTCCGCAACGGAAGTTTTAGCCAGCTTGGCAAATCCAGCGGCTTCGATTTCCAGAGCTTTGTCACGGCCTTGGTTGGCCGCTTTCTGAATGGTCTTGATCGCTTCAACCGGTGCTGGGTAGTTCGGGCCAGCCTGACCGGCAACAAAACCTTTGGCGGTTTCGAAGCACATCATTTGTTCGATAGCGTTGAGCTTGAGCTTCTCCAGCTTCGGCTGACGCTTAGCCTTGTAGTCCAGCTCGCCGGAGATGGCGCGCTTGATCAGATCCAGTGCCGCTTCCTGCAATTTGTCGGCAGCAACGACTGCGTCAACTGCACCGACTTTCAACGCGTCGGCAGGCTTGTTTTCTTTACCGGAGGCGATCCACTCAACGGCGTTATCAGTACCGATTACGCGTGGCAGACGAACGGTACCGCCAAAGCCTGGGTAGATACCCAGTTTAACTTCAGGCAGGCCAATCTTGGCAGCTTCGCTGGCTACGCGGTAGTCAGCAGCCAGAGTCATTTCAAAACCACCGCCCAGTGCAATGCCATTGATGGCTGCTACTGTAGGGACAGGCAGGTCTTCGAAATCATTGAAGATTTTGTTGGCTTCGAGGTTGCCAGCGACCAGGTCTGCCTCAGGCAGCTGGAAGTTGTCGACGAACTCGGTGATGTCGGCACCAACAATGAACACGTCTTTGCCACTGGTAACAATCACGCCTTTGATCGAACCATCAGCCTTGATTGCATCAACAGCTTGACGCAGTTCATTTAGGGTAAGACGGTTGAATTTGTTGACGGATTCACCCTTGAGGTCGAATTGCAGTTCGACGATGCCGCTCTCAAGAGCCTTAACCGTGATGGCTTTACCTTCGTAAATCATCAACTGATCTCCACGGTATGGAAGCTGAACAGTACACATCGGAGCCAACCAGCAAGCTACTCCACAGATGAACTGTGCAATGTAGCCCCAATCAGCCTGGCACACCCACCGACGCGATAATCGGGCAGGAAGGCATTTGTATAAAACAAACGCTCAATTCATACGCCCGTTTGACTTGGGTGTGCACACCTTCACGGAAAAGCCAGCGCTTGTCAATTGGGAGTTATACGCTTATTTGCCTGTACAAAAAATTACGTTATCGCACTGAACAAACGTATCCAACTCTGCTATCGGATGATCAGTAATGGGAGGGAATGCGAGCAATATAGGCAGTAATTTTCGGCCCAGAGGCGCAGCCAAAATGCCCGGCAAGACGTCTAAATGAATACTCTCAGCCATGACGACTGGAAAGGCCAGCCAGCAGATAACGCCGCAATCAACCTCATTTATACGGGGTGATTCATAGTCCGTAAGCCGCTAAACATGATCCTCAACGTCAAGCTTATGGAAACGTCTATATCGGTCTACAATTGAGGCATTCAGTTCCGCTCAGGGTAGCCCCTGTCCTGAACGTGTCTTTTCGCATCTCGAACTATCGATTTCCGGCCTGCCTGGCCTATCTAAAGCCCAGAGTTGCTCTGGGCTTTCTTTTTAGGCGCGCGCTTTAATGAACGCTGCCACCTTTTCAAGCGCCTCACTGCCGCCCCGTTCGCCCCACCATAGCGCCAGCACTTTTGCATTTGCTTCAACCTTGTAGACATCACCTGGCAATACAAGTAACTGCTCTAAAAGAGTGGCGTCCTCACAAGGTTCACGCCACTTGTTTAGCCACTGCCCAGGCTCCGATTGCCAGTAACACCAGCTATCATTGCTCCCCCTGCGGCGCGCACGGTGGTAGTGTGGGCATGAATCTGGGGCTGTTTGCGACATCCAGTGCGGCCATTGCTCACGGGACAGCTGCATAGCCAGCCCCATGCGCCGGGCCTCCAAGCGCACATCCATCCGCCCCCTTTGCCGTTTCGACGGCATCAGCAGCGAAAGCGGACTGAGCACCACGGCCAGGAGCAGAAGCATTAACCAGACATTCATTGCGTAATCTCAAAGATTTAAAAAACGGGAAGGCCATACTAAAACCATCGACCTCAAGAGGAGTAACTGCCATGCCTTACCAGCACATTCTGGTCGCCGTAGACCTAACAGACGAATGCGATCCGGTCATGCATCGGGCTCAAAAAGTAGCCTCCGCAAGCGGGGCACTATTATCTGTGGTTCATGTTGTCGAACCAATGGCGATGGCCTTTGGTGGCGACGTTCCCATGGACCTTTCGATGCTGCAACAGCAGCAATATGACCAAGCCCGACAACGGCTCGATGCTTTTGCCGGTAAATACCCAGACCTGAGCGAAGACAGGCGCCACCTGACATACGGCCAGCCACGTCAGGAAATCCATCGATTGGCGTCAGAACAAGGTTGCGATTTGATTATCGTTGGCAGTCATGGTCGTCATGGACTCGCCCTATTGCTGGGCTCAACAGCTAACGACGTCCTGCACAGCGCGCCTTGCGATGTCTTGGCAGTACGCCTAAAAAAATCAGAGTAAGTGCCAACGGAGAATAAGGCATAAGCCTTATTCTCCTGCCTCTTTAGGCCCCATAACCAGCGGCCTGACTTTCTGCAACTGGGTTTCCAGTGAGTAGGTGATGCTGGACGACATGGAAAAGAAGCTGAGGAAGGCCTTTAGGTTTGAGTCCCCCTCACAGGTAGCATGAATACGCTGCCAAAAAGCCTGGTTGACCAACTGCAATTGTTGGAAGAGCCGCACCAGCCCCTTCATGTCCCAATCTGGTATTCGCCCCTCTTTGTAGTTGAAGTATTGCTGAGTGAGGTAAAGGGAAACTACGCGTAAGGTGAACTCCTGGGAGTTGGCGAATGGCAAGTGCTGCAACGCCATCGGCTTCAATTTATTCAAGACGGGGCACGCACTGGTGGCCATGATCACCCCTAAGAGTGCTCGTAACCCCTCCTCCAACCCCAGGTACTTAGCATATTCACGCTCAGGGGTACGTACCGAGACAGAGACCTTCTGGAATGCAGGCAGCCCTTGAAAATCCTCGATCACACGGTGCAGGTCCACCGCTGCAGGGCAATGGCTAAATTGGTCTTTGCTCAGCGGGCAGTTAGTGCAGCGTTCGTGCTCAAGTCGCGTCCATGCGGGTGCTTGTTGCGCGTCCTGCGCGCTATAAACCCGATCAAGCTCAATTTTGTAACTGAACTGATGGTCGTCATCGAGAATAATGCTGTACTCGATACTCATGAAAGTCCCCGCCAGAATCCACTAAACACTACCTCTAACGCATGCAGCGCTAGATGGCACTTACCCTTCCAGCTCGGCCCATCGTTCGATCAGGTGGTCCAGCTCTTGCTGCGCAGCCTGCATCGCCTCAAGCACTTTGGACGTCACCTCTACAGGCTGCTGGTAAAAACCAGGGTCACCAATTTGCTCCTGATAAGCAGCCAGTTTCGCTTCAAGCTCATCAATCTGCCCTGGGATTGCTTCCAGCTCGCGCTGCAACTTGTAGCTAAGCTTCTTCTTACTGGCCGGTGCGGGGGCTTCTGGCTCAACCACCGCGGCCTCAACAGGAGCTGGCACCACAGCCGATTGCAGCTCTGGCTTACCGCCTTTGGTTTCACCAACGCCCAGCAGGCGGGGTGATCCACCCTGGCGCAGCCAATCCTGATAGCCGCCCACATATTCCCGCACTCGGCCTTCACCTTCAAAAACTAAAGTACTGGTTACGACGTTATCGAGGAACGCCCGGTCGTGGCTGACCATCAGTACCGTGCCAGAGAAAGTCAGCAGGACCTCTTCCAACAGTTCAAGGGTTTCCACATCCAGGTCGTTGGTCGGCTCATCCAGCACCAGCAAGTTGGCGGGCTTGCTGAACAACTTGGCCAGCAACAGACGGGCGCGCTCACCACCAGACAGGGCTTTAACCGGGGTACGGGCGCGCTGCGGACTGAACAGGAAGTCGCCCAGATAGCTCAGGACGTGTCGGTTCTGGCCATCAATTTCGATAAAGTCGCGGCCTTCAGAAATGTTATCGATAACGGTTTTTTCTAAATCCAGCTGGTTTCGCAGCTGATCAAAGTAAGCAACCTCTAGGCGCGTCCCCACCTCTACAGTGCCCTTAGTCGGCTGAAGATCCCCCAGCATAAGCTTGAGCAAGGTGGTTTTGCCGGTACCGTTAGCCCCCAGAAAACCAATGCGATCGCCCCGCTGCAGCACCATGGAGAAATCCTTGATCAGTTCAGGGCCGCCTGGATGGGCGAAGCTGACATTTTCAAGCACCATGACCTGCTTGCCCGACTTCTCCGAGGTCTCCAGTTGGAAGCTCGCTTTACCAGTACGCTCGCGGCGCTGGCTACGTTCCTGGCGCATGGCTTTCAGAGCACGTACACGCCCTTCGTTACGGGTACGACGGGCTTTGATGCCCTGTCGAATCCACACTTCTTCCTGAGCCAGACGTTTGTCGAACAGCGCGTTGGCAGTCTCTTCTGCCGCCAGAACAGCTTCCTTATGTACAAGGAAGCTGGCGTAATCGCCGTTCCAGTCGATCAGACCGCCGCGATCCAACTCAAGAATGCGGGTGGCGAGGTTTTGCAGGAAAGAACGGTCGTGGGTAATAAATAGCACCGCGCCCTGAAACTCCTTCAACGCCTCTTCCAGCCAGGCAATGGCACCGATGTCCAGGTGGTTGGTAGGCTCGTCCAGCAGCAACAAATCAGGCTCAGAGACCAGCGCCTGAGCCAACAGCACACGACGGCGCCAACCGCCGGACAGCTCAGCCAAGGTTTTTTCAGCAGGCAATTGCAAGCGGCTCAGGGTGCTGTCTACCAGTTGCTGTAAGCGCCAACCATCACGAGCCTCAAGCTCCTGCTGCACGCGCATGAGCTTGTCCAAGTCCTCATCATTGGTGATGTTCTGGCTGAGGTGGTGATACTGCGCGAGCAATTCACCTACACCGTCCAAGCCCTGGGCGACCACATCAAACACACTGCGCCCATCAGCAACAGGCAGTTCTTGGGGCAGCTCACCGATTTTCAAACCGGGTGCACGCCAGATTGAGCCGTCGTCAGGCTTTTGTAGGTCCTTAACCAACTTAAGCATGCTGGACTTACCCGTGCCGTTACGGCCGATGATGCACACCCGCTCGCCCCTGGCGATCTGCCAGGACACTTTGTCCAGCAACGGCATTGCGCCAAAAGCCAGGGACACATCAGAGAATTTGAGCAGGGTCATCACACGCCTCAACATAACGGCGGGAGTTGGGCTCACTGGTAAACCAGACACCGCCTCCCGGAGTAATCTTCCACAGCACGCAGGCTGCAAAACTGGGCGCGCATTCTACCCTGAGTTGTCGTCTCGTATCGCTGGCAATTTCCCGATAGCTCTGTAAACCAAGCAAACAGTGCCTACACACATGATTTGGCTTACATCAAAGTGCTCAACCGCTTTCATTACCGCCCTGAGCCTTCTCCGAGTTAAGGCAAACGACTAAGCTAGTGGGATTGCACTACTGCTATTTATGGATGAGTCATGCGAGCCCCTTTGTTGAAACTGCTCTCCTGCCTGTTGGCGTCTACTGTCTGTCTTTCAACTGCCCAAGCCGCAACACTGGCCCAGCAGCGGCTCTACTACGACCAAGCCAAGGCTGCATTGGCCAAAGGCGACAAGGGCCCTTACCTGCGCTACGCCAATGAGCTGCGCGACTACCCACTGGAGCCCTACCTCGCCTATGACGAGCTGACAGCCCGGCTCAAGTCCGCCAGCAATGAAGAAATCGAAAAATTCATCACGGAACATGGTGACTTGCCGCAAATCGGCTGGATGAAACTGCGCTGGCTACGTTGGGTAGCCGAACGTGGAGAGTGGAAAACATTTGCCAATTATTACGACCCCGGGCTGAAGTTCACTGAACTGGACTGCCTGTACGGTCAATACCTGTTCAACCAGGGCATGCGAAAGGAAGCTCATGCTGCCGCTGAAAAGCTCTGGTTGGTGGGCAAATCACAACCCAACGCCTGTGATCCACTATTTCAGCGCTGGGCAGCTGACGGCCAACTGACCGAAGAAAAACGCTGGCAACGGGCCAAGCTGGCAGCAGAAGCCCGCAACTATGGCCTGGTGACCCACCTCAGCAAAACCCTGACGACTCTCAGCAACCAAGGCCAACTGCTCCTGCAAGTGGCTCAAAAACCCGAACTGCTTAAGCAGACCGGGCGCATTACCCAAACCGATCACGCCACGGGTGATGTTGTCAGTCTTGGCCTGCGCCGTTTGGCCCGCCAAGATCCCGAAGCTGCGCTCAGCCTGCTGGATGGCTATACCCAGCGCATGAAGTTTTCCAAAGATGAGCAAGTCGCCATCGCCCGTGAAATCGGCTTGACCTTGGCCCGTCGCTTTGATGCCCGTGCTTTGGACGTGATGGCCAAGTACGACCCGGAGCTGCGCGACAATAACGTCACCGAATGGCGCGCACGCCTGTTGCTACGCCTGGGTCGTTGGGAAGAAGCCTATCAGCTGACCAAACGTATGCCAGCAGACCTGATCAGCACTAACCGCTGGCGCTACTGGCAGGCCCGCAGCCTGCAACTGGCCAAGCCCAACAGCAAAGAGCCCATCCCGCTGTATCAGGCCTTGGCCAAGGAGCGTGACTTCTATGGTTTTATGGCCGCAGATCAGGTCAAAGCGCCCTACCAGCTCAATAACAAACCACTGGCATTGAGTCCGCAAACCATCCAGAAAGTCCGCAACTCTGCTGCTATTCGTCGTGCACTGGAGTTTCACGCCCGTGGCCAGATCGCCGACGGACGCCGCGAGTGGTACAACGTCACCCGCCTGTTCAGCCGTGATGAAATGGTGGCGCAAGCCCGCATCGGTTATGAAATGGGCTGGTATTTCCCTGCGATCCGCGCGATCAGTCAGGCTCAGTACTGGGATGATTTGGATGTTCGCTTCCCAATGGCCCACCGTGACGCCTTGGTTCGCGAAGCCCGCAACCGTGATATTCACTCAAGCTGGGTCTTTGCCATCACCCGTCAAGAAAGCGCCTTTATGGCTGACGCTCGCTCCCACGTAGGCGCCATGGGCCTGATGCAACTGATGCCAGCAACCGCTAAGGAAACCGCCAAACGCTTTGGTATTCCGCTGGCTTCCCCTCAGCAGGCTTTCCGACCTGAAATCAATATTCAGTTGGGTGCAGCCTATTTGAGCCAGATTTACGGACAGTTCAACGGCAACCGTGTACTGGCTTCAGCCGCTTACAACGCCGGGCCGGGCCGCGTACGCCAGTGGCTGCGTGGGGCCAATCACCTGTCTTATGACGTCTGGATCGAGAACATTCCGTTCGACGAAACCCGCCAGTATGTTCAGAACGTTCTGTCTTACTCAGTGATCTACGGCAATAAACTTAATTCGCCACAACCGCTGGTGGCGTGGCACGAGCGCTACTTCGATCAGTAATCGACATCCCTGCACGCCCTCAACGGGCGTGCAGGCTTGCGCGTTACTCGATCACCTCTACCGGCATGCCGGTCACCAGACGCCCCTCCCCACAGGGAACCAGGTTCTGACCGAAATAAATCCCATCGTCACGCTTGCGGTAAGTCATCAGGGTCGTCAGCGGCTCGCGATCTTCACTGCGCTCCCCTGTTTCAGGGTCCAGCGTAGTCATGATGCAACGGGCACAGCCCTTGGCCACACGAAGCTCCATCTCACCGATACGGATGCGCTTCCAGCTGTCTTCGGCATAGGGCTCAGCTCCTGCCACCACCAGATTCGGCCGAAAACGCAGCATCGACAAAGGGCGGCCAACGCGCCGGGAAAGATCGTCCAGCGAAGCCTGGCCAATCAACAGCAATGGAAAGCCGTCAGCAAACGCGACCCGGTCTTCGGCCTGGGCATACTTGGGATAGGCATTGATCACATGCCGTGCTCTGGCGTCGGGCACTTGCACTAATCTGCATGGCCGCTGCAACCAATCACTGAACCATTTGGCAGCCTGATCACCGGCATCCGGCACTTCTAGGGTATCCCGCCAGATAGTGACGCCTTTTAGATTGTCATCTGCACCGGGCACCGCAATCTCAAGCTCAGGCATCCCTGGTGCAGAAACATGCAGCGCTCCATCACCCTGCCAGCGGGCATGCAATTGGGTCATCTGGCTGAGTAAGCGCTGTGTCAGAAAACGTCCAGTTTCAGCGTCAACCACCATCCAACGACGATCACCTTGTACACCCAGCGCCCCCAAAGAAGCCTCTGCAAGGGTCTCGCCCGCGCAGGATTTAATGGGGTAACGATAAAGCTCGGAAAGCTGCAACATGGTGTCGATCTCGGTTAAATGCACTCACTGCTAACTGTAAGTGCAACCGAGACGAAACCCCAACGCTTTCCGTTAACAGACCATGCCTACACTGTCGGGTACAGTAGCTCCAGACGCTCATGAATGACATCAACCAGTTTGTCTGGCTGAAACTTGGAGAGGAAGTTGTCACAGCCGACCTTCTTCACCATTGCAGCGTTAAAGCTGCCGGACAGTGACGTATGCAGCACCACGTACAAATCTCGCATGCGCGGATCATTGCGAATTTCCGTGGTCAGGCGATAGCCGTCCATTTCTGGCATTTCGGCGTCGGTCACCACCATCAACAGTTTCTCGTTGAGGTCGATACCTTCATCTGCCCAAGCCTTGAGCTTATTCCATGCACGCAAGCCATCTGTTGCACAGTGGCAGCGTATATCCAACTGCGACAAGGTGCTCTGTAACTGGGTGATGGCAACACTGGAGTCATCCACCAGCAACACTTCACGCCCCCGGGCATATTCCAACATGGGGTCTGCCAGCTTCTCAGGCGATACTTTGGTGCTCATGGGGGTGATCTCGGCCAGCACCTTTTCCACGTCGATCACCTCGACGATCTGGTCTTCAACCTTAGTGATCGCGGTCAGGTAGTGTTGCCGCCCTGCGCTACCTGGTGGTGGTTGGATGGCTTCCCAGTTGAGGTTAATGATGCGTTCAACCCCACCGACCAGAAAGGCCTGCACTGAGCGGTTATATTCGGTGACGATGATCGTACTGCGCTCATCAGGAACAATCGGACGCATACCAATGGCCTGAGACAGGTCAATCACCGGCAAGGTTTGCCCGCGCAAATTGATAACACCGCAGACAAAGCGATGACGCTGGGGCATCAGCGTCAGCTTTGGTAATTGCAGCACTTCCTGAACTTTGAAAACGTTGATGGCAAACACCTGACGCCCAGTGAGGCGGAACATCAGAATTTCCAGGCGGTTCTCACCCACCAGTTGGGTGCGCTGATCCACCGTATCAAGAATGCCCGCCATCATTTACTCCTGAATTTGCTCGCCACTGGGCTGATTGAATCCTGTTGATCCACTGTATCGGCAGCAGATGGCACCACTGTAATAGATAGCACCAAGCCACTACCTGACCATGCTACACCCCAGCGCGTTTATTCGCGATTATTTGGCGCACCTGCTCCAGTTAACGTGCAGGATGCGGGTAAATGCACACGAAGCGCTGACGGCAGGATCTGAAAACGGGAACGGGTGGTTTCTATGGGTTCTCCGTCTAAATTGAGATCCAAGCCTTCGGGGGCCTCAACTTCTAGCCAAGGCACGCGAGCAGTCACTGCAACACTTTCCACTCCGTTAATACTGCCCGACAGGAATGTGCCCAACGTCCCGACTGCATCCGCTGCTGCCGGAACAATACAGACATCCAGCAGCCCATCATTCACCTGTGCCTGCGGACACAACTGATGTCCACCACCAGCCTGGCGTCCGTTGCCGACCCCGAGTGCCAGCACCTCCCCCTCCCATTGAAAGTCCGGCCCAGTAAAACGGGCAAACGAGGAATGAACTTCTGCAAAACGTGTCAGCCCTGTCAGAAAATAGGCAACACCACCCAGTACGCGCTTGAGGTCTTCAGAGGTATTAGCAGTGACATTGCTGCCAAAGCCACCCGTGGCCATATTCAGGAACACCTGATCATCCACGCTGCCCAGATCAATCAATTGCGCCGGCTGATCCAATAACTCCAGCGCAGCCAACGGCTCAAGCGGCACACCAGCTGCAACGGCAAAATCATTGGCTGTCCCTAACGGCATCAGCACCAGCGAAGCCTGTGTTTTAGCCTTAGCCATCGCTTCAGCCACATCGCGCAAGGTCCCATCACCACCGCCTGCGATCAGGATGGGATACCCCGCCTCTAGCCCCTCGTTAACGATTCGTTGTGCATCGCCCCCTTCCCAAGTCACCCGGACATCCAACTGCCAACCCAGCTCACGGCGCTGCGCCACAGCGGCGCGCACATCCTCGTTCATTGCTTGCTTTCCATGCAGGATCAGCAGTGCTTTGCGTACATCCATCTACAGCTCCTCCTATTTAAACGGCATGCCCATCACCTGACTCAGTATTGCAGAGCTTCCCCATTACGCCTGCAGGTTAGACGAAACCCCAAACACATCTATTTATTCGATTGTTATGCGCAAAAATAAGGCATTTATAATCTAATTAATTTCATGGATCATTACCCCATAAACAGCGGATACGGCAACCCAGCCGTCTCCAATTAGGAGGTTACGCAGATGATCGAAGTACGCCCTTTCAACCAACTTGGCCGTGCCAACCACGGTTGGCTGAATGCCCATTACCACTTTTCGTTCTCTGAGTACTATGACCCAGCTCGCATGAACTGGGGCCCGTTACGCGTATGGAACGACGATGAGATTGCTGCAGGCGGTGGTTTCCCGACTCACCCGCACCGTGACATGGAAATCATCACCTACGTGCGTAAAGGGGCAATCACCCACCGCGACAGTTTGGGCAACCACGGTCGTACTGAAGCGGGTGATGTGCAGGTCATGAGCGCTGGGACAGGTATCGCCCACAGCGAGTTCAACATGGAGAAAGAGACCACCACGCTGTTCCAGATTTGGATTTTCCCGGATAAGACCGGCCTGCAACCATCCTGGGGAACCAAGCCATTCCCCAAAGGAGACCGCTCTGGGAACTTTGTGGTACTAGCAAGCGGCCATGAAGCGGACACGGATGCCCTGAAAATCCGCACCGACGCCCGCGTGGTAGCCGCAACGCTTAATGTTGGTCAGACTGCTGAATACGCTATTGGTGCAAGCCGTAAAGCCTATCTGGTGCCTGCAACCGGCAGCATTGAAGTGAATGGTGTTAAGGCCAGCGCCCGCGATGGTGTTGCGATTGAACAAGAGGAAGTCATTCGCGTGACCGCACTGGAAGAAAGTGAAATCGTTCTAGTAGACGTGGCTTAAAAACCCCACCAAGCGGGGTTCGCCCCGCTTGGTCCTTCACCCTCCAGCAGGCTAAGCCATAGCTAGTTGCTGGCAATTCAACTTGTCTCCCCGCCCCATCGGCCTATACTAGGCGGCCTACCCAAGACGTCAGGGCATCCTGTACGCATCCTCCTCGCAATACACCACATCTCGTGTCAAAGACCCCATGAACGACCTCGGCTACACCGCCATTCCCGTTTTGCACAAATACATCCGCCACGCTGAACAACTCGGTATAGACATAGAGCAAGCACTGCGCAGTGCCGGGCTTAAACCTGCCGATCTTGAAGACAACAGCCTACGCATTCCCAGTCAGCAGTTTGAACGTCTGCTAGAAAACCTGCTGGCACGCTCCGGCGATCCGCTCTTCGGCCTGAACTCCGCCCGTTATGTGCAACCTGGATCCTGGAGCCTATTGGGCTATATCACCATGAACTGCGCCACTCTGGGCGAAGCCATGAGCCGCATTCAGCCCTACGAGAAACTGGTCAGCGATATAGGTACCAGTGATATCCGCAGCACAGGCGAAACCACCCATATGGGCTGGCTGTGCCACGCACTACCCGGCGAGACAAAACGCCAACTGGTGGAAAACACCCTCGCCAGTTGGCTGCTGTTTGCTCGCTGGCTCACCGACACTCAATACTCACCGTGTGAAGTGTGGTTTGAACATGCCCAACCACAAGGCACCCAAATTGCCGCATACGAAGCCATCTTCGGCTGTCCGGTGCTGTTCGAGCAGCCAGCAAGCGCCCTCATCGTGCCCAATGAGTTTCTTGATCTACCGCTCAAAGAGGCTGATGCCCGCCTGCTGCACAACCTAGAAGAACACGCACTGAATGTCATGTCCGGTTTGGATGCCAATCAGCCTTTTCCGCAACAGGTAAAGAACACCCTGCGTCTGCTACTGCGCAATGGACTGCCACGCAAAGAGCGTGTTGCCGAACAGTTCGCTATGACGGCCAGGACTCTCCAGCGCCACCTGCAAGTTGCCGGCACCAGCTATCAGCAAATTCTGGAAGAACTGCGCAAAGAGTTGTCCGAGCACTATCTGCTACGCACAGAATTGCCCGTGCAGACCATCGCCTGCCTGCTTGGCTTCAGTGAGCCGCGCTCGTTCCACCGCAGCTTTAAGAGCTGGACAGGGAACACACCCGGCGAATTCCGCCAGATTCAGCGCAGTCATTGAGCGCTAAGGCCAGGGACGGCCAACCCCCAGCCATTCATCATCTATTACTGATTTAAACCAGCAGCTCGCTCAGGGGTATAAACCGCACAGCATCCCCTTCTGCCAGCGTTGTGTTTTCCGGCACCTCGGCAAAACCGTCTGCCCAGGCCGCACTCAGCAGCACACCTGAACTTTGATTGGGATACAGCACTACGCGCCCATTCTGAACTTGCGCCCGCAAATACTCCCGGCGTTTGCCCGCTTTATTCCAAGCGAAGCCAGCGGGTAGATCAAAGCCCAGTGGCTGAACCTGAGTAGCCCCCATACGGCGCAACAGGTAGGGGCGCGCCAATAATCCGAAGGTCACCAGCGTCGAAGCCGGATTACCTGGCAAGCCCATTACTGGCACACCTCTAAAGCGGCCAAAGGTCAGTGGCTTACCGGGTTTGATCGCCAGCTTCCACAATACCAACTCACCTTCTTCGCGCAGGGCTACTCCGAGAAAGTCCGCCTCACCGACAGAGACACCACCGGTTGAAAGAATCAGATCAACCTGGTCCAGTGCCGCCAACGCCGCTCGTGTCTGCTCCAGATTATCTGGCAAGATTCCAGCATCAACGACTTCGCAGCCAAGACGCTGCAGCCAACTGATGAGGACGCGACGATTACTGTTGTAGATCTGACCAAAACCCAAGGCCTGACCCGGCTCCACCAACTCATCTCCGGTGGAAAGCACGGCAACTCGTGCTCGACGACACACCGTTAAGTGGCTCAACCCCAACGAGGCCGCCAATCCCAATTCCACCGGGCCAAGACGAGTGCCTTGGGCCAGCACGCGATCACCCTTGCGCGTTTCCTGACCTTGCGGCCTGACGTTCTGCCCCACCTTCAAAGGCTGCGTAAACACCACACGCCCATCGTCTGTCAGCGTGATGTTTTCCTGCATCTCAACGGTGTCAGCACCTTGTGGCATCGGTGCGCCGGTAAAAATGCGGGCACAGGTACCTCGCTCTAAAGGTTCAGGTGCACTACCAGCAACAATGCGTTGAGATACCGGCAGCGCCTCAGCAACCCAATCGGACAAGCGCAGGGCATAGCCATCCATTGCACTGTTAGGCCACGGTGGCAGGTCAAGGCTGGCAATCACATCTTCAGCCAATACCCGGCCATCAGCCTGATCCAGGCTGACTTGTTGCGTCTCGATAATTAATGCGGCCTCTGCCTGCTCCAACAACTGCTGTAGTGCCTGCTCAACAGGCATCAGGGGAGCATTCATCCGCGAGTCTCGCAGGCAGCTGCCTTCTTGAGATGAGGCACGAAATTGCACGGACGGTGGCGATTATCCAACTGCTCCGCCAAGATGCCATCCCAAGCCGTGCGACAAGCATTGGTCGAGCCCGGCATGCAGCAAACCAAGGTGCCATTGGCAAGGCCCGCCAACGCCCGGGATTGAATAGTAGAAGTTCCGATATCAGCAACCGAAATCTGCCGGAACAGCTCGCCAAATCCATCCACTAGCTTGTCCAGCAAGCAGGTAACAGCCTCTGGCGTACTGTCCCGTGCTGTGAAACCTGTACCTCCGGTAATCAGCACAACCTGTACCTGATCGTCCGCGATCCAGGTCGCCACTTGCGCTCGTATTTTGTATAGATCGTCCTTCAGCAAGGCTCGCTGAGCCAAGGTGTGCCCTGCCCCCTGCAAACGCTCGATCAACAGCTGCCCGGATGTATCGGTATCCAGATTGCGGGTGTCACTAACGGTCAGTACCGCTATATTTAGGGGCACAAATACGGCTTCTGCTTTGTCCTTCATGGCAGGTATCTCGCTTGATCCAAGAATGCTCGCCGTTATATCACAGCCCCTCAACGAGAGACGTTCCATGCCCGACCAACTCACGCCTTTTTCCATCCTGATATTGGCGGGTGGACGTGGGCAAAGGATGGGCGGGCAAGATAAAGGCCTGATTCACTGGCAAGGCCGCCCCATGATTGAATGGGTTCATGGCGTGGTTCGCCCGCTGACGGATGACTTGATCATCTCTTGCAACCGAAACGCTGAGCCCTATTCCGTTTACGCAGATCGGCTGTTTGCCGATGATGACGCCACATTTGAAGGACCGCTTGCCGGTATCCGCGCTGGTTTACGCAATGCCCGGCACTCGCAGTTGCTGGTCCTACCCTGCGATGCACCACGAGTTGACCAAACACTGATTGAAGAAATCATCAGCCGCTGCGGCCAGCACCCCGTGATTGTGAAGTCGGGCGGGTGGATTGAGCCGTTGTTTTGCCTAATACCGACCCTGCTCAACAATGATCTTGAATTGCAGTGGCGCTCCGGCCAACGCAGCCCCCAACGTTGGCTTAGCAGCCATGCACCTGTCTTTATCGAATGCCCAACCGACGATCCTAGGCTGTCGAATTTCAACACGCCGCAAAGCTTGCTTGTAGTGAAATAGTTTTTTTATGGTTGGGAACTCTGTCAGACAGTTTTTATCATACTCACGTAAGCAAATTATTATTAAGGAGACACTCCCAATGAATCAGCGACTGCTACCAGCCCTGTTCATCGCATTTGGTCTGGCGACGCTGGCAGGCTGTTCTTCCCCCGCCGTCATCACCCTGAATGATGGCCGTGAAATCCAAACCATCGACGAACCCGTGTTCGATGAAGATTCTGGCTTCTACGAATTCCAGCAGCTTGACGGTAAGCGCGCCAAGGTCAACAAAGACCAAGTACGCACTGTCAAAGAACTCTGAATATCTGCGATATCACCCGGCACTTGCCGGGTGATTGATAATTTAGGACAAGCACAAGCGTGCTTCTGATAGAAAAAATCAAAGCTAACCCCTTGTGCTGTAAAAGTTTTTCGGTAAAATGCGGCCCCATTCGGAGTGTAGCGCAGCTTGGTAGCGCGTCTCGTTCGGGACGAGAAGGTCGCAGGTTCGAATCCTGTCTCTCCGACCATATTCAAGTTCATCATTGAACTGCCAACAAAACCCGCTTCGGCGGGTTTTGTCGTTTTGGCCCACTGACAGACTCATCCTCACATACTCATGTTGAGGTGACACTCGCCGATCAATGGTCCTCGTATTTTTCGGCATGCACCCCACTATATAGGCATGCTTGTACCAAATTTGCCAAAACCCAAAACTCCATACGAATACCCGGAGCATCTGCGCGAGCAAGTGCTAGCCGCACCTAGGGCTCCCGGCGTGTATTTGTTTTTTGCTGAGGACGGTGATCTGCCACTGTACATCGGCAAAAGCGTGGACATCCGCGCACGCCTGCTCTCTCACTTGCGCACTCAAGAAGAAGCGCACCTGTTACGCCAAACACGGCGCATTGAATATCGCTTAACAGCTGGTGAAATCGGCGCCCTGCTTCTCGAGTCCAAGCTCATCAAGGAACTACAACCGCTGACAAACAAACGCCTTCGACGCAAGAAGCGTTTGTGCTCCATACGCCTACAGGGTTTAACCCCTGAACTTGTTGATACAACCTGGGAAAATACGGGTCAGCTGTACGGGCTTTTCAAGAGTAGAAAGGCAGCTAAAGAGGCCTTACTTGAACTCGCGGATCAAGAGCGGTTGTGTCACACCCTCCTCGGGCTTGAACACCCGAGCGGGCGTGCTTGCTTCAGGGCTCAAATTGGCAAATGCGCGGGGGCTTGTTGTGGCAAGGAAACCCGAGAGGCCCATCACCAGCGACTGCAGGCATCGCTGGCGCAGTGGCAGGTTTATCGCTGGCCATTCGCCGGAGCCATTGCACTGTATGAAAGCTGTAGCACCTTGCAGGAATATCACGTAATCAACCAGTGGCATTACCTAGGCACTTACTCAACTGAGGAAGCAGCACGCCAAGCATCGAGCTCAGCTCCTCAACCATTTGATGCAGACAGCTACAAAATTCTCGTCCGCCCGATCATTTTCGGCCTTTGCAATATTATTGATTTTTCCACCAACGCCCTTACCGCTCAATTCCCCTGAAAGGCACTGTACACCTGCCATCCAGCCTCATTCAGCAGCGCTTAAAGTCGCACAACACACACCTAAGCATCTGAATAAAAAAGAAATAATCTGAGATTTAGATTGACACAGCTCTGTAAAACACTAGAATGGCGGCCGCGGGATGGAGCAGTCTGGTAGCTCGTCGGGCTCATAACCCGAAGGTCGTCGGTTCAAATCCGGCTCCCGCAACCAAATTCAAAAGGCCACTCAATGAGTGGCCTTTTTTATTGCCTGGCGGAATTTACAGAGAATAAGCCAGCCTGTTGGCGACTGGCTTATTCGTACCCTCACTCTACTGCATGGGTACCAGCAGTATTATCCAGCAGACTTTCTGTTGCGCTTTGGATATAAGCCTCAAGCTGCTGCTTCAGCTCACCCGCTTGCTCATCCAACTCAATCTGCGCGCCTTTAGGGTCTGCACCCAGCTGATAACTCCAGGACTGCTCTTTCATGTCCTTAGGCTGAATCAACATCTGATCCCCTTTGATAATGGCCACCGTCTGATCACTGCCTGATGGTTTGAAGATAGCGAACCCTTGATCACCTTCTGGCAGGCTAAGCAAATCGCGGCCCCAGCATTGCTGACGATAGCCGCCACCAAGGCGCCCCATGATCGTCGGCACAACATCAACCTGACTGCCAACCACATTGTTCTCAGTGCCGAATTTTTCCTGTATGCCCGGCGCTATCATCAAAAGCGGTACGTTGAAACGCCCCAGATCCATGCCGGTAATCTGTTGCTCGTTTCCAAAACCGTGATCACCCAAGACAACAAACAAGGTGTCTTTGAAATACGGCTCCTTACGGGCCTTTTCAAAGAACTGCCCCAACGCCCAGTCGGAATAACGCATGGCGGTCAGATGCTCATTCATGCTGCCACGGTTAGTCACCGGTTCCACCGGCAGCGGTGTCGGCAAGGCGTAAGGTGTGTGGTTAGAAAGCGTTTGCAGTAGTGCATAGAACGGCTCTTTGCCTTCACGTTTTTTCAGCTCGACCAGCGCACGATCGAACATGTCCTGATCGGACACCCCCCACGTCGGATCAGAGAACACAGGGTCAACGTAGTCATTGCGACCTATAAAGGTGGTCATGCCTTGGTTACCGAAAAAACCTGATTGGTTATCCCAGGCGAAGTCACCGTTGTAGACATAAACATCGTCAAACTTCCGCGGCTGCAGTACAGCTGGCAGGCCGGACAATTTGTGCGCGCCCTCCGGCGTCTGCATCAGGTATTCAAAACCAGGCAGGTTTGGGAAACAGGCCATGGTTGCAAACATCCCCTGATGGGTATGGGTGCCGTTAGATAAGAAGCGCGTAAACAGCAGTCCCTCCTTGGCCAGCTGATCAAAATATGGAGTCACCGACTGTTTAGCACCAAGCGCCCCAACTGAGTGCCCTGCGAAACTTTCCATCAAGATGACGACTACGTTGCGAACATTCAGTGTTCCTGCATCGAGTGGCAGGCTATCGCGACGTACCGGCGCCTTGTCCGCGTCCACCAACGTATCCTGATCTGTCAGCAACATCTTGCGCACGATCTGATGAGCCTGTTCGGTCGGCAGGCTGCTTTTCCATATATTGTCGCGGTCCTCCCCCATTTGCTTACGGGCAGCATCAATTAGAGAAAGCGTACCGTTAACACCTAACTGGTTAACAAAGAGTGAATCAGTGGTGTAGGCATCCCCCCAGCGAATGGGCGGGCCTTGGCGCAGGGTGCCACGTATGGCCAACGTCACCACCACGGCACAGCACAGGAACACCACCAGGCGCACTGGCCACCCTGCTACAGCCTTACCGCCTTGGACAATCTGCCGGTTTTTCCAAGTGGCCAAGTCAATGCGCTTAAACAGCCAGAACAACAGCAACGTTCCGACGATCCAAGCCAAAAGGTATCGAACTACTGGATAGCCGTACCAGATCATGCTTAGGACAGTCTTCGGGTCTTCTTTTACGTACTGGAACACCAAGCCATTCAGGCGCTGGTGAAACTCACGGTAAAAGTCCAACTCCAGACAACCCAGCAATATCACCACGCAAGTTGCCAACAGCAACCATGCCCGCATTAATCCTCGCGCCGCCATTGCTTTTAGGCTGAGCAGGCAAATTAGAAGAGGGATAAATACGTAGGCCGTCAGACGCAGGTCAAACCGCAAACCATTAAAGAACCCTTCAAGCACAACACTTGCCGGGGTATCCAGAATCATGTCGCGGTTGTAGACCAACAAAGCCAAACGCAAAAGGCTGAGGACCAGCATGAACAACAAGGCGCTGCCCAATACGAATGCCATATGCGATTTGACTGAGGGTGTACTCGACAAAACAGGAGGCGGTAAATCTTTTAGGGATGCGTTCGACATAAAAAGCTTCATGCAATTAATAGGAGTTGTTATGAACCGCATACGACTTCAAGCATGCACATAAAGTGCTGGAAACCTCAGCTGATCCGACCAAAAGCAAGATCAGCGTCCTAGCATGACCCTCAACTCGGCCAACAAAGCCCCCTGCACAACCTACAGATAGTAGAGACCAGGTTGTGAAAAAAAGGTGAAATCAGGGCCGACCAGCATCAGCGCTCATCTGTAGAGCAGTTGAATGGCAGCCAGGCATAGCTAAATCAATGATTTGGCTAAAAAATCTTGACACTCAAACTCACAAGCGTATTATTCGGCCCGCGGGATGGAGCAGCCTGGTAGCTCGTCGGGCTCATAACCCGAAGGTCGTCGGTTCAAATCCGGCTCCCGCAACCAAATTCAAAAAGCCACTCAATGAGTGGTTTTTTTTCGCCTGCGTTTTCTAAATATTTGATTCAACTGATTTTTTACTTGACACAAAGCCCAATCTCTATACAATGGCCGGCGCGGGATGGAGCAGTCTGGTAGCTCGTCGGGCTCATAACCCGAAGGTCGTCGGTTCAAATCCGGCTCCCGCAACCAAATTCAAAAGGCCACTCATTGAGTGGCCTTTTTTGTTTATGGCGATTGTCCCAGTTTCCCGCGTTTACCCTACCGATAGTCGGATCAGATTCGGCGGGGCTTGGAAGTTATCCCTGCCGCCCACATGCTCTTTTGCCAACTCGACACGAGGTGGTTCATGGGCGGTAAGGTTCAACTTTCAGCGACACCCAAAGACAACGCGCACGACAAGCCTCCACGATGGCTTGATTACCTGAGCTCATACCGACAGGCCATCGGCCTTGCACTCACCCTTCTTCTCTTTGGCTTTGGACTTTTTGCCTGCTGGCATCTCCTGCGTGAGCTAGACCCAGATGCATTGCGCAGTGCCATTGATGAAGTCCCCGACAGTAAGTTGCTAGCGGCAGCTGGCGCGGCAGCCGTGAGTTTTATCGCCCTGCTTGGCTACGAATGGTCTGCTTTTCGCATGACGGGCGTGCGCTTGCCTATGCGTGTCATGGCCATGGGTAATTTCTGCGCCAGCGCCATCTCCAATGCCATAGGGTTTTCTGTTCTGACAGGCGGCTCCGTCAGGTATCGGCTTTACAGCCGCTACAACGTCGGCACCAGCGACATAGCCCGCATCACCGTATTTGTCAGCCTGGCACTGGGCTGTGCCTTACCGCCGCTTTCAGCGGTCGCAGCACTGATCAACCCGGAAGCGGCCGGATTGGCTTTGCGCTTGCCAGCCGCAACCGTGCAAATGATAGCGGGGTTGGTTTTGCTGTTAAGCGCGCTGGGTATTTTCTGGCTCAGTCGTCGCCGCGACCCTCAGCTGTCAGGACAAGGCTACGTCAGCATCCGCTTTGGACAGCGCAGCTTGCGTCTACCCGGCCTGAAGCTGTCCGCTCTGCAACTGCTCATCACTCTCATTGATGTCTGCGCAGCCGCCAGCGTGCTTTACCTGTTACTCCCCAAAGCCCCGCCTTTGCCCGCTTTTTTGCTGGTCTATTTGCTGGCATTGGCGGCCGGTGTACTCAGTCATGTACCAGGGGGAATCGGCGTATTTGAGGCAGTGCTGCTAGCAGCATTTGCTGGTTCTTTGGATGCTGCACCACTGGCGGCCGCGCTCTTGCTGTATCGGTTGATTTATATCGGTCTGCCACTGGCAGTCGCTTGCCTGCTCCTGCTGGCCAACGAGGCTAAACGTTTCTTACCGGCAGGCCGTAAAGCCGTCAGGGCCGCGTCTGGTCTGGCTGCACCGATCCTGTCACTGCTGGTGTTTCTCTCCGGTGTAGTGCTCATCCTCTCCGGGGCGACACCGGCGGCGGATGAACGCCTGGAGTACCTTAGCTTTCTGATTCCCCATCGACTGATCGACGTTTCGCACTTAGCCGCGAGTCTGGTGGGCATGCTGTGCTTGCTGCTGGCCCACGGCCTACGCAGGCGCTTGTCAGCCGCTTGGGCGCTGACCGTCATTTTGCTTATCAGTGGCGCGGGCCTGTCGATCCTCAAGGGCTTTGACTGGGAAGAAGCTAGCCTCATGGTGCTGACCGCTACGCTGCTGGTTATCTTCCGCCAGTCGTTTTACCGCCCCAGCCGCCTGCTGGAGATGCCTGTAGCCCGAGGCAATCTGGTGGCCAGTTTCTGCGTATTGGCCGCATCGTTCTGGCTAACATTGTTCGTGTACCAGAATGTTCCCTACAGCAATGAGCTGTTCTGGCAGTTTGCCGTAAACGGTGACGCGCCTCGTACGCTGCGTGCAGCCCTAGGCTGCGGCTTGTTACTGGGCATCATTGCGCTGCTGTGGTTGCTCAAACCCGTGCCGATGACCATTCACCCCATCACCCCAGAAGAATTAGAGCAAGCTCGCAACATCGTTGCGGCATCCGATCAGCCCGATGGCGCGCTGGTCCTGACCGGTGATAAGGCGGTGCTGCTACACCCTGAGGGCGAGTCGTTCCTGATGTTTGCTCGCCACGGCCGCAGCCTGATTGCATTGTTCGACCCTACCGGTACAGCCTCACACCGGGCCGAACTGATCTGGCAGTTCCGCGATCTATGCGACACCTACCGGCTGCGTCCCGTGTTCTATCAGGTACGCGCAGAGAACCTGCCCTACTACATGGATATCGGCTTGAGTGCGCTGAAACTCGGCGAAGAAGCCCGAGTCGACCTGCAACGCTTTGACCTGCAAGACAAAGGCAAAGCCATGAAGGATCTGCGCTACACCTTAAATCGCGGTCAGCGTGACGGCCTCAAGCTGGTGATCTATGAGGCCGGTCAGGCGCCGCTGGATGCGCTTAAAGTAATTTCCGATGCCTGGATGCAAGGTAAACACGTGCGGGAAAAAGGCTTCTCACTGGGCCGCTTTACCCCTGAGTACCTCAAACATTTCCGCATCGCCGTAATCACCCTTGAAGACCGCCCGGTTGCATTTGCCAACCTGCTGGAAACTTCGAGTCAAGAGCTGGCCAGCTTAGACCTCATGCGGGTACATCCCGAAGCGCCTAAGCAGACCATGGAATTTCTAATTCTCAATCTGTTGCTGCATTACAAAGCATCCGGGCATAAGCGCTTCAGCCTCGGCATGGTGCCATTGTCGGGCTTGCAACCACGTCGCGGCGCACCATTGACCCAACGCTTGGGCTCAATGATTTTTCAGCGCAGCGAACAGTTTTATAACTTCAAGGGTCTACGCCACTTCAAAGAGAAGTTTCAGCCCGAATGGGAGCCTCGTTACATGGCCGTACCTGCCGGGCTTGACCCACTGGTCGCGCTGGCAGATACCGCCGCCCTGATTGCTGGTGGCTACACAGGATTGGTAAAACGCTGAGGACAGCATGTTCAAGGTCACCCGCAAACAGATTTCCCTGCTCATCGCTGTGCTGCTCATCGCAGCCGGACTACTGGTGTATTTGTGCTACAACACCCATGCCCGCATTGAGCACCATACGCTGGCCGACGGCAGTCAGGTAACACTGGCTATTCCCGATGGAAAACCGACAGCATGGGTACTCCTGGCCTCAGAAGAAGGGCAGCGACTGGCAGACGATGATCTGCTGGAAATGGCCCTGGACAACGGAGTCAAACTGGTCGAGTTCACACTCCCCGCTGATGATTGTGCAGCCCAGCAACAACGCGCCCAGGCAGCGGTCGCCCTGCTTTCCGGGCACCTAACCTTGGTCGCCGGGATTGGTAAAGGCGCTGCATTTGCTTGGCGCTGGCTGGCTACCCAGAACAATGACAATGCTCAGGCACTGTCTGTGGGCTTCAGCTTGAAGCAACCAGACTGCGCACTGCCGCTGCCTTCAAAAGCCGAACATGGCCACTGGTTCGCCGCTTGGAACAATAACCCGGATGATCCCAGCGCCCGCTTTGCCCGTGACCTGAGCAATGCCCATACCAGTATCAGCGACTACGACACCACACTGCCTGAGCTCTTACAGCAACGCCTGAATGAGCTGCTGCAAGGCCAACCCGATGACATGCCTACCATCGAGATCAATAACCAGCAGACCGCCGAAACAGTCACCCTCTTCTACTCCGGTGACGGCGGTTGGCGAGACCTCGACAAAGCTGTGGCCGAAGAAATGTCAGCCCGAAATGTTCCGGTAGTCGGTGTCGATTGCCTGCGCTATTTCTGGCAGCACAAAAGCCCTGAACAAGCGGCGGCCGACCTCAGCCGGATGATGCAGTACTACCGCGAAGAATGGAGCACCAGACGCTTCGTACTGGCCGGTTTTTCCTTTGGTGCCGATGTGCTGCCTGCCATCTACAACCGTCTGCCTGTTGCGGATCAGCAACAGGTAGACGCCATACTGCTCATGGCCTTGGCGCGCAGTGGCAGCTTCCAAGTGGAAGTCAAAGGCTGGCTGGGGCAATCCGGGCAAGAAGCCCTGATCGGCCCAGAGTTGAGCAAACTACCAGCAGAAAAAGTGCTGTGCGTTTACGGCGAGGAAGAACAAACCACCAGCGGCTGTACCGAACCCACTGCCGTAGGTGAAAAACTACGCCTGCCTGGCGGACATCACTTTGATGAAAATTACCCTGCCTTGGCTGAACGACTTTTACAGGCGATTGCCCAGCGCCAATCACAAAGCACCGGACATTGATCTAACTTAACATTCAATTAAGGATGAGCAGCTAGGCTTCCCTCAAGCCCGCCGCTTCGTGTGGGATACCAAGGAAACCGTGATGACAACTCTGACGCAACATCCTGCCCGTTACAGCACGTTATCCATCAGCATGCACTGGTTGATGCTGGTGCTAATTGCTGCCGTTTATGCTTGTATTGAACTCCGGGTTAACTTTCCTAAGGGCAGTGATCCCCGCGAGCTGCTTAAGCAGTGGCACTTCATACTCGGCATGAGTGTTTTTGTGCTGGTGTGGATTCGTTTGCTGGCCCGTCTGATCGCACCGACACCTCCAGTCACACCCGCGCTTCCAGATTGGCAAGCCGTGCCTGCCAAGCTCATGCACCTTGCCCTGTACGCACTGATGATTGGCCTGCCATTGATGGGCTGGGCGGTACTTAGTGCAGCAGGCAAACCCATTCCTTTCTTCGGCTTGGATCTACCCCCACTGGTTAGCAAGAACCCGGATCTTGCAGGTAGCTTGAAGGAGTGGCACGAACTGGGAGGCGTTGTCGGGTATTGGTTGATCGGGCTGCATGCAGTGGCAGCAGTGGTCCACCACCACGTTCTGAAAGACGACACCCTGAAACGCATGTTGCCAGGTAAATAATGCAAACCACTATGAGGCTGCTGAGCCAGCCTCATGGTGCCCCCCTACTACTATTAACGACACGTCCAAGCTTGGTTGCGACAAGCGCTGACGACACTCACCGCCTCCATAACTTAAGCGTTTAAAATCGTCCAAGCGCATGCTTAGTGAACCAAGCAGGCAGTATTTCAGTGGCTTATCCGCTTGTCGTATTGCCCTGAATGCCACTTGGGCCTAACGTCTGCACCCCTTAGTTTTGTAGTCACCCTCTCAACGCGCCCGGATGTACTGGGCAGCCGTTCAAGCTCAGCGGGCTCACTGACTGTCCGTATGAGGTTCGACAAGTCATAGCGTCTACAGAACAAAGGCCTATCTAACAATCAAGGAGCCCACCGTGCCCACCGTAACCCTGCAGCAACATTGGATTGAAACCGCCAGAGGCAAACTCTTTGCCCAAAGCTGGACGCCCTCTTCAGAGCAAGGCGCGCCCATCATCCTGCTGCATGATTCACTGGGCTGCGTGACACTGTGGCGAGACTTTCCTGAACAATTAGCAGCGGCCACCGAACGTCGCGTCATCGCTTATGACCGCCTGGGGTTTGGCCAATCCGATGTTCGTGGCGGTGAAATGCCCACAACCTTCGTGCAAGATGAAGCCACCACAGACTTCAACGCGGTGCTAAACGCCTTTGATATCCAGCGTTTTGTCGCATTTGGCCACAGTGTCGGCGGCGGCATGGCCGTTGGCTGCGCAGTCGCCTACCCGAACGCGTGCGAGGCCGTGATCAGCGAGTCCGCCCAAGGCTTTTTTGAGATCAACACAAAGAACGGCATCACCCACGCCAAAAATGAATTCGCCAAACCAGGGCAAATGGATCGCCTGGCCAAATACCATGGCGACAAAGCCAATTGGGTGTTACACGCTTGGACAGGCACGTGGCTAACCGAAGCCTTTGCCAATTGGAGCTTGAAGGATCAGCTGCCCAACGTGCACTGCCCATTGCTGTGCCTGCACGGTGATCAGGACGAGTTCGGCTCAAACCGTCAGCCAGAGTTCATCTGCGCTGGCGCCGGCGGCCCGACACAAATGGTTCTGCTAGCGAACTGTGGGCACGTACCGCACCGCGAATACCCCCAGCAGGTGCTGGATGCGGTTCGCGCGTTCCTTCGCTAATTCCATCCATAGGGGGATCTGTGTTCGTCAGTTAGCCAGTGCTGTACTACAACTTACACCGACTGACTGACGATGCCGCAGCGATGTATCCATAAGGCGCTGGAAATGCCCGGCCAGCATCGCTAGAATTGCGCACTTTTTGATCAGAGGCGCACGAGCGCCCAGCATCCCCGTACGCGCCCGAGGTTCACCTGATGTCCACCCCCACCACACCTAAAGTCGGATTCGTAAGTCTTGGTTGCCCCAAGGCCCTCGTGGACTCCGAACGCATCCTCACCCAGCTGCGCATGGAAGGCTACGAAGTGGTGCCGACCTATCAGGACGCCGACGTGGTGGTGGTCAACACCTGCGGTTTTATCGACAGTGCCAAGGCTGAATCCCTTGAAGTGATCGGTGAAGCCATCGCCGAAAACGGCAAGGTGATCGTCACCGGCTGCATGGGCGTGGAAGAAGGCTCCATCCGTGAAGTGCACCCGAGCGTACTCTCCGTCAGTGGCCCGCAGCAGTACGAGCAAGTGCTGAATGCTGTACACGAAGTGGTACCGCCAAGCACCGAGCACAACCCACTGATCGACCTGGTACCCCCGCAAGGCGTCAAGCTGACCCCGCGCCACTATGCCTACCTGAAGATTTCTGAAGGCTGTAACCACAGTTGCAGCTTCTGCATCATCCCGTCCATGCGCGGCAAACTGGTCAGCCGCCCGGTGGGTGAAGTGTTGAGCGAGGCTGAGCGTCTGGTCAAAGCAGGCGTTAAAGAGCTGCTGGTGATTTCTCAGGACACCAGCGCCTACGGCGTCGACATGAAGTACAAAACTGACTTCTGGAACGGTCAGCCGGTGAAAACCCGCATGACCGAGCTGTGCGAAGCGCTGTCGAGCATGGGCGTGTGGGTACGCCTGCACTATGTTTACCCGTATCCGCACGTGGATGAACTGATCCCGCTGATGGCTGCCGGCAAAATCCTGCCGTACCTGGACATCCCGTTCCAGCACGCCAGCCCGAAAGTGCTCAAGGCCATGAAGCGCCCGGCCTTTGAAGACAAAACCCTGGCCCGTATCAAGCAGTGGCGCGAAATCTGCCCTGAGCTAACCATCCGCTCCACCTTCATCGTCGGCTTCCCCGGCGAAACCGAAGAAGACTTCCAGTACCTGCTGGACTGGCTGACCGAAGCCCAACTGGATCGCGTGGGCTGCTTCCAGTACTCGCCAGTAGACGGCGCACCGGCCAACCTGCTGGACAACCCAGTACCGGATGACGTGAAGCAAGACCGCTGGGACCGCTTTATGGCGCACCAGCAGGCCATCAGCACTGCACGCCTGCAGCTGAAAGTCGGTAAAGAAATGGAAGTGCTGATCGACGAAGTGGACGATCAGGGCGCTGTTGCCCGCTGCTACGCTGACGCTCCGGAAATCGACGGCAGCGTGTTTATCGAAACCACAGCGGTCAAACCGGGCGATAAAGTCCGTGTGCGCATCGTTGATGCCGACGAGTACGACATGTGGGCTGAGCTGATCTGATCAGCATTTCGCTCAACAAAAAACCGGCCATGTGCCGGTTTTTTTGTGTCTGCGGATTGATAGCTCCAGAGGTATTCCGGGGCATCCCAGCGAATCCCCCCTGTAGGGTGAGATAAGACCGCGCTGCGGTTTATCCACCGAGCGCCCGTGCAGCCCACCCATATCGTGAAACAGCCAAAATCCATGGTGGGTAACCTGCTGCGCAGGCTTACCGCACCCTACAATGGCCCTCACAAAGCCGCGTGATTCAGGCGCTTTCAAGCCCCAGCCGGATCACTCCAGTATCAATCGCCAGGTGCACCAGCTCAGCCTGTGAGCTGACTTGCAGCTTGCTCTTCAGCAGCGTCAGGTAGTTGGAGACGGTTTTGCTGCTGATGCACAGCTTCTCGGCAATCATCTGGCTCGGCGTACCCTTGGCCAGCATCACGAATATCTCAAACTCTCGCTGGGTCATGCCACGCAGGCGCGGATCGCTGTTGCCTTCGCTGTGCGGGTTGCACGCCAGATGCGTTGCAAGTGTCTGCTCAATGTAGGGGTGCCCGGCCAAGGTGCGATTGACCGCTTCTACCAGCACTTCCGGCGATGAGGTTTTGGTCAGGTAGCCCAGCGCCCCCGCGTCCAGTGCCTGTCGCACCAATGGCAGTTCATCGTGCATGCTGAAAAATAAAACACGCAGCTGAGGTAGCCGTTGGCGCAGACGGCGTGTGGTTTCTAAGCCACTGATGCCCGGCAATGAGATATCCATGATGACCAGGTTAGGAATCTCCTCCTGAACCATCTGCAGGGCCTGCTCGCCATCGCAAGCCTCACGCACCTGAACGTCAGGCAACAGGGCCCGCAGTAGGCTGGCATAGCCCTGACGAACGACAGCATGATCATCCACTAAAAGAATTTTCATCCAACATGCTCCTCTACCAGCAGCGTAAGTGCTAACACCCACCCAGCTCCGGGCCGGGTAATCACCTGCAATTGGGCCCCGAGGCTACGTGCCCGCTCCTGCATGGAGCGCAGGCCAATGCCCGGTTGTAATGGTTGATTGGCACCTTGGCCGTTATCGCGGATAAACAAGCGCAACCGCTTGCCCTGATACTGCAAACGCACCCGCACCTCACTGGCGTGAGAATGACGAGCAACATTGGTCAGCGCCTCTTGAATCAGACGGTACAGGTGAGCCTTGGTCGGCAGCGGCAGTCGCGGTAAGTTCTGACCTACGATCACCCGGCAGTGAATACCGGTCGCTTCTTGCCAGTTATTGCTGAGCAGCTGCAATGCCTCATCCAGCTCCAAATGCTCCAACATGACCGGATACAAATCGCGAACCAAGCCGCGAAAGCCTTCCTGCAAGCGCTGTGTATGCACCTCTAACTGCTGGGCCGTACAGCGAACTTGCTCTGGGTTGTCAGAAACAGCCCGTAGAAGGCAAACCTGAGCCCGGATTCCACTGAGGTACTGGCCCAGGTCGTCATGCAGGGTCTGCCCCAAGCGTGCGCGTTCACGCTCTTGCAGGGCCATTAGCGCGTGAGTGAGCTCGGTATTGTCCGCCTGAACCTTCTGCAAGGTGGTGGCCATTGAGTTGAAATGAGCAGCTAGGCGTCTTGCTTCAGGTACGCTGTGCACCGGTAATCGCGCGTCCAGTTGCCCTTCACTGACTTGCTGCAAGCCACGCAATAGCTCATCCAACACGCTCAGCCCTTGCTTCACCGCCCAGCGGATACTCAACAGGCTAAAGCTCAGTGCGAACAAACTCAGCCACAGAAGCTGTAACAACGAATCACAGACTTCTTCGATCTCATCCGTTGGATCGACACTGATATGCAGACGCCGGCCATCGGGCATATCAATCACCCGTGGCTTGGTATGAATATCGAAAATGTACTGACTGACCCAAGCTTCGAAGGAGGACTCATCATCGTCCTGATCGTCCCCCTGCCAATGAACCCGTATATGGCGCAGGTTGCCGATCAAGCTGGGCTGAAGGTTTTCGGGGTCACGCTGCACAGAATCGTAGAGATAGCCGACAACAGATTCGGCTGCCTGTACCTCACGCAGCACATCTTCGCGCGCCTGCCGGGTCATCAGCAGTAACGCAAAACTGGTGACCACTACAAATAGCAGGGTCACCAGCAGGTAGGTTCGTCTTAGAGCAGACACTTACTTGACCACGAAGTGGCCCAGCATGCCTTTGCTTTCAAGGCCCTTGGCGTAGAACGGAAATTTGCCCGGCTTAATCGGCACGAAGTAGATTTCAGCCTCACCTGCGTCTTCAAATTCCAGCTCGGTCAGGGTGATCAATTTAATTTCGACACCACCGGCTTCAACCTTACGCACAAAGATTGATGTGGCGAACTCAGGCGCCTGGAACGCATATTCCTTCTGCCCGGTTGAAATGATCTTCAGTTGATAGGCTTTTCCGGTCTCCAGCTGATACTCAGTCTGGGACATGCTGTAGTCACTTTCTTCACTGCCAAACACCAGATCTGGCAAAGACTCAGTGCGGCGGGTCAAATCACCTGCTGCTTGAAGCGTGTCCACTCCGATCATGCTGACAACCAGCAACACTGGGAGCATTAGAGCCTTTAAAGTACGCATTGGAAGCACCTATTTTGTTCTTGTTGGGATGCGCCCATGCTAAGCAGCCAGACCTTGGCATGTATTACTACCTTAGTACTGGCTCAGAGGTACTTTAGACAAACAGCTACGACCACGACGTCGCCTGCTACTTGACGCAAATCACCTGATGGTCAGGGAGGATTGCGCACAAATCTCCGGGAATTTTGAACACCGCATTGGGCGTGCCTGCCGCTGCCCATAGCTCATCAAACCTGAGCAAGTCTTCATCGACAAACAACTGGATAGGCTCTTTATGGCCAAACGGCGGAACACCGCCGATGGCAAACCCAGTGACCGCTTTAACAAAGCCAGCATCGGCCTTAGAAAGGGGCTCTCCCAGGATTCGCTCAATGGCCTTCTCATTAACCCGCGTTGGGCCGCTGGCCAAAACCAACACCGGACTGTTCGACTCGGTGCGAAACACCAAGGACTTGACGATCTGAGCCTTCTCACAGTTCAACGCACGCGCCGCATCGTCAGCCGTCCGGGTTGAATCCGGCAATTCCTGAACCGTCAGGTTGAGCCCCCGCTGATTGAGCATGTCCTGAAAATGTTGGGCACGTTTACTAAGTGACATATAAGAATCCCTCCGATAGTGGTCACCAGCTAATCATAAGAATTAAACGAGGTCGCAACAGCTGCAACCGCTGCAGCTTTCGCGACTTTAGTCCGAAGCCTTTAGCACTTTCAGGCCACAGACCACACAGCGCCTGGCTGCTAACGTAAACGCAGTCGCCCCTGTAGTGAGAGCCTGTAATGCGTACCTTCGCCCTGCGTTTCCCGCTTGCCCTGTTCACTGCCCTTATGACCACAACTGCCTCGGCAGCTCCTAACGATGGTGATCAGGAGCGCGTAGCACGGGAGATGATCCAAGTGCTGGAGGCCTATGCCGTTTACAAAATGGGGCAGTTCGATGAAGCCTTCGAACGCTATCAAGCACTGGCCGATGTGGGCAATCACCAAGGCATGCTCAACTTAGGCAACATGTATGCCGCCGGGCTGTGTACCCAGACCGACCTGGAGAAAGCCCTGTACTGGTACCGCAAGGCAGCCGACTCAGGTGATGCCATTGGCATGTACGAAGTTGCCCGAGCCATGGACAACGGCCTGGGCACTCCCGTCGATAAAACCACGGCGCGCCTCTGGTACACCCGCGCCGCTGAGGGTGACAACACAGAAGCCCAATGGATACTCGGCAAGTACTTGTATGAGGAAGGCCAACGCAGCGAAGGTTTGCGCTGGATACGCAGTGCAGCCCATACAGGCGGGCACACAACTGCACGGCAGTTCATCCAAGCACTGGAAGGCAACGGTAAAACACCAGCCCCCAGCGCTGACGAACTGGCCAGCGTGAAACAGCTGTTCGAGCAGATGAGCAACGCCGCTGGGCGGCGTAACGCCAGCGGCATGGTCGCTGCGCTTGAAGAGAACGCGCAGATCCATATTCGCCTGCCACAGAGCACAACCTGGCAACAACTCAAGCGCAGCGAACTGCAAACGCTGTGGCAGCAAACCTTCGATCAAGCGAAAGACTACAGCTACCAACGCGGCACGCCTGAGCTGATGAAAGTGGATGATGACATCCTCGCCTTCACCGTCATCCGTGAACAATTAAACCAAGCTGCTGCTGAGCAAACACTGGAGCTTAGCGAGCACGCCACACTGCGCATTCACAACGGCACCGCTCGCATACACCACCTGCGTCTGGATATCCGTCAGCTGAGCGACTGATACCTGTCAATCACCTGCCGCCACCACTTTGCGGCAGGTTATTAGCCCCCTTCGATTTACTACCTTAGTAGGAACCCGGCGCGACCTTGGGCATATTTCCCGACCCAGTCGGGATTCCTATGCTGGCGACACCCTGTTCAGGAGTCGTCTCATGCATTCGTTCAGCCGCTTAATGCTCTGCCTCACCACCAGCCTAGGACTGGCGATGACTGCCAGTGCTAACGAATTGCAGGTGCGCATTGGCTATCTGGCTTACACACCCGATACCGGGCCACTGCTCTCTAACGTCATTCCCGAGCCTGAGGATGCAGGCCTGCGCGGCGCCGAACTGGCCATCACAGACAGCAACAGCACCGGGCGTTTTCTCAAGCACAGCTACCAACTGGAAGTCGCGGAACACGAGGACAGCGCGGCGCTGATCGAAGCCGCACGTAAACAACATGCAGAAGGCTTGCGCTTGTTTGTTGTGAACGCACCGGCTGCCACCCTGCGAGAGTTGAGCGACGCCCTGCCCGACAGCCTGCTGATCAACGCCGGTAGCCCAGATGACAGCCTGCGTCAGCAACAATGCCTGAGCAACGTACTGCACACCCTGCCCAGCCGCGCCATGCTCACAGACGCCCTGGCGCAGTTCCTCACTGTGCGCAAATGGACTCGCTGGCTTCTGATTGTCGGACCTACTGAAGATGATCAAGCCTACGCCGCAGCCCTCAAGCGCGCCGCTAAACGCTTTGGCCACACCATCGTTGCAGAAAAAGCCTGGAGCTTTGATAACGACCAACGTCGTAGCGCCCAGTCGGAAATGCCGCTGTTCACTCAAACCGATGAGTACGACGTGGTGCTGGTGGCTGATGAACGCGGTGACTTCGGTGAGTATGTGCCTTATCAAACCTGGTACCCGCGCCCTGTTGCCGGCACTCAGGGCCTGACCCCGACCGGCTGGCACAAAACCGTAGAAACCTACGGCGCAGCCCAACTGCAAAAGCGCTTTGAAGCCCATGCCAAACGCTGGATGAATGACCGCGACTTCGCCGCTTGGATTGGTGTGCGCAGCCTCGCCAGCGCCGTGACCAAGCTGCGTACAACAGACGTAGCCGCCATCCGCACACTGTCTTTGAGCAACGACCTGCCGCTGGATGGCTTCAAAGGCCGCAAATTGAATTTCCGCAGCTGGAACGGCCAGTTGCGCCAGCCCATTCCAGTCGTACATCCCCGTGCACTGGTGACCACTTCACCGCAAGACGGCTTCCTGCACCCAACCAGTGAACTGGACAGCCTCGGCTTTGATCAGCCGGAAGTGACCTGCAACCTGGCCGAACAGGCCTGAACACCTGCCTCTGCACATTGCGTCAATTCGCAATGTGCAGCCCCTACTAGAACAAGAGGATAAACCCCATGCGCCTGACAACCCTCGCACTGAGCATCGGCCTGACCTTGGCCAGCAGTGCCACTCTGGCTGCCACCGCCTACGTTTCCAATGAGAAGGATGACAGCATCACCGTCATCGACATGGACAAGATGGAAGTCACCGAGACCATCCCGGTCGGCCAGCGCCCCCGCGGCCTGCTGCTGTCCAGCGACAACAAGCTGCTGTACATCTGCGCCAGTGACTCCGACCGCGTGCAGGTGATGGATCTGGCCACCCGCAAGATCATCAAAGAACTACCGTCCGGCGCCGACCCAGAGCAGTTTGCCCTGCACCCGAATGACCGCTGGCTGTACATCTCCAACGAAGACGATGCCCTGGCCACCGTGGTCGACACCCAGACTGACGAAGTCCTGGCGCAGATCGATGTGGGCGTGGAGCCCGAAGGCATGGCCGTCAGCCCGGATGGCAAATGGGCGGTGAACACCAGCGAAACCACCAACATGCTGCACTGGATCGACACCAGCACCCAGCAACTGGTGGATAACACCTTGGTTGACCAACGCCCGCGCCATGTTGAATTTGATCTGGACGGCAAGCGTCTGTGGGCCTCCGCAGAAATCGGCGGCACGGTCAGCATCATCGACGTGGCCAGCCGTCAGATCGAAAAAGTCATGACCTTCGCCATCAAAGGCGTACACCCGGACAAAGTTCAGCCGGTGGGCGTCAAACTGAGCAAAGACGGCAAATACGCATTCGTCGCCCTCGGCCCAGCCAACCACGTGGCAGTGGTCGATGCCAAAACCTACGAGGTTCTTGACTACCTCCTGGTTGGCCGTCGCGTCTGGCACATGGCGTTCACCCCGGACCAGAAGCACCTGCTGACCACCAATGGCGTGAGCAGTGACGTCTCGGTGATTGATGTCGCCTCGCTGAAAGTGATCAAGTCGATCAAAGTCGGGCGCTATCCATGGGGCGTGGTTGTCACCCCATGATGGCACTGGAGCTGGATAACATCCGCTTCGCCTACGGCCCACGCCTTGCTCTGCAAGACGTGGGTTTCAGCGTTGCGCCCGGTACTTTCGCCGCCCTGCTGGGCCCCAACGGCGCGGGTAAATCCACGCTTATCGCCCTGCTCACCCGCCTCTACGACCTGCAACAGGGCGAGATTCGGGTGATGGGCCACAGCCTGCGTAAACAGCCGCGTCAGGCGTTGGCACAGCTGGGGGTGGTGTTCCAACAAAGCACGTTGGATCTGGATTTAAGCGTCGAACAGAACCTGCACTACCACGCAGCCCTGCACGGCATCGGCCGCAAAGCGGCGCAGATTCGCATTGATGAAGAGCTTGAGCGCCAGCACCTGAGCGAACGGCGTAAAGACAAAGTGCGCGACCTCAACGGCGGCCACCGTCGCCGCGTTGAAATCGCCCGCGCCCTGCTACACCGCCCGCAACTGTTGCTGTTGGATGAAGCCAGCGTCGGCCTCGACCCGGCCAGCCGTTTAGCGCTCAACCAGCACGTGCGTCAACTGTGCAGCGACAGCGGCCTTGCCGTGCTGTGGACCACTCACCTGCTGGATGAAATCCACGACAGCGACGCGCTGTTCCTGCTCAACCGCAGCCGACTGGTTGCGCAAGGCACCGTGCAAAGCATCCGCGTGGATGGGGAGAGCGACTTGGCCGCCAGCTTCGCCCGCCTGACCGCAAACCCCGAAGCGGGCGCACGATGATTTTCGGAGTGTTGTAATGAATGCCTACTGGTATTGCCTCAAAGGCATCGTGCTGCGCGAATGGCTGCGCTTCGTTCTGCAACGCAGCCGCTTTCTCAGCGCACTGGTGCGACCATTACTGTGGCTGCTGGTGTTTGCCGCCGGTTTCCGTGCCGCGCTGGGGATCGCCATTATCGCCCCGTATGACACCTACATCACCTATGAGACTTACATCGTGCCGGGCCTGGCCTGCATGATCTTGCTGTTCAACGGCATGCAAGGCTCGCTGTCCATGGTCTACGACCGGGAAATGGGCAGCATGCGCGTGCTGCTCACAAGCCCGCTGCCCAGAGCGTTTCTGCTGGCCGCCAAACTGCTGGCCATCGCCCTGATCTCGCTGTTACAGGTCTACGCCTTCCTCGGTATCGCCTGGCTGTATGGCGTGCAACCACCCGCCTGGGGCCTGCTGGCTGCTTTGCCTGCGCTGTTGCTAGTCGCCCTTTTGCTCAGCGCACTGGGCCTGTTGCTGTCCAACGGCATCCGCCAGTTGGAGAACTTTGCCGGGGTGATGAACTTCGTCATCTTCCCTATGTTCTTCCTCTCCTCTGCGCTGTACCCGCTGTGGAAGATGAAGGAAGCCAGCGAATGGCTGTACTGGCTGTGCTCCATTAATCCCTTCACCCACGCCACTGAACTGGTGCGCTTCGCCCTCTATGAGCGGGTAAATGGCCTGGCACTGGGGATTTGCGTGGGACTGACGCTGCTGTTCGCTACATTGGCGGTGCTGACGTTTAACCCGCAACATGCGGCGCTGAGAAAGGGCTCGTAGGTTCTGTACGAAAAAGTCCAGGCAACACATCCCTGGCATGACAAAACTGCGATCAACGCGGTACGGTGCAGCGCTTACAAAAGGAGGTTGTATGGCGCTGCACTTCTGTTTACCGACGGCTGAACTCGACACATCCACACTCAACGCTCCCACGCACTTATTGCGCTCAAGCCATACGCTTGCCATTCACCTGTTCTGGAGCGCGCAATGACTCATCCCAATACACCACTGCTGTCCCTACAATTCCGCCTCGTTCTGCCAATGCTCTGCCTGGCATTCGGCTATGGGCTTGGCTTCATTCAACCGACTGGGTTAGCACTGGCGGTGTTGCTCAGCGCTCTACTCTTACTGGGTGAGAAATCCCTGCCGACGGGTGTTTGGTGGCTGCTGGCTTTGCTCGGCTGCGCAGCGTTGGTATTTCATTTGCTACCGGGGTTTGGCAGCACCACGCTCTGGCCTGCACGCCAACTCAGTGATGATGCGCCGCCTTATAGCCTTAGGTTTGGCTGGGGCAAACTAACCGCTGGAATAATCCTGCTGGCCTGGTGGCTAGGCCAACCCCGCAAAACGCTGAGTAATCCTAAACAAACCGCCTTGGTCGCCCTCACCACTTTAATTGCAGTGCCCCTACTTGCACTGGGCACCGGCTTGGTCGGCTGGCAGCCCAAGTGGCCGGAAGGCTTAGGCTTGTGGCTGCTGGTAAATTTAGGCGTGGTATCACTGGCTGAGGAATTGCTCTTCCGTGGCCTGCTACAAACCCAATTGGTGCGCTGGCTCGGCGCTTGGACGGGCATCGGCATCAGCACGGCTATTTTTGCAGCCGTCCACCTACCCTTCAGCCCCCTCTTCGCCTTGCTCGCCGGCGTTGCCGGGCTGGGTTACGGCTTGGTGTACCACTTCAGCGGCCGTATCAGCCTGGCGATAGCCCTGCATCTGGCAGTAAATACTCTGCACATCTTGCTGCTGAGCTATCCGCTGCGGTTGCCGGTGTACTAAAAACATTACAAGAAAAGTAAGGCGACTCAACGAAACCAAGCGGTCGCATTCTTAGGAGCAGGCAAAATTGAGTTCAAGTCAGAGATTTTTAAAAGTTTTTACCCACAAAACAATCCTAATTATAAAACCGACCAAAAAAACTGAAAATATGTACCCTCAACGCACCCAAACAGAACATTCGAACCAATCAAACACAAAATAAGAATTTCAAGCAACCGCACACACTAACACCAACAAAAACTGGCGTATTACATGAACCATCACAAGAATCGACTGATTTGCTTTTTGGATGTGCTTGGTTACTCATCCATGATCGAAAAACTTGGCATCGAAGAAATTTACAAAAGATACTCAAACTTTATTGACATCGCCAGAGATGAGGTCTTCTTCGGAAAGCCCATGAACTATGAAGGACCAAGCACCAACTTTGAAATTTCAGAAATTGCATCGGACTCCATACTACTAATCTCTCACGACACAAATGACACTGTATCCAATTGCAACTTTGTAGGAGCAATCCATTTATTCTTAGAACTAGGTTTAGCGAAAGGATTCATGTTTCGCGGCGCAATATCCCGGGGAGACATAATTTATGACGCCGATAGAAGAATATCCTTAAGCAGGGAATTTAACAAACTGGCGAAGTTCGAGCCACGCATGAATGCACCAATGTGCGTAATCTTAGATGAAGCAAAGGAAATAATACTTGAATCACTACTCGGTGAGAGCGCATTAACTGCTGGCGTGGCCATCTCAAAATCTTTGCCAGTAGTAAAATGGGCCGTCCCAATGAAAAGCAATTGCGAAATGAATCTATGGTGCATCAACTACACCTACTTCAGCAGCCAAATTGAAATATCTGCAGCGATAGAATACCTATCAGGTGACACAGAAAAACAAAACAACTTTATTAACTATCTTGAATACCTAAAACCACTACCCGAAGAAATACTAATACCAATAAGCCAAGAAAATAATAGAACCTTCATGAAAATAATGAAAACTAGGAGCGGCGCACGGGTAGCTCTAACAGATGACAATGGAGTTATACAAAGGCTAAATCAATTGAGCTTTCCAAAAACCTTCATTGAGCCACCTGAAAAAGTAAAAATAACCTTTGACCCTGAAACCAAAAAGATCGACTTCAGAGCAGAAGGATCGTGGTACTAACTATATAAGCCACTCTCCCAAAATACGCCCCCCGTATAACGCGAGGGACTTAACTCGTAATACCAGTTAGCCCTGAAGACTAATACACCTAAATGGCCGGACACTATCTAACGAGATCGACTCACCCCTCTTTCAACACCATATGCAGCGCCTCTTCCGCCAACTGATCCAACGGCATTGGGCCTTCGGGGCGGAACCAGGTGGTGGTCCAGCTCAGGGCGCCCATCAATAAGCGACGCAGGATGAAGGGGTCGGCTTTAACAAAGCCGGCTTCTTTGGCTTCGGTGAGGACTTGAAGCCAGAGCTGTTCGTACTGGTCGCGCAGTTTGAGGATAAAGGCCTGGCCTTCTTCTGACAGGGAGCGCCATTCGTAGACCAGCACGGCCATGGCCTCGCCGGTGCCGCCCATGATGGATTGCAGTTCGCAGCGGATCAGCGCCAGTACGCGACCACGCAGATCAGTGGCTTCGGCGAGTGCGGCGTGCATCAGGGCGGTGTTGTAGCGGACGGTTTCTTCCATCACCGAGCGGAGGATTTCGTCCTTGCTTTTAAAGTGGTGGAAGATGCTGCCGGACTGAATCCCCACTGCACTGGCCAGATCGCGCACGGTGGTGCGTTCGTAGCCTTTGCTGCGGAACAGGTGCGCGGCGGTTTGCAACAGCTTGCCACGGGCACTCTCCGGATCAGTTATCTGCCCGCTGCTGACCAGTTCATGCAATACGGCCTGGGCTTTCTGTTCATCCACTTCTTTGTTCTCCAACAACCTGATAAGCCAGCTACGCATCGTGTAAACCGGCCGCAAGTGCCCGAGTGCCGTGCCATTGAACTGACATAAACGCAATTGGGGGGGAATTTATGCGCTACCGACCAACCAAGCAAGCGCTTGGCACAATTTTCACAAAGAAACACAAACAGGGTCTTTTCAACCAAGCGCTTGCTTGGTAGCCTTCATTTCACCCTATTCCTGTGTTGCGGGCTATTCCAATGACAAAAACAGTACGCATCGGCTGCGCTTCCGCCTTCTGGGGCGACACCTCCACTGCTGCTGCCCAACTGGTACGCGGTGCCACTATTGATTATCTGGTTTTCGACTATCTGGCCGAGATCACCATGTCGATCATGGCGGGCGCCAAGATGAAGAAGCCGGACGAAGGCTATGCCAAAGACTTCGTCGAAGTACTGGCCCCGCTGTTGGGTGAGATCGCCGAGAAAAAAATCCGCGTGATCAGCAACGCCGGTGGGGTTAACCCGACGGCTTGCGCCGCCGCCATGGCCGCAGCCTGCGAGAAAGCTGGTGTCAGCCTGAAGATTGCTGTGCTGCACGGCGACAACCTGCAACCTAAGCTGGGCGAATTGGCCAAGGCCGGTACTAAAGAGATGTTCAACGGCAACCCGCTGCCGCCCTTCTGCGTTTCCATGAACGCTTACCTCGGCGCGCCGGGCATTACAGCCGCCTTGGAACAAGGTGCAGATATTGTGATCACCGGCCGCGTGGTCGACAGCGCAGTCGTCAGCGGCGCCATGGTGCATGAGTTCGGCTGGGACTGGAGCGACTTCGACAAGTTGGCGCAAGCCGCGCTCGCGGGTCACTTGGTTGAGTGTGGTGCCCAAAGCACCGGGGGCAACTTCACCGACTGGCGCGATGTGCCGGATTACGAGCACATCGGCTTCCCGATTATTGAGGCCAGCGCAGACGGCAGCTTCACCATCAGCAAGCCGGAAGGCACTGGCGGTCTGGTCACGCCGTTCACCGTGGGCGAGCAGATGCTCTATGAAATCGGCAACCCACGCGCTTACCTGCTGCCGGACGTGATTTGCGATTTCAGCGAAGTAAAGCTGGAGCAAGTCACCGAAAACGTGGTGTCGGTTAAAGGCGCCAAAGGCCTGCCACCGACTGATCAGTACAAAGTCAGCGCCACTCACCCGGATGGCTTCCGCTGCACTGCCAGCTGCTTGCTGGCCGGTATCGACGCCGTGGCCAAGGCCGAGCGCGTGAGCCAGGCGATCATCAATAAGACTCAGGAAATGTTCATCGAGCGCGGCTGGGGCCCTTACCGCGATGTGAATATTGAGCTGCTGGGCACCGAGGCCACTTACGGCCCACAAGGCCAGCGCAAAGACACCCGCGAAGTGATCGTGAAACTGGCCGTCAGCCACGCCAAGAAGGAAGCACTGGTGCTGTTCTCCCGCGAGATCGCCCAAGCCTCGACCGGTATGGCTCCGGGCCTGACCGGCATCGTCGGCGGCCGCCCGACGGTTTACCCGATCATCCGCCTGTTCTCTTTCCTCGCCGACAAGAGCGCGTGCAACCTGGAAGTGGAAATCAACGGCGAGCGCACACCGGTTAGCCTGCCTGAACTCCCTGCCTACAACGCTGAGCTGATCGGCGCTGATGTGGCCGTCGCCCAACCGCAGGGCCAGGGCGAAGTCACTGTACCGCTGGTGAAACTGGCCGTGGCCCGTTCGGGTGACAAAGGCAACCACAGCAACATCGGTGTGATGGCCCGTAAAGCCGAGTACCTGCCTTGGATTGCTGCGGCGCTGACTGAAGGTGCGGTGGCCGACTGGATGGGCCACACCTTGGAAGGCGACAAGAGCAAAGTCAGCCGCTGGCATTTGCCGGGCACTAACAGCCTGAACTTCCTGCTGGAAAATGCACTGGGCGGCGGTGGTGTTGCCTCTCTACGCATCGACCCACAAGGCAAGGCCTTTGCTCAGCAACTGCTGGAGTTTCCGGTATCCGTACCGAAGGCGTTGGCTGAATCGTTGTAGGGCTTGAGATGGTCACGGTGGATCGGTGAAGCGCGGGCTACGCGCCCCGATCCACCCTACGGGACTGGCGAACACTGTGTAGGGTGGATGGCGCTTTATTCATCCACCAGCTTCTGGCAGAAGGCACCACAAGACTTCTGCCTTATGAATAGGACAAAAACAACAATGGCATATGACTCAGTCTTCAAGCCCGGCCTGTTCAGCGGTCAGACCATCGTGGTCACCGGTGGCGGCAGTGGCATTGGTCGCTGCGTAGCCCATGAGCTGGCCCATCTGGGTGCCCATGTGGTGCTGGTAGGACGCAAACTGGAGAAGCTGGAAAAGACCGCAGCGGAGATTCGTGAAGACGGCGGCGAAGTCAGCTTCCACGCCTGCGACATCCGTGATGAAGAAGCGGTCAAGGCTATGGTCAAGGCGATCATCGCTGAGCGCGGGCAGATTCATCATCTGGTCAATAACGCCGGCGGCCAGTTCCCTGCCCCTCTGATTGGCATCAACCAGAAAGGCTTTGAGGCCGTGGTACGGACCAATCTGGTGGGTGGCTTCCTCATTGCTAAAGAAGTGTTTATGCAAAGCATGAGCAAGCATGGCGGCAGCATCGTCAACATGCTGGCTGATATGTGGGGTGGCATGCCGGGCATGGGCCACTCTGGTGCAGCCCGTGCCGGTATGGAGAACTTCACCAAGACTGCCGCGTACGAGTGGGGCCATGCCGGTGTGCGGGTCAACGCCGTGGCGCCGGGCTGGGTGGCCTCAAGTGGCATGGACACTTACCCGGAGTCGATGAAAACCATGATCCGTAACCTGAAGGATCACGTGCCGCTGCAACGCATTGGTACCGAATCCGAGATTGCTGCGGCCATCGTCTTCTTGCTCTCCCCTGGCGCCAACTTCATCAGCGGTAACACCATCCGCATTGATGGCGCCGCCAGCCAGGGCACCCGCGCCTGGACCCTCGGCAAAGCGAGGAACAGCGAGTCCTATAACGGTTTCCACCGGGCCTATTTGCCTGAAGTGTTCAAGGAGTAAATCTGATGCCAGTTATCCAGTCGGAAATTGACGTTCACGGCGAAGGGTTCGCCCAGAACCGTGAAGCCATGCTCGCTGCCATCCAGAGCTTCCGTGAAGTCGAACAAAAGGTGTTGGATAAGGCCAATGAAGCCAAAGCCAAATTCGAGCGCCGTGGCCAGCTGTTGCCCCGCGAACGCCTGAACCTGCTGCTCGATCCGGGCGCGCCGTTCCTTGAGCTGTCCTCCCTGGCCGGTTACAAGCTGCACGATGACAAAGACGGCAGCATGGCCGGTGGCGGCATCATCGCTGGTATTGGCTACATCTCAGGCGTGCGCTGCCTGGTGCTGGCCAACAACAGCGCCATCAAGGGCGGCACCATTTCGCCAACTGGCCTGAAGAAATCCCTGCGCCTGCAACAGGTCGCCTTTGAAAACAAACTGCCGGTGGTGACGCTGGCCGAGTCCGGCGGTGCCAACCTGAACTACGCGGCGGACATCTTCGTTGAAGGTGCTCGCGGCTTCGCCAACCAAGCGCGTATGTCGGCCATGGGCCTGCCGCAAATCACCGTGGTGCACGGTTCCAGCACCGCCGGTGGCGCATACCAACCAGGCCTTTCAGACTACGTTGTGGTGGTGCGCGGCAAGGCCAAGATGTTCCTCGCTGGCCCGCCTCTGCTGAAGGCTGCTACAGGTGAGATCGCCACCGATGAACAACTGGGCGGCGCCGAGATGCACGCCCAAGTGGCCGGTACCGCTGAATACCTGGCTGAGAACGATGCCGATGGCGTGCGCCTGGCCCGCGAAATTCTCGGCATGCTGCCGTGGAATGCCCAGCTCCCCGCCCGCCCGCAAAAGACCTGGCGCGAGCCGCTGTATCCGGCTGAAGAGCTGCTGGGCATCGTGCCCAACGACGCAAAAAAGCCCTACGACGTGCGCGAAATCATCGCCCGCATCGCTGACGGCTCCGAGTTCCTCGACTTTAAAAACGAGTTCGACAGCCAGACCGTGTGCGGACACCTTGCCATTGAAGGCCAGCCCTGCGGCTTTATCGGCAACAACGGCCCGATCACGCCGCGTGGTGCGGCTAAGGCGGCTCAATTCATCCAACTGTGCGAACAGAGCAATACGCCGATTCTGTTCTTCCACAACACCACCGGCTTTATGGTCGGCACCGAGTCTGAGCAGAACGGTGTGATTAAGCACGGCTCGAAGATGATCCAGGCGGTGGCCAATGCCACCGTGCCGAAGCTGACCATCGTTGTCGGCGGCTCTTACGGTGCCGGTAACTACGCCATGTGCGGCCGTGGCCTGGACCCGCGCTTTATCTTCGCCTGGCCGAACAGCCGTACCGCCGTTATGGGTGGCGCACAGGCCGGTAAGGTGCTGCGTATCGTCACTGAAGACAAACACGCAAAAGAAGGCAAAGAAGCCGACCCGAAAATGCTCGACATGCTGGAGCAAGTGACTGCGCAGAAGCTCGACAGCCAGTCCACCGCGCTGTACGGCACCGCCAGCTTGTGGGATGACGGCCTGATCGACCCACGTGACACGCGCAAGCTGCTGGGTTTCTTGCTCGACATTTGCGAAGAGGCGCGTATCCGCCCATTGAAGTCCAACACATTTGGTGTGGCCCGCCTGTAATCGAGCCGCAGTCCTGAACTGACACTTTTTGAAAGAAGGAATAACAACGATGAACTTCACTCAAGAACACGAAGAACTGCGCCGCACGGTGAAAAACTTTGTCGACAAGGAGATCAACCCCTACGTCGAAGAGTGGGAAATAGACGGCCATTTCCCGATGCGTGAAATTTTCAAAAAGGCCGGTGATCTGGGCTTGCTGGGTATCTCCAAGCCGGAAAAATTCGGCGGCATGGGCCTGGATTACAGCTACTCGGTGGTAGCTGCTGAAGAATTCGGTACCGCCCATTGCGGCGGCGTACCACTGGCCATCGGCGTGCAGACTGACATGTGCACCCCGGCGCTGGCCCGTTTCGGCTCCGATGCCCTGCGTGAGGAGTTCCTGGCCCCGTCCATTGCGGGTGACTACATTGGCTGCATTGGTGTCTCCGAAGTCGGCGCAGGCTCCGACGTGGCCGGCCTGAAAACCACCGCACGCAAAGACGGTGATGACTACATCATCAACGGCGCGAAAATGTGGATCACCAACAGCCCGCAAGCCGACTTTATCTGCCTGCTGGCCAACACCAGTGACGACAAGCCCCACGTCAACAAATCCCTGATCGTGGTGCCGATGAACACGCCGGGCATCACCCTCAGCCAGCACATCGAAAAGCTCGGCATGCGTTCCTCCGAGACAGCTCAAGTGTTCTTCGATGACGTGCGCGTGCCGCAGCGCAACCGCATCGGCCACGAAGGCGCTGGCTTCATGATGCAGATGCTGCAGTTTCAGGAAGAGCGTCTGTTCGGTGCTGCCAACATCATCAAAGGCCTGGAGTATTGCGTTGACCAGACCATTGAATACACCCGTCAGCGCCACACTTTCGGCCAACCGGTAATCGACAACCAGTATGTGCACTTCCGCCTGGCTGAGCTGCAAACTGAAATCGAAGCCCTTCGCGCGCTGGTGTACCAAGCCACCGAGCTGTACATCAAAGGCCGCGACGTGACCAAGCTGGCCTCCATGGCCAAGCTCAAAGCGGGTCGTCTGGGCCGTGAAGTGACCGACAGCTGCCTGCAATTCTGGGGTGGCATGGGTTACACCTGGGACAACCCGATTTCCCGCGCTTACCGCGACGTGCGTCTGGTGTCCATCGGCGGCGGTGCGGACGAAATCATGCTCGGCATCATCTGCAAAATGATGGGCACCCTACCCGGCAAGAAGAAAGGCTAAGGCGCTGAACGTAGGGTGGATCGCGCTTCACCGATCCACCATTGAGATCGCACGGTGGATGTAAAAAGCGACATCCACCCTACCGGGGTAACCGGCGCTCTGGTGGATACAGACTGTAGGGTGGATCGGGGCGCGTAGTCGTCGTTTTACATCCAACATGACGATGCCCGGCCCCAAACGAAGTGCGTTAGGCAAAAGATTTAAGGAGCCTGCAATGGCTGAATTACCGAATTGCGAAACACTGCTGTTGAACCTTGAGGCGGGCGTGCTGCACGTCACCCTCAACCGTCCGGACAGCCGTAATGCCATGAGTCTGGCCATGGTGCATGAACTGCGTGCGGTGCTGGCCCACGTCAGCCAGCAGAACGACGTGCGTGCTCTGGTGCTGCGTGGCGCTGGTGGCCACTTCTGTGCCGGTGGCGATATCAAAGACATGGCCGGTGCCCGCGCCAAAGGCGGCGACGCCTATCGCGAACTGAACCGCGCCTTCGGCGCCATGCTGGAAGAGTTCCAGCGCGCCCCGCTGGTGGTCATCGCTGTGCTGGAAGGTGCCGTGCTCGGCGGCGGTTTCGGGCTGGCCTGCATCAGCGATATCGCCATTGCCGACAGCGCCTGCAAATTCGGTTTGCCGGAAACCACTCTCGGTATTCTGCCCGCGCAGATCGCACCGTTTGTGGTCAAGCGTGTGGGGCTGACTCAGGCCCGCCGTCTGGCGCTTACGGCGGCTCGCTTCAACGGCGAAGAAGCCCTGCGTCTGGGCCTGGTGCACTACTGCGAAAGCAACGACAGCGATCTGGAACAACGTCTGGCAGAGACTATCGAGCAAGTGCGCAAATGCGCGCCACACGCCAACGCACTGACCAAAGCCTTGTTGCTGGACACCGAGCAAGAAGCCCTGAGCAGCCTGTTGGACCGTGCTGCGGAGCAGTTTGCAGCCGCTGTCACCGGCCCGGAAGGTGTTGAAGGCACCATGGCCTTTGTACAGAAGCGTGCTGCCAAGTGGGCGCAATAACACGGATATACAGATCGTAGGGTGGATGTTGCTTTCCACATCACCCGAACACCGCACGGTGGATCAATCAAGCGTGAACGACGCGCCCCGATCCACCCATAGAGTCCCAGCGCGGATTAGACGGCAGGAGTAGAACAATAAATGGCTGCATTCAATAAGATTCTGATTGCCAACCGCGGTGAGATTGCCTGCCGGGTAATGCGCACCGCCAAAGACCTCGGTTACCGCACCGTGGCGGTGTTCTCTGAGGCCGACGCTGGCGCCCGCCATGTGCAAGTGGCTGACGAAGCCGTGTGTATCGGCCCGGCGCAGGTCAACCAGTCCTATCTGGTGATCGACAACATCATCGCGGCGGCCCAAAAGACCGGCGCAGATGCCATCCACCCCGGCTACGGTTTCCTCTCGGAAAACGCCGACTTTGCCCGCGCCTGCGAGGCCGCCGGTATCGTATTTATCGGCCCGACCGTTGAGGCCATCCACCTGATGGGCTCTAAGCGCCTGTCGAAAATCGCCATGCTCGAAGCCGGTGTGCCGTGCATTCCGGGTTACGAAGGTGCCGCACAGGACGACGAGACCCTAATCGCTGAAGCCGGCCGCATCGGCTATCCGCTGATGATCAAAGCCAGCGCTGGTGGCGGTGGTCGTGGCATGCGCCTGGTGCACGAGGCCAGCGAACTGCAAGAGCAAATCCGCACCGCCCGCTCCGAAGCGCAAAACGCCTTCGGCTCCGGTGAGCTGATTCTGGAGCGTGCCGTGATTCGCCCACGTCACGTGGAAATCCAAGTGTTTGGCGATCAGCATGGCAACATCGTTTACCTCGGTGAGCGTGACTGCTCCGTGCAGCGCCGCCACCAGAAAGTGGTAGAAGAAGCCCCCTGCCCGGTCATGACCCCAGAGCTGCGCAAAGCCATGGGTGAAGCGGCTGTGAAAGCCGCTGCCAGCGTGAACTACGTCGGTGCCGGTACGGTGGAATTCCTGCTGGATGCCAGCGGCGAGTTCTTCTTTCTGGAAATGAACACCCGCTTGCAGGTAGAGCACCCGGTTACTGAACTGATCACCGGCCAGGACCTGGTGGCGTGGCAGATCCGTGCTGCCGAAGGCCAACCGCTGCCGCTGACTCAGGAGCAGATCCAGCTCACCGGACACGCCATGGAAGTGCGCCTGTACGCGGAGGATTCCGCCAAGAACTTCCTGCCGCAAACTGGCTGCGTGCTGCGCTGGGAGCCTGAGCTGTTGGATGGCGTGCGCATCGACCACGGTCTGGTGGAAGGTCAGGAAGTCACCCCGTTCTACGACCCGATGCTGGCCAAAGTCATCGCGTACGGCGCAACCCGTGAAGATGCCCGCCGCAAGCTGGTTCGCGCGCTGGAAAACTGCGTGCTGCTGGGCGTAAACGGCAACCAGCGCTTCCTCGCCAACCTGCTGGCCAACCCAGAGTTTGCAGCGGGTAAGGCCACCACCGCCTTTATCGCCGAGCACTTTGCCAGCGACGAGAGCCTGACCCCACAAGCCCCGGCTGCAAGCGAGCTGGCCATTGCCGCCGCCCTGCTCTATCAGGCCTCGGCCAACAGTCGCGCCCATCAGGGCGGTATTGCCGGTTGGCGCAGCGCGGGTAGCGCGCCGTGGCGCTTCACCCTGAAACAGGGCGAGCAGAAGTGTGCCGTTGAACTCGACGTACTGGGCGATGGCACTCAAGCCTACCTGCGCGCCACAGTCGGTGAAACGCAGGTCGAACTGAAGCTGCTCAACAGCGATGGCCGCTGGCTGACCCTAGAGCAAGACGGCATCCGTCGTCGTCAGGCGTACCACTTAGACGGTGACAAGGTTTGGCTGTTCGGCCACTTCGGCAACCTCGAACTGATCGACGTTACCCACGAGCCAGCGGGTGGCCAGAATGCGGCCAGCAGCGGTGCGGTGAAAGCGCCTATGGACGGTGCAATCGTTGATGTATTGGTGGAAGAAGGCGCCAAGGTCAGCAAAGGCCAACTGCTGGTTGTGCTGGAAGCCATGAAGATGGAACACCCACTCAAAGCAGGCGTAGACGGTACCGTACGCCGCGTTGGTGCCAATAAAGGCGATCAGGTTAAGAATCGCCAACTGCTGGTGGAAATCGAGGCTGACGAAGCTTAATCGGTGCCCATGCAGCCTTACCTGGCCCCGCCTCAACACTGGTTAACGCCAGCGTTGCGGAGGGGCTTTTTCGTTTATCACGATTGATATTGGCTCGAATTGATTTTTAAACAGCCACAAGCACCGGAGGCTTACACGATGTCCCTCAAAGGCAAAACTCTGTTTATCACTGGCGCCAGTCGCGGTATTGGACGCGAAATCGCCCTTAAAGCAGCGGCTGATGGCGCCAATATCATCATTGCTGCCAAGAGCGCCGAAGCCCATCCCAAACTAGCAGGTACCATTCACAGCGTTGCCGCAGAAGTGGAAGCAGCTGGCGGCAAGGCGCTGGCCATACAACTCGATGTACGCGATGAAGAAGCCGTGCGCGCAGCCATGGCCAAAGCCACCGAACACTTTGGCGGTATTGATGCACTGATCAACAATGCCGGTGCCATCAAGCTGGTGGGCGTGGAAAAGCTCGAACCCAAGCGCTTTGACCTGATGTACCAGATCAACACCCGCGCCGTGATGGTCTGCAGCCAGGCCGCGCTGCCCTATCTCAAACAAAGCGGCGGACACATCATCAACCTCTCCCCGCCTTTGAACCTCGATCCGAAATGGTTTGCCCAATACGGCCCTTACACCGTAACCAAGTACGGCATGAGCATGCTGACCCTCGGCATGAGTGAGGAATTCAAGAAGCACGGCGTCAGCGTCAACTCACTGTGGCCACGCACTGTGATTGCCACAGCAGCCATCGAGTTCGAACTGGGCGGCCCGCAAATCTTCAAACAGGCTCGCACCCCGGCGATCATGGCGGACGCCGCTTACGCCATCCTCAACACAACGGGCCGCAGCCTCACCGGCCGCCTGCTGATTGACGATGAAATCCTTGCCGAACAAGGCGTCACTGACTTTGACAAGTACCGCTACGACCAGAACGGAAGCGGGTTGATGACGGATTTGTTTGTGGAGTGACCCTTCAATAAGTTAGGCAGTCTACTCTTGCAGGTTTTGCCTCTTGCAAGAGCAGACTGTTAGAGTCAGCAATGCCTCAGTAGTAAACCACTTGGACTACCATCATTGCTTCAAATGCCCCTTCGTCAATATCAGTATCCAAGGGCACCATTGTGGCGGTGAATGGAACAATGATTTGTGGTTGGTTCGGTTGAAACTTGGCCAAAGGGAACGGTTCGTTGAACGGAACGAGGTTGTTACGTTGATCCCTGATCTGTATACCGAACTTACTGTTAGCTTCTGGCAACATCACATAATCGCCGTCTTTGTAAGACGTCATAAAGGTACCACCAATATTGATGGCAGTTTCGCAAGCTTTGTTTAATTCCAGTGTGAAGCTTCTGGTTGGTGCTGGTGGTGAGAAGCCTGTGGTAGTAGTCTGAACCGTTCCAAAGTTAACAGTTCCGGGCTCTGGTTTAGCCGTCACATCAATGGCGCAGTCTGTACCGACGATATTCTGCAAGCCCCGCAGTTGATAACGAAAATTTCCGTGCGGGTTAGATGGACCATCATACAAACCATACTTCCCGTCTAACTGAAATACGTCATACGTGTCTTGAGTCGGTGTTTTCAGTGGCTCCAATCCACGCTTACGAATCACTACCTGAAACGTAATATTCGCTCGCACCAAAGTACACTGCTTCATTGCCGGATAGGTAATTGCCCACGGGCAGGCGATAGAGGTGTGACCGGTATACACCCCACCTGAAGGATTCGAACTCCAGTCACCATCCCAATTAGTACGGCCTTTATAGACCAAACCGAACTCAATGCCCCAAGCAGGGGAATAAAGTCCGGAAGGGTTGCCATAGAAATAGATTGGATCATTTTCAGTAGGATATGAATCAGGGTGCTTCCAGCACTCAGCGGACACAGTGTGTGTGCGTGATCGCCAAATGATGGTGCCATCAGCGACCGTCGCTGGAACCGATACAGGGCCAATATCCTCAGTCAAATAATCAGCGCCCGTGACTGACTTGCAATGCAAAGCCCATGACGGTAGAGAGAATGAAAGCAGAAGCGCAAACAGGCCACACATCCACCAGAAGTGGCGATTGGACGAACTGCTAACTTTCATGGTTGCGCAGCCTTGCACTCAACAGCGCTGCAAATGAAATGTGTATCTGCTTGGCCTCCATAATCATTCATGTTAGACACGAACAACTCTTTAAACCCTGTCTGAGTAATTGGAAATTGAGCACTGCCGAAAGGCTCGATCATCACCGTTTCGATAGGCATACTAATTTTTTCTACGCCAGCCAGTAGCCCCACTACGGTTATATGAAAAGCGGTCGGATTATTAATCGTAAGCTGTTTAGCTGCTGAGTCGACCTTAATATGAAGGCCCTCGGCTAGATCTCCGCCACGAACACGCTTAACGGCTGCAGGGCGATAGAAAAGTTTGATCTTCGATTGCAAGGCAATTTGAATTGTATTCACGGCCTCACTCTTAGGTGGAATTTCACGCACATTCAAATAGAAAACTGACTCACGATCTTTCGGAAGTTCAGCCTCAGGGAGTTTAACGATACGTAATAGCGAGCTTTCGCTAGCCTCAATGCGCTGCAGAGGGGGTAATACCATGAAGGGACTGGTAAGTTTTTCGCCGTTTCCATTTTCAATCCATGACTGCACTACAAACGGAAGTTCAGTACTTCTGTTGTTCAGTGTAACGCCTACCGACTGGGCCGACTCATCGAATATAACTCGCGTACGATCTGGAGAAACTGCAGCCTGTACCAACAATGGAATACAAAGACTAGCGGCAAGGCAAATGCGCTGTTTAAAGTAGCGATGTGGTAATAAAAACATATTATCTCTCCAAGCATAAAAAAAGCTGGCGTGCTTACAGACAAAGCACTGACTTAGCTACATTTGTAACGATTTCACTTTCTGGTAGTTCAGCCAGCTTGCAATTTTGGCCATCTCCCCAACGCACAATCAGATCTGCACCTGCTTTAACACCAAGCAGATAGGTCACTCCCTGCTCGCCGACAATACCTACTTCCCGATTGGTGACAGCGTCTTGAACCGATGCACCAAACGGCACAAAGTCTCCGCCTTCCTGAAGAACTTCTATAAAAGCGTTATATCCGCGACCTGCAGCAAAACTGGCGTGACCGATAGCTCCTTCAGTAAGCGTCATGCGCTGAATTGGGTTGGCTACATCCACGTTGAGTGGCAGTTCATTTACATTCACTCGAGCCTCGTAAGCCTGGAATGAAGGGATTCCATCAACCACAACATGCCCTTTGCTGTTGGTGCGTGCCAGACCAGCAAACGCAACCCCTTCGACGCCGTCGGTTGAAGCCAACAAGCGGGTATCACCGTTTGAGCCATTGGCGTGGGACATCACACCATGAGAAGTCAACACGACCGAACTGTTGACACTGGCGGTGACCGAACGATAGGTACTTCCATCTGTGGTAGCTGAAGCATTCACCCGGTAGTTTGCCGTGCGCTTGCTTACGTTAGCACTTGCACTACGTTGCTCACCCACAGTGCCGTGAACCTGGTAATTGATACCTCGGCCGTCGTCATAGCTGTAGCCCAAAGTGGCACCAGGATCACCGGAACCTGTGTGCTGCATGTTACTCGACACCACCGCACCTTCACCAAGCGGAAGGCTGAGCCCGAGGTAAACCTGAGTATCGTCATTGAGCGCATTGCGCGTCTGATAGGCAGACAGATGCACGTTCAGGTTATGCAGCCCTGCGATAGATACTCGTCGTGCCAGTGTCAGGCCAAAACGGTTATTGGTCGGCGCATCCCAATAGGTAGAGTGGTCATAGGAAAAGCTGGCCGACATCCATGGGAAGTTTTTGGCCAGGGTGATGGAATAACGCTGTTTACCCGAGTTCATGGAGTATGAATCAGGTGATCCAACAAACTGTGAGAAGTTAGTGAAGGACTTTTCTGAGAAACGATACCCCAAAAAACGCAAATCGGTGCCAATTGCATCAAATCGCTTGGAATAGTTTATTCGGTAGGAGTTACCCTCCGTGAGTTCGTCACTCCAATATAGTTTCGCCCTCGCATTGGTGACGTCCACAGACAGAGCACCAAATGGGCCTAGATCCTTACCGATACCCAGTGCGCTGGATAAGTAATCGTCAGCCGCCAGCACCCCGCCGTACAGAGTCACCTCCATAGGCAAGCCATAGGCTAGCTCCGAACTGATGAAGTTAGGTTCAATACCTCCACCGGTCAGGCGCGGCTGACCAACTGAAATTTTGTAGCGAAGTTCATCTTCACGTGCGAGAAAAGGTACTGTCGCGGTTGCTACCGTGAAAGTCTGCTCAGTTCCATCTTCTTCCTTGACTGTTACATCCAGCACACCTTGAACACTGCTATCTAAGTCCTGAATGCTGAACTCGCCTGGGGTGACCGTTGTTGAGTAGAGCACGCGGTCGTCCTGGGAAACAGTGACCGTCGCATTGGTCTGCGCATGCCCGCTGATCAATGGTGCATAGCCACGCAACCTGAGCGGCAGCATGCGTTCATCGCTACTGAGTGTTGCGCCTTTTAAGGCAAATGTGTCGAATACATCTGAGTTCAGGTAGTCCTCGCCAAAGGTGAACTTTGAACGGATAGAGGGCAACGCTCGGTACGCATAGAATCGATTGAGCTGTAACGTTTTGTCATTGAACGTACTGCTGTAACTACCGCTTTCTTTCTGCGCCTGATAATCAGCTCGAATCCGCCAAGCACCGATATTCAGCCCGGCAGTTCCATAACTCTGAAGAGAATTTGACTCACCACTGGAACCCGCCCCAGTAGAGTGCCGATGATTGGCAATTACACGGTAATCCAGCAGCGCACCGTCAATACCATCACTCCAAGCAGCCGGAGGCATATAGCTAGGGTCGTCATACTCAAAGGAAACCTGAGGCAGACTTATTGAAAGTCGAGCCAATCCTGCCTGATAGTTAACTTTGGCACTATCAATAGAATCTAGCCTGATACAATCCGTATCTTGGTAATATGGCAGAAGCTCCAACAAACTTGACTTGAGACCAAATTTACTTATCAAGTTCAAACGCAGACACGGATAAGTCTCAAGCCCCTCACCATTACTTTTAAACTCTATCGACTCGCTACCATAACTCCTTTTATTAACGACAATATCAAGCAGATAACTACCAGGAGCCGTGTACTTCCCGCGCGAAAATTTATCCAGACTTACATTTGTATCATTATCTATATTTAAAAACTCAGAATTAAACTCTAGCGCCACAACAGAAGGCGCGGCGATACTCAAAAAGCAAAGGAAAAAACATTCACGACGGATCACGAGATCCACCTTTTCTCTATACAGAAATTAACAAGAAGAAAGGGGCATTTACGCCCCTTTCCTATACAACCATCGCCTAGCGCAAATTAGTTGTAAGCAACAGTAAAGTTAACAACGCTGTCAGCTTCACCCGGTGTTACGGAAGCAGCTGTAGATTCGTACATAGCACCGAAGCTGACAGTGTTATTACCATCTTGCAAAACAATCGGAGCAACCTGCTCTTTACCGTTTTCCAGCATCTCGCCAGCGCTAGCTTGCAGGCGGATAGCAACGTTTTCAGCCAGACCTGTGGTAGCGAACAGTGCAGGAGAAGCTGGATCTTGAACACCAGAGAAGGTGAAACGAGCATTTTTCTGAGTGCTGGTATCGCAATCAGTCAAAACGATATCGAACTTGCTCGGGCTGGAGCGATCGCCAACGGCCTTGAACTGGCTAGCCGGGACCTGCCCCAAGGAAACAGTCTGATCCATGCTACCAGCATCGATACCGCATGCACCGGAGACGATTTCACCGATAAAACGAACAGTACCTGGATTACCGCTGCTTGGTGTTGCTGCGAAAGCAAAAGAAGACATTCCCAGAACAATGGAGGCAGTTGCAGCTACAAAAATATTTTTCATGAAAACTCTCTCATAATTTATTTATCGGTCACACTTCAACACAGACACCCCAGAGAAATCACACTTAACCGAGATATCGATTATTACCGGAAGAGCAATGCATTCCGCACACTCATAACTCAGATAGTCGGCAAGACCGATATAAGCGAAAGATTATTAATCTCAGGAGCAATCAACCTGATGAAGTAAGTCAACGATAGTTCAGAAGGGAAAACACGTATGCAAGGACTACCCGAACGCAGCGTAGGGATTTACTTACATAAAGAAAAAAATACATACATTAAGTAAAAATCAACATCAAGTCACGAGCCAAAACAAATATTCACACAAAAACGGCACCCTAATTAAAAATGCAACCCCCATATACCAAATTAAAAATAAATTAAAAAATACTCCATTTTTATTACATAGATGTTTCGAAAATTTTCTTCACCATCATTCAGGCATGAGTAATTTGCACAACACCACACGGCTGCCTACTGTCATACAGGAGAATGCACTCAATTTTAAAATGTGCGTTTTGCGACGTGCTGGTACACGCCTTACAGTTGAGATCCACGCGCGCACCCCATAAGTCCCTAGCCGACGTTTCAGATATGCAACTACATAAGTGCGACTAGGTGTAAGGACTTGACTTCAACATCTCCGCGAAAGTACGCCCCACAAGCATTGCCCCCCCCTTCGCTCACAGTCCCGGCATGGTAATAGTTTGGGGCTTTATCATCCGGCTACTAAAAGACTATATGGCAGGTATATTGCGTCACTATTAAGAACAAGCTGTACGCTAACCAAATCATCGGCGGACCACCATTGCTCTATACAATCCCTGATGCAGTGTGCAGGCATCCATTACCACCAAGCGACTCAACTCGGGATAGTTTTTACGGTATAGGACTGAGGCTCAAAACAGCCATAGGGCGTAGCGCGTGCTTGGTGCCGCAGATGGAAGTCATTGGCAGCACTGGCCGCTTGCGGACTGTTGAAAATACGCTAGGCAGATAACGGCTGAATTCCGGCATCCTCGCCCTTGTGGCCAATCTGCTCGCAGTAAATCGTCTCAGTCGCTGCCTACAAATGATGCGGCTTAGTCTGAATCAGTTGCATCAGGCCATAGCACTCCCCTAGTAAAACCGACCAGCACCACCAGCAACCCCAACGGGGCCCCAAGCCAAAATGGCAACCAGTAAAAGCAGGAGAACGCAGTGCCCAACACCAATACAGTCAGGTTCTATGTGATGTAATTGGCGACTTTCTTCATCCCCATTCGCGCGCTCAGCCAACACAGCAACGCTGTGGCCAGTACAAGCAGAACAGAGAAATGCGGCGTCAGAATGGCCGCTGCAAGCATCAGCCCTACTATCCGAACCAGCGTCCAGATCACCCGGTCGATCATGGTGAATATCGACTCGTTCTCAGGTGGTTTGGCTGTTTCTGCCTGTCTGCGGCGCTTAAGCATGGTCAATCCCTGTCATTCCATCTTGGGTCCAGTGTACTGACCCGCTTCGGTCAAGTGCACGCCTATCTAAAGATCGGGGGCGATTGTGCAGCTAATGAAGCACTATTTACTGAATTGACTGAACAGTGCCGCGCAGGCGCCATAGGTGCTCGCTGGACCTTTCAATGCCGTCACTGCCAACGGATATAGGCCAAGAAAAACTGACCACTATGAGCCAGACCGACCTGATTTCACCGCTGCGTTTTCTTGCTCGTTTACCGCAACGCTTCAGCCAGACTCCACGCATGTTGCGAGGCTTGTACTACACCGCGATTCGCAATCGCGAAAAGAAGCTGTCGTTGGCTTGGGCCATTGAGCAGGCTGCCCGCCTGCACGGCGAACGCCCTGCCGCGATGGATGAACATCGCCGCCTCACGTACAACCACTTCAATGCCTGGGCTAACCGATTGGCGTGGACGTTTAAGGCAGAAGGTGTACGCCATGGCAGTGTTGTCGCGGTCATGATGGAAAACCGCATAGAAATGCTGATGATTTGGGCGGCCTTGAGCAAACTCGGCGCCGTCAGCGCGCTGCTCAACACCACGCAGCGCGGCAAGGTGTTGGCCCACAGCCTTAACCTGGTTAGCCCGGAATTCGTTGTAGTGGGCGATGAATTACTGACTGCCTACGATGAAGTCAGCTCGCAGCTCGAAAAACCGCCACACCCTTATTGGGTGGCCGATCACGATTGCCTGACAGACGCGGGTAATGCTCCAACACACTGCACAAACCTGTTCCACCTTGCATGCAGCCAACGTCAAGAAAATCCGCCGGAGTCTGCGCAGGTGAGGATGAAAGATCCATGCTTTCTGATCTACACCTCCGGCACCACAGGGCTGCCCAAAGCCTCGATCATGAGCCACGGCAAGTGGATTAAATCCTACGGTGGCTTCGGCCACTCAGGCCTGACCTTGAATGAGCAGGATGTGCTCTACCTGCCTACGCCGAGCCACTGTTCTATCGACAGTTGCACAGCGTAGAGACAACCGGCACCTTCAAATACAAGAAGTCAGCGCTGAAGAATGAAGCCTATGCCCCTGACAAAATTGACGGTTCTGTCTTCGTGAGGCTGCCCGCTGATCATCACCTGACAGTCATCAGGCCCGCACTCTATCAGGCTATTGTAGAAGGCGCTTACAGGTTCTGAGATCACCTCACCTGCTGCACACCATCGTCTGCCTACTGTTTGAACTCAAAGTTCAATTGCGCACCTTCTACCGTGTCCCAGTAGTCACCTTGCATGCTGTCATTGGTGATCAGCTTTCCGTTGAGTTGGAACGGGCTTTCCGGTTCTGGCTTTTCTTCAAACAGTGGTGGCAGCAGTTTGTCTGGCTGGACATCCTCTTGGTCATACGGCTTTAGCGGGTCAAATACATTTGGGTTGAGGCTCAAGTTCAGCGGTTCGTGTTCTGGCAACGGCTTAACTGTGGGCTTTGGCTTGGCCTGAGTGACGTTTTTAGGTGCACTTTCTGGCTTAGCCTTTACCTCGATGGTGGGCTGTTCAACCGCAGGAGGCGCGGCCGGTTCGGGTTGTTCTGGCGCACTGGTTTCAATCGGCGCAACAGGCTCAACGGGAGGCGTGGGTTGTTCTTGCGGGCGCTCAACAGGTGCCGTCGGTTTTACCGTGGGCTGGGCTTTTTCAGACTGATCACAGGCGACAAGTAATGCGGCAAGTCCAATAACGCCTAAGCAACGAAATAGAGACATAGAGCTGACTGACAATACGTAGAAAGCCGCTATGCTGACCCGTGCCAGACGCACTGGCAAGCGGGTTTTGTCTAGCGACACAATTTAGAAATGCCGACAGTTCAACAAACAGAATGTCTACCTGTCAGCACTTCCACTCACTCCTGCTCCTGCCACTGGCGCAACAGTGCCTCGATATCCAAGTCGGGATAATCCCTGTGCAGTGTTTGCAGGGCTGCCTCAGCTTCTTTCTCTTTCCCTTCTTGCCTTAAGACATGCAGTGCCTTGAGACGCTCCTGCACGTCGGGATCAATAACCAACGGTTGTTCGTCTGAATTGATAGTTTCCATCGCTGGCGCACTGGCAAGGGTTGCAAACTGTTCCCTTGAAGCGGCCTCAACGCGTTGCTTCGCGCTGGGCTGAGCGCCGAGTGCAGCCTCAGGCTGTGCAGACCTGGCTCGCATTTCTGCTGAGGGCGCAATCAACTGAGCCGTCATCGGCCTCATAGGGGCCTCACTCGAAACTGCTGAGTACGACTCTGACGCAGGGACACCATCATACTTATCAGCCGTGGGCTCGAACTGGCGCCACGTCAGACTCAAGGCGATCCCTAAACAGGCCACGCCAGCCAAAGCCAGCGACCAGCGCTGCTGACCGCGCCCCCCCGATAGCCAGGAGTACAAGCGTGAAAACGAATACTGGGGTTGCCCCGCCGTCACAGGCTGCTCAGTGGCTGCACGGGCCGCTGCCATTATTTGTGCATCGACTGCGGCGCTGGGTTCGCCTTGAGCATGCAGACGGAAATGCTCCAGCATCTGCTGCTCCTGCTCAGGCGTCATAGGGGATTCGTGCTTCATAAGGGCAACTCCTCGGCTGCGGGTTCAGCCAACAACCGACGTAACTTCTGCATCGCATAGCGCAAACGGCTCTTTACCGTTTCAGCTGGGGTCTGGGTCAACTCCGCGATATCGGCTACTTCCAGACTGCCATGGGCACGCAGCAGAAAGACCTCGCGCTGCTCCTCTGGCAAATCAGCCAAAGCAGCCTGTAAGCGCTGCTGGTCACGGGTTAGATTCAGCTGCTGCTCAGGGCTTGGCTGAGGGTCGGGCTGGGCATGCTGAGTTTCATCGTACTCATCATGCCCAGCCTGATGCCGACCATTCTTACGCCAGTGATCAATCAGGCGGTTGCGGGCGATCTGGTACAGCCAGGTTTTGAACAACACGGACTCGCGCTGATCGCTCTGGGTGCGGATCAGGCTCATCCAGGTGTCCTGGAACACCTCTTCGGCCAAAGCCTGATCACCGCACAAGCCTAAAATAAAGCTAAAGAGGCCTAGCCGGTGTCGCTCATACAGTTGGGCAAAGGCCGCAGCATCGCCGCGGCGGTAGCGTCGCAACAAGGCGACATCATCTTCCATGAGGGGCTGGTTCACTGTTGCACTCGTGCAGTCGTAGAACGGGAATTCTCAGTTTGCAGGCTCTGCGCCAGTTCTGCCAACTGTATGAACTCAGCCCGCAAGCCAAAGTAATCCTCACCCTTAGCCTTGCGCGCCAGAGCCGCGCTGTCAGCCAGGGAGAAATCTCCGGTGTAAGAACCGCCCTTGAGCTGCTGTGCGAATGCCGCCACAGCTGCGGCAAAGCGCAGGTCTTCATTGGCTTGGTCGATCGACTGTACCGCGCCAGATGCAATCGGCTGCTCCAGCAAATTGCTGCTGTTCTGACCAACCGGCTTGTAACGAATGCGCAGCCAAGCCATTTCCCCAGCCTTGCCAGCAACCTTACCAGCCTCCTGATAACGCAGAGGCTCCAGCCAGCCTTTATTACCAGCGGGGATCACCTCATATAGCGCTGTAACCGTATGCCCGGCACCGATTTCACCGGCATCGACCTTGTCGTTGCTAAAGTCTTCACGCTTGAGTGCACGGTTCTCGTAACCCAGCAAGCGGTACTCGCTCACCTCAGCGGGATTGAACTCAACCTGAACCTTCACATCGCTGGCCACCGTCGCCAGGGTTGAGCTGAGCTGGTCCACCAGCACCTTGCGCGCCTCACGCAGGTTGTCGATATAGGCGTAGTTGCCATCACCAGCATCGGCCAACTGCTCCATCAGCCGCTCGTTGTAGTTATCTGTGCCAAAGCCCAGCGTCGTCAGGGAAACGCCTGTTTTGCGCTTCTGCGCGGCCATCTCTTTGAGCGCGTCAAAGTCACTGATGCCGACATTAAAGTCGCCGTCGGTGGCCAGCAGGATGCGGTTAATCCCTTTGTCGATAAAGCCCTGCTCCGCCTGCTGATAAGCCAGCTGAATGCCAGACTCCCCGGCTGTCGAGCCACCAGCAGTCAACTGCTCGATGGCAGCACGAATCTTCGCTTTCTCTTTGCCTGAAGTTGGCTCAAGCACGACTTGAGAGGTACCGGCGTACGTGACCAGCGACACTTTATCCTCAGCCCGTAGCTGATCCACCAGCAGTTTCAGCGTTGACTGAACCAGAGGCAGGCCGTCCTGGCGGTCCATGGAGCCGGACACGTCCACCAGAAACACCAGATTTGCTGGCGGCAACTCTGCACGCTGAACATCCGAAGCCTTAATTGCAATTCGCAGCAACCGGCTTTGCGGGTTCCACGGCGTAGTGGCTACATCCGTCTGGATGCCAAACGGCACGTTACCTGTGGGCAGCGGATAATCATAGGGAAAGTAATTGACCAGCTCTTCCAGGCGCACGGCCTCTTTCGGCGGCAACTGCCCCTGATTAAGGAAACGGCGCACATTGGAATAGCTGCCTGTGTCCACATCAATGCTGAAAGTCGAAACCGGGTTTTCCGCGACAGCCCGAACTGGATTGTCATCCTGTTTCTGGTACTGCTCACGGGACTGTTCACGATACTCCGGCACAGACCTTTCCATGACCAGCTGCGGCATCATCGCGTAGGTCGCCACCGGCATCGCCGCACTGCTTGCGGCTAAAGGCTGATGGCGGCTGAGCTTTGCGGCAGCCTCAGTCTCCACCGTTTCCTCTTGCATGCTGGAGTTGCATGCGGTTAGACCAAGACCTGAGATGAGGGCTACAGCAAATCCGGCCAGCAGCGGCCGAAACGACAGTTGAAGGTAAGACATGCGGCGTCTCCTGATGCGAGTGACAAACCATTCGCTCAAATAGACGCAGTGCTTGGCTGAAACGGGTTAAGGCTGGCAGAACTATTTCTGCCAGCACCTTTCAGGACTCCGGCCCCGCCTCCTGGCACAGCTGCGTTGCCAATAAGCCCAGCGTCATCAACGCCCGCTCCGCCTCACGGTTCCATGGAATCCCGCAGTTCAGGCGAATGCAGTGGTTAAACTGCTCCGTATTGCTGAATATCAGGCCCGGCGCAATGCTGATGCCCTGTTTAAGGGCTTGAAGGTGAATCTCCTTGGTATTCACCCGCGCAGGAAGGCTCACCCAGAGGATGAAGCCTCCTTTAGGCCGGCTGATCTGAGTCCCCTCCGGGAAGTACTGCTGTACCGCCAGTTGAAACAGATTCAGGTTCTTGCGGTATTCCTGACGGACGGTGCGCAGATGCCTGTCGTACCCACCATTTTCCAGATAAGCCGCTACAGCCATCTGCGTCACGCTACAGGCTGAATACGTTGTGAAGGTCTGCAAACGCTCGATTTCCTCCTGATGCCGCCCAGCAATCACCCAACCAATACGCACACCCGGCGATAAGGTTTTGGAAAAGCTGGAGCAGTAAACAACACGAGCGTCGCGATCTAGCGCTTTGAGTGCACGCGTGGTGCCCTGCTCAAACATCAGTTCACCGTAGATATCATCTTCGATGATCTTGAAATCATAGTTGTCAGCCAGGCGCAGTAATTGTCGCTGGCGGTCTTCAGTCATCGTACTGCCCAGCGGGTTACTCAAACGAGCTGTCAGTACGACCGCCTTAATAGGCCACTGGTTAGCAGCCAGCTGCAGCGCTTCAAGGCTGATCCCCGTGGTTGGATCTCCGGGAATCTCGATGACCTTAAGCCCCAATAAATCCGCAACCTGAAGCAAACCGTAATAAGTGGGTGACTCCACCGCGATCAGATCGCCTGGCTTGGTCAGGACCCGCAAACTCATGTGTACGGCATCCACGCAGCCGTGGGTGATCACCACCTCAGACGGGTCAACCACCACACCCGCATCACGCATACGGATAGCCACCTGGCGTCGCAGCGGCTCATAGCCGGGGCTAAACATATAGCCGAACGACTTGGCCGTCTGAAAGCGAGTGACCTTGGCTAACTGCTGGCTGATCGCCCGTACCGGTAGATACTCAACATGGGGCACCGCAGCGCCCAAAGGGAAAACCCCTTCACGGCGGGACTCCGACAACACCTGATTGATAATGCTGCCTCGGGTTACCAAACCAGGGCGCTCAACCCGAGCGATGTCTGGGGTGGCTGCCGTCAATGCCGGGCTCTGGTGGACATAGAAACCTGACTGCGGGCGTGCACGGATCAGGCCCTGATCCTCGAGATTTGCATAAGCCTGTAACACCGTCGCATGACTCACGTTCAACTGCGTGCTCATCTTGCGCACGGAAGGCACACGCTCTCCGGGCTGATAGACGCCGCGACGGATATCATCCGCCAGTTGTTGAGCGATACGCTGGTAAAGCAACAGACTCGTCATGGACCTAACCCCTGCTAACTGAACCGTAACAGTATAGTCATCAATCAAAACTGAACCGGCACAGTTACGAAATTTGTCAGCGATACAGCAGATTGTCCACAACGAAGTAATAAATTGGGTGAATAGCTTTCAGCAGGCAATAAAAAGCCCCGGCTAGCGGGGCTTTAGGACTTATGGCATTAACGTGATTCGCTTAGTCGACCGTTCTCATCAGAAATCACGACCTCAACCCGGCGATTCTGTGCCCTGCCTTTTTCCGAGGCATTAACAGCTACCGGGAAGCTGTCGCCGTATCCCTTGACCTCAATACGCTTCGGATCGATACCGAGTTCCACCATCACATCCGCCACTGCCTGCGCTCGGGCGTTGGACAGCTGTAGATTTTCTTCAGCTGTGCCGGTGTTGTCGGTATAGCCTTCGATGCGTACAACGCGTCGCGGGTTGAGTTGCAGAAACTGCACCAACTTCAAAACCGTACGGTTGGCAGAAATTTGCAGGTCACTGTGTCCGGTATCAAACAGCATATCGCCGAGGGTCATAACCAGACCTCGGTTAGCTTCGTCCGAAGCGAGGCTGACAATTTGCTCCTCAATCCAACTGCCTTGATCTTGCACATTGAGCAACTTAGCTTCGCGCAAAGCCAATTCCAGTCGCTGTTTGTCCAGCTCCAGCTTGGCGGCCTTTTCCTGATTGAGATTAAGCAGGCTTTTTTGTTCAGCGATAGCGGCGTATTGCTGGCTCAGATAAGCATAATGAGCCACGTCGTCTGAGCTGCCCCAATAGCTGGAAAGACGTTCTGCCCGACCTAACGACTCACCGGCGCGAATCAAATCCTTAGGCGCGCTGCGCAAGACGTTGGCATCATCCTTAAGGCGCTCATAAGCTACGCGGGCCTTGCCCAACTCCGCCTCAGAGTTTGGTGTCACCGCACAACCGTTAAGCAAGTATGAGCCAGTTATAACCGTCAGCGCTAACTTCAACGCTTTCATTGCAAGCCCCCCAGCTGTTTGCGCAACTGAGTAATGCCCTTGCGAAGCTCCACCAGCTGTTGCTTGCTCTTTTCAGTCAGATGTTCAGCCTCGGCCAGACGCGCATCAAGCTCCGCCTGTTCAGCCTGGTTACGGGCATCCCTGAACTCACCTTCCTCTGCATAGGCCTGAGCCAATGCAAATTTCTGTTCAGCCAGACGCAGCGTCGCTGACTGTTCAGCCGTAACACCAAGCGCCTTGGCTTGAGAAAGAGCCTGCTCAGTCAAGCGTAGTTGCTCAACGGGTTCAGGATCAGTAGTTGCACAGGCACTCAGAAACAGTGGCAGCAAGGCCACACAGACACGACGATAACTCACACGAATTCCCTACTCAGTAGCCTCTGTCAGGCTTGGAGGCTGTTGCTCTTTCCAAAGTTTCAGATTGTTCTCCAACAACCTCTGCGGCACGCCCTTTTCAAGAGCCTCAGTCATAGCCTGCGCAAGCTTACCTCTGAGCCAGGCATCATTACAGGCCGAATTGTGCGACAGAGTCAGGTATAGCCCTTCACTAGAGATCGGTGGATCCAGCACAAGCAGGTTATCCCCTAGCCCCTGACTGTCTGCCAGAGCCTGACCAGGGTAGCGCTCATAGAGGACGTAATCGGTACGCCCGAGCAGCAATTTCTTGAATGCTTGTGTAAGGCTGGAGACACCTTCGAGCGTCAGATTGCTCTTGGCGTAAGCATCAAACTCTTGTCCAAAGCTGTTATTGACTAGGGTATCGCCGGTACGTCCTTTCAAGTCTTCCCAACTCGCATACGGAAACTCAGCCCCGCTATGCACCCACACCACGTTGGATGTGGTGTAAAACGCCGGGTGAATGTAATCCATCACCCCAAGGCGAGCTTTTGTCAGAAATGCGCCCGCTATCAGGTCGACCCGGCCTGTGCGTACTTCATCCTGCGCCCGCGACCATGGTCCGGTATAGAGGACATCAATCTTCACACCCAGCTCATTACCAACATATTTCAACAGGTCTGCGTTAGCGCCAATCAGTTGCTGAGGGTTCTGCGGGTCTCGCCATAAATACGGCGGATACTCTGGATTGCCAGTAGCAATCAGACGCTCGCACTTACCCGCCGCACTTGCAGCAACAGGCGCCAACAGCAGACCACAGAAAACGGCAACGCATTTACGCAAACCACGTTTTAGCATGGGTGACTTCTCGAAGAGTTGAAGCAAAAGCGGTACGAATAAGCAAAAAACGACATAACCATACTAGCTTATGTTGAGTAACTATCTGCGCCTCAGCAAAGGTGCTGAATCTAATCGAAGCGCTCTGCGCCCCTCTTGACTGACATCACAGGCGTGCAGATTAATTAGATTGTTCCGAGTAATCCGTACCCCAGCGCGCCGCATAAAGTAGGAATCGCTACGCCACCACGGGTCAACATACGCACCATCACCACGATGGCCAAAGCCGAGACGATTCTAAAAAATTGATTCAATGTGTGTTCAGTACCCAATAAACCGTAAATCGATACCGTGAACAGCGCACTGACCGCGGCGGGGCCTACTCCCGCTAAAAGGCGCACGACTGCAGCTGAGCCACGTTCCGTAGTATGTCGCTTACGGGCCTGCCTCAAAGGCAGCCAACGCAACAGAAATGTCCCAACACCACACGCCAAAATAATCCAAAACATCTGCATCATGAGGTCTTCCCCCAGAATGCCTGCACCACTGCCCCGACCAAAATGGCCACCACAAGCGCGTTGTAGTTGGCGATAAACAGGCCTAGCACTGCGGCTGTCAAAGCGGCGGCCAGGATTGGCAGCATCCAGCGGCGGACACCTGTCTCAAGCAACAACGCAAAAAATAGCGCAGGCAGCACAAACGAAAGCCCTTCACGTACAGACACAGGCCAGTTCCCCACCTCTGCCACCAGCAAAACGCCGACAATCGTCCCACCGACCCAAGAGGCATAGGCCCCGATCTGCAAACCTAACAACCAGTGTTCGCGGTCAGCCTCGTTGATCGACGGTAATTTACTCATTGCTGTGGCGAAAACCTCATCGGTTAAGCCAAAAGCCTGCAACGGACTTCTTAATTGAGGAGGTGCAGACAATCCAGGGATCAAGGCTGGACCATAGAGAACATGACGGGCATTCATCAGCATCACTGTCGGCAAGGCAGTCCAAATTCCAGCCCCTGAGGCCAGCAAGGAGATCAAAAGAAACTGGCTGGCACCGGCATACACAATGACTGAGGCCAAGATAGCGATGGCAGCTGGCAACCCGGCCTGTATAGCGGCCACACCGAACGAAAAGGCGATGGGTAGATATCCGGCTGCAACGGACAAACTGTCTGTTAATCCACTACCAAACGCCCGAATCCTTTGACCGCGCATCAAAACAACCTTGTGCAAATGCTCAGCTGAAAGCCTGAACTGTACTGACTTCGCAGAAGTTATCCCATAAAAAAACCCGGCGTAGGCCGGGTTTTTTCTAGCGAAAATACTGGTTAGACCAGTTTCTCCAGCTCAGGTACTGCTTCGAACAGATCGGCAACCAGACCGTAATCAGCCACTTGGAAAATCGGGGCTTCTTCGTCTTTGTTGATCGCAACGATCACTTTCGAATCTTTCATACCGGCCAGGTGCTGGATGGCACCGGAGATGCCCACCGCGATGTACAGCTGCGGGGCAACGATTTTACCGGTCTGACCGACCTGCATATCGTTCGGTACGAAGCCTGCGTCAACTGCAGCGCGGGATGCGCCCACAGCTGCACCCAGCTTGTCAGCCAGGGAATACAGGTGCTTGAAGTTGTCGCCGTTCTGCATGCCGCGGCCGCCGGAAACGACGATCTTGGCAGCGGTCAGCTCAGGGCGGTCGGACTTAGCCAGCTCTTCGCCAACGAAAGCCGATTTGCCAGCGTCGCCACCCGCAGAAACGGCTTCAATCGCAGCGTTACCGCCTTCAGCAGCAACAGCATCAAAGCCAGTACCACGAACGGTGATGACTTTGATTGCAGCGGAAGATTGCACGGTGGCAATGGCGTTACCGGCGTAGATCGGACGCTTGAAGGTATCAGCGCTTTCAACAGCGATGATTTCAGAGATCTGATCAACGTCCAGCTGCGCAGCAACGCGTGGCAGGATGTTCTTACCGTTGCTGGTAGCAGAAGCCAGGATGTGGCTATAGCCAGCGCCCAGCTCAGCAACCAGCGGTGCTACGTTTTCCGGCAGCTGATTGGCGAAAGCAGCGTTATCAGCAACCAGGACCTTGGAAACGCCCGCGATTTTCGCAGCCGCTTCAGCAGCAGCGCCGCAACCAGCGCCCGCTACCAGTACGTGTACGTCACCGCCGATCTTCTGAGCAGCTGCCACAGTGTTCAGAGTGACAGGGGCCAGCGCAGCGTTAGTGTGTTCTGCAACAACCAAGATAGCCATTTAGATTACCTTCGCTTCGTTCTTCAGTTTCTCGACCAGTTCAGCTACAGACTTGACCTTGATGCCAGCGCTGCGAGCAGCCGGGGCTTCAACTTTCAGGGTCTTGACGGTAGAGGCGGTGGAAACACCCAGATCAGCTGGAGTAACGGTTTCCAGCGGCTTCTTCTTGGCCTTCATGATGTTCGGCAGGGACGCATAACGCGGCTCGTTCAAACGCAGGTCAGTGGTGACGATCGCAGGCAGGTTCAGTGCAACAGTTTGCAGACCACCGTCGATTTCACGGGTGACGTTGACCTTGTCGCCAGCCACTTCAACTTTGGAAGCAAAAGTGCCTTGGGGAAACCAGTCAGAGCGCCAAGCATCTGGCCAGTTTGGTTGTTATCACTGTCGATCGCTTGCTTGCCGAGGATGACCAGCTGAGGCTGCTCTTTATCGACAACGGCTTTCAGCACTTTGGCAACAGCCAGGGAGTTCAGCTCATCAGCCGACTCAACCAGAACAGCGCGATCAGCACCCAGAGCCAGCGCGGTACGCAGTTGCTCTTGAGCGGCGGACGGGCCGATGGTGACGACAACGATTTCGCTCGCCACGCCTTTTTCTTTCAGGCGTACCGCTTCTTCAACAGCGATTTCGCAGAACGGGTTCATCGACATCTTGACGTTAGCGAGATCGACACCGCTGTTGTCCGCTTTAACACGAACTTTAACGTTGTAGTCGACCACTCGTTTGACAGCTACAAGAACCTTCATGGATTCCTCGTTACTCTCCGGTGAATATGGATGTCGCCAGAAGCGAACATGGCGGGAACGCAAACCGGCCGGAACCGGGAGTCAACCACATGGATGGCAGACACAAAACCGCCCGTATCTTGACCGCACGACAGGGGCCCGGTCAATACAACAGAAGACCCGAACGTCTGCGGTGTAGTAAGATTCTAACAGCCCTACAGAAAATTCAAACAAACGTTTGTATTGGACCCGGACAAGCGTGTAGATATAATGCACTACCAGTGTTCAAGGGTTGAGCCTGAATACACATTAAAACTAGAGAGCCTTGACCAGGAGATTGCCTGTGGAACGCGAATTTATGGAGTTCGACGTCGTTATCGTCGGCGCCGGCCCATCCGGTTTGTCCGCTGCTTGCCGATTGAAGCAGAAAGCCGCCGAAGCGGGTAAAGATATCAGTGTATGCGTTGTTGAAAAAGGCTCTGAAGTGGGTGCACACATCCTTTCCGGCGCCGTTTTCGAGCCGCGTGCACTGAGTGAACTCTTTCCCGACTGGAAAGAACTCGGCGCCCCGCTCAACACGCCCGTCAAGCGTGATGACATTTATGTCCTGAAAAATGCCGAAAGTGCTACGAAAGTGCCTGATTTCTTCGTTCCGAAGACCATGCACAACGAAGGCAACTACATCATTTCCCTCGGTAACCTGTGCCGTTGGCTGGCCCAACAGGCTGAAAACCTGGGCGTAGAAATTTATCCAGGCTTTGCTGCTCAGGAAGCGCTGATTGATGAAAACGGTGCTGTATACGGCATTCTGACCGGCGACTTGGGTGTTGACCACGAAGGCAACCCTAAAGAGGGTTACTACACCCCAGGCATGGAACTGCGTGCCAAGTACACCCTGTTCGCTGAAGGCTGCCGTGGCCACATCGGCAAACAGCTGATCAAGAAATTCAACCTCGACAGCGAAGCCGATGCTCAGCATTACGGCATCGGTATCAAGGAAATCTGGGACATTGATCCGTCCAAGCATGAGCAAGGCCTGGTCGTCCACACCGCTGGCTGGCCGATGGACATCATGGGCAGCGAAAACACCGGTGGTTCCTTCCTGTATCACCTGGAAAACAATCAGGTGGTAGTCGGCTTGATCATCGACTTGTCCTACACCAACCCGCACCTGTCGCCGTTTGATGAGTTCCAGCGCTATAAGCATCACCCTGTGATTGCTCAGTATCTGGAAGGCGGTAAGCGTGTTGCTTATGGTGCTCGTGCCATCTGTAAAGGTGGCTACAACTCCCTGCCGAAGATGGTCTTCCCAGGTGGCGCCCTGATCGGTTGCGACCTCGGCACCCTGAACTTCGCCAAAATCAAAGGCAGCCACACGGCTATGAAGTCCGGCATGCTGGCCGCTGAAGCTGTGGCTGACGCCTTGTTCGCAGGCCGCGAAGGCCGTGACGAACTGACCAGCTACGTTGATGGCTTCAAAGCCAGCTGGCTGCATGACGAGCTGTTCAGCAGCCGCAACTTTGGCCCGGCTATTCACAAGTTCGGCGCCATCATCGGCGGCGGCTTCAACTGGCTTGATCAGAACTTTTTCGGCGGCAAGATTCCGTTCACCCTGCGCGACACAACGCCAGACTACGCTCGCCTGAAGCCCGCTGCACAGGCGCCGAAAATCAACTATCCGAAGCCGGATGGCAAACTGAGCTTCGACAAGCTCAGCTCGGTATTCCTCTCCAACACCAACCATGAAGAGGACCAACCGTGCCACCTGAAGCTGGCTGATGCGAGTATTCCGCTGAGCAAAAACCTGCCGCTGTACGACGAGCCGGCGCAGCGTTACTGCCCTGCAGGCGTGTACGAAGTAGTTACGCAGGAAAACGGCGACAAGCGCTTCCAGATCAACTCACAGAACTGCGTACACTGCAAAACCTGTGACATTAAGGACCCGGCTCAGAACATTACCTGGGTTGCTCCTGAAGGCACCGGCGGCCCGAACTACCCCAATATGTAAGGCAGTCGCCCAAAGAAAAAGCTCCGTACCGAAAGGTACGGAGCTTTTTTTGTTTTAGGCCCGAATAACTGCCGGATCAAATCAAAATAAACAGCAGCAGTAACCCACCAAACAGCGCCCATTTCTCAATGTAGTAGCGAATACGGTTGCGCTTTTTCAGTGCCTTACCGTAGAGGCGCACTTTGTAAATTTTGCCGAAAAGACGATTCAGTGCACCGGTTTTGTCGCCCGCCTCATTAGGCGAACCCGCTGCCGCCATAACGGTGCGGCTAAACCAGCGGCTGAACGCAGTAGCCCAGCCGTATTTCAGTGGGCGCTCAACATCACAGAACAGGATGATGCGGTTTTCTTGCGTGGCGTTTTCCGCGTAGTGGATGTACGTCTCGTCAAATACCACCGCTTCGCCATCACGCCAGTGGTAGCGCTCGCCATCCACATCAATGAAGCAATCCGGACTATTCGGTGTATCCAGGCCCAGATGATAGCGGTACGAACCGGCATAAGGATCACGGTGACGAACCAACTTCGAGCCCGGCGGCAGTTCAGCAAACATGGCGGCCTTGACTGAGCCAATGCCCTGCACCAGCTCGGTTGTCCGCGGACACAGCTTCATCGCTGACGGATGATTGTCGCCGTACCACTTCAGGTAGAAGCGCTTCCAGCCCGATTTGAAGAACGAATTGAAACCCACGTCATCGTATTGATCAGACTTTTTGATCGCCCCCGCAGCCAGCAGAGCACGCCCCTCCTCACGAATGGTCTCCCAGTTCTCCTGCAAAACAGTTAGCTCAGGAAAATCGGCAGCGTCCAAAAACGGTCGGTTGGGTTTACGGGAGAACAGATACAGGAACGTATTTATCGGAGCCAGAAAGCTGGAGTGATCGCTGAGCTGTCGGCTTAACTTATGTCGCACATTGCCACGAAGGTGCACATAAACAATGGATAGCAGATAAACAGCAACAATGAGTAGTTTCACAGGACAAATCGCCTTTTAGAAGGAGATGATCATGCCCCGACCGGTCATGACAGGTCGGCGCCTGTCGCAAGTCTTAGCTTGGCTAACAGGCATTGGACATACCGTAAGAAACAACTGACCACTGCAGGTGAACTGGGTTTACCTGGCCATACTTGGCTGAAGAGACCGACCGGTCTCCGTCCTTTGACAAAATCTTATCGAAAACGCGGAATTATACTCCCAGAATCAACCAATCCGCGCACATAAGCACTCACTCGCTTTGATAAGAGCGTAAACGGCTAAAACCACAAACCCTCAGCCACTCACTTAAGCCGGATCATGGGCAATCGGAAAGAATGCCCCACTGCTCCAAACGCCCAACCACTGCTGACCGTCGATCTCACGGCTAACAGCCAGATCAACCAGTTGATAGAACACATTGCGGTGTATCAAAGCTTCAAGGTTAGTTCTTACGTGCAAGTAAGGCGAAGGTTCTTCGCTTACGGGGTCAAGCTCAAAACGCATAGGGTGCTCAGGCCCCGCGATGATTTCATCGTCGACATTGTTGGTGAAGCGCAGTACTTGAGCCTCACCTTCGCCCTCCACCTGCAACGTCACCGCTACAAAAGGAGCGTCGTCGACTTTGATGCCAACTTTTTCTACCGGCGTTACCAGAAAATAGTCATCACCGTCGCGGCGGATGATGGTGGAGAACAGCTTGACCATGGGCTTGCGGCCAATCGGCGTACCCATGTAGTACCAGGTACCGTCGCGGGCGATGCGCATGTCGATATCGCCGCAAAAATCGGGATTCCACAGGTGCACCGGCGGCAAACCTTTGCCCTCGCTCTTGGGAATCTGCGCCAGCAAATTGCTGGCCTTACCGGTATCGCTCATTACGTATTCCTTCAATTACTCAGCCCAAGCAGACGCTGGGCGTAGTCCTCCAGCGGCGGGCGTATCAATTCTTCAGGCTTGGCATCATATAGCGAGAGCAAGCCGCCGCGGTTACGAATACGTGCGCTATCCACCAGATAACGGGTATTCGTTTCCAGCAGCATCAGATGAATCACAGCCTTATCAGTGCCCAAATTGCCCCAGTCGCCCTGCTCTTCCCACTCCTCCACCGAACCGATGCGGTCATTGGCAGACGCAAAACGGCTGTACAGCAGATAATGAGCGCCCAGGCTGCGCGCCTCGGCCATGGCCTCTTCAAGCCCTATAGGCGATTTGGCACGACGAACCATGGGGAAGTATTCGACAAAACCATTAAAGGCCTCCTCTGCGACCACATTGGGTCGCGGATAGGCGCCTCCCGATGGCGTGAATGCACCTTGAGCAATATAGATGAAGGAATCCGGTTGCAGACGCCAGTTGCTAACGCGCTGGGTATGGCTGTGATCCAACATCCCCACATCCCGCAGTTGATTCACTGCGCCATCTGCCAAATCACTGGGCTTCATACAGCCGCTCAAAGTTAGAGCCGCCGCAAGTAGTACCGCTATACGCATAGTCAGAGCCTCCTGGCCGGTGACAAAAAACCGGCGAATAGCTTGTAAATGCAGATTTCACGCCAGTTTAGGCATAAGCCAGGAATACGAGGTTGTTCAACCGGCCTGCTTGAGCGATTACACATATGCATATGCTTAAAAAGTATTTATTGGATGGTTTTTATATCCATTAAATTGCATTTCACCGGACCACCGGACTCCCAGTAAGCCCCATCAAAAAACGAGAAAAGCCCGACCACTCCTGATGCAGTAGGTCGGTCAGGAGTCTGTCATGCTAAATAAATTCCTCCCCCGCCGCCTGCTTGCCGCCATTGCTGTTGGTAGCTTTGCGCTCAGTGCTCAAGCGGCCGACTTCACCATCGCCTACCAAACCACTGTAGACCCGGCCAAAGTGGCACAAGCTGACGGCGAGTTTGAGAAAGCCAGCAACGCCAAAATCGACTGGCGCAAATTTGACGGTGGTGCGGAAGTGATCACCGCCGTTGCCTCCGGTGACGTGCAGATCGGCTACATCGGCTCCAGCCCGATCACGGCTGCATCCACCCGCCAACTGCCGATCCAGACCTTTCTGATCGCCGCTCAACTGGGTGCATCTGAAGCACTGGTGGTCCGTGATGGCATCAATGGCCCAGAAGACCTCAAAGGCAAAAAGATCGCTGTGCCGTTTGTGTCCACCGGCCACTACAGCCTGCTGGCTGCGCTGAAGCACTGGAAGATTGATCCAGCCAGCGTGCAGATCCTCAACCTGGCACCACCTGCCATCATCTCCGCGTGGAAGCGTGGTGACATCGACGGTACCTATGTGTGGGACCCGGCGTTGGGCGTTGCCAAGGAGAACGGCAAAGTGCTGATCACCTCAGGTGAGCTGGGCAAGCTGGGCGCTCCGACCTTCGACGGCTGGGTAGTACGTAAAGATTTCGCAGAAAAGAACCCAGACGCCGTGCGCGCCTTTGCCAAAGTCACGCTGGATGCTTACGCCAAGTACAACCAAGACCCACAAGCCTGGCTAGCGGACAAAAGCAACATCGACAAGATCGCCAAACTGACCGGTGCCAAAGCTGAAGACATCCCAGGCCTGCTGCAAAGCAACGTCTTCCCGCTGGCGGCCGAGCAGGTAAAAGCCTTAGGTGAGCCGACCGTAAAAGCCATCACGAATACCGCTGCGTTCCTCAAGGAGCAAGGCAAGGTGGATGCGGTGCTGACTGACTACAGCCCGTACGTCACCAACGCATTCATTCCGCAATAAGCGGAATGAAAGGTCAGCACGGACGCTGACCGCCTTAAATCCTGCTGTACAGGGTCGATCCGGCAACGGAAGCCTGAATCACCTGCAACACCGTGACACCGTGACACCGTCTTTGTGCCGCAGACCTGAGCGGCACGTTACTGATGAGAACATCGCAAATGGCCTTACTCGAACTGGAGCGCATCAGCGCACAGTACCCCGGCACGGCCGAGCCGGTACTGACGGACATATCCCTGAGCCTCGGCCCAGAGCAATTACTGGTTGCACTTGGCCCTTCCGGCAGCGGTAAAACCACCCTGCTCAATCTGATTGCGGGCTTTGTAAGCCCCAGCGCTGGCCGTATCAGCCTCGATCAACACCCTGTTACCGGTCCCGGTGCAGAGCGCGGCGTGGTGTTCCAGGATGACGCCTTGCTGCCCTGGCAAACCGTGCTTGAAAACGTCGCCTTCGGCCTGCAACTGGCTGGTGTTGGCCGAGCTGAGCGCGAAGCCAAAGCCCGTGAATTGCTCAAACTGGTCGATCTGGCCGGTTTTGAAAAGCGCCGTATCTGGGAACTCTCAGGTGGCCAGCGCCAGCGTGTCGGCATTGCCCGCGCCCTCGCCGCCGAGCCCCGCGTACTGCTGATGGATGAACCGTTTGGCGCGCTGGATGCCTTTACCCGCGAGCAGATGCAGGAACTGCTCCTGCAAGTCTGGCAGCGCACCGCCAAACCTGTGTTCCTGATCACCCACGACATTGAAGAAGCCGTGTTTCTGGCCACCGATCTGATCCTGCTGTCGCCCAACCCGGGCCGCATCAGTGAGCGCCTGAGCCTGGATTTCGGTAAGCGCTACGCCGCTGGCGAAAGCGCCCGGACGATCAAATCCGATCCCGACTTTATTGCCACCCGCGAGCATGTGCTTGCGCAGGTATTTGCTGAACGCCAGGGGAATCGCCCATGAGCAGCTTTGAATACATTTACTCCAACGACCAAGCCGAACAGCCCAAGCGCCGCGCCCCGCGTCAGCTCAGCCTGTTCACCATCAGCAGCCTAAGTGTAGGTTTCCTGCTGTGGAGCTGGTGGGCGGTGACCTACTTTGGCTTTATCGAACCGCTGTTCCTGCCCAGCCCGCAGGCTGTGCTGGAACGTGGCTGGGTGGTGCTGACCCAAGGCTACATGGGCAGCTCTTTGTGGGAGCATCTGGCCGCCAGCTTGCAGCGCATCAGCCTGGCACTGGTGGCAGCGGTGCTGACGGCCATCCCGCTGGGCATTGCCATTGGCTACAGCCGCATCGCACGTGGCATTTTTGATCCGCTGATCGAGTTCTACCGGCCGATCCCGCCGCTGGCCTATCTGCCGCTGATCGTGATCTGGTGCGGCATTGGCGAGCTGTCGAAGGTGCTGCTGATCTTCCTCGCCATCTTCGCCCCCATCGCCATTGCCACCGCGACCGGCGTGCGCAACGCCGACAAGAGCAAAATCCGTGCGGCCCAAGCGCTGGGCGCAACCCAGGCGCAACTGATCCGCCATGTGATTCTGCCCAGCGCCCTGCCCGACATTCTCACCGGCATCCGCATCGGCCTTGGCGTCGGCTGGTCGACCCTGGTTGCCGCAGAGCTGATCGCCGCCACCAGCGGCCTGGGCTTCATGGTGCAGTCAGCCGCCCAGTTTCTGGTCACTGATGTGGTGATACTGGGGATTCTGGTTATCGCCCTGATCGCCTTCGCTTTAGAGCTGGGCCTGCGCGCCCTGCAACGCAAACTTGCCCCCTGGCACGGCCAGGCACACTGAGTTGGACGAATTTAGATGAGCATTCAAATCACCCAATTGAGCCCGGCATTGGGCGCACAGATTGACGGCATCGACCTGAGCCAGCCGCTGAGCGCCGAACAAAAAGACGCCATCGAACATGCCCTGCTTACTCATCAGGTGCTGTTCTTCCGCAACCAGCCGATTACGCCCCAGCAGCAGGCCAACTTCGCCCGCTACTTCGGTGATCTGCACATTCACCCGATTTACCCTAACATCCCCGATCAGCCGGAAGTGCTGGTTCTGGACACCGCCGAAACCGACGTGCGTGACAATGCCATCTGGCACACCGACGTGACGTTCCTTGAGGAACCGGCGCTGGGTGCGGTACTGGCAGCCAAGCAACCGCCTGCCTTCGGTGGTGACACGCTGTGGGCGAGCAGCAGCGCGGCGTTCGAAGCGCTGTCCAAGCCGCTGCAACAGCTGCTTGATGGACTGACTGCGACCCACGACTTCACCCGCTCCTTCCCGCTGGAGCGCTTCGGCAATACGCCGGACGCACTGGAGCGTTACCACGAAGTGCAACGCAAGCACCCGCCACTGACCCATCCGGTAGTTCGTACGCATCCGGTTACAGGGCGCAAAGGCCTGTTCGTCAATGAGGGCTTCACCACCCGCATCAACGAGCTGGAGCCAGCCGAAAGCGACGCGCTGTTGAAACTCCTATTCGCCCATAGCACCAAGCCGGAATTCACCATCCGCTGGCGCTGGCAGGAGAACGACATCGCCTTCTGGGACAACCGCATCACCCAGCATTACGCCACCGACGATTACCGTCCGAATCGCCGCGTGATGCACCGCGCCACCATTTTGGGTGACAAGCCGGTCTGATCTATAACATTCAACAGCACGAAGCGCACCCGCCACACCGGCCGGTGCGCTTTTTTATTTGGCTTGGTAAGAGCGTCCAACCGGCCAGTATTTGGCATCTATGTTTATGCGAAAAAACTCTTTTAGATAAGAAGATACGCAGGTTTAAGGTATATGGACCGGACCACCGGAGCAGCTCGTTTTTTGATTTTGCTTCGGTGCCCGTCTTCTTTGCGGGGGCCGATGCGCCACCTAAAAAGAAGAGGAATCCATGGCCAGTCCGCCCCCCCTTAAGGACACCGTTTCCCACCCGGAAACCCTGCCAGAGACAGCCGCAAACAACGCCCAACCAGACGTTGCCCAGCCCGCCGCTGCCCCTTTGTACCCCGCAAAAATCCTGCAAACCGATGAACAGGCCATCGCCGCCGCCCGTGAGCTGGCAGAGGCCGCAGAATTACAGGCGATTCAGCGTGACCGCGAGCGCAAGCTGCCCTGGGAGCTGGTCGAGCAGTTCACCCGCAGCGGCCTTGGCAGTATTGGCGTCCCCCGTGAGTTCGGCGGGCCGCAGCTGTCTTACGCCACGGTTCCGCATTATCTCCGCAGCGGACCCGTCACTCGGGCAGATCCCGCAAAACCACTTCGGCCTGATCGGCCTGATCAACAGCGCTGCTACCCAGAGCCAGAAGCAGTACATCTTCACCAGCGTGCTCAACGGCTGGCGCATCGGTAATGCCGGGCCGGAGCGCAACAGCAAGCACACCCTGGATATTCGCGCGCGTCTTGAAGAGAAAGATGGCCGCTGGTTTATCACCGGTGAAAAGTTCTACTCCACCGGCGCCCTGTTCGCCCATTGGATTGCCGCCAAAGCGCTGGATGAGAAGGATCAGCCGGTGCTGGCCCTGATTCAGCGCAAACGCCCTGGGCTACGCATCGTCAACGACTGGTCCGGCTTTGGCCAACGCACCACCGCCAGCGGCACCGTTTTTCTACATAACGTGGAGGTTGATGAGGAGAACCTGATCCCCCTCGCACCACTGGCTGAGCGCCCGAATATTCAGGGCGCCTTCTCACAGTTGATTCAGGCCGCCATTGATACCGGCATCGCCGCCGCAGCCCTGCGCGACGCCATCGCCTTTGTCCGGGAAAAGTCCCGCCCGTGGATTGATGCCAACGTCGAGCGCGCCAGTGACGACCCGTACGTGATTGCCGATATCGGCCGCCTACAGATCAGCCTGCATGCCGCTGAAATTCTCCTGCGCAAAGCGGCGCGGGTACTGGATGAAGTCACTCAGCAGCCGATTGATGCCGACAGCGCCGCCCGCGCCTCGATAGCCGTGGCCGAAGCCAAAGTACTGAGTACCGAGATCAGCCTGCAAGCCAGCGAAAAGTTGCTGGAGTTGGCCGGCAGCCGCGCCACCCTCGCCGAGTTCGGCCTGGACCGCCACTGGCGCAACGCCCGCACCCACACCCTGCACGACCCGGTGCGCTGGAAATACCACGCCATCGGCGCCTACCACCTCAATGGCACACGCCCTGCCCGTCATTCATGGATCTGACTGATGAACGCTCCCCTGCATAACAAGCCTTACCTGATTCGCAGTGATGCCGAAGCCCTTGAGGTGGCCGAACACCTGGCCGAGTCCTTTGCCAGCGAAGCCTCCCAACGTGACCGCGAGCGCCTGCTGCCTCACATTGAACTGGCACAATTCAGCCAATCCGGCCTGTGGGGCATCAGTGTGCCCAAAGCCTACGGCGGCGCGGGTGTGTCCAGCGTCACCGTGGCCAAGGTCATCGCCCGTATTTCCCAGGCGGACGGCTCTCTCGGGCAAATTCCGCAAAACCATTTCTATGCGCTGGAAGTGCTGCGCATCAACGGCACGCCTGAGCAACAAGCCCGACTCTACGCTGACGTACTCAACGGCCAGCGCTTCGGCAACGCCCTGGCCGAGCTGGGCACCAAAACCGCGCTGGACCGCAACACCCGGCTCGAACGTGACGGCGACAAATTCCGCATCACCGGCCGCAAGTTCTACTCAACCGGCGCGCTGTACGCCCAGCGCATCCCTACGCTGGCGGTGGATGAGCACGGCGTTGGCCATCTGGCCTTTGTCCCGCGTAATGCAGCCGGGCTTGAGATCATTGATGACTGGACCGGCTTTGGCCAGCGCACCACCGGCAGCGGCTCGGTGGTGCTGAGTCAGGTGCCGGTGGCAGCCGACGATGTGGTGCCGTTCCAGAGTGCTTTCGAGCGCCCGACAACAGTCGGCCCGTTTGCCCAACTGCTGCATGCCGCGATTGATACCGGCATCGCCCGCGCCGCCTATGAAGACACTCTGAAATTCGTGCGCAGCAATGCCCGCCCGTGGATCGACTCCGGCGTCGACAAAGCCAGCGACGACCCGCTCACCCTCAAAGCCATTGGCAAACTGGTCACCCAACTGCACGCCACTGAAGCGCTGCTGGAATGGGCAGGCGAGTTTGTTGATGCAGCCCAGGCCAACCCTACCGCCGAAAGCGTGGCGCAAGCCTCCATTGCCGTGGCCGAAGCGCGAGCCATCAGCACCGAAGCCTCGCTGAACATCGCCAGCAAATTGCTGGAGCTGGCTGGCAGCCGCGGCACCCTCGCCCATCACAACCTCGACCGCCACTGGCGCAACGCCCGCACCCACACCCTGCATGATCCGGTGCGCTGGAAGTATCACGCGGTCGGCAATTACTACCTCAACGACACCCTGCCACCGCGTCGGGGGACCATCTGATGGCTGAGAAACAGATTCTCCTCAACGCCTTCAACATGAACTGCGTGGGCCACATCCACCACGGTTTGTGGACCCACCCGCGGGACAACTCCAGCCAGTTCAACAGCATTCAGTACTGGACTGAGCTAGCCCAATTGCTGGAACGCGGCCTGTTCGACGGGCTGTTTATTGCCGACATTCTCGGCGTGTACGACGTGTACCAGCAGTCCGTCGATCTGCCGTTGCAGGAGGCCATCCAACTACCGGTCAACGACCCGCTGCTGCTGGTGTCGGCCATGGCGGCGGTTACACAAAATCTCGGCTTTGGCGTCACCGCCAACCTCACCTACGAGCCGCCCTACACCTTCGCCCGCAGGCTTTCCACGCTGGATCACCTGACTAACGGCCGGGTCGGCTGGAACATCGTCACCGGCTATCTGGACAGCGCCGCCAAAGCCATGGGCCTGAGCGAGCAGATTGAACACGACCGCCGCTACGATCAGGCCGATGAGTACCTGGAGGTGCTGTACAAGCTGCTTGAAGGCAGTTGGCAGGATGATGCCGTCGTAGTTGACCGCCAGCGCCGCGTGTATGCCGAGCCGGGCAAAGTGCACAAGGTTCAGCACCAGGGCGAGTTCTATCAGGTCGAGGGATACCACCTCAGCCAGCCTTCGCCGCAGCGCACGCCTGTGCTGTTTCAGGCCGGCTCTTCCCCTCGTGGCCAGCGTTTTGCCGGGCAGCATGCCGAGTGCGTATTTATCGGCGGGCAGAATCAGGCGGCGGTGCGCGAGCAGGTTAAGCAAATTCGCGCCAGCGCCGTTGCAGCGGGCCGCACGGCGGATTCGATAAAGGTGTTTATGGGCATCAGCGTGATCGTCGCCACGACCGAAGCCGAGGCCCGCGACAAACACGCCGAATACCTGCGCTACGCCAGCCCGGAAGCGGGCCTGGCGCACTTCTCCAGCTCCACCGGAATCGACTTCTCAACCTACGAGCTGGACGAGCCGATCCGCTACCAGAAGACCAACGCCATCGAGTCAGTGGTGAAAGCCTTTACCGCCAAAGACAGCGGCTGGACCAAACGCCGCCTGCTGGAGCAACACGCGTTAGGCGGGCGTTATCCAGTTATCGTCGGCTCACCGCAGCAGGTGGCTGATCAGTTGCAAAGCTGGATCAGGGAAACTGGGCTGGACGGCTTCAACCTCACCCGCATCGTCGCCCCGGAAAGCTATGCCGACTTTATCGAGCTGGTGATTCCCGAGCTGCAAAGCCGTGGCGCCTACAAAACCCAATATGCCGAAGGCACCTTGCGCAACAAGCTGTTCGGCCACGGCCCACGCCTGCCGGAGAACCACAGCGCGGCGCATTGGCGTTCCCCGGCCAACCTGAGCCAATCCAACCAGAAAGCCCACCTTAACCACGCCGTTCTTAACCTGCTTTAGCCTGACAAGGATGCATCTATGCGCAGCGCCATTACCCGCCTCACTTTCACCACCCTGCTACTCGCCAGCGCTTTTGCCTTTGCTGATGCGCCGCTGAAACTCGGCTCCACCGCCGCTTTTGCCCAGCCGCTGGAAGTGGCGGTGGCAGAAGCGAAAAAACAAGGGCTGGAAGTCGAGCTGATCGAGTTCAACGACTGGATCGCCCCCAACGTCAGCCTCGCCAATGGCGATATCGACGTGAACTACTTCCAGCACATCCCCTTTCTGGAAAACGCCAAAGCCGCCGCCGGGTTTGATCTGGTGCCCTACGCGCCAGGCGTGATCAACAACGTGGGGCTGTATTCGAAAAAGTACAAAAGCTTCGATGAACTGCCCGAAGGCGCCCGCGTCGCCATCGCCAACGACCCGATCAACAGCGGGCGCGGCCTGCAACTGCTGGCCAAAGCCGGGCTGATCACCCTCAAGCCGGGCGTGGGTTACAAGGCGACAGAAGACGATATCCTGACCAATCCCAAGCACATCAACATCATCCAGCTGGAAGCCGTGCAACTGGTTCCGGCCTACGATGACGTGGATCTGGTGCAGGGTTATCCAGCCTATATCCGCCAGTCGAAACTGTTCGACGCTACTTCAGCGCTGCTGTTTGACGGGCTGGATCACCCCGAATACGTCATCCAGTTCGTCATCCAGCCCAAGAGCCGGGACGATGCGCGGCTGAAGAAATTCGTCGATATCTACCAGCACTCGCCGGTGGTCCGCGCCGCGCTAGATGAATACCTCGGCACGCTGTATCAGGCCGGCTGGGAGCGCTGAACATGAGCGGCTTTCAGACTCACGTGGAGCAGGCCGCCCTCGCCGTCGCCCCGCCGCACCTGCACTTTCGCGGCGTAAGCAAGCAGTACGATAACGGCGTACACGCCCTGAGCAACATCGAGCTGGAGATTAAGCACGGCGAAATCTTCGGCATCATCGGCCGCAGCGGCGCAGGTAAATCCTCGCTGCTGCGTACCATCAACCGCTTGGAACAGCCCAGCAGCGGGCAGATCCTGATCAACAACAGCGACATCGGCCAACTGGATGAAGAGCAGTTGGTGCAGCTGCGCCGCCGCATCGGCATGATCTTCCAGCACTTCAACCTGATGTCCGCCAAAACAGTCTGGCAAAACGTCGAATTGCCCTTGCGCGTGGCCGGTGTGCCGAAAGCCCAGCGGCAACAAAAAGTGCGCGAGCTGCTGGAACTGGTTGGCCTGCAAAACAAACACAAGGTCTACCCGGCGCAACTCTCCGGTGGGCAAAAACAGCGCGTTGGCATCGCCCGCGCGTTGGTGCACGCCCCGCAGATTCTACTGTGCGATGAAGCCACCAGCGCCTTGGACCCGGAAACCACCCAGTCGATCCTCGCCCTGCTCCAGCAGATCAACCAGCGTCTGGGCCTGACCATTGTGCTGATCACCCACGAGATGGCGGTGATCCGCGAAATCTGCGACCGCGTCGTGGTGCTCGAACAAGGCCATGTCGTTGAACAAGGCCCGGTCTGGCAAGTGTTCGGCGCGCCGCAGCACGAGGTCACCCAAACGCTGCTGACACCCTTGCGCCACGCCCTGCCGGACGACCTGCAAGCCCGTTTACACGCTCAGCCGACCAGCCCGGACGACGCACTGGTGCTACGCCTGCAATTTGCCGGTGACAAGGCCGAGCCGAACCTCACCGCCCTCGGCCAGGCACTCGGCGGCAGGCTGCGCCTGCTGGATGCAGGCATCGAACGGATTCAGGGCCACGCATTGGGCTACCTGCTGCTGGCGGTCAGCGGCTCAACCCACAGCCGCGAACAACTGATCCAACAGGCACAACAACTGGCCAGCCAAACGGAGGTACTGGGCTATGTCGATCCTATTTGAACGCCTGTGGCAGGGTTTTCTCGACACGTTGCTGATGGTCGGCGTGTCGTCCTTTCTAGCGCTGCTGGCAGGGATTCCGCTGGCGGTGTTTCTGGTCACCAGCGACAAAGGCGGTATCTTCGCCGCGCCCCGTCTGAATCAGGTGCTGGGCAGCATCGTCAACCTGTTCCGCTCCATCCCGTTTCTGATTTTGATGGTGGCGCTGATCCCCTTCACCCGCCTGATCGTCGGCACCACTTATGGCGTGTGGGCGGCTGTCGTCCCGCTAACCATCGCCGCTACACCGTTCTTTGCGCGCATCGCCGAAGTCAGCTTGCGCGAAGTCGACCACGGCCTGATCGAAGCCGCCCAAGCCATGGGCTGCCGCCGCTGGCATATCGTCTGGCACGTCCTGCTACCCGAAGCTCTGCCCGGCCTTATTGGCGGCTTTACCCTGACCTTAGTCACCATGATCAACTCCTCCGCCATGGCCGGCGCCATCGGCGCAGGCGGCCTCGGCGACATCGCCTACCGCTACGGCTATCAACGCTTCGACAGCCAGGTGATGTTTACCGTGATCTTCGCGCTGGTGGTGCTGGTGAGTGTGATTCAGTACGGCGGGGATCGGTTGGCGAAGGGGGTGAATCGGCGGGGGTGAGTGGGGGGATTAGGGCAGCGTAGCTGATGCTCTTTTCATGCATAAAACGGCAGTGTAGACATCACTGATTCGGGATTCTCGTCGGTGCAAGACAGTAATTCCGAGCTCTAGTTACGATTGGTTAAGGGGCGGGCTTTAGCCCGTCCCAGTGAGCGACGCGAACGATTTGAACCAGTTGTTAGAGCTTTAAGACTTCGTTTAATTGGGCAATGGCAAGAATTGTGGATGGCTCTTGATCATCAGCTTTTATGTAGTAGACGGGTATTCCACCTGCATCTTTCGTTTCTTCGATTCTGAAATCATCTCTCCAATGGGGTGACAATTTTAACTTCTCGTATACTTCATCTAGGTTTTTTGACTTATTCATATGACGCTCCTTTTTCTCTAACGCTGGAAATCAGCGGTGACGCTACGCCGCCCGCTGCATTGACTTGTTAGGCTACTTCTCATTGCTTTTGCCAATGCTATTAATTTCTGTGAAAGGCACTGCAGGATGCTGGACCTGTATTCTTTCCATATCTGGAGCCCTGTACCATTTCACAGGAGCGACTTTATTCGCTTTTTCCAAAACTATAACAGTAAAAAAAGGAGACAGACTTATCCATTAACACATCGTCCTCCAGAAAAACACCAACCCTCTTTTCTTCAAAAAATTAATGATAAAAATATTTTTAAAAAGCATCTCAACGTTTATCTTCATACGATGCCAAATTTTTCAGATAACCCATATCCTGAAGTAGCCACGACTTGAATGAATCTTTAGGCATTACCTCCCATCCAGCATGCTCGTCAACTTTTTACCATTGAAACTATAAAAATTAAATCCATATTTTGAATGAGCACTTGGTATAAGTCTCATGAGCTCAGTTGCTGCTGTTTTTGCCATCTCCGCACCTGTTCTTTTCTTTTTCCTCGATTTATTCCTTCTATATTCTTGCGCCAAGTAGTTAAAAAAAACCATATCAATTGCAGATCCCTCGATCCAATCCACAGATTCAGTGTATCCCGCCATCCATGAAAGCTTTGTACCGCCAGAATCCATAAGAAATTCGATCGTCCTATTTTGCGCTGTGTAGCAAGTACCAAGATATAACCCAGTTAATTTTCCCTTAGCATTAGCACTTCGCAAGATATTGCGAAATCTAGTGCGCGATACCAGAGTACTTTCATCATGCCCTACTGCAGTGGCCTCTTCATTACCGTGAGTAGCCAAATAAATAACATGCGTTGTACCATCTGAGCAGCGTTGATGCATTATTGTATCAAGTGATGAATCATCGCAAAACATGTCATATAAAAAAGCACTCGGATTCTCATATTGCAAAGCGGCAACTGACTCAAACAAAGCACGAACACTGTTATTTCCGTCTTGCCACCAGCGTGTTTCTACGATTGAAAATGGAGCATGAATCATTGCATAGACCTTTGATTGCACTATATATCCGGGCTAAATTGCAAAATTTAGCCCACCCCAGTGAGCGCATAAAGGGAGACAGATTTATTTTCCACGGGGAAACGCGAACAAATAAATCTGCCCTTTTCCTCTAGACGCCTTATCAAGCATTATTGAAATTAACTGGCTCAGGCCCAATATTAATTTTCTTAATCACCACCGTACCTGCGAGCTTATCGTGCCATCCTTGCTTACGCTTATCAAAAGCCACCCAAATAACTCCCAGAAAGAGTGGCAGCATTGATACGAAATAAGCGAAATATCGGCCTACCAATTGGGCTGGGCTTGCCGGGCGACCTGTAGTTGCATCGACGATTTTTGCAGAAACAGCCATTTTACCTGGGGTGGCTTGTTTAGTGATCCAGAAAGCGATTACAGCTATAGCTGGCAGCACCCAAGTTATCAGGAAGTCAGCAGGGCCAGCGATGATTGATGTGTTTTCTTCACTAAAATAACCCCACCCATATATTGATACAGTTAATGGGACTGTTATGAGCATCATCAGGATTGAATCAATGATGGCAGCGCCTGTTCTTACCCAAAAGCCAGCGTATTCTAGATCTTGATTTTGCATATTTAGAGCTTCCTTGTTTTTTCATAATTCCTACATTTTCAGCTTAGGCTGCGGTCTATTCATTAAATTTGTAGCCGCACTTCATACACTTGTAGTTATCGAGGATGTGTTCATCAACAGCACGCCCTGCTATGGCTCCGGCTGCAGCTCCGGCAGCGCCGCCTGCTAGGGCTCCCACAATTGCGCCCGCGATACTTCCGACTGCTGCGCCAGCTGCGATACCGACAGGGCCACCAAAAGCCCCCATTGCGGCACCTGCTTTGCCACCGGCAGCTGCACCACCCAGAGCCGTTGCCGCACCACCAGCAGCACCTCCTGCTCCACCGACACTAGCTCCTACACGCTTACCGTAATTCAGCTTATCGATGTTAGTTGACTGACATTTGGGGCAAGTGGGCATGTTCCTCTCCTTCACACATAACAGTAATTAGTCCGCATGCGCGTTTAACGCATAACGGTGCATTCGATCTAAATCCGCAAAGGCAAAGCAGCAGTTGACAATAAATATTTACCAAGCAAAGGCTTAAGCCAACAGACTGAATCCCTCGATGAATTCGCTTGACTGCTCGCGTTTACATGTAATTTCACGCTAAGCGCCGCGACATGAGACGAATGCACCTTGAGAATACCTAATGGCAAGTGGCCATTTCTAGAGACAATCTGAAAACCGTCCTTTCAGATTTAAGCAAGTCACGATCTGATTTGAACGCTGCAAGCCGAACAAATCTGCTCACGTCAGTTGCTTATTCGGGTCGTGATTGTGGGGATGGCCGACAGTACCGACTTCGTTGATTTCAAGATTTGAGTTGGGCGTAAGACTGCTTGGTGGATAAACCGCTGCGCGGTCTTATTCACCCTACTGGACGTGGTTAACGCCCTGCTCCGTGCACCGGGACTGTAGGGGGATCGAGACTCTTAGGTGACGCTCTTTTCATCTGCCAATTGGCGGTATGAACATCGCTGATTTCGGGATTTGAGTCTGGCGAAAGACCGCTGGTGGATAAGCCGCTTTGCGGCCTTATCCACCCTACCCTCCGCCGGTAGGATCGGGGGTGTAGATGGTGTTATTAGCCACCCACCAAGGCATGTAATCCCTTAAACCTTTACCACCCGCCGGTGGCAATCTTCCGGGCCTAGTACTTTGCCTGTGCTTGAGCACACGCTGATGGTTTGCACGGGTTCGGCTTGATCGTTATCGAGCAGTTGCGAATAGCTTTCGCCCTCGGCGAACAGATAGCGCTCGCCCCACTGGCGCAGGCTGACCACGGTGCTGTTGATCCTGTTGGGGCTGGCTGTTGGGCTGTATGGGCAGCGGATGGTGAATGCGCTGGCCGCTAGATTCAGGCGCCCGACCAGTAAATAGCTGGATGAAGGGGCTGCGCAGGGCAATTGAGCCGGTGCTACAGTAAGCGCCCTCTTTCATCTGGCTGATGAGCTCACTCATCGACCAGCCGCTTTTGTTGGTACAGCCTTATGTTTGATATCACTAGCCTGTGGCTGTTTGTTCTTGCCGTTTTTCTGCTATCCATCACGCCGGGCCCAGATATGGCCTATGTCGTGGGCCAAAGCGTGGCCAACGGCCGAAAAGCTGGGGTTATTTCTGCTGCTGGCGTCGCGCTGGGCAGTTGCACGCACGCCATTGCCAGCGTGATTGGTCTTACGGCGCTGATCGCCGCCTCGCCAGTGATGTTCTCAATCGTCAAATACGCCGGGGCGCTTTACCTGATGTACCTGGGCGGGAAGATGATTCTCGGTACATTGTCCAAAGGCGAGGTCACGCAGGATGATGCGCCATCGATTAAAAAAGATGCGCGCCTGCAGGACTTGCTCAGCAAAGGCTTTATCACCACGCTGACCAACCCCAAGGTGCTGCTGTTTTTTGTCTCGTTCTTCCCGCAATTCGTCGTGCCGGGCGGCCAACACCAGATGGAGTCCTTCCTCGTGCTGGGCCTCGCCTACACGCTGGTGGCCTTTGTCACCGACGCGATGTTTGCTGTGCTGGCAGGCAGCGCCGCTGGCGCAGTCTCCCGTAACCGCAAAATCCAGATACTGCTGGACCGAATTGTGGGCACGGCCTTTATCGCATTGGGCGTCAGGCTAGCGTTGACGCATCGTTAGTGCTCAGACGCAAAGAATTGGTTTGGGCCATTCGCGGCTAAAGCCGCTCCTACAAAATAGGGTAATACGTAGGAGCGGCTTTAGCCGCTAATAAGCGCTACTGGCACGGGTAGCCACGCGCCTTTACATCTCGTTATGCCCAGCCCTGCGCTGAGGCTTGAGAACTACCAGAACCAACCGCCACCACGGGACAGTTCTTGCTCACAGCTGCGGTACTGCGCGCCGTATTCCGAGGCGCGGGCCTGGACTTTTTGTGAGGTGGTTTTGAGCCAGGGTTTGGCGTCGTAGGTGCGGTTGCGGTAACCGCCCCAGCCTTCGTGGTAGTTGAGGTATTGGCCGTAGGCATCCCACAGGGATACGCCGTTAACTTGGCGGGTTTTGTACATAAACCAGCCCATGAAGTCGATGGCGTCAGCGAAGTTGTCCCGGTCAGCTCCCCAGCGCCCGGCTTCGCGTTTGTAATCGGCCCAGGTATCGGTTTTAGCTTGGGCGTAACCGTAGGCCGTGCTCACCCGGCCCCACGGGATAAAGCCGAGCAAGTAATAACGCCGTGGCAGTGCGTCGTGCTTGAAGGTGGACTCTTGGTACATCATCGCCATTGGCACTTGCACCGGTGCCCCCCAACGTTTTTGTGTAGCTAATGCAGCCTCATGCCATTTGGGTTTTTCACGGAAAATCGCGCAGAGGTTGTAGGGATTGGCTGGGGGCTTAGTCGCACACCCCGCAAGTGCCCCAAGCAGAAGAAGCATCCAGATACGATGCATTGAAACTGTTCCTTGAACTCCAGCAGATGGCTGGGGCTTATACAACCTTTCAAAGGGAATCTGAACCGGTAATGCACACAACTTTACCAGCGGTATCCATTCCATAAATAAGCCTGCGGGTTTTGCCCAGCCCCGCAGGCACTAGGGTTTAGAGTGTTTGCAACGCTCGCGGGCGCTGGCTGCGCTGTTCAGCTTTATGGTCGGCGGCTTTCTGCAACTGGAAGTCGAACTGCAACTCAGCATAACGACCGGCTATGCCACGGGCACCGTCTTCGCGGAAGTTTAACTCGCCCACCAGACCGTCCCGGGTGGCGTAGGCAAAGTCGTCCCACAGGTACTTGTCACCCGCCAAGTTAATTTGCGTGGTCAGGTGGCGGTAACCAGGGCTGGAGATAAAGAAGTGGATGTGTGCCGGTCGCTGGCCGTGACGCCCCAGCAAATCCAAACACGCTTGAGTCGGCCCTTGCGGGTCGCAACCATACCCGGACGGAACGATACTGCGTGCCCGGTAGCGCCCCTCAGCGTCGGTAATGATGCGGCGGCGCAGGTTGTATTCAGATTGGCTCTTGTCGAAGAACGAGTAGTTGCCCTTGGTATTGGCGTGCCACACATCAACCGTTGCCCCGGCTATAGGCTGACCGTCTAAGTCCACTACCTGCCCTTCCAGAAACATAACGATCCCAACATCGTCTTCGCTGCCATCATCCATCCGCGCGGTACCTTGCACGACTGGTGCGCCCGCCACATAAAGCGGGCCTTCAATAGTGCGCGGCGTTCCACCAGTCTGGCCTGCGGCGGCACCAATGGCATCTTGGCGCATGTCGAGAAAGCGCTCGATCCCCAACCCGGCAATCAGCAACCCTGCCTCGCTGCGCTGGCCCAAACGGTTCACGTAGTCCGCAAAGGTCCAGAACTCGTCTTCAGTCAGGTCAAAGTCTTCGATCAGTTTGGCGACGTCGTTGAGCACGCGAAACATGATCTTTTTCAGGCGCGGGTTACCGTCGTTATTGGCGAACCCAGCGGCCTCTTTGAAGAGTGCTTGAGTTTCATTGGTTTGAGCAATTCTCACAGTCATGGCTAACACCTCAAATTGTTGTTATCGGGTCGGTTCGATGGCTTCAGCGGTCGTCGCTGTGGATTGAGGAGGGATGGCGGCACAGGCCGTTGACCTCAATGTCCATGTAGGGAAACAGCGGCAGCTGCATAAGGGTGTCGTGCAGCGCCTCAACGCTGGGCACATCAAATACGCTGTAGTTGGCGTAGTGCCCTGCAATGCGCCAGAGATGCCGCCAGATGCCTTCCCGTTGCAGGCGCTGCGCCAGTTCTTTCTCGTCAGCCTTCAGCTGTGCAGCCTTAGCTGGGTCCATGTCGAGCGGCAGGTTGACCACCATCTTTACGTGAAACAGCATGTGCATTACCTCCTTGTTTAGTGGCGCTTGAAGCGGGCGAAACGCTCTTCGTCGAGGGTGATTCCCAGCCCCGCCGTACGTGGTACATGCAGGGCAAAGTCGCGGTATACGGGGGCTTCGGTGACGATTTCTTCAGTCAGCAGCAAGGGACCGAATAGCTCGGTGCCCCAGGTCAGCTGCCGGAGCGTGATAAAGGCGTGGGCCGAGGCCAGCGTGCCGACGGTTCCTTCCAGCATGGTTCCGCCGTATAAGGCGATACCGGCGGCTTCTGCGATATGAGAAGTGCGCAGCACGGCACGTGGGCCTCCGTTTTTGGCAATTTTCAGGGCGAATACCGAGGCCGCACCGTCAGCAGCCAGGCTGAAGGCATCTTCAACGCTCTCGATGGATTCATCCGCCATGATGGCCGCCGGGCTGCGTTGGTTAAGACGCACTTGCCCTGCGCGGTTAATGCGGGAGATGGGTTGCTCAATCAGGTCAATGCCGTTGTCACCCAGCACCTGACAGGCCCGCAATGCCTGGGACTCATCCCAATACTGGTTAACATCAACCCGTACACTGGCTTTGTCGCCCAGTGCCTTTTTGATCGCGATCACGTGCTTGAGGTCGTGCTCAACCGGGTTAGCACCAATCTTCAGTTTGAAGATACGGTGACGGCGAATCTCCAGCATGCACTCGGCTTCGGCAATGTCCTTGCTGGTATCACCGGAAGCCAGTGTCCAGGCCACTTCAAGGCTATCGCGTACACGCCCGCCGAGCAGCTCACTGACGGGCAATCCGAGGCGTTTGCCCTGGGCATCCAGCAGTGAGGTTTCAATGGCGGACTTGGCAAAGGTGTTGCCCTTGGCGATTTTATCCAGCCGCTGCATGGCAGCATTAATATTGCTGGCATCCATGCCAATCAACGCGGGCGCCAGATGGTGGTCGATGTTGCATTTGATGCTTTCCGGGCTTTCGTAGCCGTAAGCAAGACCACCGATTGTGGTGCCCTCACCAATGCCTTCAACCGAATCACTGCAACGCAGGCGGACAATCACTAATGTCTGCTGCTGCATGGTGTGCATCGCCAACTTGTGCGGGCGAATAGTGGGTAAATCGACGATGAACGCCTCAATGCGTTCAATCAGCACCTGACTCATGGTGAGACTCCGAAGTTAGGAAAGGATCAGCCCTGATCACCACCACCAACAGGCAGGACGGTGCCGGTGATATAGGCGGCCTCATCCGAGGCAAGGAACAGGATGGCGCCGACTTGTTCGTCGATGCTGCCGTAGCGCCTCATCAGGCTGCTGTCGACGGTCTGATCAACAATCTGCTGATACCAAACCTTCTCTTGCTCACTTTGCTCAGCGCTGTTGCGCGGGATGCGGCGCGGCGGCGCTTCTGTCCCACCCGGTGCTGTGGCATTGACGCGGATGCCATTGCCAGCATTCTCGAAAGCCAGGCACGCAGTCAGCGCGTTTACCCCGCCTTTGGCGGCACCGTACGGCACGCGGTTAACACCACGGGTGGCAATGGAGGACACATTGACGATGGCCCCACTGCCCTGCGCCTGCATGTACGGCAAAGCAGCATGGCAACACCACAACGTTGGGAACAGGGAGCGACGAACCTCGGCCTCGATTTCCTGCTCGCGGTAATGCTCAAACGGCTTGGCCCAGATGGTGCCGCCGACGTTGTTGATCAGGATGTCGATGCGCCCGAAGTGCTGCACGGCATCGGTCATGGCTTGTGCGCACTCACCGTATTGCTCCAGATCTGCCGTCAGGCACAGCAGATCCGTTTGATGCGCTTGAGCCAGCTCCAATACCAACTCGGAGCGATCAACCGCGGCAACCTGCGCACCTTCCGCCAGCAGCCGCTCAACTACGCCTCGGCCAATGCCCTGTGCCGCACCGGTTACAAAAGCCACTTTGCCGGCAAAGCGCCTGTTTCTGTCCAATCCTTGAAAACTCTTCTCGCCCATACACACCTCGCGGGGTCTGGTGATGGTTGTAATGGCTGGGCTTAACGCCCTGTTCTGGTGGCGAACAGCGTCTTAATCCGTGCTGGGAGTGAACTTCTCGTAATAGAAGTTGGATGGCGTCACGCCCTGCTCTTGCAGGTAGTGGCGGACAGCCTCAACCATCGCTGGCGGACCGCACAGGTACACATCCACATCCCCGCCATTGAGGTGGTTGGCCTCTATGTGCTGGGTGACATAGCCTTTTTGCGGATAGTGGCTCTCAGGGCTGGCGACACACGCGTTGAACGTGAAGGTAGGAATCTGCTGCGCCAGCGTCTCAAGCCTATCCAGCTCAACCAGATCAACATCACTGGTTACGCCATAGATCAGGTGCACGGGCTGATCAGTGCCAGCCACAGCGATTTTCTCCAGCATCGCCATAAACGGCGCCAGCCCTGTGCCACCGGCCAGCAACAGCAATGGGCGCTTGATCTCGCGCAGGTAGAAACTACCCAACGGCCCAGCCAGACTCAGGGCGTCACCAACCTTGGCAGACTCACTGAGAAAGCGGCTCATCAAACCACCCGGTACATTTCGGATCAGAAAACTGACTTCACCACCCTGTTGCAGCGAGCTAAAGGAATACGCCCGGCTTTGATCGCTGCCCGGCACGGTGAGATTCACGTACTGGCCCGGCAGAAAGGCCAACGATTTCAATGATTCGGCTTTGATCGACAGTACAAAGGTGCTTGCAGAAAGCACCTCAACCCGGCTGATAGCGCCCTCATAACGGGCCTGTTGGGTTTTGCATACCTCAGACCCGACTGGCACACGCACCACGCAATCACTTTGCACGCGCATCTGACAGGTCAGGACAAAACCCTCTGCGGCTTCATCATCTGTCAGCGCGTCTTCAATAAACTCTTCGCCCAGATCGTACTGGCCCGATTCGGCAAAGCATTTACAGGTCCCGCATGCGCCGTCGCGGCAATCCAACGGAATATTGATGCCTTGCCGGTAGGCCGCATCCGCCACACTTTCGTCGGTGTTAGCGCTAATAAAGCGCGTCACGCCATCCTCAAAATTGAGTGCAATTTGGTAATTCATAGGCAACCTCACCCACGCAGGCGCAAATGGCCTGCGGGCAGCAAAATCAGATGTGGTAGATATCAATGACCTGGCGGACGTAGTCGTTTTTCAGCACCACCTTCTTCGCTTTGATCTGCGGCTGCTCGCTGTGCACATCCAAAACGTAGAAACTCGTGCCGAAATAGCTGTCCGTGGTTTTGTAACGGAAGCTCAGGGTGTGCCAGTTAAAGCGCGCGTGGCAGAGCCCGTCCCGCTCCCCGGTTATCTCGATATTGCTGATGTTGTGTGAGGTGCGCGTGTCCGGCATGGTCGCGCTGGAACGCTCGGTTTTGATGCGAAACACCCGGTCTTCCAAACCGCCCCGGTTGCCGTACCAGATCAACGAAATTTCAGCCTGTGGGTCCTCGGTCAACTGATCACGGTCATCCCACGCAGGCATCCAGAATGTGGCATCCGGCGCATACAGCTCTAACCACTCATCCCACTGGCGGTCGTCCAGATAGCGCGCTTCGCGGTAGAGAAAATCACGTACGGTTTCGTAAAGGCTGCTCATTGCACATCCTCCACGGCGATCAGCTGCTGCTCAGCGTTTACGGCATCCAGCATGAGTTGCTGCCAGTACTTATGTTGCAGCACGAACAGGCCTTCATCTTCGGTGCGTATCCCGGAGAGCAACGGTTTCAGGTTGATTTCTTGGGCAGCGCTATCCGCACCTTCAACCCAGTGCTCAGCGCCACGGGACATATCGTTCCAACCGCGCCCCGAGCCGTAGCCAAGCTGGCACGAGCGGAACTCTTCAAGGTCATCCGGCGTGGCCATGCCGCTGACGTTAAAAAAGTCTTCGTACTGACGAATGCGCTGCGCCCGCGCTTCGGCACTCTCACCTTTGGGGGCGATGCAGTAGATGGTGACCTCCGTGCGATTCACATCAATCGGGCGCGCCACACGGATTTGTGAGCTGAACTGGTCCATCAGGTAGACGTTTGGATACAGGCACAGGTTGCGCGAGTTCTCGATCATCCAATCGGCGCGGGCCTGTCCATACGCCTGCACCAGTTCATCGCGACGCTCATAGGCCGGTCGGTCCTGCGGGTTGGCCCAGCGGGTCCATAGCAATAAATGGCCGTGCTCGAATGAGTAAAAACCACCGCCCTGTTTGGCCCAGCCGCCAGCGTCCATGGTTTTGATTTCTTCACCGGCTTCGCGCTGTTTGCGTTGGTTTTGCGTGGCCGCGTAGTTCCAGTGCACGGCGCTTACGTGGTAACCGTCTGCGCCGTTCTCAGCGGTCAGCTTCCAGTTGCCTTCGTAGATATAGGATGAGGAGCCACGCAGCACCTCCAGGCCCTCAGGTGACTGCTCGACAATCATGTCGATGATTTTGGCTGACTCGCCAAGGTGCTCTTTCAGCGGTTTCACGTCCGCATTCAGGCTGCCAAACAGAAAGCCCCGGTACGATTCAAAACGGGCGACCGGCGTCAGGTTATGGGAGCCATTGCAGTTGAAACTTTCGGGGTAACCCGCGTCTTTAGGGTCTTTCACCTTGAGCAGCTTGCCGCTGTTGTTGAAGGTCCAGCCGTGGAACGGGCATGTAAACGACGAACGATTGCCGCTTTTATGCCGACACAGCTGGGCCCCACGGTGGCTACAGGCGTTAAGAAAGGCGTTCAACTCGCCTTCTTTATTGCGGGCAATAAAGATTGGCTGGCGCCCCATTGTCGTGGTGAAGAAGTCGTTGATCTCGGGAATCTGACTTTCGTGGGCCAGATAAATCCAGTTGCCTTCGAAGATGTGTTTCATCTCCAGCTCAAACAGACGCCGATCCGTGAACATCTCCCGCTTGCAGCGGTAGATGCCCTTCTCCCTATCGTCCTCAAGCAAGGCATTCAGGTACTCGACACTCAGGGACATAGCCAGAGCCTCCATTGTTATTGTTCAGGCGAGGCTCAGGTTAGGCATGGGCAGACAGCGGCAATATCCACTTTGCGCAGACTGCTATCCACTTTGTGTAAGAGGAGGAAGCACCGCCTTAGGGGACCTCTAAAAACGTAGGCGAGGCAGTCAACGCAAGGCAAAAACAGGCGAAAAAGCGCAGTTTACAGGTGGTAAATGAGCATTTTGAGGCTGTTTTTAACGCGGCGTTGGCAACGCAGGTAGTTTTAAGAGGCGCCCCTTAACGGCGGCGCTTAAAGGTCTCAGAGGGTAACTCGGCAAACTGCTGACGATAGATTTGAGAGAAACGACCACGGTGCAGAAAGCCGTACTCCAGCGCTAATTCGGTTACGTTGCGCACCCCGCAGCTGGGGTCAAGCAAACAGGTATGAATACGCTCCAGACGCTTTTGCCGGATGTAATGCAGCGGCGTCACCCCAACTTGGCGCTCAAACAGACCGTATAACGAACGCACGCTCATATTGGCTTGTCTGGCTAACAGTTCGGCGCTGAGCTCCAACTTCAGATTCGCCTCGATAAAGTCAGCAATCTGATCAAAACGTGCGACCTGATTGCCCAACGGCTCGTGACTGATGTTGTTGTCCATCAGCACCAGAAGCTTGCTGCCTATGATGTGCGCAAAGTGCTGCTGCACACGCTCAAGCGACGGTTCCTCAGCCTCGTTACACACCACATCGAGCAGGCTGTAAAAATTGCCTAATTCAGCCGCGCCGTAACGCTTGTTGAGAAAACGAATGCCTTCTTCTGGGCGCTGCCAGTGCTGCGTCTCACAAATCGAATCCAGCAGAGAGACAGGCAGCTTGGCGATGAACTTCTCACAGTCTGCCGAATAGGTCAGGTCAACCGGATCATCCGGGTTGATCAGCACCGCATCCCCCGGATTCAGGCTGTGTTCCTGATTATGCGTACGCCACAGGCATTGACCACGCAGCAGAATTTGCAGATGGAAGATACTTTCCAGCGCCGGAGACGTAACACGCACCACCCCGCCATAGCTGATCCGGCACAGATCAAGGGTTGAAAACGGGCGGTGACTCAAACTGGCTTGAGGGTATCCATATCGCGGCAGGCGGATGTCATGAGTGCCGACATGCTGATTGACATACTCAGATACTTCACGGGGATCAGCACGCTCAAACACCCTGCTGCTCACACTCAGCAGGCGGTTTTCCATGCGAAAACTCTCTTTTATTTATTATCGAATCGCCAAACAGCGACCCATCAGGCATTGATGCCACACAACGACCCAGATAAGCAGCATCAAGCTGACTGGCACTCAATCACAAGCCCCAACGCAGTACCAGCATCGTAGTCTCAAAGTGAGCCACAACAGACAGATGGTGCACGCGGGCAACATCAATTCACCTGCCTAGCAGCATGATGCGGGTCAAGCAGCGCACGTAGCCCTAGTCCGCACACTGCGGACAGAGCGGTGAAAACTCGAAATTAAACGGGCGATCAAGCCGCCGACGCCTATGCCACATGACCAAGCGCATTGGAGATTCAACACAGGCGCCTGTACTGAGTGCGTGAAGGCCTGCGCTCAATCATGAGGATTTCTTGCTTTCATCACGAAAAATATGAGATTGCCTCATCATCCCGCTCAACCTGACAATCACTCCTGACACATTCACTGCGCCAATCAGCTCGTGACATGCCCGAGCACATATACGATCGCAGACATATCGACTCAAAGACCCATAGTCAAACATCGCTGTGGTCTTTAGAACTTCAGGTTACACAATCAAAATGGCTACAGACTTTAACTTCAACGTTAAAAGCATTCGCTTTGATGAGAATTACATTCCATCAGACAATACCCGACTGACAACAAACTTTGCCAACTTGGCCAGGGGAGCAAGTCGCAGAGAAAATTTGCTGAACACCCTTAGAATGATCGACAACCGCTTTAATGCGCTGGCTCATTGGGACAACCCCAATGGAGATCGTTATAGCATTGAGCTTGAAATCATATCAGCTGAATTAGAGGCAGAATTTAAACACAACGAAGACCCGCTGCCGCTGATCGAAGTATTGAAAACCAATATTATTGATCACCACAGCAATGAACGAATTGAAGGCATTACTGGCAATAGTTTCTCGTCGTATGTCAGGGACTATGACTTTAGTGTTTTGCTGCAAGCGCACAACAAAGGCAAGCAGCGTTTCGAGACACCAGAAAAATTTGGTGAACTGCACGGAAAGCTATTCAAAAAATTTGTCAGCTCCAGCGCATACCGCGACAACTTCAGCAAGCCGCCGGTCATCTGCCTGAGCGTCTCTAGCAGCAAAATCTACCGCCGCAGCGAAAACCAGCACCCCGTGCTAGGTTTCGAATACTTGCAGGATGAATACTCACTTACGGATGAGTATTTCAAAAAGATGGGGCTAAAAGTTCGCTATTTTATGCCAGCCAATAGCGCCGCACCTTTTGCTTTTTATTTCTCAGGGGATCTTTTACTCGACTACACAGACTTGGAGCTGATTAGCACGATTAGCACCATGGATACCTTCCAGAAGATTTACCGGCCCGAGATTTACAACGCAAACTCCCCGGCAGGCAAGTGCTACCAGCCCAGCCTGAACAATCAAGACTATTCATTAACTCGAATTAATTATGATCGGGAAGAACGCAGCCGCCTGGCAGTTGAGCAAGGAAGGTTCGTCGAAGAAGTATTTATAAAACCCTACCAAACTGTTCTTGAACAGTGGTCCTCCAGTTACGCTGCCTGAGTGATTTAAAAGGTCTTTATTGTGAAAAAACTATTACCCACATCTACAGCAGGCAGTCTGCCAAAACCTTCTTGGCTTGCCGAACCTGAAAAGCTCTGGTCGCCCTGGAAACTACAAGGTGAAGAACTGGCAGAGGGCAAACAAGATGCGTTACGCGTTTCGTTGCAAGAGCAACTTCACGCAGGCATTGATATCGTCAGTGATGGCGAACAAACACGACAACACTTCGTTACGACCTTTATCGAGCACCTTGAAGGTGTGGATTTCGAAAAGCGCGAAACCGTCAGAATCCGCAATCGCTACGATGCCAGCGTACCGTCTGTAGTCGGCGAAGTTTCCCGGCCACACTCAGTATTCGTGGAAGATGCCAAGTTTTTACGCAAGCAAACGACGCAGCCGATTAAGTGGGCCCTCCCCGGCCCAATGACCATGATCGACACACTCTACGACGGCCACTACAAAAGCCGTGAAAAGCTGGCGTGGGAGTTTGCCAAAATCCTCAACCAAGAAGCGCTTGAGCTAGAAGCAGCTGGCGTGGACATCATCCAATTTGATGAGCCTGCCTTTAACGTGTTCTTTGATGAAGTGAACGACTGGGGTGTTGCTACGTTGGAACGCGCCCTTGAAGGCCTCAAGTGTGAGACCGCCGTTCATATCTGCTACGGCTACGGCATCAAAGCCAATACCGACTGGAAAAAAACCTTAGGCTCAGAATGGCGACAATATGAAGAAGCCTTCCCTAAGTTGCAGAAGTCCAAGCTCGACATCATTTCACTGGAATGCCACAACTCCCGGGTACCGATGGACCTCATTGAGCTTATCCGCGGCAAAAAAGTGATGGTGGGCGCAATTGATGTGGCCACTGACACCATCGAAACACCCGAGGAAGTTGCCGACACATTACGTAAGGCCTTGCAGTTTGTAGACGCTGACAAGCTCTATCCATCAACCAACTGCGGCATGGCACCGTTGGCTCGTCGAGTGGCCAGGTGCAAGCTTCACGCACTGAGCGCTGGCGCAGAAATCATCCGTCAAGAACTGGCTGCTTCACGCTAGTTAAGACACACAACCCGCCCTGCATCCAGCGCTGGTGCAGGGCGGGCTCAAGCGCTTGAAGCCCCAAGCCGGGCAGCCGTTGAGTCTAATTAGGATCGTCTATGCCAGGTGTAAATCCTGCTATTGAGCCACTGAGTTTCCGTAAAGCCTTGGGCAACTTTGCATCCGGGATAACCGTCATCACATCACGTATAAACGATGAGCAGCTCGGTTTTACATGCCAGTCATTTTACAGCGTGTCAGTGAACCCGCCGCTGGTGTCGTTTAGCGTCATGTCCACCTCTGCGAGCTATCCACGCATCCGTCAGGCAGGCCGCTTTGCCGTTAACATCCTGAGCGATCAACAGGTGGATATTTCTAATCAGTTCGCTCGCCAAGGCTCAGATAAGTGGCGAGGTGTGTCGTGGTATGACTCCCCGCTGGGCAACCCACTTATCACTAACAGCCTGCATTGGCTGGATTGTGAAATTCACGCTGAATATCAGGCAGGCGATCATCTGATCGTTATAGGTGAAGTTAAAGCTCTCAGCCGTGATGAGGCAGGCGCGCCTCAGCCGCTGCTGTATTTCAAAGGTCAGTACTGCACCCTTGAGGCGCCTAATGGCACGCCGTTGAACCTGCCAGAAAAAAGGCATACCGTGAAGAAAACGTCTCAACAGTTTGCTGAAGGGATTGAAATGCGGAACAGCGGGACTATGCATCGCTGAGAACTAAGCCAGACTACATATTGAAGCGAACGCCCGCTCAACACGGGCGTTCGCTCCACGCTATTGCGCCTGCGGCTGAATCACCGCCAGCAATGTCCAGCCAGTAGCGGGCTTGAGCTGGCTGTCACTGCTGACCACATGCACCCAACCGCTCGGGTCACGAGCAAACAACACCGTTGCACGCTCACCGTGTAGCGCCTGGTAATCCTCCCAGGTGAAGCCCTCGGTCAGCGTGGTGCTGTAAAACTCCGCACCTTTCGCCAGCAAGCTGGCCAGCTTGCTGTAGGTCAGACTGTCGTTACCTAGCAGCTTGCCGCGATGCTTGTCGCTGGTACGGTGCTTGTCGCTGCGGCGGCTCTCCTGGCTGTGGGCCAAGCTAAACAGGCGCTGATGGCCGAAGTCATGGCGGAAGCGCATCACCGCCAAGGTATTCAGCTCACCAGACGGAGAAAGCGCCAGCAGATGGCCCAGGCCGATCAAATCCAAGTGGGCCTCGGCGTGCTGGGAAGCCGGGTTGCCGAAATAAGTCGGCAGCCCTTCCATACGCGCCGCGCTGATGTTTTCCCAGCTGGAATCAGTCAGCAACACGCGGCTGCCCAACTGCTGGAGTGCCTTGCCAATCTCCCGCGCCGGGCCGTTAGCGCCAATAATCAGGAAGCCACTCGGCGCAGGCTCAGCCACATTCAGTAAACGGGCGATTGGGCGTGCTGTCGCGCTTTGCACAACAACGGTGCCGATGATCACCGCGAACGTCAGGGGTACCAACAGCAGCGCGCCTTCATAGCCCGCCTCGTCCAAGCGAATCGCGAATATGGCCGAAACTGCCGCCGCAACAATGCCCCGTGGCGCGATCCACGCCAGCAAGGCGCGCTCGCGCCAGTTCAGGCTGGAGCCTGCCGTAGAGATGAGCATGTTCAGTGGCCGGGCGACCAATTGAATCACCAGCAGCAGAATCAACACCGCAGGGCCCAACGCCAGCAATGCGCTGAGATCCAGCCGTGCAGCAAGGAGGATGAACAGACCGGAGATCAACAAAACACTGAGGTTCTCCTTGAAGTGCAGAATGTGCTGCACATCGACGCCGCGCATATTGGCCAGCCACATGCCCATCAGCGTTACCGCCAGCAAGCCTGACTCATGCATGAGCTGGTTGGAGCCAATAAAGATGCCCAGTACCGCCGCCAGCGCTGCAAGGTTGTGCAGATACTCTGGTAGCCATTGGCGACGCAACACCACACCCAGCAACCAGCCACCGGCAATGCCCAACACAGTGCCACAGGCGATCACACCGCCGAACACCATCAGACTGTGGCTAAGGCCCTCACCCGATGCACTGGCGATAATAAAGCTGTACACCACCACCGCCAGCAACGCGCCGATAGGATCGATCACGATCCCTTCCCAGCGCAGGATATTGGCAATCGAAGCCCGCGGTCGCACAACCCGCAGCATCGGCACAATCACCGTCGGCCCGGTCACCAGCGTTAACGTCCCCAGTAGCAGCGACAACAGCCAATCAAAGCCCAGCAACCAATGCGTAGCCAGCGTAATCACCGCCCAGGTCGCCAGCGCACCGACCGTCACCAGCCGCTGCACCACACTGCCGATCTCACGCCACTGCGAGAGGTGCAGCGTCAAACTGCCTTCAAACAAAATCAGCGCCACCGCCATCGACACCAACGGCATCAGCAATGGCCCGAACAGCTCCTGCGGATCAAGCCAGCCCAACACCGGCCCAGCCAGAATGCCGCTTAACAACAAAAACAAAATCGCCGGCAGCTTTAAACGCCACGCCAGCCACTGACAGGCCAACGCGGCTAATCCGATACCGCCAAAGGCCAATAAAATTTGGGTTTCGTTCATTAATGCTTCGTCCTTCGATGAGCAGGCATTGAAAGACTAGCTAATGGCGGGATGGTTCAGGGGAATATTTGCGTTAATGAGTTACGGCATACTTATGCAGTTATTCTTGTTGGCAGTACCGCAGGTGGTATAGCTGGCGGAGGTTCCGCCGACACTTTCGCTGCTGAGCTAGGGGAGCTTGCCCATTGGGACGTGTTCTAACTCCACAAGACCGAGCCAAAATCCAAATAGCATTGGCAGACGCCTTTGTTGACAACGCGGTGGACTATAAGGCGATAGCAAAGCAAGTGCGTGACTACGACCCCGAGATTGTCCGGGACATACTCTTTGAGGACGTTGCTCCAGTGTGCTTTAGCAATCTTGAAACCCCTGTACCGCCTATATGGACAGGGTTCGATACCCAGTGGCTGCTGAGCGAAATAGACAAACAGACCCGTGCTCGCGAGGCCAGCTGGATAAAGCGTCGGCAGGACAGTTTAAAAATTGCCTGGTTACGATATAGCTATGGCTATATCTGGAAAGAGATTAGTGCATGCCGCGAAGCGTAAGCTGAGGCTTATTGCAGGGAAGCAAGTCGGCATAATTTATAAGGAAAGCTACAGTGAACAAACCCACCCTCAGCCTGCTGGCGCTGATGTTAATTGCCCTCAACTGCCAAGCAGAAATCACCGAGGCACAGATTGCAGCCGACTGCGCAAAGATCAGCCAGCACGCGCAGCAAGGCGAAGCCTTCTACAAAGCCAAGAACTACCCCAAAGCACGGGAATCCTTTGAACTGCAGGCGGCGTGGCAGGAAGAGTGTGATGTGGGGGATCAGGACCGACTAGCCACTGCTTACAACAATGTCGCACTGACCTGGATTCGCCAGGGCGAATACCGCAAAGCACAGGCTTGGCTGGCCATCATGCCGAATGACAAAAAGTCGAAGTACAACCTCTCGCTGATTCAGGACAAGCTGGATGCCCTGCCGAAGCCAACCTCGCTTTCAGGCGAATATTGGCGATACGCCAGGCTCAGCACGTTTCAGATCCTCACATTGAAACCACTCAAAATCGATACATACCAAGCGGACTGGCAAGGTGTGTACTTTGGTCCGCGGGCCCTTTACTACGGCCCAAACCTGGGCGATTTCAGCGAAGTGGTGACCTTGAAAAATGGTGAGGGCGATATCGTTCTTAGAGAGAGTGATGACGCAGAACCCTGCATACTTTCACTGACGAAGTCGTCAGATGGAAACGGCCTTACCATCAAACAAAGTAGTGATAGTTGGCACTGCGGTTTCGGCCATAACGTCAGTGCAGACGGAGACTATTTGCGGGTGAACTGACCTGTGATCAGAGCCGAGGGCTTAAATAAATCTGTCCCCATTTCTTTTCAATCTCGTAAACGCACTATGACCGCTCCCAGCCGATATCGCCCGCATCAACTTAGCGTACCCTCACCCGCACTTCTTGATAAGGCCTGCTAGCCCAGCAACACAAAATCGTCTGTGTAAGTGGGGTAGAACCTGTGTGCGGTATTCGAGAGCCTGTGCAGCCTCGTTATAGAACTGCAAAATGTCCGGGATTAGTGACCACTACACCTGTACAGCATGAATCGCCCCGGGTTTCGTGGAGGCCGTTTCGTTTAAGTCAGGCCGCCATGGCCTGACTTGCTTGTTGCTGGTGGAAGTTTGCCTCAGCCTCCGCAGGCGGGATATACCCGATTGAGCTCAACAGCCGCTGGTGGTTGTACCAGTGCACCCATTTCAAGGTCGCCATCTCAACAGCTTCACGACTCTTCCATGACTGCCGGTAAATCAGTTCAGCCTTGTACAGCCCGTTGATAGTCTCGGCCAAGGCGTTGTCGTAGCTGTCGCCCTTGCTGCCAACCGAAGGCTCAATGCCGGCCTCTGCCAGCCGCTCGGTATAGCGGATCGAGACGTACTGACTGCCACGGTCGCTATGGTGAATCAGGCCACCCATACGATGTGGCTGTCGGGCGTACAGCGCTTGCTCCAGGGCATCCAGCACGAAGTCGGTCTTCATGCTGGTACTGACTCGCCAGCCGACGATGCGCCGTGCAAAGACGTCAATCACGAACGCCACGTACAGCCAGCCTTGCCAGGTCGAGACATAGGTGAAATCCGACACCCACAGCTGGTTCGGGCGCTCAGCATGGAACTGGCGTTGGACACGATCCAGCGGACACAGCGACTTGTCGCCGGCCACCGTCGTCCGTACAACCTGGCCACGCCTAATTCCCTGCAACCCAGCTCGCCGCATTAGCCGCTCCACCGTACATCTGGCGACCTTGAGGCCCTCTCGCAGTAACTGCTTCCAAACCTTCACCGCGCCATAGCACTGCATGTTGGTATCCCACACGCGCTGGATCTCCAAGCTCAACGCCTCATCGCGCTGAGCACGGCAACAACGCAGTGCCGGATTGCGCAGTTGGGCCGCATGTCTGCGGTAACCGGACGGGGCGATCTGCAAGACACGGCAGATCGACTCGACCCCGAGACGGTCACGGTACTGATCGACAAAAGCCCTCAGGACTTGGTGCGGCGGTCGAGCTCCGCCTGGGCAAAATACGCACTGGCCAGACGCAGAATTTCATTGGCCTTGCGCAATTCCCGGTTCTCCCGCTCCAACGCCTTGATGCGTTCGCGCTCTTCGGTGGTCGGGCCTGGACGCTGGCCTGCGTCGGTCTGATGGCGGCGAATCCAGCCATGCAACGTTTGCGCTGCACAGCCAATCTTCGGCGCGATGGCTTCAATGGCGGCCCACTCGGAGGGGTAGTCGTTCAGGTGTTCCAGAACCATGCGCACGGCACGTTCACGGACTTCAGGGGAGTAGGTCGTAGTCTTTTTCATGGCCTCATCTTCTCAAGAGTTGAGGCCTCCACGAAACCCGGGGCGATTCAGGAAGCTCAATGACGGCTATTGGCCGAAACTTGCCCTTGCCATCAACACACCTACTTACCCTACCCTCACCCACTCCACCCGATTCCTCCCTTCCGATTTCCCTCGATACAACGCCCTGTCCGCCTGTTGCAGCGAGTCATCCAATGCTTGGGCGCTGGTGAAGGGATCGGAGACGCCAATGGTGACGGTGCAGCGTATGGGTTGCTTGGGGTCGAGACCGGGGACTTGGCTTTGTTCAATGGCGGCACGGGCGCGTTCGGCCAGTTGCAGGGCGCCTTCGCGGTCGGTGTCGAGGGCGATCAGGGCGAATTCTTCGCCGCCTAGACGGCAGACGAGGTCACCTTTGCGGGCGTTGCTGACGAGGATGTTAGCGACGTGCACCAGCACCTGATCTCCGGTTTTGTGCCCGTGGGTGTCGTTGATGCGTTTGAAGTGATCGACATCGACGATCAGGACAAAGGCTTTGCCCGCTGTACGGGAGCGAAAATGACTCTCCAGACCATCGACCATGCCGCGCCGGTTAAGCAGGCGTGTAAGTGGGTCATGGGTGGCCAAGGTGCGCAGTTCGTCCGTGAGGCGTCGCAGCACCAGCCAGACGAGGCTGGGCGGTAATACGGTGCCGAGGAAGGACATATAAATGTAAAAGATCACCTGAAAGCGGCTGCTCAAATTCAGGGCTTCCAGACCGCCATCAAGAATGATGAAAAACTTGATGCCGTTGAGAATACAGATGCCGCCAATGAGCAAGGCAAATACGACAATCTCGGCGCGCAGGTCTTTGGCAAAGCTGGAGCGCCCATAGACCAGTGAGGCTGTCATGCCGAAGAACAGCATCGAGCACACCCCAGCTAACAGCACATGCCGAGCAACCGGCCCTAATATTTGATCCAGCACGAGCTGCAATAGGGTGTAACCCACTGCTACCGCCAGCATGGGCCGCAGTACGGGGGTTGAGTAGCCAAAAAAACGCATACCGCCAAGGCAGTAAGCCACAGGGGCGCAGAGTGTCATGGTGTGGTTGATGATGTTCACCAAGCCTTCTCGGTCTGACCCTTCCACCACTTGAAGAATGTAGGCGATACCCAGCAACAGGCTACCGAGGGCGAAGACTTCCATACCGAATTTCTTGCCGTTCAGCCGAGTGCTGATCAGCAGGAACATGGCGCTAAAACACAGCAGATGCACGCAGAGCATGCTGATGATGACAGTGGTGACCATGACTTCTCACAAATGGAGTGACTACTGAAGTCGGCCGTCAAGCAACCGGGCCTGTTCGTGCGCGCTTCAGACAAGAGAAGACGCTTGCGCACTTGCTCTTCGTTAATTCGATCGCCAGTTCAGTGCTGAGGCGCCTCCAGTAAGGATCGCGTGCTCAGAGCACATTTATATAACTGCACGACTGTTCTACAAAGCTGATCGTAATGGCTATTTGCTCTATCTGGCAAACCATCTACATCGCCAAGTTATAAGTAAGACGAAAGTATTATCTAGACTCGACGAACCGAACGCCCCCACATATGAAAACGCCCGGCATTCACCGGGCGCTTTTTCATAAACGTCTTAATTACGCAGCGTTACTGCCATTTGCCGCCCTCAGCCCATTCTGAAGCATTGGTTCTGTTCTTTATCTGTCTTTGAGCACGGCTTAGCGCTGCATGCCCCAGCGTTTACGGTGAGGCGCTCAACCTTGGCGAAGATGAGGTTTTCCACCAGCAGGCCGAACAGAATCACGGCGCCAGCCCGGCGAAAACCTTGTCGGTGTACAGCTCTTTGCGGTTCAGGAAGATGTACCAACCCAGCCTGCCCTTGCCGCTGGAGGCGCCAATCACCAGCTCGGCGGCGATCAGCATACGCTAGGCAAACGCCCAAGCGATTTTCAGGCCTGCGAGAATCGACGGCAGAGTTGCCGGAATAAGGATAAACAGTAAAACACAGGCCTTTGAGGCCGCAGTTGCGCCCGGCTATGCGCTGGGTTTCCGAGACGCCGAGAAATCCCGCACAGGTATTCAGCGCCAACGGCAGTAATGCGATGGCGGGCAGCGGATTCAGCATGGAGCCAATCTACAGCTATAAAAATTCAATTTAAATATCAATTACGCATAAACATATAACATCAGAACGTTCCAGCTTGCCTGAGTCAGGTCACTGATGAGGCATAACGGCGTACACCTTCACAGCCGTGGCTGCGACATTTTGTTCCAGGCCTTATCGCCCCATGAGACCGCGTAAAACCAGCACCAACCCCATTAATACCTGACCTTTTGGACATATTTATATAGCACTGAATCAAGCACTTAATGACCTAACGCAAGATACCAGTACCAATTGATGGCAAAATAGAACCATCGTTTTCCTGACTACGTTGGTAGGTTGCAATGCGTGATTGGTTGACTCGGTTTACTTTGAAATTTCGTCTTATGTGCCTTTTGGGGCTCTTGGCATTCGTTACAGTTGCGATGACCGTTGCTGGACTGAACGGTATGCGCAACAGCAACAGTGATCTGGACAAGATGTTCAACAACGTACTGCTACCGCTGGATACGTTGAACGAACTAAGCAACCACATGCACCTCACACGTACGCAGTTGCTGCTGGCCCTCCAGCACATGCCGGGCAGTGCGTTTGAGAATGCCCATAATCACCCGCCTAGCCTCCACTTTGATGCCGTGGAGCAGAACGCTAAGGATATGCGTGAGCATATGAGCGAATACCAGGCCCTGGTTGTGGAGCCTGAGCAGCAGCGCATGTTTGATGCACTGCAACGCGAGCTGATTACTTACTTGGATACAAGCGTTCAACCCGCGCTGAAGCTGATGCGTGACGGCGATTACATGGCGGCCAATGAAATCATCCTCACCCGCCTACAACCGGCCTTTAACAAAACCTATGAACATCTGCGTAACCTGATCAACCAGCAGACAGGCTTCGCCGAGAAAAGCCATCTGGCGGCTGACAATCGCTTCAGCAAATTGCTATTCACAATTGGTATTTCTCTTGCCGTTGCCTTGAGCATTGCCATCGCTTTTTCACTGGCTACCGTATCCGGTATCACTCAAGCAGTACGCCAATTGCAATCGGGTGGTTCTGCCCTTGCCAGCGGTAACTTAGCTCATCGCATCCAATACACGGGTAAAGATGAACTGGGCACTATTGCTGATGCCTTCAACACCATGGCCAGCCACTTCCAGCGCACCATCCGCGAATTGGCACAAGCTGTTGAGCAACTGGCCGCTGCGGCCGAGCAAACAGCGCAGATCAGCCGCCAAACCAGTGATGGCATCAATCGTCAACAGATGGAAACCGATCAGGTGGCCACTGCGATGAATGAGATGTCCGCCACAGTACAAGACGTCGCAGGCAATGCCGCTAACGCAGCTCACGCCGCAGAAGAAGCTGACAATCAGACTGAAAGCGGCAAACAGGTTGTGCAACAGACCATCATCTCTATTGATAGTCTGGCCACCGAAGTTGTGCATGCTGCTGAAGTCATTCACGAGCTGGAAGCCAACAGCGTCAGCATCAGCTCTGTGGTGGATGTGATTCGCAGCATTGCTGACCAAACCAACTTGCTCGCCCTGAATGCGGCCATCGAAGCGGCCCGTGCAGGCGAACAAGGGCGTGGTTTTGCCGTAGTGGCCGATGAGGTACGCACACTCGCCTCACGTACTCAGCAGTCCACCACTGAAATACAGGCGATGATTGAAAAGCTGCAGCACGGTGCAAACCGCGCCGTGACCGTCATGGAAAGCAGCTGTGAGAAGGCTCAAAGTGGCAAAGAACAAGTGGCCAGCGCCGGTCGTATGCTGGAGCAAATCAGCAACGCCGTTGCCACTATCAATGACATGAACGCCATGATCGCCTCCGCCGCCGAGGAGCAAAGCTCGGTCGCTGAAGAGATCAACCGCAACATCACCTGTGTTAGCCAGATCGCTGAAGAAACCAGCGATGCCTCACGTCAAAACGTAGCCACCAGCACACAACTCGCAAGCCTTGCCAGCCAACTGCAAAAGCTGGTGCAGAACTTCAAAATCTGATGCCGCTATAGCGATTGGAGACCGTGACAGACAAAACCTGGAGCGGTCTCCACTTTAGCTTCCATCTGTAGATCCCCCGCCCTGCGAGCAAGACCTTTAGCCGGTGCTCTGTGTATCCCCCTGCAGTTCGATTGGACTCTACGTCTCATCTGTGAGCGCGCGCCCTATACAGCGTGCGGTTTGGTATCCGATAAAAGCCGCATCGATCCGCAACACTCACTGCACCACGCTCTGCCCGCTTTTCTCCAGGCAATAAAAAACGCGGCCGAAGCCGCGTTGCGTTGCTGAAACTCTGCCCGAACCGCCATTCGGGCAGTCAGCACACTCACCTAAGGCGAGTCGCAGGTTGGGGGCTGGCGCGCGGAGCCGGCGCGCCAGATTTCACACGGATCAGAAGAAGCCCAGTGGGTTGATGTCGTAGCTGATCAGCAGGTTTTTGGTTTGCTGATAGTGGTCGAGCATCATCTTGTGGGTTTCGCGGCCTACGCCAGATTTCTTGTAACCACCGAACGCAGCGTGCGCCGGGTACAGGTGGTAGCAGTTGGTCCATACACGACCGGCCTTGATGCCACGGCCCATGCGGTACGCGCGGTTGATGTCGCGGGTCCACACGCCAGCGCCCAGACCGAACTCGGTGTCGTTAGCGATTGCCAGGGCTTCAGCTTCGTCCTTAAAGGTGGCAACGCTGACCACCGGGCCGAAGATTTCTTCCTGGAAGATACGCATTTTGTTGTGGCCTTTGAGCAGGGTCGGCTGGATGTAGTAACCCGTTGCCAGGCTGCCTTCCAGTTTCTCTGCGCCACCACCGGTGAGCAGCTCGGCACCTTCCTGCTGAGCGATCTCGAAGTAGGACATGATCTTGTCGAACTGCTGCTGGCTCGCCTGTGCGCCGACCATGGTGTCGGTGTCCAGCGGGTTGCCGCGCTTGATCTGTTTGATCTTCTTCATCACTTCGTTCATGAACGGTTCGAAGATCGACTCTTGAACCAGTGCACGGGACGGGCAGGTGCAGATTTCACCTTGGTTGAAGAAGGCCAGAACCAGACCCTCAGCTGCTTTCTCGATGAAGGCAGGCTCAGCTTTCATGATGTCTTCGAAGAAGATGTTCGGCGACTTGCCGCCCAGCTCTACAGTCGACGGAATGATGTTCTCAGCAGCGCACTTCATGATGTGCGAGCCAACCGGCGTGGAACCGGTGAAGGCGATTTTGGCGATACGCTTGCTGGTGGCCAGCGCTTCACCGGCTTCGCGGCCAAAGCCTTGCACCACGTTCAGTACGCCTTTTGGCAGCAGGTCACCGATCAGCTCCATCAGTACGGTGATGCCCAGCGGAGTTTGCTCAGCAGGCTTGAGCACGATGGCGTTACCGGCAGCCAGAGCCGGAGCCAGTTTCCATGCGCCCATCAGCAGCGGGAAGTTCCACGGGATGATCTGGCCAACGACGCCCAGTGGCTCGTGGAAGTGGTAGGCCGCAGTGGTGTCGTTGATTTCGGCAGTGGAGCCTTCTTGAGCGCGCAGGCAGCCAGCGAAATAACGGAAGTGGTCAGCCGCCAGCGGAATGTCGGCGTTCAGGGTCTCACGAATCGGCTTACCGTTGTCCCAGGTTTCAGTAACAGCCAGCAGCTCCAGGTTCTGCTCAATGCGGTCAGCGATTTTCAGCAGGATGTGGGAGCGCTCCTGAACCGAAGTACGGCCCCAGGCGTCGGCGGCGGCGTGAGCAGCGTCCAGCGCCCGCTCGATATCGTCACGATCGGAACGCGGGAATTCACCGATGACCGAACCATCAACCGGGCTGGTGTTGGTGAAGTAGCTGCCATTTACCGGCGCAACGAATTCGCCATTGATGTAGTTGCCGTAGCGCGGTTTGAGTGTGAGCAGCGCGCCTTGAGTACCTGGTTTGGCGTAGATCATTGTGAAAACCTCTTTTTGTTAGTGAGCCTGCTCCCAAAAGCGTGAGCTGGGCATGGCTTGATCTTAGAAAGGCCCCAAAGGCGCAGGTATGCGCCCATGGCACAAAACCTCTCGTTATTTGGTAGTAGAGCCGGAAATCATCACCTGTGTTTACCTCCTTAGATCAGGGCAGTTCAGCACTAAATTGGCTGCCATCAGCATCGACCCAGCGAATACTGATGGCGTGGCTGCGGGCAGGGAGAATAAGGCGCCAGTATGGGTTGACTGAAAGCCCTTCAAATGGTTCTGCACGCAGTACGTTATTCCCCGCACTATTGATTTCGAACAACGTCGGTAGATGGCGCGGCAAAAAACCACCAGCAAGGTCAGGTCTGCGGCCGGTTTCCATTGGATGATGCAGTACCGTACGCAGCGCGCGCTCATGCTCTCCATCAACCCAGACGCGCACTTGGCCAAAGTTCACTGGCCGAGCTGAGGGCATGGGCGTCATGCAGCTACTGGCTAATACTTCAATATCTTGCCGGGCTGACCACACACGCCCTTGCCCATCACGCGCCAGCACAATGAGTGATTGGCTTTGTGGTAACCGAACCCGCGTCGATAAGCGTAGCGGCTCAGCCCATTCCTGCACGGTAATCTGAGCGATGCGAGGATCTGGCTCTTCACTGCGTAACAAACTGATTGAGACCGGTGGTTCAGCTCCCGTTAAAACCAAGTCCAATGGTATGAATGAGCCATCCTCCACCCATGGCGCCAGGGTCAATTCCAGCCCCTGATTGTGGTGTATTCCTTCAGCCATCCACTGCTTGGCCAATACCTCGGCTGTAAATGCCCAGCTCAACTGAGGTAAGCAGGCCAACAAAACAATCAGTAGCGCTTTCATACGCCCCATGAATCCGCGCAAATACTGCTGTACCACGCTTGTGAGAGTGCAAACTCCTGCTCGCGCAGTTGTTGCGAACCATCCGCCGGGCTAAGCGCCAAGCTGCCAGGTATCTCAATCAATCGCTCCTGATGTACGGTGTAATTTGCGGCGATCGACACCGCATAATTCGGCCTCAAGGCGCTGTAGCAGGTATTGCGCCATTCAGGTTCTGGCGCCCCCCTCCCAGTCAGGTCCGCCAACATCGCGGCTACAGCCACTTTGGCTTGAGCGTTGGCACTGTAGGCTGACTTGGGCATAGGTGAGGCAATCGTGCAGTCACCTGCTGCATAAATGGCAGGATCAGCCTGAGTTTGGAAACTTGCTGCACGAACCGGTATCCAGCCAGTGCTATCAGTCAGCCCAGCCTGCTGCGCAATTGGGGCTGCGGTCTGTGGCGGAATCAGATTGACCACACTGCCTTTATGCTTCTGACCAAACTCGGTGTACAACTCACGCTTGAGCGCATCCACCCGCCACGTTTGTCCTCCATCAGCCCTGCCCAACCACTCTATACGCTCGCCATAGAGCTCCTTCCATCCTTGCTGAAATAGTGCCTGCTTGGAGAAGGTATCTTTGCTATCGAGGATTAGTACCTTGCTGCGTGGTTTGTGCTGAGTGAGATAGTGAGCAATTAAACTGGCCCGCTCATACGGACCGGGTGGGCAACGATAGGGATTATCCGGAACGCTGATGACAACCACGCCGCCAGCATCCATCTGCTGCAATTGTTTGCGTAACAAAACCGTTTGCGCTCCGGCCTGCCATGCATGGGGCAAAACCTGTGCTGCGTCTTGGTCATAGCCCTCGATTGCCTGCCAGTTCATGCTAATGCCAGTGGCTAACAATAGGCGGTCGTAATGCAGCCGCTGACCGTCTTCGAGCCAAACTCGTTGCTTTTCACGGTCGATGAACTGCGCGCTTTGGCGGATGTGTCTTACACCTTGCTTTATCAAGCCTTCGTAGCGGTGACAGATACTCGACAGTGGCTGCAACCCCGCCAACACGTGATTACTAAAGGGGCAAGTGTAGAACTCGCTCTTTGGCTCGATCAGAACCACATCCAGCTCAGGTGCTTGCTGCTTGAGGTAACGTGCGGCAGTAGCGCCAGCAAATCCTCCGCCAATCACGACGACTCGTAATCGACTCACGCCAGCCCGGATACCACTGGACATCAGCCAAGGTGCCAGGCCTATACCCGCCAATAATTTTCTGCGTGAGATGCTCTGCATCATGAGTGCCCAGTCTTCATTTGAGACCACGCTGATACAAGATAGGCGCTCAACATATTCGACTTTAGGAGTAAATGAAGCAATACGTAGGAAGGAGAAAAGCGCTTTGACTCCTAATTAAAACGCAATGAATTCTTATAGATCCTGAGAAAACTTTATTCGGCTGAATCAACTTATTTTATGAGTTTATTACGCATCGGCCGCGGATCATCTCTAGACACTCTATCCAACTCACGTAATTAACATCACCTGCACAAGAATACATATTTTTCTAAAACCTCATCACTTTTTCACATCAAGTTGCTTTATGAATACCTGTCTATTCGGCCAATTTACGTTGCTAAAAATCACACACAACACCAGCCCGGCCACAAACTTTTAATCAATTATATTTTCGCCAGACCGCATATCCTATAGACCACTGAAATCGCTCAATTTTGTGCAGATGCCTCATATTAATTGCCAACCACTTTCTCTCACTGTAACTTCACCAGCACACTCTCGTGCTTTACCGCTGCTGTAGATGTGGCATAGGGCTTGGGTTGGTTTATCATCCAATGCACTTATAAAAATGCGCGGTCTACCCTCATACCGAAAGCACCGAGGTTGTGTACACAAAGGAAGAGGAACGCCTGAAGTGACTTGCTGCCTCGCATCCAGAAAGAGTAATAGAAGCATCAGTTGGCTGGATGCCTGACTCATGCATAGATATCACACATAATAAGGTTGTTCATGATGGAGATATTCGGCGGGTTCTTCATCGACACCACCCAGTCAAGCAACTACTTCCAGGGCGAGTTCAAACTGCCTTTGGTGTTGCTGTCGCTGCTCGTGTCGACCTTTTCCACCACGATGGCTTTACTTTCAGCCCAAATTGCCCGTCGTACTGAAAGCACAGCTTTTAGAAACGCTTGCTTACTCGCAGGCGCACTGGCCTTGGGCGGTGGCGTTTGGAGCATGCACTTCATTGGCATGCTGGCGTATCGCATCCCCAGTCATGTTCACTACTCAACGGCGCTTACGCTGATATCCATCCTGCCTGCATTCATTACTTCGTTTTTTGCCCTTCGCTTGCTGAGTCAAGCGAAGCCAACTACCTGGCACATTATTTCGAGTGGAACACTGCTCGGACTGGGTATCGGCCTGATGCACTACACAGGCATGGCAGCACTCAAAACAGAGTTACTAATGCAGTACGAACCGACAGTATTCACCCTGTCGATTTTCGTGGCGATTGCCCTCGCAATTCTCTCCCTTTGGATTCGTTATCGCCTGCGCAGCAGCCTTACAAATCCGACCATTCGATTTCTCGTAAGCGGAATCGTGATGGGGCTGGCGATCGCGTGCATGCATTACTTAGGGATGGCTGCGGTTCGCTTTAGTGGTACACCAACCAACAGTGAAGGCAGCCTACTGGTCCTCAATAACACGTTTGCGGCCTTGGCGCTGTCATCATTCGCCGTAACCATTACCTTGATGGTGGCAGCACTTAACAGCCTGATTCACTCACGTGAATTACGCGAAAAGATTGAGGGCAGTAAATCACGCCTGCGCGCGACCCTGGATACAGCCGTGGACGGGATCATTACGATCGACAGTAAGGGCCTGATTCAAGGATTCAACAAATCGGCCGAAAGGCTATTCGGTTGGACAGCTAGTGAAGTATTAGGCCGCAATATCAAGATGCTGATGCCTGAACCTGATCAGTCGAAACATGACGGCTATCTTCAGAATTATCACAGTTCGGGGAATCCCAAAATCATCGGCATAGGTCGTGAAGTTATGGGCCTGCGCAAGGATGGCAGCCTAATGCCAATGCGCTTGGCAGTGGGCCGAATGGACTTACCAGGCGAACTGTTATTTGTCGGGTTCGTATCTGACATCAGCGAACGCCATGCTCTAGAAGCATCGTTACGCGAGACAGCTGAACGTGCGGAGCAAGCTGCTGCGGCCAAAAGCACCTTCTTGGCAAACATGAGCCATGAAATTCGCACACCGATGAACTCAATTATTGGCTTTACAGAACTGCTGCTACAGAACGCGCCAAGCCCTGAGCAGCGAAAACACTTGACCAATATTCGCCAATCTTCACGTACGTTGCTAGGGTTAATTAACGACATCCTCGACACCACCAAAATGGAGAAAGGGCGTCTTGAACTTGAACACACGGACTTTTCACTTAAAGGCTTAGCGCAGCAGATTGAATCGTCTCTGTGGCCAAGTGCCCAACCACGAAACCTGAGTCTTAACTCCGATTTCCAGGCTGACATGCCGGAATACTTCAAAGGTGACCCGCTACGCGTCCTACAAGTGCTAACTAATCTGGTAGGAAATGCCATCAAGTTCACTGAACAAGGAGGTGTTCAAGTGATTTATCGCTACGAGGATGAAACTGTACACATTCAGGTTCGTGACAGCGGTATCGGCATGAGCGCACCTCAGATTGAATCAATTTTTGCGCCCTTCACTCAAGCAGATGCCTCAATCAGCAGGCGCTTTGGCGGCACTGGCCTAGGAACAACTATTGCTCGCCAGTTAGTGGACTTAATGAATGGCCGAATTGAGGTTGAAAGCCAATTGGGCCAAGGCAGCACCTTCCACGTCTGGTTGCCACTGCCTGTCGGCGAGGCCCCCGCTAAGGCACAAAACAGTGAAAAGATTTCACTACCTCCATTGCGCATACTGATTGCAGACGACGTACCCCAGAACCTGGAACTCCTTGCCCTGACACTTGAAGGAAACAATCACCATGTGACGATGGCGCACGATGGTGAGGAGGCTTTCAAGCTTTTCTGCCACGGTAAATTTGACGTTGTTCTGATGGACATGCACATGCCTGGTATAGACGGACTACAGGCTACCCGCATGATCCGCAACCACGAACGCAATCAACAGCTCTCCCCCACCCCTGTTGTTGCGCTGACAGCCAGTGTGATGGAAGAGGACCAACGCGCCGCAAAACGAGCGGGTATGGATGGTTTTGCTGTAAAACCGCTGGATGTACCACAGCTGTATCGCGAGATTGCCAGGGTACTGAACATTCAAGGCGAGTCTGCGGAAATCACCGCGCCGACAAGCCCAGACGTATCACCACATTTAATTGACTGGGAAATGGGCGTCTCACGCTGGGGCAGCCGTAGCCGACTTGAGTCAGCTATCTGCCAGTTCCTGCAGAGCGTGGATGTCAAATACCCGCTAAATATCGATGGTGACGGGGATTGCTATTGGAAAGAGTTACAATTTAGCTTGCACGGTATCCGTGGAGCAGCTGGCACACTTTCAATGCCACTCATAGCAAGCTTGGCCAACCGAATGGAAAGCCTGATTTACCAAGAGCGCTACGCACAAGCGCATCAACTTTTACCTGAGCTGATCGAGAATATTAGTCAAGTAAAAAAAGAAGTATCCAATCTTCAGAATGCTGGTAAAGACGCAGACAGCGATAGTACTGAGGAATTCAGATGCGATCACTCTCTCAGTGAATGCATCCAAAAGCTTATGAGCTATTTAGCCCATAACGAGTTACACGATGAATTATTAGAACAAATATGCGACCAACTGGAGCAACAACATCAGCACAAGCAGGCTAATGCATTGCGCCAGGCTATTGATGCCTTTGAGTTTAATCAAGCACACCAACTACTAGAAAAATTACTTAACCAACAAGTCAACTCTGCCAATGAACAACCCCGATGAAGCCTTGCAAACACTGCTATTAGTTGATGATGAAACAGCCAATTTGCAAGTCTTGCGGCATACCTTGCAAAAGGACTACCGCCTGCTGTTCGCTAAAGATGGACCTACAGCACTGGAAGTTATTAATAAAGACCGGCCGGACCTGATCCTTCTCGACATTATGATGCCGGGAATGTCTGGTTATGAGGTTTGCCAAAAACTTAAAGCAAACCCGGCAACAGCTAATATTCCAGTAATATTCGTCACTGCGCTGTCGGAATCCAGTAATGAGGAAATGGGGCTGTCTATAGGAGCGGTCGACTACATTGGAAAACCCTTTAACCCCTCCATTGTGCGGGCGCGGGTGAGTACCCATCTGTCATTGGTGAGCACCCAAGAACTTCTTAATACCCGCCTGCAGGTCGTTCAATGCCTCGGCGCCGCTGCAGAGTACAAGGACAACGAAACCGGCTTGCACGTTATTCGTATGAGCCACTACAGCCAGATCATTGCTTTAGCCTGCGGATACAGTGAGCATGCCGCAGAAGAGCTACTGCACGCAGCACCGATGCACGACGTGGGAAAAATCGGCATTCCCGATGCAATTTTGCAGAAACCTGGCCGGCTTAACCCTGATGAATGGGCAATCATGAGCCAACATCCAACCATAGGCGCAAAGATCATTGGTCATCATGACCACGGGCTTCTACACACAGCCGCCAGTATTGCCCAGCACCATCACGAAAAGTGGGACGGCAGGGTTACCCCAATCGCTTGAAAGGCGAGAAAATTCCTCACGTGGCGCGTATCGTTGCTCTGGCTGATGTGTTCGACGCTCTGACCAGTGTTCGCCCCTACAAGCGAGCTTGGTCAATTGAGGACGCTATTGAATTCATAAAAAAACAAAGCGGTGTACACTTTGACCCTGACCTAGTCAGAGTATTTATTCAGTGCCTACCTGAAATACTCAGCATACAAAGCCGCTGGGCAGATTATGTTGAAAATTCAGCAACGAAACATCCTCAAAGTTTTGCTTGAGGGTTAACTACTAACATTATACTTCACACACAGAGCCAACTAAATAAAACCAGCCAAAGCTTCTTATCCAGCCTTGAGCAAGCGAAAACCTAATTCACGCAATAATTTTAGACACGTCACTATCAAAATAGTTTGAAAAACAATTAGTTTTCGGTAACCGGCCCAATTTCATTAGAGTATTTAGTATCTCCTTGAAATGGATCTGTAATATCTGGAGAAGTAGATATTGACACCCGAACTGATAGCATCTTACCTATATCCTCTGCCGTAGGCCTGTATTCCGCAGCAATTATATCTATGCCGTTTCCTGTGGCCCCAGGAATCGGCTCACCATCACGCAACCATTGAAGATGCATGGTATAGGCATCACCATCCAGATCCCTGGCAGTAATTGAATAATGTCTGATCTTATCACCGACCTTTGGAACCCTACCCTTCTCAGTATAATTAAACACACCAAGGCTGTTTGTTATCTCAGGTTTTCTTCCTTTAACCGTCTCGGTTCTCTCGACAAGCTCAGCATGAAGCTGAGTGCTCAGTAAAATCGCACCAATGAGTAATCCCATCTTTTTCATGACACTTACCTCTTATAGCTTAATTGCTAATTCACAGTCACATAGCAGTTAGATCTATACAATAGAAAAGGCAGTTAATACATTAACCACACCACAAGCGTTTTCATCAAAAAAACCTGAGTGGCATCTCGTTCGCCCATCCGTAGTAAATCAGGATTAACAAGACAGCTAAAACGCACAAACTTAGTGAACATCTACATACGTCGCCAAGGCAGACATATCAGGAAAATGAACATCAGCCCAACTCTCTTTTATTTTTCCCCACAAAACTAAAAAAATGAGTCAGCCACTTCTGGTAGGGGCGTAAGAATTCCCCTAAGTCTGAGCTTAAAGTGCCAGCCCAGGGTTACCACTTGCGTCAAACAATTGCTCGACCAGCTATTTCACGCTCTGCATTAATCGACTGAATCAATCGTCCCACCTGACTATCGGAGCAAGAATCGCGGCACAACCGTGCTGTACTACACCGCACACATGGCAGCTGCAATTTATTAGAGGGACCACGTATGCGCTTATCCGAAGACAACGGGTACACCCCCGATAACACCTCGCTTAGCCGAACATTGCTAGACAGTGCGATCGCTGCACGGAAGATTTTCATCACCGGCGAAATCAACCACAAAATGGCTACAACAGCCGTTCAGCAATTACACGCCCTCGCCCACCTCAGCGATGAGCCAATCATGGTGTTTATCAGTTCACCTGGAGGCCAAGTTGAATCCGGCGACATGATTTACGACGCCATCCGATTCATAAGCCCTAAAGTCATCACCATCGGTTCTGGCTGGGTAGCCAGCGCTGGATCGCTCATTTATGTGGCTGCAGAAAAAGAGAACCGCTACTCACTGCCCAATACGCGCTTCCTGTTGCATCAGCCTTCAGGTGGGTTTCAGGGCCGGGCCATGGAGGCGGAAATCTATGCGAGAGAAATCATCTGGATGCGAGACCGGCTCAATCGCATTTTTGCTGACGCCACCGGCCAGCCCGTTGAAAAGATTGCCGCCGATACCGAAACGGACTTCTGGCTCAGTGCTGAAGAAGCTGCCACATACGGTTTGGTACATCAGGTCATCACCCGCGAATCCGAGATCATCAAATAGCGCGTACAGGCTCTAAAACAACAATGGCCGGCAAATGCCGGCCATTGTCTTAGCGCTTAAACCTCAGCTTATTACTTCTTGGCTACGAGGTCTTTCGGCAGCTTGAAGGTCCAGAGCATGCCGCCCTGGTTGAAGTTCTTCACACGCTTGGCCACTTCGCCGCCCCACAGCGGTACCGCACCACCCCAACCGGAAAGAACGGAGACATATTGCTCGCCGTCCATTTCCCAGGTCACAGGCGAACCCAGTACGCCGGAGCCAGTCTGGAACTCCCACACTTTCTCACCCGTTTTGGCGTTGAAAGCCATCAGGTAGCCTTCCGGGTTACCGGTGAAGACCAGGTTACCTTTAGTGGTCAGCACACCGCCCCACAGCGGCGCGTTGTTTTTCACGCGCCAGGCTTCTTTACCGGTTTTCGGGTCGATCGCGCGCAGTACGCCGATGTATTCCTCGTTAAGCGGCTTGATGGTGAAGCCAGCACCCAGGTAGGCAGCACCTTTTTTATAGGCGATGTCTTCGTTCCAGATGTCCATGCCCCATTCGTTGGACGGTACATAGAACAGACCGGTGTCTTGGCTATATGCCATTGGCATCCAGTTTTTCGCGCCCAGGAATGCTGGAGCCGCGAATACGCTGGTACCTTTTTCGGCGGCGCTCGGTGAGCCTGGACGGTTCTCGTCAACGTAGATCGGGCGACCGTTCTTATCCAGGCCTTTGGCCCAAGTGATCTTGTCTACGAACGGGAAGCCACGGATGAACTTACCGTTGGTGCGGTCCAGCACGTAGAAGAAACCGTTACGGTCAGCAGTAGCTGCTGCCTTGATGGTTTTGCCACCTTCCTGATAGTTGAAGGAAACCAGTTCGTTTACGCCGTCGAAGTCCCAGCCATCATGCGGGGTGGTCTGGAAGTGCCACTTGATGGTGCCATCTTCAGGGTTCAACGCCAGACGTGATGAGGAGTAGAGGTTGTCACCAGGGCGCAGGTGGGAGTTCCACGGAGCCGGGTTACCCGTACCGAAGAACAGCAGATTGGTTTCTGCGTCGTAATAACCCCCGAGCCATGGAGCGGCACCGCCGGTCTTCCACAAATCACCTGGCCAGGTTTTACCGGCTTCACCACCGCTGATGCCGTTTTCTACAGCTTTACCGTCTTTGTAGACATAGCCCATGTGGCCTTCAACGGTCGGACGGCTCCACAGCAGCTCGCCGTTTTTAGGGTCATAAGCTTCGATCTTACCGACCACACCAAACTCACCACCGGAAACGCCAGTGATCAGACGGCCATTCACCACCAGCGGAGCGGCAGTGATGGAATAACCGGCTTTATGGTCGGCTACGTTTTTACGCCATACCACCTTACCGGTGTCTTTATTCAGGGCGACCAATTTGGCGTCCAGGGTACCGAAGATCACCAGATCACCGTACAGCGCGACACCACGGTTGATCACGTCGCAGCAAGGGCGGATATCGTCCGGCAGACGTGCATCGTATTGCCACAGTTCACGGCCAGTGCGTGCATCAACAGCAAATACGCGGGAGTAAGACGCGGTCACGTACATCACGCCGTCTTTGATCAGCGGCTGAGCTTGCTGACCACGTTGTTTTTCACCACCGAACGACAAAGCCCACACCGGACGCAGCTCTTTGACGTTATCAGTGTTCAGGGTTGCCAATGGGCTGTAGCGCTGCCCTTCGAGACCCAGGCCGTTGGTGACGATCTGGTGAGTGGTTTTGCCATCTTCAAGAATTTCCTTGTCAGTGACCGCCCAGCTTGGGGCAGCACCGGCAAGCATGGCAGCACATAAGGCACTGAGAAGGAAGGGTTTGCGAAGACCGGTGTGTTTCATTGCGGCTACCTCTGCGGGTTCATTGTTATCACCGGGAATTTTTCCCGATCTGCCGCAGATTCTTGTGTTACTGCGCGCACGCAACAATTGGACGCAGTGTCGATTTAACTACTCCCTTGGTAGCAATACCTGGCCGCAAGCCACGATTGGCGCACCTTTGCTCAACCCCATCGAAGCCTCAATGCGCTGTCAGCATTCATCGCAACCGTCACAGCCCTGTTACGTTGCCTGATTAGAGTGAACTGGATGCACTCTTTTGGACACAACAGGAATTCAACGCATGCCTGATTATTCCCGTAGGGACGTTCTCCGCGCTGCGGCCATCGGATCGGCTATCACCCTATTGCCCGCCTCCATCCGCAAAGCCCTCGCCATCCCCGCCTATAACCAGACCGGTACCATCAACGACGTACACCATGTGGTGATCCTTATGCAGGATAACCGCGCGTTTGATCACTACTTCGGCACCCTGCCGGGTGTACGTGGCTTCAGTGATCGATTCACCATTCCGCTTCCCAATGGCCGCCAGGTCTGGGAGCAGCAAGGCAGCAACCGCATCGTCATGCCGTACCACCTCAACAGCCAACAGGGCAATGCGCAGCGGGTTAACGGCACACCGCGCACCTGGAGGGATGAACAACAAGCTTGGGACAACGGCCACATGGACAAGTGGCCGACGTACAAGACATCGACCTCGATGGGCTACTACCGGGAGCAAGAACTGCCCTTCCAGTTTGCGCTGGCTAATGCCTTTACTGTGTGCGACGCCTACCACTGCTCCATTCATGCAGGCACCCTGCCCAACCGTTTATTCCACTGGACGGGATCTAACGGTGCTTCAGCTGCGGGCGTCGGCGTAGTCATCAATGAATGGGACAGCACCGGCCCGGCCACTATCGGTTACCAATGGAAGACCTACCCAGAACGCCTGCAAGAAAACGGCGTGAGTTGGAAGGTGTACCAGTACCTGCCAGATAACTTCACCGACAACCCGTTGGCGGGCTTCCGCACCTACCGTGCAGCCAGCATCAAGGTCGGCAACCCAGCGCAACCGGGCTCCAGCTTTACCGATTACGTGCCCTACCGCGAAGAGCACGAACAGATCGCTCCGCTTTATAAAGGCAACGGCAACACCCTGCCAGCGGCCAACAACAATGACCTGGAAGGCATGCTCGCAGGTTTTCGTAACGACATTCGTAACGGCAAGCTGCCACAAGTCAGCTGGCTGGTGGCGCCAGCGGCCTACTCCGAGCATCCTGGCCCATCCAGCCCAGTACAAGGCGGCTGGTTCACCCAAGAAGTGCTCAACGCCCTGACAGAAAACCCAGAGGTCTGGAGCAAAACGGTCTTTATCGTCAATTACGATGAGAACGACGGATTCTTCGATCACATTCCCACGCCCTCGCCACCCTCGGTCAATCCCGATGGAACACTGGCAGGCCAGTCAACCGTACCGTTTGAGGACGAGCTGTTTAACCACCCGGCACCACCGGGCACCCGCAACCAACCCAAACCGGACGGTCGCCCCTACGGCCTCGGGCCACGGGTACCCATGTTGATTCTGTCGCCTTGGAGCCGGGGTGGCTGGGTCAACTCACAGGTATTCGATCACACCTCTGTGCTGCAATTTCTGGAGCGACGCTTTGGCGTGCAAGAGCCCAACATCAGCGCCTGGCGGCGTGCAGTCAGTGGCGATTTGACCAGCGCCTTCAATTTTGTCGACCCCAACAATGAGCCGCTGCCTCACCTGCAAACCACCACTCGCAGCGCAGCAGACAACCTGCGCAAACAGCAGCAGGCACTGCCACAAGTGCCCGTGCCGCCAGCCAATTCGCAGCAGGTTCCATCACAAAAGAAAGTCGCGCGGCCCTCTCGCGCCTTACCCTACCGCCTGAATGTGCGCAGCGACGCCAGTCCGCAACAGCAACGGCTGACCCTGAGCCTGATAAACGCAGGCACGCAAGGCGTGGTGTTCCACCTTTACAACAAGCTCAACCTGAAAGAGATACCGCAGCGCTACACCGTCGAAGCGGGCTTATCACTGCAAGACAGCTGGGCAACCACAAGCGACTACCACCTGTGGTTACTCGGCCCTAACGGCTTTCACCGCGAGCTGCGTGGCACCGTTAAAAAGCAACAGCCTGAAGTTGAGATGATCTCAGGCCCCGGCCGACTGCACCTGCTGCTCAGCAACCCCACCCAATCGCCTTTGGAACTCACCATCGAGCGATGCCCTTACAGCGGAGAAGGCCCTTGGAAAATCAAACTGGCCGCTAAAAGCCTGCATGAGCAGACCTTTAATGTGCAGGCCAGTGGCGGCTGGTACGACCTCACCGTGCAAGGCCCCGAGCAGTGGCTACGCCGCTTTGCCGGGCGCCTTGAGAGCGGCGAACACAGCATCAGCGACCCATTGATGGGTAAAGATTAAGGCTGCAAACGGTGTGCATGGTGACTATGCCATGCACACCACACCACCTAGATTTCACATAGCCATCATCCTAGCCAAACACTCCAGTGCAGCGACTTAAGTCCTAACCCGGTGCCCTTAAAAGAGCATTCGCAAGCCAAAGCCTCAGGTTTACAACCCAGACTCCACAACAAGGAGTCCAAACATGGGTCGAGCCACACTGATCGGCTATCTTTTACTGTCCTGCCTGATTGGCAATAGCTACGCCGAAAACATCAAGATCGGCCTTAACTATCCCCGCACAGGCAATTACAAAGACGAAGGGTTAGAACTGCGACGCGGTGCTCTACTCGCCGTGGATGAAATCAACAAAACCGGCGGTGTACTCGGTAAGCCGCTGGAACTGCTCAGCCGCAACACCAGCTCACAAGCCAGAAAAGCCGCCATTAACGTTGATTACTTTGCGCAACAAGGCGCGCACATGGTCTTTGGCGGTGCGACCAGTGAAGAAGCCATCGCCGCCGGGCAAAAGGCCCGGGAAAAAGGCCTGCTCTACTTCGCCACCCTCAGTTACGCCAATGATGTAACCGGCCAGCACGGCCACCGCTACCTGTTCCGCGAATCCAACAGTGCCTGGATGAGCGCCAAAGTGCTCAGCGAATACCTGTCTTGGCACATGCCACGCATGCGCTACCACTACATCATCGTCGACGATGCCTGGGGCCGCAGCATGGAAAACACCCTGCGCCTGACCACAGGCTCCACCGACCGCGCCCGCCATGGCCGCAGCGCCCTGCCCACTGGCGTAGTCAAACACAACCAATACCAAGCCGCGCTGGATAAAGCCGCCAACAGCAACGCCGATATCCTCGTGCTCGTCCTGCTAGGTGACAACCTGCAACGCAGCATGAGCTTGGTGCACAGCATGGGCCTGAAGAAGCGCATGCAGATCATCGTGCCCAACCTCACTAAAAGCGTGGTGCAAAAAGCCGGGCCCTTGGTGATGGAGGACGTAATCGGCACCGAAGCTTGGACCTGGAACCTGCCCGAACAAGACAACATCGAAACCGGCAAACAGTTCGTTGCCCGCTTTATCAAAGAACACAAGGAATACCCCGGCAGCACCAGCGCCTCCGCCTACTCCATCGTCAAACAGTGGGCCGATGCCGTGCAGCGAACAAACAGCCTGGACAGCGAGCAGGTGATCAAAGCCCTGGAAGACCACAGCTACAGCCTGCTCAAAGACACCCAAACCTGGCGCGCCTTCGACCACCAAAACGTGCAAAGCATCTACGCCGTGCGCGTGCGCAAACGGGACGAAATCATGAAAGACCCGTACAAACAGCACTACTTCGACATCATCCACCGCATGGACGGTGAACAAGCCGCCCCTACTGAAGATGACTGGCAGCAAGAGCGAGGTGAGGCGTTGCAGCTGGAATAAACACCTCGGCCGTAGCCTGGATTAGCCGCAGGCGTAATCCGGGTTTCGCTGGCACCGTCACCGCCGCGGGTATAAGCAGTAGCCTCCAAAATCATTCACGGCTAAAGCCGTTCCCACAGGGGCGGCAACTGTAGGAGCAGCTTTAGCCGCGAATGCTCACCACCACAAATCCCCTCTAGGAGTTGCTTCAGCCGCGAATAACCCTTTTACAGCTCACGCAATAACTCCAACTGCCGCTCTAGCTGCGCCACATGAGCCTTTTCTGCGCGCAGCCCGGCACTGAGTTCTTGCACCTGTATTTCCAACTGGTCACGTTGCTCACGCAGGTGTAGCAGTCTCGCCAGGCAATCCGCGCAGGTGCTTTGCAGATCACGGCGCAAATACAGCTGCCATAAGGCTCCCAGTGCTGCCGCGAAAGCCACCAGCGCACTGCCGCCCACCACACACCAGATCAGCCAGATTGCGTTCACCTTGATGCCACCCCGCACAGCCTTGAATGATGGCCGCAAGATATGTAGCGTTACGCGACACATCCAGAGTGTTTACGTGTACAGGTAAAGTTTTCGAACAGATGGAGGGATGATGAAGCGTCAACAGACTATCGAATCCGTGCGCTGGGATCTGGCGCTGCGTTATCGCCTGATCGAAACCGTGGCCTGGTGGGAGGGCCGCCTGACCACAACACACCTGATGCAGAGCTTTGGTATCAGCCGTCAGCAGGCATCCAAAGACATCAATACCTACATCAACGAACACGCGCCGAAGAACCTGGAATACGACAAGTTCCTCAAGGGTTACGTCCCCAGCAAGCACTTCACCCCGCTGTTTATCGACGACAGTGCCAGCGCGTATCTGCACCTGCTCAACCAGAATCAGGAACGCGCGCCGCATATTGAGGGCTTGGCGCTGGCCTACGCGCACACTGAGGTGCTGCGCGTGCCCGACCGCACCATCAAGCCTGAAGTACTGCGCCCGCTGCTTAAGGCCTGCCGGGAGGGGTTACGGCTGGAGTGTGAGTACGTGTCGTTTAACACACCGGATGGGGAAACCCGCCTGATTGTGCCGCACACCCTGATCTATTCAGGCATGCGCTGGCATGTGCGGGCGTATTGCGAGAAGAATCGGGACTACCGCGACTTTGTCCTGAGCCGCTTCCGGGGCGTGCCTGATTTGATGGAAGGCAGCAGCGAGCATACCCGCGAGCTGGATGATGACTGGAACACCCAAGCTACGGTGATCATCGAGCCGGACTCACGGCTCAAGCCTGAGCAACGACAGATTATTGAGGCGGATTACGGCATGGCGGACGGCCAGTTGCGCATCGAAAGCCGGGGTGCGCTGGTGCAATACGTATTGCAGCGCTACCAGCTGGACCCGACCAAGATTCACGCCAAGGCCACCGCGCAGCAGATTGTGGTGGCCAATCTGGATGAGATCCAGCGCTGGTTGTATCAGTAGCACCTGCCGCCGTAAGCCAGACGCGCCAGCAAGAGAAAAACCGGCAGCAAGGTGACAAGCAGAACGAGGTGGTTGGATAACAGCAGCATATTCATGGTGGTGCCTCCCGTGGTTGATGGCGCCACCTTAACCAGCCTCAGGGCGCTGCACGATATGTCTACTTTTCGCATGTAAACATTTCGTGCAGGTTCGCTGTTTACTGATCCACCCGCTCCATACGTGTCGACTCATAACGCGGATACAAATGGCTAACGCTGCGGATGAGTTCAAAGCGGGTCAGCGTCACCGCCGCAAAGCGTTCAGGAATCGGTGCGCGAATCAGCTCATTCATCTCAGCGCCCTGCTCAGCCCCCGTGCGCAACAGGCCATCGAGCCAGCCGAGGTAATCGCGCATTTGCACGAACGGCGCATCGTCGGTGGTCAGCGGGCCGTGGCCGGGGACGATCTGCTTCCACGGCAATGCCTGCAACTGATCAACATCCGCCAGCCAGACGTCCAGCCCCGGCGTGTTGGGCGTGGTCAACGCACGCTGGTAAAAGAGAATGTCTCCGGCAAACAGCACGCCCGTTTGTTCGTCCAGAATTGCCAGGTCCGCGCCGGTGTGGCCACGCAGCGCCAGCAGTTGCAGGCTGCGCCCTCCGATCTGGACAGTGCCGGTTTCGACGGTCTCAGTAGGCAACACCACTTCGGTGCCGCGCATCCAGTCACCGACGATGCGGTACATGTTTTCCGCCATGCCGTCGCCCTGCTCAGCCAGCAGGCGTGTGGTTTCCTTCAGCGCGGCAATCGGGACATCACGAAAGGCCTGATTGCCAAAGGCATGATCCGGGTGGTGGTGAGTCAGGATGACCTTAAGGATGGGTTTATCGGTGACTTTACCAATGGCAGCGCGCAGGGCTTCGCCATAGCGCTTGGAGATGCCGGTATCAATCACCACGACGCCCTGCTGCGTCTCGATAAACCCAACGTTGACGACCGCCCCACCGTTATCGGTCGAAAAGTTGTCGGTGCTGCCTTCCACCAGCCACACGCCATCAGCAATGCGTCGGGGTTCGAGTTTGTAGTCCAGCTGTGCGTGTGCCAATGAGCAGACCAGCCACGCCATCACCAATAACCAGCGCATCGTCAGCACTCCCGCTTACTGTCTTAGGGTCTCATCACCACATCACTGATCTGTACCAGAGGCTGGCTGTCAGTGAAGTTAGGCAGATCGCCCATGATGCGGTCTGCGTGGGGCGCGAAGGCCAGCTGGAACACTTCTGCACTATCAAAGTACAGGTGACCGATGGCACAAAACGGCTGTAGCGGATCGCTTTTGATGGCGGCATCCACCGCAATCCCTTTGCATGCGGTGCCGAGGCACTCGCGAACAATGGCCATGTGCTCGTTGCAGTAATAGTCGAGATCGAAACGCACACCAGCCTTATTGGGATACAGCACACTGACTTTGATCATGTGAACTCCTTAGCGGATAACGGCTGGCGCTCAGAGCGCTGCCTTGAATTCGTTGCCGTTGTTGTCGCGCAGCCACAGCTCGGCGCTGCCTTTGTCTTTGAGGTCGAGGCTGATGGTGGGGTTTTCACTGACTGCCGGGAACAGCTCCAGGGTCGCCAATGTATTGCCGTTCGCGTCACGCAGCTGAGCCTGGTTGAGGAAGAACTCAGGGATGCCGCTAATCAGGCCATTGTCCATCGGGTGGGAGACTTGCAGGCGCAGACGGCTTGAGTCTTCCAGTTCAAAGCGTTTACCGAGGACTTCACCTAAGCGGTCTTCCCAGCCTGGCTGGGCACGCACCACACTAGGAGCGGTACAACCACCACCCGCTGCATCAATTTGGGTTGAGCCGATATGCCACATGCCATCGCGGGTCTGCACCGCTGCGCGGATGGGTGTGGCCTGCTCAATGCGGATGCGGATGGCCAAACGCGGCAACACCTGCTCACCCGGCTGGAAGTCGACGATCTGTGGAATGGGGTTGAGTTCGGCCCAAGCCAAAATCCGCACCACGTCTTGCTTAAGCGCTGTGGCATCTATTTGGATCGGTACCTGGCGGGCGTCTTCAGCGAACGGAGGCGCGCTGAGGGTGACCTTCTCATCAAACACGAATGGCTCACCGCCGAGCAGTCGCTCGTGGTAGTAGTCCCACATCACCGAGGTGACCGGGTCGTTCTGCGCAGCCCGGCTGTCACAGGCGAAGGTAAACAACGCCAGTAGTAGAAATGAACGCCAATCAAGCTCCATAACACCCTCCGTTACTGCTTACCTCATTGTGTGGAATGGCTTTGGGGCTAGCCCCTTACCATTTTTATTCGCGGCTGAAGCCGCTCCTACAAGGGAGCTAACGGCCTGCCATTCTTACTCTCGCCCAACACCCTGTGGGAATGGCTTTAGCCGTGAAGCCTTTGCCGTTTTTATTCGCGGCTGAAGCTGCTCCTACAAGGGAGCTAACGGCCTGCCATTCTTACTCTCGCCCACCCCCTGTGGGAACGGCTTTAGCCGTGAAGCCTTTGTCGTTTTGGTTCGCGGCTGAAGCCGCTCCTACAAGGAGCTAACGGCCTGCCATTCTTACTCTCGCCCAACACCCTGTGGGAATGGCTTTAGCCGTGAAGCCTTTGCCGTTTTTATTCGCGGCTGAAGCCGCTCCTACAAGGGAGCTAACGGCCTGCCATTCTTACTCTCGCCCAACACCCTGTGGGAACGGCTTTAGCCGTGAAGGCTTTGCTATTTTGGGTCGCGGCTAAGCTGCCCCTACAGGTGCATCTTGTTATTCGGTCTCCTGATACAGCTCGGGTAGTTCATAACTCAGGCCGTAGCTGGCGTAGATCTTTTTCACCGCGCCACTCAGGATCAACTCTTCCAATTGCCCTTCCAAGGCATAGGCCAACTGTCGGTTTGTCTCATGAACAGCCATGCCGATATCCCAGACCTGACGCCCCATGTTCGGGTAGGCATTTTCAGCCAGTGCCAGCTTCTTATCCTTAGCCTGGCCATACAGCCACTGCACTTCACCACGCATTGCCATTACGGCATCCACCTCGCCTGCCTTCATGCCGGCAAACGCTTGCTCTGGGTTGGTGTAATGGTGGGTCTGCTTGCTCAGCGAACCTTCAAATACAGATGACAGGTAGAACGAGGGCACGCTCTCAACCTCTACCCCAATGGGGTGGGTGCGGAACACCGCCACACTCGGTACAGACTCAAGGCGGCGAGTATCAAACGCCACCTGCCAGCGCTCACGCTGATAGGGGCCAAACATCACGACCAGTTCATTAACCAGCTCGCCCAGCTCGTTGCGTTTGTAGGAGAACTCACGGTCGTACGGCACCCGCAGCATCACATCGGCCAGCTCTTGAGGGCGCAGGTAATGGCCTTTCCAGATGTAATCGCGCAGGTCATCGTCGAGCTTCTCGCCCGGCGGCGCCCAGATCACTTCCAGACGCACACCAAGGCCTTTAGCCAGGGCCTTGGCGATTTCGTAATCGGTTCCCCGTGGTTTGCCGTCTTGCTGGAAGCTGTAAGGAGGGAAATCTTTGTAGAGAGCAACCTTGATGTAGCCCGACTCAATGATGGTGTCGTAATCACGCACTTGAGCCTGCAGTGGCAAGCACAGCAGGCTCAGTACGCTAAACAGTACACCCAACACCCAAAGGTGACGGCGCATGACTGTTACTCCTCGATAGCCACGCTCTCAAGGTAAGAACGCACAGCCCAGAGGGCTTCTTGGCTCAGGTAGTCAGCCATTTTCGGCATGTAAACGCGGCCATCACGGACAGCACCGTTGATCACGCGCTCTTTGAACCACTCATCTCCCATTGCGCCTTTTTCCAGCAAACGCAGGTCAGGCGCGATGCCACCGGACTTAGCCTCCAGACCGTGGCACGCTGCACAGTTCTGGTTGTAGGCAGAGGCACCAATTTCGATGGCGCGTGGGTTGTCGCGGTACGGGTTCTCATCGCGCCACTCTTCACCCAACGGCTCCAGACCATCCGTTTTAACCGCCTGCGGAACTACGTCACCGTGAGCCCAAATATTGGCCGAGAAGGCCAGTGCAAGCAGGGCGAAAACATTCTTCTTGTTAACCTTCATGTTCGGAGCCTCATAACAGTAGTGCACGCAAATTCAGCTCACGCAGAGCTTGACTGCGAGCATCTTAGGAAGAGGCCAGCCCCCATCGAATTCTGCTTTGGTCGTCCGTTTCTACTCCCTTGGTAGTAGGGCTTACGACCATCAATAGACGCGCTTTAGCAGCAAGGCTAATTCATGACCGACTTGGGAAGTCTTCCCGACAAGGGCGGGAGTTTTTCCGTATCGACTTAAAGCGCCTGGTTTCACTATCAACTGGCCAGGTCGCCACCCAGGCCGGACCGGTAAATTCCTCACCACGATGGGAAACCACAACCATGACAACAAAACAGTTACCCAGCACACCACATCCTGTGGCGCGTGCCGTTCAAAGCCTGCTGCTGATCGGCAGCCTGAGCTTGAGTGGCAGCGTATTGGCTAAAAATGTCACCTGGGAAGACATTGCCAATGACCACCTGACCACCCACAACGTGCTGCAATACGGCATGGGCACTAATGCTCAACGCTGGAGCCCGCTGACTCAGGTCAACGCCGATAACGTATTCAAACTGACCCCTGCCTGGTCCTACTCCTTCGGTGACGAAAAACAGCGTGGCCAGGAATCCCAAGCGGTAATCCACGATGGTGTGGTTTACGTGACTGGCTCCTACTCCCGCGTATTCGCCATTGATGCGAAAACAGGTAAACGCCTGTGGACCTACAGCCACCGTCTGCCGGACAACATTCGTCCATGCTGTGACGTGGTCAACCGTGGTGTTGCCATTTACGGCGACAAGATCTACTTCGGCACCCTCGACGCTCGTGTCGTAGCGCTGAACAAGGACACCGGTAAAGTCGTCTGGAACAAGAAGTTCGCTGACCACGCCGTGGGTTACACCATGACGGGTGCTCCGACCATCGTTAAAGATCAGAAGTCCGGCAAAATCATGCTGGTACACGGCAGCTCGGGTGACGAGTTCGGTGTAGTTGGCCGCCTGTTTGCCCGCGACACTGAAACCGGCGAAGAGATTTGGATGCGTCCGTTCGTAGAAGGCCATATGGGCCGCCTGAACGGCAAGGACAGCACCCCAACTGGCGATATCAAAGCGCCAAGCTGGCCGGATGATCCAAACAGCCCAACGGGCAAAAAAGAAGCTTGGAGCCAAGGCGGTGGTGCACCATGGCAGAGCGCCAGCTTTGATGCTGAAACCAACACCATCATCATCGGTGCCGGTAACCCTGCTCCGTGGAATGGCTGGGCACGTACCGCAGACGGTGGTGATCCGAAGGATTACGACAGCCTGTACACCTCTGGCCAAGTCGGCGTAGATGCCACCACTGGTGAAGTGAAGTGGTTCTACCAGCACACCCCGAACGATGCTTGGGACTTCTCTGGCAACAACGAACTGGTGCTGTTTGACTACAAAGACAAGGACGGCAAAACCGTTAAGGCCACTGCTCACGCTGACCGTAACGGCTTCTTCTATGTAGTTGACCGTAACAACGGCAAACTGCAAAACGCCTTCCCGTTCGTGGACAAAATCACTTGGGCTACCCACATCGACCTGAAAACCGGCCGTCCGGTTGAAGTCGAAGGCCAACGCCCTCCGAAACCAGAGCCGGGTGAATCCCGCGGTAAGACTGTAGAAGTTTCGCCACCCTTCCTGGGCGGCAAAAACTGGAACCCGATGGCCTACAGCCAAGACACCGGTCTGTTCTACGTCCCAGCTAACCACTGGAAAGAAGACTACTGGGCTGAAGAAGCTGTCTATAAAGCGGGCTCCGCTTACCTGGGCATGGGCTTCCGCATCAAGCGCCTGTATGACGACCACGTCGGTATCCTGCGCGCCATGAACCCAACTACCGGTAAGGTCGTTTGGGAACATAAAGAGCGTCTGCCTCTGTGGGCAGGTGTACTGGCCACCAAGGGTAATCTGGTGTTCACCGGTACAGGCGATGGCTACTTCAAAGCCTTCGACGCTAAAAACGGTAAGGAGCTGTGGAAGTTCCAAGTCGGCACCGGGATCATCTCCCCACCCGTCACTTGGGAACAAGACGGCGAGCAGTACATCGGCGTAACTGCCGGTTACGGCGGCGCTGTTCCACTGTGGGGTGGCGATATGGCTGACCTGACCAAGCCTGTCGCTCAAGGCGGCTCGTTCTGGGTGTTCAAGCTGCCAAGCTGGGACAAGAAGTAATACGTCCTGCTGAACCCGAGCCCTGGCCATGTGCCAGGGCTCCTGCCCTACCCGGCGCCGACTGAAGTTGGCGCTTTTTGTCTGAGGCCACTGTCATGAAATACAACGCTCTGTTTCTTTCCCTTGCCGTGATGATGAGTGGTAGCGAAGCCTTCGCTTCTGACACTGCTGAGGATGACGTGAAAGTCATCAACGGCTGCCGTATTGAAGTCGCCAGCCAATGCCCAAAAGCCGATCTGCGTAATCAGGACCTGAGCAATCTGGACATGCGCCGCATGAATCTGGAAGGTGCTGATCTCAGGGGAGCCAACCTGAGCCATAGCAAGCTGGATCTGGCCAACCTGGAAACAGCAAAGCTGAACGGCGCAAACCTGACACGGGCAACACTGCAACAAACTCTATTGCGCCAGGCTGATTTCACTGACGCCAATATGCAAGCCATCAACGGCTGGGCCATGTATGCCCAGGCGGCAAAATTCAACAATGCTGATCTGCGCGGCGCGTCTTTGGACTTTGCGCGTATATCCGCCTCAAAGCTGCAAAATGCCAACCTTGAAGCTGCCAGTCTGGAAATGACCTTCATGAACAAGGTTGACCTCAAAGACGCCAACCTCAAAAACGCCAACATGCAAGAAGTTAAGCTCGCCGGAGCCAATCTGGCTGGGGCTGACTTGACCGGGAGCCTGCTGCGCTTCAGCAACTTCCAGGGTGCCAATATGGACGGATGCACCGCCTGCCCGACGGGGTGGGACTGACACGGTTGTCAGCGCAGCGCCCTACTACCGGTGGTAAGGCGCTGCGGATGCAATGACTACGAACGCAACACACCCTCGCGCATGTGCAGCACCTCATCACCGAATACCTCCGCGTCACGGTCGTCATGGCTAATCAACAATAACGGTATCCGCAGGCTACGCTGCAGCTGATCCAACTCATTACGCAAATGCTCACGCAAGCCCACGTCCAACGCGGCAAAGGGTTCGTCCAGCAGTAATACGCGGGGCATGGATACCAACGCACGGGCTAATGCCACGCGCTGTCTCTGCCCACCAGATAACCGCGCCGGAAGCTCGTGGGCTAAGCCCGTTAACTGCATGCGCTCCAGCCAGTGATCAACCTGCACATGCGCGCCCCGAGCCGCTGGGTTAAACCACCCCCGGGCCAAGCCAAAGGCAATGTTCTGCCTGACATTAAGATGCGGAAACAGCGCGTAATCTTGAAATACGTAGCCCATGTGGCGGCTCTGCGGTGCAAGGTTGACGCCTCCCACACGATCGAACACGGTTTCACCGGCCACTCGAATGTGCCCTTCGTCTGCCTGCATAAGACCGGCAATGGTCTTCAGCAGCAGGCTTTTACCTGCGCCTGAGGGGCCAAATATCACCACGCGGGCTGCCGCAGTCGCGAACTCCACCTGCAAGTCAAAACAACGCTCGGGGCTGATCAGGGTTTTGCGTAGTGCCACCTCAAAGATCATCGCGGCAACTCCAGCGGCTTTCGCGACAATCGACTGGCGAGCAGCAACGCCACCACACAGATCAGTGATGTAAACAGCACCAGGGTATTGGCCAGATCATCCTGCCCGGCCTGCACGGCCTCATAGATGGCCAGTGACAGCGTCTGGGTCTTGCCGGGAATGCTACCGGCAACCATCAGCGTGGCCCCGAACTCCCCCAACGCCCGTGCAAAGGCTAGCAGAATGCCCGCCAGAATGCCGCGCCAGGCCAAGGGCAAGGTGATACGAAAAAAGATGCCCAGCTCACTGACACCCAGTACGCGACCAGCCTGCTCCAGTTGCCGGTCAACGCCCTCAAACGCTGTCCGTGCCGGTTTGAACACCAGCGGGAACGCCACAATGGAAGCCGCGATCACCGCTCCCTGCCATGAGAAAATCAGGCGAATGCCAAACACCTCATTCAGCCAACTGCCCAACCAGCCCTGCTGCCCTAACAGCACCAGCAGGTAGTAGCCCAGAACAGTTGGCGGCAACACCATCGGCAAGGTCAGCAACGTATCCAGCAGGTCTCGACCGGGGAAACGCCCCCGCGCCAACAGATAGCCCACCGCGACGCCAACAAGAGTGGCCAGCAAGGTGGCGCAGCCCGCCACTTGCAGCGACAGGAGAAACGGGCTCCACACCACACTCATCAACGTACCTCAGCCATACGAATAAAGCCGTGCTTTTGCAGAATGGCTTGGCCTTGTTCCGATCCCACAAATGCCTGAAAGCGCGCGGCTTCGTCTTGCTGCTGACTGCTGCGCACGGTGGCCATCGGGTAAAGTGGTGGCGCTGCTAGGGGGACCGCAAAGGCGACGCTGACCTTACCGGCGGCCTCCTTCACATCACTGCTGTACACAAAGGCGGCATCCACTTCCCCCTGTGCGGCATAAGCCAGGGCCTGACGTACATTCTGCGTATTAATCAGCAAGGGCTGAATACCCTGCCACAACCCCGCCGACTCCAGCGCCGTCTGAGCATAGCGACCAGCCGGTACGGCATCCGGATTGCCGATGGCAATGCGCTTAACACCACCGGCCAGTAAGTCCTTAAGGGTCGAGGGATTATCTGTAACGCCTTGAGGCACGATCAGAACCAAGGCATTGCCTGCAAAGTCGACCCTGGAACCGGGACTTATCAGCCCCTGCTGCTCGGCACTGTCCATAGTCTGCTGATCAGCTACGGCCAGCACATCCACCGGCGCCCCTTTGGCGACCTGCTGTAACAACACACCGGATGCCGCGAAGTTGAGCAGAACCTGTGTGTGCGGATGGGTTTGCTGATACGCGCTGGCGATTTCACTAAAGGCCTGATTCAGGCTGGCCGCTGCCGACACCATCAACTCCCCGGCCTGGGCAGATGAGCAGAGCAGCATCAGCAGCAATGATCGAAACAGAAGCACGCCTATACTCCCGGTAAATTGCAGAGCGTATAAGACGCTATCTGCCAGTGAAATTAAACAGCCTGATTGCAATCAAAGCCTGGGGCCAGCCAACGCTGTACCGTCCTGCAGGCACGTTTGCCTGACTGGATCTGCCATCCCAACCCGCCCGTAACGCTGTATGTATTAAAGGAGAAACCATGCTGACCGATGCCGCTCTCCAGCAGCGCCTGCGCCAGCACCACTTGTTTGAACACCTGCCGGAAGCTTTGTTTCAGCACGTATGCCAACGGGCCTTGTACCGGCACATTGAAACAGCCGCTGTGCTGTTCCACCAAGCGGCTGCAGCAGAGCGTTTTTACCTGCTTTTAAGCGGCCAAATCGCCCTCACCCGTGTGTTGCAGGAAGGTCAGGAAAAACTGGTGGAAGTAATCACGCCCGGTGAATGTTTTGCCGAAGCCCTGATGTTTAACGGCAGCCCCAACTACCCGGTGACAGCTACTGCCTACAAGAGCAGTGAATTGATCAGTATCGACGCGCAGCACTTCCGCTCCCTGCTGGAGGGGCAGCCCAATGTCTGCCTGGCGCTACTCGGCAGTCTGAGCATTCGACTGCACCAACGCCTGAATGAGATCGACACCCTCACCCAGGCCAGCGCGAGTCGCCGTGTGGTGAGGTTTTTGTGTCAGGAGGCACAAGCACACAACGATCACATCCAGCTCAAGGTATCGAAACGGCTGATTGCCTCTCAGCTGGGGATTCAGCCCGAGACGTTCTCACGGATACTTCACCGATTAGTCGAAGCCGGGCTGATTCAGATGGAGCGCAGGCTAATCCGTGTGCCGGATCGGACTGCCTTGGCCAATTTTCAGGATTAACCTGCACGAACTTAATAACCCGGCATCCCTAACCGTATTGTTTACACACTACGGCGGCGTCGATCAGTACCTTAAAATAGTTAGTTAGCCATACCGGGCGTAAGAGGTCGGAAACAATCTCTCATGTACAGCCCAACCACGACGAGACAGTACCCGACTATAAATTCTTAAAAGACAAAATTTTAGGAATTATCTCGTTGAATTCCTGAGACTGATGAACTTTCACATGCGTAATCATTCAAAGCGTCAGTGATCTCACTGGGACATACGCCCCACTGAGACCATACCCAGAAGCGTGGGTTTGCTGCCGCAACCTGGTCTGACGTGCAGAGAAGTGAATAGCAACTGCCGTTATCCAAACGGAATATTCACACCTCTGTATGCAACAGAATGGATTCTGAGGTCGTTTTTTTCAGCAATTAATAAAGACGTCTATAAATGGGTATAGAACAGCCCGTGGATCAATTAGAGACACCTCTTATGGTTTCTCCAAAAAGCGAGTTGTTCTGAAAATACCAACCGGTATAAGGATATAAATATGAACAGGTATGCAGCAGAGTTTGTGGGAACGTTTTGGCTGGTTCTGGGCGGCTGTGGCAGTGCCGTTCTGGCAGCTGCATTTCCGGAGTTGGGCATCGGCTTGCTGGGTGTTTCCCTGGCGTTTGGCCTCACGGTACTGACAATGGCCTTCGCCATTGGTCATATCTCCGGTTGCCACCTGAACCCGGCAGTTTCCATCGGCCTATGGGCGGGTGGTCGCTTCCCTGCCAAAGATTTGGTGCCTTACATCATTTCACAAGTACTCGGCGGTATTGCTGCTGGTGGCGTTCTGTACCTGATTGCCACCGGTAAGGCGGGTTTCGACGTTTCCGCAGGCTTTGCCTCTAACGGTTATGGCGAACACTCCCCAGGCGGCTACTCGCTGCAATCAGCCCTGATCACCGAAGTGGTGATGACCGCTGCGTTCCTGATCATCATCCTGGGTGCTACCGATAAGCGCGCCCCGGCAGGTTTCGCGCCAATCGCTATCGGCCTGGCGTTGACCCTGATCCACTTGATCAGCATCCCGGTTACCAACACCTCGGTTAACCCGGCGCGCAGTACTGGTGTAGCGGTGTTCGTAGGCGGGTGGGCAACTGCACAACTGTGGCTGTTCTGGATTGCCCCGATTGTCGGCGGCATCATCGGTGCGGTTATTTATCGTGTAATTGGCAAGTCCGAAAACGCTTAACGCACGTTCCTAACACCCTGCTTAGGCAGGGTGTTAGGTTGGCCAATACGCTGTGATCCCCTTGCAGCACTTTTCTTGTTGGTCATCTGAATCAAAGCCATGCCTAAAACCCGCCACTGTTTACTCGCCCTCCTTGCCGTGTTCTGCATCGGTTATCTGATCCCGGAGCGGGTGAAGATTCCTGTTCAGGGCGCCACCCAGGCGGACTGGAATCTCAAATCCTTTTGGTTTGAGCCTTGGGGTGCATCAGGTGTGCACAAGGGCATCGACATCTTCGGCAAGCTCGATACACCAGTACTGAGTACAACTGACGGTCTGGTGCTCTATAGCGGCGAGTTGTCCATGGGCGGTAAGGTCGTACTTGTCCTCGGGCCAAAATGGCGCCTGCACTACTACGCCCACCTGAACAGCATCAGCACATCTGCGTTCAGCCTTGTCAGTTCTGGTGAGCAAATCGCCACGTTGGGGGACAGTGGCAATGCCAAAGGCAAAGCCCCCCACCTGCACTACTCCATTGTCAGGCTAATACCTGCCCCGCTTTCCGCGGATGGCTCGACTCAGGGCTATAAAAAAGCCTTTTACCTTGATCCCAGCGCCTACCTGATTAACGCCAACGCTCGCTGACAACGCCTTATAACGGCCTGCGTCGGTCGAATACTGAAGCGCTGTCCTCCCTCCTCTGCAGTGCAGTTCACTGAAACTGAACACATACGCGTCGAGGCAGCACTGCAACTTGATGAAATCCAGCCGCTTGAGAAATAAACCCCGAAAGCCCTTTTTGTGTCATCCGAACTTGCTATGCTGAACTCGCGTCTCGGAATAACACATGACACGAGCGCGTCCAATTTCGAACCTGAAGGAGACCACCATGGCTGGTTGGTATGTACTGTCAAAAAATGCAAAAGGTCAGTATCGCTTCGTTTTGAAAGCAGGCAACGGCGAACCTATCCTGCAAAGTGAGCAATATGAAAGCCGCACAGCAGCCGAAAACGGTATTGCCTCCGTCCAGAAAAACGCGCCCCTCGAAGAGCGTTACGACCGTAAAGACGCCAAAGACGGCAGCTTCTACTTCAACCTCAAAGCCGGCAATCACCAGATCATCGGCACCAGCGAAATGTATAAAACCGCAGCCAGCCGTGACAAAGGGATTGAGTCCGTAAAGACCAACGGCCCATCCGAAACCATCAAAGAAGAGTAAACCCGGCGCTGCGCCGATCTCAAGATTGGCGCACACCTCTCCCGCCGGATCAGCCTTGTGATCAATACCCAGCCTAGGTAACGTGCACACCTTCTACACAGGAGTGACACGATGCGATTCAGCCGCCCCCTTTGCTATGCCCTGCTCCCTTTACTGGCCAGCTGTCAGGTGTATACCGGCAAGCCCGAGTCCCCGGAGCTAAAGACCTCCCGCATGCAGGGCGAAATTTCTCAGAATGCAGATGAGTTGCTATTTCGCCCCTGCGAAGAACAGCGCAAATTCCTGATCGAAGCAGCAGCTGAAAGCGACCTGCGCGCGGACATCGACAGCCTGTTAAATGATGGCCACAGCGTCTTGTTCGCCGACCTGAGTGCTCAGTTGCACAGTGCGAGCAAAGCGGGTACAGACGGCGTTCTAGTGCCCAGCCAAACCTACCGGCTCCAAGGTGAAGGCCAGGGCTGCAAAGACATCAACTTCAAACGTACCATCCTGCACGCCAGCGGTAATGAGCCCAGCTGGGCCTTAGGTGTCAGCAGCCAGGGCTTGGTCCTCAATCGCCCAGGCCAAGAGCCGCAGGCCCTGCCCTATCTGGAAGAACAGCTGCCAGAAGGCCGCCTCAACCTCAGCACTGAAGCCAACGGTGAACGCCTTGATCTGTGGGTGGCCAAGCAACGCTGTGTCGACAGCATGAGCGGCGCTATCACCAACATGACAGCTGAGCTGCGTGTTAATGGCGAAGTATTGCGTGGGTGTGCTTATTTGGGTGGTGCACGGGACGAGTAACTGCAGCCGAACCCGCCCGTTCACCATCCACACCCAAACAGAAAAGCCCCGGCTCTTTGCAGAGTCCGGGGCTTTTTTAAGCTCCTATGATCGGGCTGACTAGCGTGCCCGATCTAAAAGGATTTGCTGTTACTGCTTCTGCGGGTCGAACTGCTTGTCCTTGATGAACAGAGCAGGAATCACACCACAGATGAAGTACGCCACACCCATGATCAGGAAGCCCAGACCGATGGAGTACTGAGTAGCCAAGAAGCCAATCGCAGCCGGGGCGATTGCAGCACCGATACGACCGATGTTGTACGCACCACCTACAGCAGTACCACGGTACTTCGCCTGGAAGGACTCAGTCATGTAAGTAGCGTTCACACCATACGGGATGCCGTACAGGAAGCCGAACGCAACCAGCAGCCACAGGATGTTTTCAGGGCTGTGGTACAGCACGATGATCGGCAGGAATACCGCAGTACCGATAGCACCGAAGGCATACACAGCACGACGACCAAACTTGTCTGCAGCCATACCCGCCAGGATCTTACCGAGGATCATTGCGGTGTACGTACCCACCAGGTAAGCCGTCATGGACTTGAAGTTCATGCCCATTTCAGTTTGCAGGTAAGCCGGCATCCAGTTGTTCACGCCGTAGTAGCCGAACTGCAGGAAGCCTGCGGTCAAGCACCAGAAGATGAACATGCTGCGAGCCTGCGGGTCGCCGAAAATCATCTTGTAAGCGCTTTCGCGTTTTTCTGGAACAGCAACAGAGTCCTTAACGCCTTCAGCCAGTTTCTTGGCTTGCTCAGCCTTGGCTTTAACCCATGCTTGCGGCTCTGGAACAAAACGCTGCATCAGAATAGCCAGTACAACTGGGATGATGGCGACGTAGAACAGGTAGCGCCAGCCGTAGGTCGGCAGCAGCCAGCCTGCCAGCAAGGTAGCCACGATGTAGCCCACGGACCAGCCGGCCTGCAGCGTACCCAGCACAGTGGTGCGGTACTTGGTCGGCACGTATTCCGCCATCAGGGTGTTACAGGCCACATACAGTGCGCCCAGACCCAAGGAGGATACGAAACGGAAGAACGCGAACTGCCAGTAGTTCTGGGTCAGACCCAGAGCAGCTGTACCCACAGAGAACAGAACAATGGTCCAGACCACAGTTTTTACACGACCGAAACGGTCGCATGCCCAGCCGCCATAGATACCACCGATGGCCATACCCGCCAGGGTAAAGCTACCGAGGCTGCCTGCTTCGAAGTTGGTCAGGCCGAACTCTTCTTTAAGGCTGGTAAGGCTGTAGGAAAGCAGCATCAGGTCCGCACCGTCGATCAGCAGACCGAGGAAGCAGAAGGTAAATACCAGGATCCAGATTTTGCTCTGCGGGGCTGCCGCGCCCGGGAGTGTGCTCGTCGTGTTACTCATTACGAACGAAACCTTTTGTCATTATTACAAGTGGGTTAAGCATCCCTACAGGTGTCAGCTTCCATGCGCGCCATCCGACACGCTTATGCAACGGACCAGGCAGCCCGTGCATAAACGAGGGCAGTCGTTAGCGTTGAGCTTCGCGGATCATGTTGCGCGCAATGATCACCTGCTGAATCTGGGTAGTACCCTCATACAGGCGGAACAAACGCACATCACGGTAGAAGCGCTCAATGGCGTATTCGCTGATGTAGCCCGCGCCACCGTGGATCTGCACGCCACGGTCGGCCACACGGCCACACATTTCGGTTGCGAACATCTTCGCGCAGGAGGCTTCAGTGCTAACGTTATGGCCAGCATCACGTTTGCGAGCAGCGTCCAGCACCATGCAGCGGGCGGCATACAGCTCAGCTTTGCTGTCAGCCAGCATGCCTTGAATCAGTTGGAACTCGGCGATTGGCTGGCCGAACTGCTTACGCTCAATGGCGTACTGCAGCGAGTCAGCAAGCATGCGCTCAGCGGCACCAACAGACAGGGCGGCGATGTGCAGGCGGCCTTTGTCCAGCACTTTCATCGCGGTTTTGAAGCCAACGCCTTCTTTACCGCCGATGAGGTTTTCAGCAGGCACACGAACGTTTTCGAAGATAACGTCTGCAGTGTGAGCGCCTTTTTGACCCATTTTGTGGTCGCGCTTGCCAACAGTAACGCCCGGGGTACCGGCTTCTACGATGAAGGAGCTGATGCCGCCCGCGCCTTTGATCTCAGGATTGGTACGCGCCATCACGGTGAAGATGCCCGCATGCGGAGCGTTGGTGATGAAGCGCTTGGTGCCGTTGATGACATAGAAGTCACCATCACGCACAGCGGTGGTTTTGAGCGAGGCAGCGTCGGAACCAGAGTCCGGCTCAGTCAGGCAGAACGAGCTCAGGAACTCGCCAGCAGCCAGTTTCGGCAGGTATTTGGCTTTCTGCTCTTCAGTGCCGTCCAGCAGGATGCCGATAGAGCCAATGCCGTTGTTAGTGCCGATGTAGGAACGGAACGCCGGGGAAGTACGACCCAGTTCGAAGGCAATATTCACCTCCTCTTCCATGGTCACGGCCAATCCACCGTATTCCTCAGGAATGGTCAGGCCGAACAAGCCCAGTTCCTTCATCTGCTCGACGATATCGACCGGCATCTCGTCGGTTTCAGCCACTTCATTCTCACGCGGAATGAGGGTTTCGTTGACGAACTGGTGGATGGTATCCAGCAGAATTTGCAGGGTTTCTGGATCGCGGATCATGTTTACTCCTCGGTGGCCCCGCAGGGCCTTTCATTTCGCCGAGGCATGACCCGCTATGAACTCAACGGGTACTTGCCTCGATGTTGCTCACCATGTGGACCAATCGTGGTCCGATATCCTCTTCCAGCTTTTCACGTGAGAGCTGGAAACTCGGGCCGCCGCAGTTGAAAACCAGCAACCCGTGCTGCGCATGTGTCATCGGCACAGCAACTGCATTCACATCCCGGTGCCATTCGCCAATCGACAGGCAATAGCCGTAATCGGCGTAGTCCCGGAAAGCCTTCTCCAGTCCCTTACGAATCTTTGGCCACTCTTCGCCATGACGAGCGCGGATGTGGTCCAACAAAAAGTCGCACTCACTTTCCGGCAGCCCCGCCAGACACGCCCGGCCTACTGCACTCAGATGCAAAGGCAAGTGGGTACCCACTTGGCGGCGCATCGTGAGGTTGCCATTGCCATGCACCACATCCAGATAAACCATTTGCATCCGGTCTCTGGCCGCCATGGCAACTGCGGCATTGGCGTAATTCGCCAACTGTTCCATCAAAGGATGCGCCGCCGCCCGAATCGACAGGTTGGAGAGCATCGCGTAACCGAAGGACATAACACCTACGTCCAACTGGTACTTCCCCGCCGGTAGTTGCTTGAGGTAGCCCAGACGAGTCAGGGTGTACGTCAAACGACTCACAGTCGGTCGCGGCAGGTTGGCCTTGCGGGCCAAGTCCTGGTTGCTCAGCACATTTTCCCGGGGGCTGAAGCAACGCAGCAGCTCCAATCCACGGGCCAGTGCGGTCACAAACTGGCGATCTTTCTCTTCTTCCTCAAAAGCGGACATCGGGTCGAGCAGCACCCGTTCGACGTCTGAACCTGGCTCCTGTCCAAGGGAGCGATCCCTGATCTTGCGCTGCATGGTAGAACCTCACTTTCCCAAAATCAATTTTTCGAAATCATATTCCGCATAGCGGACATTTAGCAAGAGCCGCGTATTTACAGGCTTAAAGCCTAATAACCCTTGTAATAGCAGGTCATTCATTAGACAAAAGTCGTACGCCAAGTGACTAACATTTACAGAAAACGAACTTCTAACCTATCATTTGTGCGAAATGCGGAACCTAATTTCGCATAGCAGACATTTTCTGCATGACCAACTGGAGCAGAGACGATGAGCCAATCCATCGACCCAGTCGTGCTGCTGGAATACCCTCACGACGGTGTCGCCGTCGTGCGCATCAGCCGCCCCGAAGCAAAAAACGCACTGAACTCGGCCGTCCGCCATCAACTGGCTGAACATTTCCGTGCGCTCGCTCAACGCAACGATATCCGCGCCATCGTCCTGACCGGCGGCGAGCAGTTCTTCGTTGCAGGTGCTGATATTAAAGAGTTTGCCAGCGCATCGCCGATCGAGATGTATGGTCGCCACACAGAATTGCTGTGGGCGCCTATCGCACAGTGCCCGAAACCCGTTATTGCTGCCGTAAACGGCTTTGCCCTGGGCGGCGGCTGTGAGCTGGCAATGCACTGCGACATCATCGTGGCCGGTGAATCCGCCCGCTTTGCCCAACCTGAAGTCAAACTCGGTTTGATGCCTGGAGCTGGCGGCACTCAACGCCTGATCCGCGCTGTAGGTAAATTCCAGGCCATGCGCATTGCTTTGACTGGCTGCATGGTTAAAGCCCCTGAAGCCCTGGCCATTGGCATGGTCAGTGAAGTGGTTGCGGACGATCAAACGCTCAACCGCGCCCTGGAACTGGCTAGCGAAATCGCTGCCCTGCCGCCACTGGCCGTGCAACAGATCAAAGAAGTGATGCTGGCTGGCGCCGACCTGCCGCTGGACAGCGCCCTGACACTGGAGCGTAAAGCCTTCCAGCTGCTGTTTGACTCTGCTGATCAGAAAGAAGGCGCTGCCGCTTTCTTCGAAAAGCGCAAACCTACTTATCGCGGGGAGTAAGCATGGCCCGTTCAATCAATATCATGGGTTTGGTCGGTACTGGCGTAATGGGCGCGGGTATTGCCCAAATCGCAGCACAGGCCGGTGTTGAAGTTCGTCTGTTTGACGCCCGTGAAGGCGCAGCACAAGCGGCCCGTGACAACCTCAACAGCACCCTCTCCAAACTCGTTGCCAAAGGCAAGATCAGCCAGGAGGCGGCTGACGCTGCTCTGGCGCTGCTCAAGCCTGTTGCCACCATCGAAGAACTGGCCGGTTGCGACATGGTGGTTGAAGCCATCATCGAAAACCTGGACGTCAAACGCGGCCTGCTGACTCAGCTGGAAGGCATCGTCGATGACGCCTGCATCCTGGCCACCAACACCTCGTCGCTGTCGGTTAGCGCCATTGCTACCGCATGCAAACACCCTGAGCGCGTAGCCGGTTTCCACTTCTTCAACCCAGTTCCGCTGATGAAGGTTGTAGAAGTCATCGACGGTATCGCCACCGAGCCTTCCGTCAGTGAAGCACTGCTGGACCTGGCCAAGCGCATGGGCCACACCGGTGTACGTGCTCAGGACACACCGGGCTTCATCGTCAACCACGCTGGCCGCGCTTACGGCACTGAAGCCCTGAAAATCCTAGGCGAAGGTGTTGCGCCGCAAGGTGATGTGGACCGCATCCTGCGTGAAGCCGCTGGCTTCCGTATGGGTCCGCTGGAGCTGTTCGACCTGACGGCGCTGGATGTATCCCACCCGGTGATGGAGTCCATCTACACCCAGTACTACCATGACCCGCGCTATCGCCCTTCCCCACTGACCCGCCAAATGCTGGTGGCAGGCCGTGTGGGCCGCAAGGTTGGCCAAGGCTTCTACCGTTATGAAAACGGTCAGATGGTTGATGCCCCGCAACCTCAGGCTGTGCCAACTGTTGAACAGTTGCCGCCGGTTTGGGTCAAGGCCGAGAACGATGAAGATCAGCTGATGCTGGTTGAGTTGGTCAAAGCACTTGGCGCTCAAGTTGAAGAAACCGAGTACCCATCGGACCAAGCCCTGTGCCTGCTCGCTCCTTATGGTGACGATGCAACCACCGCGGCCATCAGCTTCGATGTGGATGCTTCGCGCACCCTGTGCATTGATGTGCTGACCGATTTGTCCCGCCATCGCACCCTGATGATGACCCCAGCGACCCGCGCCGACATGCGCGATGCCGCACACGCCCTGTTCGCCCGTGACGGCGTCGGCGTGACCGTTATCCGCGACAGCGTAGGTTTCGTTTGCCAGCGTGTACTGGCCATGGTGGTCAACCTCGCCTGCGACATTGCTCAACAGCAAATTGCCAGCGCCGAAGACATCGACAACGCCGTGCGCCTCGGCCTGGGCTACCCGCAAGGCCCACTGGCCTGGGGTGACAACCTGGGACCGGTACGCCTGCTGACTATTCTTGAGCGCATGCTCGAAGTCACCGGCGACCCACGTTACCGCCCAAGCCCTTGGCTGCGCCGCCGCGCCCATTTGGGGCTGTCACTGCGTCAAACCGAGCCAAGCGCCGTTTAACTCTTTTTTCAGATAGGTTTCATCATGCTTAACGCCTATATCTACGCAGGTCTGCGTACCCCCTTCGGTCGTCACGGCGGCGCTCTGGCTCCAGTACGCCCGGATGATCTGATTGCCGACGTCATCCGCGAACTGATTGCACGTACCGGTGTTGACGGTGCTGCCATTGACGACGTGATCCTGGGTAACACCAACCAGGCCGGTGAAGACAGCCGCAACATCGCCCGCCACGCCGTGCTGCTCTCTGGCTTGCCAGTCACCGTACCGGGCCAGACCGTTAACCGTCTGTGCGCCAGCGGCCTGGCCGCTGTGATTGACGCCGCTCGTGCCGTGACGTGCGATGAAGGCGACCTGTTTGTAGCCGGTGGCACTGAAAGCATGTCCCGTGCCCCGTTCGTTATGGCCAAGGCAGAGAAAGCCTACAGCCGCGACTTCACTGTTTACGACAGCACCATTGGCGCACGCTTCCCTAATCCGAAGATCATTGCCCAGTTCGGCAACGACACCATGCCGGAAACAGGCGACAACGTAGCCCACGCCTTCGGCATCAGCCGTGAAGAGGCCGACATCTTCGCCGCCGCTTCTCAGGCCAAGTTCGAGGCAGCTCGCCAGTCGGGCTTCTTCGCTGAGGAAATCGTTCCGGTCAGCGTACCAACCGGCCGCAAGACCCCACCTGCTGTTATTGCTGAAGACGAACATCCACGTCCGCAATCTGACATGGCCGCCCTGACCAAACTGCGTCCTCTGTTCGAAAACGGCGTGGTCACTGCTGGTAACGCATCCGGCGTTAACGACGGTGCAGCCGCCCTGCTGATCGGTAGCCAAGCGGCCGGTGAAAAGCATGGCCTGAAGCCAATGGCGCGCATCTTGTCTGCTGCTGCGGCGGGTGTTGAACCACGCATCATGGGCGTTGGCCCGGTCGAAGCGATCAACAAAGCGGTGGCACGCGCCGGTTTGACCCTGTCCGACATGGACATCATCGAAATCAACGAAGCCTTCGCCTCCCAAGTACTGGGCTGCCTGAAAGGCCTGAACATTGCGTTCGACGATCCTCGGGTTAACCCCAACGGTGGCGCAATCGCTGTAGGCCACCCACTGGGTGCCTCGGGTGCACGTCTGGCACTGTCCACTGCTCGTGAATTGCAGCGCAGCGGTAAGCGCTACGCTGTTATCAGCCTGTGCATCGGTGTTGGCCAAGGCTTAGCCATGGTCATCGAGCGCGTCTGAGAACCTGGCTCTTAAGCCATTAAACCAGGCCGGCGGCGTTGAGCGTCGGCCGCGTTATAAAGGTAAGAAACATGGGTGCATTGAGTGGGATTCGGGTACTGGACCTGAGTCGTGTATTGGCAGGCCCTTGGTGCGGTCAGATTCTGGCTGACCTTGGCGCTGAGGTGATCAAAATCGAGCGTCCCCGCGTCGGTGATGACACCCGCGGCTGGGGCCCGCCCTACATGAAAATGCCGGACGGTGAGAACAGCGCCGAGGCGTCCTATTACCAGTCGGCCAACCGTAACAAGTTGTCCGTGTCCATCAACATCTCCACGCCGGAAGGCCAGGAGTTGGTGCGCGCCCTCGCCGCCACCTCCGACGTGTTGATCGAGAACTACAAAGCCGGCTCGCTGGCCAAGTACGGTCTGGACTACGAGACACTGTCCAAGCTCAACCCACGCCTGGTCTATTGCTCCATCACAGGCTTTGGCCAAACCGGCCCGCGTGCCGAAGAGCCGGGTTATGACTTCATCATCCAGGGCATGGGCGGCCTGATGAGCATCACCGGTGAAAAAGACGGCGTGCCTGGTGCTGGCCCACAAAAAGTGGGTGTAGCCGTAGCCGACGTGATGACGGGCCTGTACTCCACAATCGCCATTCAAGCAGCGCTGTTGGCCCGTGAAAAGACTGGCCGTGGTCAGCACTGCGACATGGCTCTGCTGGACGTTCAAGTCGCCACCCTCGGCAACCAGAGCCAGAACTACCTGAGCACAGGTCGTTCACCGGGTCGTCAAGGCAATGCCCACGTCAACATCGTGCCGTACCAAGTGTTCACTGCACGGGACATGGATTTCATCATTGCCTGCGGCAACGACACCCAGTTCGTCTCGCTGTGTGACGCTATTGGCTTGCCAGAACTGCCGCTGGACCCACGCTTCAGCAAGAACGCTGACCGTGTGCGCAACCGTGAAATCATCGTCGGCATACTGTCCGAACACTTCCTCAAAGACACAGCCGACAACTGGGTTTCGAAAATCCACGCCGTCAAAGTGCCTGTGGGCGTGATCAACGACATCGGCCGTGCACTGGATGAGCCACAAGTGCTGGCGCGCAACATGCTGGTCAACCTGCCTCACCCGCTGAATCCCGATTTCAAGATGGTGGGCAGCCCGGTCAAGCTCTCCGACACACCGGTTGAGTACAAGCACGCCGCTCCTCGTTTGGGCGAGCACACCGAGCAAGTACTCAGCACGCTGGGCCTCGATGCCGACAAGCTCGCCGAGCTGAAGGACAAAGGCATCATCGAGCAACTGAAGGCGGATTGATTTAACCCCGCATCTCCAAACACACGCCCCAGGAAGATGGGGCGTGTGCCGCTGCATTGGATAGGTAAATAGACCATGAAAATTCTCGTTTCTGTAAAACGAGTGATCGACTACAACGTTAAAGTTCGCGTTAAAGCGGACAACAGCGGTGTCGATCTCGCTAACGTCAAGATGTCGATGAACCCGTTCTGCGAAATCGCTGTTGAAGAAGCGGTACGCCTGAAAGAAAAAGGCGTGGCGAGCGAAATCGTTGTCGTCACCATCGGCCCGTCCGCCGCTCAAGAGCAACTGCGTACCGCGCTGGCTCTGGGTGCTGATCGCGCTGTTCTGGTTGAGTCGGCTGATGAGCTGAACTCCCTGGCTGTTGCCAAACTGCTGAAAGCCGTTGTCGATAAAGAGCAGCCTCAGCTGGTCATCCTCGGCAAGCAAGCGATCGACAGTGATAACAACCAGACTGGCCAGATGCTAGGCGCTCTGACTGGTTTCGCCCAAGGCACTTTTGCTTCCAAAGTTGAAGTGGCTGGCGACAAGGTCAACGTCACCCGTGAAATCGACGGTGGTCTGCAAACTGTTGCACTGAACCTGCCTGCGATCGTCACCACTGACCTACGTTTGAACGAGCCGCGTTATGCGTCCCTGCCAAACATCATGAAGGCCAAGAAGAAGCCGCTGGAAACCGTTACTCCAGCTGATCTGGGTGTTTCCACCGCCTCTACCGTCAAGACCCTGAAAGTTGAAGCCCCGGCTGCTCGCAGCGCTGGCATCAAGGTCAAGTCTGTAGCTGAACTGGTCGAGAAACTGAAGAACGAAGCGAAGGTAATCTAAATGGCTATCTTGGTTGTTGCAGAACACACTAACGCTACGCTGGCCCCTGTCACTCTGAACACTGTGGCAGCTGCTCAGAAGATCGGCGGTGACGTACACGTACTGGTAGCGGGCGCTGGTTGCGGCGCTGCTGCTGAAGCGGCTGCGAAAATCGCGGGCGTTTCCAAGGTCCTGGTTGCTGATAACGCTGCTTTCGCCAATCAGCTGCCGGAAAACGTAGCGCCGCTGGTTGCTGAGCTGGGCGCTGGCTATAGCCACATCCTGGCTTCTGCTACCAGCAACGGTAAGAACATCCTGCCACGCGTTGCTGCGCAGCTGGACGTTGATCAGATCTCTGAAATCATCGCTGTTGAAAGCGCTGACACCTTCAAGCGTCCGATCTACGCCGGTAACGCCATTGCCACCGTGCAATCTTCCGCTGCAATCAAAGTCATCACCGTTCGTGGTACTGGCTTTGATGCTGTTGCTGCTGAAGGCGGTAACGCTGCGATTGAAGCCGTTTCTGCGGGTGGCGACGCTGGCAAATCGGCTTTCGTTGGCGAAGAGCTGGCTAAGTCCGACCGCCCTGAGCTGACCGCTGCCAAGATCGTCGTTTCCGGCGGCCGCGGCATGCAGAACGGCGACAACTTCAAGCACCTGTATTCCCTGGCTGACAAGCTGGGTGCAGCTGTGGGCGCATCCCGCGCTGCAGTTGACGCAGGCTTCGTACCGAACGATATGCAGGTCGGTCAGACCGGTAAAATCGTTGCCCCGCAGCTGTACATCGCGGTGGGCATCTCCGGTGCCATCCAGCACCTGGCCGGTATGAAAGATTCGAAAGTGATCGTTGCAATCAACAAAGACGAAGAAGCCCCGATTTTCCAAGTGGCTGATTACGGTCTGGTTGCCGATCTGTTCGAAGCAGTGCCAGAACTGGAAAAGGCCATCTGACCCCCAGTTCAGTCCCCTTACCTGGCAGGCTCTGAGCCTGTCAGGTGTGTTGCCAACACCCGAGAAGAAGAAACAGAGCATGAAAAAAATTAGCACTCCTGTGCTGGTCTCCGGACTAGCGCTGCTGCCCTCGTTCGCCCATGCGGATTTCATCGCTGACAGCAAAGCCAGCATCGAAACCCGTAACTTCTACTTCAACCGTGACTACCGCCAAGACGAAGCGAGCCAGTCTTACTCCGAAGAGTGGGCCCAGAGCTTCCTGCTGCGCTATGAGTCCGGCTACACCGACGGCACCGTCGGCGTGGGTGTCGACGCACTGGGCCTGTTGGGTCTGAAACTCGATTCCAGCCCAGACCGTACTGGCAGCGGCATGCTGCCAAACAATGGCTCGGGTCGTGCCGAAGACGACTACAGCAGCCTGGGCCTGACTGCCAAAGTGCGCGTTTCCAACAGCACGCTGAAAGTGGGCACCCTGCTGCCTAAGCTGCCGGTGGTTCAGTACAACGACTCGCGCATCCTGCCGCAAACCTTCGAGGGCGCGCTGGTTGAGTCCAAAGAGATCAGCAACCTGACCCTGCAAGCCGGTCAGCTGCAACAGGTCAAAATGCGTAACTCTTCCAATGCCGAAGACATCGCCATGACCCGTGGCAACAAGCGCAACATCCAAGTGGGCAGCCATCTGGCCAGCGACCGTTTCAACCTTGCGGGCGCAAGCTATGCTTGGAACAACCAACTGACCACCAACTACCACTACGCCAACCTGGAAAACCTGTACCACCAGCACTACCTGAGCGCAGTTCACCTGCTGCCGATTGCTGACGGTCACTCGCTGAAATCCGACATCCGCTGGGCTCGCTCGCTCAACGATGGCGACAGCAATGTCGACAACAGTGCCTTCAACGCCATGTTCACCTACAAGCTGGACGCTCACTCCTTCGGCCTGGGTTTCCAGCGCATGTACGGTGAAACCGGCTTCGCTTACATCAATGGCACCGACCCATACCTGGTCAACTACGTACAGATTGGCGACTTCGCCAACAAAGACGAACAGTCCTGGCAACTACGCTATGACTACAACTTCGCTAGCTTCGGCCTGCCAGGCCTGAGCTTGATGACCCGCTACCTGCGCGGCGACAACATCGACCTGCTTACCCAGCAAGGCGAAGGCGAAGAATGGGAACGCGACACCGACATTACCTATGTCGTGCAGAGCGGCCTGCTGAAGAATGTCGGTTTCAAAGTGCGTAACAGCACTTTCCGCAGCAACTTCGGTAACGACATCGACGAAACCCGCGTAATTGTCAGCTACACCCTGTCCCTGTGGTGATAGCTAGCTAGAACTCAGCCTGCGCCCACAAGGCCAGGCCTGCGGTACACAAAACGCCCGACCCACGACATCGGGCGTTTTGTGTTTTTAGCTTGAACACCCTATACATCCAGCAGCTTCAATTCACTCGATGCCGCTCTGTTGCCTAGGCACAGCTCCCCCCCTCAGCCATCACTGTGCGCCTGCACGTGAGTTACTGGTTACGCAAGGTCGTTGAGGCAGGGCCTTAAAGCTCAGCACCGCTGCCGACCGCCCAATTCCAAGCACCTCCCATTCCTAATCTGCGTGGCTTACTGATCAGCCGAGCGCGGCCAGCCTGTTTCAGCCAACTGTCTGAAAAGGGTTTAGCGCTGCACGTCACTCAAAGCAGTATCGACAGCGTTGATCAGCACGTCCGCATGCTCTTGGGTGAAGGCCAACAACGGGCGGATCTTCAGCACATTCTCTAGAGGCCCAGCTGCGCTGATCAGCACCCCGTTCTCACGCATTGCGTTGACTACTTGGCGCGCTTGGGCTGCGGCAGGCTGTTTGCTGACCCGGTCGCTGACTAACTCCACACCGAGAAACAACCCGGCACCGCGTACATCACCAATCAGCTCATGACGCTCGGCCAGCTGGCCAAGCCCTTTCAGCAGATAGCTACCGATCTCCTTAGCACGCTGCTGCAGTTGCTCGTCACGAATGACGTCCAGCACGGCCTGGCCAGCTGCACAGGAAACCGGGTTGCCGCCAAAAGTATTGAAGTAGCGCATGTTGCGGCCGAAATGATCAACCACTTCGGAGCGCCCGACGATACCCGCAATGGGCTGACCGTTGCCCATGGGCTTTCCAAGGGTGACGATGTCCGGCCGCAGACCGTGGCGAACATAACCCCACATCGCCTCACCAGTGCGAGCAAAGCCCGGTTGCACCTCGTCAGCGATATAGATCAGCCCCTCTGCCTGAGCCAACGCGATGCCCTCGGCGATAAAGCCTTGCGGCCCCGGCAGTACGCCGTCGCTGGAAAAAATTCCGTCGAGCAATATCGCCGCAGGGCGTATGCCATGGGCGCGCATGTCCTCAATCGCAGCGCGCACGTCAGCCGCAAAAGTCGCCGCTACGTTTTCCGCACCCAGACGGTAAGCGTCCGGCGCGCGCACGGTGCGCACATGGCTCGGCAGCACCATGGCCGGGCCAAGCGAAGGCGATAACTCGGCGATATCACCGGTCACGCCGTGGTAAGCGAACTGCGTAATGATCACGCCGGTGCCACCGGTGTAGTGGCGAGCAATGCGCAGGGCCAAGTCGTTGGCCTCGCTGCCGGTGCAGGTGAACATCACCCGATCCAGATCAGCCGAGAAGGTGCCCAGCAGCTGCTCGGCATAATCGAGAATGCCTTCTTGCAGGTAGCGTGTATGTGTGTTGAGCTGGCACGCCTGACGGTGCATAGCCTCCACCACGCGAGGGTGGCAATGGCCGACCGAGACCACGTTGTTGTAGGCATCCAGGTAGCGTCGCCCTTGAGAGTCGTACAGCCAGACGCCTTCACCGCGCACCGTGTGCAGCGGGCGCTCGTAGAACAGGCGGTAGGCTGGGCCTAACAGACGCTCGCGGCGCTCAATCAAACGCCGCTCGGTTTCTGATAACCGCGCAGCATCGTCAGAGGTGAAGCCGTTGATCATGCTCATGCGGTTGTCTCCTGCCGGCAGCTGGTAAAGATGCGGTCTTCGATCTCCGCGCGCGACAGCGCAGCCAACGCCCGTAGGTTGGCCCAGGCCCGCACGGAGTTGCGGTGAATGTACTGGCGGTTTTCCGGGTGCAGTTCAGCGCGCCACGAGTTGATGCACAGTGACAGCGACAGGCGTGTGGCCAGCAACTCAGGGAGTAGCGCCAACTCTTCGTCGGTCAGCGGGTATTCGTGGTGATACGCCGCGATCATGTCCAGCGCCGGCTGCAGCACATCGCCGCTGCGATCCAGATAATAGGAAGCGGCCACCGCCAGATCGTTGACCAGCGGAGCCTGCACCATGTCGCCAAAGTCGAGGATGTTGCGCAGCACATCCGGGGACTCGGCATCGACGATGATGTTGTGCGGATTCATGTCGTTGTGGATGACCTGCTTGCGCAGTTGCGGCATCAGCGGCAGTACCCGCGCGGCAAACTGGTCGAGGCCCTGCTCAACCAACCGGCGGCCCTCGCCTGCCTCAACGTAGGCCAGCATCGGCCGCAAGTGTTCCGCATGCTGCATGTCCCACAGCAGCGTATGGCCAGCGGCAGGATGCTCAAAGCCCTCCAGCGCCCTGTCGAATCGGGCCAGGGACTGGCCCAGGGTGCGACGGAACGCTTGGCTGGGTTGCTCCACGCGATAAAGCGGTACACCGTCGACAAACGACAGCAGCCGCACCAGCATGCGTTGTTCATCGACCTCAACCCAGGTGGCGTAGTCACCGGCGAGTGAACGATGCACACGCTGCACCGGCAGGCTTGGGTCCTGTTGCTCGATTCTGAGCATCGCCTGGTTATGGAAGTCCACTACCTGAGGGTCTTCCAGCGGATGCGACAGTTTGAGCAGCTTCGACGCCCCATCAGCCAGCACCACGCGGAAGTTCAGGTCACGCTCGCCGCCCAATTTTTCGAGCCTGCCGCTCAAGCCAAAATGCTGCTGCAGCAGGGCCAATACCTGGTCCTCGCTGACGCGGGCGGGCGCGACTTCCAGCAAGCTGAAACGCTCAAGTAGCATGATGTATGTCCTCGTCTTGCAACTGACGCCCCGGTCACCCGGGGCGCAGCGGATTACTGGTTGATCCAAGCGTTGAAGCGCTCTTCCAAGTCTTCGCCGTGATCGATCCAGAACTCGGCATTGCTGGCACTGGCGTTTTTCAGGTTCTCCGGTGCAGTCGGCAGTTTCGCGCCAACGCTCGGGTTTACCAGGTCCATTGCTTTCTCGTTAGCGGCCCCGTAAGGGATGCCTTCGATGAAGTTCTTCTGCTGTTCGGGCTCGCTGGCGAAGGCGATAAAGCGCTCGGCGAGCTCTTTGTTCTTACTGCCCTTCACGATGGCCCAGTGGTCAAGGTCGTAGATGCTGCCATTCCACTGCATGGCGAAAGGCATGCCTTCTTCCTGAGCGGTCGTCACTCGGCCGTTGTAGGCCGTCGTCATGATCACGTCGCCGGCCGCCAGCCACTGCAGCGGCTGCGCGCCTGAACTCCACCACTGAATGTTTGGTTTGATCTGGTCCAGCTTGGCGAAGGCACGCTTCACCCCTTCTTCAGTGGCCAGCACTTCGTAGAGCTTGTCGGCTGGCACGCCGTCAGCAAGCAGAGCGAACTCAAGGGTGAACTTGGCACCACGACGCAGGCCGCGCTTACCTGGGAATTTCTCCATATCCCAAAAGTCGGTCCAGCCCTGCGGTGCCGAAGCCAGCTTGTTTGGGTCATAGGTGATCAAGGTCGACCAGATGAAAATACCCACGCCACAGTCGGTGACGGCAGCAGGGATGAAGTCTGCCTTGTTGCCGATACTGTCCCAGTTCAGCGGCTCGAACAGCCCCTCGCTGCAACCACGGATCAGCTCCGGCGATTCAACTTCAACCACGTCCCAACTGGTCTTACCGGTGTCGGCCATGACTTTGATCTTGGCCATTTCACCGTTGTAGTCATCAGCGGTGATCTGCACGCCGTGTTTGGCGCTGAAGGGCTGGTAGAAGGCTTTTTCTTGGACCACGCGATTGTTCCCACCGAATGAAACAATGGTGAGCGCATCCGCCGCGCAAAGCGGTCCTGCGAATGCTCCAAATATGAGTGCAGCTGCGATTTTATTGTTCATGCATCTCTCCAGGTGAGCTAATGGTTGTGGCAGCTTCAAGGGATGGCAGTGTTGCTGTTTTGGCAGCGTGACGCCGAGGGCGTCCGCCCCTGAGGGGGCGAGCGCATTAAATCACACTCAAGATATGATGCATCATATTTTTTTAGGCTATGCTCGCTCCAGCCAAACTAAAGGGATCACACCATGAGCGATCAACCGACCCTACTCCTCACCGGCGCCAGTCGCGGCATTGGTCACGCCACTGTTAAACAGTTCAATGCGGCGGGATGGCGGGTATTCACCGCGTCCAGACAGGACCTCAAAGGTTGCCCCTGGTCCGAAGGACTGGCCAACCACATCCACCTCGACCTCAGTAACATTGAGGACGTGCAGAAACGCCTACCGGAGATTCGCGAGAAGCTCGGTGGCCGCCTGGACGCCCTGGTCAACAACGCAGGCGTCTCCCCCAAAGGCCCTAACGGTGAGCGCCTTGGCGTGCTGGAAAGCGATTACGCCACCTGGCTCAACGTGTTCAACGTCAACCTGTTCTCCACTGCCCTGCTGGCCCAGGGCCTGTTCGATGAACTCAAAGCGGCGAAAGGTTCAGTGATCAACGTCACCTCCATTGCCGGCTCCCGCGTGCACCCTTTTGCCGGCGTTGCCTACGCGTGCTCCAAGGCCGCGCTCGCCGCCCTGACCCGGGAGATGGCCCACGACTTCGGTGCCCATGGCGTACGGGTGAATGCCATCGCACCTGGGGAAATCGACACCTCAATCCTGTCGGCCGGCACCGAGCTGATCGTTGAGCGCTCAATTCCAATGAAGCGTATGGGCTCGCCGGAGGAAGTCGCCACCCTGATCCACTTCCTCTGCACCCAGGGGGCCTCGTACGTAAACGGCGCGGAAATCCACGTCAACGGTGGGCAACATGTCTGAGTTGTCCGATAATCTCGCCCGGCGGGACGTCCCCGCGCCGCACACGAGCAAGCAATGAGTTATCCCATTGAGAACCTGAACCACTCCTACCTGGGCAGCGGCATCTACGGCCTGCTGCGCGAGGCACTGATCACCGGCCGGCTCAAGCCTGACGACCGCTTGCGCATTCGCGATCTGGCCGAACAGCTGGGCACCAGCGTCACCCCGGTGCGCGACGCCATATTGCAGCTGGCAAAGGAACAGGCGCTGGTTCTCAAAACCCCGCGGGACATCCGCGTGCCCATGCTCACCTCCAAGCAGTACCTGGAGATCCGTAGCATCCGCCTTGCCTTGGAAGGATTGGCCGCCGAGACTGCCGCCTCACTCGCCACGCCGCAGCAGTTGGAGCAGCTGGAGCGCTGCATCCGCGACAATCTGGCAGCGATTCAAAACAATGACCTGGCAGCGGCGCTGGCCTGCAATCACCAGTTCCACTACGCCCTGGCCGAGATCGCCGACATGCCGGTACTCACCGGTCTGCTCGATGGCCTGTGGATGCGCACCGGCCCGCTGATCGCCCGCGCCTACGCCAGCTTCAACGAACGCATGGCCATCGACCACCACTGGGATGTACTCGCCGCAATGAAGAAAAAAGACGGCCCCGCCGCCCGCGAAGCCATCTGCGCCGACATCCTCGACGGCAGCCAGGAAATGCTGGAATACGTGCAGCAGGAGCATGATTGAGGCGAAGCAATGGATGGCTATTCCTCTCCCATACACTTTGGCCATCAAGCAACTCATGCTGAGAGGAATCGGTGGACTAACGGCGGCTGAGCGACCTGCCTATCCTACGAATGAGCACTGATAGTGTTTACCCAAGGGAATGCGATCAATTTCATTCCCACAAATGAAAAAGGCTCCAGAAGCGTTAACCTCTGGAGCCTTTCAATATGGCGGGAAGATAGGGATTTGAACCCTAGGTACTGTTGCCAATACAACGGATTTCGAATCCGTCCCGTTCGACCACTCCGGCATCTTCCCGAACGGCGCGCATCATACCAGCTTAGGCGGTTTTGTCGAAGCCTGAATGCAAAAAATTTGCGTACATTCAGATGCTTGCAGGGTTATGCAGACGCAGTGTTCTTTTAATGAACGGACACCTAAGCACAAAAAAGGGCCTGAAAAGGCCCTCTCTTGCTTTCGGCTACCCGACTTAGCTGGTCAGGCGAGTCAGTGCTTCGCGGTATTTGTCGGCAGTCTTCTGGGCGACGTCAGCCGGTACAGCTGGAGCTGGTGGCTCTTTGTTCCAGCCAGTAGATTCCAGCCAGTCGCGCACGAACTGCTTGTCGAAGCTCGGTGGATTTTTGCCTTCGACGTAGCTGTCTGCCGGCCAGAAACGGCTGGAGTCAGGGGTCAGCACTTCGTCCATTAGGGTCAGAGTGCCGTCTTCGTCCAGACCGAATTCGAACTTGGTGTCGGCGATGATGATGCCACGGGTAGCTGCGTACTCGACCGCTGCGGTGTACAGCGCAATGGAGGTGTCGCGGACCTTGGCAGCCAGCTCAGCACCGATAATGGCTTCGCAGCGCTCGAAGGAGATGTTCTCGTCGTGGTCACCCACCGCCGCCTTGGTGGAAGGCGTAAAGATCGGCTGTGGCAGTTTGGAGGCTTCTTTGAGGCCTTCCGGAAGTTGGATACCGCAAACGGTGCCGTTCTTTTGGTATTCCTTCCAGCCGGAGCCAACGATGTAACCACGCACAATGGCTTCTACAGCGACTGGCTTAAGGCGTTTGGCGACAACAGAACGCCCTTCAACCAGCGGCAGTTCAGCAGCCGGAACGATGTCTTCGACTTTGTCGCCAGTGAAGTGGTTGGGCACGATGTGGGAAAGCTTGTCGAACCAGAAGTTGGAAATGGCCGTCAGGATCTTGCCCTTCTCCGGGATCGGTTCGTTGAGGATCACGTCGAATGCCGACAGGCGATCGGTTGCGACCATCAACATGCGTTTGTCGTCGATCTCGTAGAGGTCGCGGACTTTGCCCGAATAGATTTTCTTCAGGCTCAGGGTGGTGGCTGTGCTCATGTCGGAATTACCGTCTCTAGTAAACAAAACAGGCGAAACCCACGGGGTTTCGCCTATTGGTCTTGCGTTCAGCTCAGCAGTTGCTGTTAGCCAAGGTTGTTCTGGATAAGGTCCAGAACACGGCGGGCAACATCTGCCGGAGCGACTGTGTTGATGTCTTTTTCAACCGAGACCTGCACGCTGTCGCCAGCTGGCGTCAAGCGTACTTGGAAGCGTTCGGCACGTGCCTCCTGTTCTTCCTTGCTCGGTTCGCTGCCAAACAGTTTGCCGAAGAATCCCGGCTCCTCTTTAGCTTTACTGGCGGACTCTGCCAGGTTGATGTAGTAAACGCCCAGGCTACGGTTCATGTCGTCGATGCGAACGTCCGCCATTTCCAGCGAACGACCAACACCCGACCATGCACGGTCAAAGTCCGAGCTCAGGCTTAGAACCGGGTTACCGTTGCCATCCTCAGACAGGGATACTCGGTTGGGTGCGTCAAAATCGCGAGCCGCCAACAAGGACACAGAACCGCCCTGCTCCGCACTGCGGGCCAGGCTTACCAGCATTTCGTCCAGCAAAGCGGAATCCAGGCTTGGATTACTGCTACGGGTGGTGAAGGCTACATCAGCAGTGCTGCCAGCTGGTCGCTCAGCGCTAACGACGAAAATCTCGCTCGTATTGCGTTGCACGCCCGGCTCGATACGCACCCGAACGCGGGTTTCAGCATCTGGAGAAACATCACTAACACGGCTGCTCAGGCGACGCGCCATTGAGCCTGACAAGGCATCGAAACGCTCCCAAGTGGTGACAAACTCACCTGTCTGCGGGCGTTCTTCGGCGATACGGAAGCCATTATCAGTGAAAAACTGTACAGCAACCGGCCAGACTTCGGCGGGTACGCGCTGTGCCACGACCCAGCGCGAGTCACCACTCTTCTGCAAACTGAATTCGCTGGCTTGTCCGGTAGAGGACAGCGGCTGAGGACGAGGCACATCAAACTCACCTGTCTCAGTTGCCGTGGCAATCTGCTCAGGCACAGGCAGCAGCGGGTCAAGGCGCTTGGCCTCTACGTTTGCCGGAAGCTGCATGGGGGCAGTCTGGCGGGCTTCGCGGTAGTCACTGCCACGATCGCGGAAGTAGCCGTTTTCGCCGTAAATCCAACCGCAGCCACTGGTGCTGGCAATGATCAAAGCAAGCGCTGAGAGTCCGGTGAGTCGCTTCATGCGTAGTTGTTCCTCAATTATGCCAATACGCCGGACTGGCGCAGAGCCTGCCGCAGCGGTTCGTGACAACGCGGGCTGAGCCAGGTCAGCGGCAAACGGATACCGTCGGAGATCAAGCCCATTTCGTGCATGGCCCACTTGACCGGGATCGGGTTGGCTTCAGTGAAGAGCGCCTTGTGCAGCGGCATCAGACGATCATTCATGGCACGGGCGATGGCAGCCTCGCCACGCATGGCTGCAGCACACATATCAGCCATCGCACGCGGAACGACGTTGGCCGTCACGGAGATATTACCTTTACCGCCCAGCAGCATCAGCTCAACAGCCGTTGGGTCATCACCGGAGTACAAAAGGAAGTCACTGCTAACGCGGTCGAGGATTTCCTGAGCACGCCGCAGGTCGCCAGTGGCTTCTTTAATGCCGATGATGTTGTCGATCTTCGACAGACGCTCAACGGTCTCAGGAAGCATGTCGCACACCGTACGGCCCGGTACGTTGTAAAGAATCTGAGGAATGGCTACCGACTCGGCAATATGACGGAAGTGCAGATAAAGACCTTCCTGAGTCGGCTTGTTGTAATACGGAGTCACCAGCAGGCAGGCATCGGCCCCTACCTCTTTGGCTGCACGAGTCAGTTCAACTGACTCACGCGTGGAGTTACCACCCGTACCTGCAATAACCGGAATGCGACCGGCCACTTGATCTACAACGCGACGGATGACTTCAACGTGCTCGGCAACATCAAGTGTTGCGGACTCACCAGTAGTACCGACCGCGACAATGGCATTGGTGCCTTCTTGCAGATGGAAATCCACCAGTTTGCTCAGAGCAGCCCAGTCGAGCTCCCCTTGTGCATCCATGGGTGTAACCAGCGCCACCATACTACCCGCAATCATGCAACCGCTCCTGCCGAAAAAAGAGAGCCGTAATGGTACTGGTGCCATGTGCCTTGCACAAGCAGACTAGGGTGGCGCGTATGTAATCTTTGATGTTATGGGAACATCACCCGTTCAGTCTCCAGAGCATTCCCCTATGCAGAGGTTTTCGCTACCCTTTCGCCTTTGCCCGCTGCTTTTTACAGAAGCCGGCTGTTTATCGGTTTAGGAAGGCTGAATGTCCACCCCTCAAGTTCGCGAACAATTTCTGCTTATTAGTGCCATGGGCGCCAATGCCATGGAGCTGACCAACGTGCTGTGCCGGGCCAGCAATGAGAATCGTTGCGCCGTGATCAGCACACGTCTGAGCCGCCACGGTGAATACAGCGCGCTGGTTCTGCAGATTTCTGGCAGCTGGGACGCCTTGGCCAGGCTGGAGTCGGGCTTGCCAGCGCTGGCGAAAAAGCACGAGTTTTCCATCAACGTGGTACGCAGCTCGGCGTCAGAAAGCCGCCCGCAGGCACTGCCATACGTGGCTTATGTCAGCGCAGCCTACCGCCCCGACATTCTCAATGAGCTTTGCCAGTTCTTCCTCGACCACCGCGTTGAGCTGGAAAACCTCACCTGTGACACCTACACCGCGCCCCAGACAGGCGGCACCATGCTTAATGCAACGCTGACTGTGACGCTGCCCGCGGGAACACAGATCAGTTGGCTGCGTGATCAGTTCCTCGACTTTGCTGATGCACTGAACCTGGATGCCCTGATCGAACCTTGGCGCCCGCAAACCCCTTAAGGAAGACTTATGACCGTTGCACTCAATGCCCCAGTGGCCGATTTCACCGCTCAAGCAACCAGCGGCCAGCAGGTCCAACTGTCGGCCCTGAAAGGCAAGCAGGTAGTGATTTATTTCTACCCAAAGGACGCCACGCCCGGTTGCACCACTGAAGGCCAAGGCTTCCGTGACCTACATGGCGATTTCGAGGCTGCCAACACTGTTATTTTCGGCGTCTCAATGGACGACCTTAAAAAGCACGAGAGCTTCAAGTGCAAACAAGAATTCCCGTTCGAGCTGATCAGCGACCCTGAGCATGCACTGTGCGATCAGTTCGGCGTGTATCAGCTGAAGAAGAATTACGGCAAAGAGTACATGGGCATCGTCCGTAGTACTTTCCTGATCGACGCTGAGGGCGTGTTGCGTCAGGAATGGCGCAATGTGCGGGTGGCAGGCCACGTTGAGGCTGTTTTGAACGCGGCACAAGCGCTGCATAACGCCTGAATGCTTGTGGGCCGGTCAGTCGATCGGCCCTCAGCCCTTGCGTAACCAATATTTGTAAATTTCCCCCTCAACCTCTTCACGCAGCAGCTGATGCCCCGCCATCGAGGCAAAAGCGCGAAAGTCACGCTGCGACCCAGAATCCGTAGCGTACACACGCAGCACAGCGCCTCCAGCCAGACGATTTAACTCCAGCTTGGCTTTTAATAGCGGTAACGGACAACTCAAACCGCACGTATCCAGATGAATATCGTACGTATCAGCGTCCCATTTTTTATCAGTCATTGAAGATCTCCAGAATGCAGCTAGGATACCTAAGCCTGTCTAACTCTGGCCAGCAGAGCCCTGACAGGGCTACAGTTAGTTCCTTTGTTCTGCGACGAGCTTCGTGCATGAATTTTTTCCGCCCCACCCTGCTCGCACTGAGTTGCCTGATTGCGTTACCCGCCATCGGCAATGATCTTCCCTCCCTTGGCGATGCTAGTTCAGCCATTGTTTCCCATCAGCAGGAATACCAGCTGGGAAGAGCCTGGTTGAGCTTGGTACGGGGACAAGTGAGTCAGCTAGACGATCCTCAACTGAAGGACTTTGTGGAAAGCAGCGTTTATCGCCTGAGCGAAACCAGCCAGCTGCAGGACCGTCGCCTGGAGTTTGTCCTGCTGAATAGCCCGCAAATCAACGCCTTTGCTGCACCTGGTGGGATTGTCGGGGTTAACGGCGGCCTCTTTCTTTACGCCCAAACTGAAGCCGAATACGCCTCGGTAATGGCCCACGAACTGGCTCACCTGTCGCAACGCCACTTTGCCCGCGGCCTTGAAGCCCAGCAGCGCATGCAGATTCCAGTCATGGCCGGCATGCTCGCGGGCATCATCGCTGCGGCAGCAGGCGCAGGCGATGCTGGTATCGCGGCTATTGCTTCTACCCAGGCCGCAGCCATACAGGAACAACGCCGTTTCTCAAGACAGAACGAGCAAGAAGCTGACCGCATCGGCCTAGTTAATCTGGAAAAAGCAGGCTTTGACCCTAAAGCCATGCCCAGCATGTTCGAACGCCTGATGCGTCAGTATCGCTATGACCGCATGCCACCTGAGTTCTTACTGACTCACCCGGTCTCCGAGTCGCGGATTGCCGACACCCGCAACCGTGCAGAGCAATATAAAGGTGAAGGCATCACAGACAGCCTGCGCTACCAACTGATGCGGGCCCGGGTGCAACTGACCTACGAAGAAACCCCCGGCGTAGCGATCAAGCGTTTCCGCAGCATGCTTGACGAAAACCCAGGTATTGATGCTGCACGCTACGGCCTGGCAATCGCTCAAATTAAAGGTGGCCAACATCGACAGGCGCAAGAAACCCTACAGCCACTGCTCAAGAAAGCCCCTAATGACATCAGCTATAACTTGGCTATGGTTGATATCGAGATGGCCAGTAACAACCTCGGGGCCGCCAGCTCAAGGCTGGAACGCCTGCTTGTTTTGTTCCCCAGCAACTACCCTCTCAACCAAGCCAAGATTAACCTACTGATCAAACAAGGGCGCATTCAAGACGCTGAGCGTGAACTTGACGCATTGCTCAAACGTCGCAGTAAAGACCCAGACATCTGGTACCAAATGGCTGAGGTTCGTGGCCTCAAAGGCGACACAATCGGCTTGCATCAAGCTCGCGCTGAGTTCTTTGCATTAGTCGGTGACTATGATCAAGCACTTGAGCAGCTGGGCTTTGCCAAACGGCGCGCCAGCAATAACTTCCAGCAGGCCTCACGCATAGACGCACGCGAAAGAGAGCTGATCGAAGAGAAGCGCATGATTGAGCAGATGATGCGCTGATAAAAAAATCCCCGCCTGTGAGCGGGGATTTTAATTTCGATATCAATCAGGCGTTGCCCGTTACCTTCATACGTGCAGCCTGGGTGAAATCCAGCATGCGTTTGAGCGGCTTGATCGCCTTAGGAATCAGCGCCGGATCAACAAAAATTTCGTTGCTACCTTCACGCAGACTGCTGAGCGTGCGCTCCAGCGTGTTCATGGCCATCCACGGGCAGTGGGCACAGCTACGGCAAGCCGCCCCATTACCAGCAGTCGGTGCTTCAACGAATGTTTTATCCGGACACAACTGCTGCATCTTGTAGAAGATGCCGCGATCAGTGGCCACGATGAAGGTTTTGTTAGGCATACGCTGAGCAGCAGCAATCAACTGGCTGGTAGAGCCAACCGCATCAGCCAGTTCGATAACCGATTCCGGGGACTCCGGATGCACCAGAATCGCAGCGTCAGGGTACAGGGCCTTCATATCGGCCAGTTGCTTGGATTTGAACTCTTCGTGAACGATGCAAGCACCGTCCCAAAGCAGCATGTCTGCGCCTGTTTTGTTGTTGATGTATCGACCTAAGTGCTGATCCGGCGCCCAAATGATGCTTTCACCGTTGTCGATCAGATGCTCAACGATTTCAACGGCACAACTGGAGGTCACGACCCAATCCGCACGAGCTTTCACCGCCGCAGATGTGTTGGCATACACCACCACGGTACGTTCTGGGTGCTGATCACAAAAAGCCGAGAATTCATCAACCGGACAACCGAGATCCAGCGAGCAGGTCGACTCAAGGGTTGGCATTAGCACGCGCTTTTCAGGGTTGAGGATCTTGGCCGTCTCCCCCATAAACTTAACGCCAGCCACCACAACCGTTTGCGCCGGGTGCGTGGTGCCAAAGCGAGCCATCTCCAGCGAGTCCGCAACACAGCCACCGGTTTCTTCAGCCAATGCCTGCAAAACAGGATCACAGTAATAGTGGGCAACAAGTACCGCGTTCTGCTTCTTCAGCTCGGCGGCAATCTCGGCTCGATAAAAAGCCTCTTCTTCAGCAGTCAGCGGCTTAGGTTGCTTGGCGTCAAGGTGAGCTTGAACCAGCAGGCGTTCGGAAATCTGAGTCATCTCATCAGGCCCTGTAGAGGTCTTATCAGGCGAAACATCAGTATACCCGTCAACAGCTATGCGCAGTGGCCGACAAGCAGAAAGCCCTGCACGATGATCGGGCAAAAACAGCAGGTAAAAAAAAACCTGAAAATTCCGTAATTAGAACTTTCAGGTTTCTTGACCTTCATAAGAAGGAAAATATGGTGGGTCGTGTAGGACTCGAACCTACGACCAATTGGTTAAAAGCCAACTGCTCTACCAACTGAGCTAACGACCCTTGGCGTGGCGCGTATAATACTGATTTAATTAGTAAATTCAACACTTAATTAATTTTTTTTCACGCATAAAGGGTGGGATCTTTCACACCAGCATTGGCGAAACCGGCCGCACGCAGACGACAACTGTCACACTTACCGCAAGCCCGCCCTTCTTCGTCGGCTTGATAGCAGGAAACAGTTAGGCTGTAATCGACACCATGCTTAATGCCAGCCTGCACAATCTCAGCCTTGCTCATATTCTGTAGCGGTGCCTGAATTCTAAAGCCGTTACCCTCAACACCCGCCTTGGTTGCAAGGTTAGCCATACGCTCGAATGCTTCTACAAACTCCGGGCGACAATCCGGATACCCGGAGTAGTCCACGGCATTCACACCAATGAAGATATCTCGTGCCTCAAGCACTTCGGCCCAGCCCAGCGCCAAAGACAAAAATACGGTATTGCGCGCCGGTACATACGTAACCGGAATCCCTTCGGTCGGGCTTTCAGGCACGTCAATGGAACTGTCAGTCAGCGCCGAACCGCCCATGCCATTCAGGTTAAGACCAATAACCTTATGCTCAACAACGCCCATCTGCCGGGCTACACGCTCAGCAGCGAGCAGCTCTGACCGGTGTCGCTGACCATAGTCGAAGCTCATGGTGTAGCAGCTAAAGCCCTCCGCTTTAGCCAGCGCAACAACAGTGGCTGAATCCAGACCACCCGAGAGAAGAATGACTGCTTTTCTAGTACTCATAATCAATGACCCGGCTCGTCGTTCCAGAGGATCTTGTGCAGTTGCAGTTGCAAGCGCACTGGCAAGTTGTCGGCAATAATCCACTCCGCCAATTCCCGTGCATTGACCTGATGATGACTGGGCGACATCAGCACCTCATCAACACGCTCAGCCAACTGATACTGAATCAACTTGCTGACAGCCCAGTCGTAATCTTCACGGGAGCAGATGACAAATTTCACCTGATCATTGGCCGTCAGCAGCGGGATGTTCTCGTAGCGGTTACGCCCAACCTCAGCAGAGCCCGGGGTCTTCAGATCCATAACCTTGCTGACGCGTGGATCAACTGCCGATACATCCATGGCGCCACTGGTTTCGAGCGAGACTTCGTATCCTGCATCACACAGTCGCTTAAGCAGCGGAATACAGTTGGGCTGAGCCAATGGCTCACCACCCGTCACGCAGATGTACCGCGGATTGTAACGGGCAACCTGAGCAAGGATTGCATCCAGCTCCATGATCTCACCACCACTGAATGCGTACGCAGTGTCGCAGTATTGGCAGCGTAAGGGACAGCCGGTCAGGCGAACGAATACCGTGGGCAAACCAGCGGTGCGCGTTTCGCCCTGCAGCGAGTAGAAAATCTCGGTTATTCGCAGGGTATCTTGCATATCAGCCACGGGCGTAACAGCTAAACAGGCTGTCCGCCTCCGTTGCGTTAAAGGGAACTTGCCATTTTAACGAAAAAACCCGCGCTAAGCGCGGGTTTCTCGATTTACGGCATAAATTACTGCAAACGCTGCAGGTCGCGCTGAGCCAGCTGAGCAGCCGAGCTGCCCGGATACTGCGCTACAACCTGTTGCAGAATCCCTTTGGCCTTGTCGGTGTTACCCAAGCGCTGCTCAACATCTGCCAGCTTGAACAGTGAGTCAGGAACCTTTCCATGACTAGGGTAAGCTTGGCTGACACGAGCAAATGCCTGACCTGCACCTTGCAGATCACCTTTAGCTAGGGTCACCTCACCCAGCCAATACTGTGCATTGCCTGCGTATTGACTATTTGGGAATTTACGAAGAAATGCGGTGAATGCCTGGCTGGCTTTTTCAAAATCCTTCGCCTTGATCAAATCAAAAGCGGCATCATAAAAAAGCTTTTCTTTAGCCGGATCACCGGGCTCACTGCTGGCAGCCTGAGCCTGTCCCGCAACGGGGGCAGCATTGGCGTTAATCGCACCAGCAGATGAAGAATCTGTAGTTGTGGCTGCAGCACCTGCTGCCCCACTGCTCAAGCGTTTATCAAGATCCTGATATCGCTCAAGACCTTCCTGTTTCAAACGCTGAATTTCATTTTGCTGCTCTTCCAGCATGCCACGCAACTGAGCAATCTCAGACTGCATTTGTTCAAGCTGAGTGAACAGCATGCCCTGCGCTGAAACAGGAGCCGAAGCCCCTGCTTCAGCGTAGGTGCCGGGCGTGCCGTAACCTGACGGTGGATAGCTGGTATCCGCTGCTGAAACCCCAGACACTGCCACAAGCGGCAGACTGAGAGCCCAAACGGTCAAAGCACGACGGCAAGTACGCATATCGAATTACTTACGCAGTTCGACGCGACGGTTTTGAGCCCAGGAGGCTTCGCCGTTGCCAGTAGCAACCGGACGCTCTTCACCGTAGGAAACCAGCTCCAGTTGAGCCGGGGATACGCCTTGCAGAACGAGGTAGCGCTGAACAGCCTTAGCACGACGCTCACCCAGAGCCATGTTGTACTCACGGGTACCGCGCTCGTCAGTGTGGCCTTCCAGAACTACGCGAGAACCGTTGGCTTGCAGGTCTTTAGCGTGTACATCCAGAGCGCGCATAGCTTCTGGCTTCAGGTCAGAGCTGTCGTACTCGAAGTAGAAAGTAGTGATAGCGCGCAGAGCAGCTTCTTCGCTCAGGCTGCCATCAACAGCGCCAGTGTTGGCACCGTAACCAGCGTTCGGGTCAACAGCACCTTCACCCGCAGCGTCACCGCCCTTGGAAGAACAACCAACAGCAACAGCCAGTGCCAGGCTCAGTGCAGCAAACTTACCGAATTTCAGCATTTCCATGTGTAACTCCTAGAGAACCCCAGTGTGTCAAGCTAAGTTATTTCATTAAATCTACAACGGCCGCGTCAGTTCAGGTAAGGGGACCAAGAAGGCTCTCGAACTTCGCCTTGTGCGGTAGGAAGAGGGAGCCTCACGCGACCATTTGTGGACGCCAATACCAAGACTCCCCGTCCCTGCTGGCGGGTGGCATAGATTACCATGGTGCCGTTGGGTGCAACAGTAGGTGACTCATCCAAACTGGTGTCTGAAAGGATCTTCAAATTGCCGCGCTGCAGGTCCTGCGCTGCCACCTTGAACACGGTGTAACCCTCTTGGCGATGGATCATCACGAGGGTTTTCTCATCAGCTGAAAGTTTCGGGTTGGCATTGTAGTTACCAATAAAGGTAACGCGCTCAGCCGAGCCTCCATTGATATTGGTTTTGTAAATTTGCGGCTTGCCGGAGCGGTCCGAAGTGAAATAGATGGTCTGCCCATCTTTACCCCAGAATGGCTCTGTATCAATGGATGGAGAATTGGTCACACGACGCAATTGCCGAGTTGCCATATCCATTACATAAATTTCAGGGTTGCCGTCGCGCGACAACACAAATGCCAGGCGAGTGCCATCGGGTGACCAGGCCGGTGCACCGTTAAGCCCCTCAAAGTTGGTTACCTGCTCACGGCGCCCTGTATCAATGTGCTGAACGAAGATGCGCGGGCGCTTCTGCTCGAAGGACACATAGGCAATGCGGCGGCCATCGGAAGCAAAAGACGGCGAGAGAATCGGCTCACGGGATTGCAACAGAGTCACCGCACGTGCGCCGTCATAATCGGAGCGTTGCAGGGTATAGCGCGTGTTATTGGTGCCAAAACGCTCAGCAGTGACATACAGCATGCGGGTGGAAAAGGCACCTTTAACGCCAGTCAGCTTCTCGAACGACTGATCCGCAATGTGGTGAGCCATATCACGCAGCTGATCAACACCCCCCGCCACACTGCCGGTCATAACCTGCTGCTGGGTCGTCACGTTGAACAGTGCGTACTGCACCTGCAAGCGCCCGCCATTCGGAACAATGCTGCCGACCATCACATACTGGGCACCAAGCGCCTGCCAGTCACGGTAGATCACCTCAGCGGCCTGAGTTGGCAGACTGATCATGTTTTGACGCGGAATCGGCTCAAACACGCCCGAGTTACGCAGATCGTTGCCAATAATAGTTGCCATGTCCTCTGGCAGAACACTTCCGCCCTGCCAGCCGAATGGTACTACGGCAATAGGAGTGGCACGGTCAGTACCACTGCTGATCACCAACGGATCAGCCGCCTGTACAGTACCGACCAGCATGGCCAGTCCCAACAGAACAATACGCATCAGTGTATTCACAGACCTAAATCCTCCGGTTTGAAGACAGCGCGCCGCTTGCGATAAAGACGATCAAATGTGGCGCGATCCAACTGTTGCATTTCAGCAATGCGTCCAACGTTGCGGACAGCCTGTACTGCTGAGCTGTCGAAGGGACCATCACCACTGGAGCGCGTGACACTGGCATTGGTAATGGTGCCGTCAGGCAACATCTCAATCAGCACCTCTACACTCATTCCATTACGTGCAGAAGGCGGACGGCGCCACTGCTGACTTACCAACATAACAATCAGGTCATCCAGGCTTCCCGCAACTTGGTCCCCAACCGTATCAGCCAAAGCCTGTTGGCGCCCTACATCTTCCGAAAGCAACTCAGCCAAAGCGGCAGCTTTTTTATCTTCTGCGGCTTTACGCTGTGCAGCCTCTGCAGCTGCTTTTTTCTTCGCATCCTCTGCTGCCTTCTTCTTGGCAGCCTCAGCTGCAGCCTTTTTCTTGGCGTCTTCTGCAGCTTTCTTCTTAGCGGCCTCTTCTTCTGCCTTTTTCTTTGCAATGGCAGCTTCAGCTAACTTCTTCTGCTCAGCGGCTTTTTGCTCAGCGGCTTTTTTTGCTGCCTCAGCCTTAGCTGCTTCAGCCTTAGCTTCAGCTGCTTTCTGAGCCTCCGCAGCTTTCTTTTGTTCCACTGCCTTAACAGCTTGTTTCAACTCTTCAGCTTTTTTTTGCTCCAACTGCTCGGTTTCATAGATAGGAGCACTGGTTTTCTTTGCCTCACCGGCAATCTTCTGATTGGTCTGAGTAGTTGCCTGGCTCTGAGACTGCAATTTGTACAGGGTAGCCTGCACAACTGGTTTAGCAGGCGGAAGCTCAGGGGCAAATGCAAAGCTAACGAACAGCATCGCAAAGATGATGACGTGCAGCCCCACTGCCCAGACAACAGGCCAAAACAGACTTTCCGACGGCGACTGTTCGCGCTGATTTTGCATCAGGGTGCCTCAGTAATCAGCCCGACGTTACCCACCGCAGCCTGTTGAAGGCCACCCATGGCCGCCATGATGGTGCCGTAGTCGACGGTTTTGTCGCCACGCACAAACACCTGCACCTGCTTACCAGATGCACGACTCTGGGCAACGATAGCTGTCACAGCGCGAGTCATTTCTTCTAGGGTCAGGGCTTTGTCCTGAACAGTATCAACATCGACCTCAGTGCCCATATTCCAATAGAAGGTCTTGTCAGCCTTGATCGAGATCGTCAGAACCTGAGCATTATTGTCCTGAGGAAGAGCCTCACTGCTGACCTGTGGCAGGTCAACCTTTACGCCCTGATTAAGCATTGGCGCAGTCACCATGAAGATGACCAGCAGTACCAACATCACGTCGATGTAGGGCACCACGTTCATCTCAGCGACCGGCTTGCGTCTGTTGCGAATTCTGGCCATGCCTTAAAACCTTTCGTTAACGAGCCTAAGGCTTATTCATCACTGGTGTGAACTTTGCGGTGCAGAATCGCCTGGAACTCATCAGCGAAGGTGTAATAGCGACCAATCAGCATTTCGCCACGCGCAGAGAAGCGGTTGTAGGCAATTACAGCAGGAATAGCGGCAAACAAACCGATAGCTGTTGCGATCAAGGCCTCAGCGATACCCGGAGCTACAGTTGCCAGTGTTGCCTGCTGAACCTGAGCAAGCCCACGGAAGGAGTTCATAATCCCCCATACAGTACCAAACAGACCGATGTAGGGGCTGGTGGAACCTACAGTTGCCAAGAATGGCAGGCTCTGCTCAAGCTTTTCTTCCTCGCGGGAGATCGCTACACGCATCGCACGAGCCACTGCATCCATTACCGCATCCGGCTCTACGCCCGGCTGTTGACGCAGACGGGAAAACTCTTTGAAGCCTGCGCGAAAGATTTGCTCAAGGCCTGAATCAGGATCTGGGTTGGTACCCACCTGACGATAGAGCTTGGACAGATCAATACCCGACCAGAAACGTTCTTCGAAATTATCCAGCGCACGTTTGGCTGCACGCAGCAAAGCAGTACGCTGAAAGATGAGAACCCAAGAAATGACCGATGCGGCCACCAGAGCCAGCATCACCAGTTGCACGACCAGACTGGCGTTGCTGATCAGACTCCACATCGACATGTGGTCAACGGCATTGGCTTCCACGCTTACTCTCCTGCAGCATTAGATTTACTCGCCCCACCTTGCCCGGCAAATGCTTCATGCATTTGGTTTGGAATGGCGCGAGGTTTTAAATTTTCGGCACGAACACAGGCCACTACAAAGTGCCCTTCACACAGCAATACGTCATCTACTAACCGCTTGACCTGTTGACGAAAACGAAGGCTGGCGCGGTTTAACTCAATCACTTCAGCAGTCACGGATAGCTCGTCGTCAAGCCTAGCTGGAGCTTGGTAACGCGCCTCAGCTGAGTGCACAACGAACAAAAGGCCCTCCTCGGCTAACGTCGATTGGGAATAGCCCAGCTCACGTAAGCACTCGGTACGAGCCCGTTCCATAAATTTGAGGTAATTGACGTAGTAGACGATACCGCCAGCATCTGTGTCCTCATAATAGACACGACAGCGATGGGTGAACGGCTCAACTCCGTTTTGCGCGCGCATACTCTAGTGCCAGCTCCTGCTCTTGCCAATTGTCTGTAGCAAGTATTTTTTCATTCTTCCGACGCAAACAGATCGGCGGTGGGTGTATCCAGTGTTCGTTTGGGGGCATTCAAACCAAAGTGCAGATAAGCGTGACGGGTAACGACACGCCCTCTTGGGGTCCGCATGATATAGCCTTGCTGAATCAGATAGGGCTCCAACACATCTTCAATCGTGTGTCGCTCTTCACTGATAGCAGCTGCCAAATTATCAATCCCAACCGGGCCACCTTCGAATTTCTCAATCATGGTGAGCAGTAAGCGACGATCTTGGTGATCGAAACCACGCTCATCCACATCAAGCAGATTCAGTGCTTTGTCGGCAATAGCCCGGGTAATATCGCCCTGCCCTCTTACTTCAGCGAAATCCCGTACGCGTCGCAGTAAACGGTTAGCAATACGCGGCGTACCACGGGCACGCCGGGCAATTTCAACAGCCCCTTGCGGATCAATCTGCAGCCCTGTAATGGCTGCGGAGCGACTCACAATCGTGGCCAGATCTTCGGTATTGTAAAACTCCAGCCGCTGAACAATACCGAAGCGGTCGCGCAGAGGATTGGTCAGCATTCCTGCTCGGGTCGTAGCCCCAACTAATGTAAAGGGCGGCAGATCAAGCTTGATCGAACGAGCAGCAGGTCCTTCGCCAATCATGATATCGAGCTGAAAGTCCTCCATCGCTGGATACAGGACTTCCTCGACAATAGGCGACAGGCGATGAATCTCATCGATAAACAGCACATCGCCTGGCTCAAGATTGGTCAGCAGCGCAGCCAAATCCCCTGGACGCTCCAATACAGGCCCGGAGGTGCTTTTAATGGAAACATTCATTTCCTGAGCAATGATATTCGCTAGGGTTGTTTTACCGAGGCCAGGCGGCCCGAATATCAACGTATGATCCAGCGCTTCGGCCCGTCCACGTGCAGCCTGGATGAACAGCTCCATCTGCTCACGCACAATCGGCTGACCGATATATTCAGCGAGTTTTAGTGGGCGAATGGCCCGATCAACCTGCTCGTCGCGCTCACGTGCGGTTGCTGTAATCAAACGATCTGCTTCTAGCACTACACCATTCCCTTCAGGGCTCGACGAATCATATCCTCACTACTCAAACCATCTTCCTTGACTGCTGAGACGGCACGACTTGCCTCTTGGGGTTTGTAGCCCAACGAAATAAGTGCACTGACCGCATCCGACTCTGCACTTGATGCAGGCGCCCCCGCACGAGCTTCTACCACTAGGCCTGACATAACCGGGACAGTCTCCCATGCCTTGAAGCGATCCTTCAGCTCCACCAGTAAACGTTCCGCGGTTTTTTTGCCGACCCCAGGAATCTTAACCAGCACAGACGTGTCCTGTGCTTGTACACAACGCACCAACTCATCGACCTCAAGGCCTGACATAAGTGCCAATGCCAATTTCGGCCCAACGCCATTGAGGCGGATCAGCTCACGAAATAGTTCGCGCTCGCGCTTTTCGGCAAACCCATAGAGAAGATGAGCATCTTCACGCACCACCAGATGCGTGTGCAGTGTCACAGGCTCCCCTACCGAGGGCAGACGGTACAACGTGGTCATGGGGACTTCCACCTCATAACCCAAACCATTTATGTCAACAATTATATGGGGCGGCTGCTTTTCAGCCAGAGTACCGCGCAAACGTCCGATCACCGCTGTGTTCCCGATCCTGAGTTATAAACGAAGACGACCCGCACGCCTTTTAGCCCCCAATAAGCCATGGGGTATCAGACTTTGTCTGTGGTGAGCGTGGCACAGTGCAATAGCAAGCGCATCCGACGCATCAATTTGAGGCTTTTGTACCAGCTTAAGCAAATGCATAACCATCATCTGCACCTGCTCTTTATCCGCCCCACCGGTTCCAGCAATGGCCTGCTTGACTTGAGTCGCTGTGTATTCTGATACATCCAGCCCTGCCTCAACGGCGGCAACAATGGCAGCGCCCCGCGCTTGCCCCAGCTTGAGTGCAGAATCCGGGTTGCGCGCCATAAACACCTGCTCAATCCCCATGGTGACCGGCCCGTAGGTCTCGATCACCTCGCGCACGCCCCGAAAAACGATTTGCAAGCGCTCAGGCATGCTGCCATTGCCCGTTCTGATACAGCCCGAAGCTACGTACTCACAATTGCGGCCATTATCGCGTACTACACCATACCCAGTGATACGCGAACCGGGGTCAATGCCGAGAATCAGGGTCATGCTTTGCTCGTTCCTGATGCACGCCGAAATCTTCAGCGAACTGTGTATTTATCCAGTTGCGCAGTATAGGGGCTACAAAGCCCCGCCGTCACCTCAGCACGCACATAAAAAAGCCGGATGTGCGATAGCACACCCGGCCCTGTACTGCCCACTTAGCGTTAGCCAAGTTGCTCCATGATCTCATCTGGAATTTCAGCGTTGTGGTAGACGTTCTGTACATCATCCAGATCTTCCAGCATATCGATCAGCTTGATGACTTTCTGAGCAACGTCTAAATCACCCACCGGCGCAGAAATCGACGGCACCATCGCGATCTCAGCCTCTTCGCTCTTGAAACCTGCCGCACTGAGCGCTTCAAGCACTGCATGGAAGTCAGCAAAGCTGGTGCTGACAACTGCCGAGCCATCCTCGCCCATTTCGACATCATCCGCACCGGCCTCAAGCGCGGCCTCCATCAGGGCATCTTCATCGACCCCCGGCGCAAAGCTGATTTGACCTTTACGGTCGAACATGTAGGCAACCGAACCATCAGTCCCCAGATTGCCGCCGCACTTAGTGAAGGCATGGCGGACTTCTGCAGCTGTGCGGTTACGGTTGTCTGTCATGGCCTCGACAATGATCGCAACACCACTCGGAGCATAGCCCTCGTAGCTCAGCTCGATCATGTTATCGGCTTCGTTATTACCAGCACCGCGAGCAATCGCACGGTCAATCACATCGCGGGACATGTTCGCCGTCAGCGACTTGTCCACCGCCAGACGCAGGCGCGGGTTGTCCGCAGGGATCGGGCCGCCATGCTTGGCCGCCACAGTCAGCTCCCGAATAAGCTTGGTGAAAATCTTCCCGCGCTTGGCGTCCTGACGCCCTTTACGGTGCTTGATATTGGCCCATTTGGAATGACCAGCCATAACTTCACTCCGACTCCATCAGTTTCACGATACAGACTCAGACGGCACTGCCGACTTTCACCCGACCATTACAAAGAAGCCTGGATAACCAGGCTTCTTTTCACACTTTATTCAGCTTTCGGCTGTTCGCGCAGGCGAATGTGCAGCTCGCGCAGAGACTTGTTGTCCACCTCGCCCGGCGCCTGAGTCATCACACAGGCAGCACTTTGAGTTTTCGGGAAGGCAATCACTTCACGAATAGACTGCGCACCGGTCATCAGCATGACCAGACGATCCAGGCCGAACGCCAGACCACCATGAGGTGGCGCACCGAACTTCAGCGCATCGAGCAGGAAGCCGAACTTCTCTTGCTGCTCATCTTCGCTGATACCCAGCACACGGAAGACGGCCTGCTGCATGCTCTTATCGTGGATACGAATGGAGCCGCCACCCAGCTCAGTGCCATTGAGCACCATGTCATAAGCGCGAGACAGCGCAGCAGCCGGATTTGCTTCCAGCTCTTGCGGCGTGCACTTCGGTGCAGTGAACGGGTGGTGCATAGCTGTCAGGCTGCCGTCGTCGTTCTCTTCGAACATCGGGAAGTCCACAACCCACAGCGGAGCCCACTCACAGGTCAGCAGGTTCAGATCATGACCCAAACGGATACGCAGTGCGCCCAGCGCTTCGCTAACGATCTTAGCCTTATCCGCACCGAAGAAGACGATGTCGCCATCCACTGCACCAACGCGATCCAGGATCACATTAATGTTATCCAGCGGGATGTTCTTAACGATTGGCGATTGCAGGCCTTCAACACCGCTAGCCCGCTCATTGACCTTGATATAGGCCAGACCTTTCGCACCATAAATGCCGACAAACTTGGTGTATTCGTCGATTTTGCTACGCGGCATGCTCGCACCGCCCGGTACGCGCAGCGCGGTTACGCGGCACTTCGGATCATTGGCAGGACCGGCAAAAACCTTGAACTCGACGTCTTTCAGTTGATCGGCAACGTCTACCAGCTCCAGCGGAATACGCAGATCCGGTTTGTCCGAACCAAAGCGGCGCATAGCCTCTGCCAGCGTCATGTGCGGCAGCTCACCGAACTCAACATCCAGCACTTCTTTAAACAGCTGGCGCACCATTTTTTCGGTGAGTCCCATGATGTCAGCCTCGTCGAGGAAGCTGGTTTCAATGTCAATCTGGGTGAATTCCGGCTGGCGGTCTGCACGCAGGTCTTCGTCACGGAAGCACTTGGCGATCTGGTAGTAGCGGTCAAAGCCCGCCACCATCAGCAGCTGCTTGAACAGCTGTGGCGACTGCGGCAGTGCGAAGAAGCTACCGGCGTGGGTACGGCTCGGTACCAGATAGTCACGTGCGCCTTCCGGCGTAGCGCGGGTCAGGATTGGCGTTTCAACGTCGAGGAAGCCATTTTCATCCAGATAACGACGGATGCTGGATGTAATGCGCGAGCGCAGCTTCAGCTTTTCAGCCATTTCCGGGCGACGCAGGTCAATAAAACGGTAACGCAGGCGGGTTTCTTCGCCTACATCCGTGTATTCGTTAAGCGGGAATGGCGGCGTTTCGGACTCATTGAGTACTTCAAGTTCATAGCCCAGCACTTCAATGGCACCACTGGCCATGTTGGCGTTGCGGGCACCTTCCGGGCGCAGGCGCACCTTACCAGTGATTTTCACTACATATTCACTGCGAACACGGTCGGCTTTGGCGAAGGTTTCAGCGCGATCCGGATCGAATACCACCTGAGCCAGACCTTCACGGTCGCGAATATCGAGGAAGATAACCCCGCCATGGTCACGACGGCGGTGCACCCAACCGCAAAGGGTAATTTCCTGGCCGTCCAGGCTCTCGTTCAATTGGCCGCAATAATGGCTGCGCATCATGGTGGTAGTCGCTTCTCTAGAGTCTTGAATTCGTCGGGCCGCACATTCTGCGGCGCTCGTGGCCGGCTTCCCGGCTGGCGCGTACGCCATTTTCCGCTATTGCTCTGTCTTACAGGATATTCATGACCAGTGGCGAATATTCACCCAGAGGCCACCCCACAAAACCCGGCAAAGCTGCGCATTATATATGGATAATCACCCGGTTGCAGCCGCCGCTTCTACGCTCACCATTCAGATGAGACACAAGCCTACTTAGCGGTACACTCAATCAACTGATATCCCCTGCTAAATCAGCCAAACAAATTAGTAGCATTGCCCACATACTCACCCTGAGTAGATTCAAATTCCCCCTAAGCCACTCAACGGGACTGCCGTGATAACCTTACTAGACTGTCACGGGCAGATTCTTAACCCACCCCGAGTCCATCGAGAGGAAACGTGTAATGGAAATCAACATCGGCATTGCCGAACAAGATCGTGCAGCCATCGCCGAAGGCCTTTCCCGACTGCTTGCAGACACCTATACCCTGTATCTGAAGACGCACAACTTCCACTGGAACGTAACAGGACCGATGTTCAACACACTGCACCTGATGTTTGAAGGTCAGTACAACGAGCTCGCCTTGGCGGTAGACCTGATCGCAGAACGTATCCGCGCCCTGGGTTTCCCTGCACCGGGCACTTATGCTGCTTACGCACGACTGTCCTCAATCAAAGAAGAGGAAGGCGTACCCAGCGCTGAGCAAATGATTCGTTTGCTAGTTCAGGGCCAGGAAGCTGTCACTCGCACAGCGCGCGGCATTTTCCCTCTGCTGGACAAAGTCAGCGATGAGCCGACTGCAGACTTGCTGACTCAACGCATGCAAATCCACGAAAAGAACGCTTGGATGCTGCGCAGCCTGCTGGCCGCCTAACTCCGTGAAGCCCGCACCTGGTGCGGGCTCCTTCTTCAATACCCCCCAACAAGCAATACCCCCACCTCTCCTCCAGCCGCATAACCCAAACGGCCCCTCACAACACCTCACGCGCGGTTGCAAATCGGCAAACTTGTACAGGTTCGATTGAGTAGCCCAAGCCTTTACGGTTAAATACCGCCCGTGGCGCCGGGCCAGCATTTAGCCCCGCCTCAGGCTGACACCTCACGCCGATCCTTTCTGGCCATGAATCAATACGCGCAGCCTGTTATTTCAGTGGTAGTTAATTAAGCAAAGCGAGCTCATTAAATATGTTGAAAATCGTCCATTTACTGGCAGGCTTAGTCGCCTTGCTGCTTTCATTAATCCCTTCACTCACCCCGCCAGCCGAGTTCTTCTTGCAGCACACAAGTGCTCTGTGTCTTGCTCTGTTTGGCCTCAGCAACTTACTATTCGCTCCTCAACTGCCAATCTGGCATGACGGCACACGCCAACATACACAGAACCTGGTTTCAGCCCTCGTGCTAGTCGCAACACTGCTGCAAGCACTGATTGTACTGGCCCCCCTGCCAAGCATTGCTGGCCAGCCAGCAGAACTTTTCAGCGTCGGCCTCTTTGCCTTAGCCGTTATCGTTCATCTGGCGACAAACCTGCGCATTAAACTGGGTGGCCACACTTTCCCCCAACCGGCAGGCGACCGTGAGACCGGTACCGTGAAGTGGTTCAATACTTCGAAAGGCTTCGGCTTTATCTCCCGGGATTCAGGCGACGACATTTTTGTACACTTCCGTGCAATCAGGGGTGAAGGACATCGCGTACTGATCGAAGGTCAGCGCGTTGAGTTCTCTGTAATGCAACGAGACAAAGGCTTGCAAGCTGAGGACGTAACACCGTCACCACAGCGCCGCTAACCCCAAAACAAAGGCCCGCTAATGCGGGCCTTTGTTTTTAGAGCAACTCAGTAATGTGGCGGAGGTACCACATCCTCTTCGATGCCAAATTGCGCACTCACCTCATCTTGCCGCTTGGATAAGGCCACAACCTGCATCTGAAGCCTTTCGATCAGACGCTGCTGCTCGTACAAGACATCGTTGAGCGCCTGAATCGTATCGTCTTGAAATGCCAGCCGCATTTCCAGATCGTTCACTCTCTGCTCAATGTCCACACTCAACTCTCTGCGAAATGAAAATTATCGGTTAATACAGCACGCAAGCGCACTTTGAGCGCCTCAAGCTCATCAGGTGTGTATGGCTTGGCAGGATGCCTCCCCCAGACTGGAGCCGGCCATGACACATCCGTTTTACGCCGCACAATGACATGCATATGCATTTGACTGACCACATTACCCAGAGTCGCGACATTCATTTTGTCAGCAGCAAAGCAATCCTTGAGTGTTTCTGCCAGTGACGTGGTTTCATGCCACAGCTGCTGCTGATCCTCTGCACTCAATTGAAACAACTCACTCACATCCTCACGACGCGGCACAAGAATGAACCAGGGGTACTGCGAATCGTTCATCAACAGCAAGCTGGATAAAGGAAAATCGCCCAGCCAAACAGTGTCTCGCTGCAACTGAGAATCGATAACAAACATACTTACCTCAAAAACGCACCACACATGGGCTTTATTAATATCAACTTGATCCGGTTATCAATTATATCCAGTCAAGCCTCCACACCCTATTCATTACTGCTGTAGCAAACCCGGCGTGCGCCCCACTTTCTGGCACTCCAATACCTTTGGCACGCACATGCGCACTAAAATGTTTCTTTTGGTAATCACGTGCCGATCCAAGAAACCTACTCACTGGGGCATATAAAAAAAGGAGTCATATAAACTGCTGAAAAAACGGGTTTTTTCTTCGTTTTTTCATCTTCTATTGGTTTTTTCACCTTTGGTACTCGTTCAATTTTAATTTGCGCACAGGTTTTGCATAGTCTGTCGTAGTACCGGATGTGCAGGTCGTACACATGTAAACGACGGAGCCTAATCGGCTGCTATATAGCTTACGTTCCTCATGAAGCTATGGGTCTAACCCATTCACGACTCACATATTTGTGACTCAAAGGCGCATTGCAGTTTTATCTATTAATAAACGACACGACCGTGCTATAAACTCGCGTCGAGACAAGAAGAAAAGAGCCGCCCTATAACTACAAACCTGGCGGTACAACTTTTATAAACCAAAGGAGCAATCACGATGCAAGTGATGAAGTGGAGCGTAATCGCCCTCGCAGTAGCCGCTGGTACCAGCCAGATGGCAGTGGCATCCAGCCAGTCCGAATCCAAAGGCTTCATTGAAGATACCAGCTTCCAAATCTTCAACCGCGCCATGTACATGAACCGCGATTTCAAAAACAACGATCGCGATTCTCAAAGCTACAGCGAAGAAACTGGCCTCGGTATTCGCCTGTTGCTGGAATCCGGCTTCACTCAAGGCACCGTAGGTGTTGGCGTTGACGCTCACTCCCTGAGCAGCATCAAGCTCGACAGCGGCCGCGGCCGTATCGGCACAGGCCAATTTGACACCACTAGCGACGGCCGCGCTGATGACACCCAAACTGAAGTCGGTGGTGCCATCAAGTTCCGCGTTTCTGACACCGTTCTGAAACACGGCAACATGTTCACAGCCAGCCCAGTATTCTCTACTGATGACAGCCGTATCCTGCCGGAAACTGCAACCGGTACGCTGATCACCAGCAACGAAATTGAAGGTCTGGAACTGACTGCCGGTCGCTTCACTGCAATCAGCAGCCAAGTATCGACTGATCGTGATACCAACCGCCTCTCTGAAGCGGACATCTTCGGTGCTTCTTACTCCTTCACTGATAACTTCAGTGCAGCCCTGCACCACGCAAACATCGAAGACTTCCACAAGAAGACTTACCTGAACCTGAACTACAACCTGCCACTGGCAGAGGATCAGTCTCTGAACTTCGACTTTAACGGCTACCGCACCACCGACCAAGGTGAAGCGCGTACCGGCGAAATCGACAACAAAATCTGGAGCTTGGCAGCTGCCTACAACTTGGGCGCTCATACGCTCACCGTTGCCCACCAGCGCTCCTCCGGTGACACCGGCTACTCCTACGGCGATGCCGATGGCTGGGGTACCGTATGGCTGTCCAACTCCGTTCAGATTTCCGACTTCGATCGTAAAGACGAGCGCTCCTGGCAAGTACGTTACGACCTGGACATGGCAGCCTATGGCGTGCCAGGCCTGAGCTTCATGACTCGTTACATCACCGGCGACAACATCGACTGGGGTTACGAGGATGAAGGTAAAGAGCGCGAGTGGAACTTCGAGACCAAATACGTTGTTCAAGAAGGCGCCGCTAAAGACTTGTCCCTGCGTGTGCGTTATGCAAACTACCGCGCAACTCAGGATCAAAACGACGAGTGGATCGGTGACATGAACGATCTGCGCCTGATCGTTGAGTACCCGCTGAGCGTTCTGTAACCCTCAGTTGATACCCGCGATTCAAACAAACCCGGCTAATGCCGGGTTTGTTTTATCTGTCTAAACGTTATAAAGGCAGTGCGTAAGTACCTGTCACGTGAGCCACCAGCTCATCCTCATTACCCAGGGAATACACTGCCACTTCACACACCGCTTGGCGTCGACTCAGCCGCAGGATAGTTGCTTCAGCCAACAAATCTACGGGCTTGGGCTTAACCAAGAAATTGATATTCAAGTTCGAGGTAACCGCCATCTCAACACGCCCCAGGCGGCCAAGCACGACCGCATACATGGCTGCATCCGCCAGCGCCATGATTGTCGGGCCAGACAGAGTCCCTCCTGGCCTCACTAATTTGTTGTGAAACGGCACACGAGCCAGTACACCTTGTGAATCCAGCCTGTCGATACAAAGATCAATGTCATCAGCCATCGGCAAACCATTACGAATCAGTGCCTGTACCTGTTCAGCAGTGAGCGCACTCATACAGCCCCCATAAAGTCGGCAATCATCAGCGTCCTGTACGCATTGGTACAGGCACCGTACAATGCCGACCATTAAAAATCTCTTGCAACCGACAGAACAGCCAATTATGCGTACCAGTCAGTTCCTGCTCTCGACCCTAAAAGAAACCCCATCCGATGCGGTAGTCATCAGCCATCAGCTGCTTCTGCGCGCCGGAATGATCCGCAAATTGGCTTCAGGCCTCTACACTTGGCTGCCTATGGGCCTGCGCGTACTGCGTAAAGTTGAAAGAATTGTGCGCGAAGAAATGAACGCAGCCGGCGCCTTAGAAGTCCTCATGCCAGCCATTCAACCTGCCGAGCTGTGGCAGGAATCCGGCCGCTGGGAGCAATACGGCCCTGAGCTGCTGCGCCTGCACGACCGCCATAACCGTGAATTCTGCGTAGGCCCGACCCACGAGGAAGTGATCACTGATCTGGCCCGCAATGAGCTGAACAGCTACAAGCAGCTGCCGATCAACATGTATCAGATCCAAACTAAGTTCCGTGACGAAATCCGCCCACGCTTCGGCCTGATGCGCGGCCGTGAGTTCATCATGAAGGACGCCTATTCATTCCATGCCGACCAGGCTTCCCTGCAAGAAACCTACGACCGCATGCATCAGGCCTACTGCAACATCTTTACCCGTTTGGGCCTGAACTTCCGCCCAGTACAAGCTGACACCGGTTCTATCGGTGGCACTGGCTCCCATGAGTTCCATGTTCTGGCTGAGTCTGGTGAAGACGATATCGCCTTCAGCAACGTCTCTGACTACGCAGCCAACATCGAAAAGGCCGAAGCGATCCCACGGGAAACTAGCCGTGGCGCTGCCACAGAAGAAATGCGTTTGGTTGATACACCCAACACCAAAACCATTGAGGCACTGGTTCAGGGCTTCTCGCTGGCTATCGAAAAGACCATTAAAACCCTTATCGTGCATGGCGCAGAAGAAGGCACCTTGGTCGCCCTGATCGTCCGTGGTGACCACGAACTGAACGAGATCAAAGCCGCCAACCTTGAACAGGTTGCAAGCCCTCTGGTCTTTGCCTCTGAAGCCGAAATTCGTGACGTAGTGGGTGCAGGACCTGGCTCACTGGGCCCGGTCAACCTGCCAATCCCTTGCATCATCGACCGCTCTGTAGCCCTGATGAGCGACTTCGCCTCTGGCGCCAATATTGATGACAAGCACTACTTCGGCGTGAACTGGGAGCGCGACCTGCCCCTGCCTGAAGTGGCAGACCTGCGTAATGTCGTCGCTGGCGATCCTAGCCCCGACGGCCAAGGTACCCTGGAAATCAAACGCGGCATCGAAGTTGGCCACATCTTCCAGCTTGGCACCAAGTACAGTGAAGCACTTAACTGCCAGGTGCTGGGCGAGAACGGCAAGCCGGTGACATTGGTTATGGGCTGTTACGGCATTGGTGTTTCCCGCGTTGTGGCGGCGGCTATTGAGCAGAACTACGACGAGCGTGGCATTCTGTGGACCGATACCCTGGCGCCCTTCCAAATCGCACTGGTACCACTGCGCTACGAAACCGAGGCGGTTCGTGAAGCAACCGATAAGCTGTATGCCGAACTGACTGCAGCCGGTTACGAAGTTCTGCTGGATGACCGTGACAAAAAGACAAGCCCGGGCATCAAATTTGCTGATATGGAGCTGATTGGCATCCCGCATCGCATTGTCGTCAGCGACCGGGGCCTGGCTGAAGGTAATCTGGAGTACAAGAGCCGTCAGGAAACTGATGCTCAGACTGTACCTGTCGCCGACATCATCGGCTTCCTGAAGAACCGTATCAGCTTGTGATCCAACGTCTATAAGTCAGAGAACTCATGCATCAGCGAAACACCTTCATCCCTGCCATCACCCTGTTGAGCAGCATCTTGCTGCTCAACGGTTGCGCCAACCATTTGCCGCAGCGCAGCGAACATGAAGAACGCGTCGAACGTAACCTCATTGATCACAGCCTGCAGATTGATATCGGTGAGCTTCAGGTGCTGGAGTTACCCCAGCGCCGCGTTCGAGTGCATGAACAAAAGACCTACGAAGTAACGACGATCAACGTAACCCGTCGTTACGACCGCTACACCCCCTATCAGCCTTGGCGCGAGCTGTATGAAGTACCGCTTGGTGCCGTGGCTGTGGTGGGTGGCGTTGGAGCAAACATCCTCAACGTGTTCCTTTTCGGCAGCTTGCCTGACAGCGTGACAAAAGGCTGGATCAACTACGGGATAGCAGGTCTAAACCCAGCCATGAACGTGGAGTCGAACGGACGCTCTCAGCAAAACCTCGCAAGCTTGGAAGAACAACGCCAGGAGCCGACCACTGAGTATTCCAGCCTGCCTTGGGCCGAACGCCCAGTTATGGTCAAAGCAGCTGGCAAAACTCATGAGCTCATGACCGACCGCAACGGCATTTTGCGTCTGAACCTACTCGACAGCCCATTTGCAGAGCAGGATGTGGCCCGCATCAGCACACTGGAGCTGAGCGTGAGCGACGACCAAGGCTCAGCCCACGCCGAAGCAACATTGCCGGTCAGCCGCACCTTGCGTGGCAAGCTGCGGGAAGCCCACGATTTGATTTACAACGACCTTGAGGGCGATGACGTTGCCCAATGGGTTTACCGGGTCAAACGCCTGTCTGAACTTGGCCTAGAGGAAGAAGCCAACGAACTGGAACAAAGCTTGATAGAACTGACACGCAATGATCCTGAGTTACAAAAAGTCTTCCTGCTGGCCCTTAGTCGGGGCAATGGTCAATCAGCCAAACACCCTGAAGGCATATAACGCCCATGCCGCACTAACAGCGGCATGGCTTAGCGGCGAACTATAAATCCTGCAATGCCTTGCACTGGCTGCGGTGACAACTCAAGACTTTTAACGTCAGCGTTTTCAGGCCCATTTTTGAGCCACTCGGCTAGACCTTCTACCGCAGCTTCCGCCCCCTCGAACAATACTTCCACCCGTCCATCCGGCAGGTTCCTGACCCAGCCATCCAGATTGAGTCGATCAGCCTCTTGTGCGGTTGACTGGCGGAAATACACCCCCTGCACCCGTCCACTCACATAACCATGCATGCAGATACGGTTCATTCGCCAGCCTCAGCCCTAAGCTCAGCCAGACGAGCTGTCAGCCCCGCCGCCGTTTGCTCGCCCACCAGGCGGTCACGGACCTGACCTTCGGCATCGACGATGTAAGTAACAGGCAAGACTTCTGCACGGTCGAGTTTGAATCGTTCCGCCGGATCAACGGCCAAGACCCGGAAGCTCACCCCCATTTCCTCCGCCGCTTTCTTCAGTGCGTCACCTTGTAGCGCATCAAAGTTAACCCCAAGCACTGCTAGGTTGATTGCGGCCGACTGTTGATCCAGGGCATTCAATTCCGGAATTTCGCTTCGACAAGGCGCACACCACTGTGCCCAATAGTTGATGACTAGCCACTTGCCATCCAAATCACGCGCAGTGATCTCCTTGCCATGCTGATCAGGCCCATAACTTGGCGAACAAGCCGTCAAAAAAACACTAATTAACACCCCGAAGAGCAGTTGCCCTGCCCGTCCCGCATATCTATTCATGAATACACTCTTCACACCAATACCACCCGCAACCGAAGAAGCTAGAAAACCTTGAGCTCTACCTGAAAGGCGAGCACTTACCCAGCAACCCACAAGTCGAAGAGCTGTTTGTTCAAGCCGTGGAACAGCGTTCTTCAAACCCTAACAGTTCCCAGAAATAACTCACCGTTTAGGTTCATCAAGTGGCCGAACTGTTCGACGACAGGGCCTCAGCTTCAGGTTTAACCCCGGCCTGTAGCCACACAGCCAAGCCCTGGCCGAACAATTGCGCCTGATTGGCGTGCATCGCCGCGAGCGCATCGTGTAATAACGGATACCAAGGCTCCTCCAGTTGATCCGGCAGGTTTTCAGCACGTGGAAGTGGCCACGGGCTGCTGTTGATCAACTGCTGCATGCTGTACTCATTCAGGTCGCGACTCAGAACCCAAGCGCCCGAACCCACCGATACTACCAGCCGCTGTTGCTCCAAAAAGCTCAAGACTTCCGCCCACTCGTGTTCCGCCATCTGCCAGCCTTGCCGCTGTATATCTTTCAAGCGCACGTGCAACCCTGCACGCTGGCGATCGTGGAATACACGCAACACCCCTAGCGTGATCAATAACTTCGGCATATCCCGCTGACGCCACTGCCCTGAAACACCCAGATTGCAAACCAGTTCGGCCCCAAACAACACAATCAACCAAGAGACATAAATCCACAGCAAGAACAGCGGAACCGTAGCAAATGCACCGTAAATAAGCTGATAACCAGGAAAGAGCCGTACGTACAAGCCAAACAGCATCTTGGCCACCTCAAACATCACAGCAGCAATAACACCTCCGACCAATGCATGCCGCAGCGGTACCCGCGTGTTGGGTACCGTGGCATATAACAAGGTGAAGGCTGCAACACTGAAGATCAGAGGCGTGAATTTGAGTAACGAACGAATGCCCGGTAACGCATCAGGCCCGGAAATCAGTTGAAGGGAGGTGATGTAGGTTGTAATTGCAAAGCCCCCACCTAGCAGCAGCGGGCCCAAGCTAAGAACAGCCCAATACAGTAAAAAACTTGAAACACCGCGACGGGATTTGCGCACGCGCCAAATCGTGTTGAACGTCTTTTCAATGGTGACCAACATCCAGAAAGCCGTAGCGGCTAACACCGCCACCCCAATCCACGTCAGTTGACGGGCCTGGGTGGTAAAATCGCGCAAATACTGTTGAAGCGTTTCGCCCGCTGAAGGCACGAAGTTACGGAAGATAAAACCTTGAATGTCCTCTCCGGTGTCTTGAAACGCCGGAATGGCCGACAGCATGGAGAACGTTACTGTCATCATCGGTACAACAGCAAAAAGCGTTGTATAGGTCAGCGCCGCCGCATTGGTCGTGCATTGGTCTGCAAAAAAACGTCGAATTACATAACGCCAGAACTCAAACTGATTTCCAATGCGCCGCTTCATGCCCTCTCCTTAGCTACCTTCTAACCTGCATACGCACGGGCGCAGGCGTAACCGTCATAAGCAGGTAGAATAGCCGCCATTAACGGTAACAGGCGACCCGTACATGACTGATCTCATCCTTTATCACAATCCACGCTGTTCTAAATCCCGCAGCGCACTGCAGATTCTAGAAGAGCGCGGCCTGACCCCGACCATCGTTCGCTACCTGGAAACACCGCCCAGCGTCAACGAGCTGCAAAGCTTGCTGAAAAAACTGGCTATCACCCCGCGCCAACTTCTGCGTACTGGCGAGGATGAATACAGTGAACTTGGCCTGAGCGCCCCGGAGCTGACCGATCTGCAACTCATCGAAGCCATGGCCAGCCACCCCAAGCTGATCGAGCGCCCGATCCTGATTGCTGGTGACCGCGCCGTAATCGGCCGTCCACCGGAGAAAGTGCTGGAGATTCTGGCATGAGTACCCCTTACATTCTGGTGCTGTATTACAGCCGCCACGGCGCGACCGCTGAAATGGCCCGACAGATTGCCCGCGGCGTAGAAATGGGTGGTCTGGAAGCGCGCCTGCGCACAGTGCCTGCCGTTTCCGCCGATTGCGAAGCTGTAGCCCCTGACCTGCCTGCTGAAGGCGCACTGTATGCAAGCATTGACGAGCTAAAGAACTGCGCAGGCCTGGCCTTAGGCAGTCCGACACGCTTCGGCAACATGGCCGCCGCGATGAAATACTTCCTGGATGGCACCAGCAGCTTGTGGCTGACCGGTGCATTGGTAGGCAAACCTGCTGGTGTGTTCACGTCGACATCCAGCCTGCATGGTGGCCAGGAATCTACGCTGCTCTCGATGATGCTGCCGTTACTGCATCACGGCATGTTGATTACAGGCTTGCCTTACAGTGAGAGCGCCCTTTTGGAAACTCGCGGTGGCGGCACACCTTACGGCCCGAGTCATTTCGCCGGGGCTGACGGAAAGCGCGCGCTGGATGAACACGAAATCGCCCTATGCCGCGCCTTGGGTCAACGACTTGCACAAACCGCAAAAAAACTGGAGCCAGCCCGTGGCTAGAACCCCGAAACCACTGCCATCGCTGGAATGGCTCAAGCCACGCCTTCTTATCAGCCGGGTAGCCACCCTGAGTAGCTTCTTGGCCCTGATTGCATTGTTGCTCGTGTGGAACCTGCACTTTGCGAACATCCCGGAGAAGCTCCTGTGGCCAGTCATTGGCCTCCAGGTGGTGCCATTACTGATCCTGGCTCCTGGCCTGTTAATCGGCAACGCACGCGCACATGCCTGGACCTGCTTTGTGGTCAACATCTACTTTATTCAAGGTGTACTGGCTGCATTCGACCCGAGCAAGGCCGTGTATGGCTGGCTACTGACACTGTTCAGCCTCAGTTTGTTTTGCGCAGCCCTGATGTATACACGCTGGCGTTTTCAGTACGAACGAAAACTGGCCGGAGAATCCTGATAACGGGCACGGCACAACGGGCGCCTGAATATTTCAGGTGCCCGCCTCACATCTGAACAGTATTGTTGGCCTTACCAGCCGAGCGTTTCTTTCAGGAATGGAATTGTCAGCTTGCGCTGGGCCTGCAGCGACGCCTGATCAAGGCACTCCAACAGGTCAAACAACGAACTCATGCTGCGCTCACCGCGCGTGAGGATAAACCGTCCCACCTCATCACTCAGTTGCAGTCCGCGGCGTGAAGCCCTCAACTGTAAGGCACGCAGCTTGTCTTCATCCGAAAGCTGTTGCAGCTGAAAGACCAGCGCCAGCGTCAGGCGTGATTTAAGATCAGGCAGCTTTATCGGCAGCTCCCTAGGCGGGGCGTTTGCCGATATCAGTAAGCGGCGCCCGGAATCTCGCAGACGGTTGAACAAATGGAACAGCGCCTCTTCCCACACCTTGTCGCCTGCAACGGCATCCAGATCATCCAAACAGACCAGTTCGAACTGCTCCAGGTTGTCCAATAGCGCCGTGCCGTACTGTGCCAAAAAGCCCAAGGGAAGATAGACGGCTGGCTCTCCAAATTGGTCAAAACGTAGGCACGCCGCCTGCAACAGATGGCTGCGCCCAACACCATTTGCGCCCCACAGGTAGATCAAACTTTCAGTCCAGCCCGCATCAGCCTCACACAAACGCTCAACGTAGCCGAGCGCGGCCGCGTTGGCTCCGGGGTAGAAATTGGCAAATGTGGCGTCATCGCGTAGACGAACGCCTAGGGGCAACTGTGTAGGTATCATACTGATCGGGCAGTTCCAGAACCGCTGGCTCACCGTTAGGTTTGCGGAAGTTTATCGGGTTCTGGTTGCTAAGTCATTGATGGATAAAGCCGTCTTATAACAGCAAGGGCATTTTTCATAGCGCCATACGTCGAGACGGCTATAGCCTGAGATCGCCAAACAGGGTGCGCCGGATGCCGCACCCTGAACCATTTCAATGCAAAACTAGCTCTGTTCTCCATCGGACGTACCGACGTAGGTATCGGACTGTTTATAAAAATCATGCAGATGGCGTATCAGCACCATGATCACAGCTGCCACCGGCAGCGCGACCAAAATTCCGGTGAAACCAAACAACTGTCCGCCTGCCATAATCGCAAAGATCACTGCGACAGGGTGCAGGCCGATACGGTCCCCTACCAGCAGTGGAGTCAGGAGCATGCCCTCAAGCATTTGCCCGACCACAAACACCGCCACAATGCCCAGCAGCGGATACAGATCGAGACCAAACTGGAACAACCCTGCCGCCAGCGCAGCCGCAACCCCGACAAAAACCCCCAGGTACGGAACAATGCTGGCCAAGCCAGCCAACATCCCGATTAATAAACCCAGTTCCACACCAATCAACATAAGCCCCGTTGCGTACATCACGCCCAGGGCCAACATCACCAACAACTGGCCACGCAAAAACGCACCCAACACTTCATGGCACTCGCCAAAAAGCTCAACCACTTTATCCTCGCGCTCACGGGGCAAGAGGCTGCGCAACTTAACCAGCATCACATCCCAATCACGCATCAGGTAAAAGCTGACCACAGGGATCAGCAGCATGTTGGCCAACCAGCCCATAAAGGCCAAGCTTGACGCCGTTGCCGTAGAAACCACAACGCCAACAATATCCGTTGTTTTGTCCAACTGATCTGTGAATGCAGATTTGAGTTTATCCAGCCGCCAGAAACCATCACTGAGCCCAAGCTTGACCTGAACCCATGGCAAGGCTTGATGCTGGATCCAATCCAGCATTTGTGGCGCCAACTCGTACAAACGAACTAACTGACGCCCCAGCATTGGAACCAAGACCAGCAACAGAATAGCTAAGACGAGCGTGATCAAGGCAAAAACCGTGATAACGCCCCAGGTTCTCGACAAACCCCAACGCTCCAGACGATCCACGACAGGATCGCCCAAGTAAGCCAGCAGAATGCCGATCAAAAACGGGGCCAGTATAGGCGACAGTAAATACAGGACTCCGCCAAGTAAAACTGCCGCAATAATCCAAACCCAACGTTGTGAATCAACCATCCTGCCTCTCCCTCTGCAGATTATCTGCCTGAAAAACCTCAGCTCACATCCCACCACAGCGATCCGCTGCAGCCTGAAATCCCGCCTACCAGCGGAATTTCAGCACATTGCTTGGCACCGGTGCCGCAGGCGCTACAGGGGCAACGGCCCCGTCGGCTGTTGGAGCCTGGGCAGCATCTATGGCCTCTGCGGTCACCTCCTGCAAATGCGACAGCGCCAGTTGAGCACGCAATTGATCGGCGTTGGCATTGACCCCGAATACCAGCTTGTCGCCCTGGACCAAGCGCAACACTGCGCCATAAGGTTCAAGAACCCGTTGCAATTCTGCGTAACGATTGAGGTCCGCCCCCTGCACTTCAAGAGTCAGATTGCTCGCGGCACCTGCCGTCGCCATGAACTGGGAGGTCAAGCGTTTACTGACCTGCAATAGCACAGCATCTGCCACGGCTGCCTGGTCAGCACCACTGACTGAGCCCTGTTCACGCTTGTCGCCCTGCCACAGGCGCCACTGGGCCTGCCACTCACCACCGCTCTCACGGGCCAGTACAGAGAGCAAAGCATCGGCAGAGTAGCGCTCCGATGCCGCACGCAGAGCACTGGCATCATCGCTGGCAATATTCTCTTCGGTGCCGACAAGTTGCTCGGACAAATCAGCCAGCGGCAGACGCAACGGTAGGCCACGGTTCTGCGCCGCCTGGCTCAACGTTTCAGCCGCAAGTTGCGCATCGCCCACCAGACTTGTGCCCTCAGCACTCGCATTCAACCACCAGGTCATAACCACCGGACGGTTGTTGCCCCACAGTTGCAGGCCAGCCTGACGCAAAGCGCGTTCGGTGCTGGTCGGATCAAAGTCCACGGTCAGCTTGTCTTCCTCGTAACCGTATTGACTGATGATCTGCTGCGGATCTTTGCGCAACTCGGCCAATGCTTGATTCTTGGCCACATCATCCTTACCGGTCAGTCTCAGCACCAACGTATCGAGCGCCCGCGTCAAAGCCGCGGCACGATCCTCCGGCTGCTGACTGGCAACGGGCTCACGGACTTTGTACAGATCGCTGACCGGGGCAGCTACAGCAGGCAAGCCAGACAACATCAGACTGGCAACAAGCAGACGGTCGATAAAACGCATGAATAGGTTCTCGATTGACGGGAATTTGAGTATTTCAGACTGGCTTAATAATTAAACGCAGCCTAAGCAAAGCTAGTTCATTAATAGCAGTGCAGCATGAACATATGCCAGTTAGACGTGAAACTGAGCATTTTATTCAGCTGCTCATCGTTCACCGAACAGTTTTGTACCAGTTGATTACCTTAAACAGCCTCCCTCTTACCCGCAACCTGAGTCACGCGGGTGGCCCGTACAAGGTAAGCCTGATAAAATCGCGCGCCTTCGCAAACCTGCCTTCACATGCGCAGGTTTTCCTCCGAATTCCCTTAAAGGCCTGGATCTATGAGCAAGCAACCCTCCATCAGCTACAAGGACGCAGGTGTAGATATCGACGCAGGCGAAGCCCTGGTTGAACGCATCAAGGGTGTCGCCAAACGCACCGCACGCCCTGAAGTTATGGGTGGCCTGGGTGGCTTTGGCGCGCTATGCGAAATCCCGGCTGGCTACAAACAGCCTGTACTGGTTTCGGGTACTGATGGTGTGGGCACCAAGCTGCGCCTGGCTCTGAACCTGAACAAACACGACAGCATCGGCCAGGATCTGGTCGCCATGTGCGTGAATGACCTGGTTGTCTGCGGCGCTGAGCCTCTTTTCTTCCTCGACTACTATGCCACTGGCAAACTCAACGTAGACGTAGCCGCCACCGTTGTTACCGGCATTGGCGCAGGCTGCGAACTGGCAGGCTGCTCACTGGTAGGCGGTGAAACGGCTGAAATGCCCGGCATGTACGAAGGTGAAGACTACGACCTGGCAGGCTTCTGCGTCGGCGTGGTGGAAAAAGCCGAAATCATCGACGGCTCCAAAGTGGCTGCTGGCGACGCACTGATCGCCCTGCCATCTTCCGGCCCGCACTCCAACGGCTACTCGCTGATCCGTAAGATTCTTGAAGTCGCCGGCACTGATATCGAAAACACCCAGATCGACGGCAAACCACTGGCCGACCTGCTGATGGCGCCTACCCGCATCTACGTCAAGGCCCTGCTCAAGCTGATCAAAGACACTGGCGCAGTTAAAGCCATGGCCCACATCACAGGTGGCGGTCTGCTGGATAACATCCCGCGTGTTCTGCCTGAAGGTGCTCAAGCGGTGATCGACGTAGCCAGCTGGACCCGCCCTGCAGTGTTTGACTGGCTGCAAGAAAAAGGCAACGTGGACGAGCACGAAATGCACCGTGTTCTGAACTGCGGCGTTGGCATGGTTATCTGCGTCGCCCAGGATCAGGTCGAAGTAGCCCTGGAAACCCTGCGCGCAGCAGGCGAACAGCCTTGGGTGATCGGCCAGATCAACCAAGCTGCCGAAGGAGCTGCTCAGGTCGTCCTGAACAACCTGAAACAACACTGATGCCTCAGCCATGCAACATCGTGGTGCTGATCTCGGGCTCAGGCAGTAATCTGCAAGCGCTACTTGATCGCATCCAGGCCGGGGAAATCCCGGCCCGCATCAGTGCGGTGGTCTGCAACCGCACCGATGCATTTGGCTTGCAACGGGCACAAGCAGCTGGAATCCCTACACACGTACTGGACCACAAGCAGTACGGCGGGCGTGAAGCTTTTGATGCGGCCCTGATCCAAGCTATCGACGACCATGCACCCGACTTAGTTGTGCTCGCTGGCTTTATGCGCATCCTCACCCCTGGCTTTGTACGTCACTACAGTGGAAGGCTGCTCAACATCCATCCCTCCCTGCTTCCCAAATACAAAGGCTTGCATACGCACCAACAAGCACTGGATGCGGGTGACAGCGAACACGGTTGCAGCGTGCACTTTGTCAGTGAGGAACTGGATGGAGGCCCTATTGTCGTACAAGCAGTAGTGCCTGTTCTTGCTGACGATTCCGCTAGCACTCTGGCGGCCCGAGTGCACCAGCAAGAACACCTGATATATCCTCTGGCTGTCCGCTGGTTCGCCGAAGGCCGCTTGCACTTGACGGCTCAAGGGGCAATGCTGGATAACCAACTGCTACCCAAAACCGGACGCCTCATTCGTAACCAAGCGTTTCCGGCTCAAGATCAGTAGCGATTGGCTCGGGCAAAATACACGCTGCATATGAAGCCTCAGCCAATCCGCACACCGCTCAATCAGGAGAAAACATGAGTCGCGTTTTACTGCTCGCACTAACCCTGTTTAGCTTGCCGGCTCTTGCAGTTGAGCTGAAACCCTTTTCTGCCAGCTATACCGCAGACTGGAAGCAACTGCCTGTCAGCGGCAGCGCTGAACGCAGCCTCGAATCTTTGGCCGACGGCCAGTGGAAGCTGAACTTCACAGCCTCCATGCTCGTGGCGGGCCTGACTGAAGAAAGCATCATTCGCATTGACGGCAACAGCTTTCTGCCGCAAAGCTATTCGTATGAACGTAATGGTCTTGGTAAAGGCAAGAAGATTGATCTGACCTTTGACTGGACAGCCAAGCAGGTGACCGGCAACGACCGTGGCGATGCTGTGAAACTGCCACTGGTACGTGGCCTGTTGGACAAGTCCACCTACCAGCTCGCTCTACAAGAAGACGTGGCAGCTGGCACCAAGACCATGAGCTATCAGGTTGTCGATGGTGACGAAGTAGAGACTTATGACTTCCGCGTTCTGGGCGAAGAAGTTGTCCGAACCAAAGCTGGCTTGGTAGATGCCATTAAAGTCGAGCGTGTCCGCGACCCTACTCAAAGCAGCCGCAAAACGATCCTGTGGTTCGCCAAGGATTGGGACTACCTGCTGGTTCGTCTGCATCAGGTGGAAAAGGACGGCAAGGAATACCAGATCATGCTCAAAGACGGCATTGTTGACGGCAAAACCGTTGAAGGCCGCAAAGACTAGTCACCTCCTACCCTCACAAAAAACCGGGCACCTGCCCGGTTTTTTTAATTGCGGTGACAACAAAAAGCCGGGCTGCTGCCCGGCTTTCAGTCTTACCACATCAGGTCATCTGGCACCTGATACGCTGCATACGGATCATCTTCATCCGGTGCTTGAGTTTGCGTGTTCAGCAGCACAATACGCTGGGCATCGCGCTCCTGAATCTTCAGTGCTGCATCACGCGGGATGATTTCGTAAGCACCGCCATGACGAACGATGGCCAGTGAGCCACTGCTGAGCTTGTCGCGCATCAGGTTATTCACCGAAATACGCTTCACCTTCTTGTCGTCGACGAAGTTGTAGTAGTCCTCAGTCGTCAACTTAGGTAAACGAGAAGACTCGATCAGTTGCTTGATCTGAGCCGCCAGCGCCTTCTTCTCTTGCTTTTCTTGCTGCAGACGATTGAGCTCTTGGTCACGAGCTGCTTTTTCGGCCATTGCCTGCTGAGCAGCTAACTTTTGCGACTCATCTTTCTCAACTTGGCCTTTCTGCTCCAGACGTTGTTGCTTCTGCTTTTGCTTAGAGGCCTGCTTGACTTGCTTTTCGTTGACCAGCCCCGCTTTTAGCAGCTGATCGCGTAATGACATGCTCATTGTATAAAAGTCCACTTATCTAGCGCGTCTATTAGACACGTTAAAAACCTGTAGCCTATAAATAATGGACGCGAGTCTACTCCTAGGGGTGCTGCAGTCGCAATCTTCAGGCTCCGGCCTGCCAATTGGCTCATACAAGAGTAAAAAATTACTGCATGACCCAAGGAGCAATAGAACATGGACGCTCTAAAAATTGCTTTACTCCTGGCCTTTATCGCCAGCGTGCTTTTCATTCATTTTCGAGGCAAGGCGCGATTGCCGTTTTTAAGGCAACTGGTCAACCACTCCGCCTGGTTCGCCCCTTACAACGCCTTGATGTATTTATTCTCAAAGCCCTCCCCTACACCTTACCTAGAGCGCAGAGACTTTCCTGAATTGGATGTGCTGAGGGACAACTGGGAGGTATTCAGAGATGAAGCGAAGAACTTGATGGATGAAGGTTTCATCAGGGATGCGCTGAATAACAATGAAGCGGGATTCAGCTCATTCTTCAAAAAAGGCTGGAAACGCTTTTATCTCACTTGGTACGACAAGCCTTTACCTTCCGCTGTGCATCTATGCCCGCGAAGCGTTGAGCTGATCAGCAAAGTGCCTGAAGTCAAAGGCGCCATGTTTGCCTTAATTGCCCGGCAACAGCCACCTCAACCCACATCGCGACCCTTATGCCGGCTCATTGCGCTATCACTTGGGGTTATCCACTCCAAACTCTGACAACTGCAGGATTTATGTAGACGGTGAGCCCTATGCGTGGCGCGATGGCGAGGACGTTATATTCGATGAAACATTCGTGCATTGGGTTAAGAATGAAACGAATCAAACCCGTGTGATTCTGTTTTGCGATATTGAGCGTCCTTTACGCAGCCGCCTGCTAACCCGCATTAATCGCTGGCTCAGCTCAGTACTTGGGCACGCTACTGCCCCACAAAACATAGCCAATGAACCTGTTGGCAGTATTAACCGAGCCTACTCGCACTTAATACGGATCGGTAACTGGTTTGGCTGCCATATACGCCGCTTCAAACGTGCTAACCCTAAAGGCTACAAGTCCATGCGTATTGCACTGGCAATCGGAATTGCTCTGTTGGTGTACCGATGGCTGGTGTAATGCAGGCAACGGAGTCCAGCCGGTTTTAGAGGCTGAGCGTTGCAAATGCTGGCGACCCTTGACGCGCTGGGCATTAGACGGGCCTCAGCAGCTGGGGCCTTTGGACTTTTCACTTTTTTTCGCTTCGCCCCAAAGTGCATCAAGCGTTTCCAGCGAACATTGATCGGCCCTCAGCCCCTGCTCATGCAATGCCTGCTCAATAAACCGAAAACGGCGCTCAAACTTACTGTTAGCAGCTCGCAATGCTGTTTCAGGATCAACTTTCAGGTGGCGGGCAAGGTTGCTGACCACAAATAACAGGTCGCCGATTTCTTCAGCAATTGCTTGGGGATCGTTTTCACTCATGGCTTCGAGCACTTCATCCAGCTCTTCGCGCACCTTATCCACCACAGGCAGCGCTTCTGGCCAGTCGAATCCCACCTGAGCTGTGCGCTTTTGCAACTTGATGGCGCGACTCAACGCAGGCAAAGCCACCGGTACATCATCCAACAGTGACAACTGCTCGGGTGCAGCTGCCTTCTCAGCTCGCTCTTCAGCCTTGATCTCGTCCCAGCGTTGCTTGATCTCGGCTTCGCTGAGTTTCGGGGTATCAACTGCTCCGTAGAGATCACCGTCCGGGAAGACGTGAGGGTGACGGCGCACGAGCTTACGGGTGATCCCATCGACCACTTGGGCAAACTCAAAGCGCCCTTCTTCACGCGCCAACTGGCTGTAGTAGACCACCTGAAACAACAGGTCACCCAGCTCGCCCGGCAGGTGGTCGTAGTCGCCGCGCTCAATAGCGTCGGCAACTTCGTAAGCTTCCTCCAACGTGTAAGGCACGATGGTGGCGTAGCTCTGCTTGAGGTCCCAAGGGCAGCCATGCTGCGGGTCGCGAAGCCGGGCCATCAAATGCAAGAGATCATCCAGTTGGTACATGGGGCGCTCGTCAAATCAGGGCCGGGTACGGCGGGCTTCAATAATGTTCGGCAACTGCGAAATGCGCCCCAGCAAACGACCCAGCGCATCCAACCCTGGAATCTCGACGGTGATCGACATGGAGGCGGTGTTGTCATCCTTGTTCGAGCTGGTATTGACCGCGAGCACGTTGATCTTCTCGTTGAGCAGCACTTGAGAAACATCTCGCAGCAAACCTGAGCGGTCGTAAGCACGGATACTGATGTCCACCGGGTAGGTCTGCACCGGCACTGGCCCCCAGCTGACCTGGATGATGCGCTCTGGCTCACGGGCCGACAGTTGCAGTGCGGAGGTGCAGTCCTGACGGTGGATACTGACGCCACGCCCCAAGGTGATGTAGCCCACAATCGGGTCGCCCGGTAATGGCTGGCAACACCCAGCAATTTGAGTGAGCAGGTTGCCGACACCTTGAATCTGAATGTCGCCACGCTTGCCTGGGCGGTAACCCTGGGCCTTACGTGGGATCAGCTCCAGCTGTTCAGTACTGCGCTCAGGCTCAACCAGTTGTTGCGCGAGGTTAATCACATGGGCCTGACGGACATCACCGGCGCCCAGTGCAGCAAACAGGTCTTCTGCCGTTCTCAGGTTGGCCTTTTCCGCCAAGCGATCATAATCAACGCCGTTGAGGGCCAGGCGGGTCAGTTCGCGTTCAAGCAGCGTACGCCCGGCCAACACGTTGTGGTCACGGTCCTGCAATTTGAACCAGTGAATGATCTTGGCGCGTGCCCGGCTGGTAGTGATATAGCCCAGGTTCGGGTTAAGCCAGTCCCGACTTGGCGCCCCCTGCTTGCCCGTGATGATCTCGACCTGCTCACCGGTTTGCAGACTGTAGTTCAGGGGCACAATACGGCCGTTGATTTTCGCACCACGGCAGTTGTGGCCGATTTCAGTGTGCACGCGGTAAGCGAAATCCAAAGGGGTCGCCCCTTTAGGCAAGTCGATTGCGTGGCCATCAGGGGTAAAAACATAAACCCGGTCAGGTTCGATATCCACCCGTAACTGCTCGGCCAGCCCGCCGATATCCCCCAACTCTTCGTGCCATTCCAGCACTTGCCGCAGCCAGGAGATTTTCTCTTCATAATGGTTGGAGCCGGATTTAACGTCCGTCCCCTTGTAACGCCAGTGTGCGCAAACTCCCAGTTCAGCCTCTTCATGCATGGCCTGGGTGCGAATCTGCACCTCCAGCACCTTACCTTCAGGCCCGAGCACAGCGGTGTGCAACGAGCGGTAGCCGTTTTCCTTGGGGTTAGCGATGTAGTCGTCAAACTCCTTGGGGATGTGCCGCCACAGGGTATGTACGATACCCAGCGCTGTGTAGCAGTCGCGCACGTGTGGCACCAGCACACGTACGGCGCGCACATCATAAATCTGGCTGAATTGCAGGCCCTTGCGCTGCATTTTCCGCCAGATGGAGTAAATATGTTTGGCCCGCCCACTGATATCCGCCTTGATGCCGGTGGCTTCAAGTTCAGTGCGCAGCTGGCTCATCACCTCATTGATGTAATGCTCGCGATCAAGACGGCGCTCATGCAACAGCGTAGCGATTTGCTTGTATTGGTCAGGCTCCAAGTAGCGGAAGGACAAATCTTCCAACTCCCATTTGATATGACCAATGCCCAAACGATGGGCCAACGGTGCATAGATGTCGAACACCTCGCGGGCTACACGCTGACGCTTCTCGTCGTCGGCCTCTTTTACCGCACGAATTGCACAGGTTCGCTCTGCTAGTTTGATCAGGGCAACCCGCACATCATCGACCATGGCCACCAGCATCTTGCGCAGGTTTTCCACCTGGGCCTGGGAACCCAGGACCAGGGAGTCGCGCGGATTCAGCGAGGCGCTGATGGCTGCCATTCGCAGCACACCCTCAATGAGCTTGGCCACAACCTGACCAAATCGCTGCTGAACAGTAGGCAAGGACACCTTGCCTTCACGTACACAGCGGTAGATGACCGCTGCAACCAGCGAGTCCTGATCCAGTTTCAGATCGGCGAGGATTTCGGCAATCTCGAGCCCCACACGGAAGCTGGATGAGCCTTCGGTCCAGAGATTCTGCGCGGCATTGGCCTGCTGTTCAGCCTCACGGGCAAACTCACAGGCATCTCGCAGACCTTCACGATCCAAGGCGGGATCGACGCTCAGCACATGGTCGAGCCATGCCTCAAGGTTGATGCTGCCGTCCGCGTTAATCGGCTGATGAGCTCTGACCTGAACCATGCAAATCCTATCCTTTAATCATTCAGCCGTGACGGGCTTCATGCCCACTCACTGGCTCCAGTCTTCTGCGAGACCGTCCAATAACTCAACAAGGTATACACTCCGCTCATCCTGTAGCCCGACAAACAGAGCGCACCTGCAACACCTTATAACCCGGTGAACGATTACTGCCTGACAAACAACGCCATGGCTTCGACATGCCCTGTCTGAGGGAACATATCCAGAATACCTGCCCGTTCCAGCCGGTATCCCTGCTGTTGTAACTCGGCGCTGTCACGTGCCAGCGTAGCCGGATTACAGGAGACATAAAGCACACGTCCAGCATTAAGGGCTTTCATCTGCTTAACCACCTGCAATGCGCCATCGCGGGGCGGATCCAGCAGTACAGCATCAAAACCGCCCACTGCCCAATCCGCTTCGCTAAGCGGCTTCGACAAATCCGCCTGATAAAAGTGCGTATTGTTCAAACCATTCATCTGCGCATTGTGTTTGGCGCGCTGCACCATCACATCAACCCCCTCCACCGCCACCAACTCGCGTACCCGCTGAGCCAATGGCAAGGCGAAGTTGCCCAGACCACAAAACAAGTCCAGTACCCGCTCGTTGGCCTGCGGCACCAGCCAATCCAGCGCCTGCGCCACCATGGCGTCATTCACGGGTTGGTTGACCTGTACAAAATCGCCAGGGCGATAGGCCAGCATCAGGTTGTATTGCTCCAGCCGGTAATTCAACTGCTGATCTGCGACATAAGGTTGCGGATCATCCTTACCCTGTAGCCAGAGCTGCGCAGCCTGCTCCGAGCAGAAGCTGCTCAGACGCGCCAGATCCGCCTCGGACAAAGCACTGGTATGCCTGATCAGCACAGCATTGCTGTCACCACTGAACAGCTCAACGTGCCCAATAGCCTGCGGTTTCTCCAGACTGCGCAATACGGATGGCAGCGCCTGCAAGATTGGTTGCAAAGGCTGGACCAGAACCGGGCATTGCTCAATATCAATGATGTCTTGACTGGCAGATGCACGGAAACCAACCGCCAAATGGCGTGCGGCTGGGTCCCAGCGCACCGCCACTCTGGCGCGACGCCGATAGCCCAACTCAGGCCCGACCAGAGGGGCCGCCCACTGCGTCGGCTGAATAGCCGCTAAACGACTTAGCTGCTCTTCAAGCATGCGTTGTTTCAGGGCCAGCTGATCGGTGTGGGGCATATGTTGCAGGCTGCAACCGCCACATGCGCGCGCATGAGCGCACGCCTCTGTTCGACGTGCTGGGCTCGGCTCAAGGACACGCTCCACCCGCGCCTCGACCACCTTGCCGTGCGCAGCCAGCACCCGTGCCTCAACCTGTTCGCCTTGCAAGGCACCGCTGACAAACCAGGTGCGCCCCTCATTGAAGCCAATACCACGCCCATCATTGGCCTGACGCTCAATGTGCAATTTGAGCTTTTTGCCAACAGGCACTTGCTGCGCCTTGCTCCCGCCGCTGGGCTGGAAGCGCAAGCTACTGGTTTTCTTGGCCATTAGTTGTCTTGAACATCGTAGATGCCACTGGACAGGTAGCGATCGCCACGGTCGCAGATGATTGCCACCATGATCGCGTTCTCCACTTCCTGAGACAGGCGCAGCATGGCTGCCACAGCACCACCGGACGATACGCCGCAGAAAACGCCTTCTTCACGCGCCAGACGGCGCATGACCTGTTCAGCTTCAAGCTGGCTCATGTCGACCACGCGATCCACACGTTCAGCCTGATAAATTTTTGGCAGGTACTCTTGCGGCCAGCGGCGAATGCCCGGAATCGCTGAGCCTTCCATCGGCTGCAAGCCGACGATCTGGACATCGGGGTTCTGTTCTTTCAGGTAGCGAGAAACGCCCATGATAGTGCCAGTTGTACCCATGGAGCTGACGAAATGGGTAATACGACCACCTGTCTGCTGCCAAATCTCCGGGCCAGTGCTGCGGTAGTGAGCTTCTGGGTTGTCACCATTGGCGAACTGGTCGAGCACTTTGCCCTTGCCCTCAGCTTGCATCTGCAGAGCCAGATCGCGAGCCTCTTCCATGCCCTCCACCAAAATCAGCTCAGCGCCATAGGCGGTCATTGCGGCCTTACGCTCAGCAGTGGAGTTGTCCGGCATGATCAGCACCATCTTGTAACCTTTGATGGCAGCCGCCATGGCCAGGGCAATGCCGGTATTGCCGCTGGTGGCCTCAATCAGTACATCGCCTGGCTTAATGTCGCCACGCAGCTCGGCGCGATTGATCATCGACAGCGCAGGTCGATCCTTGACCGAACCTGCGGGGTTGTTGCCTTCCAGCTTCAGCAACAGGGTGTTGCTGGTATTGCCCGGCAGGCGTTGCAAACGAACCAGTGGGGTGTTGCCGATGCAATCGGCGATGGTTGGGAACTCGAAGCTCATGGCGAACAAGAAATCCAGAATCGGGGTAAGTCGCGCATGATACCGACAAACCCGATTCAGCCATATCAGATATGGAAAGCCGCTTAGAACAGCAAGCTATAAGCAAATTCCAATAAACCCAGTACGCCCCCCACAAACCCCAGGCTTACCAGAAACCGTGGGAAGTACGGCAACCCCAGTACCAGAATGAACCCAGCCAGCGATACCAGGCCAAATACCCCAACACTGCCCATGGCCCAGCCCCAGTGCTGGGCGCAAAGCCACAAACACAGCGGTAACGCCAGCCAACCGTAAACCCGCAGCATACGGTGCCAGTAATCGGGCCAGGGCTTGCCCCAAACTGCTACCTGATGCCGTTTAATACCCTGACACAAACCTACCATTGAGGAATAAGCCAGCGCTGAAGCCCCCAGAATACTCAGCATGCCAGTTCCTCCTTGGCAGCCCGCTGCTTACGGGCATCACTGACGTATTCGCCCCCCTGGCCCGTGCGCAAAGCCGCAAGCAGCACCAGCGCGCCCATCGCCATCGTGGTCAGCTCGACATACAGCCCAATACCATTACCCAGCAGTGGCAAACCATTCAGCGCGTTGGCCAGCGGCAGTGCCAGCATTAATAGAGCGCCAACCCACAGTTGCTCACGCCAGGCCTGCATCCATGGACGCAGACTCGTATGCACAAAACTCAGCCCCCACAAGGCAAAGAAGGCATTCACCTCGGCATTGGGTCGTGCGGTCAGTTCAACTGGCAACAAGCGGTTTGCCCACAGCATGCCAACACAGGCAATCATCAGCCCGGCCACAATCGCAATGTTGACCCGTTCGATAAACGCATAACCAGAGCGCGCTGGGCGGCTTTCTTTGGCATAACGGCGACGACGCTTAACGGTAAACAGGATCAGCCCACCGGCCATCATCGCCGTACTGATCATGCCGCAGATGAAGTACACCCAACGCATTGGGTATCCGCCGAACTGAGCAAAGTGCAAACCGGCCAGTACCCGCTGAACCAGAGTGGCACCAACTGAATCTGGTGCTGGGCGAATCACCTCACCCGTAAGGGCATTCAGGCTCATGCTGCGCCCTTTAGTCAGTTCAATGACATTACCCAGCACAGGACGGCCTTCAAATACCGCATCGCCATTGGCGCTACGCTTGAGGTTAAAGCCTGATAGCGAACCCAGGTCTGCCTCGGCACGGGCAATCAGCGCCATAAAATCGATGTCATCAGTGCGGTCCATCAGTGGTACACGCTCGGCCTGCTGACGCTGCTGACGCTGCCCACGCTGGCCACCCGCCCCCTGCTCGCCACGCCCACCTTGCTGCCTCTGCGCGCCACGCTCGCCCTGGTGTTGAGCGCCAGCGGTTGAATCGCCACGCATGGCCGCCTGATAGGCCTGACGATCACCATCGAACAGGGCATCCATTGGCGCAGGCATATAGATAAGGAAGAAGATCACCAACCCCGTGTAGGTGATCATGATGTGGAAAGGCAGTAACAACACGCCACTGGCATTGTGATAATCCAGCCAGGAGCGTTGACCCTTATTCGGGCGAAACGTAAAAAACTCCTTGAAGAACTTCTTATGGATCACGATGCCGCTGACGATAGCCGCCAGCATCGCCATGGCCATAAAGCCCACAACCCAGATGCCAATGTTGCGCGGGAAATGCAGGGTGTAATGGAAACGGAAGAAAAAGTTGCCTCCAGCGGTCTGGCGGGGCGTGATCACCTCACCGGTTGCCGGATCAAGCACAGTCATGGCGTTACCACGACCGCCGCCACCGCCCTGCTGTTCACCTGCTGAAACAGCCAAACGCGGTGAACGCTCACTCGGCAATGCGACCTGCCAGCTGCTCTCATCCGCGTGATGGGTGCGCAAATGCTTTATCGCAGTCGCAACCGCCTGCTCACGGTCAACAGTCTGGGTTGGTACCTCAGGCTGCATCCACAGATTGATCTCTTTATCGAATACAGCCAGCGTTCCCGTCAGGAAGATAGCCACCAGCGCCCAACCAAACACTAGGCCAGACCAGGTGTGCAACCATGAAAGCGACTGGGTGATGTTGTGCTTCATGCCAGACGCTCCATCAGTTGCGGCCAAAAGCCAATCACAGCAAGCGGCACTGACAACGCCACGCCCATCGCTACCCTGCTTACGCGAGCCTCCACAAAGCTCCAGATAATAAAGCCCAGGTACACCACAAAACTCAGCAGTGCAGAGATCACCACTGCCTCTGTAGGTTTAACGGGCAGCACACGGGCCAACGCAGCACTGGCTGTGTAAGTGAACAGGTAGCCACCCAAGACTGCCAACAGGCAGCGGGCAATCAGCACCTGACTTGATGAGCTTATTCGCGCCATACACCTCAACCTCTGTTCTGCCCAAGCCCTGACAACAAGGGCTGAGCGACTACACCGTGTTATTACTCGAATGACGGCTACACGCTTAGCGCCGACTCATCCACTACAGCCGTGCCGCAGGATGGCACCGCCTCTATTTTCAAATCATGTTGCTGTATCCAGCTACGCAGCAGCGCAGCCTGCACCGGATTGGCCGACGCGTCAGGCCGCTGGGGATGAACATGGCCGCGCCACATTAACAGCAACAGGCTCTGCATTAGCTGGGTCAGGTTGCCTGCATAGGCCGGTAAACGACACAGCTCTACGACCTGCGCAGGACCTTGCGCCAAACGCTCCAAAACAGGTGACAGCAATTCAGCCGGACCGTCGATTTCGCCAATTGGCGTTCTGAACACCTGCCCGCCGGAACGTGGTGCTGTTGGCATCAGCTCGAACATCAGTTGGCCGATGCGCTGAACACATACATCAGCCGCCAAGGCTTGTGGCTGTTTCTGAAACAGGTCTTGACGCTGCCGTTGATTACGCGCGAGATCCTTCAGCGACTCGCGAACAGCAGGTGACGATACATTGGCAATCAATGCCTGTGCCGATTGCGGAATAGACAGCACCTCGATCATTTCAAAAGCGTTGGCGCTGTCCAGGTAGGTCAGGCCGACCTGAGCCGCAATGCGGTGCACATCCACGGAGTGCTGCGGGCTCCAGTGATCGCTGAGCAGATCATGGGCCAGATAGGCTTTGTTCATTTGCCCAAGGCGGCCAAGGTTGGCGCTCAGGCTGGGCTGATCATGGAATACGCTGGCCTGATCCAAGCGATTCAGCAGATCCAAGCCCGCGCCCATGTTCTGCTCAGACGTGCCCGATAACGTATGAGCCAGCTCATTAAGCAGCTTTTGTACCGGCATCATCTGAGTAGCCCCCGGATGGCACATGTAGTGCAGATAGAACAAACCTCTAGGCTTCAGGCTACGCTTTACCACTTTTAACAATTGCTGTTGCGTAACCTGTGGTATCCACGACCAGACACCGTGGCAGACCATAAAGTCAAAGAACAACGCATTGCTCTGGGCGAACTCAGCAAAGTCAGCCTCAATAAAGCGCAGGTTTTTAAGGCCTAGTAGCTCTGCGGACTGACGGGCGAAGGCGATGTGCTGCGGATTAAAATCCACACCAACGAAATCGCCCTGCGGGTTACAAGCAGCGGCCAGCAACAGATTGACGCCCAGCCCACAGCCGATCTCGCAATAGGAATAGCCCTGGGTGATGTCTGGCACCTGCAAGCCTTTTAAGGTCGCTAAGGTTACCAGCCAGACCGGCTGAATCTCCTTGTGGAAATGCGCAGGATAGCTGACGTCCGTTACATAACCGCTTTGTTTAGTGCTCACGCAGACCTCTTAGCGCAGCAGGATCAATACCCTGCGAATACGAAAATTCCCCGACAGAAACTGCCGGGGAATCAGTGACTCAGTGCGATCGCTTAGAAGGCTTGAGTCAGCGAGAAGATATAGCGACGACCATCCAGGTTGTAGTTGAAGCCGTCGTCGGTGTTCACCTTCTCATTGCCCAGGTTGTAAATACCGGCCTTGAGTGTCAGGTCTTTAGTGGCCTTGTAGCCCAGTCCCACATCAAAGAATCGGTACGCCGGATAGGTCACACCATTAGTGGACGAACCACTCGTACCCGTCTGCCAACGACCGGAGGTTGAGCCACGGTAGTTAAATTGCGTCCAGGCATTCAGGCGCTCAGTTACGTCCCAGTCCAGCGACGCATTGAAACTGTGCTTAGCCATATCGTTGAGCGCCTCGCCCTTATAGACGCCAGACTTCTGCTCTGTGTCTGTAAAGGTGTAGCTATGACGGTAAGTCAGGTTATCTAGGATTTTGTAATCCAGAGTCCATTCAATACCACGCAGCTCAGCCTCATCCACGTTCTCGTTGGCGGTATAGCCACGATCTTCGTACGGGTAGATGGTGCCATTCCACTCACACACCTTATTAACGGTGTCACAGATGTTGCCAGTGCGGTTTACCTTGTCCTTGTAGTCGGTGACATACACGGTCACAGTTGTTTCCAGCCCCCAGTCGAAGTTCTCGTACGCCAAGCCGATTTCTTTGTTCAGGCTCTTTTCAGGCTTGAGATCCGGGTTGCCAATCACAGTCCCGCCCATGGAGGAGAGGCCGTAGTCGCTGGCGGCGTTACGCAGGTCAGGCGCTTTAAAGCCTGAAGTCACCCCCCCTTTGAGGGTGAAGTTTTCATTGATGTGATAGACACCATAGACCTTCGGACTGAAGTGATCACCAAACGCTTGGTTATCGTCATAACGACCGCTCAGTGTCAGGGTGAAGTCATCAGTCATCGCCCAGCTGTCCTCCACAAAGAAGGAGTTCTGGTAGCGATTCATTTCCACAACGGCGTTCGGATCCTCAACAATCGGCCGTTTCAAACCATTGGATGATCCGTCTTTCAGGTCTTCATACTTGTGGGTCAGGCCAGCCGTTACCGTATGGCGATCAAAGAAGTAAGTACCCTGCGTATTTACCGTCAACACGTCATAGGTGATGCCTTTCCCTGTAGTGGTGTTCAGGGAGGACTTATTGTCGGACTTATCGTAGTTAATGTACGAGTTGGTTTGCAGGCTGCCGTAAGAACCCTCATGGGCCAGGAAGTAGTTTTCCTTCACCGACTCGCGATAGCTCTTGGTGCCATCTTCAGCGATGCTCTTACCCGGATTGGAAGTACGCTCCTGCTTGGAGTAGGTGTGCCCCAATGTCAGTAGATTGTCGTCGTTGATGTTCCAGGACAGTTTGCCGCCGATGTTCTCTTTCTCGTAATCCGGGTCGCTCGCCGAGCTGTCACTACCGCCTACAAAATGGCTTTCCTGCTGGTCATGAATAGCACCATTGAGCTGGAGGGAAAGCACATCCGGGATCAGTGGCAAATCAACATAGGCACTGCTCTGGAAGGCATTTTCATTCACCTTGTTTTTGCTGTCTGCAACGGTGTATTCGCTAGTAATACTGCCGCGAATTTCATTGCCAACCTTTTTGGTGATGATGTTGACCACGCCACCCATGGCGTCTGAACCATAAAGTGCTGAAGCTGGGCCACGAATGACCTCGATACGCTCAATGGCTTCAATAGGAGGCAGGAAATTGATCGGCGTGCCCGCCTGAGCACCGCGGATTCCGAATGCGTCGTTGCCCTGCACTGGACGACCGTCGATCAAGAACAGTGTGTAGCTTGCAGTCATCCCGCGGATGGAGATCGACTGCTCAACGCCACCACCGATGACTTGAACACCTGCCACGTTTTTCAGTGCATCGGTCACGTCCGTATAAGAACGCTTTTTCAGCTCCTCTGCGCTGATCACCGAGATAGAGGCCGGCGCATCCTTAACACTCTGTTCAAATCCGGAGGCTGTCACAACGACAGTATCCAGCTGCATCTGATCATCGGCGTATACGGAACACGCCATGGAAGCAACGGTTGCAGCAAGCAGCGTTTTGCTGAAGCTGGGCTGCAACGTGGATACGAACGGTTGTGCTGTGCGTGACATCTATGTCTCCCCGGGATACCTGAAAAAGTAAGAAGGCCTACGCAAAGCTGCGCCCTCTTATCCGCTGAACTTCAGCGACTTGTTCGGTGCCTGAGGTGAGTCACAGATGCACCGAACCTGTTGTCGGCGCAGATGATATACATCAACAAATGAGAGTAAATCGCATTTACAAATAATACACTTTCAGCTTGAACCGCAGACGTAAGCCACTGTCTGCGTTTTCCGCCCAAAGGGCTCCACCCTGGCGTTCTATCATGCGCCTTGCGATGGATAACCCCAGGCCAAAACCATCTCCCCCAGGCCGAGCTGCGCTGAGGCGAATGAATGGCTGAAATATTTGCTCCAGGTTTTCAGGTGGGACGCCTGGTCCCTGATCCTCAATGGTTAACAACCAATAATCACCTTCGCGCTGACCACTCAAACGCACCACTGCGCCTTCAGGTGAATAGCGGATGGCATTGCGCAAAATATTCTCGAGCGCTTGAGCTAAACCATTGAGATAACCCAGTACCTGACAGTCGGCCGGTAAATCACAAGGCATCCGATCCGGCGACCAGCCTGTCTCAAAGCTGGCGTTTTCACGCACCACATCCCATAGACGGCTGACGTTAACTGGTTCCAATGGCAACTTGAGGTGCTCATCCCCCATCCAGACAAATTCGAGCGTATCGGCTACAAGCTTTTCCATGCCTTCCACTTCCTGCTCCATCCGTCGGCGCAAAGCGTCGATGTTTTGCTCTCCCTCCGCTGCCACTCGCAGACGACTTAGTGGTGTGCGTAGCTCGTGAGAAAGGTCATGGAGCAACTGACGTTGGAACTTCACAGTGCTTTCCAAGCGCCCGGCCATGTGGTCAAACGCACGCCCTAGATCTCCCAGTTCATCCCGGCGCGCCGTCACAAGGCTGCCGGCCCGTGCAGAGAGGTTACCTGAGCTCAGCGTATTAGCCTGACGCTGGAGAATTTGCAGCGGGCCAATCAGAACCCGGTAAATGACAAGCCCAAGTAAAATTGCCAGCACTCCCGGGAGCAATCGATGAAATATCAACTCCCACACAGGCATATGGCGTCGGGGATCCAAACGTTTGGGAAGCTCGATCACCAACCGTGCATTGCCACTGGCAAAAGGCACACTGAACACGGGCTCACTGCCAGGTCGCCCGACAGTGCCATCTAGCTCTCGAACAAAATTCAATCGTCTTCGCTCTGCTTTCGTCAGAGCAGTTGAGGATAGGGATCTCAGTGACTCATCCACCACTACAGCCCAGATGTGCTCCGTGGCTTTGAGCTGCTCCAGAAAGGCATGCACCCCCTTCTGCCCACCCTGACGCCAAGCAGCATTGGCTTGACTGCCGTACTTGAGGAGGACCTCGCGCGCCTCATCATCCAGACGCGCGTTGGCCTGATTGAGCCTGGAAATCAGGTCTACGTTGAGGCTGATCAACAACAGGCAGAACAACCCCAGCACACCGACCAGCTTCCAGAACAGGGAGTGCCGATCGGGCAGGTTCATGTTTCCAACCGGGTCAGCACATAGCCTTTGCCCCACACGGTATCAATACGTCCGGCCGTGTAGCCGATCAGTTGCAATTTACGGCGTATATGGCTGATGTGCATATCCAGACTGCGGTCATGACGCGAGTAAGCCCGATGCAACACCTGCTGATACAAGAAGGCTTTTGTCAGCACCTCTCCTTCATCACGCATCAATGCCTCTAGAACCCGGTACTCCGTCGAGGTCAAATCAGCCCAAGCACCATTCATGCAGACGTCTGTGCGGCGCTCTTCAAAAATCAGCTGTGGATCGGGATTCAAGTTAGCAGGCTCTGCACGCTCATAGGCCACTCGGCGTAAGACGGCCTCCACCCTGACCTGCAACTCAGCCATGCTAAAGGGCTTGGGCAAGTAGTCATCAGCACCTTGGCTGAAACCGGCGATGCGGTCCTGCTCTTCGCCCAGCGCAGACATCAGGATCACGGGTACCACATCGTCTTTACGCAGCGTCTGCAAGGCGTCCAGCCCTGACACACCGGGGAGCAGGATGTCCTGCAAAATAAGGTCAAAGTCGCCGCTGCGAGCCAGCTCAAGGCCTTCGCGTCCATCATTACTCAAAGTCACTTGGTAGCCATGATCCATAAGGCTTTTGTGCAAGTGTGCTGCAAGCAGAGGGTCATCCTCGACAACCAGTATCCGTGCAGCGGGAACATTACTAGCTAACACCGTGACCCCCGAACTAATCTAAATACGAATTATTCTACCTATCATTTTGTACTAACTCATCTAAAGATTCTCGCGCTGTGAATCGCTACACTGGGGACTCAATCTCCGGGAGGACCAAGCGTTGAAGGATTTAGGCATCAAAAGCCGTGTACTCATGCTGACACTGCTGCCCGCTACGATTCTAACGTTGGTACTGGGCGGCTACTTCACGTGGATTCAATGGAGCGGACTCCACGACCAGCTGCTGCAACGGGGACAACTGATTACTCAACAGTTAGCCCCACTTAGCGCACAGGCTCTAAACACCAACAATAGCCAAGTGCTGCAACGCATCGCTAATCAAGCCCTTGAGCAGCCTGATGTCCGTTCGGTCAGCTTCTTCAACGCCAGCCGCAACCTGTTAGCCCACTCAGGGCCGCGCATGCTCAGCCCTCTTCCAGCCCAGAGCTCGATATTGGCTCAAAGCTCAGGGCAGGAGTCGTCACGTTTTCTAATGCCGGTCTACCAGCACCATCTGAATCTGACCAGCGAAATACCAGAGGCTCCCAATAATCCTCCACTTGGCTGGGTCGAGCTGGAGTTATCCCACACTAATACTTTGGTCAGCGGCTACCGCAGCCTGCTCACCAGCATGCTGCTTATCAGTATGGGTTTGATCATTACCGGCCTGCTGGCAGTACGCATGAGCCGCTCGATCAGCTACCCACTGCGGCAGATCCAGCGCAGCGTGGCCCAATTAAAAGAAGGCAACCTTAAAACCCGGCTACCACCACTGGGCAGCCAAGAGCTTGATGAACTGGCCGCAGGCATCAACCTGATGGCTGAATCCCTGCAAAACGCCCAGGAAGAGCTTCAGCACAGCATTGACCAAGCCACAGAAGATGTCCGGCAGAATCTGGAGACCATCGAAATCCAGAACATTGAGCTCGACTTAGCCCGCAAAGAAGCCCTTGAAGCCAGCCGCATTAAATCTGAGTTTCTGGCCAACATGAGCCATGAAATCCGTACTCCGCTCAATGGCATCCTGGGCTTTACCAATCTGTTGCAGAAAAGTGAGCTGAGCCCTCGACAGCTGGACTACCTTAAAACTATCGAGAAATCTGCTGACAGCCTGCTCGGCATCATCAATGAAATCCTCGACTTCTCAAAAATCGAGGCAGGCAAGCTGGTACTTGAGAATGTGCAGTTCAACCTGCGCGATCTGCTGCAGGACGCACTGACCATTCTGGCCCCAGCAGCCCATGCCAAAGAGCTTGAATTACTCAGCTTGGTCTACCGTGACACGCCACTTTCAATGATCGGTGATCCGCAGCGGATCAAGCAGATTCTGACCAACCTAGTCAGCAATGCCATCAAGTTCACACAGACCGGCACCATTGTTGTTCGTGCCATGATTGAGGACGAAAGCGTCGACCGCGTCCAACTGCGCATCAGCGTTCAGGACACCGGCATCGGCCTCAGTGACAAAGACCTTCGCGAGCTGTTCCAGGCCTTTACCCAGGCGGATAACTCCCTGAGCCGGCAAGCTGGCGGCACTGGTCTTGGGCTGGTCATTTCCAAACGTCTGGTTGAACAGATGGGAGGGGAAATCGGCGCAGAAAGCACACCGAATGAAGGTTCAGAGTTCTGGATCAGCCTTAATCTGCCCAAAGGCCGAAACGATGAAGATGACTTGCCACAACCGCCCCTGGTCGGCCGCCGCATAGCCATCCTTGAAAAGCATGAGTTGGCCCGTCAGTCCTTACAGCATCAACTGGAGGATTGCGGCATGCAGGTCAACAGCTTTGCCCAACTGCCTGCATTGATCGATACCGTTAAGGAATCGCTGCTCAGCTCGGAGCCCATCGAATTTGCCCTTCTAGGCGTCAGCACCCAGACCATCCTGCCGGAACAACTTGAGCAGCCAATTCGTGAACTCAAGCAGTTGTCCTGCAAAGCCTTACTGCTATGCCCAACCACTGAACAAGCGTTTTACCAGAGCCTGCTGGACGATCCGCATCAGCAGCTGCATGTAAAACCGGCCTGCACCCGCACACTTCAGCGTGCCCTGGTTGGCCTGCTCAACCCTTCACAACAGCAGCTTGCCGAACCCAGAAAATACACTGGCCGCAGCCCTCAGATTCTCTGCGTAGATGACAACCCCGCTAACCTTCTGCTGGTTCAAACCCTGCTCGACGACTTGGGTGCCAAGGTGCACACCGCCGACAATGGCTACGATGCCGTGGAAATGGCAGGCCAACAGCATTTTGATCTGATTTTTATGGACGTGCAGATGCCAGGCATGGACGGCCGCCAAGCCACTGAAGAAATTCGTCTACAAGAAGGCCGCGGAAACAGCCCACACGTCCCCATCATTGCCCTGACCGCCCACGCTTTGGCCAATGAAAAACGTAACCTGCTGCAAAGCGGAATGGACGATTACTTAACCAAGCCCATTAACGAACGGCAGTTGTCTCAGGTCATCCTCAAGTGGACCGGTATCGCCCTGCGCCATGGCGAAGAACAGGCCCCTACAGCCCCACCGAGCGGTGTTCTTAAAGTAGTGGACCCGGAGGAAGGCCTTCGCCTGGCTGCAGGCAAAGCTGATTTGGCCGAAGAAATGATGGGCATGCTGTTGTCCGGCCTTGAAAACGACCGACAGGCAATCCGCCAGGCCCATGAGAGTAACGATCGCAACGCCCTGATCGAGCGGGTTCACCGCCTTCACGGCGCCACTCGCTATTGCGGAGTTCCACAACTACGGGCCGCTTGCCAGCGTAGCGAAACACTGCTCAAGCAGAATGACCCTGCAGCAAAACAAGCCTTAGAAGACCTAGACGACGCCATACTCAACCTAGCGCGCACCGCAAATGCCGCAGAGAACCCGTAAGGTCTGAAACAGCCGGGGGCCGCCGCATAACAAGCGCTGCGTGGTAGCATTCGCGCAAATTTGGAGGACCCATGGCTGAACACGACTTTCGCTACAACCTGCTAAACCCTGAACACACCCTGATCGAATGCCGCGCACTGGCTCCAGGCCGCTACCAAGTCACAGGTAATGGCGGCTCTATTCAAAATGGCGACACCCTGCTGGTGAGCCTCAAGGGCAGCCGCGACCTGTCGATGCGCCTGCACACCGACAAAGTTCGCCACCTGATCAACCCACGCGGACAGTGGGTTGCCGTAGCCACCGGCCCGGTGTTCAAGGAGCTGTCGATCCTTAACTGGAAAGTAAACTGCGACAGTTGTGCCAAGCAGCTAGACTTTGAATTTGCCGTCGATGCCACTTTGGGTAAAAAAGCTCATGCCCCGGCTGCTGAAGCTCGCGTACAGGAGCTAGGCTGGAAAAGCGTTAACGGCCAGCATCTGTGCCCCGTTTGTATTGCTAAGGAAACTGCATGAAACCAGTACTCGCAGCCTGCCTGCTACCCGCCGCTCTGGCCGGGTGTGCAAGTTCTGCCCCTCAACTGCAAACCGAACTGACTTATCAAGTGGAGTGGATTGGTGAGCGTCCGTTGATTGACCGCAGCCACCTCACCATCACCCTAGGTGATGATGGCCGGGCTTACGGCAATGCAGGCTGCAACCACTGGTTCGCCAGCTACACCCTAGAAGGCAACTCGATCCGCTTTGAAGCGCCAGGCAGCACCCGAAAAATGTGCTCACCGGCTCTCATGGAGCAGGAGACACGCTTTCTCGAGAGCTTGACCCAAGTCGAACGCTGGGACTTTTCCGCTCTGGACCAGCTACGACTCTGGCCCGCCAACGGCAAGCCACTGCGCCTGTGGCCTGAAACTCGCTGAAGCAGATGTAAGAAGCCCCTCAGCCTGGAGATCAGGCTGAGGGGCAAACAGGCTTAGAACACGTTGATTGGGTAATCCACAAACACCCGTACTTCATTGCCGTCGGCGTTGTAGTTGCTGGCGTTGTTGGAGACACGCAGGATCGAACTGCGTACACGCACATTCAGGTCCTTGGCAGGGCCGCTCTGCACGACGTATTTCACCTGGTTGAAGATTTCGCGCTCGGTACCCTCACCACGACCGGAACGGTCGTTGATGTTGTCACCACGCACGTAAGCGGTGCGCCAGCTCAGGCCCGGTACGCCAAAAGCGGCGAAGTCCAGATCGTATGCCAGCTGCCAGGAGCGTTCGTCTTCGGCGTTAAAGTCAGACCAGTAGGAGTTGGACAGGAAGATACTGGTGCCACCATCGCCAACCCAGCCATTGCTGCGATAGCCACCGTAGTTGTAACCGCTATCCCCTGTACTGCGCTGATGGGCCAGGGTAAGAGCGTGGGGGCCAAAGGCGTAGGTCGCCGCCAGGCTCCAGATGTTGTTCTTGCTGCTCTGACTGCCATCGGTGCCGGCGTTCAGCTGAGTGCCGAAATCACGGTCGAAGCTGGTGTAGTAGTCATTAAAGTCCAGCGTCAGCGAGCGCTCTTCGCTCAGCGGAATCACATAGTTCATGTTGACGTAGTGGCGATCGAGCACGTCTTTGATGTTGGTGCCGTAGTAAGACGCCTTGAAGTTATCAGTGAACTGATAGGCGATGCCCCACACGTCCAGTCGATCCAACTCACCGCTGTCACGAGAGCTAGTGCTCTTGCGGGTTTCCTGAGTAAAGCGACCGACGTTGATTTCCAGACCTTCGATTTCTTTCGAAGTCAGCAACGTACCGGTAAAGCTTTCAGGCAACAGGCGCGAGTTGTCGTAATTCAACACAGGAAACTGCGGCATCTGGTCGCCGTACTTCAATACGGTATTGGATACACGGAACTTAACCGCACCACCGAGACGGGACAATTGGTCAGCCGCTTCGCCGCTGTCACCCACTTTGAAGAAGTCGATACCACCTGCACCAGCTCGGCCCTTGCCACCATCCAGGCGTAGCGCATACAGCGCAAACGCGTCGACCCCTACCCCAACAGTGCCTTGAGTAAAGCCGGACTTGAAGTAAGCCTCAGCCGTCTGCCCCCACTCGGCCTTGTCATCACTGCCATTTTTGTAATCGCGATTGATGTAAGCATTGCGAAAGAACAAATCCAGATGACTGTCCTCAACAAATCCCTGAGAGTCGGCTTGCCCCTCAGCCATTGCCTGCGTAGCGGCCAGAATCCCCAGCGCGAGTACGCCCGTCCTTGCTCCTAACATTTCTAAATCCTCATCTTTCTTGTAACCAGCGAACTGGTATTAGTGCGTAAATCAAATGCAAAAGGAGCCTATGGCTCCTCCTGCTAACACTAGCAAGTGAACCGCGATACGTATAGAAACACTTTTTCAATGAATAATCTGGCTGAGGAATAAGCGGGTACGTTCGTTATGCGGATTTGTAAAAAAAGCATCCGGCTCGTTCTGTTCAACAATTTCCCCGCGATCCATAAATATCACCCGATTAGCCACGGTACGGGCGAAGCCCATTTCGTGGGTCACGCACAGCATGGTCATGCCGTCTTGCGCTAACCCGATCATGGTATCCAGCACTTCCTTGACCATTTCAGGATCAAGGGCTGATGTTGGCTCATCAAACAGCATGATTTTCGGGCGCATGCACAACGCCCTGGCAATCGCTACCCGTTGCTGCTGCCCACCCGATAACTGCCCCGGAAACTTATGCGCTTGCTCAGGGATTCGCACCCGCTCCAAATAATGCATGGCAATCTCTTCAGCCTTGCGCTTGGGCATCTTGCGTACCCACATCGGGGCTAGGGTACAGTTCTGCAATACGCTCAGATGAGGGAACAGATTGAAATGCTGAAAGACCATACCGACTTCACTGCGTATGGTTTCAATGTCTTTGAGATCACAGCTCAGCTCGGTGCCATCCACCACAATCCGCCCCTGCTGATGTTCCTCCAGCCGGTTGATGCAACGAATGGTTGTGGACTTACCGGAGCCGGAAGGCCCACATATGACAATACGCTCCCCCGGCTGGACATCCAGACTGATGTCCTTAAGCACGTGAAACTGCCCATACCACTTGTTGACGCCCTGTAACTGAATGATCGGCCCTGCGTTTACCTGTTTGTTGGCTTCACTCATTGACCTGACTCCTAACGTTTGTGGCCGGTATCCAGCTTGCGCTCCAAGTGCAGGGAGTAGCGGGACATGCCGAAGCAGAAAATCCAGAAAATCAGCGCAGCAAACACATAGCCCTCAGTGGCCATGCCCAACCAGGCAGGATCAGTGGTGGCTTGCTTAATGCTGTTAAGCAGGTCGAACAGACCGATGATGATCACCAAACTGGTGTCTTTGAACAGCGCAATAAAGGTGTTAACGATGCCCGGAATGACCAGTTTCAGAGCCTGCGGCAAAATCACCAACACCATCATCCGCCAGTAGCCCAAGCCCATCGCCGCAGCCGCCTCGTACTGGCCTTTGGGGATTGCTTGCAGGCCACCACGCACCACCTCGGCGATGTAGGCCGACTGGAACATGATCACCCCAATCAGCGCCCGCACCAGTTTGTCGAAGCTCATCCCCTCGGGCAGAAACAGCGGCAGCATCACCGACGACATAAACAACACGGTTATCAGGGGCACACCACGCCAGAACTCGATAAACGTCACGCAAATAACCCGGATCGCTGGCATGTCCGAGCGCCTTCCCAGCGCCAGCAGGATCCCCAGAGGTAGAGCCCCAGCGATGCCCACAGCGGCGATCACCAACGTCAGCATCAAGCCGCCCCACTGGCTGGTTGGCACCACCGAAAGACCAGCAAAACCGCCATGCAGCAGCCAGTAAGCCAGCAGCGGATATACCAGTAAAAAGCCGATGGCATATTTAAGCCGCTGCGGCATCGCAGGGATAAATAAAGGCGCAGCCCCGATAATCGCCAGCCACAGCGTCAGATCGACCCGCCAGCGTAGCTCTTGCGGGTAAAAGCCATACATGAACTGGCCAAAGCGCTGCTGCACAAAGACCCAGCAAGCCCCACCGCTGGTGCAGTCGGCTTTACTGGTGCCATGCCAGTCAGCATCAATAAAGGCCCACTGAATCAATGGCGGAATCAACAGCCACAGCAGATACACAGCAAACAGGGTTAGCAACGTGTTGAACCAGCCTGAAAACAGATTCCCGCGTAGCCAAGCCAGTACACCGACACTCATGGCAGGTGGCGGCAGATCCGGTTTGAATTGATGAGTCTGCATACCACCCCCTATCGCTCAATCAGCGCCATGCGCCGGTTGTACCCATTCATCAACAGGGAAATGCTGATGCTGATAGCCAGGTACACGCTCATGGTGATGGCAATGACCTCAATTGCCTGTCCGGTCTGGTTCAGCACCGTACCGGCAAACAGCGAGACCATGTCTGGATAGCCGATACCGGCTGCCAACGAGGAGTTTTTCACCAGATTGAGGTACTGGCTGGTCAGTGGCGGAATAATCACCCGCATGGCTTGGGGAATAATCACCAGCCGCAGGGTTTTCGCTGGCGGCAAGCCCAAAGAAAGAGCCGCCTCGGTCTGGCCCTGGCTAACGGCTTTGATACCCGAGCGCACGTTCTCCGCAATAAAAGCGGCGGTATACACCGTTAGCGCCAAGGTCAGCGCCAATAGCTCTGGGATAAACACCCAACCGCCGCGAAAGTTAAAACCAGCCAGCTCCGGCACACTCCAGCTAACCGGGCTACCTGTCAGCAGAACAGTCAGCCCTGGCAAGCCCACCAGCAACACCAGCCATCCCAGCGCTACCGGGAACGTCTGGCCGGTTTGCTCAAAATGCTTGCGACTCCAACGCAGCAGCCACAGCCCCCCGACAACCGCCAGAATCAACGCGACGAAAAATACTGAGCCCCCCTGCGCGACAATCGGAGCAGGCAGATACAGGCCACGACTATTAAGAAAGAAGCTGTCAGCCACATTCAAACTCTGGCGCGGCCCAGGCAACGCCAGCATTACCGCGAAGTACCAGAAGAATATCTGCAGCAGCGGCGGGATATTGCGGAAAATTTCTATATAGACAGCGGCCAGCCTGCTCACCAGCCAATTAGGCGAAAGCCGGGCCACGCCAATAACAAAGCCCAACAGCGTTGCCAGTACGATACCGATTACCGACACCAGCAACGTATTGAGCAGACCGACCCAAAACACACGGCCGTAGGTATTGCTTTCCTGATACGGGATCAGGTGCTGGGCAATACCAAACCCCGCGCTGTTATCCAGGAAAGCAAATCCCGACGTGATTCCACGCTTGGCCAAATTCGCCTGCGTGTTCTCAAACAAAAACCAACCCAGCGCAACAACCGCCACCACCGCAATAATCTGAAATGCCCAGGCCCGCAGCACTGGATCAGTCCAGAAAGAACCTCGTGGACGCGGGACCTCTGCTCGTATATGCATAAAAGGCCTCACAGAGTAGCGGCAACGCCAGATAACTCCGGCATTGCACACGTACAGTGGATCAATGCCGGCAGTCCCTATAGCTACCGGCACCCAAGGGTCAGCGCACGGGTGGTGCGTATTGCAGACCGCCCTTGTTCCACAGCGCATTGAGGCCGCGCTCGATCTTCAGCTCACTCCCCGCACCGACGTTGCGCTCAAACACTTCACCGTAATTACCCACCTGCTTGACGATCTGCACCGCCCAGTCTTTAGGCAACTTGAGATCCTTGCCAAACTCTCCTTCAGCCCCCAGCAAACGCGCGATATCCGGGTTCTTGGTGGTTTTAGCCAACTCCTCGACATTGGCTGATGTCACTCCCAGTTCCTCAGCATTGAGCAAAGCAAACAACGACCAGCGCACAATATCGAACCACTCCTCATCCCCCTGACGCACGACTGGCCCCAGCGGCTCTTTAGAGATCACCTCAGGCAACACCACATAAGAATCAGGATCAGCCAACTTAATACGCTGCGCGTAAAGCTGTGACTGATCGGAAGTCAGCACGTCACAACGCCCGGCCTCTACTGATTTGGCGCTTTCATCGGAAGTGTCATAGGTGATAGGCGTGTATTTGAGGCCGTTAGCGCGGAAATAATCGGACAAATTCAGCTCAGTCGTTGTACCGGCTTGAATACATACTGTGGCGCCATCAAGTTCTTTTGCGCTGGCTACCCCCAACTTTTTGTTAACCAGAAAACCCTGGCCGTCGTAGTAGGTCACACCGGCGAAGTTCAGGCCCAATCCTGCATCGCGGGAGCTGGTCCAGGTGGTGTTACGTGACAGAACATCCACCTCACCCGATTGCAGCGCCGTAAACCGCTCTTTGGCCGTCAGCGGGCTGTACTTAACCTTTTTTGCATCACCGAATACGGCTGCCGCAACAGCGCGGCACACATCAACATCAATCCCCACATAGTTGCCCTTGCCATCTGCATATGAGAATCCCGGAAGACCGTCACTGATACCGCATTGAACGAATCCTTTCTTCTGAATAGCGTCCAGCGTTGCGCCTGCATGAACAAACGAGCTCGCGCCTAGAACAGCTGCGGCGCACAGTACGGCTAATGTTGATTTCACCCGCTTCATATTGAATCTCCAGTTGCTTTTGTTTTGATTGGAGTCTTGGTTTCACCTCCTCCCTATTTAGGGTTGGCATGTCGCTCCGTCATTGCCAAAGGTAAGACCTGCCTCGAGTCTAGTTGTGGTTTCCCCCATCAGCCATAAACCCTCCCCCAACCCTCCTGAACTCCGTCCTAATAGGTTAAAAACACCAACTGCATCACATGATTCGCACTGAAATGCAGCTCAGCACTGCACACTTGAGAACTCAGCCCTCGCACGTGGCAACACCTAAGAGCCTGTTGCTTCCAGCAAAGCGCGTACCAGCTCCCGTGGTCTTTACCCGAAGCTCCACGCACGGCGACAAATCCCTGAATATGTTGGAAAATTCGCCACTTGGTTTTCCTTAACAAAATCCCCCTCAGGCGCACCAAGCCTACGCGTCTGCACTAAAGCGGAGCCTTCCATGACCGAACCGTTGATCCTGCACCCAAACCGCGATGCCGACGCCTGTGTCATCTGGCTGCACGGCCTAGGCGCTGATTGCTACGACTTCCAGCCTGTTGCCCAACTCCTGCAACAGCGTTTGCCCAGCACCCGCTTCGTGTTGCCCCAAGCGCCCACACAGCCAGTAACCATCAACGGCGGCTATGCCATGCCAAGCTGGTACGACATCCTCGCCATGAGCCCGGCCCGAGCCATCGACCACGCTCAGCTGGAGGCCTCTGCCCAACAGATCATTCAACTGATTGAACAGCAGCGGGACAGTGGTATTGATCCGTCGCGGATCATCCTGGCGGGCTTCTCTCAGGGCGGTGCCGTGGTCCTGCATACCGCATTCCTGCGCTGGCAGTTCGCGCTCGGCGGGGTTATGGCTTTATCGACCTACGCTCCGACCTTTACCGAGGCCGTCAAACTGCCTGAAAGCAAACTGAGTCTCCCTGTTCTGTGTTTGCACGGCGTCTATGACGATATTGTTCTGCCCGCCATGGGCCGTGCTGCTCATGATTTTCTGGTGAGTGCGGGCGTCACCGTGCAATGGCACGAATATCCCATGGGCCATGAAGTCGTTAATGAAGAAATTCGCGATATCGCCCAATGGCTTGAGCAGCGCCTGAACGGCTAAATCACCTAGCGTCAGCAGCCAAGAAAGTTCCCATATACACCCTGGGGATTTCTTGGCTGCCCAGTCAAATACTGTGAGCAATTCAACAAACCTGAGACTCAAATGACCACAAAGCGCATGGGTCATTGTCACCACCAGCCCACAGGACTATGGTCTAAAACTCCTGAAACCCACGGAATTCGCCCTACCCGCAATTCAGACGGGCTCCGAGCAGACGACCTTAGACATGAAACGCGCCACGTGGCCGGTGAATCTGCGACAACTGCGGCAGCTGCCTTTGTTTCATAACCTACCGATTCGCAGCCTCCGCCCTTCGCTTAAGCCCTTCAGTCCTTACAACCTGGAGCCCGGCGAAATACTCCTGTCTCCGCTCCAGCGCAACCAGTACCTCTACCTGTTAATCAAAGGACAGTTAGATATCTACTTGGAGTCCCCAGATAGCCCTTGCGTCGACAGTCTGCACTCAGGCGATTGCACCGGTGAGCTGAGTTTTATCGACTGCCAGCCCCCTACCGCCTATGTTGTAGCAAGCAAGCCCTGCCAGGTCTTGCGCCTGCATCGCAACTCGCTCCTCGACCTCAGCCAGCACTCACCCGAGCTTTTGTGCAACCTGCTGTCACTACTGTGCAACCGCACCCGGCAAGTCAACCGCATGTTCCGCGACAGTGAACAAAGCGCCAATATCGATGCACTGACCGGCATTTATAACCGTCGCTGGCTGGAACACATCTTTCAACGCGAAAGCACCCGCAGCGCCTTTGATCAAAGCCCCTTATGCCTGCTCATGCTTGATGTTGACCACTTCAAAAGCTACAACGACCAGCACGGCCACCTCGCTGGCGACTATGCCCTTTCGCTGGTCGCCGAGACTCTGGCAAATCAGCTGAGACCTGGCGATACGCTTGTTCGATACGGCGGTGAAGAGTTTGTCATCCTCATGCCTGCTTCTCTTAACGAGGCCCGCCATATTGGCGAACGTATGCGCATTGCCATTGAGCAAATCGAGCAGTTCCACTCACCTGTCGGCGCACTCCCAGGAGTGACCATCTCAATCGGTATCGCTCAAATGCAATACCGCGACACCTTGCTTACCCTTATCGCCCGAGCCGATAAAGCGCTATATAAAGCCAAGCAATTCGGTCGCAACTGCCTATTTTGCTGATCGCATCCAACAATAAAGGCATTGCGCCACCACCTTAAACATCAGCATAAATCTCCATTTAACTGCGCAAATATTTCAAGAACCGGCACAATGCTTCGCCATGGCCGCTTCATGCTTTACACTGTGGCCCGTACATTCCTTAACCAATTGACGAGATGGCCGTGCTCAAAGCACTTAAAAAGATTTTCGGCAAGACCGAAAACCAAACGCCCAACCCTGCTGGTCAACCTGTAGCGCCCAGCGCCAAACACGTCAAAGAAGAGCCTAAAGCGGAAAAATCCAGCCGCTCCGCCAAACCTCGTGGCCAAGCAGCCACTGGCAAAGCTACGCCGAACAAAGGCAAACAGGAGCGCCCCCAACGCGAACGTCCTGCCAAACCAGTCGACACCTGGAAGCTGGAAGACTTCGCCGTAGAGCCTGCTGAAGGCAAAACCCGCTTCCACGACTTCAAGCTCTCCCCTGAGTTGATGCATGCGATCCACGACCTGGGCTTCCCATACTGCACGCCGATTCAGGCACAAGTACTGGGCTTTACCCTGAGTGGTCGCGATGCAATTGGCCGCGCGCAAACCGGCACCGGCAAAACCGCTGCTTTCCTGATTTCCACTATCACCCAGCTGCTGCAAACGCCGCCGCCAAAAGAGCGCTACATGGGCGAGCCCCGTGCGCTGATCATCGCGCCGACCCGCGAGCTAGTAGTACAAATCGCCAAAGACGCCCAAGCCCTGACTAAATACTGTGGTCTGAACGTCATGAGCTTTGTCGGTGGCATGGACTTCGACAAGCAGCTCAAACAGCTGGAGTCACGCTACTGCGACATTCTCGTGGCCACCCCAGGCCGCCTGCTGGACTTTAACCAGCGTGGTGAAGTGCACCTGGACATGGTCGAAGTGATGGTGCTGGACGAAGCCGACCGCATGCTCGACATGGGCTTTATCCCGCAAGTGCGCCAGATCATCCGCCAAACGCCGATGAAGGGTGAGCGCCAGACGCTGCTGTTCTCCGCCACCTTCACTGAAGACGTGATGAACCTGGCCAAGCAGTGGACGACCAACCCGGCCATTGTTGAGATCGAACCGGAAAACGTCGCCAGCGACACCGTTGAACAACACGTCTACGCGGTCGCCGGTAGCGACAAGTACAAGCTGCTGTACAACCTGATCACCCAGAATGACTGGAGTCGGGTGATGGTCTTTGCCAACCGCAAGGACGAAGTACGCCGCATTGAGGAGCGCCTGACCCGTGATGGCGTCAGCGCTGCACAAATGTCCGGCGACGTGCCGCAGCACAAGCGGATCAAGGTGCTGGAAGGCTTCCGTGAAGGCAAAATCCGCGTGTTGGTAGCCACCGATGTTGCCGGTCGTGGCATTCATATCGACGGCATCAGCCACGTGATCAACTTCACCCTGCCGGAAACCCCGGACGACTACGTGCACCGTATCGGCCGTACCGGCCGTGCCGGTACCAGCGGCACGTCGATCAGCTTCGCCGGTGAAGACGACGCCTACGCCCTGCCAGCCATTGAAGAGCTGTTGGGTCGCAAGATCGCCTGCGAAATGCCGCCAGACGAACTGCTCAAAGCGGTCCCCCGCAAGCACTGATCGGTGGAATAAAAAAGGCGAAGCTCATGCTTCGCCTTTTTTGTGCCTGCTGCAAATACACCTAATCCCGCTGGGTCCGAATTTTGTGATGATCGAAGCCCTGCTCCACCAGAAACTGCCAGGCCTGCTCGACCGCCTCCGGCAGCTCCTGAGCCACCTGAAAGCCAGCCTGCGGATACAGCTTGATGCGCTGTACATCGCCAACCATCTCCGCAATCAGCCCAAACAAGCCGACCACATTGGCAACGCCATCGGGAAAGCGATACCCCGGTGCATCCACCCATGCAGTCAATTCCGGCCAACGGATTGGCAGCGTCAGTTTCACCCGGCGGATCGAATTTGGCTTGGTCAGAAAGGTGGCGCGGCGAACGTGCGGAAACAGCTCGCGGGTAAAGGCAATATTTTCTGCAAAATTGGTCGAGCGGGCTTCCAGACTGAATTGCTCTGGCCTAACGCCAAGCGCCATAGCGCGCTCAGCGAAAATCTCAGCTTCGGGGCGTTCCCACAAATGCCGCGTCCAGTTGCCGGTATTACCTGAAAACACGATGTGCTCGGCCACGCCCTGGTCCAGCAACTCACAGGCATAGTCGCAAACCCGCAAGTCATAACTGCCACAAACAATCAGAAGCTCACACTCAGCATGACCACGCCCTGCCGATAAAAAGTCCCATAGCACCTGAGCGTGTCGCAATGTCGGGGTCATAACCGCTCTCCTCCCTGAGATGCCGGTCAGCCTTCAAATAACTCCAGCTGCACCAGCTTGCCGCGTAAGTCATGCAAGCGTACGCCCACTCCCAGCAAGCGCACAGGCTTATTACCCCGGGCAAAGGCGCTGGCCAGCAAACGCCGGTAGCTCTCCAAGTCCCGCCCGGCGCCGCTTTGCTCCAGCGTGGTCTGGGTAAAATCGTGAAACTTCACTTTGACGAACGGTTTATCCGGCCGGTAGCTGGCGTCCAGTCGGTCCAGACGTGTCTTGAGTTGCTCAAGCAAATCGGGCAACTCATTCAGACAAGCCTCTAGGTCCGGCAAGTCAGCGTCAAAGGTGTTTTCCACGCTGACGGACTGGCGGCGGCTATCATTCTCCACTGGGCGGTTATCAATGCCCCGCGCCAGCGCCCACAGGCGCTCACCAAAGCTGCCGAACTCTTTGACCAACGCCAGCTTGTTCCACTCACGCAAATCGCTGCATGTACGGATACCCAGGCGCCCGAGCTTGTCTGCCGTAACCTTGCCAACGCCATGCAACTTGTTGACCGGTAACGCCGCGACAAAATCTTCCACCTGATCCGGCGTAACCACAAACAAGCCGTTGGGCTTGCGCCAGTCACTGGCGATTTTGGCAATAAACTTGTTCGGCGCTACGCCAGCAGACACCGTGATGTTTAGCGTCTGCCAGACCTTGCGACGAATTTCTTGGGCAATACGCGTGGCGCTGCCTGAGAACTGCGGACAATCGCTGACATCCAAATAGGCCTCATCCAACGACAGCGGTTCGATTTGATCGGTGAACTCGCGAAAAATGGCATGAATCTCCCGCGATACAGCGCGATACACCTCCATTCTCGGCTTCACGATCAGCAAATCAGGACACAACTTCAACGCCTGCGCCGAAGCCATTGCCGAACGCACACCATACGCCCGCGCCTCATAGTTACAGGTCGCAATCACCCCCCGCCGATCCGCCGAACCGCCCACCGCAATCGGCTTATTGGCCAGATTCGGGTCGTCACGCATCTCGATCGCTGCGTAAAAGCAATCACAGTCAACGTGGATGATCTTGCGTTGGCTCATACGGGATGAAGTCAGTCAGCCGGGTGGTCGTGGCAGGTAATCCGGACACAGACTTTACCAGCATCCTCTACAGACCTGAGCAAAACGCCCACCGCAGCACGAGACTTTACGCGCCCACTCGCCATATCTGCTCCAGTTTCGTGGTGTAGCTCTGGCTCATCATCTCCCGACGCATTCCCCAGCGCGGCTGGGCTGGTACCGCAGCCGGTCGTAGTGTCCCCCGTCCCCAGCGACCGTTGATGGAGTCCAGCACAGCCATCACCCGTTCTGAGCTGGCAGGCTGGGTAGCCGCGAACAGATCATCGGTGTATTCGCCCCGTTGGCAAATATCCATTAGCAGTACCATCGCTTTGGAATAGGCATAGCCGGGGCGATAAATGGCCTCCAGCCCGCGCAACGCCGCTGCGCTAATCAGTCGGGTATCGTTGGTAGGATATGGCAGTTCACACAGCATTCCCTGAGCCAATTTGGCTTCATCAGGATTGTGCATACCCGTGCGTATACTCACCCTCACCTTTTTACACAAGGAGTTCTGAGCGCGCAGTTTTTCACTGGCACGCTCTGCATAACTGGCGACAGCCTCACGGATAGGCGCCAGTTCGTACTGGCGCTGGCCAAACATGCGGCTGCAACAGATTTCCTGTTTGGCCGGTGGCGCGCCATCCAATTCCAGACAAGACGTGCCACGCAGCTCCCGCGCCGTCTTTTCCAATACTACAGAGAACTGTTTACGCAGCGTGCGGGCATCTGCCGCTGCCAAATCAGCTGCCGTAGATATACCCATTGCCTGCAGTCGCTGGCTTAACCGCCGACCAACGCCCCACACCTCGCCGACCGGCGTCGCCGCCAAAAGTTTGCTGCAGCGCAACGGATCACGAATATCGACAACACCTCCCGTCTGGCGCTGCCAGCGCTTAGCGGCGTAGTTGGCCAATTTGGCCAAGGTTTTCGTGCTGGCGATACCCACCCCTGTAGGCAGCCCGGTACAACTCAAAATCTGCGCCCGAATGTCACGGCCAAGCGCCTCAAGATCGCCCCCAACACCGGTCAGATCAGCAAAGGCCTCATCAATGCTGTACACCTCGAGGTGCGGCACCAGCCCCTCTAAAAGGGTCATCACACGCTCGCTCATATCGCCATAAAGGGCATAGTTGGAGCTGAATGCCACACCTCCGGCCGCCTCATAGGCTTTACGTATCTGAAACCACGGTGCCCCCATAGGGATACCCAGCGCTTTGGCTTCTGCCGTACGACTCACCACACAGCCGTCGTTATTGGAGAGCACCACCACAGGTTTACGCATGAGTTCTGGCCGGAATAAACGTTCGCAACTGCAATAAAACGAATTGCAGTCGATCAGGGCAAAAACACGCTCAGACACTGTTACGCCCCTGCCGACACAAGCCGATGTATACGCCCCAGATGGTGAAGTCCTCTGACTCCAACACATAGCGCGGCGGATACGTTGGATTGGCAGAAAGCAAAATGACCTGATGCTGGTCTCCATCCAGCATTTTCAGCATTGGCTCACCATTTACGCAGGCAATCACCACATCGCCTCGCCGGGCTTTGAGAGACTTATCGATCAACACCAAATCGCCATCGAGGATGCCCAACCCTTGTAGGCTACAACCCTCTACACGCGCCAAAAATATTTGCGGCCGGTGCAGGCCAAATACCTCATCCAGAGAAATACGCTGTTCCAAGTGATCCTGTGCCGGGCTGGGAAACCCGGCAGGAACACTGGGAAGAAAGAAGGAAAGCTCAGTGCCGCCGGACGCGACCTGACCAAGTAGCGTGATGCCAGCCAAGGGATAGTGCTCATCTGGTAATACTGTATATATAAACAGTATTATTTAAATGGGACGTTCGTCAATGTCTAGCGGTCGGCTCCCGCCTTACAGGAGCGCACAAAAGCTACCTCAGTACAGGCTCCTACAACCGGCTCAGAACAGTTTCAGCAAGGTGCATAACCACCCCATTCAACGTAAGCTGTATAGCGCCTGCCTAATGCTGTCCTGAGCCTCCTTTTCAGCGCTCAGGTGTTCTGTTTTCCGAGGACTTTGTAATGAGCAACCGCCAAGCCGAAATCGCAGCCGCCCTGAATGTGGTGCCGCCTTTCGCTGATCAAGCTGCATTGATTGCACAAATCGAGCTGCGCAAAACCTTTATCAAAAACTGCCTTAAGAACGCGGGCCTTAAGGTACTGGTACTCGGTATCAGCGGTGGCGTCGACTCTCTGACCGCCGGGCGCCTGGCACAGATCTGCGTTGAGGAACTGCGTGCCGAGACAGGCGATGACGCCTACCGTTTTATTGCCGTGCGCCTGCCCCATGGCGTCCAGCACGATGAGCACGATGCTCAAGCCTCCCTGCGCTTTATCCGCGCTGACGAAGAAAGCACCGTCAATATTGCCGACAGCGTGCTGGGTCTGGCCAAACAAGTCAGCGATCTGGACAAACTGCCCGCCGCTCGCCGTGATTTTGTCCTGGGCAACGTCAAAGCCCGTATCCGCATGGTGGCGCAGTTCACCATTGCCAATGCCAATAACGGGCTGGTAATTGGCACCGACCACGCAGCCGAAGCCGTGATGGGCTTTTTCACAAAGTTCGGTGACGGCGCCTGCGACCTGGCCCCGCTATCCGGTCTGGTAAAAAACCAAGTCCGTGCCATTGCCAAGCATCTGGGCGCACCGGACGATCTAGTGTTCAAAGTCCCGACAGCTGATCTTGAAGAACTACGCCCCGGCAAACCAGATGAAGAATCCCATGGCGTGACCTACGAAGAAATCGACGCCTTCCTGCACGGTAAGCCGGTCAGCGATGAGGCCTACGCCATCATCGTACGCACCTATGACAACAGCCAGCACAAGCGCGTGATGCCATTTGCGCCTTAATGGCTAAATTCGAGACAACAAAAAGCCGGGTAATAACCCGGCTTTTTCGTATCAGCACTGATCAGGCACGCGGAAGGGTTACACCCAGCTGGCCCTGATACTTACCACCACGGTCCTTATAGGACACTTCGCAAGCCTCATCGGATTGCAGGAACAGCATCTGCGCCACGCCCTCGTTGGCATAGATTTTCGCAGGCAGCGTGGTGGTGTTGGAGAACTCAAGCGTCACATGGCCTTCCCACTCCGGCTCAAGCGGAGTGACGTTGACGATAATGCCGCAGCGCGCGTAGGTGCTTTTGCCCAGGCAAATCGTCAACACATCACGAGGAATGCGGAAAAACTCAACAGTACGCGCCAACGCGAAAGAGTTCGGCGGAATAATGCAGACGTCGCTTTTGACATCGACAAAACTCTTCTCGTCGAAATTCTTCGGGTCAACCGTGGCCGAGTTGATGTTGGTGAAAACTTTAAATTCATCGGCGCAACGCACATCGTAGCCGTAGCTGGAGACGCCGTAGGAGATTAGACGCTCACTCCCCTCGGTACGCACCTGGCGCTCTACAAAGGGCTCGATCATGCCGTGCTCAAGAGCCATGCGGCGAATCCACTTATCCGATTTGATGCTCATGGCATGTGTCCTGCTAATAAGGCAAAGGTGAAAAGTGCAGGCATCTTACCGGGGCTGGCGACCGTGTTCAAAGGTCAGTTTCCATCGCTTTGCGTGAAATAGCCAGCAAGCTAACTATTGATAAATATCAGAAAGATGCACAGAGCATTCGCGCTTCATCATAAAAACGAGTATGGTGGACGAACTGTGCTGCATGTGTCACCACGAATCGCTGCTTGATGCCTAGATTTCGATCAAACATCGTCCGACTCCTAGTACTCGTTGCACTCAGTCCCGGCCTGGGCTTTTCCAGGGCTGTATTTACTTTTTATTAGGAGACATTCACATGTCCAATCGTCAAACTGGCACCGTTAAGTGGTTCAACGATGAGAAAGGCTACGGCTTCATCACTCCGCAATCCGGTGACGACCTCTTCGTTCACTTCAAAGCTATCCAGAGCGATGGCTTCAAGAGCCTGAAAGAAGGTCAGCAAGTTTCTTTCGTCGCTACCCGCGGCCAGAAAGGCATGCAAGCTGAAGAAGTTCAGGTTATCTAACCTGCGCTTACTCGCTTAAAAAAACCCGCTTCGGCGGGTTTTTTTGTGTCTGAAAAACGCCCGCCGGATACTGATCCAGATCAATAAATGCAGATTGTCCGACAACTACCCTAGCCTTCGAATGGCCGCCAGTGCCATAGCTGCTCACCGTATAACCATAAAAACGCAGAGGCTAGACCATGGGGATGAGTATTGTTTGGTCCGACGATTTTGCTACCGGTATCGACATAATTGACAGCCAGCACCAGCGTCTCTTCACGTACTTTCAGGACATTGAGCAATGCATTGCAGCCGAAGATACTGCGTCGGTTGAACAGCTATGCCGTGGCTTGATTGACTACGCGGTGTCACATAACTCGTTTGAAGAGTCCTTGATGGAGCAAGCGGGTTACCCGATGCTGGAGGGGCACCATCGGGTACACGAGGCCTTCAAGCAACGCACACAGGGCTACTTGCAGCGAATCGACAGCGGCGCAGACAAACTCAAGATTGCCCGGGAAATGCGAACCGACATCGGTCTATGGCTGATCAACCACATCAAGCACGAAGACAAACACTACTCGCCCTACGTGAGGAAGAGCCTGGATAAAGGACTCGTCTCACGCATGCTGGGCAAGTTTTTCAAATAAAGCCCGACTCATAACAACCTGCCGGGCAGGATGATCAGTCGTCACTGACTGAGAAGCTCGGCATACCCACCGTCCCAGCCTGAGCAATACGCGCCCCCACTGTGCGCGCTGTTTCCTGATAAATCATGGCTATCTGGCTTTCAGGATCAGCGATCGTCGTTGGCTTACCGCCATCAGACTGCATGCGAATCGCCATAGACAGAGGCAGCGAGGCCAGTAGGTCGACACCAAACTGCGATGCCAGCTTCTGTCCGCCCCCTTCACCGAACAGGTGCTCGGCATGGCCACAATTGGAGCAGATGTGCACGGCCATGTTTTCCACCACGCCCAGCACTGGAATGTTCACCTTACGGAACATTTCCACGCCTTTCTTCGCATCCAACAGCGCCAGATCCTGCGGGGTTGTAACAATCACCGCCCCAGCTACCGGCACCTTTTGCGCCAGAGTCAGTTGGATATCACCGGTACCCGGCGGCATGTCCACCACCAAGTAATCCAGATTATCCCAGGCCGTCTGTGTGATCAGTTGGATCAGAGCACCAGAAACCATCGGCCCGCGCCAGACCACCGGCGTGTTGTCATCGGTCAGGAAGGCCATGGACATCACCTCAACACCATGGGCTTTGAGCGGTACAAACCACTTCTGGTCTTTGACCTGTGGTCGGGTGCCTTCCGGGATGCCGAACATGATGCCTTGACTAGGACCATAGATATCCGCATCCAAAATACCCACCCGAGCCCCTTCACGGGCCAGTGCCAGCGCCAAATTGGCCGCTGTGGTGGACTTACCTACGCCGCCTTTGCCCGAGGCAACCGCAATCACGTTTTTCACGTTGTTCAGTGCCGGGACTTGATCCTGTGCTTTGTGCGCCTCGATTTCACACTCGATCTGCACCTCGGCACGCTCAACGCCGTCGAGGTTTTCCAGTGCCATTTGCAGCATTTGCGCCCAACCGTTTTTAAACAGACCTGCGGCATACCCCAAAACCAGGCGAACCTTGACCGCCCCGCCCTGAATGTCGACTTCACGCAGACAACCGGCGCTAACCGGGTCCTGATTCAAATGGGGATCGGTGTACTGGGACAAGGCAGCTTCAATGGCAGCGCGGGTAACAACACTCATGGATAACTCCGAAAGGCTGAGCAAATCAGGTGGATATAGTACCTCACCGCTAGCTAGACAGGCGTATACGGCATACGTTCGCAGATGAACAGAATTGAACCCTCGGCCCAATCGCCTTCATCTGCCCAAAGGTGAAAAAAATCCTCCGCCCCTATATAGTTATCGGCTTCCTGAGTTACCAGTGCAGCCGACTCCCATGACTGAAGCCCGCAAAATTCTTGTTACCAGCGCCCTGCCCTATGCCAACGGTTCGATTCACCTCGGCCATATGCTGGAGTATGTGCAAACCGATATGTGGGTGCGCTTCCAGAAGTTGCGCGGCAATACCTGCACCTATGTCTGTGCCGACGACGCCCACGGCTCCGCCATCATGCTGCGCGCCGAGAAAGAAGGCATTACCCCAGAGCAGTTGATTGCCAACGTACAGGCTGAGCACAGCGCCGACTTCGCAGACTTCCTGGTGGATTTTGACAATTTCCACTCCACCCACTGCGAAGAAAACCGCGAGCTGTCCACGGCGATCTACCTGGCCCTGCGCGACAACGGCCACATCGCCACCCGCTCCGTCACCCAGTACTTTGACCCTGAAAAGGGCATGTTCCTGGCTGACCGCTTCATCAAAGGCACTTGCCCGAAATGCGGCACTGACGATCAGTACGGCGACAACTGCGAAAAATGCGGTGCTACCTACGAACCGACCGAGCTGAAGAATCCACGCTCGGCCATTTCCGGCGCGGTACCGGAACTGCGCGACTCCAAGCACTTCTTCTTCAAGCTGCCTGACTTTGAGGCCATGCTGAAGCAATGGACCCGCAGCGGTGCTCTACAAGACGCCGTCGCCAACAAGATTGCCGAATGGCTGGACAGCGGGCTGCAAGAGTGGGACATCTCCCGCGACGCGCCCTACTTCGGCTTCGAAATCCCGGATGAGCCGGGCAAATACTTCTACGTCTGGTTGGATGCGCCGGTTGGCTACATGGCCAGCTTCAAAAACCTGTGCGCCCGCCGCCCAGAGCTGGACTTCGACGAGTACTGGAAAAAAGACTCCAGCGCCGAGCTGTACCACTTTATCGGTAAAGACATCGTCAACTTCCACGCCCTGTTCTGGCCTGCCATGCTGGAAGGCGCAGGCTACCGCAAGCCAACTGCACTGAACGTGCACGGTTACCTGACCGTCAACGGCCAGAAGATGTCCAAATCCCGCGGCACCTTTATCAAGGCCCGCACCTACCTGGATCATCTGAATCCGGAATACCTGCGTTACTACTACGCCAGCAAGCTGGGCCGTGGTGTGGATGACCTGGACCTGAACCTCGAAGACTTCGTGCAGAAGGTCAACTCTGATCTGGTCGGCAAAGTCGTCAACATCGCCAGCCGCTGCGCCGGTTTCATCCATAAAGGCAATGGCGGCGTGACGGCTGCGACAGATGCAGCACCTGAGCTGAGCAAAGCCTTCAGCGATGCCGTACCAAGCATCACTGACGCCTATGAGAAGCGCGATTTCGCCCGCGCCATGCGTGAAATCATGGCCCTCGCCGACCTGGCCAACGCCTGGATCGCTGATAAAGCCCCATGGGCGCTGAACAAGGTCGAAGGCAAACAAGCTGAAGTGCAGGAAATCTGCACCGCAGGCGTCAACCTGTTCCGCCAGTTGGTGATCATGCTCAAACCGGTCCTGCCAGTGCTGAGCAAAGCCGCCGAGGAATTCCTCAATGTGGCACCGCTGACTTGGGCAGACCTCGATAAAGGCCTGTACAACCACCAGCTGAACGCCTTTACCCCGCTGATGACCCGTATTGAACCTGCCAAGGTAGACGCCATGGTTGAAGCCAGTAAAGAAGACCTCGCTGCAGAAGCGCCGAAGCCACAAGGCAACGGTGAGCTGGTCAAAGACCCGCTGGCAGCCGAGATCACCTTCGACGCCTTTGCAGCGGTTGATCTGCGTATCGCCCTGATTGAGAAGTGTGAGTTCGTGGAAGGTGCAGACAAACTGCTGCGCCTGACGCTGGATATCGGCGATGAGAAGCGCAACGTGTTCAGCGGCATCAAGAGTGCCTACCCGGACCCAAGCAGGCTGGAAGGACGCCTGACCCTGTACGTCGCCAACCTGGCTGCGCGCAAGATGAAGTTCGGCGTATCCGAAGGCATGGTGCTGGCCGCAGGCCCAGGCGGCGAAGAAATCTACCTGCTGAGCCCAGACAGCGGCGCCAAACCGGGTCAGCGCGTTAAGTAATCCCGCAGGAGGCAGGATGAAACCATGGATGGTTGTAGCGCTGCTGAGCGTACTGACAGGCTGTTCCGAACAGTCAGGCACATCGCTCGGCGGCGCCCTTCAGGGTGAACGCAACCAGACCGGCAGCTACCTGGCTTATGAGCACCATGTTGGCATTGAGCTGCCCGCCGAACAGATTGCTGAACGCTTCGCGGCCACCCGCGAAGCCTGCCTGAGCACGCGCTTCGGCCGCTGCAGCCTGATCGCTGCACAGCAAAACAGCAATGGGCCTTATGGTGAGCTAACCCTGCGCATCGTGCCGGAAGGTGTCGAAGCCATTACTTCTCTGGCCAGCGAAGGTGGGAAGCTGGTCAATCGCACTACCCGTGCTGAAGATCTGGCCCAGGCCGTAGGCGACAACCGCCGCCAGCACGAGCAGTTATTGCGCCAGCAAGAAACCCTGCAACAGTTCGAGAAACGTAACGACCTGTCCGTCTCCGACCTGCTGACTCTGGCTCGCGAGCAAGCCGCCCTAGATGTGCAGCTGCAAGCCATTGCTCAAGAGGCCGCCCAACAACAGCGGCGCTTGGACACCAACCTGCTGACCCTGAATTTCAGCAGCCCTTACGCAAGCTCACCACTTGGCCGTATCGGCGAGGCGTTCTCACGCCTGACCGATAATCTGGCCGAAGGTACCGCCAACTTAATCGAGTTTATCGGCTATAGCCTACCCTTCCTCATAGTGCTGTTCCCCCTGGCACTCGCACTGCGCAAGCTGTGGAGACACCTCAGCAACCGCTGACAGACAGCAGCGGTGTGAGTCCGACTTCAGGCAATTCGCCGCATCCGGCTTGTATGGTCTAGGCTGCTTCCCGATAATAGGCGCCCTTTTCCTATGGCCTTTTGCACGCTACGGCAGCCCAATGACCGAACTCGCCTTAATCATGGTCAGCGCCATCCTGGTCAACAACTTTGTGTTGGTCCAGTTCCTTGGCCTGTGCCCGTTCATGGGTGTTTCGAAGAAAATCGAAACCGCCATCGGCCTCTCTCTGGCCACCACCTTCGTCCTGACGCTGGCCGCTATGTGCAGCTATCTGGTGCAGAAGTACATTCTGCAGCCACTGGACATCGAATACCTGCGCACCATCAGCTTTATTCTGGTGATTGCCGTGGTGGTGCAGTTCACCGAAATGGTGGTGAACAAGACCAGCCCCCTGCTCTACCGCGTGCTCGGCATCTTCCTGCCGCTGATCACCACCAACTGCATTGTGCTTGGCGTAGCCCTGCTGAACGCCAACAAGGCTGAGTTCACTTTTGTCACCGCCACTGCAAACGGCTTCGCTGCGGGCCTTGGTTTCTCGTTGGTTTTGGTGCTGTTTGCCGCCATGCGTGAGCGCATCGCCATTGCTGACGTGCCCAAACCGTTCCAAGGCGCGGCCATCGGCATGATCACCGCAGGCCTGATGTCACTGGCGTTTATGGGCTTTACCGGATTGATCAAGCTATGACTGTGGTGCTGATCGCCGTTCTCGCGCTACTGGCGCTGTGCCTGGTAGCAGGCGCCATTCTAGGCTTTGCCGCCGTACGTTTCCGCGTTGAAGGCAACCCGATTGCCGAGCAGATCAACGCCCTGCTGCCACAGACTCAGTGCGGCCAATGCGGCTACCCTGGCTGCAAGCCGTACGCCGAAGCGATTGCCGGTGGCGACAAAATCAACAAGTGCCCGCCGGGTGGCGAAGCAACGATTCAGGCCCTGGCCGATCTGCTCGATGTAGAGCCGGAGCCGCTGGATGCCGTGGAAGGCGAAAAACCGCAAATGGTCGCCTATATCCGCGAGGCGGAATGCATCGGCTGCACCAAATGCATTCAAGCCTGCCCGGTGGATGCCATTGTCGGCGCGGCTAAGCAGATGCATACCGTCATTGCCAGCGAATGCACTGGCTGCGACCTGTGTGTCGAGCCGTGCCCGGTGGATTGCATCGACATGCTCGAAGTGCCCTCCAGCGTTCAAAGCTGGAAATGGGATAAACCCCTGCCCGCCGGGCAACTGATCGCCAGCGACCGGGAGCAGGCAGCATGACCGCCATGAGCACGCCCAACACACGAATCTGGGACATTCCCGGCGGCATTCACCCGGAAGAACGCAAAGAGCTGTCCAACCGCATGCCGATCCAGCCTGCGCCACAGGCCAAACGCCTGACGCTGCCACTGAACCAACATATTGGCGCCCCAGCCGAGCCTGTTGTAGCAGTAGGTGAGCGCGTACTTAAAGGCCAGCAGATTGCCCGCGCCAACGGTTTTGTCAGTGCTGCGCTGCACGCACCGACTTCCGGCACCGTATCCTTTATCGGGCCGCAACCCTACCCTCACGCCTCCGGCATGCTCACCAGCGCGATTGTTATCGACGCTGACGGCCTGGATGAATGGACTGAGCTGAGTCCGTGCCCGGACTATCGCGCCCTTGAGCCTGCTGAACTGCTGGAGCGCATTCGCCAGGCTGGCATAAGTGGCATGGGCGGTGCAGGCTTCCCCACAGCGGTAAAGCTCAACGCACGGCCAACCCAAAAGATTCACACCCTGATCATCAACGGTACTGAGTGCGAACCGTACATCACCGCCGATGATGTGCTGATGCGCGAGCGCGCCGCCGAGTTGCTGTCCGGGGTCGATATCCTTGCGCATCTGATCCAGCCCGAACAGGTGCTGATCGGCATTGAGGACAACAAACCCGAAGCTATCAGCGCCATCCGTGCAGCCATGGGCGAGCGCAGCTATGCGATCAAAGTCTTCCCGACCAAATACCCGTCAGGCGGTGAGAAGCAGCTGATCCAGATCCTGACCGGTGTTGAAGTTCCATCCGGAGGCCTGCCCGCCGATATCGGCATGCTTTGTCAGAACGTCGGCACCTGTGTGGCTGTGCATGATGCCGTGATCCACGGTAAACCGCTGATTTCACGCATCACCACCCTGACCGGCGAAGCGCTAGAGCGCCCGATGAACGTTGAGGTATTGCTGGGCACACCGGTGAGCGAACTGCTGCAATTTGCGGGGCTGAATGAAAACAAGCTGAACCGTCTGATCATGGGCGGCCCGATGATGGGCTTTACCCTCACCGACACCCGCGTGCCGGTGATTAAGACCACCAACTGCCTGCTAGCCAGCACCGCTGAGGAACTGCCACCACCACCTCCGGCGATGCCCTGCATCCGCTGTGGTGAATGCGCCGAAGCCTGCCCGGCCAGCCTGCTGCCGCAACAGCTGCACTTTTTCGCCATCGGCCAAGAGCACGAACAGCTTAAGGCCCACAACCTGTTCGACTGCATCGAATGTGGCGCCTGCGCCTATGTCTGCCCGTCCAGCATCCCGCTGGTGCAGTACTACCGCGTGGCCAAGGCAGAAATCCGCGAACTGGAACAGAAACAACTCAAGGCCGAACACTCCAAACAGCGCTTCGAGCTGCGCCAGGAGCGTCTGCGCCGCGCAGAAGAGCAGAAAGAAGCTGATCGCCAGGCCCGTGCCGCCCGCGCTGCTGCTGCCAAAGCTGCCCAAGCGCAAACCCCGGCAGCCCCTGAAGCCGCAGCCGCGCCTGCCAAACCGGGCCTGAGTGAAGAACAGAAGAAACTCAAGATCGAAGCCAGCATGGCTCAGGTCGCCCTGAAAAAGGCCGAGAAGCAATTGGCCGCCCATGACACACCAGAGTTGCAGGCTCAGGTCGAAGCCTTGCGTCAGGCCGCTGCCGCTGCGCAAAAGGCGCTGGATGCGGCAATGGCCAGCACCCCAGCAGCACCGGCTGCCGCCCCAGCAGCGGATGATGCCGACCTGAAAAAGGCCAAAATCGACGCCGCCATGCTGCGCGCCCAAGTGCGTAAGCTGGAGAAAGTCGAGGAACCAACCGCTGAACAGCAGGCCGAACTGCAACAACTGCGCAGCCAGCTGGAGGCTGCAGAAAAGCTGCTCGCCAGCCTGCAAACACAAGCGCCTGCAACGACCAAGGCCGCACCAGCTGCCGATGATGCCGAGCTGAAGAAAGCCAAGATCGACGCTGCCATGCTCAAGGCCCAACTGCGCAAGCTGGAGAAGGTCGAAGAGCCTAGCGCCGAGCAACAAGCTGAGCTGCAACAACTGCGCAGCCAGCTGGAGACTGCAGAGAAGCTGCTCGCCAGCCTACAAAAACAAGCTCCTGCAACGACCAAGGCCGCCCCGGCTGCCGATGATGCCGAGCTCAAGAAAGCCAAGATCGACGCTGCCATGCTCAAGGCCCAACTGCGCAAGCTGGAGAAAGTCGAGGAGCCAACGCCTGAGCAGCAAGCAGAACTGCAACAGCTACGCAGCCAGTTAGAGGCTGCGGAGAAACGGCTGGCCGATTTGCAAAACCAAGCCCCAGCAGCCGAGAAGCCTCAGCCCACAGAAGGCGAAAGCAATCTGAAGAAAGCTAAAGTCGAGCTGGCGATGCGCCGCGCCGAGTTGAAGAAGGCGGAAAAAGCCGGTGCCGATGAAGCCACCCTAGCACCACTACAACAGTCGCTGGCGGAGGCTGAACAAGCCCTGCACGCCGCAGAAGAGGCCTCGGGCAAACCAGCCCCCGAACTGGTGCGTACAGACAAAAAGCCGATCGACGAAACCACCCGTGCGCTAAAGACCGAAGTGGCCTTCGCCCGCGCCGACCTGCGCAAACTTGAACGCGAAGGGAGTAGCCCGGCGGATGCCCTTGAGGCGGCCCGGGCGCGTCTGAACGAAGCCGAACGCAAACTACAGGAGCACACAGGCAGCCTTTAAGGCGGCCTGTGTCAGAACCGGAGCATCCATGGCCCTGCCCCGCATCACATCGCCCCACGCCAAGGGCAAAAACCGCACACAGCAAGTCATGCTGCAGGTGCTGCTGGCCACTGTGCCGGCAATCATCGCCCTGACCTGGCTGTTCGGCATTGGTACCCTGATCAATCTGCTGCTGGCTAGCATCTTCGCGCTGGGCTTTGAGGCAGCCATCCTGCGCCTGCGCAAACGCCCGGCGCTGTTCTTCCTCAAGGACTACAGCGTCATCGTCACCGCCGTGCTGCTGGCACTAGCACTGCCGCCCTACTCACCTTGGTGGCTGACCTTAGTCGCCACGGGCTTTGCTGTCGTTTTCGGTAAGCAGCTCTACGGTGGCCTGGGTCAAAATCCGTTTAACCCGGCCATGCTCGGCTATGTGGTGGTGCTGATTTCCTTCCCAGTTGAAATGACCAGCTGGCCTGCTCCACACAGCGTCGGCATGTCCGAAGGCCTACAGCAGATTCTCGGCATCGCCGCCTTGCCAGATGGCTGGGCGCAGGCCACTGCACTGGATGTGCTGAAAACCAACAAGAGCCTGACCGTCGATGAGCTGTGGACACAGAACCCTGCATTCGGTCACTTCGGTGGTAACGCCGTAGAAATCGTCAACCTGGCCTTCCTACTAGGCGGCCTGTACCTGCTGCACAAGCGCCTGTTCACCTGGCACGCCCCGGTCGGCATGCTGGCGGCACTGGCCGTCATGAGCCTGCTGTTCTGGAACGGATCTGGATCAGATTCGAACGGCTCGCCGCTGTTTCACCTGTTGACTGGCGCAACCATGCTGGGTGCGTTCTTTATCGTCACTGACCCGGTCAGTGGCGCAACCAGCAATCTCGGCCGCCTGATCTTCGGCATCGGCGTTGGTGTGCTGGTCTATGTAATCCGTGCCTGGGGCGGCTACCCGGACGGCGTAGCGTTTGCCGTGTTGCTGATGAACCTCTGCGCCCCCACCATCGACTACTACACCCGGCCGCGCAGTTACGGCCACAGTAAGCCGACTCGCGGCTTCAAGCTGGGGGATTAACCATGGCCCTGCCTGAAATCAGCCGTTCGATGCTGAAAAACAGCCTGGTGCTCGGTGCCTTTGCCGTCCTCACGGTCGGTATCGTCGCCATCACCCAAGTCGGCACCACCGAGCGCATTGAGACCGCTCAACGGGAGGCCAAGGTTCAAGCGCTGGCGCAAATTCTGCCTGCTGGTTCTTTCGACAATCACCTGCTCGACTCGGTGCGTGAGGTGAATGATCCGCTGTTGGGCAACAAAACAGCGACTCCGGCTTACCTCGCCACCCTCAAAGGCGAACCCGCCGCCGTCATCCTGCAAGCCAATGCGCCGGACGGCTACAGCGGCAGCATCAGCCTGCTAATCGGGATTTTTGCCGATGGTCGCTTAGCGGGCGTTCGCGTAATCAACCATAAGGAAACACCGGGCCTCGGGGACAAAATCGAACTGGCTAAAGATCAATGGATCAACAGTTTTGTCGGTAAGTCTCTGCACAACCCAGACGAAACCGGCTGGGCGGTGAAGAAAGACGGTGGCGAATTCGACCAGTTTGCCGGGGCGACCATCACGCCTCGCGCCGTGGTCAAAGCTGTACATAAAGCCCTGCAGTACTTCGACGCTAACCGCGAAACCCTGCTCAAGCCGCTGGAGCCGAACAATGGCTAGTTACCGCGAAATCGTCAGCAACAGCTTGTGGAAGAACAACCCAGGGCTGGTGCAACTACTCGGCCTGTGCCCGCTGCTGGGTGTCAGTAACTCAGTCGTAAACGCATTGGGCATGGGCTTGGCCACAGCACTGGTTTTAGCCTGCTCTAACGCCGCCGTCTCACTGATCCGCAATGCGGTGACCGATGCTGTGCGCCTGCCGGCGTTTGTGATGATCATCGCCGCGTTGACCACCTGCACCGAGCTGTTGATGCAGGCTTTCACCTACGAGCTGTACCAGATCCTGGGCATCTTTATCCCACTGATCACCACCAACTGCATCATCCTCGGTCGCGCCGAAGCCTTCGCCGCGAAAAATAAAGTCAGCCACGCAAGCTTTGACGGCCTGATGATGGGAATTGGCTTTGGGCTGGTTATGGTTGTGATCGGTGCTGTACGTGAGCTACTGGGCACCGGTGCGCTGTTTGCCAATATGCAGCTGCTGTTCGGGCCGATTGCCGCCAACTGGCAAATCACCTTTGTTGAAGACTACAAAGGCTTCCTGCTGGCGATTCTGCCGCCGGGTGCGTTTCTGGTGCTGGGCTTGCTGGTGGCTGCGAAAAACCGCATTGATGAACACCTCGAAGCCAAAGCCAAACTGGCCGCTGCCCCACAAGCACCTGCTGCCAGCCGCCGTGTACGTGTGACCGGAGTCATTGAGTGAACGCCGCCAAACGCCTGGAAATCTTCCGCCGCCTGCATGCTGAAAACCCTGAGCCGAAGACCGAGCTGGAATACAGCAATCCATTTGAGCTGCTGATTGCCGTCACCCTCTCTGCCCAGGCCACCGACGTCAGCGTCAACAAGGCCACCGCCAAACTGTTCCCGGTAGCCAACACCCCACAAGCGATTTACGACTTGGGCGTTGAAGGCCTGAGTGAATACATCAAGACCATCGGCCTGTACAACAGCAAGGCTAAGAACGTCATCGAAACCTGCCGTCTGCTGCTGGAGCGCCACGGCGGTGAGGTCCCGCAAACACGGGAAGAGCTGGAAGCCCTGCCAGGCGTCGGCCGCAAAACCGCCAACGTGGTGCTCAACACAGCGTTCAGACAAGTGGCAATGGCGGTGGACACCCACATCTTCCGTGTCAGCAACCGCACCGGCATTGCGCCTGGCAAGAACGTACTTGAGGTCGAAAAGAAGCTGCTGAAGTTTGTACCCAAGGAATTTCTGCTGGATTCACACCACTGGCTGATCCTGCACGGACGCTATGTATGCCAGGCACGCAAGCCCCGCTGCGGAAGTTGCATCATCGAAGATCTTTGTGAATACAAACAGAAAACATCTGACGATTGATTAATCCGAAGATTTTTAATCGCCCTGATTGAAAAAATCTTTTTTACCCACTCATCTTTTGTCGCTATAAGGTCGGCAAATGGCCTGACAGCCTGGAGTGAGACAGATGACCACGGATAAAGAAGACCTCGAATTAGACGAAGACTTTGTTTCAGATGACGCCGATGAGGCGGATGCGCCAATTGAGGTTGCTAAAACCAACCTGACCAAACGCCGCATCATCGACAACTTCCTTGAAGAGCGTCGCCTCAATAAACAATTAGCCGAATACGATTTCGATATCTGATTGGCACAAAGCCCCGCTTAAAAGCGGGGCTTTTGTTGTGTGGCGCATTAGGTATCCAAACGCCCTTCTATGAGTTGTCTCAAGCGGTCACGCATAAGGCCGGTATGAGCACCCAGGTTGGCTATTGGGCTGCCTTGCAGCTGTGCCTCTGCCAATTCTGCTCCCAGCCCTGCCAAGGCCATCGGGCAGTCCACAGACAAAGCCAGTTTAAAGAGCTGACGTAACTGCACCTGTGTGGGTGGCATGGCAGCCAGTACCACCAGCGCTCGCGGCTGGATGGACTGGCAGATCACCGGCACCTCTTCCAGCGGCTGGCCCACCGGCAGAATCCTCAGGCGCGACGTGTCGCCGCTCACGAGCAAGCCACTGACCAATAATTCGAGTTCACGGTGCTGGTCGGGGATGCCAACAAACAATACGTCCCCTTGGGCATCACGCTTAAGCATCTGCATACGTTGCAACACTCTGCTGCGCAGGAATGCATCGTAGAACAGCCATTGGCTTAGCTGGCCAAAACCGGCGTCATTGATCCCCTGACGCCATACGGGAAGCAGAATCTCCTCGAAGGCCATCTGCAGCGGGAAGGTGGCAAATATCTGGCCGTACAGCTGTTCCAGGCGCTCTTCATCAAATGCTTGCAGAGCTTGGCAGATACGCGTTTGCCACTCCGCCTGCTGTGATTCTCCTGACGCTGCAGGCTCTGCTTGGGTAAACGATGCAGAGGCAGCCTCTTCTCGTCTACGGGCAAGCAGGTTACCCACCTTACTCACTGCCAGCCCACGTTCTGTCCAAGCCATGATGTCGCGAATCGTCGCGATATCTTCCAGCGTATACAGCCGGTGCCCGCCTTCAGTGCGGTACGGTCGGATCAATCCGTAACGGCGCTCCCAAGCTCGCAGCGTGACCGGGTTGACACCTGTCTGGCGTACAACCTCACGGATGGGAAGCAGCTCGTCACTCACTGGATGCTCAGCAACGCTCACCGAAGCCTCTACTCTTTCAGTCATAGAAAAGTTAGCCGCAGCTAATAACTGCTGGCATTGTACAGCGGTCAACGGCACTGGACGTTTACAAGAGTGCAATCTGTACGAAATCGCAGGATATACTCTGCGCCCTCACCGTTCATAGACGTAGCCTGGATCGCTTCGCGCAGCCACGCTCACCCGATCACGGTTCTACGAAGGATAAAAGAATGATCAACGCCAAACTGCTGCAACTGGTAGTAGAAGCCTCTAACGATGGCATCGTAGTAGCCGAGCAAGAGGGCGACGACAACATCCTGATCTATGCCAACCCGGCGTTTCAGCGCCTGACTGGCTATAACGTTGACGACATTCTGTATCAGGACTGCCGCTTCTTGCAGGGGAGTGACCGGGACCAACAAGGCCTCAACGTCATTCGTGAAGCGGTTCGCCACAACAAGCCATGCCGGCAGATCATTCGTAACTACCGGCAGGACGGCAGTGCCTTCTGGAATGAACTGTCCATCACTCCAGTTTTTAATGAAGCAGACCAACTGACCTACTTCATCGGCATCCAGAAAGATGTCAGCGACACCGTGCAGGCCTTAGAACGAGTGCGCGAGCTTGAGGCCGAAGTCGCTGCACTAAAGGCTCAGTTGGCAAGCGTGCAAGACAGCTCGAAAACAAACTGAGCGTTGCCCGCCGTTAAACCTGCCCCTTATCGTCTCCCCTCCCCCCGCGCCTATGTGAAGCCCTTCAATAGGCGCCCCAAATATCACTCAAAGCCGATCCCGTAGTGCCCTTATCAGGTATCGGCTATCGCGTGCCCGCGCCCAAAAACCTATACAAAACTAATTTTATTTGTACACATATATTGACTTGTACAATTTATTCCTTAACCTCTTAACCTGTACAAGAAAATTTAAATGTACAAGAAAGAGGGATACATGAACGTTCTCAATGGCTCGATCAAAATTGGCATCAGTGCCTGCCTGCTAGGCCAGCCCGTGCGTTTCAATGGCGGCCACAAAGCCTCGCAGCTGTGCCAGGACGTTCTATCGCACTACTTCGATTTTGTTCCTGTTTGCCCTGAGCAAGCCATCGGCCTGACAACACCGCGTCAACCTATACGCCTGGTTAGCCACCCAGAAGGTCCGCGCGCCGTTGGAACTGTCGACCCGAACCTGGATGTCAGTGATGCACTGACTCAAGTGGGCCAGCACGCAGCTGAAAACCTGGGAGGAATCTGCGGCTACATCTTGATGCAGAAGTCCCCGTCGTGCGGCATGGAACGGGTGAAGGTCTACCAAGACAACGGCCAACCCAGCGACTCAACAGGACGCGGGCTGTTTGCAGCGGCGCTGATGCGAGCCTGCCCGGACCTTCCCGTTGAGGAAGACGGCCGCCTGAACGACCCAGTGCTGCGAGAAAACTTCATTACCCGCGTGTTCGTTTATGCCGAATGGCAAAACCTCATGAATCAAGGCCTGACCCGCCAAGGCCTGATCCGTTTCCATGAACGTTACAAGTACCTGCTTATGGCGACTGCCAGAAAGCAGTACAAACAACTCGGGCAATTGGTTGCCCAATGCGGCAACACGGACCTGCACAGCTTGGCGCCCCAGTACTTCAGCCAATTGATGGCTGCCCTCAAACAGCCCGCTAACCGAGGCACCCACACCAATGTCCTCCAGCATTTGTCGGGCTATCTGAAGCACGCCATCAGCTCCGATGACAAGCGCGAGTTGCATGAGCTGATTCTGCAATACCGCAACGGCATCGTGCCGCTGATCTCGCCTCTGACGCTGCTGCGCCATCACTTCCGCCACCACCCCGACGCTTACATTGCTCGCCAGGCATACCTGCAACCACACCCAGATGCACTGGGGCTGCGTAACGCGCTATGAGCACTGATGATCGTCGTGTGGATGCCGTACAAGCGGATACAGACCTTGTGCCGATCCGTGAGGTGGCTCGCTTAACCGGAGTCAACCCAGTCACGCTGCGTGCGTGGGAGCGCCGCTATGGATTGATCCGCCCACACCGGACCGGCAAAGGCCACCGCCTGTATAACCAGCACCATATTGAGCAAATCCAACAGGTACTGGCTTGGCTCGCCCGTGGTGTGGCCGTCAGCCAAGTCAGAGGCTTACTTGAACACCCACTGCCCGCGTCTGTTGCTGGCGATGCCTGGAATGAAGAAAGACGCCTTTGGCTGAATTGCATCGAGCAACTGGCTGAACGTTCTCTGGATGACAGCTTCAACCGCTCACTGGCGCTCTATCCCGCTGAAACAATGTGCCTGCACCTGTTGTTACCGCTTCTCGATGAGCTGCAACAGCGCTGGAGTTTATTAGCCAGCGAGCAGCTGGAACGCGTGTTTTTTCTCTCGTGGCTACGCAGCAAGCTCGAAACACGCATCTACCACGGCAATTGCCTGCACAGTGGCCCTCCGCTGCTGCTGTTGAGCCTGTCCAACCAGCCAATGCAACCCACCCTGTGGCTGTGCGCCTGGCTGGCCAGCACCAGCGGAAGTCCAGTGCGTGTATTCGACCAGCCTATTTCGCCCGCCGAGATCAGCCGCGCAATCAGCCTGATAGCACCCCGTGCGGTGCTGTTTCACAGCGACCACTGCGTGGCGCCCGCTTATTTACGCCTGGTGGCAAACACCCACGCCCACCCACAAATGCTCTGTGGAATGGCCGCAACCATCCACAACGAGGCGCTGAGCGGCTGCCCGCATCTGCACCTTGCCGAATCCCCCCTGAACGCCCTGCACTGCCTGCAGCGCCTCGGCCTCATTACGCATTGTTAGGGAGACTGCCCATGCGCCAACTGATGTGGTTTCGCAGCGACCTGCGTACTCAAGACAACACTGCTTTAAACGCGGCCATGCAAAACGGCCCGACCCTGGCGGTGTTTTTCATCACGCCGGGTCAATGGCTGGAACACGATGATGCACCGAGCAAAGTCGACTTCTGGTTACGTAACTTACATAGCCTGCAAGCGCAATTGAAATCACTCAACGTACCGCTGCTGATACGCCATGTAGCGTTCTGGCGTGATGTACCTGAAGAGATGGCAAAACTGTGCCAGGAGCACACCATCTGTGCCGTACACAGCAACGAAGAGTACGGTCTGAATGAAGCTCACCGGGATCAGCAGGTAGCCAATCGCCTCTCCAAGCTGGGCGTGCAATTCAACGGTTATTTGGACCAATTGCTGTTTCAACCCGGCAGTATCCTCAACCGCAGCGGCAACTATTTTCAGGTTTATAGTCAGTTCCGTAAGGTCTGCTATCAGCGACTGCACACAGCCATGCCCAGCACACACCCGCTGCCGAAAGCTCAAGCCAACCTTGGGATTGAAAGCGATAAGGTTCCAACTGAAGTTGCTGGTTTCGACAAACCCACCGACGCTCTGCAAAAGCTCTGGCCGGCTGGGGAAATCAAAGCCCATCTGCGCCTGCAGCGTTTTGCGGATGAGTACATGGAGGATTACGACCTTCAGCGCGACCTGCCCGCCATACCGGGCACCAGCCAGCTTTCGCCCTACCTGGCAGCCGGGGTGCTTTCGCCAAGGCAGTGCCTTGAAGCGGCCTTGATGAGCAACCGTGGCGAGTTTGAAAGCGGCACCCCAGGCGTTGTTACCTGGATCAACGAACTGCTCTGGCGCGAGTTCTACAAACATATTCTGGTGGGCTTTCCTCAGGTTTCGCGGCACCAGCCCTTTCGCGCGCAGACCAAAACCATCCCATGGCGGCATGCCCCCCAAGAACTGCAAGCCTGGAAGGAAGGCCGAACAGGCTTTCCATTGGTTGATGCAGCCATACGCCAACTGCTGGCAACCGGCTGGATGCACAACCGCCTGCGGATGGTTGTGGCGATGTTTCTGAGCAAGAACCTGTTGATCGACTGGCGCGAGGGCGAGCGCTTTTTCATGGCCCACCTGATTGATGGTGACCTTGCCGCCAACAATGGAGGATGGCAGTGGAGCGCATCTACCGGCACGGATGCCGTGCCTTGGTTCCGCCTGTTCAACCCGATCAATCAGTCACGTCGTTTCGATCCGCAGGGGCGCTTTATCCGGCATTGGCTCCCCGAGCTGGCTGATCTGGATGAAAAATTCATTCATGAGCCGTGGAAAGCAGGCAGTCTTTTTGCGCGGCCAGACTACCCACAACCCATGATTGACCTTAACCACAGCCGTGATCGGGTCTTGCACACCTTCCGCAGCCTTTCTGTGTTGGAGGGGCATGATGTCTGAGTTCCTGCACCGATTCGCCCATAAGTTTGCCAGTCTCACTGCTGACAACCTTGACCATTTAGGTGAGCTGTACAGTCATGATGTGGTGTTTCAGGACCCGTTGCACACCATCAAGGGCCTGCCAGCCGTGCAGGACTACTTTGCCAACCTGTACGCCAATGTCAGCGACCTGAAGTTTACGTTTGAGCAACTCGACACCCTTACCTCAGGCAAGTCGGGCTACCTGCGCTGGACGATGCAATTCCGTCACCCGCGCTTAAATGGCGGCAACCCAGTCATGGTTAAGGGCTGCACCTACTTACGCTGGCACGAAAAGGTCTATCTGCATCACGACTACTTCGACGCAGGTGCCATGCTTTACGAACACCTCCCTCTCGCCGGCAAGCTAATTCGCTGGCTCAAAGGGAGGCTGGCATGAAACGGATCTGGATCACCGGAGCCAGCAGCGGCATCGGCTTAGAGCTGGCACGCCTTCTACTGGAGCAAGGACACGGAGTGGCCGTCAGTGCTCGAACGGTTGAACCTCTCAACCTTCTTCAGCAGGAGTACCCCAATCAGGTTCTCATTGTTGCGGGTGATCTTGCCGAGGCTGACGAAGTTCAGCGCATGGGAGAACGCATCAGAGCACTTTGGGGACAGCTCGACCAAGTCATCCTCAACGCTGGGACGTGCGAGTACATCGACGTTAAGCAATTTGAAGCTGCCATGGTTGAGCGGGTGATGCGCGCCAATCTGCTCTCGGCCGCTCATTGCATCGAAGTCGCGCTGCCACTTTTACGCAATGCCCAGCGCGGACACATAGTCGCCATCAGCAGCTCGGTTACCTACCTGCCACTGCCCAGAGCTGGCGCCTACGGTGCTTCCAAAGCGGCCATGCGCTATTTGTTCAACTCGCTGCGCATTGATCTGGCCAGCGCGGGGATTGACGTAACGCTAGTCAGCCCTGGCTTTGTAGACACCCCGCTGACCCGCAAAAACGACTTCCCGATGCCGATGCGTTGGCCTGTAGAAAAGGCAGCCAGACACATCGTAAAGCGGCTGCCTAAACGCCCCCTGGAAATTGCCTTCCCCACTCCATTTATAGCGGCCTTGCGTCTGCTGGCTCTGCTGCCACAACGCTTGCAACTCCATCTGGGCAAACAGTTGTCCCGCCCCTCAACGGATAAACAGTCATGAAAATTGCCATCATCGGCAGCGGTATTTCTGGCCTGACCTGCGCCTACCTGCTCAGCCGCAACCACGAAGTACACGTATTTGAAAGCAACGACTGGATTGGTGGTCACACCCATACCGTGGACGTTGAGGTTGCTGGCACCCCATATGCCATCGACACCGGCTTTATTGTTTTCAACGATTGGACCTACCCCAACTTTATCCGCTTGCTTCAGCAACTCGGTGTGGCCTCGCAGCCCACTGAAATGAGCTTTTCCGTCCATGATCCCCGAAGCGGTCTTGAGTACAACGGCAACAACCTGAACAGTTTGTTTGCTCAGCGCCGGAACCTCGTATCACCTGGATTCTGGGGCATGCTGTGGGACATCACGCGCTTCAACCGATGCGTACTCGATGATCTGGAAAAGAATCGAATAGACGAAGCGACTACCCTAGGCCAATACCTCAAAGCCAATGGCTACGGTCAACGCTTTATCGAGCACTACATCGTGCCGATGGGTTCAGCCATATGGTCAATGTCCATGGCTGATATGCAGAATTTCCCGCTGCAATTCTTCGTTCGGTTCTGTAAAAACCACGGCCTGTTGTCCGTCAATAACCGCCCTCAATGGCATGTTATTAGCGGCGGCTCACGCAGTTATATCCCCAAGCTATGCGCAAGCTTTGAGCAGCGCATTCGTCTCAACTGCCCGGTTCACAGCGTATCTCGCAGCGATGATCGCGTCGTGATCAGCAGTGAATGGGGCGAGGAACAGTTCGATAAAGTGGTCTTCGCCTGCCACAGCGATCAGGCCCTGAGCCTGCTACGAAAGCCCTCGCAAACGGAATGGGAAATTCTTCGGGCAATCCATTACGCGGATAACGACGTGGTGCTGCATACCGATACCCGCCTGCTCCCCGACCGCAAGTTGGCATGGGCCAGCTGGAACTACCGCCTGAGCGACTCCGACAGGGTTCCGGCCGCGGTGACCTACAACATGAACATCCTGCAAGGGCTTAAGAGCGACACCACCTTCTGCGTGAGCCTTAATCAGACTCAGGCCATCGCGCCCAATAAAATTCTTCAGCGTTTCCAGTACGCACACCCTCAATACAGCCTGACAGCGGTCGCCGCGCAGAGTCGCTGGGCTGAGTTACAAGGTCAACAAAACAGCTATTTCTGCGGTGCTTACTGGGCCAATGGCTTCCATGAAGATGGCGTGGTCAGTGCGTTGCGCGTTGCAGCGCAATTCGGAGAGCACCTGTGAACAGCGCGCTGTATAGCGGCTGGGTAGGCCACCAGCGCCTACACCCGCGCGCCCACGGGTTCCGTTATCGAATCGGCATGCTCTACCTGGACCTAGCCGAACAGGCTGACGTTCTAGAGCTGTCAGCACTGGCTGGCTCATCGCGCTGGGCACCCTTTTCTTTCAGAGAGACTGACTACCTGCCGCACCTGACTGAGCTGGGTATCCCCCTCATCGAGGCCGTCCGCCAATGCCTCAGCGAAGCGTTGCCCTCGCCCCCTAATGGGCGAGTCTGCCTGCTGACTCAGCCCCGCAGCTGGGGCCTGTCATTCAATCCAGTGAGCATTTTTTACTGCTTTGATGAAGCCGGACAACTCGCCGCCATGCTCTGCGAGGTCAGCAATACACCGTGGCACGAGCGTTATCACTACGTGTTGCCTGCCCATGCCGAGGGTGAGTCACGCCACCGGGTTCAAAAGAGTTTTCACGTCTCGCCGTTTATGCCGCTGGATCTGGAATACCGCATGCGCTTCAGCCAGCCCGATCAGCAATTGCACATCACCATGCAGGATTGGCAAGGCCCACAAAAAGTCTTTGAAGCAGGCATGAGCCTTAAGCGCACCGAGCTAAGCCGCCACAGCCTGCACCGGCATCTACTGGCCTTCCCCTGGATGACTGGCAAAACCCTTCTCGCCATTTATTGGCAAGCCTTGCGCCTGTTGCTTAAGCGCACCCCTGTTTTTAATCACCAAGCCGCCGACGGGCATTTCCGTACCGCCACTCTGGAGTCTCGCCATGAACAACCCTAGCTTGAACCCTGCGGCCACCAGCAGTGCCAGCTCTGCCACTTTCAGCACCCGCCTGCTGAGGCAACTTGTACTGCGCCAGCTCAGCGCACTGCGCCACGGTCACCTGCTGATCCATTCGGAAGGCGAAACCCTGAGCTTCGGTGACAAGGCCTCTGCACTACAGGCTGAATTGAGCGTGCAGCACAGTGCGTTCTGGTCGATGGTGGCCAGTAATGGCTCCATCGGTGCAGGTGAAGCCTACGTACAGGGCTATTGGACCAGCCCTGATCTGACCATGGTCATCCGCTTGTTTGCAGCCAATCTTGATCTGTTGGATACCGTCGAAAATGGCCTAGCCCGCCTTCGGCGCCCGCTGGTCAAAGCCCTGCACTGGCTCAACCGCAACACCCGAGACGGATCACGGCGCAACATATCCGCCCATTACGACTTGGGTAATGCCCTCTTCGAGCAGTTGCTGGACCCGACCATGATGTACTCCTCTGCCATCTTCCGCAGTGAAGACGACACGCTGGAGCAGGGGCAACTGAACAAGCTTGAGCGCATCTGCCAAAAGCTGGAGCTCAAACCCACTGACCACCTGCTGGAGATTGGCACCGGCTGGGGCAGCATGGCGCTGTATGCCGCTACGCACTATGGCTGCAAGGTGACCACAACCACCCTATCCCGTGAACAGTACGCCTACACCCAGAAGCGCATCAAGGAACAGGGCCTGCAAGATCGCATCACCTTGTTGTTGGAGGATTACCGCGACCTTAAAGGCCAATACGACAAACTCGTCTCCATTGAAATGATTGAGGCTGTCGGCCACCGTTATCTGCCCGTGTACTTCAAGCAGTGCAGCCATTTGCTTAAAGACGGCGGCCTCATGCTGCTTCAAGCCATTACCATCCGTGATCAGCGCTATGAGCAGGCCAAGAGCTCCGTCGACTTTATTCAACGCCATATCTTCCCCGGAGGAGCATTGCCTTCGGTAACCGCCATGCTCAACTGCATCAATACCCAGACAGATATGAACCTGCACCACATGGAGGATTTTGGCCTGCACTACGCGCGGACCCTTCGCTTCTGGCACGAGAACCTACGCCGCAGCCGCAACACGCTAGAAGGCCTCGGCTATGACGAAACCTTCTACCGTTTGTGGGAGTTTTACTTCTGCTACTGCGAAGGCGGCTTCCTGGAGCGCAGTATTGGCACAGCCCACCTCTTATTGGCCAAACCTGAAGCGCGCCCGCAACCGTTCGGAATTAGTGCGTGAGCCTGCGCAAACGCCTACTGCTCAATGCCGGGCTGTTCCAGCTCGGCTGGTTGGCCTGTGTATTTGGCGCCAGCAATCCTGCGTGGCTGGCGGTGGCCGCAGTGTGTCTGGGTGCTCACTTGGGATGGGTTGCCGATGACCGACGTGCAGAGTGTTTTGTGATTTTGCGCGTAGCAGCAGCCGGTTGGATTGTGGACAGCGCGCTGATGCATACAGGACTGTTCGACTTCGGCACTACGCTAATCCTGCCCGCCTGGCTGATGTTGCTCTGGCTGTTATTCGCCAGCACGCTTCGCTACAGCCTGGCTTGGTCAGCCCGGCCTATGTGGCTGAGCTGTTTACTGGGCGCCTGTTGCGGCCCATTGTCTTACTTAGCCGGGGCTCGATTGGCTGACGTTGGACTGCCCCTCGGTGAACCGCTGAGTCTGGCTCTGTTGGCGCTTATTTGGGCGGTTCTGCTGCCAGCCTTGCACAGATTGGCTGGCAGCCACCAACGCTGATCTAGGTTCTGTACGAGAAGTCTCCGAGCACAGGCACTTTCCGTACAGAACCTAAGACTTCTTACGGAAAAACAAAGTGACTTGCCCCACCTCAATCCCGAACTTACTCATGAAGGAACGGTTGACCATGGTGTTTTCGTCCAGCAGGTACATCCAGTCATCCAGAAATACCTCATACACCTGATCATCCACCGGCAAACTCAGCACGTAGCGCCAACGTAGGGCATTGCCAGCAACCTCGCCCTCAGCCTCACCGACCACATCCGCAGCAGTTCCGCGCCACTCCCCGGGAGCAGTCGCTGATAAGGTCCAGACACGCTTCTGCCGGGTGCCATCACTGTAAGAGAACGACTCGTCGAGAATCAGATCATCCCCTTGAGCGTAGCCCTTTATGTCCACATGAAAGCGTTTGACCACCTCGCCTGAACGCTTTTGGAACATCCCCCAGGCCTCCACCTCACCGGTGAAAAATGCCCGCAGATCAAGTTTCGGCTCCTCATCCTTGTAGGTGTGTACATCCACCTGCGTGCAACTGCTCAACAGCACACACAACGACAACATCAGGACTCTGAACATGGTTACTCCTCGCAATCAGGGTTCTATAGCACCAATGAGCCGGGCCCGTAGCTCAGGTGTGCGAGTCTGCGCGTCCAGCCAAATTGAAAAGAAAGCACGGGCGAACGCTTGGTCGCTCACCCCATGCCTGAAGGCGTCACCTGCATAGAAACGCGCGCCTCTGCCGGGCAGAAAAACCCCCGTGATGCGCTCGCCCTCTGCGACATCGACAAACGCCTGCTGCATCTCAAGCGCCCAGCGGTCCAACTGCGCGGGATCGACCACAGATCCTTGAATACGGCGAATTTCCTTAATGCTGGTTGCGACCAAATCATCTGCGCTGATTGATCGGCTGTAGGTGAGTTGCAGGGCAAAAGGCTCCTGAAACGACAGCAGCGAATCAGCGCTACCAGCATCGCTCCACAGCTCCGCCTTATAGATGGAGAAGCCAAACATACGCAGCTCGCCCGAGCCAATCAGGCGCGAGTCCGGAATGGCCTCCCGCCAGCTAGCTTGGGCCTGCGTGCAGATCAGCAGCGTGGCCAACAGCATCTGAAGTAAGCAAGAAATGCGAGGCATAGGCGTGTCCATTGCAGATGGATGTGACACACCTAAATCTATACATAAATTATTATTTGTACAGATTTATGCATTTCAATCTGTATCAGCGTGCCTGTCGCTCAGAACATTTCTTCGAAACGCTGAGTTCAATGAAAGCCCAGCAAAACCTTGCTCTCGCAGGCTGCGGGGCTGCTCACAGGCCACCAGCCTGTGCATACCAGCAGGCAATTCTTTAGTCTTTTGTGACCACAGATCCAGGGACGGGAAAGGGATCTGCAAGGTATCCCTGTATACAAGCGGATGGGCCAAGATCCTATGATAGGCGAGGTAATCCTCGGGCTCGCTGTGACGGATTTTCACTGTGCTCATGTCCATACCCTTATGGACCAACGACCAACCAGCTAACGCTAACTTAACTGCTTTTGAAAAAGCGTTTTGCAGAGGCAGGTCACCAGCGGCCGGCCTCTGCACACTGCGCCTTAGTCTTGGCGCGAAGGCGACAGCAGCTCGATTTTGTAGCCATCCGGGTCTTCAACGAAGGCCAAAATGCTGGAGCCGTGCATCATTGGGCCCGCTTCACGGGTGATCTTGCCGCCACGGGCGCGGATGTCTTCACAGGCTTTGTAGACGTCCGGCACTTCCAGGGCGATATGGCCGTAGCCAGTGCCCAGCTCGTAGCTTTCTACGCCCCAGTTGTGGGTCAGTTCGATCACGCTGTTATGCGCCTCGTCACCATAACCGACAAACGCCAGGGTGAATTTACCTTCTGGGTAGTCTTTGCGGCGCAGCAGGGTCATGCCCAGCACTTCGGTGTAAAACTCGATGGAGCGATCCATATCGCCCACGCGCAGCATGGTATGCAGCAGTCTCATCATGTTCTCCTCAGGCGATGCGTCGATGCGCATTTTTAAAACGGCCATGTTACCAGAGCATTTTTCGACGCAGACAAAAAACGGGCCCGAAGGCCCGTTTTTAAAAGCGCCATTTGCTTAGAGCGGCGAACGGCCCTTGTTGGCAGCAATACGCAGACGCAGAGCGTTGAGCTTGATAAAGCCCGCGGCATCTTTCTGGTCGTAGGCACCGGCATCGTCTTCGAACGTCGAGATACGGGTGTCGAACAGGCTGTCATCGGACTTACGGCCAACAACAATGACGTTACCTTTGTACAGCTTCAGGCGCACTACGCCGTTCACTGTGGCCTGGGAAGCGTCGATCATCTGTTGCAGCATCTGACGCTCCGGGCTCCACCAGTAGCCGTTGTAGATCAGGCTGGCGTATTTAGGCATCAGCTCATCTTTCAGGTGAGCGACTTCGCGGTCCAGAGTGATGGACTCGATGGCGCGGTGAGCGCGCAGCATGATGGTGCCGCCGGGAGTCTCGTAGCAGCCACGGGACTTCATGCCCACGTAACGGTTTTCAACGATATCCAGACGACCGATGCCATTCTCACCACCGATGCGGTTCAGCTCGGTCAGTACGGCTGCCGGGGTCATTTCCTTGCCGTCGATGGCAACGATGTCGCCCTTACGGTAGGTCAGCTCGATGTAGGTCGGGGTGTCCGGCGCGTTTTCCGGAGACTTGGTCCAACGCCACATGTCTTCTTCGTGCTCGGTCCAGGTGTCTTCCAGCACGCCACCTTCATAGGAGATGTGCAGCAGGTTGGCGTCCATGGAGTACGGGGACTTTTTACCAGCCTTGTTGAAATCAACTGGGATGTTGGCTTTTTCAGCGTAAGCCATCAGGGTTTCGCGGGAGGTCAGGTCCCACTCACGCCACGGAGCAATAACCTGTACGCCCGGCTTCAGTGCATAGGCACCCAGCTCGAAACGAACCTGGTCGTTACCTTTACCGGTTGCGCCGTGGGAAATGGCGTCAGCGCCAGTTTCGTTAGCGATTTCGATCAGGCGCTTGGCGATCAGCGGACGGGCAATAGACGTGCCCAGCAGGTATTCGCCTTCATAAATGGTGTTAGCGCGGAACATCGGGAAGACGAAGTCACGGACAAACTCTTCGCGCAGGTCATCGATGTAGATTTCCTTAACGCCCATTGCTTGGGCTTTGGCGCGCGCCGGCTCTACTTCTTCACCTTGGCCAAGGTCAGCAGTGAAGGTTACGACTTCACAGTTGTAGGTATCTTGCAGCCATTTGAGAATCACCGAAGTGTCCAGGCCACCGGAATATGCGAGGACTACCTTTTTAACGTCGGCCATGCCATCAACTCCACGGGGGTGTGCGGGAAAACCGACGATTCTACTGCTGTAAACGCCTTATTTACAGTGGCGCGACAGCTTAAGACGATCAGGCGACGGATATTCCGACCACTAAACCGGCTTTGCTTCAGGCGTTGCCGCAGGTGCAGCCTCTTCTACGGCGGGTGCAGCCTCAGGAGCCGCCTCGGGTTGCGGCTCTGTTTCTGCTTCGGGGACGCGATCCAGCAGCAGTGTTACCCGGCGGTTTTTGGCACGGTTAGCAGCGCTGTTGTTTGGCACCAGTGGGTAGCGCTCACCATGAAAACGCACGGTGATATGTTCCTCGGGGAAACCTCTGGATTTGAGGTATTCCATAACAGCCAATGCCCGACGACGTGACGTATCGCGATTGGACAGGCGGTTACCGCTGTTATCCGCATGCCCATCAAGCTGGATGCGATTAACACTGGGATCGGCCTTGATGTAGTCGAGGATGATATCCAGCTTCGCCATCGCCATCGGCTCCAGCTCAATGCCTCCACCGGGAAAACCGACCTGAGTGTTGCGGATTTGATCAAAATTCACAGGCAAGAGTTTGGCCGCACATTCCAGGTACTTCTGGTAGGCGTCGTTAAACTTGGTGGGCAGCAGGCGCACTTCAAGCGGGTCGCGACCTGCTGCGGTGCGATGGCGCACAACAGGGCTGCGGCCCTCCAACAACCCTGTCAGCAGCCGTGTGCCCTGCTCTTGGGAGCTGTTGAACACACCAGGCACGCCGTTGACAGTGACCGAGCCCAGATTGATATCTCCCCTGCCCGGTTGCCATGGCGCAGCCGCCGCCAGCAGTGTGGCTTGTCCTGTGCCAAGCCAACGCTCCTGAGATTTCAGGGTGAATGTGGCCTGCTCCCCAGCGCGGCGCACAAAAACGCCCGAGCCAAAATTAGCGATGGGCTGGGACAGGCGGCACTCAAATTTGTCACCTTCAACCTGCCACTCCACTTTCTCCAGACGCGTCTGGAAACTGATGGCACTGGCTGCCTGACTGGCCAGAAGGCTAAAGATAACAAGTGGATAGACGCGCACCACACACCCCAGGGAAAACGGCTTACCTTCTGTCTATCGGTGCCAACTGCAAAAACTTGAGCATTTTCTCAACCGCTTATACACGCCTCACACCACCATAAAACTGACACATAGCAGCGACTGAATACGCACCAAAGGTGCCGTCGCGAGCCTTTTTCCGGTAGCATTCCCGCCAAGTTTTGCCCGCCTGGAAGCTTCCATGACTGACCGCCTTACTCTGCTGCGTCCTGATGACTGGCACATCCACCTGCGCGATGGTGCTGTTCTGCAACACACTGTGGCTGATGTAGCCCGCACCTTTGGCCGCGCCATTATCATGCCTAACCTGGTGCCGCCGGTTCGCAATGCCGCCGAAGCGGACGCCTATCGCCAGCGCATTCTCAATGTACGTCCACAAGGCAGTCGCTTTGAACCGCTGATGGTGCTGTACCTCACCGACAACACCCAGCCAGACGATATCCGCAGCGCCAAGGCCAGTGGCTTTGTGCATGCCGCCAAGCTCTACCCAGCTGGCGCTACCACCAACTCGGACTCTGGCGTCACCAGCATCGACAAGATCTTCCCGGTGCTTGAGGCCATGGCTGAAGTCGGCCTGCCGCTGTTGGTACACGGTGAAGTGACCCGCAACGAAATTGACGTGTTCGACCGTGAGAAAACTTTTATCGGTGAACACCTGACCCGCGTTGTTGAGCGCTTCCCGAGCCTTAAAGTGGTGTTCGAACACATCACCACAGGCGATGCCGTGCAGTTCGTGCAGGGTGCCTCCACTAACGTGGCAGCCACCATCACGGCACACCACCTACTTTACAACCGCAACCACATGTTGGTTGGCGGCATTCGCCCGCACTTCTATTGCCTGCCGATTCTTAAGCGCAACACCCACCAGGAAGCCCTGCTGGATGCGGCTACCAGCGGCAACCCGAAATTCTTCCTCGGCACCGACTCGGCGCCCCATGCCAAGCATGCCAAGGAAGCTGCCTGCGGTTGCGCGGGCTGCTACACCGCCTATGCTGCGATTGAGTTGTACGCCGAAGCGTTCGAACAACGTAATGCCTTGGACAAACTGGAAGCCTTCGCCAGTAAAAATGGCCCAGACTTCTACGGTCTGCCACATAACAGCGATACCATCACTCTGGTTCGTGAAGAATGGACCGCTCCAGCCAGCCTGCCGCTGGGCGATCAAACCGTAATTCCGCTGCGTGCAGGTGAAGCCCTGCGCTGGCGTCTGCTGGAGAGCAACGCGTGAGCGAAGACCTGTACGACGACGAGCTGGACACCCCGCCTTCTGGCCCACGCCACCCGATGGCAGCGCGCTTTCGTGGCTACCTGCCCGTCGTAGTCGACGTGGAAACAGGCGGCTTCAACGCGGCCACAGACGCTCTGCTGGAAATTGCTGCGACCACCATCGGCATGGACGAAGACGGTTTCCTGTTCCCGGAACACACCCACTTCTTCCGGATCGAGCCGTTCGAAGGCGCCAATATCGAGCAAGCTGCGCTGGATTTCACCGGCATTAAACTCGATCACCCGCTGCGCATGGCGGTGACCGAAGAGCATGCGCTGACCGAAATTTTTCGCGGTCTGCGCAAATCGCTGAAAGCCAACAGCTGCAAGCGAGCCATCCTGGTCGGCCATAACAGCAGCTTTGATCTGGGCTTTTTGAATGCTGCGGTTGCCCGTACTGGGATCAAGCGCAATCCATTCCACCCGTTCTCCAGCTTCGATACCGCTACCCTGGCTGGCCTTGCTTATGGGCAAACGGTGCTGGCTAAAGCCTGTCAGGCGGCAGGGATTGAGTTCGACGGCAAAGAAGCACACTCGGCCCGTTACGACACCGAGAAGACTGCCGAGCTGTTCTGCGGCATCGTTAACCGCTGGAAGGAAATGGGCGGTTGGATGGATTTTGATGACTAAGCGTCCAGCCAGTCATTAACCTTTAAAACAAAGCCCCGCACACAGCGGGGCTTTGTTTTAGCGAACAGAGCCATTAAGTTGAGGGCGTTTCTTGCCACTTCATCGTTATGGCCGGCTCTCCTGTATTTTCATCAAGCCCTTCTTCAACATCAAAAAAACCATATTTCTTATAAAAAGCTATTGCCCGTTTATTCTTACGATAAACATTCAACTGCAACTCATTGCGGCGTGACTGCGCATTAAGCAGTAAGGCTTTACCGATGCCTGCGCCTTGCCAGTCCGGCGCTACAAAAATAGAGGCCAGCGTATTACCTACGAGGCTGAAGAACCCGACAATTGCGCCCTCACGCTTGGCGACGAAGGTTTCAGAGTTGGGGATATACAGTTTTTCCATCACTTCGCGGTTCGAGTACCAGAATCGCTCGCTGATAAAATGATGGGCTTTAACAGACGCGTCATACCAAACATTGACGACCTGATTTATTTCATGGTCGTTCAATGTCAATTTTTCAATTTTTATAAAGCCCGCTTCTGCAAGAGACATTTGCACATGCCTGCTTTGGCTCGAAACTCCATTAAAGCGTTCGCCCACTTTATTACTCAGCCCATATCTATACGAGAAATCGAACTGCCTTATCCCGCAAATAGCCAGGCATCTTCCGTGGAACAAGTCGCTTAAAAAATAAAATATAGGCAGACACCGCATGAGCCATCTCAACCGTTCTTGAATCGGACGGTTGAGATGGCTTCAGCGTGCGCTTAGGTAAATCGCTCCCGGGCAGTCAACGCAGGTAAAGCAGCGAGGACCACCTAGGTTTGCAGGTGCCTCCTTAAGCGCTGCGAGCCAAGTCCATCAACTCACGGCCCGCCACTGCATACATGGCGTAGTCAGTGGTCGTGGCTGCGCGCAATTCACTCAGCATTAACTTCCAACGCCCTACCAAGTCCTGATGTTGCTCTAACCACAACGACACCCTTTGCTCGATATGTTCCGGCGCATCCGCCATTTGCAGGACCGATACAGTGATCGCCCGTTGCTGCCAGTCCAGATCATCGCGAAACGCTTCGCGAGCCAGCGCCTGCCAATTGTTTTCCACTGGCAGACTGGTGATTTGTTGCAAGTACCAAGACAACTCCAGAGCGCCACCAATCGCGAAGTAAGCGGCCGCAACACGTGCAGGCTCCTGCCCGGTCTGGTCAGCGGCCTCAATGATCGGCAGCAAGGTGTACAAATGGCTGGTGCCTGCCACCACGCGGGCTAATTCCTCCGGGACACCGGCCTGAACAAACCCTTGGAAGCGCTCTTGCCACTGCTCACGGGCAGGCCCCTCCAACAATTCGTCCAGATACCCAAGCAGGGTTTCGATACGTGGCGCGAAATGTGCCACATCACGCGCTGCGTCCAGCTCATGGCGGCGGCTGCGCAGGAACCATCGTGTCGCGCGCCGACCGAGGCGCTGCAGCTCATCCATCAGTTGCAGTTGCAGGTCTGCCGGGACTTTGTAATCCAGCGCCTCAATCTGCTGCCACCAATGGGGCAGCCGGAACAAATCGCGCACAATGACATAGGCCCCGGCCGCATTGGCTGCGCTCATGCCGGTGGACTCTTTGAGCCGCTGCACAAAGGTAATGCCCATGTGGTTGACCAGATCATTGGCAATCTGGGTGCTGACAATTTCCCGCTTGAGACGATGGCGCGCCATCGCATCGGGGAATTTTTCGGCCAGTAGCGCAGGAAACGCCGTGGTCATTTCCCGGGCCAGGTATTCATCATCCGGCACCTGAGATTTGAGCAGCGCCTCTTTCAGGTCGATCTTGCTGTAAGAGATCAGCACCGACAGTTCTGGTCGGGTCAGCCCAAGCCCTTTGGCCGCGCGTTCGTTTAGCTCATCATCAGTCGGTAAAAACTCCAGGCTGCGGTCAAGCTTGCCACTGGCTTCCAGCGCACTCATCAAGCGTTTGTACTCCGCGACACGCTCACGGGCACGGCGCTCAGCCAACGACAACGCCTGAGTCTGTTTGTAGTTATTGCCTAACACCAAGTTGCCGACGGCCTCCGTCATTTCCACCAGCAGCTTGTTGCGCTGCTTACCCGTCATATCGCCAGCCGCGACAATCTCGCCAAGCAGAATCTTGATGTTCACCTCGTGGTCGGAACAGTCCACGCCACCGGCGTTGTCGATAAAGTCGGTGTTGCTCTTGCCGCCGTTCAGGCCATATTCGACCCGGCCCAGCTGGGTCATGCCGAGGTTACCGCCCTCACCCACGACCTTGGCACGCAGTTCACTGCCATTGACCCGTAGTTGGTCGTTGGCCTTGTCACCTACGTCAGCATGGGTTTCACGGCTGGATTTCACGTAGGTGCCAATGCCGCCGTTCCACAGCAAGTCGACCGGGGCCTTGAGCAACGCATTCAGCAGTTCGGTGGGCGCTAAGCGGTCTGCGCTGATGTCGAAACGAGCCTTCATCTGCGGGCTGATTTCGATGCTTTTAGCACTGCGCAGGAATACCCCGCCGCCCTCTGAAATCAGGGTGCTGTCGTAATCTGCCCAACTGGAGCGCGGCAATTCGAACAGGCGCTTGCGCTCGGCAAAGCTGCGGGCCGGATCCGGGTTCGGATCGATAAAAATGTGCAGATGGTTGAAAGCAGCAACCAACTGCAGCGATTCGGATTGCAACAGCCCGTTGCCGAACACGTCGCCCGCCATATCGCCAATGCCGATCACCGTGACGTTATCTTGCTGCACATCTATCCCGCGCTCGCGGAAGTGCCGCTGCACGGAGACCCAGCCACCTTTGGCGGTAATGCCCATGCCCTTGTGGTCGTAACCGGCGGAACCGCCAGAAGCGAATGCATCGTCCAGCCAGAAACCGTAGTCACGGGCGATGCCATTGGCGATATCAGAGAATGTGGCGGTGCCTTTGTCAGCCGCCACCACCAGATAGGGGTCGTCACCGTCGTGGCGCTGCACGTTTTGCGGCGGCACCACAGCACCCTCTTTAAGGTTATCGGTGATGTCCAACAGGCCGCTGATGAAAATGCGGTAGCAGGCGATGCCTTCGGCCAGCACATCGTCCCGCGAGCCGCCTTGCGGCAATCGCCGGGGAACAAAGCCACCTTTAGCCCCCATGGGCACAATCACCGCGTTTTTAACCTGCTGAGCCTTGACCAGCCCCAGCACTTCGGTGCGGTAATCCTCCTCACGGTCGGACCAGCGCAAGCCGCCTCGGGCCACATCGCCAAAGCGCAGGTGCACACCCTCAACACGGGGCGAATAGACAAAAATCTCAAATTTGGGCGTCGGCCGTGGGATATCCGTGATGGCCCGAGGGTTGAGCTTGAAGCTGAAATACGCCTTGGGCTGGCCGTCAGCACCACTTTGATAGAAGTTGGTGCGCAGCGTGGCTTTAATCAGATCCAAGTAGCGCCGCAGGATGCGGTCTTCGTTAAGCACTGCAACAGTGTCCAGCGCTGCCAGAATCGCCTGCTCCAATTTTTGTTGCTTGTCTTCAAGGTCATCGCTGCTGAGCTTGCGCGCCAGGTAAAAGCGAATCCTGAACAGGCGCACCAGTTCTTTGGCTATCTCGGCGTGATTGATCAGGGTAGTGGCGATATAGCTGAGGTCGAAGCCCAAGCGAATTTGTTTCAGGTAGCGTGCATAAGCCCGCAGCAACGCCACATCACGCCAGGGCATGCCGGCCATCAGCACCAGCCGGTTAAAGCCATCGTTCTCTGCCACCCCACCAACGATTTTGACGAAGGCTTCCTGCAAGGTGTCATTGAGCTGCTGGATATCAATATCCAGGCCCTCGGCGTAGGTGAAGGCGAAATCATGAATCCAGAATTCGCGCCCATCGGCCCGTTGCAGCTTGAACGGATACTCCCCCAACACGCGCAGACCGAGGTTTTCCAGAATCGGCAAAACATCGGAGAGTGGCAACGGTGTATCAGCGTGGTACAGCTTGCAGTGCAATGTTTGCCCGCCCTGGCTCAGCGGTTGGTAGAAGCTCATCACCAGCTGTCGCTCGCCATTGAGCGTGAGCAGATGCTGCATGTCCACCACAGCTGAATGGGGCGCAAAACGCTCACGATAACCAGCCGGGAAACCGCCTGGATAGTCACTGAGCGCCTCTGTTCCGGCGGCCTCTCCCAGGCTTTCGACGATCAGGCTGCGGTAGTCATCCTGCCAAGAGCGGCAGGCTTGGATCACTTCCCGCTCCAGCCGTTGCGGATCAATCTGTACGCGGTTCTTCGGGTCGACCTTGAGGATAAACTGCACCCGCGCCAGTACAGACTCAGAAAAATAGGTCCAGAACTCGCAATCGCTGGCCTGCAAATGCTCCATCAGCACCTGCTGAATACGCTGGCGGCTTTCAGTGGAGTAGACGTCCCGGGGGATGTACGCCAGGCAATAGCAAAAACGCCCGTAAGGGTCACGGCGCAGGAACACCCGCACCTTGTTGCGCTCCTGAATCTGCACAATAGCCAGCACGGTATTGAACAGCTCATCCACCGGCGTTTGGAACAGATCATCCCGTGGCAGCACGTCCAGCACCCGCGCCAGCTCTTTACCTAAGTGGGCGCTGCTGTCGAAGCCTGAGCGCTGCCTGATCGCCGCTGCTTTGCGGCGAATAAAAGGAATGCTGCTGACACTCTCCGAATACACCGCTGAGGTGTACAGCCCCATAAAACGGAACTCGCGGACAACCCGCCCTTTGTCGTCCAGCTCGCGAATTGAGACCAAATCGGGATACGCAGGGCGGTGTACCCGGCTGGGCATTGCTGCTTTAGCGAACGACAGCAGCTGCGGTTCACGCAAATACTCCAAGGCCTCGGCTTCCACACCCAGATCGTCTGGCCTCAGACCGCTGCGTATCAGCTTTGACAACCCCAGCAGCGATGGCTCGTTGTACTGCACGTGGGCGCCATCCGCCCCGTCAACCACGCTGAACTCTTCATAACCGAGGAAGGTAAAGTGGTCATCCACCAGCCACTTGAGGAATTGCTGGGCTTCTTCCAGCTCAGCGGCATCCACCTTAAATTTGCCTTTGGCCAACCAGGTCAACAACTCCTGGGCTTTGGCTTTCATCGCGGCAAAGTCAGCGACACTCAGGCGCACTTCGCCCAGTACCTCAAGCAAGGCCTTTTCCAGCTCTTTCATTTCCGCCGAACTGGCGCAGCGGTCAATCTCCAGGTACATCAGGGCTTCCTGACGGATATCTGCGCCCTGGCTGGCCTTTGGCAGAATTTCAAGCAGCTCACCGTTACTATTGCGGCGCACGCTGAACACATTGTTTTGCAATGCATGGATGCTATAACCCCGGCGGTTCAACTCCATGCGTACGGAGTCGACCAGAAACGGGATATCGCTGTGCAGCACTTCCACGGCCGTATGGGTCGACTGCCAGCCATGCTTTTCGTAATCGGGGTTGAATACGTGGACCTGAGGTTTGTCCGATTCAAATCGGGACAATAATCGCCAGGATGACAGGGTGCATCCCAGCAGGTCAGAAAGGCGGCGCTGAGTCAGTTCCTCAAGCGCGACAATTCCAAAGAATTGCTCCGCAAACAGACTGACCTGCGCCAGCTCCTGTGCACTGACGTGCTTAGCTAATGCGGTTTGCAGGTGGTTTTGGAAATCTGCCTGTGTTGCAGCAGTAAAAAACGCCATGAGTTCGCTCCCCTGGCCTGTACTTCAACGACTGGATATGTCGTGACATACAACCTGTGCCACAACCCTGTGGTTCAGCATTAGTCTAGAGGGCTGCTCTTAAAGTAAAGTTGCATCCCTTAAACTCCGGTCAGATTAGACTAGCCGGTCACACTTACTGGGTGAGCTTAACCATGGAACATCGGGAAGCGCTTATCGCGCTGCGACAATTTCTTTCAGCTCAGATCCTCGGGCAGGAAAAACTCATCGATCGTCTCCTGATCGCGCTACTGGCAGATGGTCATTTGCTGGTCGAAGGTGCTCCGGGGCTGGCCAAGACCAAGGCCATCAAAGACCTGGCCGAAGGTATCGAGGCGGAGTTCCATCGTATTCAGTTCACCCCAGACCTGTTGCCCGCCGACATCACCGGCACGGAAATCTACCGCCCGGAAACCGGCAGCTTCGTATTCCAGCAGGGTCCGATCTTCCACAATTTGGTACTGGCTGACGAAATCAACCGCGCCCCTGCCAAAGTGCAGTCCGCCCTGCTGGAGGCGATGGCCGAGCGTCAGGTCAGTATCGGCCGCAGCACTTATAATCTGTCGCCGCTGTTTTTAGTGATGGCGACACAAAACCCAATTGAGCAGGAAGGCACCTATCCGCTGCCTGAGGCTCAGCTCGACCGCTTCCTCATGCACGTGAAGATTGGCTTCCCGGATGCCAGTGTAGAACGCAAGATTCTCGCTCAAGCCCGCGGTGAAGCGCTTAACGGTGAAAGCAAGCCAGAGCAGCGTTTGAGCCAGCAGGCCATTTTTGCCGCCCGCCAGGAGATCCTCGGCCTGTACATGGCGGACGCAGTGGAGGAGTACTTGGTGCAACTGGTCATGGCCTCGCGCACACCGGCCAAGTTTGATGCTGAGCTGGCCGAATGGATCGCCTACGGCGCCAGCCCACGCGGCACCATCGCTCTGGATCGCTGCGCACGGGCTCACGCCTGGCTGGCCGGACGCGACTTTGTCAGCCCGGAAGATATTCAAGCCGTGCTGTTTGATGTCCTGCGCCACCGCATCATCCTATCGTTCGAAGCAGAAGCCGCTGGCATTGATCAGGATCGCGTGATTCAGCGCATCCTCGATGTGGTTGCGGTCGCCTGATAACCATGACGGCCGTTCCTGCACAATCCGCCATCCACGTCAGCCTCACCGAGCTGATTGAGATGCGCCATCGCGTGCGGGAAGTGCAACTGTTCTCTACTCCTGCCCGACGCAGCCCGCTGATTGGTCTGCACCATTCAAAGCTACGCGGCCGCGGGGTGGACTTCGACCAAGTGCGGGTTTACCAACCCGGAGACGACATACGGACCATCGATTGGCGTGTCACCGCACGCACACAGGAGCCGCATACCAAGCTGTTCCATGAAGAGCGTGAACGGCCGATCTACATCATGGTGGAACAAAGCAGCCGTTTATTCTTCGGCACCGGGCTGCAATTCAAATCTGCACTCGCCGCCCACGCAGCCAGCCTTGTTGGCTGGGCGGCGCTGAGCCATAACGACCGTATTGGCGGCTTGGTGTTCGGCGATGACGAACATCACGAAGTACGCCCCCGGCGCAGCAAACAAAGCCTGCTACAACTGCTTAGCCGTCTGAGCAAAGCCAACCAAGCCCTGACCTGCGAGAAACAAAGCGAGCGCGACAGTTTTGTCCTCGCCTTGCGCCGGGCTCGTGAAGTGCTGCGCCCCGGTAGCCTGGTGGTCGTGATCTGTGATGAGCGCACCCTGAGCAATGGCAGCGAGCAGCAGTTGCAACTACTCGCCCGCCACACAGACCTGCTCTTATTACCAATCTCCGATCCCCTTGACCACGCCCTCCCCAACGCAGGCCTGCTGCGCTTTGCCGAACAGGGTGCACAACTGGAACTGGACACCCACGACGCAGAACTGCGTCAGGCCTACCGGGACCTTGGCGTTGCCCGCCAGGCCCGCTGGCAGCGTTTGGCCGACAAGCTTCGGGTGCCGTTGATGCCACTGAGTACGCAACGGGAAATGATTGAGCAGCTACGCGAATACCTGAACGGGCAGCGCCAGAGGAAGAGCCAGTGAACCCTCTCGACCAGCTGGAACCTCTGATTGCACCTGCACCTGTCACTTGGTGGCCGCCTGCCCCGGGCTGGTGGCTGCTGGCTGTTTTGCTGCCCGTATTGATCTGGCTGGGCCTGCGCCTGTTCAAACGTCTGCGCAGCCGGGTACGGTCTGAGGCTCCCGTGGACGCCCTCGACCCACTGCGTCAGGCCGCGCTGGCAGAACTTGAGCGCCTGCCCAGACCTTACGATCAGGACGCAGGGCCCTGGCTGCAGCAGCTCAACAACATTCTCAAACGCCTGTGCCGCGAGCATTATCCGCACAGTAACAGCCACACCCTGAGCAGCCGTGCCTGGCTGGCCTTCCTCGACACCCGCTGTCCGGCGGCCGGCCTCACCCGCTGGATGATTCTGGTGGAAGGCGCCTACAAGCCTCAGTGCAAACTGGATGACAAGGCCATCGACGGGCTGCATCAGGCTGTCTCCACCTGGATTCGCAAGCATGTTTGAGTTCGCCTGGCCTTGGATTTTCCTCCTCGCACCGCTGCCCTGGCTGCTGCGCCGCTATCTGCCGCCTGCCGACAGTGGCGAAGCTGCGCTTAAAGTGAGCTTCCTGGCCGACTTGGAATCCCTCAGCGGCCGCCGTGCACGCATCCGCCAACCCGCGTTGCGCCAGCAGTCCCCATACATTTTGATCTGGCTACTGTTACTGATCGCCTGTGCACGCCCGCAATGGCTAGGCGAGCCACTGCCATTACCCTCTAGCGGGCGTGACCTGCTGCTAGCGGTGGATGTTTCCGGCTCCATGGATTACCCCGACATGGTCTGGAACGGGCAGGATGTGAGTCGCTTAGTGCTGGTTAAACACCTGTTCGGTCACTTCATTGATGACCGCCAAGGCGACCGTGTCGGCCTGATCCTCTTCGGTAACCGCGCCTACCTGCAATCCCCGCTCACCTTCGACCGGCAGACCGTACGCACCTGGCTGCATGAGGCAGAAAAGAACATCGCAGGCCCGCAGACCGCCATTGGCGACGCCATTGGTCTGGCCGTCAAACGCCTGCGCCAACGCCCGGCACAAAGCCGCGTTCTGGTGCTGATCACCGACGGCGCCAATAATGCGGGTGAAATCGAGCCGTCTACCGCTGCGCAGCTGGCTGCCGAAGAACAGATTGTTATCTACACCATCGGCATCGGCGCAGACCCAAAACAAGGCGGCGTACTCGGCATGTTAGGCTTCAACCCAGGCATCGAGCTGGACGAAGAGAGCTTGCGCAGCATCGCTGAAACAACAGGTGGGCAGTACTTCCGCGCCCGCAACAGCGAAGAACTCAAGGCCATTGAAGAAACCCTTGATCGCTTGCAACCGGTCGCGCAGAAACCCACCCTGACACGCCCAACGCACACGCTTTACCCCTGGCCTCTGGCCTTAGCGCTATTACTGAGCATTTGGTTTGTGAGTCAGCGACTCTGGCCTGACTGGCAAATAAGCTTGATCAACCGCCTTCAGCGCAAAACAGAGGTGCAGCCATGAGCGCATTGCTGGACCTGTGGCCGCACTGGCAGCGCCCCTTCTGGCTGCTGTTGTTACCCCTGTTGAGTTATTTGCTGTGGCGCCTGTGGCACCTTAAAAAACGCACCGGGCGCTGGCAGGCGCTGTTACCTGCCGCCTTCCACGCTACGCTACTCAGTACCCAAACTGGCCGACAAAGTCGCCTGCCTTGGTATGCCCTGTGCCTCGCTTGGTTACTCGCCCTGCTGGCGCTGATGGGACCAAGTTGGGAGCGCATCGAGCAAAGCAGCCCCAAGCCAGCCAACCCGCTGGTGGTTATGATCGAGATGACACCGGACATGCTCGCCAGCGATGCCTCGCCCAACCGCTTGGAGCAAGCCAAGCGCAAGCTTCTCGACTTGCTGGAGGCACGCCCGGACTCGCAAACCGCCGTCATCGTCTACGCGGGCAGTGCCCACACCGTAGTGCCGCTTTCCGACGATCTGGCCACCAGCCGCAACCTGCTGGATGCCATGACCCCCACCATCATGCCCAAGCCCGGCAAGCGTGCCGACTTAGCAGTAGCCAAAGCCCTGCAACTACTTGAGCAAGGCTCACAAGGTAATGGTCGCCTGCTGATCATCACCAGCGCCCTGACTCAGGCCGAAGAACAAGGCATCAGCCAAGCCCTGAGCGGCAACAGCAACAGGTTGAACATCCTCGGCGTCGGCAGCCCAGAAGGCGCACCTATCCTGTTGGAAGACGGCTCGTTCATGAAAGACAGCCAGGGCGCGATCATCATGCCGCGTCTGGATAACGCCGGTCTGTCCAGCTTTGCCAGCAAAGTCGGGGCGCGCTACCAAAGGGCGACACTGGATGAAAGCGATCTGCACACATTGGGCCTGTTCGACAGCGGCCGCAGCATCCGTGAAGACAACCAAATGGTGCGCTTAGAGGCTTGGGCCGACCACAGCCACTGGCTGCTACTTGCCCTGCTTTTGATTGCCGCCTGCGGTGCCCGACGTGGCTGGCTACTGTGCTTGCCGCTGCTGCTGTGCCTGCCACAAAATAGCTATGCCTTTAGCTTTACCGATCTTTGGCTGCGCCCCGACCAACAGGGCCAGCGCCTGCTCGAAGCACAAAAACCCAAAGAAGCCGCCGAGCGCTTCAGCGATCCGCGCTGGCAAGGCAATGCCCTGTATCAGGCTGGCGACTACGCTGCGGCCGCCGAACGCTTTGCGCATGGCGACAGCGCGGCAGATCACTACAACCGCGGCAATGCCCTGGCCCGCAGCAACGAATTGGAAGCCGCCATCGAAGCCTACGACCAAGCACTGGAAATCCAGCCAGATTTCCCTCAGGCCAGCAAAAACAAAGCCCTGATCGAGCAGCTTATGCAGCAAAGTCAGAGCCAGTCGAACGCGTCTGAAGACCAGCAGCAAGATCAGCAAAACGAGCAGCAACAGCAGGCCAACGGCCAGTCAGACAACCAGAATCAGCAACAAAACCAACAGCCTGAGCAGCCCCAAGACGCTTCAGCTGAACCGGAACAAGCGCAACCGAAAGCCCCGCAAAACAACACATCGGATCAACAGCAATCCGCTGAGAAACAACCCGACAAGCAACCCGACAACGCCGCACAGCAGCAAGCCAGTACCGATCCCGCTCTGGATGAAGAACGTCGGCAGTCACTGGAACAATGGCTGCGACAAATCCCCGATGATCCGGGCGAGCTACTGCGCCGCAAATTCAGACTGGAACAACAGCGCCTGGAGCAACAGCAATGAGCCGACTGCTCTGCACCCTTCTGCTCAGCCTCATGGCTTTCACCGCCAACGCCGCCATCTTCCATGCCAGCGTTGACCGTACCCGCATCAGCGAAGGTGAGACCATTGAGCTGACACTTGAAACCAACGATTCGACCCAATTCGGAAAGCCTGACCTGCAGCCGCTCAATGAACTGTTCGACGTACTCGGCACCCGTCAGGTCAATCGATTGAGCAGCGGCAGCAACGGAACAGAATCGAGCACTCGCTGGATTGTTACCCTGCAACCGAAAAACAGCGGTTATGTCGTCATTCCACCGCTCACGTTGGGCGACTTGAAAAGTGATCCGGTGGTCATCTACGTCCAGGAAAGTACAGGTGCCGATGGTAATCAGGTGGCGCCTGTGTACATCACCGCCAGCGTCGACCATGACACGCTCTATGTGCAGGCCCAAGCCATCTTGACCCTGCGCATTTATCACTCTGTCTCGCTCTACGACGACAGCAGCCTGACGCCACTAAAAATGCCCAAAGCGCGTATCGAATCGCTGGGCGAGCCGCGCACCTATGAGACTGATCTAAATGGCGTTCGCCACGGTGTAATTGAACTGCGCTACGCCATCTTCCCTCAGGAAAGCGGCAAGCTGGAGATCCCATCCCAGGTCTTTACCGCCACCACCGTTGAGCGCAACAGCAACGCCTATAACCCATTCGGCCCACGCCCAGGCAAACGCGTACGGGTTAAATCACCGGTTATTCCCCTGCAGGTCAAAGGCAAACCAGCTGACTACCCAGCCAATGCGCCATGGTTACCTGCCCGAGCGCTAAGCCTGAGCGAAAGCTGGAAGCCGGAGCCAGAGCAAGCCCAACTCGGCGACTCCCTGACCCGCAGCCTGACCATCAGGGCAGAAGGCCTCTCCAGCGCCCAGTTGCAACCATTACCAGCAACCCAAGTTCCAGAGCTGCGCCGCTATCCTGACCAGCCTCAGCTGTCCAACCAGACCACCGAACAAGGCGTTATTGGCAGCCGCGAAGAGCGTGAAGCACTCGTGGCTAACCGCGAGGGCGAAATCACCCTGCCCGAAGTTGAGGTGTACTGGTGGAATACCGGAACCGACAAACTGGAACGCACCAGCCTGCCAGCGCGGACCTTCACCGTATCGGCCAACCCGACCTTGAGCCCTCAGCCCAGCAATGAAGCCCCCTCCAGCGCTACTGCAATCAACGCTGAAAACCCACGGCTGTGGCCATGGCAACTCAGCACAGCGTTCTTTGCGCTGACGACCTTGCTCGGCTTCTTCCTTTGGTGGCGTGCTCGCAGACAACCCGCGGTATTGCCGAGCCAACAAGACGGCCCGAGCAGCCAGGACCTACTGGATGAACTCAAGCGCACTTGTCTGGCCAACGACTCTCAGGCCACTCGCTATGCGTTAGATGCCTGGGCTCGCCAGCAACCTGAAACCCTTGCCGACATGGCCGCCCGCTACACGCCGCTGTCCGAGGCACTGGACGGTCTGAACGGCGCGCTTTACAGCGAAAGCGGCCAACATTGGCAGGGGCGCAACCTGTGGCTGGCAATACGCAGCCTGCCAGACCTCGATGACAATGAGGCCGGCACGGCACAAGAGCCCAGCCCGCTTCCACCGCTATACCCGCGTTAAGGTGAAGGAGCAGACGATGAGTCAGAACATGCACACAACCAGCACCTTCTGGCGCGACTCTGCCCTACCCTTTATCGAAGCCCGGTACGTCACTGACGGGCGTGCACTGTGCTACGCACGACACGCCCACGCCACCTTCTCTATTGGCGCCATTACCGGCGGCACCAGTACGTACTTCAACCGTGACGATTGGCATCACGTGCAGACCGGCACCGTTGTGCTGATGCACCCCGGCGACGTTCATGCCTGCAACCCCGTTGCAGACCAGCCGTGGTCCTACATCATGCTGTATGTCGACTGCGCTTGGCTCGGTGACCTGCAGCAACAGCTCGGCTTCAACCAAGGCCCAGCGTTCAAACGCCTCGACAGCATCATGAGCCAGGACCCAGCGCTGTATTCTGGCCTGATCGAGCTGTACCAAACCCTCAGCACCGGTAACGACCTGACAATCAAGCGGCAGGCCTCAGAACAGTTCTTCACACAGATGCTGGAACGTCTCGACGCACCTGCTGAAGCCAGCCAGGACGTCCACACTCAACTGGAGAAAGCCGCGCACTTTATCCGCATGCACTGCGCAGATGCCGTGAAAATCGAAGATATCTGCGCCGCCGCCGGCCTCTCGGCCTCCTACCTCAACCGGGCGTTCAAGCAGCACTATGGAATGACACCCCACGCCTTCCTGCTCAACCAACGCGTTCAGTTAGCCCGCGAACTGCTCAGACACGGGCACACACTGGCCGATGTTGCCCAACAAGCAGGCTTCGCTGATCAGGCACATCTCCAGCGCACCTTCAAACACTTACTGGCGGCGACACCGGGCCACTACCGCAGTCATTCAGGGATCAGCAGATAAAGCGCACTCCCCACCAGCAGCGCGGCCATGCAGCGGTTGAATAGCCTCACCTTACCCGGCTGATCCAGATATCGCCCCAGCAGTGCCCCGGCACACACCCAGGCAGCAACCGAGGCATAACAGACAACAAAGTAAATCAGGGCAAACAGCAACACCCTGCCGACATTGCCGTCGGCCACAAACGCCGCCATACCTGATACAGAAGCCAACCAGGCCTTGGGGTTAAGCCACTGCATCAGAGCGCCATGCACAAACGACGGCCCCTGCACCTCAGCCTGACTCAACTGCCCATCATCACAGGCCAGCTTCCAGGCCATATAAAGCAGAAAACCCACACCGGCTAATTGGATTGCCAGAGTTAACGACGTCCAACGCTCCAACAGCCCATGCAGGCCTAAACCAACCAGCAGGAAGAGCAAGGTAAACCCCACCGTTGCGCCGGTCACATGACGCAAACTGGCCCATACACCAAACCGCACACCCGCACTCAACGCCACAATATTCACCGGCCCTGGTGAAATAGACATCGCCAACGCAAACGCAGCCATCGCCCAATAAAGACTCATCACTCCCACTCCCTGTTCAATCAATGAGGACGACGTTAAACCCCTCTAAAACGGATGTATTGAAGAAAACTGTTCTCGACAATTTATTGCCATGCACACCATAGACTTCTGGTGAGCAGATACAAAAAAGCCTCGTTGATTTCTCAGCGAGGCTTTTAGGACTCAGCGACTGCAGGAAATTAATGCGCGAACAGCGAACCACCCTGCTTGCCCACCAACTTCTCCGGTTTGATCAGGAAGCGAGCCAGTGCAGGCAACAGCAGCAGCGCACCGAACATGTTGACGATGAACATGAAGGTCAGCATCAGGCCCATGTCGGCCTGGAACTTGATGGCCGAGAAGATCCAGGTGGCTACGCCGATCGCCAGGCACAGACCGGTGAACAGTACGGCTTTACCGGTGGACTTGAGCGTCTGGTAGTAGGCTTCTTGCAACGGTAGGCCAGCACGCAGGAAGCTCTCCAGGCGGCTGTAGATGTAGATGCCGTAGTCCACACCGATGCCGACACCCAACGCGATAACCGGCAGGGTCGCAACCTTCATGCCGATGCCGAGGAAGGCCATCAACGCGTTACCCAGAATGGAGGTCAGGATCAGCGGCAGCACGATGCAGATAGTGGCCGGGATGGAGCGGAAGGTGATCAAGCACATCACCGCCACCCAGATGTACACCAGCACCAGAATGCTCAGTTCCGAGGTCGAAATCACTTCGTTAGTTGCAGCCTCAATACCCGCATTACCGGCGGCTAGGCGGAACTCCAGGCCATCCTTGTTGTTCTCGGCAGCGAACTCCTGTACCGCTTTGACGGCGCGCTTGAGGGTTTCTGCTTTGTGATCTTCAAGGAACACCAGCACCGGCGCTACCGAGCAATCGGCGTTGTACAGACCGTCTGCGCGGGCGATGGAGTTGTTCAGTACATCTTGGTTACGGGACAGGGTTTCCCACTTCAAGTTGCCCTCGTTCATGCCTTTGATCATCTGGCGCGAAACCGTAACCATGGACACGGCCGACTGCACACCTTCGGTGTTATCCATCTTCCACATCAGCTCGTCCATTGCAGCCAGCGCTTCATGGGTGGAGCAGCCTTCAGGGGCGCTCTTGACCATGACCACCAGTACATCGGAACTTGTTGAGTAGTTTTTGATGATGAAGTCGTTGTCCAGGTTGTAACGGGAGTCAGGACGCAGCTCAGGAGCCCCCTGATCAAGGTCACCGACTTGCAGGTTTTCCTTCTGATAGAAGAAGCACGCCACACCAGCCGCCAGGCCCAGCACCACCATAAACGGTGCCACATTCGGGTGAGCTACAACGGACAGTGCACGCCAGAATGGTTTTTCGGTCACAGCGTCTTTCTTGCTGCGTTCAATTGCACGTTTGCTGATACCCAGATAGGAAATCGCAACCGGCAACAGAATCAGGTTAGTGAAAACAATCACTGCCACACCGATGGAGGCACCGATGGCCAGCTCGTGGATCACCCCGATGTCGATGATCAGCAGCGTGATGAACCCTACCGCGTCCGCCAGAATGGCGATCATGCCCGGCAGGAACAACTGACGGAAAGTTCGTCGCGCAGCAGTCAGCGAGTTATCCGCATCACTGGATTGCAGCGCAATACCGTTGATCTTCTGCACGCCATGGGAAATACCAATGGCAAAGATCAAAAACGGCACCAGCATGGAATACGGATCAAGGCCAAAGCCGACCAGATTCATCAGACCCAGCTGCCAGCCCACAGCAATCAGGGTGGTAATCAACACACCAATGGTGCTGCGAATACACCAGCTGAACCAGTACAGCAGCGCAAAGGTGATCAGCAGGGCGATAGCAAAGAACGCCACCACCATGACCAAACCATCAATCAAGTCACCGACTTTCTTGGCGAAACCAACGATCTGGATTTCAATGTTGGGGTTTTGCGCCTGATATTTCTCGCGGATTTTTTCCTCGAGTTCATGGGAGAACTGACGGTAATCCAGCGCAACGAGTTTGCTCTGGTCATTCGGGTCTGGATAGGACTCCAACAGCGGCACATCAACAATGCTCGACTTGAAGTTGTTCGCCACCAGACGACCAACCTGCCCCGACTTGAGTACGTTGCTGCGCAACTCTTCAAGGCTCTCAGCACTGCCATCGTAGGTCTGCGGGATCACCTCGCCACCGGCAAAGCCCTCTTCAGTCACTTCAGTCCAGCGGACGCTTGGGGTCCACAGGGATTTCAGGCCGGAACGGTCAACACCGGGAATATAGAAGGTCTCGTCGTTGATCTGACGCAGGGTCTCCATGTACTCCTTGGTGAAGATGTCGCCCTCTTTCACCGATACCGAAATACGCACCGTGTTACCGAGGTTAGCCAGATCGTTGCGGTGCTCCATCATGTTCTGAATGAACGGATGGCTCAGCGGGATCATTTTTTCGAAACTGGTCGAGGGACGCACTTGCGTCGCCTGATAGAACAGGAAAATGCTGACCAGCGTACAGATCAAGATAACTGCAGGCCGGTTGTTGAAAATCAGCCGCTCAAGAAAGCTAGCCTTATCCTGGTGATGGTTACTCATCAAACGCTACCCCAGCTTATTATTGTTGACCACGACTGGTTTCAGTCGGCGCAGAGAATTGCACGCCGCCCTGCCCGACAAAGATCAATCGACCTTTGCCGTCGGCCGCTACGCCAGCCAGAGACAAGCGATCAGGGCGATTTTGTACGGTGAAACTGCGCCCATTGTCAGTACTGCGCAGGATCGTGCCGCCGTGGCCGACGATGACCAAACTGCCATCTGCCAGTTTGCTGCCATTGGCCAGGCCAAACTCAAGCGGCCCATTGTTTTCCCGCTTCAGCTCTATGCGCTGCCAAGTGCTGCCGAAATCAGCAGAGCGAAACAAATGTCCACGTAAGCCGTAAACGAGGACCGCACCCGGCTCACCCGCGTCGAGAACTCCAAACAGAGAACCCTCATAGGGGCTTTCCAAGGTTTCCCATGTCTGGCCATAGTCAGGCGAGCGGAAAATAACGCCCTGCTCTCCCACCACAATCAGACCCTGGCCACTCACTTCGGTAATGGCATTGAGGTGATAGGCGTCTTCGTTATCCATCAGATCACTGACGTTTTCCCAATGAGCGCCACCATCGTTGGTGCTCAGCAACGCACCGTAGGCCCCCACTGCAAAACCGGTATTACGATCCTTGAACCACACATCCAACAGCGGCGCCTCAAGTTCAAGGTCTTCAAACTGCTTGGTCCAGGTCACGCCACCATCTGTGCTCGCCAGAATCTGTGCGTCATGGCCGACAGCCCAGCCGTGGCTGTCATCGACAAAATAGACCGCCGTCAACAACTGGCGAGTCGGCACTTTGGCCTGTGTCCAGCTGTTACCGTTGTCATCGGAATAGAGAATATGGCCACGGTCACCGACCGCAACCAGACGTTTGCCCAAATTGGCAATATCGACCAGTAGGGAATGTTGGGCTTTGGCAGACTCGACAGCCAGCACCTCAGCCGAAGCAGTTTCAGCCAACAGAGGCTGAGACAGGCCAGCCAGCACTACCACAGAAAGGGCACCGCACAGGCGAAGCGCTTTGGCCATTGGCGTACGTACCCGCGGCATCGGTGTGCGAAGCGATCCTGCTGCATGACCGATCAGGGTGCGCCACATGACGGGCTCACTCATATACTTTCCCCCTTATTCTTATTAGGCAGTACTAACTATTTAAGCAGTACACCTATCCTACTTAGCTTTGAAAAGCGCTGACAATCAGCGTGACGTTATGTTTTGTTAAGCCCGTTTACTTAAATGAACTACAAACGCCTCAAATAGCAAAAGGCCGCTACAACAGTAGCGGCCTTTTGCGTCACTCACACGAAAATCAGCGAGTTCCACGACGACGTAATGCCGCCGGCTTGAAGTAGCCATCGTCCGGGATTACCTGGCTGAAATCGATTGTGCCGGGCTCTTCGTTATCAAGATTCTGTACGTGATAGCGACGAGCTTGCAGATCGTGGAAGGTATCCAGGGCAGTCCAGGTGGTAGGCAGGTCGTAATAGTTCTTCAGGTAGGCGATTGAAACGCGCCACAGGTCACCACGACCATCATACTGGTCTACAACAGCGGCTTGCCAGCTGTCTTCATCGAGGAACAGGGTACGTTTGGAATAGATGTGGCGAGCGCCCGGTTTCAGCGTGCCTTCAACCACCCATACGCGGTGCAGTTCGTTTCGCGTCACTGCCGGGTTAACGTGCCCTGGCTTGAGCAGTTCGCTGTACTTCACGTCAGGGCTGGTGATTTTGTAGTTGTTGTAAGGAATATAAATTTCCTTCTTCCCAACCAGTTTCCAGTCATAACGATCCGGCGAGCCGTTGATCATGTCGGTGTCGTCTGCAGTACGCAGGCCGTCAGCAGCGGCGATCGGGGTGTCGTAGGCCAGATTGGGAGCGCGGCGTACACGGCGCTGACCGGCGTTGTATGCCCAGGCTTGACGAGGTTCTTTGACTTGATCAAGCGTCTCATGCACCAGGGTTGCACCACCGGCCAAACGCGCCGGACTCTTGGTGAACGTCAGGTAGTAAAACATGATGTTGCCCAATGTTTCAGCGCTACCTTTAGGATCGTAGAACTTGAACATGGCCTCTTGCTGAGAGGTGACCAGCGAGTAGCTGCCATTACGCTGTACGGCTACTTCCGCAGCACGGCGAACGACATAAGAACCGCGATAACGGGCGATGTGGTTCCATAGCGCTTCGACACCATTGTTCGGCACTGGGAACGGAATACCACCGTAGGCATCGGAGAAACCGTTGCCACCATCCAAAAGCTTGGCAGTAGCGGCGTTTTTGATGGTGTTGTCATACACCCACTGCGGCGCGGAACCAGAGCGACGGCTCTGATACACCGGCATCTGATAAGTATCAGGATAGGTGTTGAACATGGCGATCTGACCAGGGGTCAGGTTGGCCTTGTACTGATCCAAATTAGCCTTGGTGATGGTAAACAGGGGCTGGTCTTCTGCAAACGGATCAACATGGTGGCTGCCCGAGCCCTTGTAACCAGCAGGCGCTTGAGTGATACCACCGGTCCACTCAGGGATGGTACCGGCCGCGTTGCCCGCTTTTTCAGCACCGAACGGCGTCAGGCTTTTGCCCAGTTTAGCGACGTCTTCTGGGGCTGCCGCCGCCAGAGCGTTGGCCGCAGACAGAGTCAGCGCAATAGCGGCTCCGATCAGCGTGTGTTTCTTCAGCATCTTCAATCTCCGAAGCTGTTCAGGTGCCGGAACCCTAAGACTCCGGCTTAAATATGTCGTTAGAAGGAGTACTTAACGTTAAAGCCGATGTTGTCGCGGTCACGACCGGAGTTGTCCTGGCCTGCGCCATAGAACTCGGTGTACTGCAACTCGGCCTCAAGGCTGTTCATGTAGCTGGCGCGCACGCCCAAGGTGTACGCCTTGCGCCCTTCAATAAAGTTACCGGTCTGGTGCGAGTTGCCCTTGAAGTCATCCTTGTACACGGCGAACGGAGACAGGTTCACACCCGCATAAACGTCGTTCCAGGTACCGGATACCACCAGGGTGTAGCCATAAGCATTTTTGTCGATCTGCGAATCGCGATCGTAGCCCGCAACATAAGAGTTGTTAGGGCGGCCAGAATAGTAACGGGTATTGCCGTTGAAGTCGGTGTACTTAAGGTCGCTACCGCGTACATGCTCCGAAGCCAGCTCCGCCACGCCGATCAGCGAGTCAAAGCCCAGGCTTGGACCAAAGTTGTGGATCGCACCCAGCGATGCATTGAACATCTCCACGCGTTCGTAGTTATGAACAGAATCGCCCAGACGCAGGGTTTCACCTGCGAGCAGTGCAGAACCATCCAGACCACCCAGCGCATTGGCGATTGGCCCTGTATTCGACAGCTTGGCCGCCTGCCCAATCAAATCACCCAGCAAATCGTTGGTGGTTGAAATACCAATCGGCATGTTCGGGCGGTACGCCAACTCACCAAATACCGAGGTTTCGTTGATGGTGGTGTTGAAGCTCAGGCCCATCATGCGGATATCTTCCGCAAACTCTCGGCGAGCCTGTACGTTACCCAGGGTGTCCAGAGTCGCCAGACCACCCGCTGCGGTCACGTTCGCCACACTCAGACCACCCGGCATAAAGCTGGCAACCTCATCCAAGTTGACGCCTTGATAGCTGCCCAGATCTGCGTAGATGGTCGGTTCTTTGGCGTGGTAGTTGATGTAATAGAAGCCGAACTCCGTCGAGTTCAACTCTTCAGCGATGTAGCGGAAGGCAACGCCATATTGGCCATCGTTCTTGGCATTAATGTCAGGGCCGACATTAGCCACGCGAACAATCTGGTCACCTTCGTAGACAAAGTTTTGCCCGTTGCCACACAGCCCCCCCACTTGGAAGCCACACAGGCCGCCCGCACCTGCCCCATATAGCTGAGTCAGTGAAGCCCCGCCCAGTGCAGCTTGAGGTGCAGTCAACGCGGTACCTGCCAAGCTGGTGTAAGCAATGCTGCCGCCATCGGCAAACAGATCAGTTTCAGCGAAATAGGTGCCGACCGGGTCCAGAGCGCTTTCTTTCCAGTTGAACTGGTAGAAGGTTTCCATGGACAGGTTGTCAGTCAAACCGATATTGAAGCTCAGCGCCTCAACCGGCACCAAAACTTCTTTCAGCTCAGAACCTGGCAGGCGGAACTGCCCGGCATTGATCGGGTTAGTGGTGTTGACACCGCCCCGGTAGAACAAGCCTTCACCCCAGTTGAACACCTGCTTGCCAATGCGCCCCGTAACCGGCATGTCGGCGATATCCCAGTTGCCATAAAGGTAGGCATCCAGAATCTGCGCATCGCGGCCAGCCTTGTGGCGGGTCTCGTAGGTAAAGGTGTTATCACGCGGATACGTTTGGCTAGGCTGTACCGGCGAGTTGTTGTCATAGAAGTCATTGCGCTTATCCATGATCTGCGTGTCATAAAACGCAGTACCGCGGATGAAGGCGCCGTAGTTTTGCCAAGTCACTTCCAGGTCAGAAGTGATCTTGAACACTTCAGATACTAAGCCGGTATCGAAATTACGATTGCCATCGTTGGTGTTGACGTCGTTGTTGCTTTTGTCCTGTCCCTGAACACGCCACAGTTGACCATACGAAACGGTGGTGTCGATGGAACCTGACACTTCTCCCTCGGCAAAGCTGAACTCTACTGCTTGCGCCTGGGCTGCCAACAGCAATGGCAGCACACCTGCCAGGGCAAAACCGGCCTTGGCTGGCGCAAAAGACAGCACGGACTTACCTGTGAGAATCCCCATTGAAATTTACTCCGTAAACAAATCTCTTTTTATTAGCGTTCCGGCGCATAGCAAAAGGTCACCACCAGTGGCCGACCTCAATCCCGCTTGAGCGCAATTTCCCCCTGCGCCCTTAATCAAAACTCTAGTGCCGAAAACTCATTCGCTCGAGTCAAAGCAACCATCACGCCAACTCGGCGAAATTTGAGAAATATCTACACAGTCATGAACAACTCAATGAATTCATAAAATGACTGTACATTCACCAAACAAATACTGAACAAAACGTACAAATAAGAAACAATCGTCCTACAAAGCAGACAAGAACACCGACATAGAGCGATCTTCTTGTTCACCTCGTCGCAGAAAGATCAAGCCCTGTACAAAACTTTACAGCCTGTCGAATCCAGTCAGATGGCGTAGGTAACACTTATTTGTTACCTGGATAGATGGGTAACACTTGTCAGCCTCGAACTACCGGCAAAAAAAATGGCCCGATGCATCACACACCGAGCCATGTTTACTGCTCTAGATCGTTAAGAGGCTGGATCAATCACCCCGCAAGGCTCTTGCTCACGACCTCAAAGACATCACTGGACAGATCCCCTGAATCCAGAATGCGCTGCAATTGCGCCTTCATCAGGGTCTGTCGGGCGCTGTCGTACTTGCGCCAGCGGGTCAATGGCGCCAGCAGGCGCGAAGCGATCTGTGGATTCAACCCGTTGAGCGTAATCACCTGATCAGCCAGGAAGCGATACCCCGAACCGTCTGCGGCATGGAAGCCAACAAAGTTTTGCCCGGCAAATGCACCAATCAGCGCACGCACTTTGTTCGGGTTCTTCAGTGTGAACGCAAGGTGCTGCATCAGTTGCTCAACACGTTGCAGCGCCCCCGGCAGCGCGCTGGCGGCCTGAACACTGAACCACTGATCCATCACCAGCGGATTATCCTTGAAGTAGTCGGCAAAGCTTTCCAGCGCCAGTGCCTTTTCTTTCTCGAAAGGTGAGTTAACCAGAACCGCCAGAGCAGTCAGGCGTTCGGTCATGTTGTCAGCCTTCTCGAACTGCTCCAGACAGGCCGCCAGTACGTCTGGCTTGCCGCTGAGCATCAGGTAAGACAGGGCAATGTTTTGCAGGCTACGGCGGGCAAAATGCTCGGCTTGCGCCACGTACGCGCTGTTACGGGACAACTCACGGTTACGCTGGTAGCGCTGCCAGAGCAGATCAAACAGCTCAGCACTCAGTTGCTCACGAGCGAATTCGCGGGCGGCGTGGATGGCGTCAACGTCAGCCACTTCACTGATCTCGATGAGATAGCCCTCACCCGGCAGTGACAGCATCTCTGCCACCATCGCCTGATCCAGACTGTCGTTTTCCAGCACACTACGCAGTGCCGTTACCAAACGCTGGTCAAGCACCATCTGCTCGCCACGCTGTTGCTGAGCGATCAGGTCTTGCAGAACCTGCACACTGAGCTGCTGCCCAGCCTCCCAACGGTTGAAGCCGTCAGCGTCATGCTGCATCAGGAACATAAGCTGATCACGGCTATAGGGGAAACTCAGCTTCACTGGGGCTGAAAAGCCGCGTAGCAACGACGGAAGCGGCTTTTCCGGTAAGTTGACGAAGGTAAAGGTCTGTTCTGCCTCGGTCAGTTGCAGAACACGGCTACGGCCAACCGGCGCATCTTCACCGATCAGTTGCAGCGGCATTTCACGGCCTTGAGCATCCAACAATCCCAACTCGACCGGAATCACAAATGGTAGCTTCTCAGCCTGCCCTGGCGTCGGCGGGCAGCTCTGCTGGAATTTCAGGCGATAGCTGTTAGCAGCCGCGTCGTAGCTCTCGCTGACCACAACACGCGGCGTACCGGCCTGGCTATACCAGCGCTTGAACTGAGTCAGGTCGATGCCATTGGCTTCTTCCATGGCCTTGATGAAGTCATCGCAGGTCACGGCTTGGCCATCATGGCGCTCAAAGTACAGATCGCTGCCTTTGCGGAAGCCTTCTGCGCCGACCAGGGTGTGGATCATGCGCACTACTTCCGAGCCCTTCTCGTAAACGGTCAGGGTGTAGAAGTTGGAAATTTCCATAAAGGCATCAGGACGTACCGGATGCGCCATTGGGCCTGCATCTTCAGCGAACTGGTGAGTCCGCAGATAAGCCACATCTTCGATGCGCTTAACCGTGCGTGAATGCATGTCAGCACTGAACTCGGCATCACGGAACACAGTGAAGCCTTCTTTCAGGGACAGCTGGAACCAGTCACGGCAGGTCACGCGGTTGCCCGACCAGTTATGGAAGTATTCGTGCGCTACAACCGCTTCAACACGCTGATGAGCCGCGTCAGTGGCGGTTTCAGCCTTGGCCAGCACGCAGCTGGAGTTGAAGATGTTGAGGCCCTTGTTCTCCATGGCGCCCATGTTGAAGTCGTTGACTGCCACGATCATGAAGATGTCCAGATCGTATTCGCGGCCGTAGACCTCTTCGTCCCACTTCATGGAGCGCTTGAGGCTGTCCATGGCGTGTTGGCACTTGTCGATGTTTTCCGGCTCAACGTAAATACGCAGTGCCACCTCACGCTGACTCATGGTGGTGAAGGTGTCTTCGACGCACCAGAGATCACCTGCAACCAATGCAAACAGATAGGCAGGCTTTTTGAACGGGTCTTCCCAGGTCGCCCAGTGACGGCCGCCCTCTTCGCTTCCGCTGGCAATCGGGTTGCCGTTGGACAGCAGCACCGGATAGTGATGCTGTTCAGCGCTGACCGTGGTGGTGAATTTGCTCATCACGTCCGGGCGGTCGAGGTAATAGGTGATCTTGCGGAAGCCTTCAGCTTCACACTGAGTGCAGAACATGCTGCCAGATTTATAGAGGCCTTCCAGCGCCGTGTTGGTTTCTGGGTGGATGCGCACGCTGCTGTCGATGACGAAGCTGGCGCTGTCCGGCTGCAGAGTCAGGTGGCTGTCAGTCAGCTGATAGTCCGCACTGCTCAGCTCACGGTCATTCAGGGAGATGCTCAGCAGCTCCAGCTCCTGACCATCCAGCGTCAAGGCGGGCAAACCTTCACCCGCCTCAGGGTTACGGCGCATTACCAACTGCGCATGAACCAGGGTGTGATCCTCGAACAACTCAAAGGTCAGGTGAGTCTCGTCGATCAGATAATCAGGAACCTTGTAGTCCTTCAGATAAATCATCTTAGGCTGTTCAGTACGCATGGCTTGTGGCCCTTTCTCTGCGGCGGTGGTACGCCGGATTCACGGTAAGAGTTGTCAGACGGCCAGTTCGTGGACGGCCAGCTGATACGCTGTGTATTTGCGGATGTTGATCACGCCGGTATCAAACATCAGGTACTGGCCCTTGATGCCCAGCAGGGTACCTTCGGCCAGCGGATTTTTATCCAGATTGAAGCTGCTGATCTTGGCTGGATAGGCCTCAATCGGGTAATTGATCTGCGCCACCTGTGATTCCGCCAGCGGCTGAATGGCCTGGATACCAAAACGCTGTTGCAGGGCAGTGATGCCTTCAGCGCAGCTATTGAGCAGTTCATCCCGCACAGCGGGCAGGTCCAGCGGCGTTGCATCGCCTTTGAGCAACGCACGCCAGTTGGTCTTATCGGCTACTTGGGTGCGCAGCAGGTCTTCAACAAAACCTGACTGCTGACGTGTCGCCACACGCATGATTGGCATGGCCTGGCTGGCGCCCTGATCAATCCAGCGCGTTGGAATCTGGGTTGCACGGGTAATACCGACTTTGATGCCGCTGGAGTTGGCCAAATAGACCACGTGATCCGTCATGCAGAACTGCTCACCCCAGCTCGGCTCGCGGCAAGTGCCCGCATCGTAATGGCAGCGCTCCGGGCTCATGATGCAGACATCGCACTGGGCCAGCTTCTGCATGCACGGGTAGCAATAACCCTGGCTGAAACTGGTTTTGGTCTTGCGCCCGCAGTGGCTGCAATGGATCGCGCCCAGGTATTCCAGACGCAGGGTTTTACCGATCAGCGGATTAACCGGCAGCAGTTCATCGCCCAAGCGAAAGCTGTACTGCACAGGCGCGTCTAACTGCGCCGCCATTTTGCTCAGGGAACCGCGAGCCAACTCACTCATTACACACTCGTTTAATCAGGAAAAATTAATGCATCGTGTCCGAAGACTTAAACAACAGATTAGGGATCGGCGCGGACTTGGAGCTGCATTCCTGTGGCCCCATGTAACCGATACGTTCCTCCTCAGGCAGGTTCTGCATCTCCCAGGCTATCAGTGCCTGTAAAGTCAGCTCCTTCTGCTCCTGAGTCAGCTTGCGTCCATCGGGCCATTTGCCGATTTCCACCGCCAGTTTGAGGTTCTGATAAATCTCAGGGGTGATATTCGCAATCGCGTCGAGAAAGGTCGACATAGGCACCTCCATACTCAAAATAATGGCCAGTTTACCGGCGACTGCGGGCCAGTGCACCGCCTAACAGCCCGGTCAGACAGCCTGCGACCAGTCCACCAACGTGAGCCGCATTGGCAATGGCCCCGAATTGCAGCAGCTCAAACACCCCGGTCATGCAGATCAGCAGCCAGACCAGCATCATCACCAGCACGCCGGGTGGCAGACGGTAAGCGTTATTCGGTGCTATGCGCTGGTAAATCCAGCAGTGCCCAAGCAGACCATAAAGCACACCGGAGAGGCCACCAAACAACGATGGACCACCGTACAGGTGCTGGGCAAAGTTGGCAGCCAGGCTGAACAGCAGGCTCAAACCCAGCAGCATGAGCCGCCCCTGCTGCCATTCAATACGCCTACCCAACTCCCAATACCACAAGGTATTCATCGCCAGATGGAGAATGCCGAAGTGGATAAACATCGGCGTCAACAGACGCCACCACTGGCCACTGCTCAGGGTATGCTCCAGCGTGGCGAAGTAGATGTATTGGCCCTGTACTTGGAAATCAACAAAGCTCAGCCAGCGCACAGTGTCCAGGTTGTCACCAAGCATAGTGACCAGCGCTGACAGCAGTGTGATAACCAACACTGCGGCCGTCATCGGGCTGGCTGCTAATTGCTGAACAAAGCCTGCACGCGTGCTCTGAGCCGCGCCGTGGGTAGTCGCCTCATCTATTGCAGCACTAATGGCCTGATCGCCCTGCGGATAGCGGGCGTACAACTCTCGCACATGCTCCGCCAAGGTTTCATCCGGCACCCACACCACCTGCTCACCCGCCTCTTCCGCAACACGGTGCGGCACCTGCAAACGGCGCATCAGGGCAACAAACTGACTCAAGTCCACCTGCTCAGGCAGACGCATGGCTACAACAGCACTCATGGGCGGGCCTCCGGCCGGTCAACATTCACCCAGACAAACTTGTCGGCATCCAGGCGGGTTTCCTGATCCAGTCGATAAGCCACTAGCTTGCCGTTGAGCACCGCACTGTAATCCAGACAGGCCAAGTTGCTACGGATCGGCGTGGGCTTCCCACTGCGCCAGTAGTGCCCCACAAACAGCAGTGGCTCATCGGCCGGGTATTTCAATAATTCGGTTTTCTGCGACTCGCTCAGTGGCATCTGCGCAGCCAGTTCAGGCAAGGCATCCGGCTGGAAGACAATGTCGCCGTACGTCTGCGGGTTCTCTTCCCAAAACTTGGTACGGAAAGAAGAACGGGTAAAGCCGTCATAACTGGTCAACGTCATACCATCCGGCAGGCGCATGTTGGTGCCACGTAACAGCCGATCCAGAGCGATATCGGCAAAGCTGCCATGCTCAGCCGACTCCTGAATGAAAGCCTCGGTGATGCGGGCATCGGGGAACTGCGCCCGTAACGGATCAATCAGGCTTTGGTCCCAACAGGCATGCACAACACGGAAATGCCCGGCATCAATAAACAGCGGCAACTCATAGAACCAATCCAGAAAAGCCTGCCATTCATCCGGGTAGGCCTCGAACTGCTCCAGGGTTTCTTTGATTAAGCGGGTGTGGCGCGGCGAGTGCTCGCGTACGTATTGCCGACCGCTGCCCGGCGGCGCCAGGGTATTCCATGCCAACGCGTTCATTTCATGGTTACCCATGGCACACAGGGCCTGACCGGCCTGAACCATGTCATGCACCAAATGCAGCGTTTCGCGGATGCGTGGGCCACGGTCTACCAGGTCACCGACAAAAATCGCCATCCGTTTAGGATGACGCCAGACACCATCCTGCTTCGCATAACCCATATCGCTCAGCAGACGCTCAAGGGTCTTGCCGCAACCATGGATATCGCCAATCAGGTCATAACCACGCGCGGGATCAAGCTCCATTAGCTGTCACCCCCGCCGAGTCGGCTGCCCCAGCCCAACTTGGTACGGCACACCTCGTAGTAGTTGTGATCAAGCGGGTGAATCAGGCGCAGTTTCTGCGGACGCTTGGCCACCGTGATGGTGTCACCGGGCGCACACGTGAAGTGGTTCTGCCCATCACAAGAAACCAGCGGATACACCTGCAAATCCTTGGACACCACGATTTTCAGCTCACTGTTGCCATCCACCACAATCGGTCGGCTGGACAGCGTGTGCGGGTACATCGGTACGATGACAATAGCGTCCAACTTGGGGTGCATAATCGGGCCACCCGCAGACAAGGCATACGCGGTGGAGCCAGTCGGCGTTGCCACAATCAGGCCATCCGCTTTCTGGCTGCAGACAAACTGGCCGTCGATATACAACTCAAATTCAATCATCTTGGTGGACTTGCCAGGGTGCAGTACCACATCGTTCATGGCGTCGCCCTGGCCAATGGCTTCACCGTGGCGGCGCACCTCGGCCTCCAACAAAAAGCGCGTCTCAGTGGTGTAGTGCCCTTCCAGCACTTGGGCTACTTTGATTTCCACCTCATCCGGGCGAATGTCGGTGAGAAACCCTAAGCTGCCCCGGTTAACACCCAAGACCGGTACCTTATGCCGTGCCAGCGCACGGGCCGCGCCGAGCATGCTGCCATCGCCGCCCACGACGATGACCAGGTCGCACACCTCACCTAGAATCTTCCGCGAACAGGTTTGCAGGCCATGACCCGGCAGGACTTCGGCAATGGTGTCCTCAAGAATCACATGCAGGTGGCGGGCAAGCAGAAACGTCTTCAGCCGGCGGATGGTGTCGAGCACCTGATTGCTGCCCAGACGCCCGATGATGCCGATATTACGAAACTGTTCCATGATGCTCCCGCCGACTCAAAAACCAATACCGGATTATGGGCGAAAGCCCGCTATGGCAGCAAACCGAAGGCCTGTGCAGGTCGCTGATTAGCGCTATGCTCGCTGCATGGACAACTCCTCTACCCTTGACTATCTGATGGCTGAACTGCGCCAGAGTGCCGTACGCGACCTGGCCTGGACACTGCTATCGCCCGCACTGCTCAGCGATCTGCCAGCTTCACAGCGCCACCCTTTGCAAGCCAGCCGCTGGATGCGGGATCACACTGCGCTCACAGACTGGCTGCTGGCATTGGATGCGGACGGTTCAACGCTTAATCGACACTTGCAGCAAAGACCGGTACGACGCTTGGGCTTGTATTACGAGCAGCTGTGGCAATTTGCCCTGCAAGCCGCGCCCGATGTCGAGGTGCTGAGCGCTAATTTGCCGATTCGCCAGCACGGCCACACATTGGGGGAAATGGACTTACTGCTGCGCGACGACGAAGGCGTTCATCACCTTGAGTTAGCCGTGAAGTTCTACCTCGCGCGACGTGATACTGGCGGCTCGGCGCATGCTGACTGGCTCGGCCCCGGCAGCCACGACCGCCTGGATATCAAACTGCACCATCTCATCAGCCATCAGTTGCCGCTGTCTTCCAGCCCAGAAGCCTTGGCAAGCATGGCGAATTTGCAGATTGAGCCACCTCAGGCCACGCTATGGCTGTCCGGTTATCTGTTCAGCCCTTGGGATCAGCCCTGCGGTGGGCCTCTGGGGCATAACCCACAACATCACAAAGGTCGATGGCTGCATCAGCGGCAATGGGCAGACTTTATCGGAAACAACCCCGTAAACTGGCAACCACTACCACGCCTAGCCTGGCTCGCACCGGCACGCCTTCCCCCGCAAGAAGTCTGGAGCATCGAGCAGTTCGAAACCTGGCGCTCAGGGCTGAAAACGGACAGCAACGCCCAACTGCTGGTCAAGCTGGAACCGGGTAACAACGGTGAATGGGTAGAAGCTGAGCGGGCCTTTCTGGTCAATGACCACTGGCCGCAGCCGAACTGAAGTTACAAGCTGCGCTCAATCCGCCCGCCTGAACGCACCAAATAACCAGCGCCCTGCTCGCACAACAGTTGCTCGCGCTGCTCTGCCGAGAGTGCATCAAGGCCATCTCGCAAGGCAAAAGCACGGTAACCCAACTGCGAGAGCAAGAACACTGCACTGGTGCTGCGTTTGCCGCTGTCACAGCAACACAGGTAAGTGCGTGCAGGGTCAAGTAGGCGAGCCTTCAGGCGCAGCAATTGCAACGGCATGTTCAAGGCCTCGCTGGCATGGCCACGCTCGTATTCATCCTGCAAACGCACGTCCAACCATTGCGCTCCCGCCTCAATCAGGCTCTGCGCTTCATTCAACCCAACCTCGGCCACAACAGGCGATTTGAGCAGCTCAAAGAAGTCCTGCCGATCCAGGCGCATAACCACACCGTCCTCAAGCATGGTGACAGTGGCATTTCGAGGTTTATCGGCAAGCAATGCCTCCTCACCGAAACAGGCGCCACTCTCCAGCTCCGCCAGCAATTGCAGTGAGCTGTCAGCACCGCGAATCACCTCAGCACGCCCCTGCTTAAGGAAATAGCAGCAGTCACCTATTTCACCTTCGCGCAACACTTGGTTGCCCGCTGCCAGCGCCACCGGCTTCAGTCGTTCCAGCATGCTGCGCACGTTGGTTGGCGGCACTTTGGCGAATAAGGGGTTCTCCAACAAACGCTCCAACCACTCAAGGTCATCATGGCTCTGCCCCAGCTCCAGCAACAAATCCTGAAACGCCAGTTGCCAGGTAACCAGACGATCAAGATCAGCGCTGTCCAGCACCAGCAAGCTGCAATCGCTGAGTGCCCGTGCCTCGTGAATACGCGGCAAAACAGGCGACAGCGGATGACACGTGCTTTGACTACCTGCGCGGACTGTTTCTATTTGGCCATCCTGAGCGGTGAGCTGAAGTTCGCCTGCCAACAGGTAATAGGTGCGGGGTTGCCGATCCCCCAGCGCAAACAGCGTCTGCCCGGCAAGCAAGGGCTGTGGCGAGAGCTGTGGACGCAACTCACGCCATTGCTGTTCGGACAACACATTGAGCGGAGTCAGGCTACGCAGCTGGTCAGGATTAAGTGTGGCAACCATAGTCTCTCCAGTCATCGGGATGAATTACGACTAACTTCGGTCGGCAAGTGAACTTGCGGTTTACACAAGCCTGAGCGGTCTCACTTAGCTATCTTTGCAACGGCACTCAAAGCCGCGGCGCGACCTTGCAAACCTCCGGTATGAACAAACACCAGACGGCTACCGGCGGCAAGGTAATCGCCCAGCACGCAATGGCGCAATGCCATTAATGCCTTGGCGGTGTACACCGACTCAAGCGGCACGCCACTTTCAACTTCCGCAGCCAACATAAAATCCAATAACGCCTGACTGGTTTTGGCAAAACCGCCACAACTGGCATCATGCAAGACGTACCCCGCACGAGCCTGATCGGCAACAGCCTTCAGACACGCTTCAACGCCATGCCCAGGAGGCACCGCCGCTGCGACGTGCACAGTTCGCCCTAACTCCTCAGCCAGCAGCATACCTGCGGCGGTTGTACCTGTGCCTGCGGCCAGCCAGCAGGCATCGTAATCATCCCAGCCAAGCAGAGGCAGCTGCTGGCGAATCATCGTTACGATCTGGGCGCAGCCTTCCATACCTTGCTCGCCCGCGCCGCCTTCCGGCACCGGATAAAACTGCGGATAACGCTTCAGCCAAGGCGCCCAAAAACCCGGAGCATGCCGCTGGCGATAGCCGCCATAACCCAGCCAGTGCACCTGCATACCCAGCTCGCGCAGGTCGCGAACGGTCGGTGTGTCCTGTTCATCGCCGCGTAGCAGGCCCACAGTTTTAAAGCCGAACCGCTTACCCGCAGCGGCCAGTGCATGCAGGTGATTGGAATGGACACCGCCCAGACTGATCACTCCAGCAGCCTTGCACTCAGCGGCTGCTTGCAGATGATGGCGCAACTTGAACCATTTATTTCCACTGATCAGCGGGTCAAGCAGATCCAGACGCAACACGGCCAGTTGCACACCGGCCGCTGCTGCCCAGTCAAAGCTCAGCGATTGCAAAGGCGCCTGAGGAGCCCAGGCGGGCAGGATGACCGGCAAAATCAGCCTGCACTGCGCAGACGCGCACCTGTCTTGTGGCGAGAACAACAATTGGACTCACCCGCGATAAACCGTCCAGGTACATCCACCCGATCCAGCGGGATAGCGCAGCGTTCACCATTGGCCATAACAGCAATGCAAGTGGGCTGCTGGTAGTGCTCGACCCACAAGCGATATTGCTCTTCGCTGACAAAACATTTGCTCGCTGCGTACGCCATCGGGTTGTCCTGATAATGAGCAATGTCCTGTATCGGTATCGTCAAATGCCCAGCTCCGGGGTGATACACCACAAACATCACACCCAATGCATTAAGCCCTTCCAGGTAGCGCAGTCCACCTTGGGTTAACAGCTGTGTATTAGCCTCTGTCAGGCGCTTAATTTCCTGCTGGTTATGACCATCCTGCTCATGCAGATAAGCCATCTCAACATCACGAATGGACAGTTGCTCTTTATGCTGAGCTTGCAGCTTGTCCAATTTATCCTGCATTACCCGCTCAAACTGCATCCGCAATTGCTCAGTTTCCTGACGCGCATCCTGTTCAAGGCTACGTAACTGGTCGCCCATTTCCTTTCGACTGGCCTGAAAACGCGCAGCCTGCGCCGCAGATTCAGCCTGCAACTCGGCAATCTGCACCCGTAATGCAGCATTTTCAGCCTGCTGCTGTGACAGCTCACTTTGCAGGCGGGCGATCTGTTGGTGAAAACCCGCACTCTGTTGCTGTAGCTCGTCCTTGAGGCGCCCCAACTCTGCCTCGTGCTCCCGGGTCAATGTTTCCAGAAGCTGACGTTGCTGCTTTAGCAGCTCGGCGTTTTTCATCCGCTGGTCACGGTCTAGCCGGAGCTGTGTATCGTCTTTAGTGCCAGCGATATTCAAGGCAGCCTGAGTGCCCCGGGGCTCCTCCTCAACCAGAATACCCAGCGAGTTGCGCTTGACGGCCTCCGCTAGCAGCACCAACTCATTTTTTTGCGCCGCAAAATCAGGCTCCCAAAGAAAATGGTGATGACTGCTAACTGAGCAGTTATCACGGGATACAAGGCGTATAGGGCCGCCACCTAAATCAGGGCCAAACTGGGCTTTATCCGCAAGCAGTTGCAGAGGAATGTTCCAGCCCCGGTCCGGCGCGCCATCTTCATCAAAATCGAGATAGAAACAGACCACAGACTTAACCAACAAACGCGGCGTGATCAGGACATACGCCACTTTTTTTTGCTGATCAGCAAACTCTGCAATGTTCACCACGCCATCCAGCAATGCTTCGAACTCGGTGAACATCATCTGCTTGCCGATGCCGCCCTGCTCATTGAAGAACAAAACCGCCTCGACCATCTGAGGTTTCTTTTTCAGCCCCATCGAATCTCCCTCGCCCGAACAGAATGCCTGTCCAGCCTGCAACACGGTTGGCACGTGTTGAGTGCGTTTTCATATTTATTTAGCAAATAGCGGCAATCAGACAGCCCTAGAATTGGCGATCTACAGCCTTTGCTTAAGCCCTATGACCGCAAGTCTATGGGAAAGAACCCGCGAACCATGTGACACAGTTATCACTCACCCCGTTAACAGCGTCATCGCTACAAACTATCAGATTAGTCAAATAGCATTCTTAATTTGAATCAGGTTTCCCGGCCGAAAGAAACGGTGCCAACCTACGCCCCATCTCCTCCCCCAACGCTTGCAAGCCACTCATTGGGCGTACCATCACTTCAAACTCAACAATCTTGCCTTCCTCATCGAAACGGATCAGGTCGATACCCTTTAAGTCACGCCCTGCGACCTTGGCACTAAACTCCAGCACCACACTTAACCCATCCACTGTGACCAACTCACGGTGATAAGTAAAATCGACAAACACCTTAATCACGGTATTTAGAATCAGCGAAACCACAGGGGCTCCGCTATAAGGCTTGTACGCGACAGGCGAACGAAAAACAGCCTGTGGATGCAACAACCCCGGCAAACCGCTCAGGTCTTTTTGCTCAACGAACTGATGCCAGCGGGCCAGACTTGCGGCAGCAGCGGGCTGCAATTGCAATTCACAGCTCATGATCCTCTCCTTGTTCTTATTCGATCACTACAGCGTTACCAACACATAAAAAAGCCCCGCATCACGCGGGGCTTCATGTTTACAGAGTTGCTGCCAGGCGCGAGCCCTGATTGATCGCACGCTTAGCATCCAGCTCAGCTGCCACATCAGCACCGCCAATCAGGTGCACACTTTGGCCAGCATTCACCAACCCACCATGCAGATCGCGTAGCGGATCCTGGCCCGCACACACGATTACCGTATCCACCGGCAATACCTGAGGCTCGCCTTCAGCTATACGAATGTGCAAACCAGCCTCATCAATCTTCAAGTACTCGACCGAGTTGAGCATCTGCACGTTCTTGTTCTTCAGGCCAGTGCGGTGAATCCAACCGGTGGTTTTGCCAAGTCCATCGCCGACTTTGCTTTTCTTACGTTGCAGCAAGAACACCTGACGAGCCGCCGGATGAACGTCTGCTTTAACGCCCGCAACGCCACCACGCGCATTCAATGCCTTGTCGATACCCCATTCTTTCCAGAACGCATCGCGGTCGAGGCTGGTGGACTCGCCTTGGTGGGTAATGAACTCGGAGACGTCAAAACCAATACCGCCTGCGCCAATCACCGCGACCTTCTGTCCTACCGGTTTACGCTCAAGGATCGCATCCAAATAGCTGATCACCTTCTCACTCTCGATACCGGGAATTGCTGGTGTGCGCGGCACGATACCCGTTGCCAGAATGATCTCGTCATAACCGCCCTTAACCAGATCATCCGCACTGACGCGGGTGTTCAGGCGCACATCCACGCCCGTGGATTTCAGCTTGTTCTTGAAGTAACGCAGCGTCTCGCAAAATTCTTCCTTGCCCGGTACGCGCTTGGCGACATTGAACTGCCCGCCGATCTCACTGGCAGCATCAAACAGCACAACACTATGGCCGCGCTCTGCCGCTACAGTGGCTGCCGACAACCCCGCAGGGCCTGCACCTACCACGGCTATCTTTTTCACCTGAGTGGTGGGGATGTAATTCAACTCAGTCTCATGGCAGGCACGGGGGTTAACCAAGCAACTGGTCAGCTTGCCGCCAAAGGTGTGATCCAAGCAGGCCTGGTTACAGCCGATGCAAGTATTGATTTCGTCCGCCCGACCAGCAGCCGCCTTGTTGACGAATTCAGGATCAGCCAGAAATGGTCGGGCCATCGACACCATGTCCGCATCCCCTTCAGCCAGCACTTGCTCAGCCACTTCCGGGGTGTTGATACGGTTGGTGGTAATCAGCGGGATGCTCACCTCACCACGCAGTTTGGCAGTGACCTTAGTAAAGGCCGCACGCGGCACCTTGGTGGCGATGGTCGGGATGCGCGCTTCATGCCAGCCGATACCGGTGTTAATAATGGTGGCACCGGCCTTTTCAATCGCCTTGGCCAGCATCACGATTTCATCCCAGGTACTGCCGCCCTCGATCAGATCGAGCATGGACAGCCGATAGATGATGATGAAGTTCGGCCCCACCGCCTCACGCACACGGCGCACGATCTCCACAGGCAGGCGCATACGGTTTTCGTAAGAACCACCCCAACGATCAGTACGGTGGTTGGTGTGCGCAACCAGGAATTGGTTAATGAAATAACCTTCCGACCCCATCACCTCAACGCCGTCATACTCAGCCTGCTGGGCCAGCGTTGCGCAGGTCACAAAATCGGCGATCTGCTTCTCGATGCCCTCTTCGTCCAGTTCTTTGGGTTTAAACGGGTTGATCGGCGCCTGAATGGCGCTCGGTGCTACCGACTTCGGGCTGTAGGCATAACGGCCAGCATGAAGAATCTGCATGCAGATTTTACCGCCCGCTTCGTGCACGGCACGGGTCACGATACGGTGCTTGTCGGCCTCCTCCGGCGTTGTCAGCTTGGCTGCGCCGGAGTACACACCGCCCTCCACGTTCGGTCCAATTCCGCCCGTCACCATCAGGCCAACACCACCACGGGCACGCTCAGCAAAATAGGCTGCCATACGCTCGAAGCCATCTGGCCTTTCCTCCAGCCCTGTGTGCATGGAACCCATCAGAGTACGGTTGCGCAGCGTGGTGAAGCCGAGGTCCAGCGGGGCCAACAAATTAGGGTAAGCAGTCATGACAATCTCCACATCGGGCTTTGGCATTACACGGAAGCGCCAGCACCTCTTACTGGGTGCCAGTCGATATGGACATGACAATAGTCACCCGCACCTGAGCGCTCAATGACCATAAATAACAAGATACTGATCAAAAGTTACAGATAGGCTTGGCAAAACCAAAGCAGTCACCTACCTTCACAGCGCCAGCTCGCAATCAGACAGGCTCAAAAACATGAACAAGGCCCGGATCAGACTCGGCAACTTATCAGTGGGCTTTGTCTACGGGCTAGCCGATGCCATGAAGCAGTGCGGCTATGCTCCGGAGCCTATGCTTGAAGCCTACGGACTGGATGCAAGTCGACTGGCCGAACCTAGAGCTCGACTGTCGATCCCGCGCTTTATGCGCTTGGGGCACAGCGCTATCCAACAGTGCAACGAACCGGCGCTTGGGCTGCTGATGGGCCAGCATGCGCGCCTGAGCCAACTTGGGCTGGCAGGCGTTACCGCAGCCCAAGCGCCCACGGTACGCGAAGCCGCGCGAACGATCATTCGCTTTGAGCCGCTGTATGCTGCCAACTACCGCGGTCAATCCAGTTTTCACGAGGACACACGGGGTGCCTGGCTGCGCTTCTATTCCATCAGCCCTTACAACGCCTACAACCGTTTTGTGGTTGACTCTGTGCTCTCCGGGTGGCTGCACCACCTGAGTAAATTGGCGCAGCAGCCAATCGAAGTCGACAAGGTGCAGATTGAGTTTGCAGAGCCAGATTATGCTGAGCGCTATAGCAGCCTGCTTAACTGCCCGGTGGAGTTTTCAGCCAGTCACAACCAGCTTCGCCTGAGCCAACAGGCACTCAACCTGCGCAACCCAGAGCATTGCCCGGGTACATGGGCTCATCTTTTGGAGATATGCGAAAAGGAACTGGAACAACTGACACGCACACGCAACCTCAGCGAACGCATCACACACTTGCTGGGAGCGCTATTGCAGGGCCGCGAGCCCGACTTAGAGGAAGTCGCCACACGCTTGCACCTACCACCTTGGACACTGCGCCGTAGGCTGGCAGAAGAAGGCACACAGTTCCGCACCTTGCTTAATGACACGCGCAGAGACTTGGCGGTCGCCTACATCCGCGATACCGAACTCAGTTTTGGGGAGATTGCCTACTTGCTGGGTTTTGCCTCAGCCGAGGCGTTTCAACGGGCCTTCAAACGCTGGAACCAGCAGACCCCGGGTGAATACCGACGCGAACAGCGCCGAACCCCATAAAAAACGCTACCTCGTTAAAGCTCGGTAGCGTCTTCGTCCAACTCTGCGGGATCGTACTCAGCAGCACGGGCCTCCAGCAGTTCTTCCTGATACTCGTCCATTTCATTCTCCTTTATTGATTAATAGCTCTGACTCATCCCTGTAGCGGAGGTTCCGCTCTAAAAGATGATAGGTATCAAGCTAAAGAATGAATATGAACGCAATATGACAATTTGTCTCAGGCAAGAAAAAACCCTCAGGTATTGCTACCTGAGGGTTTCTTGTATGGCGCAGCGGACGGGACTCGAACCCGCGACCCCCGGCGTGACAGGCCGGTATTCTAACCGACTGAACTACCGCTGCGTGTCGGTTTGGGCATAACGCCCGGTACAACAAAAATGGTGGGTGGTGACGGGATCGAACCGCCGACCCTCTGCTTGTAAGGCAGATGCTCTCCCGGCTGAGCTAACCACCCGGTTTTACTTCTCATCAAAACCCTTACTAAAAAGGGCTTTTAAATATGGCGCAGCGGACGGGACTCGAACCCGCGACCCCCGGCGTGACAGGCCGGTATTCTAACCGACTGAACTACCGCTGCGCGTCGGTTTGGGCATAATGCCCAGTACAACTCTTGCTTCGTCTGGCAGCTAAGCTTTGCTTTTCTGCCTCATCCCAAGCATGCCTGAGATGGAAAATGTGGCGCAGCGGACGGGACTCGAACCCGCGACCCCCGGCGTGACAGGCCGGTATTCTAACCGACTGAACTACCGCTGCGCGTCGGTTTGGACATAATGTCCTTCACAGCAAGTGGTGGGTGATGACGGGATCGAACCGCCGACCCTCTGCTTGTAAGGCAGATGCTCTCCCGGCTGAGCTAATCACCCGCTTGCTTGCGAGGTGCGCAATGTACGGATGAACCGAACGTAAGTCAACACCCTGCTTGAAGTTTTTCTAAAAAAGAGAAAAAACATCTCACTGCGCAGCCTCCCCCCTCGGAGCATCCTCCGAGGTCTTGTGGGGTTTAGTTAGCCACTCGCAAACTCAGTCGAGCCGTAACAAGATTGTCATCCCCCCGATTCAGCCCAGCCTCGGCAATCCCCACACCTTGTTCCTGCAGCAGGGTAAACCAGCGTAGCAATTGGGCAAAAGGAGCTGGACGCAGGTTCACTTGGACGACACCGCTGCCATCACTGTCGACGCGTTCAACCATTAACCCCTGAGCAGCGGCGGTAGAGGTAACCAGGCCTTGGAGACGCGCAGGGTCAACGGCTACTTGCGGAACGTTTATGGCCGCTTTGGCCCGCTCGGCATTGGCTTGCATATAGGCATGCAAATCACGCTGCGACTCAAACGCCAGCTTAGCCTGCTGGACATGCTTCTGGGCAGGCTGCCAAAGCGCCAGATACAGCAGTACCAACACCAGAAACATGAGTAATCCACCCAATGCAACCTGTTCACGGGGCGCCAAGGTGCGCCAGCGTTGCAGTAACTGGGAGTTTTCAAACTGGCGGGTTAGCCCTTGGGTCTTCGCTAATATGCTCATCCTCCGACCACCACCCTTGCACTTACCCCCTCACCTTCACGCGTGGCGGAGCCTAGCTGCACACTTAAACCACTGCTTTGTAAGTGCTCACGCAACTGCTCCAGATCAGCAAAACCACTGGCTACAACCTGCATGGCTAAGTCTCCCCGCACCTCACTAAAATCGACCTGAGCAATCTCAACCCGTCTACCACTCTGATTGAGCGCCACACTGACCTGACTAAGCAGATTGAGCATACGAGACTGACCGCCCTCTGTTGCTCCCTGAAGATGGTGATCGAACTGCGCCCGGACATTCACCAAGCGGGTATCATCCGGAAATAACTCCCGATACAACGCCTCACTGGCTTCGGCATAGACATCCGCCTGACGCTGCAGGTGCCACCCCTGGGCGAGATTGAACACCCATTGCATGGCCAGCAATAGGATTACCACCGCCGCCACAGGCTTAAACCGCTGCCATTGGCCATTGCTGCTCTGCACCGCAAACTCACCTTGGGCAAGATTGTTGCGCAGCGGCTGCTGCGCTAACCACCGGTAGGAATCAGCCAGCGATTCGCGCTGTTCTATATCTGCCGGAACAGTCACATCTTCTTCATGCCATGCCCGAACGGGCTGAGCAACAAGCGCTCCCAAGTGCTCCCAGTCTTGCAGGCTGAACGCGAGCCGGGCGGCGCTTTCACCGCCAAGTAGGCATCGATCATTACGCATCAACAGGCTACAACCTTCGTGCGGTAACAGGTCAGCATCCACTGCTATCGCTTGGGGCGCATGCGTGCAGGCACTCAACCAACCAGCCAACCAATTTTTGCGAACGGCATATACACGATGACGCCCATCTGCCAATTGCTCCCCCAACGCCAGGTGCATCAGCTCTACGTCATCAGCCAGAATGTCCTCCACGGCAAACGGCAACGCTTGGCGTAACCAGCGCGCTTTGCGGGTAGGCAGGTTGACGGCGCACGCGGTCACTACCTCCACCGGTAACACCAACGTCCAACTGCCACTTATGCGTGACTGCGCTTCGGCAAAGCTAAGGGCTTCACTGGTCTCGGCAGTCACTAACCAAACCAGCAGTTCTGCGTTTACCTCCGCACACGCCTCTGGCGGCAGAAAGATACGAGTATTCATTGTTGCTCTTCCTCAACGACCACTGGCATTAACGCCCCCTGCCCCAAATCCCTGCTTAGTACGTATACCTTGCCATCAGCGCCCCGATACAGGTTGCTGCGCAATACCTGGCGACGATCACCGACGGTCACATCCGTAATCACCTGAAAATAACGACTACCCACATCCAGACGCTGGCTTTGCAATTTCATACCGCCCACTTGGGCTTCAAATGCTTTTATATTGGGGAACCCCTCTGCCCCCCTAGCCGCCACTAGCCCCTGCGCCGTACTGAAAGAAATGCCATCCGCAAGCGTCGTCAGTACCCGGGCACTGGCCGTATTGACGTTCAAGGGGGCATCCGCTGGCAACGCAGTGACATACAGCTGTAAGCGCTGGTAGTCCTCCGGTGTCATATCCAAAATCAAGCGCAATTCGGAGACATCAGCAAATTCGCGATTGGCCGCACGATAAGCAGGCGGGTCCAGTAGATACTGGTTGTCTTCGGCGCCGAATCCACCGGAGGGCTGGTCATCCGCGTCGATCCAATCAATCAGCCGCTCAGCATAGGGCGCATCAATTTGCAGGGTTAGCAGCAACCGGCGGAATTGCGCCACAGCGGGCTGGTTCGGCTGCCCATTGCGTACCAGGCTGTTGATATTGAAGCGACTGGACAGGTCGATAATCTGCATTTGCAGCTGCCCTCCCTCGTCCAATGCAAACGGCTTATTGGGCCGGGCCCAGCGCTCAGCAAGGTGATCGACCGGCTCTCGCGGATTTCCCTGGCTGAGGTCGCGTTGCAGTATGGCTTTCGCCAAAATTTCACCGCCCATCGCGTAATGCAGGGCTTGGCGCACATGGAGTTGGTTACCGCTGCTGCGGATCGACACCTGCTGACGTGCGATGATGCCGGCGCTAATTACTGTCACGACAGCCACTACCAACAACACGGTGATCAGGGCCATACCCTGCTGCCGTTTCATGTCTGCGGCACCTCGGGCTGAGCCTCACCGGACTCCTCATCAGGTGGAGTGCCACCCGCCTGACGGGCTTTTTCCGGTATGCCCTCGGGCAAGCGAATCAACCTATAAAGTTCGCCATACCGCTCATGTTGCAAACGCAACTCTATTGCTTGTGGCAGCAGCGTGAGGGATTCCTGAGTGCTGCTGTTGGGCGGAGGCCAAGTTTCCTGCCAGTTATGATCCTTATCCATGTACCGCAGGCGCACCTCAGTTACCCCCGTTAACGCTTGCTGTATCTGCGGCTGGCTGTCTTGTGCTTGATCCAGCACGGTCCAGTAGCGGCGCTGCCATTGCTCACCACTGAGCTGCCAGCGCACGCGTTGCAGGTTGGAGCGAGGTTGCTCCAATGGATTACGCCAGCCGCTACGGGTCAGTTCAATGACAGCACCGTTCAAATCCTCACCAATCAAGGCGGCCCGGGATTCACCAAAAGGGTCACGCACCGGTCGTGCAATCACCTGCACCACATCCCGCTCGAATGCAGCCATACCTCGCAACAGTTCGCGCAATTGCGCCTCGTGGGCGCGGGTAACCTTATCGGTCTGCATCACGCTGTCGAGCATGCGGTAAGTCGCCAGCCCCAGCAGCGCAAAGATGGCTATGGCTATCAGCAGCTCCAGCAAGGTAAAACCTTGTACACGCCTCATGGTGCCAGCCCGATAAAGCCACTAAGGCTGACCACGGCACGCTCCCTAATATCCGTGGTGAGTTCTTTCGGGTTGTACAGTGCAACCCACAAAGTAACCCGGCGCATGTCCGGCTCACTGGTATTCTTTACTTCGCTCATCCATTGCCAACGACGGCCGCCCAGCTCGGTATCGCCCTGCTCACGGCCATCGGCAACCGGCTCTTGTGACAGCTGCATTTCAACCAGACGATTATCCGCCACCCACATGGCCAAGGTCTTTTCCTCAAGCCGGGCTGCGGTTTGCAGACTGCCGCTGCCAGCCTTAAGCACACTGGCGGCCACTAGGGCAAAAATGGCCAGTGCGACCAAGACCTCAAGCAAGGTGAAACCGCGTGCACGCCTCATTTGCGCGCTCCCGTTGTCTGCTCCAGCTCAGCCTTAGGCAACTGGAAGCCGTCGCTGACCAACTGCATACGCAATCCATCCGGCCTGCGCTCTGCCACACGCAACCGGAAAGGACTCATTTCCCCGCTAGACAGCAGTAATAACTGTGGTACTGGTTTGCCGGGCTTCGCCGTTTTTTTCTCTTGCTCAGGTAGCGCGAGCGCTGCCCCTTCCAGCTCCATGGTCAGCTCGGCCCAGTCCGGTAAGGCATAGGGTTTACCGGGCAAAGGTAGCCACTCACGCTTGAAGGGCTCGTAACGTAAGACCTGATAGGTGTTTGGCGTTAACAACAAACCATATTCCTGGTCATCCAATACGGCCTCCTCTGCCAGTACACCTATCAAACCTGCCAGGCGCTCAGCCTCCCCTTGCAGCTTACGCCCCGGCCCGGCGATACCGCTGCTAAAGGCTGTCAGCGAAATCAGCACGCCCAGAATCACCAGCACAACCAGCAACTCGATCAGGGTAAATCCCCTGTTTTTTGTCCGCCGCTGGCTCATGCTGGTTAGAGATCCCAGTTACCGATATCAGCATCCTGATCGCTGCCGCCTTCTTTACCGTCGGCACCGTAGGAGTACAGATCAAACGGACCTTTAGTGCCCGGCGCCAGGTACTGATACGGGTTACCCCACGGATCAATTGGCAGGCGCTTCAGGTAGCCATCTCGGTTCCAGTTTTTCGGCTGCGGATTGCCACTGGGCTTTTTCACCAACGCATCAAGCCCCTGCTGGGTACTTGGGTAGGCGTGGTTGTCGAGTTTGTACATATCCAGTGCTGCACCAATGGCGCGGATATCGTTCTGCGCGGCGGTCACCTTGGCTTGATCCGGGCGACTCATCACCTGTGGAACTACCAACGCTGCAAGGATGCCGAGGATGACCACCACGACCATGATTTCGATCAGGGTAAAACCGCTCTGACGTTTCTTCATTACTTAACCCACCAACTGATTGAGAGAGAGAATTGGCAACAAGATAGCCAGCACAATGACCAGCACCACCGCTCCCATAAACACCAACATAAAGGGCTCAAAAAGCCCAACCAACAGCGCAATTTGCGCACCCAACTGACTTTCCTGATTCGCTGCGGTGCGCGTTAGCATCTGATCCAGTTCACCAGAGCGTTCGCCACTGGCGATCATGTGCAGCATCATCGGCGGGAACTGCCCGCTGACCTCCAGCGCACGGGTCAGCGACCCCCCCTCGCGCACCTTTTGCGCGGCCACCAACACATCGGCGCGAATCATCCGATTGGCGATCACCTGCGCTGCAATGTGCAACGCCTCAACCAGAGGCACGCCACTGCGAGTCAGAATTGCCAGCGTTGAGGCAAAGCGAGCGCAATCCGTCGCACGGATTAAGCGCCCAACCAATGGCACCCGCAGCAAAAATGCATGCCAACGGGTCTGGAAAGACTCATCGCGCAAGGCAACACGCAACGCCACAACCCCAGCCGCAATCAGTAAAACAGCGAGCCACCCCCAGCCCTTGACCCAGTCACTCAGAGCAATCAGGCCACGGGTCAGCGCTGGCAAGGTCTGCCCGGAATCAATGAAGACCTTCACCACATCCGGCACCACATAGCCGAGCAGAAAGCCGACAATCAGCAGCGAAGCGCCCATCAGAATCAATGGATACAGCAACGCCAGTTGAATCTTTTGCCGTGACTGCTGACGCTGTTCGGTGTAATCCGCCAGTTGCTCCAGTACCGGCCCCAAATGTCCGGCATGCTCACCCGCTGAAACAGTTGCGCGGTAAAGCTCGGGAAATGCCGAAGGGAATTCTTTCAGACTGCTGGCTAGGTCATGCCCCTCCAGCACCCGCGCACGTACCGCCAGCAGCATGCTTTGCACGCGGGAGGAAGTGGCCTGTGCAGCAGCAGCCCGCAAGGCCTCTTCGATCGGCAAGGCAGCCTCCACAAGTGTCGCCAACTGGCGGGTGATCAAGGCCAGATCAGCGGCGGAAATGCCCCGATTGAAACTGAACCGAGCCGCCGTGCTGGTGTTTTCCCGGCTGCGCGATGCCTTGACCTCCAGAGGCGCCATTTGCCGCTCGCGAAGGATCTGCCGAACCTGTCGCGCGCTATCGGCCTCCAGCACACCTTTCTGCTGACGGCCTTTGCCGTCCAGCGCAATGTATTCGAACGCGGCCAAAGCTATTCCTCCCGCGTCACACGCAGCACTTCCTCGATGGTCGTGGCCCCTTCCAGCACCTTACGCCGACCATCATCGCGGATACTCGGCCCAAGGCTGCGGGCATACCGGTTCATCTCCTGCTCAGAGGCTGCGTTGTGAATCAAGGTACGCATCTGATCATCGAACACCACCAGCTCGTAGATACCGGTACGTCCTCGATACCCCTGCTGATGGCATTCCGCACAACCACGAGCACGATGCAATGTCGGTGCTTGATCAGGACCTACTCCCAGCAATCGGCACTCAGCCTCGTCAGCCTGGTAAGGTTCCTTGCAGTGCGGGCATAGAACTCGAACCAAACGCTGCGCCAATACGCCTAAAAGCGAGGACGACAGCAAGAATGGCTCCACACCCATGTCGACTAAACGAGTAATGGCGCCAATAGCGCTGTTGGTGTGTAGTGTGGACAACACAAGGTGCCCGGTCAGCGATGCTTGGACCGCAATTTCGGCGGTTTCCCGGTCACGGATTTCACCGACCATCACCACATCCGGGTCTTGCCGCAGGATTGCCCGCAGACCACGGGCAAAGGTCATATCAACTTTGGAGTTAACCTGGGTCTGACCGATGCCTTCGAGGTGGTATTCAATCGGGTCTTCGACGGTCAGGATGTTGCGCGTACTGTCGTTAAGGCTGGTCAAACTGGCGTACAGCGTGGTTGTCTTACCCGATCCGGTAGGCCCCGTTACCAGCAAAATGCCATGAGGCTTACGCACGGTTTCTTCCATCAGGTCACGATCTCGTGGGCTCATGCCTAAATGCTGAAGATTCAGACGACCGGCCTGTTTATCCAGCAGACGCAGCACCACCCGCTCGCCATTTGCAGAAGGCAATGTCGACACCCGCACATCCACCTCGCGCCCACCGACCTTCAGTGAGATTCGCCCATCCTGAGGAATACGTTTTTCGGCGATATCCAACCGCGCCATCACCTTGACCCTGGACACCAGCAAACCGGCCAGTTCGCGCTTAGGCTCCAGCACCTCACGCAATACACCGTCCACGCGAAAGCGCACGACCAAGCGTTTCTCGAAGGTTTCCAAGTGAATATCGGAGGCGTTCTCCTTGATCGCCTCACCAAGAATGGCATTGATCAGGCGAATAATCGGCGCATCGTCTTCCTGCTCCAGCAGGTCTTCGGTTTCCGGAACCTGATCCGCCAGCGCGGCCAGATCCAAGCTACCGCCAATGTCTTCAGCCAGTTGCATTGAGGCGGAGTCATGCTGATAGGCCGCACCAAGTGCCTGATCGAACGCCTCACTGGAAAGGGGAATCAGGGCCAGATTACATCCACAAAATCGCCGGGCTTCAGCCAGCACAACCGGGTCGACACCTGGCCGGTATGCAAGCCCGGGCAGCCCGTTAGTGGACTGCAAAAGCACGCCATGGCGCTTGGCGAAACTAAATGGTAGACGCCTTAATGGCGTATCGGTGAGCAGCGCATTCATCCCTAAGTTGCCTTTCTTTTGACACATACGCTCCATTAACAACCTGACCAATCCTCTGACAGGCTCAAAATGGATTCTGCGTGCTAATTGTTATTATTTGACCGCAACCTCCTCAAAGCAGCGCGTTATCTTTAGCACATTGCGCTGAACGAAACACCATCCTTACGAGGGGCTGGCAAATGGAGTTCAAGGCGTTATGATCGGCCTCATTGCGACACCGATATAATAATAAGCCATGGAGTGACACCCCTTGCCTCTACCAGCTTCACAGCGCTGGCTGCACAGGCATGCCCCTACATTAGTAGGGTTAGCCTTGATTATTGCCATGAGCATCAGCCTGGCATGGCAGAGTGTCGACTGGATGCGGCTGATCCAGTCCAAACCTGCGTCTGCGCCCACGGCAGCTAATGCCGCGCATGACAACACCCTAGACCCGCAGCTGAACAAACTCTTCGGCAAAAGCGCCGCGACTCAACAGGGCCCGGCGCCCAGCACCAACTTAAATCTGACGCTGCTTGGCAGCTTCGTGCACCCTGATTCGCAACAATCCAGCGCTATTATTCTCAATGGTGCAACCGCGCAACGTTACCGCGTCGGCGATGAAATCAGCAGCGGTGTAACCCTGCACTCTGTATCCACCAACCAGGTTGAACTGATGCGCAACGGACGGCGCGAGAGTCTCAGTTTTCCGGTTTCAAAATCGAGTTCATTTGCCGTGACAGACATGGCCACTGAGCCTCAGGCAGCAGAAGAAAACCTGACACCTGAGCAGCTTGAAGTGCTTGAGTCCGATGATTTGAAGCAATTGCGCGAACGCATGCGCGAACTCCAACAGCAAATGCAGGGAACCGACAGTGCCGCGGAACCTGCTGCCAACAGTGAATCTGACACGGAAAGCCAGTGAACCGATGACTCCGACTCTCTCGCGAATTACCTCTGCCCTGCTGCTTGCCGGCCTAGTTTTCAGCCCCTTACCAGCGCTTGCGGCCCCCACAGGCATTACGCCCAGCAACAGTCAGCAAGAGGAAAGCTGGACGATCAACCTCAAAGGCGCTGATATCAGGGAGTTTGTCGACCAGGTTGCCCAGATCAGCGGACAGACCTTCGTAGTCGACCCCAGGGTGAAAGGTCAAGTCAGTGTTGTGTCAAACAGCCCACTGAATTTGACTGAGGTCTATCAGCTGTTCCTTTCGGTCATGGCCACTCACGGTTTTACCGTGATCACCCAAGGGGATCAGGCCCGGATCGTGCCCAACGCTGAAGCTAAAGCGGAGGCCGACAGCGGTCGCGCTGCGCCTGATCGCCTGGAAACCCGCCTAATTCAGGTCCAGCAATCTTCTGCCGCTGAATTGATTCCGTTAATCCGACCACTGGTACCTCAATATGGCCACTTGGCTGCAATCACCAGTGCTAACGCGATCATCATCAGCGACCGCAGCGCGAATATTCAGCGCATCGAAGACCTGATCCGCCAGCTGGATCAAAAAGGCCAGAACGACTACAGCGTCATGAACCTGCAACATGCCTGGGTTATGGATACCGCTGAAGTACTGCGTAACTCCATCGATCGAGGCCAGACCAAAGGCGCGTCCGGCACTCAGGTAATTGCTGACGGGCGGACCAATCGTTTGATTATTCTCGGCCCACCCGCCGCACGAACCAAACTGATCAATCTTGCCCATTCCCTCGATACGCCCACCAGCCGCTCAGCCAACACACGAGTCATCCGACTGCGTCACAGCGATGCTAAAAGTCTCGCTGAAACCCTGGGCGAACTGTCTGAGAAGCTCAAGCCAGAAGGCAGCGGCGAAGCCGGGACCGGTAAACCGCAAAACCTGCTCATTCGCGCAGACGAAAGCCTCAATGCCTTGGTTCTGCTTGCAGAGCCCGACGTGGTCGCGACACTCGAAGATATTGTACGACAGCTGGATGTGCCCCGCGCCCAGGTGATGGTCGAAGCCGCAATCGTTGAAGTCTCCGGCGACATTTCTGATGCCGTTGGGGTGCAATGGGCAATCGATGCAAGAGGCAGCACTGGGGGCTTGGGTGGTACAAACTTTAGCGGTACCGGCCTCTCTGTCGGCAAAGTGTTGCAAGCGTTTCTCGACAAGAGCGAAGGCTCCGATAACAGTGCCATCGGCAACTTGCCAGATGGTGCAATTATAGGTGTGGGTACTGATAAGTTCGGCATGCTCATTACTGCCCTATCGGCTAACAGTAAGAGCAACCTGTTATCAACACCAAGCCTACTGACTCTGGACCACCAAAAGGCTGAAATCCTGGTGGGTCAGAACGTTCCTTTCCAAACAGGATCGTTCACCACCAATTCATCGGGTGCAGATAATCCATTCACCACAATTGAGCGCCAGGATATTGGTGTAACGCTCAAAGTTACGCCGCATATTAATGACGGTGCCTCGTTACGCTTGGAGATCGAACAGGAAATTTCATCCATCGCCCCTACTACACAAGGCATATCAGCTGTCGACTTAATCACCAACAAGCGCTCAATTAAGAGCACCATCCTCGCCGAGGACGGCCAGGTCATCGTGCTCGGCGGACTGATTCAGGATGACGTCACCCAAGCAGACTCCAAGGTGCCACTATTGGGCGATATCCCCTTTTTGGGCCGTCTGTTCCGCTCCAGCAAAGAAACACGTGTTAAGCGTAACTTGATGGTATTCCTACGCCCTACCGTGGTTCGTGACGCGGCAGGCCTGGCTGCATTGTCAGGCAAGAAGTACAGCGATATACGTGTCTTGGGTGACGGTCGTGAAGACTACAAACCGGGCATTCTGCCCCGCGACCCAACACTGCTGTTCGACAAGTCGGATAAAGCTAGCACCATTGATCTGCGTTAAACGAGGTGCAGTTATCAAGGCTCCGCCTATGCAGGGCCTTTTTATCTGCACTTTTCGGTAATAACTTTTTATCCGACTCTGTCTTCTTTCTATAGAAACAACTAGCGGCCCTTAACAAGGGTCTCTAGTTGTAATCTACACGCTTTAAAGCAGAACCAATGGAAAATGACTCGGTGAAGACAAACTCACTGGCACGCCAGTGAGTTTGCAGCGGATCAGATGGCGGCCAGACCACGGGCCAGATCGGCCTGCAAATCGGCGACATCCTCCAGCCCAACGGCAACGCGAATCAGGCTGTCGCTGATTCCCGCATTGGCGCGCTCAGCAGGGCTGAGACGACCGTGGGAAGTGGTCGCAGGATGGGCAATGGTGGTCTTGGTATCACCCAAGTTGGTGGTGATGGAGATCACTCGGGTTGCATCAATAAAACGCCAAGCAGCCTCTTTACCACCTTTAACTTCAAAGCTGACCACAGCCCCGAATGCACGCTGCTGACGCTTAGCCAGCTCATGTTGCGGGTGGCTGGTCAGGCCCGCGTAATACACCCGTTCAATCCCCGGCTGCTGCTCAAGCCACTGAGCCAGCTGCAAAGCGCTCTGACAGTGCGCCTGCATACGGATACGCAGGGTTTCCAGCCCTTTCAAGAAAAGCCAAGCATTGAACGGGCTCAACGTCGGGCCTGCAGTACGCAGAAAACCAACCACCTCTTTCATCAGCTCTGCACGACCGGCCACAACTCCGCCCATGCTACGGCCCTGGCCGTCGATATATTTGGTGGCGGAGTGAATCACAACGTCCGCGCCCAGGGTCAACGGCTGCTGTAATGCAGGAGTGCAGAAACAGTTGTCTACCGCCAGTAGTGCGCCCTTGGCATGAGCCAACTCAGCCAGAGCGGCAATATCCACAAGCTCAGCCAGCGGGTTGGACGGCGACTCGACGAACAACAGCTTGGTGTTCGGCTTAAAAGCAGTAGCCCAAGCATCGAGATCAGCCAACGGCACGTAGTCGACTTCAACCCCAAAACGCTTGAAGTACTTTTCAAACAGGCTAATGGTCGAGCCAAACACGCTGCGTGAAACCAGCACATGGTCACCCGCACTGCACAGGCTCATAACCACAGACATAATTGCAGCCATCCCGGAGGATGTCGCCACTGCCTGTTCTGCCTGCTCCAACGCCGCCATGCGCTCTTCGAAAGCACGCACAGTCGGGTTGGTGTAACGCGAATACACATTGCCCGGTACATCACCGGCAAAACGCGCCGCCGCATCGGCAGCCGTACGGAACACATAGCTGGAGGTCAGGAACAGCGCCTCACTGTGCTCGCCCTCAGGCGAACGTTGCTGACCGGCACGGACCGCCAGGGTATCGAAACTCACGCCATCCAGATCACTGTCCAGACGCCCGGCATCCCATTCAATCGTCATTGCACCCTCTCAGCGGCCCGGCAATCGAGCCGCGCTTCCATTAGTTGTTGTGCAGATCAATGATCTCGCTGACGGACTGCACACTCGACTTAGTGGCGTCATTGCGCGCTTGCTCAATCTTGTTCAGATAGGCTTCATCCACGTCGCCGGTGACATACTTGCCATCAAATACAGCACAGTCGAAGTTCTCAATCTTCACTTTGCCGCCGCCCACTGCATCGATCAGATCCGGCAGGTCCTGATACACCAGCCAATCGGCACCGATCAACTCTGCCACTTCTTCAGTGGTACGGTTATGGGCGATCAACTCGTGCACGCTTGGCATGTCGATACCGTACACGTTCGGGTAACGAACGGCTGGCGCTGCCGAACAGAAATACACGTTCTTAGCACCCGCTTCACGGGCCATCTGAATGATTTGTTTGCAGGTGGTACCGCGCACAATCGAGTCATCGACTAGCATCACGTTCTTGCCACGGAACTCTAGCTCAATCGCATTGAGCTTCTGGCGCACGGATTTTTTACGTGCGGCCTGCCCCGGCATGATGAAGGTACGGCCGATATAGCGGTTCTTCACAAAGCCTTCGCGGAACTTAACGCCAAGATGGTTGGCTAGCTCCAACGCAGAGGTTCGGCTGGTATCAGGAATTGGGATGACCACGTCGATATCGTGATCCGGGCGCTCGCGGCGAATTTTCTCAGCCAGTTTCTCGCCCATGCGCAGACGAGCCTTATAAACCGAGACACCGTCCATGATCGAGTCTGGGCGCGCCAGGTAAACATGCTCAAAGATGCAAGGGGCATATTTCGGATTTTGCGAACACTGACGGGTGAACAACTCGCCTTCTTCAGTGATGTATACAGCCTCGCCCGGTGCCAAGTCGCGAATCAGGGTGAAGCCCAATACATCCAGGGATACGCTTTCCGAAGCGATCATGTATTCAACGCCATCATCAGTGTGACGCTGGCCGAAAACGATCGGGCGGATACCGTTAGGGTCGCGGAAGCCAACAATGCCATACCCGGTAATCATTGCCACCACAGCGTAACCGCCTACACAGCGCTCATGCACGCTGGAGACCGCGGCAAAAATATCGTCAGCAGTCGGGTGCAGTTTGCCGCGCACCGCCAGCTCGTGGGCAAACACGTTGAGCAGCACTTCCGAATCGGAATTCGTGTTCACATGGCGCAGGTCAGATTCGTAGATCTCTTTGGCCAACTGCTCAACATTGGTCAAGTTACCGTTGTGCGCCAAGGTGATGCCATAAGGCGAGTTGACGTAAAACGGTTGAGCCTCAGCCGAGCTGGAGCTACCAGCGGTCGGATAACGCACATGACCGATACCGACGTTACCAACCAAGCGCTGCATATGGCGCTGTTGGAACACATCACGTACCAGACCATTATCCTTACGCAGGAAAAGACGTCCGTTGTGACTGGTGACAATACCGGCAGCGTCCTGGCCGCGGTGCTGGAGGACAGTCAGACCGTCATACAGCGCCTGATTGACGTTTGATTTACCGACAATACCGACAATGCCGCACATGTGACGCAACCCCTACTTAATGAAACACGTGAATCTCAATGCACTGCGGCCGTTATGGCTGCAATACCTCTTTGAACGGTAACTCCACTGGCGCCGTAACACCACTGGCAAGCCACTGACTGGACAACCCCAAAATCAAATTCTTGGACCAATCAGCCACCATCAGAAAATGTGGCAACAGAGTCGACTGTTGCCACCACAGATCCTCTTGCACCGGTGCCAGGCTCAACAGGCCCACCAGTACGACCACTAATAAGCCGCCACGGGCCGCGCCGAAGACCATGCCCAGAAATCGATCAGTGCCAGACAAGCCAGTGACACGGATTAGCTCACCGATCAGATAACTGATCAGCGCGCCAACTAAAAGTGTGACGACGAAAAGAATGGCGCAAGCAGCAATAACCCGCGCAGATGGCGTTTCGATATAAGCCGCGAGATGCCCGGCAAGCGCCCCGCCAAACATCCAGGCCACAACGCCTGCAACTATCCAGTTAAGCAGGGATAAGGCCTCTTTAACGAAACCTCTGCTCAAACTGATCAAACTTGAAATGACGACAATGGCGATGATCGCCCAATCGACCCAGGTGAAAGCCACGATGCTGATTACCTACGGGAAAGGCGCAGTATTTTAACAGAGCCACAGGGCAGGCGTAAGCAAAGGATTGATATCAGCCGCAATCGCTGATCAGAAAATGACAAAGCCCGGTAAAACCGGGCCTTTAATCAACGACTTTCTGGCTGAAAGCGCACCAAGAAACCGCTTACTTTGTGCTTGCGGTTTAACTGATCGCGCATTCTCTCAGCCTCAGCACGATCAATTACGGGGCCGACAAACACACGATTCATGCCATCAAAAGAGCGTACGTACGCGTTATAGCCTTGGCCACGCAGGGTGTTTTGTAGCTTGTTGGCGCCCTCGGCACTGGACAAGCTGGCCACCTGAATCGACCAACTGATCGGCAGACTGTTGGCATCCAGACGACTCTGTGGCTGAGCTACAGGGGCGGTTACAACAGGTTTTTCGACAACAGCAGGCTTGGCGGGTGCAGGTGCAGGTGCAGGTGCAGGTGCAGGTGCAGGTGCAGGATTGCTCACGACAGGCTCGGGCACAACAGGCTCCGCCTGCTGCACGACCAGCTCCTCTGGCACAAGCTGCGGTTCGGGAACAGCAACCGGCTCGGGCTCAATCTCTACAATTTGAGGCGTTTCGGGCATTTCAGGTGCATTCACCTCGACGACTCTCGGCTCGTCCTGGCGTGAAAGCAGCATGGGCAGCAAAATGACTGCCAGCGCCAGCAAAACCAGCGCACCGACCATGCGCTGTTTCAATCCTTTATCCAGCAAAGCCATCCTGCACGTCCTCATCAGCCTGGTGGCTAAGCCACTCAAGGGCCTCGGCCACACAATAGAATGAACCAAACAGCAGCACCTCGTCACCGTCTGCTGCCTTTGTTAGCTGCGCTTCCAGCGCCGCTTTAACAGAATCAAACGCCTCTGCCTGCGCTCCTAGCCCCTGCAAACACTGCTGCAACTCAGCGGCCTCACGGGTGCGGGTGGTCGGCAGTGGTGCCACGGCCCAATGAGCGATCTCCCCAAGCAGCGGCGTAACCACTCCCTGAAGATCTTTATCAGACAGTAAAGCAAACACAGACAGACGCTTATGTGTCAATGGACGCGCTGCCAGACGCTGCGCCAAGTAGTTAGCCGCATGCGGATTGTGCCCGACATCCAGCAGCAACGTCAGCTTCTTGCCCTGCCAGGTGAGTGCGCGACGATCAAGGCGCCCGGTAACCCGGGCAGCGCACAATGCCGACATCGCAGTCTGCGGCTGCCAGGGCATATCCAGCAAGGCATAGACCTGAAGCGCCAGAGCAGCATTCTCCATCGGCAGGTCAAGCAGCGGGATCTGCTCCAAAACCAGTGACTCACCCTGCTGATTACAGCCCTGCCATGACCAATTGCCAGCCTTAACCTTCAGATTGAAGTCACGACCGCGCAAATAAAACGGCGCTTTGAGCAAATCAGACTGATCCAGAAGTGGCTGCGGCGGTTGCACATCACCACAAACCGCAGGCTTTCCGCAACGGAATATACCGGCTTTCTCGAATGCGACCGACTCTCGGGTATCACCCAGCCAGTCAGAATGATCAAGACCAATACTGGTCACCACAGCCACATCGGCGTCCAGCAGATTCACCGCATCCAAACGGCCACCGAGGCCCACCTCAAGAACCAGAGCATCCAGATCAGCCTGCTTAAACAACCAGAAGGCAGCCAGAGTCCCCATCTCGAAATAGGTCAGTGAAATATCACCGCGAGCCGCTTCAATTGCTTCAAATGCTTCACAAAGCTCAGCATCGGATGCCTCGACACCCGCGACCTGCACACGCTCGTTGTAACGCAGCAGGTGGGGGGAGTTATAGACACCGACCCGCAGGCCTTGGCTTGCCAGCAATGACGCAATAAAGGCGCAGGTAGAACCCTTGCCATTGGTCCCCGTGACCGTAACGACCCTCGGCGCCACAGCGCCGAGGTTTAGTCGATCCAGTACCGCACGGGAGCGTTCCAGCCCCATATCAATGGCGCTGGGGTGCAGCTGCTCAAGGTAGCTCAGCCACTCAGCAAGGGACCGCTTGCTCATGCAGATTCCGGTAGCGCCGCAGGAGACGGACGGCCCATGAACTGAGCCAGCAGGCGGGACAGACGCGGGCGCAGCTCAGCACGCGGAATAATCATGTCGATAGCACCGTGATCCAGCAGGAACTCACTGCGCTGGAAGCCTTCAGGCAGTTTCTCACGCACAGTCTGCTCAATAACGCGCGGACCGGCGAAGCCAATCAGGGCCTTCGGCTCAGCAACAATCACATCACCCAGCATCGCCAGACTGGCCGACACACCACCGTAAACCGGGTCAGTCAACACGGAAATAAACGGGATACCCTCTTCACGCAGACGCGCCAGCACCGCAGAGGTCTTGGCCATCTGCATCAGAGAGATCAGCGCTTCCTGCATACGAGCACCGCCCGAAGCAGAGAAGCACACCAGCGGGCAGCGCTGCTCCAGAGCCACATTGGCCGCACGGACAAAGCGCTCACCAACGATAGCGCCCATGGAGCCGCCCATGAATGAAAACTCGAAAGCGACCGTTACAATCGGCATACCTTCCAAGGTGCCACGAATGGCAACCAAAGCATCTTTCTCGCCGGTTTGTTTCTGGGCCGCAGTCAGGCGGTCTTTGTACTTTTTGCTATCACGGAACTTCAGACGATCAACTGGCTCCAGGTCGGCACCCAGCTCTTCACGACCGTCAACATCCAGGAAAATATCCAAGCGGGTCCGCGCATCAATGCGCATGTGATGGTTGCACTTGGGGCAGACATCCAGCGTCTTTTCCAGCTCGGGCTTGTACAGCACTGCGTCGCAAGACGGGCACTTGTGCCACAAACCTTCCGGAACCGAACTCTTTTTGACCTCGGAACGCATGATCGATGGGATCAGTTTATCTACCAACCAGTTGCTCATGCTCTTGACTCTCCAAGCTATTGACCGGACAGGCTGCGCCAACAGGGCTTTGCCCATCCAGATAAATTCATAAGTACAGCCACTTAAGGGGCCGGCTCAGGGTGACACCTAACCACTTACCCCTCACACGCCACCTTTACAGCTGCCCGCAGTGTTCCCATAACCTGCAATAGGTGTATGGACGGCCCAGCTGGCCGCATCGTCACATTCAGCCGCGCGCTTTTACGCTGTGCACTGCCTGCATAAAGGCCTGAATCTTTTCAGCATCCTTAATGCCCTTACCCTTCTCCACCCCACCACTGACATCAACGGCATAGGGTCGAACCTGTGCAATGGCGTCAGCGACATTGTCGGGCGTCAGCCCTCCAGCCAAAATTACAGATTTACTCAGCCCTTCAGGTACCAGTGACCAGTCAAACGCTTCACCCGTCCCCCCCGGTACCCCCTGCACAAAGGTGTCTAGCAAAATACCGCTGGCGTTGTTGTAACGAGCAACCTGAGCCGCAATATCGTCGCCCGCCTTCACCCGCAACGCCTTGATATAAGGGCGGTGATAACCCTCACACTCAGCCGGTGTTTCATCACCGTGAAATTGCAGTAAATCCAGCGGAACGGCATCCAGAATCTCGCCTAACTCGCAGCGGCTGGCGTTCACAAACAAACCCACCGTTGTTACAAACGGCGGCAAAGCACCAATGATCGCCCTAGCCTGCTGTACGCTAACCGCACGCGGGCTTTTAGCGTAAAACACAAAGCCGATGGCATCTGCACCAGCTTGCACAGCAGCCAGAGCGTCTTCTACGCGGGTAATTCCGCAAATTTTGCTTCGAACGACTGACAACAGGCAGACCTCAATCCATTCAATAATCGCCGGATGCTAACAAATAGCCTCTCAGGCGTCAGCCGCCACATCAGGCAATCCGGACAAGAAGTGTGGCCCCAAGTAACGCTGGGGAATCTCAAACTCTTCCGGGTAATCAACCTTAACCAAATACAGCCCATAGGGATGAGCCGTGACCCCACCGGCGCGACGCTCTCGGCGTTCGAGGACTTCATGCACCCATTCCACCGGACGTTCGCCCGCACCGACAGTCATCAGAACGCCTGCAATATTGCGCACCATATGATGCAGAAACGCATTGGCGCGAATATCCAGCACCAGTAAACGCCCGAATTCGATCAGCTCAAGGTGATGAATGGTTTTGACTGGCGACTTGGCCTGACATTGACTAGCCCGGAACGAACTGAAGTCATGTGTGCCAATCAACGTTTTGGCCGCCTCACGCATACGCGCCACATCAAGCGGGCGATGATTCCAAGTCACCTCTTCGGCAAGATGGGCAGGGCGAATCTGATCGTTATAAATCACATAACGATAACGTCTGGCCATGGCACTGAATCGCGCATCGAAATGAGCCGGCATCTCCTTGGCCCAGGTGACACTGATATCACCAGGTAGGTTCATATTGCCGCCCATAACCCATGCATGCAGAGGACGCGCAACCGTGGTCTCGAAATGGATGACCTGACCACAAGCATGCACCATGGCGTCAGTACGCCCCGCGCAACTGATGGTTATAGGAGAGCCACCGGCCACCTTGGTCAAAGCCTTCTCCAGCGCTCCCTGAACGGAAGGCACCCCAGCAGACTGCCGCTGAAAGCCACGGTACCGCGAGCCCTTATATTCAACGCCAAGCGCTATCTTAAAAACGCCAGCGGCAGCCGATTCGGCTGCCGCTGTAGTAACACCATCAGACATGTATCAGACCAATTTAGCGATCAGCTCACGGGCTTCCTGTTGCTGACCTTCATTACCTTCGTTGATGACTTCGTTGAGGATATCACGGGCTCCGTCAGCATCGCCCATATCAATATATGCACGTGCTAGATCAAGCTTTGTAGCGGACTCATCTGCACCCGAGAGGAAATCGAAGTCGTCGTCTGCATCCAGATCATCAAATGCAGGGAGTTCCGAACCGGTTTGATCAGCCTGCGCCAGATCCACACTGAGCCCATCCAACTCGGCACTGACCTTATCCAACTGAGCGGCAAAAGTATCGGCCGACGGCTGTGCAGCAGGCTCATCACTTTCAGCCAGATCAAACTCAGCAGCCAGATCAAAGTCATGCTCAAGTTTGTCTTGGGCTAATGCCTCGGTATCTGGCACTGGTGCAGCTGGAGCGGAAACAGGCTCTACTACGGGCTCGTCATCAAGGCTGAGCAGGAACTCATCATCCAAGCTTGCAGCCGTCGGCTGAGCGGGCTCCTCAAGATCCAAACTGAAGTCAGCTAGGTCATTTTCAAGCGTAGCGCCAGTATCGCGCTCGTCGCTCAGCCCCAAATCAAATTCTAAGGTATCCGCTGTAGCCAGTTCAGCACTCTGGATTTCATCAAACGATGCGGTGAACTCATCACTATCCAGAGAGAGCGCATCCAGATCAAGCTCAGCGTCAGCTGGAGCCTGTGCAGGGGCTTGCAACTCACGATCAAGCTCAGCCTCAAGATCATCCAAGCTCAGATCAAATGCATCATCCAGATCTGTAGGCATCGCCTGCACTGGAGCAGCCTCAACCTCCTGCGCGACCGAGGCTGCTGGCTCATCCAGCACCAAGTCATCCAGATTCAACTCATCAGCTTCTGCTTCTGGGGCTGCGGCCAACGCACCGCCAGCAATTGCTGCAGCAGCCATTGGTGCAACTGAGGGGTATTTGCTCTTGAGCTGATCAATATCAGACTGAGCTGCACCCAACGAGCGCAACGCTTCTTCCTGACTGGCAAAGGCGCTCTGCTCGCCCATTTCCGCATAGACTTCCATCAGTTTTAGGCGAAGATCAGTGCGTTGAGGCTCTTCCTTAATAGCCCCCTCAAGGAGCTCTGCCGCTTGCGGGAAACGGCCATAGGCGATGTAAATATCAGCCTCGCCAAGAACATCGGCGGTTTGTGCGGTAACCCGCTCATCGCTTGCAGACTCTGCCTGGGCGGTTTCAGCACTGTCATTCAGCCCTTCGAAACTATCGTCCGGCAGCTGCATGTCGGGATCAAGGTCATCGGGCTTGTCGCTATCAGCAGCGAGGTTTTGCTGCAACTCAGCTTCTTTCAGCGCATTGCGGCGCGAAACAATCATCAGCGCCAAGAGCAACGCCAACAGCGCAGCTCCACCGGCAAGGCCAAGCCACAACGGGTTGGCCAAAATACTGGCGAGAATATCGTCTTTCGGCGCAGTACTGTCGTCCGCATCAGCAACAGGTGCTGCCGGGGCAGCTGGAGCGGCCGGCGCCTCGACAACCGGCTCAGCACTAGCGGTCGGAGCAGCAGGTTCAGCGGCGGGCTCTTCTGCGTAGTTGTAATCTGTTTCGGCAGCTGGCTGAGTTTCTGCTACTTTCGGAGCTTCCGCCACTTCCTCAGCCGGAGCCTCGGTCACTACCGGTGCTGACGCGGCAACCGGAGCTTCAGCCGCTGGGGCAACGGCAGGCGCCGCAACAGGCGTCTCGGCTACAGTAGCTGGAGCCACAGCAGGCTCTTTTGGTGCAGCAAGGTCAGCTTGGAGCTTCGCCAGCTGGCTGTCTTTAAGCTCCATCAGGCGCTGTAGCTTGTCCAGCTGACTTTGCAAGTCTTCAAGACGGCTCTTGAGCTCTGCACTTTCCCGGCGGCTAGAGTCCAGGCTCTCTTGCGTAACGGCCAGCTTATCGGCCAATGCCTTGCTATCTGCCGACCCTGCCTCGCTACCAACAGCTGCCTTGCCAGTGTCTGCAGCAACCAGTTTCAGGCTGTCTGTCTGCTCAACTTTTGCAGGAGCTGGCTCAGCCGCAGTACGGCGAGTGGCATCCAATTGTCGGGCACTGGGAGCTGCTGCAATCCTGCGACCTTCACGCCACGCGTTGTTCTGCTCAGCCACTTGGGCAACCGCATCATTACGGGAACGACTGCGAATCTGCTCATCACTCGGCAAACGCAAAACCTGCCCGCTTTTCAACCGATTGATGTTTCCATCAATAAACGCCCCAGGATTCAGATCCTGAATCGCTAACATGACCTGATGCACGTTGCTGTTACCACGGGAGCTTCGGGCTATTTCCCATAAGGTATCGTGAGGCGTTGTCCGGTACTCACTGTCACTCAGCGCCCTCGTTGCTGGCTTGGCTTGGCTTGGCACGGCTGCGGGAGCAGCGGCACTGGGACGTGGGGCAGGATTTACGGCAACAGCAGGAAGTGGGGAGGATGTAACAGGGGCGGGCTGAATTCGAGGCGCGGGCGCAGAGGCCACTGGCATCTGGGTATTGGCAGGAATAACGCTTTGCGGGGTGTACAGCGGCGGATCCAATAACAGGGTGTATTCACGCAGCAAACGGCCGTTAGGCCATAGCACCTCCACCAAGAAGTTGAGGTATGGCTCGCGCATTGGCTTACTAGAAGTCACTAGAATCACGCTCTTGCCGTTAGGCTTCACAACAGAGGTGAACTTCAGGTCCGAAAGGAAGTACTGACGGTCAACGCCGGCCTTGCTGAAATCTTCCTGAGAGGCCAGCGCGGGCACGAGTTCATTGGACGAGAGGTCACGCGTCTCCAGCAACTCGATCTCTGCAAGCAGCGGCTGATTCAGAGCTGAGCGCAGTGTGACCTCCCCCAGTCCCAGAGCATGCGCCATACCGGATGACAGTGCCGAAGCAGCTGCTATTGCCAGCACAAGTTTGCGAACCCGAACCATAGCGTTATCCCTTGATTATCTTTTTATCTCAGCCTGCGAGAGTTAATTGAGCGTCGCTGAACTTCCACGCTTAACGTGCTCCCCCGTCCAGCAATGCTTCGAAGCAGTATTGCCAAGCTCGAAAGTTTCTTCAAATTTCTTGGTAAGTATCTTTTACAGATAGTGTTTTATCAATAATTCTGCTAGTTGCACAGCATTTAGCGCAGCGCCCTTACGCACATTATCAGACGTAATCCACAAATTCAGTTCAGAACGCTTGTCAAAACCAGAACGCACTCTTCCGACATAAATAGCGTCTTGACCAACTGCATCACCGACAGCAGTCGGGTAATCATCAGCGTCAACCAATTCAAGAGCAGGCGCGGCCTCTAGCGCTGCCAAGACCTGCTGAAGGTCTATATCACTTTCAGTTTGCAGAGAGACGCTGAGGCTATCACCAAAGAAAACCGGAACCTGAATACAGGTAATTGCTACATCCAACTCACGCAGACCAAGTAGCCCCTTCAAATCAGCGGCAATCTGTCGCTCGGTGGCACTATGCCCATCACTTTCAACTGACTCGGCCTGAGCCAGTACGTTGAATGCCATTTGCCGGTCAAACACATGGTTCTGCAAAGGACGTGCGTTCAACAACTCCGCGGTCTGCCGCGCTAGCTCACTAACGCCCTCTCGCCCTCGACTCGAAACCGCCATACAGGCTGTGACTGTCACCTGTTTGATGCTGATTGACTCAGGTAAAGCAGCGAGCGTGCAGCCAAGAGATATGCTGGCCGGGGTAGGACTTGCCAGCACATAAGGCGCACTCAGCTCATCCAGACACTGTGGATTGACTTCAGGCACAACCCTAGGAGCCTGTTCGGGCGCCAGGGCATTGCTCAAGTCGATGACCGAGCAACCCGCTGCACTGGCCTGGGCAGCGTAAGTACGGGTAATAGACTTGCCTGCAGCAAAAAAGACAATGCGCACGGTCGAAAAATCGAACGTCTGTACATCCTTGACGCGCAGGTTCCGACCTTTAAAGGCCACTGATTGACCGGCCGACTCTGCACTGGCGAGCAAATGCAGGTTTGCTAAGGGAAACTCCCGCTCTTCGAGGAGCTGTACAAGCGTTTCCCCCACACTGCCCGTGGCGCCGATCACGGCGATATCAAATGTCTTACTCATTGGTCTACGTCGCTAAGCAAATAGGTGCAGCACTGTATAGATCAGACAGGCAAATGCAAAGAAGCGGGCTACCAGACACCGACCTAAGTCAATATCCAGCAGCCCGCTTCAGCGGATTTACTTCGAGGCATTGGCCTCAGCGCATCAACGCTCCAGCAGGATTCGCAGCATACGGCGCAAAGGCTCAGCAGCCCCCCACAGCAGCTGGTCACCTACAGTGAAAGCGCCCAAATACTGAGAGCCCATGTTCAACTTACGCAAACGACCAACAGGCACGCTCAAAGTGCCAGTGACGGCAGTCGGCCCCAGCTCACGGATGCTCGCTTCGCGGTTGTTCGGCACCAACTTAACCCAAGGGTTGTGCTGGCTGATCAGGCCTTCGATATCCGACAGTGGCACATCTTTGTTCAGCTTGATGGTCAGCGCCTGGCTGTGGCAGCGCATGGCGCCGATACGTACGCACAGACCATCAACCGGAATCGGATTCTTGAAGCGACCCAGAATCTTGTTGGTTTCAGCCTGGCCCTTCCACTCTTCACGGCTCTGACCGTTAGGCAGTTCCTTGTCGATGTAGGGGATCAGGCTACCAGCCAGTGGCACACCGAAGTTATCGACCGGGAAGGCGTCGTCACGCATGGCTTCAGCCACTTTACGGTCGATATCCAGGATTGCACTGGCCGGGTCTGCCAGCTCATCAGCAACGGAAGCGTTGATCGCCCCCATCTGCTTGATCAGCTCACGCATGTTCTGCGCACCAGCACCGGAAGCCGCCTGATAGGTCATGGCGCTCATCCACTCAACCAAGCCGGCTTCATACAGACCGCCAAGCGCCATCAGCATCAGGCTGACGGTGCAGTTACCGCCGATGTAGTTTTTAACACCTGCATCCAGCTGCTGGTCTATAACCTTACGGTTAACCGGGTCCAGCACGATAACGGAGCTATCATCCATGCGCAGCGAGGATGCAGCGTCAATCCAGTAGCCCTGCCAACCTGCTTCACGCAGCTTAGGGAATACTTCATTGGTGTAGTCGCCACCTTGACAGGTCAGAATAACGTCAAGGTTTTTCAGCTCATCGATGCTGTAAGCATCCTTGAGAGGCGCAATTTCCTTACCAATAGCCGGTCCCTGACCGCCAACATTGGAAGTGGTGAAGAAGACAGGCTCGATCAAGTCGAAATCCCGCTCTTCCAGCATGCGCTGCATCAGCACGGAACCAACCATGCCGCGCCAGCCGATAAGACCTACACGTTTCATAACAACTACACCTATATAAGCTAGCCGCCGGAGGTACCCGGCGGGCCAGAAAGATTACAGATTGCGCAACGCTTCGACTACAGCGTCACCCATCGCGGCAGCTCCAACCTTGGTCGTACCTTCGCTGTAAATATCACCCGTGCGCAGGCCCTGATCCAGAACCTTGCTGACTGCCAGCTCGATCGCATCAGCAGCGGCGCTCTGACCGAAGCTATAACGCAGCATCATCGATACGGACAGAATGGTTGCAAGCGGGTTAGCAACGCCTTGACCCGCGATATCCGGGGCACTGCCATGACAAGGTTCATACATGCCCTTGTTGTTGGCATCCAGCGATGCGGAAGGCAGCATACCGATGGAACCGGTCAGCATGGAAGCCTCATCCGAGAGAATGTCACCGAACATATTGTCAGTAACCATCACATCAAACTGTTTCGGTGCACGTACCAGCTGCATGGCGGCATTATCGACGTACATATGTGACAACTCTACGTCTGGATAGTCCTTGGCCACTTCTTCGACGACTGCACGCCACAGTTGGCTGGAGGCCAGCACGTTTGCCTTGTCTACCGAGCACAGACGCTTGCCGCGCACACGCGCCATGTCGAAACCGACACGGGCAATCCGACGGACTTCGCTCTCGCTGTAGGGCAGCGTATCGAAGGCCATACGCTCGCCATTTTCCAGCACCTTGCTTTCGCGAGGCTGACCGAAGTAGATACCGCCGGTCAGTTCACGCACGATAAGGATGTCTAGACCCGATACAACTTCAGGCTTCAGAGAAGAAGCTGCAGCCAGTTGCGGATACAAAATGGCCGGACGCAGGTTAGCAAACAGACCCAGTTGAGAACGAATCTTCAGCAGGCCACGCTCCGGACGGATTGCAGGCTCGATCTTGTCCCATTTCGGGCCGCCAACAGCCCCCAGCAGAATGGCGTCTGCTGCACGGGCACGCTCCAACGTCTCGTCAGCCAACGGCACTCCGTATTTATCTACGGCAGCGCCACCCAGCTCGTCAAAGCTCAGCTCAAGCTCCAACTGGAATTTTTCGTTCGCGGTACGCAGCACTTTGACGGCTTCGTTCACGATTTCCGGGCCAATACCGTCGCCTGGGAGAATCAGAATCTGTTTGGACATGCTTTCCTCAATTCTTCTAATGGGGCGAGCGCCTCGCACTCACCCGACTTATTACTTAATAGCGCCGAACAGCCACGGGCTGCTCTGCTGATAGCTGCTTTCAAATGCCTTAATGGCTTCAGCGTCCTGCAAGGTCAGGCCGATATCGTCCAGACCATTAAGCAGGCAATGCTTACGGAAAGCATCTACCTCAAAACTGTATTGCACACCGTCCGGACGGGTTACTGTTTGTGCCGCCAGATCAACGGTCAACTGATACCCGACAGTGGCCTCAGCCTGCTGGAACAGCACATCCACTTCATCCTCTTTGAGGATGATCGGCAGCAGGCCGTTCTTGAAACTGTTGTTAAAGAAGATATCAGCGAAGCTCGGTGCGATCACCGCACGGAAGCCATACTCGTCCAATGCCCACGGTGCGTGCTCACGGCTGGAGCCACAGCCGAAGTTTTCGCGTGCCAACAGGACGCTGCCACCCTGGTAACGCGGGAAGTTCAATACGAACTCCGGATTAATCGGACGCTTGGAGTTGTCTTGGTTGGGCTGCCCAACATCCAGATAACGCCACTCATCAAACAGGTTCGGGCCAAAGCCGGTACGTTTGATCGACTTCAGAAACTGCTTCGGGATGATCTGATCGGTATCGACGTTAGCGCGATCCAAAGGTACGACCAGACCGGTGTGTTGAGTAAAAGCTTTCATGATCGTGTCCTCAGGCCTGGAGAAATTCACGTACGTCAATAAAGTGGCCTGCTACGGCAGCTGCAGCGGCCATGGCTGGGCTAACCAGGTGAGTACGACCACCGGCACCCTGACGCCCTTCAAAGTTACGGTTGGAGGTGGAGGCGCAATGCTCACCGCTGCCCAGTTTGTCCGGGTTCATGGCCAGACACATGGAGCAACCCGGCTCACGCCACTCGAAACCCGCTTCGATAAAGATCTTGTCCAGACCTTCTTTCTCAGCCTGAGCCTTAACCAAACCCGAACCAGGTACAACCAATGCCTGTTTCACGTTAGCTGCGACTTTGCGGCCTTTGGCAACTTCAGCTGCCGCACGCAAGTCTTCAATCCGTGAGTTGGTGCAAGAGCCGATAAACACACGATCCAGACGAATATCAGTGATCGGCTGGTTAGCAGTCAGGCCCATGTACTTAAGTGCGCGCACGATGGAGTCACGTTTGACCGGGTCAGCCTCAGCGGCCGGATCCGGCACACACTGATCGACAGCCAAAACCATCTCAGGGGACGTGCCCCAGCTGACTTGCGGCTTGATGTCTTCAGCTTTCAGCTCGACAACTGTATCGAAGTGCGCGTCAGCATCGGAAACCAGCCCCTTCCACTGAGCCACGGCCTTTTCCCAATCTGCACCTTTCGGTGCGTACGGGCGGCCTTCCACGTAGGCAATAGTCTTTTCATCAACAGCCACCAAGCCAACGCGGGCACCGGCTTCAATGGACATGTTGCAAAGGGTCATGCGGCCTTCGAGGGACAAGTCACGGATGGCACTACCCGCGAACTCAAGCGCATGGCCAGTACCACCAGCAGTACCAATCTTACCGATCACAGCCAATACGATGTCTTTAGCAGTCACGCCAAACGGCAGCTTGCCTTCAACACGCACCTGCATGTTTTTCATTTTCTTGGCTACAAGACACTGAGTGGCAAGCACGTGCTCCACTTCAGAGGTACCAATGCCGTGAGCCAAAGCACCGAAAGCGCCATGAGTCGAAGTGTGGGAGTCGCCACACACAACAGTCATGCCTGGCAGAGTCGCGCCCTGCTCTGGACCAACTACGTGAACGATACCCTGACGGATGTCGTTCATCTTGAACTCAAGAATTCCGAAGGCATCACAGTTCTCGTCGAGCGTCTGCACCTGGATGCGGGACACCTCGTCAACAATGGCGCTTACACCGCCCTCGCGCTCGTCCTTACTGGTCGGCACGTTGTGGTCAGGCGTCGCGATGTTGGCATCAATGCGCCAAGGTTTGCGGCCAGCCAGACGCAGGCCTTCAAACGCTTGCGGCGAAGTCACTTCGTGAAGAATGTGACGGTCGATATAGATCAGTGACGAACCATCGTCACGACGTTTGACCTCATGCATATCCCAAAGCTTGTCATACAGCGTTTTGCCGGCCATCAGCCTATCCTCATCAGCGTATTTATATGCCAGGGCCAATAGCCCTCTGGCTTATGTGTCAATCCTATGATTTTGAGTTAAATTACTCAAATTCATATTTTTCATCTTATGGATTCCCACTTGGAATACTTAAATCCCCCATCCTCCAACCCGTGAGATAGGCGCCATGGACTTAGCCGCCCTGCACGCATTTATCGCCGTGGCCGAACACGGCAGCTTTTCTGAAGCTGGCGAACACTTGCACCTCACTCAGCCCGCCGTGAGCAAACGCATCGCCAGCCTAGAGCAACAACTGGAAATGCGCCTGTTTGATCGCCTTGGCCGGGAAATCAGCCTCACCGAGGCAGGCCGCGCCTTGCTGCCCCGAGCCTACCAAATAATTAACGTGCTCGATGATACGCGTCGGGCCCTGACCAACCTCAACGGCGAGATCAGCGGCCGCCTCACTTTGGCCACCAGTCACCACATTGGTCTGCATCGGCTACCACCGCTGCTGCGGGCTTATACCCAGGCCCACCCCAAGGTCGCACTGGACATTCAGTTTCTGGACTCAGAGGTGGCTTACGAGGAAGTCCTCCACGGCCGAGCCGAACTGGCAGTTATCACCCTCGCCCCTCAAACCCGCGAGCCCGTGCATGCCGTACCGGTGTGGGATGACCCCTTAGACTTCGTAGCAGCCCCTGGCCACCCACTGGCGCAGATTGACGCCATCACCCTGACAGATGTGGCACGCCACCCAGCGGTGTTTCCTGGGGGCAATACCTTTACCCGGCATATCGTCAGCGGTTTGTTCGAAGCCCAGGGCCTGACACCCAATATTGGCATGAGCACCAACTACCTAGAGACCATCAAGATGATGGTCTCGATCGGCATCGCCTGGAGCGTGCTACCGCGCACCATGCTGGACGATCAGGTTTTCCGCCTCCCCTTACCCGGCATTCAACTTTCGCGACAACTGGGCTATATCTTTCATGGTGAAAGAACTCTGTCCAACGCGGCGCGGGCCTTTATGCAGCTTCTGGATTCACACCGAGACGACCTTGCATAGGGAAGCGACAAAACGCTAACTTGCGTATACAAATATAAGAAAGGGTTTGCACGAATAAGCCCCAGTGGCTGTTCAGCGCATCTCACTAACCAGAAGGAAACGCGGATGTGGCCACACCCACTGATCGCCATCCCCGTCTACCGTATATTCCTGCCACTGACCCTGCCGAGTTCGAAAGCACTTGGAACGATGCTCCGAGGCTTTTGAGAGCCCTGACTGGCGCCAAATTAGGAGCCTGGTACTGGGATATCGAGAGCGGCGCTATTTGCTGGTCACGCGGCGCCCAAGCCCTGTTTGGGCTCGATCCCAACCACCCACTGAGCAGCCCCGTCGAATACATCGACCTGATCCATGAAGATGACCGCCCGGCTGTTATTGAGGTCTTTGAACAATTCCTCAAAGGCAACCCAGCTCGCAGCGCAATTCGTCACCGCATTTACTGGCTTGACGGCACCCTGCACTGGCTGGAAATCAGCGGCAGCATGCAACAGGACGCCGATGGTAAACAGCGGGTCATGGGCGTTATTCGGGATATTACCCAGCAGCAAACTCAAGAACAGGCCTTACGCAACAGCGAAGACAAGTTCTCTCAAGCCTTTCATTACACACCCGACGCAGTGGTCATCACCACGCTCAACGAAGGCCGTTTTATAGAAGTAAACCGTGGATTCGAACAGCAGTTCGGCTGGACTAGCGAGGAAACCATTGGCCAGACGTCCACTGCACTCAACTTGTGGGGAAGCAACGAAGACCGTCTGCGCATGGTTGAAGCAGCTCGCACAGACCGGCTCAATGGATTGGAGGTTTCGCTTTATCACCGTGACGGCACCCAATGTCGCGTCCTGATATTCGGCGGGATAATCAACCTAGAAAATAAGCCATGCCTTGTTCTGTCGCTACGCGACATCACACTGCAACGTCAGCAAGAAGAAGAACTCAGAAACAGCCAAGAAAGGCTTAATCTTGCTTTAGCGTCTGTGGACCTAGGCACATGGGAGTGGCATATCCCAAGCAATACCCTATTCGGCTCAGCCCGGGCAGCACAATTACACGGCCTACCAGAAGAACCATTCCAGGACTGTTTCGGAGACTTTTTCTCGGTGATCCCAATGGAGGATCGCCGGCGCATGCGCGAACAGTACGAGCAAATCTTGCAAGGAATTCGCGCAAACTTTCAAATCACCTACAAAGCTCTACTACCTGACAATCAGGTTCGCTATCTAGAGAGCACCGCCAAACTGTATCGCTGCGCAGACGGAAAACCTGAGCGCATGGCAGGCATCCTGATCGATATCACTGACCGTGTTCTTCGCGAAAAAGATTTAGCTGCCTCCGAAGCCAAATTCTCCAGCTTGTTCCAAGCCAGCCCTGACCCGGTGACACTCACCACACTTCCTGATGGAATCGCCCTAGAAATAAATTCCAGCTTCACTCAGACCTTTGGTTGGACGCCGGAGGAAGTTCTGGGTCGCAAGATGACGGATGTGAAGCTGTGGGCAGACCTTGAAGAACGCCAGAAGCTCTATAAAAAAATTCAGCTTAGCCAGCGACTGGACAACGAAGTCGCCCACTATCTGGATAGAAACGGCAAACCGATCACCTGCGTAGTCTCCTCCAGAGCCATCATGATTAACGAGCAACCATGCCTGCTCAGCACGTTCCGGGACATTACCCAGCTGCAACAAGCGCAGGAAGAGCTGAAAGCCAGTGAAGAAAAGTTTGCCATTGCTTTCCACTCCAGCCCTGACTCCATCACCATCACCGAACGCGATACTGGCCGCTGCCTGGAAGTTAATGAAGGATTCTGCCGCCTGACAGGTTACAGCGCAGAGGAAGTGATAGGCCGTACAACTGAAGAGCTAAATGTCTGGGTTTATCCCCACGAACGCGAAATGATGATCCGTCGTGTAAAAGAGGACGGACACGTGTATCACATGGAAATGCATGGCCGTCAGCGCGATGGAAAAGTGCGCGTGGTCGAAGTCTCCGTCGAACCTATTCACCTCCACGGCAAACCCTGCCTACTCCTCACCGCCCGTGATATTAGCGACCTGAAAGAGGCACAAGCACAGGTACAACATCTGGCCTACCACGACCCTCTAACCAACCTACCCAACCGCGCTCTGTTGCTAGATCGACTCACTCAGCAAATTGCCCTGCTAAAGCGCCACAATCTCCGCGGCGCGTTGATGTTTATCGATTTGGATCACTTCAAACACATCAACGACTCCTTGGGACATCCGGTAGGTGATGCTGTACTGAAACTGATTACCGCACGCTTGGAGGCCAGCGTACGCCAGGAAGACACCGTCGCGCGATTGGGTGGAGATGAGTTCGTCATCCTCATCTCCGGGCTTGAAGGGAGACGCGCATCAGTCCTCAAGCACATTCGTGAATTGGCTGAAAAACTGCGCCAATTGTTAATTGACCCCATGCAAGTAGACGGCCACCAACTGCGGATTACCCCCAGTATTGGTATTGCCCTAATCCCCGACCACGGAGACAACCCAGACGACTTGCTCAAGCGCGCCGATATCGCCCTGTACCGAGCCAAAGATGGCGGACGAAACACCACCGAGCTATTCCATGAGTCCATGCAGCAGGCAGCCAGTGAACGACTGCGACTGGAAAACGAGCTCGGGCAGGCACTTGCCCGCAATGAGTTTGAATTGTTTTTTCAGCCACAAATCAATGCCAGCGAAAACAAAATTATCGGTTGTGAAGCGCTATTACGCTGGTTTCACCCACTTAACGGCCAGCAATCCCCCGCACTGTTCATTCATGTACTTGAAGAAAGCGGCCTCATCATCGAGGTGGGAAACTGGGTCCTGAGAAAGGCCTGTTCTGAATGCGCACAGCTCGTTCAAAAAGACTTGATCAGCCCTCTGGATTTCAGCCTATGCGTCAACATCAGCCCCCGCCAGTTCCGCCAGCCTGATTTCGTTGAGCAAGTTGAAGGAATTCTTCGTGAAACCCAGCTGCCTGCGCGCATGCTCAAGCTAGAGATCACGGAAAGCATTGTCATTCAGCACCTGGATGACACGATCGCCAAGATGCACCGCCTGAAACGTATCGGCGTGAGCTTCGCTATGGATGACTTTGGCACCGGCTACAGCTCATTGACTTACCTGAAACGTCTACCAGTCGAGACACTGAAAATCGATCAATCTTTTGTCCGTGACGCCGTACTGGACAGCAATGATGCCGGTATCATCCGCGCCATTATTGCCATGGCTCGTAGCTTGGGGCTGAGCGTAGTCGCTGAAGGCGTGGAGCGAGTTGAACAGCTGCAGTTCCTTCAGATGCAGGGCTGCAACGACTATCAGGGATATCTCTTCAGCAAACCAGTGCCTGCAGATGAGTTCGCAGAGTTGCTGATCGAAAACCGACTGCCAAATACCTTCTGAAACAACAAGGGCACCGTAAGGTGCCCTTGTTGGTTAATAGACGGCTACCAGCCAGATGGCGGCTTAGTTTTGCAGCGCCGGTGTGGTTGCACCAATCGGAATGCGCTTGGCCTTCGCCTCTTCCGGGATGATGCGTACCAGATCAATGTTCAGCAGGCCGTTTGCCAGGGCTGCCGACTTAACTTCAATATGGTCAGCCAGACGGAACGACAGTTTGAATGCGCGCTGGGCGATGCCTTGATACAGGTACGTTACGCTCTCACCTTGAGACTCGCGCTTGCTACCGGTCACGGTCAACACGCCACGCTCTACCTGCAACTCCAGGTCTTCTTCCTGGAAACCTGCCGCCGCAACCACAATGCGGTATTTGTCATCGGCATATTTTTCAACGTTGTAGGGTGGGTAGCTGCTACCGCTTTCATTACGCATGGCCGATTCAAACAGATCGTTAAAACGGTCGAAGCCAACGGAATGACGGAAAAGTGGGGTCAGAGAAAATGCAGTGCTCATGTTTAAATCTCCTGATATTCAGCGAGTAATTTCACGCGGGACCCGACTTCGGCATCCCACGCTAATAAACATGTGGTCACTCAAAGGGTTTTCAAGACCTTGAAAAAATTTCTTACACCCCCTTAGAGATGAGCATGCAGCCATGGGGTTTCAGGGCAATCAACACCCAGCAACTGATCGATACGCCGGCAGTCTGTCTCACGGCGCAGCACACTAAACAGCTCAGTGGCCTCTGGATAACTGCGGGTCAGCATGGCCAACCATTGCTTGATTCGCCCCGGCGCATAACGCGGCGAAAGCTTACGACGAGCCTGCAACCAGAAATCAGCCAAAAGCGGCTGAAGCTCTTGCCAAGTCATTGCAGCCACCTCGGTCCCCGCCTTTGCCGCCGCGATCTGCCTGGCCAGGTCAGGGCGAGCCACCAGGCCCCGCCCCAGCATGATGTCTTCGACACCACTTACTTCACGGCAGCGCCGCCAATCGTCCAAGGTCCACACCTCACCGTTAGCGAACACCGGAACCTTGACGCTTTCCTGAACCTTGGCCACCCATTCCCAGTGTGCAGGCGGCTTATAACCCTCGACCTTAGTCCGGGCATGCACCACAAGGTGCGCAGCCCCGCCCTCCGCCAACGCCTCTGCACACTCCAGCGCATAGTCTTTGTGATCAAACCCCAGACGCATCTTGGCAGTCACCGGTATATGGGACGGAACCGAGCGACGGACCTCACGAACAATGGCATGCAGCAGCTCCGGCTCCTTCAGCAGGATGGCGCCACCCCGAGACTTGTTAACAGTCTTGGCCGGACAGCCAAAGTTCAGGTCGATGACCGGCGCCCCCAAGGTGCAAGCAAACGCCGCATTATCCGCCAGGCAAGTCGGATCGGAGCCCAGAAACTGCACGCGCATTGGCGTTCCAGCCGCGGTCTGCGCACCGGCAAACAGCTCAGGGGCCAGTTTTTGGTAGGTACTGGTCGGCAACACACGCTCAGTGACGCGAATAAACTCGGTCACACACCAGTCGATGCCACCAACACGGGTCAGGACATCACGGAGAATTTCATCAACCAGCCCCTCCATCGGGGCTAAGGCAATCTGCATCAGGTCAGCTCTCGAAAAAACGCCGCGTAGTGTACGCGGCGTAGCTTTTCTGATGAACAGCCAGTAACCAATTACTGCAGCAAATCGGCGGACAGCAGAGCACCACCATAACCTTCAACAAACTCAGGCGGCATGCGTTTTGGCTTGCCAGTGGATAACTCGATGCAAACGAATGTCGTTTTCGCCCGCAACAAGGTGAGGCCGTCCTCAGGGCGAATCAGTTGAAAATGCCGACTCATCTTCAATCGGTTATCTGACTCAACGATCCAGGTCGCCATCTGCAACTGCTGATCCTCATAGGCACTGGCTAAATAGTCGATCTCATGCCGCACAACAGCCATGGCGCGATCCAGGCGACGGTATTCTGCCAAGTCCAAGCCCAAAAACTGCGAATGACGCCATGCACAGCGCTCGAGCCAACTGACGTAAACCGCATTATTCGCATGCCCCAATCCATCAATGTCATCAGCATTGACGCGCAAATCAATCACAAATGGATTGGCGTAGTCCCAAGTCATAAGGTTTGCTCCAAGTTACCGGCCAGCTCGCACGCTTCCTTGGCCAACTGAGTGATTTGATCCCATGCGCGGGCGCGCACCAAATTACTCGGAGCGATCCAAGTCCCGCCAACACAAGCCACATTGGGCAAGTGCAAGAAATTCAGAAGGTTGTCAGGGTTAACACCACCTGTCGGGCAAAAGCGGATGCCGGTGAAGGGCCCTTTGAAGCTTTTCAGCATTTTGATGCTGCTGGCGCCATCCGCTGGAAACAATTTCAGTGAGCGATAACCATGCTCCAGCGCCATTAGCACTTCAGAAGGCGTCATAGCACCGGGCAGGTAAGGCAACCCTGATGCATCTGCAGCCGTTGCAAGACGCTCAGTAAATCCGGGACTGACGGCAAATTGAGCCCCAGCATCTTTGGCCTCTTCGAATTGCTCGACATGGATCAGTGTCCCCGCACCAATGAGCAAATCCGGCAGTGCTTTACGCATGGCCTGCAACGCATCAAGTGCAACGGGCGTCCGCAACGTCACCTCAAGCACACTGATCCCGCCTGCCTGCAATGCAGCAGCCAGATCAACAGCCAAGCTCACATCTTCGATTACCAAAACCGGTAAAACCGGACGGGCTTGGCGGAGTACTGCATCCATCGTCAGGCTCATACCTTGCTCTCCACACCTGTCTTTCTGCGAACAAAATGCCTGCCCCCGCTCCAGAGCGCAGAATGACACTCTACTGAGTATGACAGGGCACAACAGCTGGGCAGTCTATAACGGCAGATATAGAGCCGATAACCCTATGCGCTACAAAAATGCTGAACGCCAAAGATGACAATGCATCATTCGCAGCGCCATTAATGCTGGGGATTAGTGTGCAGGAGCCAGATAAAACAAAAGGGCCATTCATACGAATGACCCTTTCAGAGCCTGCAAGGCAGGTAAAAATGGCGTCCCCTAGGGGACTCGAACCCCTGTTACCGCCGTGAAAGGGCGGTGTCCTAGGCCACTAGACGAAGGGGACGGAAACCTTCGAGAACAAAGCCAGCGATTTTGCTGACCTGTCGTGAAATTGGTGGAGCTAGACGGGATCGAACCGTCGACCTCTTGCATGCCATGCAAGCGCTCTCCCAGCTGAGCTATAGCCCCGGATTTAACGTCTCTCGACACTCAGCGCCGAAGCACTGGGCTGGAAATAGTGGCGTCCCCTAGGGGACTCGAACCCCTGTTACCGCCGTGAAAGGGCGGTGTCCTAGGCCACTAGACGAAGGGGACGCAAAAACCCTTCAAAACAGCCGACTCATATTGAGCCCACTGTGGCAAGCCTTTCGGCTTTGAGATTGGTGGAGCTAGACGGGATCGAACCGTCGACCTCTTGCATGCCATGCAAGCGCTCTCCCAGCTGAGCTATAGCCCCATCTCAAGGACGGGGCGCATGTTAAGAGCGCGCCCCGCCTGTGTCAACAAATTTTTATGCGCTAGCACAATATTTTCTGCTGACAGAACAAACACTTACCCAATATGGCCGATCGTCGCATCGCGCCGACCAGCCACTGCTGCTGATCAGGCAATCGCGCTCAGCAGCTTTTCCCACTCTTTGTTTTCCTTCTTCGACACACCACCGAGCAGTTCGATGGCTTGGCGCAGGCGGAAACGGGTCAGGTCAGGGCCGATAATTTCCATGGCATCCAGCACCGAAACCGAGCTGGCCTGCCCTGTAATTGCGGCGAACATCAGCGGCATGGCATCGCGCAACTTCAGTTGCAAATGCTCAACCACAGCCTGGATGCAAGCTGTGATATTGTCTTTTTCCCACTGACGCAGGGCTTCCAGCTTCCACAAAATCAGCTGCATCACTTGGCGCACCTGATCAGCAGAGAGCTTCTTGCTTTCGAACAGCTTGGCATCAAGGTTCAGAGCACCAGCGAAGAAGAAACTGGCCAGTGGCGCAATCTGGCTAAACGTTTCAACCCTACCCTGCACATGCGGAGCAATCTGCATCATGTAATTGCTGTTGAAAGCCCATTTTTGAGCTTCTCTAGCAAAATCTTCAACACTCAGCTCACGCATCCATTGGCCATTAAGCCAGGACAGTTTTTCCAAATCGAAGATTGGACCGCCCAACGACACACGGTTGATGTCAAAGTTGGCGATCATCTCATCCAGAGTGAACTTCTCGCGTTCGTCCGGCATCGACCAGCCCATACGACCGAGGTAGTTAAGCATCGCCTGAGGCAGGAAGCCCATGCGCTCATAGAAAGTGATCGAAGTCGGGTTCTTGCGCTTGGACAGCTTGCTCTTGTCCGGGTTACGCAGCAGCGGCATGTAGCACAGCTTGGGCTGCTCCCAGCCGAAGTATTCATACAGCAGGATCAGTTTAGGTGCTGACGGCAACCATTCTTCACCACGCAGTACGTGGGTGATACCCATCAAGTGGTCGTCGACCACGTTGGCCAGGAAGTAAGTCGGCAGGCCATCGGTCTTCATCAGAACCTGCATGTCCATACGATCCCACGGAATCTCGACGTCGCCACGGAGCATATCCGGTACCACACAGACACCTTCGGTCGGCACCTTCATGCGCACCACATTGGGTTCGCCTGCGGCTAAGCGCTTTTGCACTTCTTCAGCTGACAGGTGCATGCAGTGTCCGTCATAACGCGGCGTCTGCTTGGCTTCCATTTGTTCAGCACGCACTTTATCCAGACGCTCGGCGCTACAGAAACAGTGGAAGGCATGGCCTTTTTCGACCAGCTCGGCACTGTATTTCTGGTAGATGTGGCCGCGCTCACTCTGCCGGTACGGGCCGTGGGGACCACCAACATCCGGCCCCTCGCTCCATTCGATACCCAGCCAGCGCAGAGCATCAAAGATCTGTTGCTCGGACTCACGGGTCGAGCGCAGCTGGTCAGTGTCTTCGATACGCAGGATGAACTCGCCACCGTGCTGACGGGCAAAGCACATATTGAACAGAGCGATATAGGCGGTACCTACGTGCGGATCGCCGGTTGGCGACGGCGCGATACGGGTGCGTACGGTGGTCATGGAAGTTCTCGAAGAATTGCAAGGAACGCGATTAAAAGCGGAATGTTAGCAGGCCAGACCCGGATGGCTCCAGCAAGACCCATCGCGACCGTGACAAACAGCTCTGAGAATCCCGACTTATAACCTCCTACAGGTAGTCACATACCACTTTAAGAGTGCTCATACCGTTTTACAGACAGCAGTGTCTGTAAAGGCACAATGAAGCCTGTTAAATTTGCTTACAAATTCCATATAACGCCTGCTCATACCTCTATGCCCTCTAAACTCAAAAGCCGCCTACTGGTCTTCGCCCTCCTCGTTCTACTTGTAGGCTCAGCGCTGTTGGCTCAGTGGCTTCTCACAGGCCGTTATCGGGTCAGTACGGACAATGCCTACGTGCAGGGTGAAATTACCCGCGTCTCAAGCCAGCTTTCTGCACGCATTGAGCAAGTACTGGTCGAGGACAACCAGTCTGTTAGTAAGGGCGACCTGCTGGTAGTGCTGGAGCAGGCAGACTTCGAGCTGGCCCGCCAGCGCGCCGAAGCGACGCTGGAAACCCGCCAGGCCGAACTCAATCAGGCGCATACCAAACTGGAACAGCAAACCAGCTTGATCTCAGCGAGCCAGGCCGACGTTGCAGCTGCCCAAGCGACACACAGCCGTACCCAACTTGATCTGTCCCGCGCACAAACCCTGCGCAAATCCGGCTATGTGTCGGAAGAACGGGTCACCACCCTGAACGCGGACGGGCGCATCGCCGATGCTCAAGTGGCTAAAGCCCGTGCCGACCTGCAGGCACAACATCAGCAAGTAGCAGCGCTGCAAGCCGAGATCAAACGCCTCGATGCCCTGATTCAAAGCGCCAGAGCCGAACTGGCACAGGCCGAACTGAACCTCAACCGCACAGAAATCCGCGCCCCCATCAGCGGCCATATTGGCCAACGTTCAGCCCGCGAGGGTCAATACGTGCAAACCGGTAGCTACTTGCTGTCACTTGTGCCGGATGAGGAAATCTGGGTGCAAGCCAACTTTAAAGAAACCCAGATTGGCCAGATTCGCCCCGGCCAGCCTGCCGAGCTGGTATTCGACACTTACCCTGACACACCGATTGAAGGCCGGGTCGATAGCCTGTTCGCAGCATCCGGAGCGCAGTTCAGCCTCCTGCCACCGGATAACGCCACCGGTAACTTCACTAAAGTCGTGCAACGGATTCCGGTGAAACTGACCTTCAAGCCTGACAACCCGCTCAAGGGGCTGATCCGCCCCGGCATGTCGGTTGAGGCCACGGTAAATATCAAATCAGAGCCCCAACATGGCGGCTGATTCGCTGATTCGTCCGACCGGGGAACCCAGCCGGCGCGACTGGATCGCAGTGATGAGCGCCATGCTCGGCGCTTTTATGGCGGTACTGGACATCCAGATCACCAACTCATCGCTGAAAGATATCCAGGGCGCGCTGTCAGCCACGCTAGAAGAAGGTTCGTGGATCTCCACGTCCTATCTGGTCGCCGAGATCATCATGATTCCACTGACCGCCTGGTTGGTGCAGTTGCTGTCGGCACGCAGACTTGCGCTGTGGGTGTCGCTTGGTTTTCTGGTGTCTTCACTGCTGTGCTCGCTGTCGTGGAACCTTGAAAGCATGATCGTGTTCCGTGCCATGCAGGGCTTCACCGGCGGAGCCCTTATCCCACTGGCATTCACTCTGACGCTGATCAAACTGCCTGAGCATCACCGCCCCAAAGGCATGGCTCTTTTTGCCATGACGGCGACTTTTGCTCCCTCAATTGGTCCCGGCATCGGCGGCTGGCTGACAGAGAGTTTTGGCTGGGAATACATCTTCTATATCAACGTGCCTCCGGGCCTGCTGATGATTGCCGGATTGCTCTACGGCCTGGACCAAAAGCCACCGCACTGGGAGCTGCTTAAACGTACCGACTATGCGGGCATTTTCACCCTCGCCCTTGGCCTTGGCTGCTTACAAGTTTTCCTTGAGGAAGGTCATCGCAAAGACTGGCTGGAGTCCAGCCTGATCGCCGGGCTGGGCAGCATCGCCGCCGTCAGCTTAATGCTGTTTGTGATCCTGCAAACCTCCCGGGAAAATCCACTGATCAACCTCGGTGTCTTACGTGAGCGTAACTTCGGCCTGTCGAGTATCTCCAGCATTGGTCTGGGCATGGGGCTGTACGGTTCGATCTATGTGCTACCGCTGTATCTGGCGCAAATTCAAGGTTACAACGCCTTGCAGATCGGCGAAGTTATCATGTGGATGGGTATTCCCCAGCTGTTCCTGATCCCATTGGTACCGCTGCTGATGAAGAAAGTCTCGCCCAAATGGCTGTGCGCCATGGGTTTTGCCCTGTTCGGCCTAGCGAGTTTTCTTTCCGGCGTGCTGGACCCGGACTTCGCAGGCGAGCAGTTCAACCATATCCAGATGCTGCGCGCCATGGGCCAGCCATTCGTGATGGTGACAATCTCACTGATCGCAACGGCATATATCCAGCCGCAGGATGCCGGTTCAGCCTCCAGCCTGTTCAACATTCTGCGAAACCTGGGTGGTGCTATCGGTATTGCCCTGCTCTCAACCTTGCTCGACAGCAGAACCAAGGTCTATTTCGACTACCTACGTGAGTCGCTGACATCGGCTAACCCGCAGGTTGCGGAGCGACTGTCACTATTGACGGAGACCCTCGGTAGTGAAGAGGCGGCACTGGGTAAACTCAGTGAGATCACCCATCAGCAAGCTGCAATCATGGCCTACAATGACGCCTTTCACTGTATCGGCATTGTCCTTGGTATCAGTATGATTGCCGTTCTTCTCACCCGTAAGTTGCCTGCTGGCAGTGCGGGAACCGCAGCCCATTAACCGGCTCGCAACACGGATGTTTCCTTTTTAGCCCTTCGGTTAACTCATGCCTTCAAACACATCACCAGCTCGCAACCTGCTGTTAGTGCTTGCCTTTGCCATTATTTATATCGGCTGGGGCACAACCTATCTGGCCAACCATTTTCTGCTTAGGGAGCTGCCACCCTTCATTATCGGCACGCTGCGTTTTGCGATTGCCGGCCTGCTGGCCCTCGGTTGGGTGATTGCCAGCAAGCAACTGCATATTCAACACAGCGACTGGGGTGGCGTGCTGATTGGCAGCCTGGCCCTGATTGCGGTTGGACAAGGGGCACTGATCTATGCCAACCAGTACTTGCCCACCGGAATGCTGGCGATGCTTTACACCACCCTACCGCTGTGGAGTGTGGCCCTTGAGTGGGTACTGGGAGAGCGCCCGCCATTCTGGGTCATTGCAGGGCTGGCGCTGGCCTTTGCAGGCATCATCCTGTTGATGAGCAATGGGCTGGACCAGCGCGCTTCAGCCGATCAATGGTTCGCTGGACTGTTAGTGGTGGCTGCCACCCTGTGCTGGGCTGGTGGTGCCTGGATGATGCGCCAGCGCCCGCCGTTCAAATCGAGCTGGCTTGGGCTCAGCTTGCAGATGATTATCGGCGCAGTATTACTGGGGTTATTTGGCCTGTGGCACGGTGACTGGCAGCACGCTGATTTCAGCCAGATCAGTATTCATGGATGGCTATGGTTGGCCTATCTCATCGTTCCGGTGAGCCTAGGCGTTTATCCGGCCTATTTCTGGCTGCTGCGGGAGGTAAAGCCGAGCCTGGTATCCACCTTTGCCTTTGTAAACCCGGTGGTTGCCCTGCTGCTCGGCTATATCCTACTCGGTGAACAACTCAGTCTGACCGCCCTGCTAGCGTGTGCCATTACCTTAGGCGGCGTGGTGCTGATCATCCTTGCACGCCGCTGACCAAGCTCAAACCTGCAGCAAGCGGTCACGCAGCTTCTGGATTTCATCCCGCAGCTGCGCAGCCGCTTCGAACTCCAGATCGCGGGCCAACTGGTACATCTTCTCCTCCAGTTGACGGATACGCTTGGTAATTTCACTCGGCGAACGCAGCTCGCTTTCGTAACGGGCACTTTCCTCAGCAGCCTTGGCCATGCCTTTGCGCTTGTTACTGCGCGCCCCAGGCACAACGGCACCCTCAAGGATGTCCTTGATGTCCCGTACAACGCCTTTAGGCACGATGCCATGCTCTTCGTTAAAGGCGATCTGCTTGGTACGGCGTCGCTCGGTCTCACTAATCGCCCGCTCCATCGAGCCGGTGATACGGTCGGCATACAGAATCGCCTTGCCGTTAAGGTTTCGCGCTGCACGGCCAATAGTCTGAATCAGGGAACGCTCGCTGCGCAGGAAGCCTTCCTTATCTGCGTCGAGAATGGCCACCAGCGACACTTCCGGCATGTCCAGACCTTCGCGCAGCAGGTTAATCCCCACCAACACATCGAACGTACCGGTACGCAGATCGCGGATAATCTCAACCCGTTCGACCGTGTCGATATCCGAGTGCAGGTAACGCACTTTAACGCCGTGGTCCGCCAGATAATCAGTCAAGTCTTCAGCCATGCGCTTGGTCAGCGTGGTGACCAGCACCCGCTCTTCAACCGCCACGCGCTTGTTGATTTCCGAGAGCAGGTCATCCACCTGGGTCAGGGCCGGACGAACCTCAATTTCCGGGTCTACCAAGCCTGTCGGGCGCACCACTTGCTCAATGACTCGACCAGAGTGCTCTGCCTCATAAGGCCCTGGTGTGGCTGACACAAAGATAGTTTGCGGGCTGGCAGCCTCCCACTCTTCGAAACGCATCGGTCGGTTATCCAATGCCGATGGCAGGCGGAAGCCGTACTCCACCAGGGTCTCCTTACGCGAGCGGTCCCCTTTATACATGGCGCCGACCTGAGGAACCGACACGTGGGACTCGTCGATCACCAGCAGCGCCTCATCCGGTAAGTAGTCATACAAAGTCGGTGGGGGCTCACCCGGTCCACGGCCGGACAAGTAACGCGAGTAGTTTTCGATACCGTTGCAGTACCCCAGCTCCAGGATCATCTCCAAGTCGTAGCGGGTTCGCTGCTCAAGGCGCTGCGCCTCGACCAGTCGATTGTTATCGCGCAGGTACTCCAGCCGTTGTTGCAGCTCAGCTTTGATGCCTTCGACCGCTTCAAGCAGGGTCTCCCGCGGCGTCACATAGTGGCTCTTGGGATAGAAGGTAAAACGCGGCAGCTTCTGGATAACCTCCCCCGTCAGCGGATCAAAGGCGCTGATGTTTTCCACCTCATCATCGAACAACTCGATGCGGATCGCTTCCAGATCGGATTCCGCCGGGAAGATGTCGATTACATCGCCACGCACACGGAACGTGGCGCGGGCGAAATCCATATCGTTGCGGGTGTACTGCAACTCGGCCAGACGGCGCAGCAAGGCGCGCTGATCCATCTTGTCGCCACGATCGAGGTGCAGCACCATCTTCAGGTACTCCTCGGGGCTGCCCAAGCCGTAGATCGACGACACGGTGCAAACCACGATCACATCCTTGCGTTCAATCAGGGCTTTGGTCGCGGAAAGACGCATCTGCTCGATGTGGTCATTAATCGACGCGTCCTTCTCGATAAAGGTATCCGAGGACGGCACATAGGCTTCTGGCTGGTAGTAGTCGTAATACGAAACGAAGTACTCCACCGCGTTGTTCGGAAAGAAGCTCTTGAACTCGCCATACAGCTGGGCAGCCAGGGTTTTGTTATGGGCCAGCACCAGCGTCGGGCGCTGTACCTGGGCGATCACATTGGCAATGGAAAAGGTCTTACCAGAACCTGTCACACCCAGCAGTGTCTGGTGTGACAGCCCCGCTTCAAGGCCCTCGACCATCTGCCGAATCGCCTCGGGCTGATCGCCTGCTGGCTGATAACGGGTGACCAATTGAAACTCGGACATAACAAACCTCGGCAAACAGGTGTGACGCAAACGAAAAGCCTACGTCAAAACCCACATAAAGGTGTGCCTGCTGTCGCAGCACAGGTTTAGCCCCGGTATACTACCGGGCCAATTGCGCAATTCCCTAACAGGGGATTGCTGATACTCACCCTCATTTTCGAGCTGCCGTATCCATGAGTCTGTTCTCCGCCGTCGAAATGGCTCCGCGCGACCCCATTCTGGGCCTCAATGAAGCATTCAATGCAGACACCCGTGCCAATAAGGTCAACCTGGGTGTAGGCGTCTACTACAACGAGGAAGGCCGCATCCCACTGTTGCGCGCCGTAGCTGAGGCGGAAAAGGCACGTATTGAAGCCCATGCTCCGCGCGGCTATCTGCCAATCGAAGGCATCGCAGCCTACGACAGCGCCGTACAGAAGTTGTTGCTGGGTGCAGACTCAGAGTTGATCGCCGCAGGCCAGGTCATCACCACCCAAGCGGTGGGCGGCACTGGCGCACTGAAAACCGGTGCAGACTTCCTTAAGCGCCTGCTGCCAAACGCAGTGGTCGCCATCAGCGACCCAAGCTGGGAAAACCACCGTGCCCTGTTCGAGTCCGCTGGTTTCCCGGTGCAGAACTACCGCTACTACGACGCCGCCACTAACGGTGTAAACCAAGCTGGTATGCTGGAAGACCTGCGCAACCTGCCAGCTCGTTCCATCGTTGTGCTGCACGCTTGCTGCCATAACCCGACCGGCGTTGATCTGTCCCTGGACGACTGGAAAGCCGTTCTGGAAGTGCTGCGTGAGCGCGAGCACGTACCGTTCCTCGACATCGCCTACCAGGGCTTTGGTGAAGGCATCGACGAAGACGCCTTCGCCGTGCGCCTGTTCGCAGCCTCTGGCATGCCGTTCTTCGTGTCCAGCTCCTTCTCTAAATCCTTCTCGCTGTACGGCGAGCGTGTCGGTGCACTGACTATCGTCACTGGCAGTAAGGAAGAAGCAGGCCGCGTTCTGTCCCAAGCCAAACGCGTTATCCGCACCAACTACTCCAACCCGCCAACTCACGGTGCAACCGTGGTTGCTAGCGTACTGAACAGCCCTGAGCTGCGCGCCCTGTGGGAAGAAGAGCTGGCTGGCATGCGTGATCGCATCCGCAGCATGCGCATGGCTATGGTTGAGCAACTGGCCGCCCTGACCGACAAACGCGACTTCAGCTTCGTTGGCCGCCAGCGCGGTATGTTCTCTTACTCTGGCCTCACCGCCGAGCAAGTAGAGCGCCTGAAAAACGAATTTGGCATCTATGCTGTCAGCACCGGTCGCATCTGCGTCGCTGCACTGAACCAGAGCAACCTGCCAGCTGTTACTCAGGCGATTGCGAAGGTTCTGTAACCTGCGAAAAGGAGAGGTCAAAGTGTTGACTTCTCCTTTTTAATCAGTAGGATACGCACCGTTGTTCCGCGATAGCTCAGTCGGTAGAGCAAATGACTGTTAATCATTGGGTCCCTGGTTCGAGTCCAGGTCGCGGAGCCAAATTCTAGAAACCCGGTCAATAGGCCGGGTTTTTTATTGCCCGCGGACTCTCACCAGGGACTACGTCCCCGGTTATTCGCTTCGCTCACCCCTCCGGGGCCGCGCTAAAGCGCATTCAGCTGCGCTGTCGAGTCCAGGTCGCGGAGCCAAATTCGAAATCCTCGGTAATTCCTGTCTTACTATCATCTCTGAGAGTGCTATTCAGCTGGTCTACTTTATAGACTGCACCTCCACCTGAGCAGGAGATGCACATCATGAGTACACCTGAACGTGCCATCGTCGAAGAAATGTTTGCCGCTTTTGCCGATCAGAATCTGGCTGCCGCTGTCGACACGGTTTCAGAAGATGTCGTGTGGATCCATCACGGCTCTCAGAAACTCCCCTCCGTGCGCTTTATCGGTAAGAACGGCGTCAAACAGTTCTTTGAGACTAACTTTTCAACCCTCAGAACAGACTACTTCCGGGTTAAGCAGCTGTATCAGCAAGGCAATGTAGTAATCGTCATTGGGGAGGAGAAGTTCACCAAACTCGACGGTTCTGATGTGTTGCAGCAGCAATGGGTGCAGGTCTACACCGTGAAAGACAGCCTGATCAGTCGCCTAGAAGAGTTCGCCAGTTCTGCGTTACCGGCAGATTATCTTGACGTGCAGTAAGACATCGCCCCGGGCGACACACCGCTGGCGTGTCGCCTACCCCTCGTAGCCTGGATTAGCACGCGCCGCGGGCGTAAACCGGGTTTAGGATCTACCCGGCAGCCATCTGCCTGTACTGACTCGGGGTGAATCCCGTCAGTTCCTTGAACTGCCGGGTAAAAGCACTGTGATCGGTGTAACCACATTGCAGGGCCACTTCGGTGATCGGCAGACCGGTCTGGAGCAGGCGATGGGCATGCTCCAGACGAACTTTCTGGATCATCTGCCGGGGTGTGAGCTGAAAAACCCGTTTGCAGTAGCGCTCAAGCTGCGCCACTGAAACCCCGGCGATACAGGTCAACTCGCTCATGGTTACACGTCGATGGAAGTTTGCCCGAATATAGTCATCCACCTCAGCCAGCCGCTGATAGGCCGGATGGGTTTCTCTGGCTGCCTGCAGATCGACTGAAATACCGACAAGACCGATCACTTTGTCTTCGCAGCTATAAAGCGGCCATTTGTATGTGAGGCACCAGCCCGGTTCCTGCGAACCGTACAGATGCAGCTCAAGCTGATCTTCAAGTACGTGCCCCTGCTCCAGCACTCGCTGATCCTGCTCGGTATAACCCGGCCCTAATTGTGCAGGGAAGACTTCAGCGCTGGTTTTGCCTAACAGGGGGTTCAACGCTTTGAGCCCGCAGCGCCGCACCAACGTGTTATTGGCCAGCACATAACGCGCCTTTCGGTCTTTGATAAAGATGGTGGCATTGGGGAGTACATCCAGCATAGGCAGTAGTTGCATGACACCCACCAGCAACTCCTCAAGCGAGCGTGGCCGACTGCCACCGAGCCCCTGCCCAAACGTTGCCAAAACACTCGAATCCATCGCTGTGTCTCTTCTTGTCGAATAGAAACAAGCCTAGCCGTACAGAGGCCGGGCAAAAATAGGAATTGTGCCGATTTCGTCATGCCTGCCTGCGAATAGCATCAATCGCTGCAAATCCGAAGCACTCACTCTATACCGACCTCCTTTGCTGCCAGGCCCTACACGGCCTGTCTGCATGTGCCGGCCTGCCCTGCCCGGCACGAACCGGGAACGTTTCAACGTGACATCCAACATGCCTCTTCAATAACCCACAAGAAGGCGACCGCTATGTCAGGCAACGGCAAGTTCAAGAAACAACTCTCACTGATAGACCTCACCTTTATTGGCCTTGGGGCCATCTTCGGCTCCGGCTGGTTGTTTGCCGCCAGCCATGTATCCGCGATTGCCGGACCAGCCGGCATTTTCTCCTGGCTGCTGGGTGGTTTTGCCGTGCTGCTGCTAGGCATTGTCTACTGCGAGCTGGGCGCGGCCCTGCCGGTGGCAGGCGGCGCGGTGCGCTACCCGGTTTACTCCCACGGCCCACTGCTGGGTTACCTGATGGGCTCAATCACGCTGATTGCGTTTTCCAGCCTGATCGCTATTGAAGTGGTCGCGTCTCGCCAATACGCAGCGGCGTGGTTCCCATCCCTGACTCACCCGGGTTCAAGTTCACCGACCATTATTGGCTGGCTTGTGCAGTTTGCCCTGCTTTGTCTGTTTTTCATGCTCAATTACCGTAGCGTGAAGACCTTTGCCAAGGCCAACAATCTGGTCAGCATCTTCAAGTTCATCGTACCTCTGCTGGTCATCGGCGTACTGTTCACCTTTTTCAAACCGGAGAACTTCAAGATTCAGGGCTTTGCTCCCTTCGGCCTGTCGGGCATAGAAATGGCGGTATCGGCTGGCGGGGTGATCTTTGCCTTTCTCGGTCTGACCCCGATCATTTCCGTGGCCAGCGAAGTGCAAAATCCGCAGCGCACCATTCCCTTTGCCCTGATCCTCTCAGTGCTGCTGTCCACCGCCATTTATGTGCTGTTGCAGACGGCCTTCCTCGGCGGCATTCCCACCGAAATGCTGGCTAATGGTTGGTCCGGCGTATCCAAAGAGCTTTCTCTGCCTTACCGCGATATCGCCATGGCGCTGGGCATTGGCTGGCTGGCTTATCTGGTGGTGGCGGATGCGGTCATTTCCCCGAGCGGCTGCGGCAACATCTATATGAATGCCACACCCCGCGTGGTGTATGGCTGGGCCAAAAGCGGCACCTTCTTCCGCTATTTCACACGTATTGAAGAAAACGGTATCCCGCGCCCAGCCCTGTGGCTGACCTTTGGCCTGTCAGTGTTCTGGACCCTGCCCTTCCCGTCCTGGGAAGCGCTGATCAACGTCGTCTCCGCCGCACTGGTACTCAGCTACGCAGTGGCACCGGTGACTGTTGCAGCGCTACGCCGCAATGCGCCAAACATGCCACGTCCATTCCGAGTCAAAAACTTCGCAATTCTAGGCCCGCTGTCGTTCGTGATCGCCTCACTGATCGTGTACTGGTCTGGATGGAATACCGTGTCTTGGCTGTTGGGCCTGCAAATCCTGATGTTTGTGCTGTACCTGCTGTGCGCCCGTTACGTGCCAACCGCACGCCTGAATATCCGCCAACAGGTGCGCTCGTCACTATGGCTGATCGGCTTCTACGCCGTCGCCATCCTGCTGTCCTGGCTCGGCTCCTTCGGTGGCATCGGCGTCCTGACGCACCCATTCGACACCTTGGCTGTGGCGGTATGTGCGCTAGGCATCTACTACTGGGGCGCCGCCACCGGTGTTCCAGCACACCTGGTTGATCTGTCCCTCGACGAAGACGAGCAGGAAAGCCCCGCCTCTGCTCGCCCTCAACTGCCAGTTGGCGCAGCGAAACACAGTCATTGATCAACGGCTGCTACGGCAGCCACTACCCAGCTCCCGAAAAGTCCGACGGCCCAGGCCAGCCGGATGACAGGGAAGGTATGCCCGAAGCAAGGGCTTAGCAGAAACAGATGGAGCAAGACCATGAGTGAAAAAATCAACCTCAGCCTCGATCAGGTCTACGATCTGGCGCTACTGGCACTGACCCACAATGGCATGAGTGCAGCCCACGCAGCTGCAATTGCCGATGTCATCACCCAGGGGCAGCGCGATGAATGCAACTCCCATGGTCTTTACCGTGTCTTGGTCTGCGTGCGTACTTTGCGCTCAGGCAAGGTATCCCCGGATGCCTTGCCTACAGTGACCCAACCTGCTCCGGCCATCACCCGCGTAGATGCCCATCAGGCCTATTCGTTGCTTGCCTTTCAGACCGGTCTGCCATCCCTAATCGAACAGGCTCGCCAACAAGGTGTGGCTGCGTTAGTGATCCGCAACTGTTTCCACTTTTCTGCGCTCTGGCCGGAGGTCGAAGCCATCGCCCGTCACGGGCTGGTCGGTTTGGCCATGACTCCGAGCCACGCCTGGGTCGCACCGGAGGGCGGTCACAAAGGCGTATTTGGCACCAACCCGCTGGCCTTCGCCTGGCCGCGCCCAAACCCGACTGAGCCGTTTGTCTTCGACTTCGCCACCAGTGCCATTGCGCGAGGCGATATCGAGCTGCATGCCCGCCAGAACAAACCGATCCCACTCGGCTGGGGGGTCGATACCAACGGTAATCCCACCACAGACGCCAGAGCTGTCCTCGAAGGCGCCATGCAGACATTCGGTGGACATAAAGGCTCAGCACTGGCCGCGATGATCGAGTTGATGGCAGCCGCCCTGATTGGCGATATGACCAGTGCCGAATCCATGGCGTTTGACCAAGGTACAGGCGCCACGCCGTGCCATGGCGAACTGCTGCTGGCGTTCGATCCACAGCGTTTCCTGGGTGATGAGCTGGCCCTTAATCAACAACGCGCAGAGACGCTGTTCAGTGCCATCACCGATCAGGGGGCCCGCCTGCCTTCGCAACGCCGCTTTGCCGCACGTAAGCGCTCGGAACGCGACGGTGTGTGGGTAGACGCGGCCCTGCTGCGCGACATCGAACAGCTCCTGAACTGAACACCCGTTTTTTATCCAGTGGATACCTATATGAAACAGCTGCATGTCATCGACTCCCATACCGGCGGCGAACCGACACGTCTGGTGATGAAAGGCTTCCCTGAGCTGCCCGCCACCAGCATGACAGCCAGGCTTGAGGCGTTGCGCAACGAGCATGATCAGTGGCGACGCGCCTGCCTGCTTGAGCCCAGAGGCAATGATGTGCTGGTCGGCGCGCTGTACTGCGAGCCGGTTTCAGCAGATGCCACCTGCGGCGTGATTTTCTTCAACAACGCAGGCTACTTAGGCATGTGCGGCCACGGCACCATCGGGCTGGTAGCCTCCCTGCACTACCAAGGGCTGATCAGCCCCGGCGAACACAAAATCGACACACCGGTCGGCCCGGTCAATGCCACCCTGCACGAAGATGGCGCTGTAACCCTGCGCAACGTGCCGGCCTTCCGTTACCGCAAACAAGTACCTGTGGAAGTACCGGGCTACGGCTACTTTCTGGGCGACATCGCCTGGGGCGGCAACTGGTTCTTTCTGGTTTCCGAGCACGGCCAACGGCTGCAGCTGGATAACGTCGAAGCGCTGACTCACTTCACCCGCGCGCTGCTCAAGGCCCTGCACACCGAGGGAATCCAGGGCGAAGACGGTGCCCCTATCGACCACATTGAGTTGTTCGCCGATGACGACAAGGCCGACAGCCGTAACTTCGTCCTCTGCCCCGGCATGGCCTACGACCGCTCACCTTGTGGCACCGGCACCAGCGCCAAGCTGGCGTGTCTGGCCGCTGACGGCAAGCTGGCTCCCGGAGAGCAATGGGTGCAGGCCAGCATCACCGGAAGCCAATTTGTCGGCAGCTACCAGTGGGAGGGCGAACACATCCGCCCCACCCTAACTGGCCGCGCCTACATGACCGCAGACAGCACCCTGCTGATTGACGAGCAAGACCCTTTCGCCTGGGGCATCTGAACCCCCGCGCCCCACTGTTTAAACAAGGAGAAAACCCATGAGCGATAATATTTTCACCGGCTGCATTCCGGCCCTGATGACCCCATGCACGACTGATCGCCAGCCAGACTTTGATGCACTGGTAGCCAAAGGCAAAGAGCTGATCAAGCTGGGCATGAGCGCCGTGGTCTATTGCGGCTCCATGGGCGACTGGCCGCTGCTGAGCGAAGCACAGCGTCAGGAAGGTGTGGCCCGCTTGGTTGCTGCTGGCGTTCCAACCATCGTCGGCACCGGTGCGGTCAACAGCCGAGAAGCCGTATCCCATGCTGCACATGCTGCTCAAGTCGGTGCCCAGGGCCTGATGGTGATCCCTCGTCTGCTGTCCCGGGCCGTATCCCCGGCGGCACAAAAAGCCCATTTTAAAGCGATTCTTCAGGCTGCACCCAATCTGCCAGCAGTGATTTACAACAGCCCTCACTATGGCTTCGCCACCCGCGCCGATCTGTTCTTCGAACTGCGCAACGCCCATCCGAACCTGATTGGTTTCAAAGAGTTTGGTGGCGCTGAACCGCTGCGTTATGCCGCCGAGCACATCACCTCCACCAACGATGACATCACCCTGATGGTTGGGGTCGACACCCAAGTCGTGCACGGCTTCGTTAACTGCAATGCCACCGGTTCCATAACCGGGATCGGCAACGTGCTACCGCGCGAAGTATTGCAACTGGTCGAGCTGAGCAAGAAGGCCGCCAAGGGTGACCCCAAAGCCCGCCGTCAGGCACAGGAGCTTGAGAATGCGCTGAGCGTTCTGTCGTCCTTCGATGAAGGCACTGACCTTGTCCTCTATTACAAGTACTTGATGGTGCTCAACGGCGACAAGGAATACACCCTGCACTTCAACGAAACCGATGTGCTCAGTGACGCCCAACGTCACTACGCCGAGAACCAATACGCGCTGTTCCGCCAGTGGTACAGCAACTGGAATACCGAACAGAACTTCGCCTGATCAGCCCCACCACGGCGGTGCCCGGATGCACCGCCGCTCATTTATGCCTGCCGGGCCAGCCTATTGCCCGGCCCTCATTTTCAGGAGTCGACATGACGCTGACTGGCCAACTGCTTATCGGCAGCCGCACTGTAACCGGCAACGGCGAGATCATTCACGCCATCAACCCCGCCACCAATACGCCGTTGGCGCCCGACTATCCCGGTGGCGACGCCAGCCATGTGGATCAGGCTTGTGCATTGGCCAGCGCAGCATTTGACTCGTTCCGCGAAATCGCACCCGCTGAGCGCGCCCTCTTTCTGGAATGCATCGCTAATGAAATCGAAGCGTTGGGCGATCAGCTGATTGAACGCGCCGTTGCAGAAAGCGGCCTTCCCCTCGCCCGCATCCAAGGTGAGCGCGGGCGTACATGCCAGCAGTTGCGCCTGTTCGCCACTGTACTGCGCAAAGGCGAGTGGCTGGATGTACGGATCGACCCGGCCTTGCCTCAGCGTCAACCCATGCCCCGCAGCGATCTGCGCCAGCGTCAGGTGCCGCTCGGCCCGGTGGTGGTATTTGGCGCCAGCAACTTCCCCCTGGCTTTTTCCGTAGCAGGCGGCGATACCGCTTCGGCGTTCGCCGCAGGCTGCCCAGTAATCGTCAAAGCCCACAGCGCTCATCCGGGCACCAGCGAACTGGTCGGCCATGCCATTGCCCGAGCGGTGAAAAACTGCGGCCTGCCGGAGGGCGTGTTCTCTCTCCTGTACGGCTCGGGCCGCGAAGTCGGTACTGCACTGGTCAGCGACCCGCGCATCAAAGCGGTCGGCTTCACCGGTTCGCGCAGTGGAGGCTTAGCCCTGAGCAAAGCCGCTCAGGCGCGCCGAGATCCCATACCGGTGTATGCAGAAATGAGCTCAATCAACCCGGTTCTATTATTCCCTTCAGCCTTACAGACACGGGCCGAAGCACTGGCCCAGGGGTTTGTAACCTCGCTGACCCAAGGTGCAGGGCAGTTCTGTACCAATCCAGGGTTGATTATTGCCCAGCAAGGCCCAGACCTTGAGCGCTTCATCAGCAGCGCGGGTGAGCTTATAAAACGCATCCCGACCCAAACCATGCTTACCCCTGGCATCTTTCACGCTTACCAGCACGGCGTCAGTCAGCTCAAAGCTAACCCCAAGGCCCAACTGATTGCCGCCGGTCTGAGTAGCGAAGCACCCAACCAGTGTCAGGCCCACCTGTTCAGTACCTCAGCAGAAGACTTCCTTCGCGACGAAAACCTGCAAGCTGAAGTATTCGGCTCGGCCTCACTGCTGGTGCAGTGCCGTGATGCAGAGGAAGTTCGCAAGGTCTGCGAACATCTGGAAGGACAACTGACCGCTACCCTGCACTTGGATGCGGACGACCTACCCCTCGCCCAAACCCTGCTCCCTACCCTGGAACGCAAGGCCGGTCGCCTGCTCGTCAACGGCTGGCCAACCGGCGTCGAAGTGTGTGAAGCCATGGTTCATGGCGGCCCTTTCCCCGCCACTTCAGATGTGCGCAGTACATCGGTCGGTACCGCTGCTATCCAGCGCTTTCTGCGCCCCGTTTGCTATCAGGACTTCCCAGACGACTTGCTCCCCACGGCACTGCGCCATGACAACCCAATGCACCTGCGTCGCTTGCTCGATGGTCAAAGGGAGGCCTGAGACGATGAATCTCTCAGCCCATTCAACCGTAACGAATGACCACCCGGATATCACCGTCGTCGGTGCTGGCATCATCGGCGTGGCCTGCGCCCTACAACTGGCCCGGCAGGGTCTGCGCGTTGTGGTGGTTGATCAGCAGCCCCCCGGCCACGGCGCCTCATTCGGCAATGCCGGGCATCTGGCCACGGAGCAAGTGTTCCCAATAGCTGACCTGTCCATTCTCATGCGCCTGCCTGCCATGCTGCTTGACCCGAAAGGGCCGTTGCGGCTGGACTGGAGATACCTGCCCAAGGCACTACCCTGGTTTATCAAACTGCTGGCCAACCTTCGTCCGGAGCCATTTCAGCGCTCAGTCGCCGGGCTGCGCGCCCTCAATGAAGGCAGCCTGCATGCCTGGCAACGGCTGTTGAACTCGATCGCCCATCCGCACTTGCTGCGCGAAGAAGGCTCACTGCTGGTGTTTGAGCGCAGCGAGTCGCGCACCGCCATCGAAGCGTTGCAGCTGCGTATGCTACAGCAAGGTGTTCCAGTCGATTTGTGGGAGTCACGGGCTGTACGTAACAGCGCGCCGCAACTCAGCCAACGAATCAGGGGTGGGCTGTACTTTCCAGCAACGGGGCAATTTATTGACCCGTACCGCGTCGTCGAAGAGCTGGTAAGGGCCTGCCAAGCGGCTGGCGTGCACTTCCTCAGGCGTCAGGTGCAAAACGCACACCTGACAATCAGTGGCGTCAGCCTGCTTACCGATCAGGGCACATTCAACAGCAGCAAAGTGCTGATTGCTTGCGGCGCCCACTCGGCCGCACTGACAGAGGCCCTGAGCGGATGCAAGGTGCCTTTAGAAACAGAACGCGGCTATCACCTGATGCTGCCCCATGAACACGAACGACTGCCCTTCCCGGTAACGTCCTTTGAACGCAAGTTCATCATGACGCCCATGAGCGAAGGTTTGCGACTAGCAGGCACAGTTGAGTTCGCTGGGCTTGAACGTGCACCCAACATGCAGCGAGCCTGGCAGTTGCACCACCTAAGCAAAGGCTTATTCAACGAAGACTTGAGCCCCGTCAATGCCAGTCCGTGGATGGGCTTTCGTCCGTCGTTGCCTGACTCTCTGCCGGTTATCGACAGCTGCTGCGACGGCAAGGTGCTGCTAGCCTTTGGTCACCAACATTTAGGCCTAACCCAGGCCGCTTACACAGCCGAGTTGATTGCACGCCTGAATGCCTACCCGCACGCTCTCAAACAACCGGAATTGGCACTGCTCAGGGCCTTCAGGCTGGCTCGTTTCTAGATTGGATGCACGCCACTGATACGAAAAATCTATTAGAGCCATTTCATTGAATTATTTTATCAACCAAAACCTGATGATTAAGATTCCTCGCAACAAGGAATGATTCTCAATCGAGGTGTACCATGCTCAAGACACTGACCTTCACCGTTATGCACTTCTGCATTGCATTCGGTGTGACCTACGCGCTGACTGGCAGCGTAGCGGCCAGTGGCCTGGTTGCTGCGATTGAGCCACTGTGCAACTCCGTTGGCTTCTACCTCCACGAGAAGGTCTGGCAGCGCATTGAAGGCCGATCGCAGCCTGTAGAAAATCAGCCCAGCCATGCATGGCTGCATCATCAGGCATGATCCGGGAAACATTCGTCTTAATCCCGAAGCAACACGTAAAACTGGCAGCATGAGGCTGAAGGTATCCGCTACTATGCGCGCTTCAGTCCCCATGCACGCCTGATCATGCCCACCAAATCCCGCAGCCTTGCCGCCACTTTTGTTTGCTCCTGTCTCGTTGCGCTAATTGCCCTGTTTGCCCTCTGGTACAACTTAGGCAAAGCCGTGACGCTGCCTGATGTCGCCACACCCACACATAAACTGCAGTGCGCGTCATACACGCCTTTCGCGAAGGACCAATCGCCGTTTGATCAACCCATGCAGCTGCGCCCCGAGCAGATGGAGACGGATCTGGCCCAACTGTCGAAACGCTTTACCTGTCTGCGTACTTACTCCGTAACCGGGCTGGAGGCTCTGCCAGATCTGGCGCGTAAATACGGACTGAAGCTCATGGTCGGCGCATGGGTCAGTCGTAGTCAGGAAAACACAGCGATTGAAATCGACAACGCGATCAAGATCGCCAACGCCCACCCGGATGTGATTCAGGCCGTCATCGTCGGCAACGAAACGCTGCTGCGCAAAGAGGTTACGGCCCAGCAGCTTGTAACCCTGATTGATAAGGTCAAAGCGCACATTCAGCAGCCGGTGACCTATGCCGATGTCTGGGAGTTCTGGTTAAAACACCCGGAAATCGCTCCAGCCGTGGATTTCATCACTATCCACCTGCTGCCCTATTGGGAAGACGACCCAGCAGGCATTGACGAGGCACTGCAGAAAGTTGCCAGCGTGCGCCAGACATTTGGCAACGCTTATGCCCCTAAAGACATCCTGATTGGTGAAACTGGCTGGCCCAGCGAAGGGCGTCAGCGCGAAACCGCGGTACCGAGCCGGGTCAATCAGGCCAAGTTCATGCGCGGCTTTGTTGCCATGGCCGAAGAAAACGGCTGGCGATACAACCTGATCGAAGCCTTCGACCAACCTTGGAAACGCATCAGTGAAGGTGCTGTTGGCGGTTACTGGGGATTGTTTGATGCCGACCGGCAGGAGAAATCTATCCTCGCTGGCCCAGTCTCCAACCTGCCGCAGTGGCCGGCTTGGCTGGGGCTGAGCCTGGCCATTTTCGCCGGCACCTTGCTGCTGGCTGGCCGCCCAGAGTCTCACCGCTCGGCCGTCGCGCTACCGCTGCTGGCAGCCTTGGGCGCTGGTTGCATAGGGCTGTATGCAGAGCTGACGCTGGTCACCGCACGCTTTATCGGGGAATGGCTGTGGGCCGCTGCACTGTTGGGCGTCAACCTGGTGGTTCTGGCTTATGCCGCCCTGCATCTAGGCAGTAAAAGCCAACGCCGACTGCCGCTGTACCATTGGCTACAGAGCAAGCGCGGCCTGTGGCTGGTTCTCAGCGCTTTTGCTGGCGCGGTGATGATGCTGGCGTTGGTGGTTGATGCCCGTTATCGCAGCTTCCCGAGCGCCGCTTTGCTGCTACCAGCGGTTGTTTACCTGTTTAAACCAACTACTGGCTACCGCCGCGAAATAGCCTTGCTCACGCTACTCATTGCAGCGGGTATCGCGCCTCAGCTGTACCAAGAAGGCCCACACAACATGCAGGCCATTGGCTGGGCACTGGTTTCAACGCTACTGGTCATCGCCTTGTGGCGCAGCCTAAGACGTAGCCCTCAAACCATATAACTATGCTGATTTAGTAGCGCGAACCAGACGCAGCAGTGCCAATACCACGGCAATCACACCGAGGCTGGCACTGTAGAGCACCAACGCTGGCAGACCTATCAACAGCGACAGCCCGGCCAACACCTGCCCTGCACGGCCACGCCAGATAAAGGCAATCACAGCGACTGCCAACGCCGAATAGGCGATGACGCTGAAGTGAATCAGCCAGCCCAGTGAAGCCCGTATCTGGCACTCCAAGCGCTCAGGCTCGGCCAAACACAAACCTACCCAGCGGTCGTTCTCCATCAGTTGTGTACGCAGGATCAGGCTGACATACAGTGCAGCGGCCGCCAGCACAAAAAAAGCAACATAAGGCAGGTAACGTTTCATAAAAACTCAGGGCAGGCATCAAGAGGCGCCAAGGATATGCTCAGTAGCGGTCGCTGGCACTCAAAATTACCGCTAAGTGCCAATGCCTATCTACACTACATAAACATCAGGATGCGCCATACCGGCATTCGCCGACGAACAGGACGTTTCCCGCCTTGATATCCCAAGAAAATACTTAAAAACTTCGCTGTTTTAAGAACCAGTCAATATAAAGGAATTGCACTTAGACCGTTTTCTACAGTCCAAGTGTGTACTAAACATTCCGTTGTCCCGTGCCAGAGACTTTGCCATGTCGTACAGATCACGCTTGCTTGCCTTAGTAGGATGCTTGGCCCTTGCGAGCCAGCTGCACGCTGCTGACATAGATGCCAGCACCTATGGTTACCCCCTGACCAACCCATTTGAAGCAACCATCGCGACTACCCCCTCCATGTTGCAGCCCGCGCTGCCTGCGGATAAGGACATCAAGCAGGCGGACTATGAGATTCAGTTGCGCCCGGAGCGTCAGTTTGAAGTCCCGGAAAACTTCTGGTCTGTCACCAAGATGCACTACCGCTTGGCCGAACAGCCCGGCGAAGCACCGCTGATCTTCATCATCGCGGGCACCGGTACGCCCTATTCCGGCAGTACCCCTGACTACCTGAAGAAGCTCTTCTACGGGGCTGGCTACCATGTGGTGCAGTTGTCCTCGCCAACCAGCTTCGATTTCATCGTCTCTGCATCCCGCACCGCCACACCGGGCATCAGCCAAGATGATGCGGCCGACCTCTACCTGGCCATGCAAAGCATCCGCGCTGAGCACCATAACCTCAAGGTCAGCGACTTCTACCTGACCGGCTATAGCTTAGGGGCGTTAAATGCCGCCTTTGTCAGCAAGATGGACGAGACCAAGCAGAGCTTCAATTTCAAGCGTGTGCTGCTGCTTAACCCACCCGTGAACCTATACACCTCCATCACTAATCTGGACAAATTGGTCCAGACCCACGTGAAAGATGTGGATGACACTACCACCTTCTATGAACTGGTACTGGGCAAGCTGGCCCGCTACTTCCAGAGCAAAGGGTACGTGGATATCAATGAGGCCATGCTCTTTGATTTCCAGCAGTCCAAAGAACATCTCACCAACGAACAGTTGGCCATGTTGATTGGTACTGTATTTCGCTTCTCCTCGGCGGACATTGCTTTTACCTCCGACTTGATCAACCGACGCGGGTTGGTCACGCCCATCGGTTATCCGATCAAGGAAGGCACCAGCCTCACACCCTTCTTCAAAAACGCGCTGTACTGCGATTTTGACTGCTACATGACAGAACAACTGATCCCCATGTGGCGCGCCCGCACTGGAGGTGGCAGCGTCACGCAACTGGTCGATGAGATCAGCCTGTATGCGCTTAAGGACTACCTGAAAACCAACAGCAAGATTGCCGTCATGCATAACGCCGACGACATCATTCTCGGCCCGGGTGATATCGGTTTTCTGCGCGACACCTTTGGCGACCGCCTGACTCTCTACCCGTACGGTGGCCACTGCGGCAACCTCAACTACCGCGTCAACAGTGACGCTATGCTGGAGTTTTTCCGTGGCTAAGTCTCTGAACCTCTGCCTGCTGGCGACTGCACTGCTGGCCAGCCTTACCGTTAAGGCCGAAACCACACCTGATGCTGACGGCTTCAAAAATCCGTTGCAGCAGCTGCAATTTAACCCAGGCCTTGATCAACGCGAATTTGAGCGTTCCACCCTCAACGCCCTAAATGTCTATGACCCGCTGGAGTCGTGGAACAGACGTGTCTACCACTTCAACTACCGCTTCGATGAATGGGTGTTTCTGCCGGTTGTTAAGGGCTATCGCTATGTCACGCCGGATTTAGTTGAAAAAGGGGTCACTAATTTCTTCCGTAACTTGGGTGAAGTGCCGACATTGGTCAACAGCGTTTTGCAGCTCAAGGCACAGCGCTCCATGGAGACCACAGCTCGGCTGATGATCAACACCATTATCGGCGTCGGTGGCATTTGGGATCCTGCAACCATGATGGGCCTGCACCGCAACTCCGAGGATTTCGGCCAGACCTTGGGTTATTACGGCGTGCCTGCTGGCCCGTACCTGATCCTGCCGCTGCTGGGCCCTTCTGATCTGCGTGATGCAGGTGGTCTGGTAGTGGACTACAGCACCAAACATTATGTGAACTGGCTCGATGTAGCCGAAAGCAGCAGTGACCATCCGGAAATCACACTACTGGAAGTGATTGATCAGCGTTCCACCGTTAACTTCCGCTATGGCCAGCTGAACTCTCCTTTCGAGTATGAAAAAGTGCGCTTCGTTTATACAGAAGCTCGCAAGCTGCAAATTGCCGACTGACATCGCATCAAAAAAAATGCCGCAGGGATTGCTCCTTGCGGCATTTTTGCATTCAGCAATTACCTACTGATCGTAATAACGGGACAGGCCTGGGGGCACGCCGCTGGTATCGGTCGGCGTCCACGGGCCATTGGCCGAGGTCGACCAGCTCCAGCCGTTATTCCAGCGATAGTAAGTACGCTCGCGGTAAAACACATGGGGCATCCCCGACACCACATAGGCCCCCAGTGCAGCATCCCACTGGCTTTTCACACCTGGTGGCGGCGCAAAACGCGGATGGTTACTGATTGAGCCTTGCTTGATCGTCGGCGCGGGTTGCGTGATAGGGCTGTGCACACAGGCTGCTAGGCTCAGAATGCCCAGCAACAAGCCTGCACGACACAGCCAGGTCATCACTTGGCACTGTCCGCCGTATCGATCAGCAGCGTCTGTGGCTCACTGCTGTTGCTAGCGACAGGCTGGCCATTGCCCACCCACTCACCCGCAGTGGCATTTCCGCTACGGGAAATCCGTGCACCTAGCTGTACCTGAGGGAAGCTGGAGATTTTCATCTGCGGCATCATCGCATCGTTATCAGACAGGGTTATCTCTGCCGGCAGCTCTGAAACCTTCAGGCGCTTGACCGCCAGAGGCATCGGCGGGCCCGACACGGCACGGGCAAAGACAAATACAGCATCATCGGCTTGTACCTTGTCTTTCAACTCGGCAGCCAGATCTACGCGAACGGTCAGTTGGTGAACAGCAGCCGGTGCAGCTTGTTCCAGCTCCTTACCGGTTTCAGCCGCATATTGCTCACGTGCGCGCTGAATACCACCATCGATAGCCTGGCGAGAAGGGTCATCAGCAGGCAGCAGCGCCACCAGCTTCTGCCAGTTTTCAACGGCTTCTGCATAGCGACCGTCTTCAAAGGCAGCAATGCCGAGCAAGCCCAGCGTAGTCGCCTCGTTCGGGTCGGCCTTAAGTGCCTCGTCGCTCAGTTTTTGCAGCTGATCAGTCCACTGCTTATTGCCGGCGAAATACAGTGCCTGAGCCCACTGGCCCAAAAGTTCTGGGGCGCGATTGGCCAAGTTCACGGCCTTTTCAAAAGCAGGTGCTGCTTCAGCCGCACGGTCCTGAGCCATGTAAGCACGCCCCAAGAAATACCAACTCTCAGGCGACTCAGGGTTCATCTTGACCGCCAGCTCAAGGCGTTCGGTCATTTCCTCAATATTTTTCGGCTGCTGAGCAAACTGACGCGCCTGTTCAATCTCTTCCTGAGCGCCCCAATGCATATACAAGCCAATGCCCACAAACGGCACCAGCAGCGATGCGATTAGCGGCACAGCCGTGCCCAAGCGGCGTTGCCGAGGCAGCGCCTGTGCACCTTCAGTGTCCGCCAGCAGCTCACGGGCTGCTTCATCGCGACCGTCAGCCAGTTGCTGATCGTTGAGCGCCCCGGCTTCATGTTGCGCTTGAAGCTCTTGTAAACGCTCCTGATAAAGGGTCACGTTCAGCGCGGTACGGTCCTCTTCGGCCTGAGCCTTTCGGCCACGCAGAACAGGGATCAGCAGAAAAGCCAGGGCTACCAACAAAAGCAGCCCTGCACACAACCAGAATTCAATCATCAGTCTTTCTTATCCAGAGGCGGTTGATTGAGCAAAGCAGACAAACGCTGTTGTTCTTCCGCAGAAAGGCCCGAAGCGGGAGCCTCTTTGCTGACGCGGCGACGGCGTAGCAGGATCACGCCGAGCAGGACAAATCCGCCCACCAGCAAGCCCGCGGGGCCGTACCAGAGCAACAAGGTGCGGCTCGTGACAGGCGGGTTGTAGAGAACGAAATCACCATAACGGCTGACCAGATAATCGACGATGTCCTTGTCGCTTTTACCCTCTTCCAGCATGCGGTAAATCTGTGCACGCAGGTCCATGGCAATCGGCGCATCGGAGTCGGCGATGTTCTGGTTCTGGCACTTAGGGCAACGAAGCTCCTCAACCAAGTGGCGATAACGCTGGCGCTCTGCCTCGCTGGCAAACTCATACGTATCGATTGCCGCCTGAGCCGTGCTGAATACAGCCAGTCCCAGCGCCACTGCGCTCAGAAAACGCTTCATGGCTGAGCCTCATCGACCAACTGCTGATAAAGCGGCGCCAGCTGCTCACGCCATACTCGCTCATCAATCACGCCGACAAACTTGTGACGGATAACGCCATCCTTGTCGATCAGGAAAGTCTCCGGTGCACCGTACACCCCCAGATCAAGGCCCAGGCTGCCACTGGTATCAGCCACGTTAAGCTGATACGGGTTGTGGAAGTCCTTCAGCCATTTCTGAGCGGCAGCATTGTAGTCCTTGTAGTTCACACCGTAGATGTTCACACCCATCTCAGACAGCTTGTTCAGCACCGGATGCTCCACACGGCAGGCCACACACCAGGTTGCCCAGATGTTGACCAGCGCAGGCTTGCCCTTGAGGTCAGCCTCTGTCAGCTGCTTTTCGCCCTGCACGGACTGCAGGGTAAACGCTGGCAATGGCTTACCGATCAGGGCCGATGGCAACTCTGAAGGATCAAGGAATAAGCCGCGGTAGAGGAACACCGCTACACCTAAAAAGATCGCCAGTGGCAGTAACAGTAAAAGACGCTTCATGCTTTGGCCTCCGCCATGCCCAATGCATCACGCACACGGGTTCTGACTTTCATGCGGTAGCGTTTGTCAGCGGCAGCCAGGAAGCCGCCGAAGCCCATCAGCAAGCCGCCCAACCAGATCCAGCGAACGAACGGTTTAATGTGTACACGTACCGCCCAGGCACCATTTTCCAGTGGCTCCCCCAGTGCAACAAACAGGTCACGGGTCAGCCCTGCATCAATACCTGCTTCCGTCATGGTCGCTTGCTGAACGACATACAAACGTTTCTCTGGGTGCAGTACGGAAAGCTCTTCGCCGTCCTTCAAGACACGAACCGTGCCGCGATCGGAGGTGAAGTTAGGCCCTTCGAAGTGCTTAGCACCTTCGAAGACAAAGTGATAACCGCCAATTTCGACACTGTCGCCCGGCGCCATGCGCATATCGCGCTCGTAGCTGCCAACACTGGTCAATACCACACCCAGCGCGCACACCGCCATCCCCAGGTGGGCCATTTGCATGCCCCAGTAGCTGCGGCCCAAGCTCGGCAAGCCTTTAAGCAAGCCTTTGTGACGAGTCTTGTCGAGAATGTCGCGCACCCCGGCAAGAATGATCCAGGCTGCCAACAGCCATACCGCCAGCACGCCCCAGTTGAAGTCACCGACAATGAAGGTGGCAACCACTGCCAACACAATGCTGCCGATCAGCACCGGGCTGAGCATGGACATCAGCCAGTTCAGCGGCGTGTCTTTCCAGCGCACGATCACACCAACAGCGATCATGACCATCAGCAGCGCCATCAACGGCACAAACAATGCGTTGAAGTAAGGAGGACCAACCGACAGCTTGGCGCCGCTGATTGCATCCAGTACCAGTGGATACAGCGTACCCAGCAGGATCATGGCAGCCGCCACAACCAGAATCAGGTTATTGACCAGCAGGAATGTCTCCCGCGACCACAGCGCAAACCCCACCTGGCTCTTCACCACTGGCGCTCGGACAGCGAACAACGTCAGTGAGCTGCCCACCACCACCAACAGAAACGCGAGTACAAAGCTCCCCCGCTCAGGATCACTGGCAAATGCATGCACCGACGTCAGTACACCAGAACGCACCAGGAATGTACCCAGCAGGCTCAGGGAGAACGCAGCAATGGCCAACAGCACGGTCCAGCTTTTAAACACACCGCGCTTTTCAGTCACAGCCAGTGAGTGAATCAGCGCAGTGCCGACCAGCCATGGCATGAAGGAGGCGTTTTCCACCGGGTCCCAGAACCACCAGCCGCCCCAACCCAACTCGTAGTAAGCCCACCACGAGCCCAGGGCGATACCAATGCCGAGGAAAGCCCACGCTACGATGGTCCACGGACGCGACCAGCGCGCCCACGCTGCATCCAGCTTGCCACCCAGCAGGGCAGCAATAGCGAAGGCAAAGGCAACCGAGAAGCCCACGTAGCCCATGTACAGCATGGGTGGATGGACAATCAGACCGAAGTCCTGCAACAGCGGGTTCAGATCGCGACCATCGGCGGGCGTGTCAAACAGGATACGTTCGAACGGATTAGATGTGATGATCAGGAACAGCAAAAAGCCGATGCTGATAATGCCCATAACGGCCAGTACGCGAGCCAGCATCTCCTCCGGCAACTGCCGGGAGAAAATCGACACCGCGAAAGTCCAGCCTGCCAGGATCAGCCCCCACAGCAGCAGCGAACCTTCGTGGGCACCCCACACGGCACTGAACTTGTAGTACCAGGGCAGCATGCTGTTGGAGTTGTGAGCGACATAGGCAACGCTAAAGTCGTCCACCAAAAACGCGTACGTCAGGCAGATAAAGGAGAACAGCATGAAAGCGAACTGCCCCCAGGCCGCTGGCTGGGCCAGGCCCATCCACTGACGATCGCCACGCCAGGCACCGATCATCGGCAGAGTGGACTGCACCACTGCCATGCACAGCGCCAGGATCAGAGCCAGATGGCCAAGTTCAGGAATCATTGAGCGCTCCCCTGCGTGGCAGCATCATGCTTCTGCTTCATACCGCTTTGCTCCAGCGCCTGCATCACTTCGGGCGGCATGTAGTTTTCATCGTGTTTAGCCAACACTTCGTCAGCAATCAGCAAGCCGCTGTTATCTAACTTGCCCATAGCCACAATGCCCTGCCCTTCGCGGAATAGGTCAGGAAGAATACCGGTGTAGCTGATAGTGACGTTGTGCGCGCCATCGGACACTACGAAACGGGTTTCCAACGAATCATCGGAACGTTTGACCGAACCGGCCTCGACCAGACCGCCTGCGCGGATACGTGTGTCCTTCGGCGCTTCACCATTGGCGATTTGAGTCGGGGTGTAGAACAGATTGATGTTCTGTTGCAGCGCACTGAGGGCCAAGGCCACCGCAATGCCCACACCAGCGAGAATCGCCAGAATGATAAAGAGGCGTTTTTTACGCACCGGATTCACTTGTTCTCCTCCCGACGCAAACGACGCGCCTCATCTTGCAGGTAACGGCGACGTGCCAGAACCGGCAGCGCCACATTCAGCGCCAACACAGCCAAGGTTATGGCATAGCAGGACCAAACGTAAGGACCATGGGTGCCCATGGCGATGAACTCACTAAAGCTGGCGAAACTCATTGGCCTTTCTCCACCAGTGCTTTGACCTCAGCCTTAACCCAACTGCTGCGGGACTCTCGCTTGAGCACCTCAAGACGCATACGCAGGAACAGTACGACGGCAAAGAAACAGTAGAAGCCCAACACCATGATCAGCAGGGGCATCCACATTTCAAATGGCATGGCAGGCTTTTCCACCACGCTGAACGTGGCAGGCTGATGCAAGGTGTTCCACCACTCCACTGAGTACTTGATGATCGGAATGTTCACGACACCGACGATCGACAGCACAGCACAAGCCTTAGCCGCGCTGTCACGGTTGGTAATCGCCTGCCCCAGAGCAATCACCCCGAAATACAGGAACAGCAGGATCAGCATGGAGGTCAGGCGCGCATCCCACACCCAGTAGGTGCCCCAGGTCGGTTTACCCCACACGGCTCCGGTCACCAATGCAATGGCTGTCATCCAGGCACCGATTGGAGCTGCCTGCTGCAAGGCGACATCGGCCAGCTTCATTTTCCAGACCAGACCAACAATCCCGGCTACAGCCAGCATCACATAAATGGACTGAGCCAAAAATGCAGCAGGTACATGGATATAGATAATGCGAAAGCTATTACCTTGCTGGTAATCCGGCGGTGCGAACGCCAAACCCCAAACCAGTCCGACAGTCAGCAATAGTGCAGTAGCCACGACCAACCAAGGCAACCAGCGCGAGCTGATCTCGTAAAACCATTTGGGCGAGCCGAGTTTATGAAACCACGTCCAGTTCATCAGGTTACTCATCAATGCTATGTAGATTGGCTGGCAGGTACATGCCTGGGCAGCTCAACCGACGATTACGGCTTATGGTTACTCTGCAACACTGATCTTCAGACCAGCAGCAATTGCAAAAGGTGTCAGGGTCACCGCCAAGGCGGTAAGGCTGGCCAGCCATAACAGGTGGCCGACCGCCGGCAATCCTTGCAGGCTGGCTTGTAATGCCCCGCTGCCAAGAATCAGCACCGGGATATACAACGGTAGAATCAGCAGTGCCAGCAGCAGCCCACCTCGCTTTAACCCAACCGTCAGCGCCGCACCCACAGCACCCAACAGGCTCAGTACAGGCGTACCCAGCAAAAGAGAAATCAGCAATACCGGCAGACAACGACCGGGCAGCCCCAGCATTAAGGCCAACAACGGCGCTAATAGAACCAGAGCCAAGCCAGAAAACAGCCAGTGTGCCAGCACCTTTGCCAGAACCAGAAGAGGCAGGGGGTGCGGCGAAAGGACCCACTGTTCCAGTGAGCCATCTTCAAAATCACTGCGAAACAGCCCATCCAGCGAGAGCAACACGGCCAATAACGCAGCCACCCAGATCAGTCCGGGAGAAAGGCTTTGTAACAACTGGGTTTGTGGGCCGACTGCCAATGGAAACAACGCGATCACGATGGCGAAGAAAACCAACGGATTAGCCAGTTCCGCGGGACGACGAAACAGCAGGCGCGACTCGCGGGCAAGCAACAAGGTAAACACATTGCTCATGATTCACGCTGCCCCAGATCCAATGCACGGTAACCCGCAGGTTTTAAGGTCATTTCATGGTGCGTGGTAAGCACCACCAGACCGCCCTGCTCGCAATGTTGTGCCAAGTGATTTTCCAGCTGGGCAACAGCGGCTTTATCCAGTGCGGTAAATGGCTCATCCAGCACCCACAGTTTGGGCCCCGGCAGGTATAAACGGGCGAGTGCAACACGACGTTGCTGCCCAGCCGACAGGGTATGGCACGGGACATCCTCAAAGCCACGTAACCCCACAGCGGCTAGAGCACTCCAGATAGCGTCGCGACTAACCGGCTGATGCAGTGCACACAGCCAGGTGAGATTCTCTTCCGCAGTCAGCAGCCCTTTGATGCCAGCTGCATGCCCGATCCACAATAGCGTGCGTCCCAACTCTGCCCGCTGCTCATGCAACGGACAACCGTTCAGCAGAATTTCGCCATCGGTTGGCGGCATCAGCCCGCCGAGCAAGCGCAGCAGGCTGGTTTTGCCACTGCCATTAGGGCCTACCACCTGAAGCATTTCGCCGGGCATCAGGCGCAGATCCAGTTGCTCGAACAGCATGCGCCAATCCCGCTCACAGGCGAGCGCAACGGCTTCAAGAACAGGGCTGGTCAAAACATCGACACCTACAATCAAGGACTAAAAGGCTTCAAGTCAGACAGACATTGGCCGCTATATACTGACGCAATAGACATGCGTACCCGCACGACGGGGCGTGATTATACATGCCTGCCACCGCCTACCGCAGCGGGCATTTTCGACAGGGTGTAACCCACCGATGAGTGAAATCAGCAGTTCCCGGCCAATAGCGCCCTCCGCTGCCCCCAGCCGCCCCGCCGCGCCGAGCAGCGATCTGTCGGTAAAACTCCTGCAACCCATGCAGGATTTGCTAGCAGATGGTGAATCAGCCAAGGCAGAAGTGATCGCCCAGAAAGCACTGGCGCAGAACTTTCAGGTGCTACTGCGGCTAACCCTCGACAATGGCCGTCAGGCCCTGCTGGAAGCCAATAGCCCGCGCCCGGTTGAACAAGGTAGCACCTTGGCCGTCACCGCCTTGTCCCAGACGCGCCTGGCGCTGTCAGCCCTGACTGGTGGCAGTAATAAACCCATGACTAGCCTGGACTTAGAACAACTGCCCGTCGGTACGCTGATCCAAGGTAAAGTCGTTTCAAGCAGCCAGTTGCCGGGCACAGCGACTTATCGTGTTGTGGTAAACCTGCTCAATACCTCACTGGCCGGTAGCCAACTGGCCATCGACAGTGAAAATGCCCTGCCCATCGGCAGCCTCCTCAGCGCCAAAGTACAAGGCAACCAGTCGCTCGGTTTTCTCCCTCTCAGCGGACGACTTGACCAACTGGCACTGAGTCAGCAATTGGGTAATCAGCTTAATCGCCAGGGTTCTCTGGAGGGGCTTCTTGGTGCCCTGCAAGGCTTGCGCGGTAGTGGCGGGCTCAGTGACGGCCTACTCTCCAGCATCGACAAACTGCTTGCCGGTTTACCTGACGCAGGGCAACTGAGCACCGCCAAAGGTCTGGCACAGGCGCTGAAGGACAGTGGCGTTTTCCTCGAAGGAAAGCTGCTCGGCGGCCAGACTCAGGGCTTATCGACAGACCTTAAAGCCAACCTGTTACGCCTGATTTCGCAGATCATGCCAGGCATGGCGCCTGGTGCGGCGCTCAACTCGACTCAAAGCAGCGCAGCATTAGCTCAAGCGCTACCTTCCGTAGCTCGCGACCTCCTGCAATCGCTAAGCAAAGACAGTACCCGCCAACTGGGCCTGAGCTTCCCTCTACCCAATCGGCTGCTGAAAAACGAAGAAGGCGAAGATGATCTTGAAGCCACATTGAAACTGGCTGCAGCTGCCATTTCCCGCCTACAGACTCACCAATTATCGAGCCTGACACAAAGTCAGGTCGGACCAGATGGCAACTTGCTGACCACCTGGCAGCTTGAAATCCCCATGAGGAACCAGCACGACGTGGTTCCACTTCAGGTCAAACTACAACGCGAAGACAGTAACGAGCGAAAACAGGAGAAGCAGGAAACCCTGTGGAAAATCGAGCTGGCATTCGACATTGACCCCTTAGGCCCCATGCAAGTACAGGCACAGCTGCTGCATGCACAGCTGTCCAGTCAGCTCTGGGCCGAACGGGAAACCACCGCACGCCTGATCAACAGTGAGTTGAACAATCTGCGCCAACGCCTCAGTGATGCAGGGGTCAACATTGCTGAACTGGTCTGCAACCGTGGCATCCCCCCCCAAGGCCCGCGTACCAGTTTAGAACAGCGCTGGGTGGATGAAACCGCATGAAGAAGAAAGCCCCGCGCCAGGCCATAGCCCTGAATTATGACGGCAAGAACGCGCCGATTCTCAGCGCTAAAGGTGATGACGAACTGGCCGAAGCCATCCTCGCCATTGCCCGTGAGAATGAGGTGCCGATATACGAAAACGCAGAGCTGGTCAGACTGTTGGCGCGAATGGAACTAGGTGACGCAATTCCTGAGCAGCTGTATCGCTGCATTGCCGAAATCATCGCTTTTGCCTGGTATTTGAAAGGCAAATGTCCTGAAGGCTTTACCCCTGCAGGAGCAGACGACACGAACGAGTACCTGCCCCGCCTGCCTGGGCCACAGAATTAAGTGAGCGTGTAGCCTGGATTAGCCGTAGGCGTAATCCGGATTTCGTCGTCATAGCCTACACCGCCACGGCGGAAGCGCTGCGCAATTGCCCCCTGCAAAGGCACGGCTCGACTCGGTATAAGCGGCAGCTGGATTAGCGCCGTGCGTGCTGCATACGGCTGATCAACTCAGCCTCGCCCTGACTCAAACCACAAGACTGCGTCAACTCATCGACACTAGCCCCCATCCCGGCCAAACGTGCAGCCTGAGTGAACGACAAGCTGCCGGGATCACGCTGTTCAATCTGATTGAGCTTGTCGGGTAATGGCGCTACCACATGCCGCAACTCTTGCAGCTCCTCACCCATTTTGACGCTACCCGTCAGGTAGGCATCAAGGCGGCGGTTTAGCTCTTTCACCCGCCGCTCATGCAGAGCATCACGCTCACGCTGCCGGCTTTCTGACTCGCGCAACTGCCTGGCAAACCAGACGCATACCCCTGCCAGCCCCATACTGAGCAAGAGCACCGCGACGAGTAATACAACCAGCAACACATCCAGCATGGTTTAGATGCTCTCCAGCTCTGACCACTCTTCCTCAGTCATCATCTTGTCGAGTTCAACCAGAATCAGCAGCTCGCCGTTCTTGTTGCACACGCCCTGAATGAACTTGGCAGACTCGTCATTACCGACGTTAGGCGCGGTTTCAATCTCAGACTGACGCAGGTAAACCACTTCAGCCACGCTGTCAACCAGAATACCCACCACTTGCTTATCCGCTTCGATGATGACGATGCGGGTATTGTCGGTGACTTCACTGGAGTCCAGACCAAAGCGCTGACGGGTATCGATCACGGTAACGACATTGCCGCGAAGGTTGATGATACCCAGCACATAACTCGGAGCCCCAGGTACCGGAGCGATCTCGGTGTAACGCAATACCTCCTGGACCTGCATCACGTTGATGCCATAGGTCTCATTGTCCAGTCGGAAGGTTACCCACTGCAGAATCGGATCTTCAGAACCTTGTGCAGAACTCTTCTTCATATTCCCTAGCCTCATCAATAACCGCTTTCACGGCGTTGGCGGGTGTTGGCCCCGCGCGCATTACTATAGTTGCAAAGCTGTAAACCGCGTACAGCGTTGCGTAATCAATGTGCCTGCCCAGCAGACATATTCCGGGTCGCTCCGCTGGCAATCAACTCGGCCAATGCGGCCACATCCAGCAGTGCACACATATGCTCAATCACTGTACCGGCAAGCCAAGGCCGCTGCGTGCGCTGGCTACGCCATTTAACCTCATCAGGGTCTATGCGAATGGAGCGGCTGACTTGATGCACGGCCAACCCCCACTCATAGCCCCCCACAGAAATCACATACTGCAAATTGTCGCGAAACTCGTCGCGGTAGCGGTCAGGCATCACCCAGCGTGCCGTATCCACCACTTTCAGGTTGCCTGCCTGGGACGGCAGGATACCGAGAAACCAGTTCGGCTGGCCGAATAAAGGTGTCAGCTCCTGTCCCTCAAGGGGATAGATAGAACCCAACGACACCAGAGGCACAGCCAGGGTTAGCCCCGCCACATCAAATAACAAACACTCAAAAGGCCCATCAGCCCATGCCGGGCGCTGCCCCTTCTGCACAACAGGCATCGATTGCTCGTCAAGCTTCACCAGCGTAACCCGTTCTTCACGGATTACAGGTGCTTCAATCGGCGCAGGCGCAACAAGCGCAATTTGCGGCGCAGGAGCAACTGGCTCCTGAACTGTCAGATTAGCTGGGACTGACAGGGAGTGTAAGCGGGAATCGCGCACCTGCTCTTCCAGCACAGCCAGCTCAAACTCATCAGCGCTGACACTGGAGCTCTCAACGACGGGCAACTCTTCAGTCGCCTCTTGCAACAGATCGTCCAAATAGGACTGCAAGGCCAGTTGAGTACGGGTGGCGGTGGCAAGTGGACGGCTCATGGGCACAACCTGAAATGACAAAGTCTAGAGGCTATCGGCCGACTCTGTGTCTGACTTGAGTCTAACTGCAATTTACACCTGTGCATTTCAAGCGACCTGTGTAGCCAGCGGCTGCGACAGCAGATGCTTAAGCAAAGCACGGTAGGCAATCACGCCGCGGCTGTTCTTGTCATACTGCGACGGTGTACGCCCTGCCCGACTGGCATCGCGCAAACGCGTGTCAACAGGAATATAGGCCTGCCATAGCTGCTGCGGAAATGCCTCATGCAATACCCGCAATGTACCCAAAGATGCCTGCGTACGACGGTCGAACAGCGTTGGCACAATGGTGTAAGGCAGCGCCTGGCGCCGTGAACGATTGATCATCTCAAGCGTATTGACCATACGCTCCAAGCCCTTGACCGCGAGAAACTCAGTCTGCACCGGGATCACCAATTGCTGACTTGCAGCCAGGGCATTGACCATTAACACTCCCAGCAAAGGCGGACTGTCGATAATCGCGTGGTCAAACTCCTGCCACAGCTGAGCCAAACTTTTTGAAATAACCAGTCCCAAGCCATTTTGCCCGGGTGATTGCCGCTCCAACGTGGCCAACGCAGTGCTAGAAGGGAGCAGCGATATTTGTTCATGACTGGTGGGCAGCAGCAGACTTTTCGGTAGTCCCTCCGGGACGCTGCCATTGTGCTGAAACAGATCAAAACAGCTGCGCTCCAAGGTATCCGGGTCATGCCCGAAATAACTGGTCATCGAGCCGTGCGGATCGAGATCAACCACGACCACACGGCGGCCGGCATCCGCCAGCAACCCTGCCAGCGCAATGGATGTGGTGGTCTTACCGACTCCACCTTTTTGATTGGCTACTGCCCAGACTTTCATCGTTTTCTTCCTCCCGGCGTGGCAACTGCCAGTCCGAGATCAACGCCCCGTTTCAGAGGGCTGGCGACGGTGAATTGACGACTCCCGCCTGCGGGAGTGTTGTTGCAGGCACTGGTGCAGGTTGCGTGCCAGCCTGAGGGTTGCTCGGTGTTTTACTACTTTGCGTATCGTCAGCCTTGGTTTGTCGGCGGCGTACGTCCACATCCCTGGAGATCACCAGCACAACCCGGCGATTACGCGCTCGCCCAGCCACGGTTTCGTTAGGCGCCACCGGCTGGAACTCGCCGTAACCCACAGCAGCCATACGCGACGGATTTACACCATCCATTGCCAGCATACGCACCACACTGGCCGCACGGGCAGTGGACAGCTCCCAGTTGGTTGGATAAGCCGCCGTCTGAATCGGCTGGTTATCGGTAAAGCCTTCAACCTGAATGGGGTTCTCGTAGGGCGCCAGAATTTTGGCAACGCGCTCGATAATATCGAAGGCCGCATTATTGGGGACCGCATCGCCACTACCAAAGAGCAGGCTAGAACTCAGCTCGATTTCGATCCAGGTTTCACTGCCACTGATTTTCAACTGGTCAGAATTGATCAGATCACCGAAGGCATCCTTCACACTCTGAGTAATACGCTCCAGAGAGTCCCCTTGTGACGGGTGACTTTCATCAACCAATGAACGATCCGGCTCCGTGGTTCGCGGACGCTCGTCACCTACAGGAATGGGCTTGATCGCACGATCAGGCTCAGTGAATACGCCTGTAAGTGAGTCGGAGAGAATCTTGTACTTGCCTTCATTGATGGATGAAATCGAGTACATGACCACAAAAAAAGCGAACAACAAGGTTATGAAGTCAGCGTATGAAACCAACCACCGCTCGTGGTTTTCATGCTCTTCTTGCTGGCGTCTGCGAGCCATAGCAACTCCCCATCAGTCCATGAAGCCTTGCAGCTTAAGTTCGATGGAGCGAGGGTTTTCCCCTTCAGCAATGGACAAAATGCCTTCAAGCAGCATTTCCCGATAACGGGACTGACGCTGCACGACCGACTTGAGTTTATTGGCCACTGGCAACAGCAGCAGGTTAGCAATACCCACACCGTAAATAGTCGCAACAAATGCAACGGCAATACCGTTACCGAGCATAGCTGGATCAGCTAAGTTGCCCATTACATGGATCAGGCCCATCACTGCCCCGATGATACCGATGGTCGGAGCATAACCACCCATGCATTCAAACACCTTGGCAGCCTGAAGATCGCGCCCTTCTTGGGTATACAGATCGACCTCAAGAATGCTGCGAATGGCCTCAGGCTCTGCACCATCAACCAGCAACTGTAAGCCCTTACGGGCGTATGGGTCCGCTTCTGAATCCGCGACTGCTTCCAGCCCTAACAGCCCCTCCTTACGCGCCGTCATACTCCAGCCCACCACGCGATTAATACCGCCGGGTAAATCAATATGAGGGGTAAAGAAAATCCAGCCGATGATAGACAGCGCCCGCTTGAACACGGACATCGGGGTTTGCAGCAGTGCCGCCCCCAATGTACCGCCAATCACGATCAAGGCCGCCGGGCCGTTGAGCAATGCCGAGATATGCCCGCCTTCTAGGTAGTTACCACCCAGAATTGCAACAAAGGCCAGAATGAACCCGATGATGCTCAATACATCCATCAGGAACAGGCCTCCGCCAGATACCGGCCCATGTCATCCAATGAATAAACCGCGTCGGCCAGGTTGGCTTTGACCACGGCCATTGGCATGCCATAAATCACACAACTGGCTTCATCCTGCGCCCACACTTGGCTTCCGCCCTGTTTCAGCAAGCGAGCACCTTCACGTCCATCGGCCCCCATACCGGTCAGCACAACAGCCAGGACCTTGTCACCGTATGACTTGGCAGCCGAGGCAAAGGTAATGTCGACACAAGGTTTGTAATTAAGGCGCTCATCGCCGGGGTGGATTTTCACTACGCCACGGGCGTCGATCATCATCTGCTTGCCCCCAGGCGCCAACAACGCCAAACCGGGGCGCACTACATCACCATCTTCAGCCTCTTTAACGCTGATGCGGCACAGCTTATCTAGGCGCTCTGCGAAAGCTTTGGTAAAGGCTGCAGGCATGTGCTGGATCAGAACAATCGGCGCAGGAAAGCTGGCCGGCAACTGTGTCAAAACCCGCTGCAATGCAACAGGCCCGCCGGTCGAAGTACCAATAGCCACCAGTTTGTAGGACCTGCGTTTAGGCGCAGGGCTATTAGCAGGAGCATTGCTACCTTGAGCCGCTGCGGCAGGCGCAGCCGTTGTGCGAGGCGCACTTGTTGTCGGTGCTGGGCGAGGGCCCAGACGACTACCAGTACCGACAGTTGAAGCCGGTGTGGGTGCCGACGAACTCAGGGATGAACTGAGGCCACGGCGGTTACTGCGGGAAATGGTATTGATCTTTTCGCACAGCAGTTGCTTAACCCGCTCCGGGTTACGGGAAATATCCTCGAAGTTCTTCGGCAAAAAATCGACAGCACCGGCCTCAAGGGCGTCCAGCGTTACCCGGGCACCCTCATGTGTCAGTGAGGAGAACATCAATACCGGCGTCGGGCAGCGCTGCATAATGTTACGTACAGCGGTGATGCCGTCCATGGTCGGCATCTCATAGTCCATGGTGATGACATCCGGCCTCAGCTCAAGGGCCTGATCAATGGCCTCACGGCCATTAGTAGCAGTGCCTACAACCTGAATGTTCGGATCAGTTGAAAGGATCTCCGACACACGCCGACGGAAAAAACCGGAGTCATCAACTACCAGCACCTTAACAGCCATAAATACTCCCAAACGGTGCAACTAATACCTCTGCACCGCAAACAATCAGATACGTCGAGCGTAACGTTTAAGCATGCTGGGGACATCAAGGATCAGGGCAATACGGCCGTCACCGGTAATGGTTGCACCAGACATACCCGGCGTACCCTGCAACATTTTGCCCAGTGGTTTAATGACCACTTCTTCCTGCCCGACCAATTGATCGACAACAAAACCAATACGCTGACTGCCCACCGTGAGGATGACTACGTGACCTTCCCTCTGCTCCTCATGCGCAGCGCCATTAACTAACCAACGCTTGAGGTAGAACAGCGGCAGGGCCTTATCACGAACGATCACCACTTCCTGACCGTCCACCACGTTGGTACGGGACAGGTCCAGATGGAAAATTTCGTTGACGTTCACCAGCGGGAAAGCGAACGCCTGGTTACCCAGCATCACCATCAGCGTTGGCATGATCGCCAATGTCAGCGGCACCTTAATGACGATCTTGGAGCCCTGGCCCTTGCTGGAGTAGACATTGACTGTGCCGTTGAGCTGGGAAATCTTGGTTTTCACCACGTCCATGCCCACACCACGCCCCGACACATCGGAAATCTCAGTTTTGGTCGAGAAGCCCGGCGCGAAGATCAGGTTGTAGCACTCAAAGTCGCTCAATCGTTCGGCGGCGTCTTTGTCCAGCATGCCTTTCTCAACCGCTTTGGCACGCAGGATATTGGCATCCATACCTTTACCATCGTCAGAGATGGTCAGCAGGATGTGGTCGCCTTCTTGTTCGGCTGCCAGCACGACCTTGCCACTGCGAGACTTGCCGGACGCTTCACGCTCTTCCGGGGTTTCAATGCCGTGGTCAACCGCGTTGCGAACCAAGTGCACCAGCGGATCGGCCAGCGCTTCAACCAGGTTTTTGTCCAGATCGGTTTCTTCACCGACCAGTTCCAGGTTGATCTCTTTTTTAAGGTTACGAGCCAAGTCGCGAACCAGGCGCGGGAAGCGGCCGAATACTTTCTTGATCGGCTGCATACGCGTCTTCATCACTGCCGTTTGCAAATCGGCAGTCACCACGTCAAGGTTCGAAACGGCCTTGGACATGGCTTCATCCGAGCTGCTAGCCCCCAACCGAACCAAGCGGTTACGCACCAGCACAAGCTCGCCAACCATGTTCATGATTTCATCGAGGCGTGCAGTATCCACGCGAACAGTCGTTTCTGCCTCGGTTGCGTGAGCCGCTTTGTCGGCAGGCGCAGCAGCGGGCGCAGGCGCTTTGGCTGGAGCTACTTTTGCAGGAGCAGGCTTGGCTGCAGGTGCAGGTGCAGGTGCCGCCTTGACCGGTTCGGCAGGTTTAACAGGCTCTGCAGCCTTGGCAGCAGGAGCTACGGTACTAGCCGGTGCAGCAGTATCAGCCTCGCCGAATTTACCCTTGCCGTGCAGTTGGTCCAGCAGCGCTTCAAATTCATCATCGGTGATGTTGTCGCTAGCTGGCTCACTAGCCACAGGCGTAGGTGCCACAGCTTGCGGTGAGAATTGGCCCTTGCCGTGCAACTGGTCCAGCAATGACTCGAACTCATCGTCCGTAATCTCATCGCCACTTGCAGCAGGCTGCTCGGGTGCAGGTGTCACTGCTTGGGCAGAGAACTGACCTTTGCCATGCAACTGATCCAACAGCGATTCGAACTCGTCGTCAGTAATTTCATCGTTGCCTGCAGCGGCAGCGGCCTGACTGGCTGACTCATCAAGCGCGCCCAAAAGCTGTTCGAACTCACTGTCGGTAATGTCCTCCACAGGAGATTCCGCTACAACAGCAACGGGCTCAGGCTCGGGTTCTGCCACAACTTCTTCTTGCGCAGGCGCTGCCTCCTCTGAATCGCCAGGTTTAGCCAAGCGTGCCAATGCCTCAAGCAGCTCAGGCGAGGCCGGTGTCAGATCGGTGCGCTCGCGCACCTCGGCAAACATACCGTTAACAGCGTCCAGTGCTTCCAGCACCACATCCATGAGAGCGGAGTCGACACGACGTTCGCCCTTGCGAAGGATGTCAAAAACGTTTTCTGCAACATGGCAGCATTCGACCAGCTCATTGAGCTGGAGAAAACCCGCGCCACCTTTAACGGTGTGAAAACCACGAAAGATGGCATTGAGCAGATCCATGTCGTCCGGACGACTTTCCAGCTCTACCAGCTGCTCGGACAATTGTTCAAGAATCTCGCCGGCCTCCACCAGGAAGTCCTGGAGGATCTCTTCATCGGCGCCAAAGCTCATAAGGGTTACTCCTAAAATCCCAGGCTGGAAAGCAGATCGTCGACATCATCCTGACTCGATGCGACGTCTTCACGCTTATCGGCATTAATCTGCGGACCTTCACCTTGAGAAGGTTTTTTTAGTTGTTCCTGTTCCGCGCGCAGCAACTCATAGTTGTGCTCAATACCGGCGAACTGGTCGACTTGGCTGGCCATGATCACCAGCTTCAGCAGGTTCTGCTCAACCTCTGTCACCAGTTGCGTAACGCGTTTGATGACTTGGCCGGTCAGGTCCTGATAGTCCTGAGCCAGCAAAATATCGTTCAGATTGCTGGATACGGTGTGGTTATCCCGAACGCTACGCGCCAAGAACTGATCAACCCGCTTAGCCAGATCACGAAAGCCTTCTGCGTTCATTTCACGACGCATGAAACGCCCCCAGTCCTCGCTCAAGCTCTTAGCTTCATCGGCTATGTCGTTAAGCACTGGAGCGCTTTCCTCAACCAGATCCATAGTGCGATTGGCTGCGTTTTCAGTCATCGTCACTACGTAGTTGAGGCGCTCGGTTGCATCAGTGATCTGAGAAATTTCTGTGGCGTACGGAACCCGTGGATCAATTTGAAAATTGACGATGGAGTTGTGCAGCTCACGCGTCAATTTGCCGACTTCGTGGTAAAGACCACGGTCACGCGCCTTATTAAGCTCGTGAATCAGCTGGACCGCATCGCCGAACTTACCCTGCTCAAGGCTTTCAACCAATTGCCGGGCATTTTGTTTCAAGGTCGACTCAAGTTCGCCTTGCACGGAGTCTTTATTTTCCATAGCAGCCTCATGCCGAACCTCAGCCGTTGACCCGTTCGAAAATCTTTTCGATCTTCTCTTTCAGGACCTGCGCTGTGAAAGGTTTGACCACATAGCCATTTACCCCGGCTTGGGCCGCTTCAATGATCTGATCACGCTTGGCTTCAGCAGTAACCATCAGCACTGGCATGGACTTTAGACGGTCGTCTGCACGCACTGCGCGCAGCAGGTCAATGCCGGTCATTCCAGGCATGTTCCAGTCCGTTACCAGAAAATCGAAATTGCCGCTTTGCAGCATCGGCAACGCAGTGGTGCCATCGTCCGCTTCTGCAGTGTTGGTGAACCCCAAATCACGCAGGAGGTTCTTAATGATCCGTCGCATCGTCGAAAAATCGTCAACGATGAGGATTTTCATATTCTTGTCCAAGTCGACCTCCGTACAGTCCCAAACGCACTCAGCATTCTGTTTGCGCTTTTAATCGTGAAACCGGCTTTATTCAATGTGCGCGCCAGTCGCTCAGGCGAGCCCGCAAACGCGCAGCACATTGACTGTGTAACTGGCTAACACGCGACTCACTCACGCCCAGCACTTCACCGATCTCTTTAAGGTTCAATTCTTCGTCGTAATAAAGTGCAAGAACCAGTCGCTCACGCTCCGGCAGGTTGGCAATGGCATCCGCCAGTGCTGCCTGGAATCGCTCATCTTCCAGATCACGCGAGGGTTCATGGTTGGTGTTGCTAGCGTCTTCGGACATCCCCCCATGTTCACCGTCCTGCAACAGGTCATCAAAACTGAACAAACGGCTGCCCAAAGTGTCGCCAAGAATGCCGTAGTAATCTTCGAGACTCAATTGGAGTTCGGCAGCAACTTCCTGATCTTTAGCATCACGGCCTGTTCTAGCCTCAACTTTTCGTATGGCATCACTGACCATACGGCTGTTGCGGTGCACCGAACGTGGCGCCCAGTCGCCCTTGCGCACCTCATCCAGCATGGAGCCACGAATGCGAATACCGGCAAATGTTTCGAAACTGGCGCCCTTAGTCGCATCATATTTTTGCGCAGCTTCCAGCAGGCCAATCATACCGGCCTGAATCAAGTCATCGACTTGTACGCTGGCTGGCAGACGCCCCAACATGTGGTAAGCAATGCGCTTTACCAGGGGCGCATAGCGCTCCACCAACTGATATTTGGAGTCCTGAGCCTGCGCTTTACTGTACATACGAAGACCCGAAGCAACTGTCATACAGAAGAATCCGTAACCGGCTGTTGTACCAGGCGCTCAACAAAAAACTCCAAGTGGCCACGCGGGTTGGCTGGCAGTGGCCAGGCATCAACCTTCTGCGCAATAGCCTTGAATGCCAGAGCACACTTAGAGCGTGGGAACGCCTCATAAACGGCCCTTTGCTTCTGCACAGCTTTGCGCACAGACTCGTCATAAGGGACCGCACCTACATACTGTAGGGCAACATCCAGAAAGCGATCAGTGACCTTAGTCAGTTTGGCGAACAGATTGCGTCCTTCCTGAGGGCTGTGAGCCATGTTGGCCAACACCCGGAAACGCGTCATACCATGATCACGGTTGAGAAGTTTGATCAAAGCGTAGGCATCCGTGATCGAAGTGGGCTCGTCACAGACCACCACCAGTACTTCCTGCGCAGCGCGAACGAAGCTGACCACACCATCACCAATCCCGGCCGCAGTATCGATGATCAGAACATCCAGATTGTCACTGATTTCGCTGAACGCCTGAATTAGCCCCGCATGCTGCATCGGAGACAGTTGCACCATGCTCTGGATACCCGATGCAGCCGGCACGATACGGATACCACCGGGACCCTGAATCAGAACATCACGCAAGTCACACTCGCCACTTACCACATCTTCAAGGGTGCGCTTGGCATTGAGGCCGAGCAGCACATCGACGTTGGCCAGGCCCAGGTCAGCGTCCATCAGCATGACCCGACGCCCGAGATCGGCCAGCGCCAGTGCCAGATTGACTGACACATTGGTTTTGCCGACGCCACCTTTGCCGCCGGTCACCGCAATCACCTGAACGGGATGCATACCCATATTTTTTACACACCTTGTCTAACTTCGACCGGCCACCTGGCCATCTAATCTTGATCCAGCTGAGCGGGCTATTAACCGACCTGCCGGGCAGGTTGTTGATACAGCCCAGCAAACATATCAGCCATTGTATCCTCACTCGGCTCCTGACCAGCCTGCAGACCTACAGCACGGCTGACCAATTGATGACTGCGTGGAACCTGCAGGTCATCTGGAATTCGCGGCCCATCGGTGAGATAGGCTACCGGTAGACACTGGCTAATTGCCAGCCCTAAAACCTCACCCATGCTGACAGCCTCATCAGCCTTGGTAATGATGCAACCAGCAAGACCGCAGCGCTTATAACTATGGTAGGCCGCTTTGAGCACTTGGCCCTGACTTGTCGCTGCCATAACCAGATAATTTTTTGCATTGATACCACGACTAGCCAGCGCTTCGAGCTGCATGCGCAGAGCCGGGTCATTCACCGGCAGTCCAGCGGTATCAATCAATACCACGCGCTTACGTGCCAGAGGGGCCAGCGCCTGAGTCAATGACTGGGTTGGATCAACCAAGGTCACCGACACATCGAGAATGCGCCCCAGCGTCTTGATCTGCTCCTGCGCACCGATACGATAGCTGTCCATGCTGACCAGCGCGATATTTTGGGCGCCATATTTGAGCACATAACGTGCTGCCAGTTTGGCCAGCGTTGTGGTTTTGCCCATACCTGCCGGACCGACAAGGGCAATCACACCGCCCTCTTCCATCGGCTCATGCTGCGGGGTTTTGATGCTGTGGGCCAAATGAGCCAATAGCATGCGCCAAGCCTGACGCGGTTCAGTAATCGTCGCAACGCGATCAAGCAGCGTCTTAGCCAAGTCAGCAGGAATCCCCATGCGCTGCAGCCGACGCCAGAGGTTAGCTTGCTGCGGCTTGCGGCTTTGCATTTGCCCCCAGGCAATGGAGCCCAACTGCACCTCAATCAATTCACGCAGACCATTGAGCTCGTAACGCATTGCATCGAGCGCATTCTGGTCTACCGCAGCGGCACTGGTAGGCATCGCAGTTGCAGCAGCTTTACCCCGAAGGGCCTCACTTAATTGGTCCGCCTGAACATTTGGCAAGTCTGCGCCAAACAGTTGACGATCCTTGCTCGCGTTAGTGGTGGCGCGAGTGGTCAGTTCCGCATGAGCCGAGGCAATTTTCGCCTGAGTTTTACGCAGCTCGGCTTCGAGTGCCGGGTTAGCCTGGCGGGTCGCCGCAGGCGGTGCTTGATAATCAAGCGCTGCGGTCAACTCAACACCTCCGGCCACTCGACGATTACCAATAATCGAGGCGTCGGCACCCAGCTCATCGCGTACCAATTTCATAGCGGTGCGCATATCGACTGCGAAAAAACGTTTGACCTGCATGGCCTGTAACCTCGATTAGTTCTGTCCTACCGTCGCAACGATGGTGACTTGCTTGTTATCCGGAATTTCCTGGTATGCCAAAACATGGATACTCGGAACTGCCAACCGCGCGAATCGCGAGAGCATTGCCCTTACAGGACCGGCCACCAGCAGAATGACTGGCTTGCCGAGCATTTCCTGACGCTGGGCTGCATCTATCAACGAACGCTGCAGCTTTTCTGCCATTCCAGGTTCAAGGAGGATGCCCTCCTCGGAACCTTGTCCGGCCTTCTGGATACTATTAAGCAATATCTGTTCCAACCTTGGTTCCAAGGTAATCACAGGCAGCTCGGAGTCTAGTCCCACAATGCTTTGCACGATTGCACGGGACAATGCGACACGGGCTGCTGCTACCATCGCGGCGGGATCTTGACTCTTAGGCGCGACGTTGGCGATGGCCTCAGCGATAGTACGGATATCCCGCACTGGCACCTGCTCCTGCAACAACGCCTGCAACACTTTCAGCAAGGTCGACAGCGACACCAGCCCGGGAACCAATTCCTCGGCCAGCTTCGGCGAACTTTTCGCCAACAGGCTCATGAGCTGCTGCACTTCTTCATGCCCCAGCAATTCATGAGCATGCTTGTGCAGAATCTGGTTCAGGTGCGTAGCCACTACAGTGCTTGCGTCTACCACGGTGTAGCCCAGTGACTGCGCCTGATCACGCTGGCTTGGCTCAATCCACACCGCTTCCAGACCAAACGCTGGGTCCTGTGCCGCAATGCCGTTAAGCGGGCCGAACACCTGACCAGGGTTAATCGCCAGTTCACGCTCTGGATACACCTCAGCCTCAGCCACACTGACCCCCATCAGGGTCAAGCGATAACCATTGGGTTGCAGATCAAGGTTGTCGCGGATGTGCACCGACGGCATCAGGAAGCCCATCTCTTGCGACAATTTCTTACGCACGCCCTTGATACGCGCCAGCAATTGACCACCTTGGTTACGGTCCACCAGCGGAATCAGGCGATAACCCACTTCCAAGCCGACCATATCCACCAGCTGCACGTCATCCCACCCCAGTTCTTTGACCTCTTGGGCGCGCTGAGCAGGCAGCAGCTCCTGCTGACGAGCCGCTTCTTTAACCTCTTCTTCCTTAACTTTGCGTGTTTTATTGGCAATCCAATAGGCCGCTCCCGCTGCGATCAGTCCGAGGCCAATGAACGGTACATGAGGCATGCCCGGCACCAATCCCATCGCAATCATCACCGCCCCTGTTACGGCCAGCGCACGAGGTGAGGCAAACATTTGACGGTTAACCTGGGCACCCATGTCTTCAGCGCTGGAGACACGGGTCACCATGATTGCGGCAGCAGTGGAGAGCAGCAGCGACGGAATCTGCGCCACAAGACCGTCACCAATGGTCAGCAGGGTGTAGATCTTGCCCGCGTCCGCAAACGTCAGGTCGTGTTGCAGGATACCGATGGCCATACCACCGATGAGGTTGATGAAGAGGATCAGCAGACCAGCAATGGCATCACCACGGACGAACTTACTCGCACCGTCCATGGAGCCATAGAAGTCGGCTTCTTGAGCCACTTCACTACGGCGTTTCTTGGCTTCAGCTTGATCAATCAGACCAGCGTTAAGGTCGGCATCAATGGCCATTTGCTTGCCGGGCATTGCATCCAAGGTAAAGCGGGCACTTACCTCGGAAATACGTCCAGCCCCCTTGGTGACCACCACGAAGTTGATGATCATCAGGATCGCAAACACCACGATACCCACTACGTAGTTACCGCCGATCACCACCTCACCGAAGGCCTGAATCACCTTACCGGCAGCGTCATGACCGTCCTGACCGTGGAGCAAAACCACCCGCGTAGAGGCAACGTTAAGCGCCAGACGCAGCAGCGTGGCAGCCAGCAAAATGGTTGGGAAGACGGCGAAATCCAGCGGCCGCAAGGCGTAGATGGCAACCAGCAGGACCACAATCGACAAGGCAATACTGAAGGTGAACAGCACGTCCAGCAGGAACGGCGGCACCGGCAGCATGACCATCGCCAGCATGACCAGCAGCAACAAGGGAATCCCCAGATTGCCATGCCGCAAGCCCGCCAGATTACTGCGAGCATCACTTACCAGTTGTGCGCGATTGATTGCCACTGCCATACCCCAGACCTATCAAACTTTTGACGCGATTACGCCTTTTCAGCTGAGGTCTGCAAGAACCCTTCCAACTTTGCACTCATTGCAAAAATCAGATGGAAATCAGGGTATTGAGGGGTAAAAATTATTCGTCGCGACGTAGATCCGGCGGAATCGGCAGATCCGGCAACGGACCAGGGCGCTTTGCCTTGCCAGCTTGGTACTGGCGCAACTGGTAGACGTAAGCCAGTACCTGCGCCACGGCCAAATAGAGCCCTGCTGGGATCTCCTGATCCAAATCCGTCGAGTAATACACCGCCCGAGCCAGCGCCGGGGACTCCAGCACCATGACTTTGTGCTCATTGGCGATTTCACGGATTTTCAAGGCAGTGAAGTCGCCCCCCTTGGCCAGCAGAATCGGTGCGTTGCCCTTATCCGCATCGTATTTGAGCGCCACCGCAAAGTGGGTCGGGTTGGTAATGACCACATCAGCCTCCGGCACCGCCTGCATCATACGGCGCTCAGCCATTTCCCGCTGCATCTGGCGAATACGCGATTTAACTTCAGGTTTACCTTCAGAGTCTTTGTATTCGTCACGAACCTCCTGCTTGGTCATCATCAACTTCTGCTTAGTGCTCCACAGCTGGAACGGCACATCCACAGCAGCAATCAGAATTAACCCGCAAGACATCCACAACGCACTCCAGCCCACAATGATCATGGAATGGATGATGGCGGTTTCAATCGGCTCATGGGCGATGGCCAGCAAATCCCCTTTCCAGGATGACAATACGCTGACACCAACAATCAAAATCACCAGAAACTTAGCTAACGCCTTGAGCAGCTCAGCCAGAGCCTGCATGGAGAACATGCGCTTAAGCCCCGACAAGGGGTTCATTCGGCTGAACTTAGGTGCCATCGACTCGGCGGAAAACAGCCAGCCCCCCAACGAGATCGGACCGGCAATCGACACAATCAGCAGCAGCACCAACAGCGGCATCAGCGACTCCAGCGCCAATTGGCCAGAAGCCGCCAACCATAGACCCATGCTGTTTTCATCCATGATCACATCGCGGCTCAGCTCAAAGTTGCCGCGCATGATGTCCAGCATCGCGTTGCCGATGCCGCCCCCGAACGCCAGCATGCCGCCAAATCCACCCAGGGTTACAGCCAACGTATTGAGCTCTTTGGAACGGGCAATCTGGCCCTTCTCACGGGATTCGCGCAGGCGTTTCTCCGTGGGTTCCTCGCTCTTATCGGCACCACTTTCGGATTCGGCCATGGTTTATTTCACCCGCACCAGATCACGCATGAATTGCAGTGCTTCAGTCGCAAACAACTGGTACTGGCTGAGAACATCCGCCACCCCCAACCAGACGATCACCAACCCCAGCACCAGCGTCAGGGGGAAGCCGATGGAAAAGATATTCAGCTGCGGGGCCGCACGGGTCATTACGCCGAAAGCCAGGTTGATCACCAGCAGCGCAGTAATCGCAGGCAACACCAACAACAGCGCAGCCCCAAACACCCACCCCAACCGGGTTACGATCCCCCAGTAGGTCTCCACCTGAAATCCACTGCCCACCGGCAGGGTGACAAAGCTTTCGGCCAGCACCTCGAACACCACCAGATGAGCGTTCATGGCCAAAAACAGCAAGGTCACCAAAATCATGAAGGCCTGACCGATGACCGCCACAGAAACCCCGTTGGCCGGATCGACCATGGAAGCAAAGCCCAAGCCCATTTGCATGGCGACGATTTGACCGGCAATGGTGAAGACTTGAAACAACAGCTGCAGGGCAAACCCCATCATCGCGCCGATCAGCACTTCCTGAGCAATCCACCAGATCGCCTTGAGGCTGATCGCATCCACCTGCGGCATCGGTGGAAGCGTCGGCACAATCACTATGCAGATGGCCAGCGCCAGGTACAGTCGAATCCTCGCTGAAACGAGTTGCGTGCCAATCAGCGGCATAAACATGAACAAGGCACTGATGCGGAACAACGGCAGGATAAAACTCCCCACCCAGGCCCCGATCTGCGCGTTGGTTAACTCCAGCATGTCAGCCGATCAACATGGGAATGTTCATGATCAAATTCTGCGTGTACTCCATCAACTGACGCACCAGCCACGGGCCAGCAAAAATCAGCGCCAGAAGAATGACAAGCAGCCTGGGCAAAAAGCTCAAGGTTTGTTCGTTTATCTGGGTGGCCGCCTGAAACATGGCCACAATCAAACCGACCACCAGGCTCGGCACAACCATGACCGCAACGATCAAGGAGGTCAGCCACAACGCCTCACGCACAATGTCGACTGCAACTTCAGGCGTCATTGCTAGGTTCCTCCGAAGCTAGCGGCCAGCGTGCCCATAATCAAAGCCCAGCCATCAATCAGCACAAACAACATGATTTTGAACGGCAGGGAAATGATCAGTGGCGAGAGCATCATCATACCCATCGCCATAAGGATACTGGCCACCACCATGTCGATGATCAGGAACGGAATAAAGATCATGAAGCCGATCTGGAACGCAGTTTTTAGCTCAGACGTCACAAACGCCGGGATCAGAATCGTCAGCGGGGTTTCGTCTGGGCTGGCAATGTCGGTGCGCTTTGAAAGACGCACAAACAGTTCAAGGTCACTCTCACGGGTCTGCGACAACATAAAGTTGCGCATCGGTAGCTCGGCCTTACGGATCGCTTCTTGCGCGGGCAACTGCTCATTCAGATACGGCTGCAAAGCATCACGGTTAATCTCATCGAACACCGGCGCCATGATGAACATGGTCAGAAACAGCGCCATACCCACCAGAATCTGGTTGGATGGCGTCTGCTGCAGGCCCAGGGCCTGACGCAAGATGGAAAACACAATGATGATGCGGGTGAAGCTGGTCATGAGCATGACGAACGCTGGGATAAAACTCAGCGCCGTCATAATCATCAAAATTTGCAGACTGACCGAATACTCCTGCTGCCCCTCTGTATCCGTGCTCAGGGTTATGGCTGGGATCGACAGCGGGTTATCAGCCCCCAGCGCCAGCGGCGCAGCCAAAGAAGCAACCAGCAACAGCAACAGGCGCAGCACGCTCATCAAGACTTGTCCTTCTGGTCTTTGCCCAACAGCTCCATCAGCCGCTGAGCAAACTCGCCGGTTGCAGGCTCGGTATCCGGCAAATGCACAGGTTCTTTAAGCACATGCAGCGTGGTGATGTTGCCGGGGGTAAATCCAAGCAGCACTTGCTCACTGCCGACCTGCACCAATAGCAAACGGTCCCGCGGGCCCAAGGGCTGGGTCGCCAGCACCTTAACCACCTGCCCGCCACGCGGAACAATGCGCTGCACCCGGCGCATCAGCCAGGCCAATGCGAAGATCAGGCCGATCACCAACAGCAAGCCAAACAGCATCTGACCCAGCTGGCTGCCCATATCGCCACTGCTGACTTGAGGCGTCGCGGGCTCAGCTGCGACAGCCGTCAGCGGTAGAAGCAGGCTTGAAAGAATCCACTTATGCATGTCAGCGCAGCTTCTTGATACGTTCGCTCGGGCTGATCACATCAGTCAGGCGGATACCGAATTTCTCGTTGACCACAACCACTTCACCGTGAGCAATCAGCGTACCGTTGACCAGCACATCCAGTGGCTCACCGGCCAACCGGTCCAGCTCAATCACCGACCCCTGATTGAGCTGCAGCAAGTTGCGGATGGTGATGTCGGTATTACCGACTTCCATGGAAATGGACACCGGAATGTCCAGAATCACATCGAGATTCGGGCCATCCAGATTCACAGGCACGTTTGATTTAGGAGCGCTGTTGAACTCTTCCATCGGCGCACGCGGCGGAGCTGGGACCGGATCGCTGGCGGCCAACATAGCGTCAATATCATCCTGACTGGCCGGTGATCCAGCCTCTGACAATGCAGCAGCCCACTCATCGGCTAACGCCTGTTCGGCGGAAGTGCCTTCGTTTTGATTTTCGTCTGCCATGGTCTTTCCTCGGCTGGCGTTGAATGGGATAAAAAATTAGCGCTGACGCTCGACCGGATCGAGCACCTGCAAAGCCAGATTGCCCTTATGCGAACCCAGCTTGACCTTAAAGGCTGGCACTCCGTTGGCGCACATGATGACGTCTTCAGGCAGCTCAACCGGGATCACATCACCCGGCTGCATATGCAGGATATCGCGCAGCTTGAGCTGGCGACGGGCAATGGTGGCCCCCAGAGGAACACTGACCCCCATGATGTCTTCGCGCAAAGCCTTAACCCAGCGCTCGTCTTGATCGTCGACATCCGACTGGAAACCGGCATCGAGCATTTCACGGATCGGCTCAATCATCGAATACGGCATGGTGATGTGCAGGTCACCGCCGCCACCGTCCAGCTCAATATGGAAAGTGGACACCACCACCACTTCACTGGGGCTGACGATGTTGGCCAAGGCCGGATTCACTTCCGAGTTGACGTACTCGAAGTTGATATCCATCACCGCATGCCAGGCTTCCTTCAGGTCAGTGAACGCCTGATCCAGCACCATGCGCACTACCCGCAGCTCAGTGGGCGTGAACTCACGGCCTTCAATCTTGGCATGACGGCCATCGCCACCGAAGAAGTTGTCCACCAACTTGAACACCAACTTGGCATCCAGGATGAATAGCGATGTGCCGCGCAAAGGCTTCATCTTGACCAAGTTGAGGCTGGTCGGCACGTACAACGAATGCACGTACTCACCAAACTTCATCACCTGCACGCCACCCACGGCCACATCGGCGGAGCGACGCAACAGGTTGAACATGCTGATACGGGTGTAACGGGCAAAACGCTCGTTAATCATTTCCAGGGTCGGCATGCGTCCCCGGACAATTCGGTCCTGACTGGTCAGGTCATACTGCCTGACACTGCCCGGTTCGGCATCGTCCTCGGTTTCAACCAAGCCGTCATCGACACCATGTAACAGCGCGTCAATTTCATCTTGGGAAAGCAGGTCTTGCACAGCCATACAGGGCTCCTGGTTACTGCAATACGAGGTTGGTAAACAATACTTGCTCGACCGTCACTTTGCCGGTCTCTTTTTGTGCCAGCTCTTGCACACTGACAGTGGCCTGCTGACGCAGTAATTCTCGGCCGGGGGCACTCATCAAAGTACCAAAGTCGGCATTGCCAAACAGCATGACTAGACGATTACGCAGTACCGGCATATGTACTTTTAACGCGTCTAGCGCAGCCTTATCCCGCGCCATCAAAGCAACACTTACCTGCATGTAGCGAGCGCGGCCCTCATGTGTAAAATTCACCACAAAAGCAGGCGCTAGCTCTTCGTAAATGGCGGGTTGTTTACCGACAGGGGCAGCCTGCTCCGCGCTCGCCGATGGCTCAGAATCACCACCAGACTGTTTGCTCAGATAAAACCAAGTTCCAGCAACCGACAGCGCCATCGCCACCAAAACGGCGATCAAGATCACAATGATCAGTTTGAACTTGCCTGCCGGCTTTTCGTTACCCGCAGGGTTAGGCGCTGCACCTTTCTTAGCCATGCCAATAATCCGTCGTTATTCGGAGAGTTATCCGTATTCAATGGGTTATGAGCAAGTGTTATGCCAGACTTTCAGCAAACCCGCCCAAATGCGTGATGACCTTTAAACCCGATCAACAAGAGCAGTGATAGTTTATCGCCATCTTACAAACAAAATCGCCCGCCCCGAAGCCGGGAGCGGGCGACACGCAGTTTAGAACAGAGCGGCTTACAACTACAGCAGCAGACGCATCAGGCGTAATAATCAACCAAGCTACGCGCTAATAGCGAAGCCCGAGTTGTGGGTTCAGCAGCGACTGACTGATGCGAGCCCTCACTCTCAGCCAGCCCGCCTTCAGCCCCCAAGCCACGCTGCCCCCCTTCAGCTTGGCTCTCCTGCCCCTGCCAACCACGGTTAGGTGACTGATCGGAGACATTCACATCCACCTGCCCCATGCCCTGCTGAGCGAACATTTCCCGTAGGCGATGCATTTGTGAATCCAGCGCTTCACGCACCCCGGCATGAGGGCTGGCAAAGGTCACCAAACTCTGGTCCTGATTCACACTGATACGAATATCGAGACGCCCCAACTCCGCTGGGTCGAGTTGAATTTCAGCGGTTTTTAGGTTATGGCTGGACATCAGCATCACCCGGTCGACCACTGCTTCAGTCCAGCCCCCCTGCTGCATAGCAACCGGCTGACCGACGATAGGGCTACGCGCCGCAGAGGCTTGCTGGGTCACAGCCTGACTCAGTGCACTCAACTTACTGACGAAATTCTCAGGCGCAGCGTTGGCCGTTCCTTCCTTCAGGGCTTCCAGCGATTTACCGGTTAAACCCTGTAAGTCGAACTCAGTCAGTTCCAAATCACCGCCTTCAGCATCTGCTCCATCCGCGATAAGCTGCTGAGCCAACAGATCGTCACTCAGCTCTGCAGATGGACTCCCAGGCTTACCCTGCGCTTGCTGGCCGATGTTCAGGGCCATTTTCACAGCCTGCATCTGGTTAAGTGCGTCTTGCTCAGGATCAAAGCTGGCTTCAGTCAGCGAAGCTGGGCCGGAGCTTTGTAGATTGGCGGTTGCCAAGAAAGCGTCAGCATCCACTTGGCCGGGCAGAGCAGCATCCGGCAACTCACCAGTCATGCCAAACAGCAGCAGCGGGTCAAGTGCTGAGGTTTCGACTTCGTCTTCCGGCAAGTCATTGCCGCTTTCGGCAACGTCATCGACCGCAACGGCGTCCTCTGGTGCTGGTTCTTTGACAGCCTGATCCTTTGCCTGGCTCTCGCGGACCCGCTCGGCGGCAGCATCCCGGCGCTCGGCAACCTGAGCCTGACGCTCTTTGGCGTAGACCTGAGAAAAGCTGGAAGACTCATTCTGACTGGGCTCTGCCTGTCTCGCAGGTGTCTGAGATGGAGCGTTCCGGTTTTTGATTTCTGCCGTTGTATTCAACAGCAGATCGGGAGCAACCGACATGCATACTCTCCGTACAAGTGGGTGATGCCTATGTCAAAGCAAACGGCGGGCCAACTTACACAGATTTAATTTTTATGGCGTGTGATTACGCAATAAAGCGTTTCAATTCTGCCTCGAACAGGCCACGAACCAAGACAAACTCCAGCTCCATCTGCGCCAGCAAGTGCTGGCCGAGCTCAAGCTCGCCCGCCCGCGCAACACGTTCCAGTTGCTGGCAAAACTCTGCCAGCCGCGCCACCCCTAAATTGCCACAGCTACCTTTGAAGCTGTGTGCAGCCTGGCGCATCCCCTCCGCATCTGCCCGAGCTAGGGTCTCGCGCAGCACACTCAGACGTTCTTCAGCGTCAACCAGATAAGCCTCCAGCAAAGCCGGATACTCATCTTCCATAACGTCCCGCAAAGTCGTTAAAACGTCATCATCTACGTGGATATCAGACACACCTGTGCCCTCCGCTGGCGTGGACTTGGGATTATGCAGGGGCTACTTTTAAAACGCTACGCACAGGGTTAATTGCAGTACTTTCAGCGTTTTTGAGGGGATGGACTCATCTCAATCGGGATGGTTGTTCGGACGTAAACGCTGCGCAAGTTCATCCAGCAGTTTCTGCTCGCGCTTATCTTCAGCCATTCTGGCCTCATCAAGGTAGCGCTTGACCAGTTTGCGCAACCCTTCCAGGCGGGCATAGCGCTGTTGCCAAGCATCACGAGCCTTGAGCATATTGGAACGGTGCCATTCGACGCTATTGCGCTGCTGGTTAATCGCGGTTTCCAACTGAGAAAGAAAGCGCTGATAGTTCATCAGCCACTGCCCCGATACACCACGCTGGCCTTCAGTGATCCACTGCTGCTGATAGTCACCAAGGTAGTTTTGCAGATCACCGAGCTGACGTTCGGCCTGTTGCAACTGCCCCTGGCAACGGCCAAGCAGAGTCGCAGCGTCTCGCTCCTCTTTCTCAGCCATTTCCACCACTGGTGCCAGGCGTGCGGCACGGGCCTTTGACATTTATCAAGCACCGCCCGCAGCTTGCGGATTTAAGGTTGCGGCCAACAACGTGCGGCAAGCCTCCATGCTCTCATTGTCGTGCAGGCCCTGACGCAAATAGCTGACCATGGCCGGTTGACGGGCAATGGCCATATCAGTATCCGGATCACCGCCAGGCACATATGCCCCGACGCTGATCAGATCGCGACTTTGTTGATAACGCGACCACAACTGCTTGAAGCGCTGAGCCTGACGCAAATGCTCAGGGCTCACCACTTGTGGCATAACCCGGCTGATGGACGCTTCAATATCGATAGCCGGATAGTGCCCCTCTTCAGCCAAGCGGCGGGACAATACGAAGTGACCGTCCAACACACCCCGCGCCGCATCGGCAATCGGGTCCTGCTGGTCGTCACCTTCAGACAGCACGGTGTAGAAGGCGGTAATAGAACCCCCACCTTCTTCGGCGTTACCGGCGCGCTCTACCAGCTTCGGCAGCTTGGCAAATACCGAAGGCGGATAGCCCTTAGTCGCGGGGGGTTCGCCAATGGCCAGGGCGATTTCCCGTTGGGCCTGCGCGTAACGGGTCAAGGAGTCCATCAAAAGCAGGACGTTCTTGCCCTTGTCCCGAAAATATTCAGCGATACGGGTACAGTACTGAGCAGCACGCAGGCGCATCAGTGGCGCATCATCTGCAGGGGAAGCGACAACGACAGAACGCTTGATGCCCTCCTCCCCCAGGATTTCGTCAATGAATTCTTTTACTTCGCGGCCCCGCTCACCGATCAGGCCGACCACGATGATTTCAGCCTCGGTAAACCGCGTCATCATGCCCAGCAGCACCGACTTACCGACACCGGTACCGGCAAACAGACCAAGACGCTGACCACGCCCTACGGTCAACAAACCGTTGATAGAGCGGATACCCACGTCCAGCGGCTCACAGATCGGGTGTCGATTGAGCGGGTTGATGGTGGGCCCATCCATCGGCACCCAGTCCTCGGCTTTCATCCCGCCTTTGCTGTCGAGGGGGCGACCGGCCCCATCCAGCACACGGCCAAGCATCGACATGCCCATGGGCAGGCGCCCGGTATCCGGCAAAGGCACAACGCGCGCGCCCGGTGCAATACCTGCCAGACTGCCAACCGGCATCAGGAATATCTTGCCGGACGAGAACCCCATCACCTCGGCCTCAACCTGCACCGGATGATGGCTATCGTCGTTAATCACCAAGCAGCGACTCCCCAATGCCGCACGCAACCCTTCGGCCTCCAGCGTCAGACCAACCATGCGCAGCAGCCGTCCTTCAACCACAGGTTGGGACGGCAACTGAACAGCATCGGTGTAGCCAAACAGCCGTTTGGCGAAGCTGGTTCGCTCAAGGCGCATCCGGGGCGTCCTCATCAACCGGAGCCTCTAGGTCAATGTCCATGTCCGGGTCTTGCGGATTGGTGCGCTGCTCACGCTTCTGATCCAGCAACTGCTTGATGGCCAGATCAAGGCGCGTTTCCATCGTTGCATCAATGCGACTGACCTCGCTCTCGACCCGACAACCGCCGGGCAACAGCGATGCATCTTCAAGAATGCGCCAGTTTTCTTCCTGACGCTCACGAAGAGCCTTGATCAGTTCAAAGTCTTGGGGGTTAACAAAGACGCGAATATTTTCGGCCCCCATGGGCAGCAGTTTGAGCGCTTCCGTAAGGACCTGACGAATCTGGCTGGAGTCTATTTCCAGCTCACGCTGGATCACTTCACGGACGACGTGCTCAACCAATGCGACCATGGCCTCTTCCAGCTGCTGGTCCTGCTCGGCGATCGGCGCAAAGAGGTTCTTCAGCAGAGTTTCAAGAGCGGCCAGCTTAGGCGTCAACGCCTCTTCACTCTCCTGCCTGGCCTTAAGCTGACCGGCACGGAAACCGTCCTTCTCACCCGTGGCAAAACCTTCGTTGTAGGCATCCTGACGGATAGCCTCCAACTCTTCGAGTGTCAAAGGTTTGACTTCCTCGATAGGCACTTCCTGGCTCTCAGGCTCGGGCTCAGGAATGGCCTCTTCGACAATAACGGGCTCCGGTTCCGGCTCAGGCACATCCGGGTCAAAGCTGGGCAGTCGCCAGACATCGACACCCTTAAGGTCTTGCGCGCGAATCAAATCGCTGGAGGACTCTTTGGTCGTCATGGTTTAGACCATTTCCTCGCCACCCTTACCACCCAGAACGATCTCCCCTGCCTCAGCCATACGGCGGGCAATGGTGAGGATTTCTTTCTGCGCTGCTTCCACATCACTGACGCGAACCGGGCCTTTAGCCTCAAGATCATCACGCAGCAACTCGGCAGCACGCTTGGACATGTTCTTGAAGACCTTTTCTCTGACCGCATCGTCTGCCCCTTTCAGGGACAGAACCAATACATCGGACGAGACCTCGCGCAGAAGCGCCTGAATACCACGGTCGTCCACATCGGCCAGGTTGTCGAATACAAACATGAGGTCTTCGATCTGCCCGGACAGGTCTTCGTCGATCTCGCGAATGGCGTCCATCAACTGACCTTCCACCGAACTGTCGAGGAAGTTCATGATGTCTGCAGCCCGCTTCACGCCGCCCAAGGCCGCGCGGGAAGTGTTGGAACTGCCAGAGAACTGCTTCTCGAGAATTTGGTTCAGCTCTTTCAGTGCGGCTGGCTGCACGGTGTTCAGGGAAGAAACCCGCAGGACAATATCCAGTCGCACCTTGTGGTCGAAGTGGCTGAGCACTTCACCCGCCTGATCAGGATCCAAATAGGCCACTACGATGGCTTGAATCTGTGGGTGCTCGTAGCGAATCACATCCGCGACCGCACGCGGCTCCATCCACTTCAGGCTGTCCAAGCCACTGGTATTGCCACCCAACAGAATACGGTCGATCAGGCTGCCCGCTTTGTCCTCACCCAACGCCTGGGTAAGCATCTTACGAATGTAGCCGTCGGCACCAACGCCCAGGCTGGTCTGATCGCCAACAATTTCGACGAACTCAGCCATCACCTGCTCAACCTGCTCGCGCTGAATGTTGCGCATGCTCGCCATCGCCATACCGACGCGCTGCACCTCTTTTGGCCCCAGGTGACGCAAGACCTGAGCAGCGTCGGTTTCGCCCAGCGACAACAACAGAATGGCTGCCTTGTCGACTTTGTTCATTTTGCTGACGGCTCGATTATCACTCATCGGCGTTAATCCACTCTTTAACTACTTGAGCCACCCGACCCGGGTCTTCTGCCACCAGATTTTTGATGGCATTTAGCTGTGCATCATACCCTTCACTCGGGCTCGGCAGCAGAATGCTTTGTGCTGCGCCACCGATGCTGACCCGGTCTTCTGCGAGATCAGAGCCCAGCGCGCCCATTTCACCCAACTCCAACTCACCATCGCGCTCATCTTCAGCAGGCTTGTTCGGGTTAGTAATGTTCTTGAGCACTGGACGCAGGACGCCAAACACCAGAATCAGGATGAATGCGACGCCGAGCACTTGCTTAACGATGTCCCAGAACCACGGCTGGGTATAGAACGGAATGTCGATTTCTTCCTCCAGACCGGTATCACTGAACGGCGTATTGATCACACTGACACTGTCACCACGGGTGGCATCGAAACCGACGGAATCTTGCACCAGACGGGTAAAGCGTGCCAAATCCTCACTGCTCCACGGAGTACGAGTAACCGCACCGGTAGCCGGATCGACCTTGACTTGATCATCCACCACCACCGCGACAGAAAGTCGACGCAGACGTCCTTGCTGCTGTTTGGTGTAGCTGACAGAACGGTCCAGCTCGTAATTTCGGGTAGCCTGCTCACGCTTGTCAGCAGGATACGGAGCCAACATCGGCTGGCCGGTAGCCGGGTCCATGATCTGCTGACCGTTGGCATCCAGTAAGGGCTGACCAGCCGGCACTGGACCAGTTGGCGCGGCAGCAGCTGTAGCTTGTTGCGGCGCAGCACCCGCCGCCGGAGGTTGGTTGCTCAGGGCTCCTGGTACGCCTTGGGGAGGCTGGCTGCTAGTACGTTGCTCATTGACCGACTGTTCGCTGCGCAGGGCAGGTTGATCCGGGTTGAAGGACTCCGAAGTGGACTCAACTGCACTGAAGTCTACATCTGCCGACACTTCAGCCTTGTAGCGGCCGTTGCCCAGCACCGGTTGCAAAATATTGTGTACACGCTGGGTAAACAGGCTTTCCATACGGCGGCTGTACTCGAACTGCTTGCCAGCCATGGTCAGCTCAGACATTTCCTGAATGTCGGAAAGCAAATTACCTTTCTGATCAACCACAGTGACCTGGTTCTTGTTCATCTCCGGCACACTGCTTGCGACCAGATTCACAATGGCCATGACCTGGCTCGGCTCCAAGCCACGCCCGGAATACAGCTCAACCAGTACCGAAGCGCTCGGTTTACGCTCATCACGAACGAACACGGAGCTTTTGGGCAGGGCCAAGTGAACACGTGCTGATTTAACGTTGTTCAAGCTGGAGATAGTACGAGCCAGCTCGCCTTCCAAGCCACGGCGGTAGCGCGTGCTCTCCATGAACTGGCTGGTACCCAGGCCTTGCTCCTGATCGAGAATTTCAAAGCCGACACTGGTGTCACGCGGGGCCACACCCGCGGCAGCAAGACGCATACGGGCGCGGGCTAAATCATCTGCCTTAACCAACAGCGCACCGGAGTTAGGCTCAACGGTGTACTGGATGTCCGCGGCAGAGAGCGTTTCCATAACCTGCGAGGCGTCCATACCATCCAGGCTGCCGTACAAAGGACGGTAATCCGGCTGTTGCGACCACAGCACAACGGCAAAACCGATTGCCACACTGGCAGCCAACCCTACCAATAGGCCAACCTGCCGCAGCATCGACATATCGGAAAGGTTTTCCAGGAATGTCAGCCCGAACAGTGGTTTTTTCGGTTCTTCACCACCTGTGGTGGCAGGAACGTTTGCAGCAGCCTCAGCCATGATTCAGCTCCACCCTTATACCGGCATCTGCATAATGTCTTGATAGGCCTGAACCAGCTTATTACGAACCTGGGTCATAGCCTGAAAGGAAACACTGGACTTCTGCGACGCAATCATCACATCGGTCAAATCAACACCACTGGTACCCATTTCAAAGGCTGTCGCCAGCTGGCTAGCAGCCTGCTGGGCCTCATGCACCTTATTAACCGCCTGCCCCAACATGTCGGAGAAGCTCGGCATCCCCGCTTCCGGGACACTGCTCACAGGCTTCTGACGCGCCATGGCATCAGCCTGCAGCGAGCGCATTTCCAACATTAAGCGATTGAATTCAATACCTTGGCTCATCTCTACCTCCACGGGCCGCGATTTTTTTGACGCTTCGCGGCGTTTGCATGAGGTAGTGCAACAAAGATGCCAGATTTATGAGTAGAAGGTTCAGACAGGGTCTAAAACCGGTTTATGCCTGCTTCATGCGGATGTACAACGCTTCAACCTTTTCCCGCGCCCAAGGCGTTTTACGAAGAAAGCTCAAGCTCGACTTGATGCTCGGGTCGTTTTTGAAACAGCGAATATCTATGCGCTGAGCCAGCCCCTCCCACCCGTAGCGGGACACCAGCTCATTGAGCAGCGCCTCTAAGGTGACACCATGCAGCGGGTTATTTGATGAGTGACTCATGCAAACCTTTGTCCTTATACAAAATACGCCGACACCTTAGCCAAGCCAGCTTGAGACTGAAAGCACTGATATAAAAATATGTGCCAATAAAAAACCGGCCAGGCTAATTAGCCGGGCCGGTCATGAATGGTCGCACGCACTCAACTACATCGACAGCTGAGCGACCTCTCAGCTGCCGTAACGTCCAGCCTTAGGCTGAGCGGTATTCTTTCTCAGCTTCATCAAAGCGCTTGAGCATACTGGCCGATGGACCATTACCGACCTTGCTGAAGATCAGGATGGCCAGCGTCGCGAAGATAAAGCCAGGGATGATTTCATACAGCCCCAGATGCGCCAGGTAGTTTTTCCACAGGATCACAGTCACGGCACCGACAATCATGCCGGCCAGAGCACCGTTACGCGTCATTTGTTTCCAAACCAATGACAGGATCACGACAGGACCAAACGCAGCACCGAAACCAGCCCACGCATAGGACACCAGGCCCAGTACACGGTTGTTCGGGTTAGCAGCTAGCATGATGGCGATGATTGCAATCAGCATCACCATGGCGCGACCGACCCACACCAGCTCTTTCTGTGAAGCCTGCTTGCGGATGAAGGCCTTGTAGAAGTCCTCGGTCAGCGCACTGGAGCACACCAGCAATTGGCAGCTCAGGGTGCTCATAACCGCAGCCAGAATGGCCGACAGCAGCACACCAGCGATCCATGGGTTAAACAGGATCTTGGCCAGCTCAATGAACACACGCTCTGGGTTTTCAGTAACCGGCCCCGCTACAGACGGGTTAGCCGAGAAGTAGGCAATACCGAAGAAGCCCACGGCTACAGCACCACCCAAGCACAGGATCATCCAGGTCATGGAGATACGGCGTGCAGCCGGAATGGATTTGACCGAATCAGCCGCCATAAAACGCGCCAGGATATGCGGCTGACCAAAGTAGCCCAAGCCCCACGCCATTAGGGAAATCACACCAACAAAGGTTGCACCTTTAAGCATGTCGAAATTGGTGGCGTCCTGCAGCTCAATGGCGGCGAAGGTCGGATCAATACCGCCGGTAGCAACCATGACAACAACTGGCGTCAGGATCAGCGCAAAGATCATCAGGGTAGCCTGAACCGTGTCAGTCCAGCTCACCGCCAGGAATCCGCCAATGAAGGTGTAAGCGATGGTGGCCGCAGCGCCAGCCCACAATGCAGTCTGGTACGACATACCAAAGGTACTTTCGAACAGACGAGCACCCGCGACGACACCGGAAGCACAGTAGATGGTGAAGAACACCAGAATCACCAGAGCCGAGAAGATACGCAGCACGCGGCTGTTGTCTTCAAAACGGTGGGTGAAATAGTCAGGCAGCGTCAGCGCATTACCATTGTGCTCAGTCTGTACACGCAGGCGACCCGCTACAAACAGCCAGTTCAGGTAGGCACCGGCGATCAGGCCGATAGCAATCCAGGCTTCAGAAAGACCGGACAGGTAAATGGCCCCGGGCAAACCCATCAGCAACCAACCACTCATATCTGAAGCGCCAGCCGACAGAGCAGTGACGAAACTTCCGAGGCTACGGCCGCCGAGAATATAGTCGGACAGGTTATTGGTACGCATATAGGCAAATAAGCCAATCAATACCATCAACGCGATGTACACCACGAAGGTGACAATCATCGGTGTATTAGCTGTCATTAAGAGCTCCCTCTTGAATTGTTGTTATTCGACGTAGGGGAACAGCCCCGCCGCCAACGTAAACGTCCACACCCTTGATCCAGCAGGTGTTGTAATGCTGAAAAACAGATTGCAAGCCTGTCTCACTTACGTGGCGCTATCCATAGTTCACCTGACTTCCGTGCAATGACTCAGAAGCCCATCACCCCTACGCATCAATCAGCATCTATTACCTGAAATCAGCGGTTCTTCCTGTATAGGTGTAGCGTAATAATTGCAAACCGTAGGAGTGTAATGCCCACAACGGCTATTTATATGCAAAAACAGGTGACGGAATTTAGTGGCTCGACGCCACGAGATTCTTGCAAAAAACTCCTGTTCTTTTTCAAAAAACTCCAAAATCGCAGCCCAGAGCCCCGTAAAAAGTCCTATTCCGTCGAAAGGCGATCAGGTTTCCTCAATAAACAGATGAGACTCCCACGTTCATCTGAAACGTCCTAGACTATTAACATACTCTTATCAGGAGCCCGGCTTTGCAGGCGGAACAATCGCTTTATTCGACTTACCGTCGGTTAGTGACACAACTCATGCACGATCAGGAACAGCTGCCAAGCCTTCCTAACATAACGCTGGAAATTCGCCGTGCTTTGAATGATGACACGATCTCGATTTCGGCTCTTGTAGGCCTGATCAGCCGTGATCCTGGACTCAGTGCACTGCTGATGAAGCATGCATCCAGCCCTTTGTATCGCCAAGTCCAGGCGCCCAAAACGCTTAATGATGTGGTTAATCAACTCGGCCTCCGCGAAGTGGGTCGCATCACCATGCTACACAGCGTCAAAAGCTTATTTACCTTGCACAGCGCGGCTCATAAGAACCTATTCCTAGAAGCATGGGAAAGGCTGATTAACAAAGCCAGCACCAGCGCAATGCTCGCCCGGCTGGTTGGTCGAATCAGCGCTGAGCATGCCCTGTTAGCCAGCCTGCTCAGTGAAGTGGGTAGCCTTACTGTTCTATCGGGTTTCAAGAGCGCAGAAGAGATCCCCAGCAAAGCGCTTTACGAAAAACTTTGCCGAGAGTACGGAAAATCTCTGGGGGTCATCGTGCTGAAAAAGTGGGCTGTTGATGATGAATATATCGAGATAACCCGCGAGACCGGCAATTGGTTTTACACCAAGGGCAACACCTTACAAGTGATTGACGTGGTCAACTTGGCGCTTCATCACATCGCTCAAGGCCGTGCATCCGAGGATGAACTTCCGTCATTGGAGGAGCTGCCTGCCTGGAAAAAACTTCCGCCCCCATTAAATGAAATCGATGACGACGGCACACTGAAATTGCTCAGCAGCCATCAACATGACATTCAGCTGCTCGCCCAGTCACTTCGCTGAGTTATTCATTCCAACCAAGACTTGCACTGTCGCGTACGCGTTTAGGGGTTAAGCCTAGATAGCGGCGCATGGCGGTCGTCAAAGCGCTCTGACTGGAAAAGCCGCACTCTTCGGCAATACGAATCAGCGGCAAACTGCTTTCACGCAGTAGTTGGCTGGCTCGATCCAGTCGGGCCTTGAGCAGATACTGATGCGGGGTTAACCCTAGGCTGTCTTTAAACAAAGCATGGAAATGGCTTGGGCTCAAGCATGCAGTATGGGCAAGCTCTGCAACGCTAATACGCCTAAACAGGTGCTTAGCGATGTAGTTATCAAGCTGTTCGATATTGAGGCCACTGACACGCGGAGCGGGCTGCTCACCAAACAACCGCAAATACAGCGCCCGCAGCAGCAAACCGCTGAGATCACGAGTTAATACAGGGTCAGAACCATAGCGCTGCAACTCAGCACCGGCATAATTCAGCAAGTTTTGGAAATCGGTGTCCAACTGCGGGTAGCGTGGGCTTTCAAATAAACGCGAGAGCAATTGAGCATCATCACCCAATGCCCCTTGCCCATCCAAATCAATGATGAGCATGCGGTTATCACCTAACCCTGCGAATTGATGCCCTGCATCACCGGGTACTAAGCAAGCCTGCATTCGGCTGACTTCCCCACCACGACCGTTTACCTCGAACTCCGCCCGCCCAGCCAAAGACATCACGAGCTGGTGGTGATCATGGGTATGTTTGTGGGCCTGATCATCAAGCCTCATCAGACGGGCAGTCAGCATAAGGTGCAACCTAGTAGTACCTTTGCCTACTTTACCCTTTTCCCCGCCGTGACTACAGTCGACATGACAAACGACCCGACACAATCTTCAGGTACCCTTTAGCCCCCCCTTAGCATTGGCGTTCAGGAACCGATATTCTGTCCGCACTACAAGAATCAGGAGTCAGTCATGCCTCGCCTGCTGTTCATGTTTGCGTTCACCCTGCTTGCGGCTTGCTCGCACAAGCCCGCCACAGTCACTCTCCAGCACGATCAACAGAGCAAATGCCCGCTGGACCTGTATGTCGGCCAGCAATTTATTCTGACGCTGCCCAGCAACCCCACCACAGGTTTTCGCTGGAAGATGCTCGACGCAGGAGCCCCCGTGCTCGAAAAGCTTGGCCCTGAGGTCTACACAAACCCGGAAGACACAGGCTTAGTGGGCAGTGGCGGAATTTCCACCTGGCGTTTTCGCGTTGCTAACGAGGGCAAGGCCGAGTTGAAACTGGCCTATTCCCAACCCTGGGAACCCAATGTAGCACCCGCACAGAGCTTCAATTGCAAACTGGCAGCGCACTGACTCATCTAATAGAGGGGATTGGCGCACATTGACGCCTAGGCTGGCATAGGAAGCTTGGTCAAATCCCTGACAAACAGGCATAGTCTGCCCCTGACAATAATAAGGACGCAGACCATGCGCTATCTGTTGCTCGCCTTGATGGCAGCCGCTGCTTATCTCTACGCACAGTACAACGACCTGCATGCTTTAAGCTTCATCAGCAAAGGCATCCCGGTCATCCTGCTGATTCTATGGCTGCGCGAGGCGCCAGCCAGCCTATACCGCCGCTGGATCAGCATTGGCTTACTGTTCTCGCTGGCCGGCGACCTGTTGCTCGATTGGCCCGATGACTTGTTCGTGTTCGGGCTGAGTGCATTCCTGATAGCCCACTTGGCCTACTTAAGCGCCTATATCATCGACTGTAAACGCCCAGCCTGGCTAGCCCTACTCGTCGCACTGCTGACAGGCGGCGGCATGTTTGCCATCGTTTCTATCTACAACCTTGGACCATTGTTAATTCCGGTAGGTTGTTACGCCTTGGTCATCAGCATCATGCTTTGGCGAGCATTAGCCCGCCTGACCCAACCTGGCATAAGCGTTCGTTCTGCCCAGTTAGCAGCTGGCGGAGCCGCACTCTTCGTCTTATCTGACGGCATGATCGCCATCAACCGCTTCGTTTGGCCGTTCGAGGCCTCTACCTTCACCATTATCACCACCTACTGGCTCGGCCAGTGGGGAATTGCCGCATCAGCATTTTCGCAAGCCACAGAAAGGCCAGATAACCCGTCGTAGGCAAATTCTGCGCAGCTATTTCCGACCATTTGTGCAATCAGCGTTCAGCTCAGCGCCGATGTTGGCTAAAATGGTCGGCTTTCCCAAACCATGCGCAGCCCATCGTGACCAAACAACCCGATCGTCTTTTTGCTCAGCCTCTGGATCAGGTGCCTGATTTCGTGTTCAACGAGGACGTGGTGCGGGTTTTTCCGGACATGATCAAGCGCTCTGTTCCGGGCTATCCCACCATTGTCGAAAACATCGGCGTGCTGGCTGGCCAGTTTGCGCAACCCAACAGTGTTTTGTACGACCTTGGCAGCTCACTTGGCGCCGTCACACAAGCATTACGCCGCCATGTGCAAGTTGAAGGCTGCAAGGTCATTGCCGTGGATAACTCCAGCGCGATGGTCGAGCGCTGCCGCGAATATCTGCACGCACAGGACTCCATGTTTCAAGAGTTGCTGCCAGTCGAAGTGGTAGAAGCCGATATTCTTGAACTTGAATTCCAACCGGCCTCACTGATTGCGATGAACTTCACACTGCAATTCATCCAGCCGGAACATCGTTGCAACCTGCTCAAAAAGATCCATCAAGCACTGCTGCCAGGTGGCGCCCTGATCCTATCTGAGAAACTTCGTTTCGAAGATGCCAGTCAGCATGACCTGCTAACAGACCTGCACATTGCCTTCAAACGCGCCAATGGCTACAGCGAACTGGAAATTGCCCAGAAACGCAGTGCCATCGAAAAAGTCATGCTCCCGGACAGTTTCGAGAAACACCGCGAGCGCCTGCTTGAAGCCGGTTTCACTCAGGTCGTTCCTTGGTTCCAGTGCCTTAACTTCGCCTCCCTGATTGCATTGCCATGATCAACCGCTTTGACTTAGACACACTGCAAGCCCAACTTGCAGGCCCCCCCCTGCAAGACTGGGCAGCCGATTTGCCTGGCCAAATTGACCGCAAGTTAGCCATCGGTCATGGTGACCTAGCCCGCTGGTATGGCGCTGTACAGGCTCTCCCTCCGCTGACAGTTGAACAGCTTGAGCTGGTTAAAGAATTCAGCTTTAACGGGGCCTGCGACGACGACACCCGCGCAGCCCTGACAAACGCCCTGAAGGGGCTAATTCCCTGGCGAAAAGGCCCATTCCATCTGTTTGGCGTGCATGTGGATACTGAATGGCGCTCGGACTGGAAATGGCAACGGGTTGCGCCGCACCTGAACCTCAAACACAAACGCATCCTTGATGTTGGCTGCGGCAACGGTTATTACATGTGGCGCATGCTCGGCGCTGGTGCCAAAAGCGTGGTCGGTATCGACCCCAACTGGTTGTTCCTTTGCCAGTTCTTAGCCATGAAGAACTACCTACCCGACCTCCCCGCTTGGCACCTGCCGCTGGCTTTTGAAGAGCTGCCAGCCAAATTGGAAGGCTTCGATTGCGTCTTCTCCATGGGCGTTCTGTACCACCGCCGCTCACCAATCGACCACCTGATTGATCTCAAAGACTGCTTGGTAAAAGGTGGCGAGCTGGTTATGGAAACCCTGGTTGTCGAAGGGGATGCTCAACAGGTTCTCGTTCCTGAAGACCGCTACGCACAGATGCGTAACGTGTGGTTCTTGCCTTCAGTGCCTGCGCTTGAGCTATGGCTACGGCGGGCCGGCTACGTAGATGTCCGCTGTGTAGATGTAAGCACCACCAGCATTGAAGAACAACGTGCTACCGACTGGATGCGCTTCCAGTCGCTGCCCGATTTCCTTGACCCAAGCGATCACAGCCGAACGATCGAAGGCCTCCCTTCACCGACTCGTGCAGTCATTCTGGCAAGAAAACCCTGACTCAACTGTGCAAAGATCTTGCAGTTCTGTGAGGGCCGCTGAGGCAAAAACTTCTGCGGCATAGGGATAGCCGCACAAAGGAAATCGTAGGACAATCAGCCGAGCGGCATGGTAAGTAAGAGTGACCACATTTGTGGATTACGCTAATTCCGCTCGGGGCATTGCTAAATGAAGGCATATCAGCCTGCAGTTCTTATAGCAGCTTGGCTGTCATTGAACGCAGCACAAGCACTTCAGCTGTACACAGAGGAGTACCCGCCTCTTAGCTTCTCCCATGAAGGCCATATCCACGGACTTGCACCTGAAGTGGTCAGTGAGTTGCTGAAGCGACTCGATCGTAAAGCTGAAATACACGTGGTGCCGTGGTCTCGCGCCTATCACTCTGCCCAGAATAATCCTGACACCGCAGCGTTTGTCACCATGCGCACGGCTGAGCGTGAACCACTGTTCAAGTGGGTGGGGCCCATCATGGTATCGATGGACAGTTTTTACGCACTTAAGACGACTGATATCAGCATTCGAAACGATCAGGAACTGGCTCAAATCGACAACATTGCAGTGCCAAGAGACTGGTTCAGCTATCAGGAACTGCATGCCGATGGCATGAAAAACTTGCTCGGTGTCACCGAGCCCGCGCAAATGTTCCACCTACTCCGACAGGGCCGAGTCAAACTCATACTCGCCGACAATCTGAGCTTTCATGCTCAGGGCAACGCAGCACCACTGGTTGGACATCTAAGCCGCCAAGACGTTAAAGCGGTTTATCCATACCGGCGCGCCTACGGCTATATCAGTTTTTGGAAAGGAACTGACGACAATGAAATTGAGCGCTGGCAAAAAGCACTCGATGAAATGAAGCGCGATGGCACATTCCGTAAAATTTACCAACGGTGGCTGCCAGGAGAGGAAGTGCCCGGGTTACGCTCCCCCTCCCCCGTTACAAGCCGTTAACGTCGCTCTGCCGCAGCGACAATCAGCGCTTTCATCTCAGCAACAGCCTGCTTGAAACCGACAAACAGAGCGTGAGCTACAAGCGCATGACCAATGTTCAGCTCATTGATACCCGCAATGGCCGCCACCGCTTCAGCATTGTGGTAATGCAGCCCATGACCGGCATTAACGATCAAGCCGTGCTCCAGCCCAAGTTCAACACCCTGTGCAATCCGCGCCAATTCAAGCGCTTGATCCTGCACAGTCACCGCATCGGCATAGCGTCCGGTGTGTAACTCGATAGCAGGAGCACCAACGCGTTTGGCAGCCTCAATCTGGCGCTCTTCTGCATCAATAAACAATGACACTTCACAACCAATACGGCTCAAACGTTCCACAGCCGCACGAATACGATCTTCCTGCCCCGCTACATCCAAGCCACCCTCAGTGGTCAGCTCCTGGCGGGTTTCTGGCACCAAACAGATGTGCTCAGGGCGAATTTGCTCTGCAAAATCCAGCATGAAATCGGTGATGCCCATCTCGAAGTTCATGCGCGTTTGCATGACCTCTTTAAGCACTCGCACATCGCGCTCTTGAATATGCCGACGATCTTCACGCAAGTGGATCGTAATACCGTCCGCCCCCGCCTCTTCAGCATCCAGCGCGGCCTTAATTGGGTCAGGGTAGCGGGTGCCACGAGCCTGGCGCAGTGTGGCCACATGGTCGATATTTACGCCCAGCAGAATACGATTTGCATCAGTCACGACTTGGCTCCTTGAGCGCCATGAAAAGTTCGCGGCTTACCAGCGGCTTGCCACCTAAATGGGGAGCTAATGCCTGGCGCATTAATCGCTTGGCCGCCGCCAGCGCACCCACCGCGCTCCAGTCAGCTTCAGCCATTGCCAGCAAATCAGCTCCATGAAAAACACCGGGTTGCAACTGCCCGACAGGCACCAACCCCTTCTCATTATCCAGCCGATATAAACCGGCAGACGCAATAGGAACGCCTTCACTGTCAATATCGAGGGCGAAACCATAGCCCAACTCATCCAGCAGACGCCACTCGAAAGCACGTAACAATGGCTCAAGCGGACGCCCCTGAGCCAGTGCAGCAACGGTCAGTGCGTAGGTTTCAAACAGTACAGGGTGCGGATCTTCTGCAGGTAAAAGGCGAATCAGCAGTTCATTGAGGTAAATACCGCTGAACAGCGCCTCCCCCGAAAGAAGATTAGGTATACCGGCGGGCTCAAGGCGTGACACGCTTTTGAGATCGCTATTGCCGCGAAACTCGGCCTCAAGCGGAATGAAAGGACGCGCCAGGCTGCCCTTCTTACCCCGAGCAGCCCGCAACACAGCTCTCAGTCGGCCCTGCGGAGTCAGAAAGTCAACCAGCGCGCTGCTTTCCCGATAGGCCCGGGTGTGCAGAACATAGGCAGGTTGACCCAGCATAAGGCTTACTCGGCGAACCGGCACTCAGGCCGGAATGGATCAGATGTTGTCGAAGCCCAACGAACGTAATGCACGCTCATCATCGGACCAGCCACCTTTCACCTTGACCCACAGGTTCAGCATGACTTTGGTGTCAAACATCGACTCCATATCCCGGCGCGCATCTTGGCCAATACGCTTAATGCGCTCACCCTTGTCGCCAATGATGATTTTCTTCTGCCCTTCACGCTCCACCAGAATCAACGCATGAATGTGCAGAATGCGACCTTCACGTTTGAACTCTTCAATCTCAACCGTAATCTGGTAAGGCAGCTCAGCCCCCAACTGGCGCATGATTTTTTCGCGAACCAGTTCTGCTGCAAAGAAACGGCCAGAGCGGTCAGTGATTTGATCTTCTGGGAAGAAGTGGATCCCTTCAGGAAGACGTTCCCCCACCAGCTTTTCAAGCGTCTCAAGGTTGTGGCCTTGCTGAGCTGAAACCGGAACGATTTCAGCATCAGGCAACTGCTCGGCCAGCCATTTCAGGTGCGGAATCAGTTCAGCCTTGTCATCTAGGCGGTCAGTTTTGTTAATTGCCAGAATCACCGGCCCCTGAACATACTGGACACGCTCAAGCACCATCTGGTCTTCATCAGTCCAGCGGGTACGATCCACCACAAAAATCACCACATCGACATCTTTAAGTGCCGAGGCCGCGTTCTTGTTCATGTAGCGGTTGAGTGCCTTCTCATTGTTTTTGTGCAGGCCGGGCGTATCCACGTAGATCGCCTGCACATCACCCTCGGTCTTGATACCCAGCATGTTGTGCCGAGTGGTCTGCGGCTTACGCGAAGTAATGGCCAGCTTCTGCCCGAGAATATGATTGAGCAATGTCGACTTGCCCACGTTGGGCCGGCCGACGATGGCGACATAGCCACAGCGTGTAACAGGTGTATCAGTCATTGCCATTCTCCACACCTAGGGCAATCAGCGCTGCCGCCGCCGCGACCTGCTCGGCTATTCGCCGACTGCCGCCCTGGCCCATGGTTTTTTCATTCAGTAAGGTCACCTGACACTCAACAACGAATGTCCGGCAATGCGGTTCGCCTTGAATATCTACCACGTCATAGCGGGGTAGCTCGCAACCGCGGGATTGCAGAAACTCCTGCAAACGGGTCTTCGGGTCTTTGTTGGTATCAACCAACGTTAAACCTTCCAACTCCCCCTCTAGCCAGGCCAGCACGCGCTCACGCGCAACCTCCATACCAGAGTCCAAATAGATTGCACCGATCAATGCCTCAAGCGCATCAGCAAGGATCGACTCACGACGGTAACCGCCGCTTTTCAACTCGCCTGAACCCAGACGCAGGTATTCACCCAAATCGAAGCCCCGAGCCAATATAGCCAGGGTTTCCCCTTTTACCAATCGAGCTCTGAGACGTGACAACTGCCCTTCCCGGGCCATGGGGAAGCGTTGAAATAGAGCTTCACCCGCAACAAAATTCAGAATGGCATCACCGAGAAACTCAAGGCGCTCGTTATTGCGCCCTGCGAAACTACGGTGGGTCAAGGCCAGCACCATCAGATCCTGGTCCTTGAAGGTATAACCCAGCCGGCGTTCAAGCCGACTTAACGAAACACTCACGGCATCCCCACACGAAATTCTTTATCAAAGCTCACAACCAGATCGATATTCTCAATCAGGGACTCACGTTTCTCGTACTTAACGTGAACCAAGAACTGGTTGTTTTCGATCTTGATATTCACTGCATCTTGAGCATTCAGATCGCGAATATTATTGACCTGCATACCCTTAGTTATGTGGGAGTAGAACTCACCCACGGTATTAATTTCCAAAGCCTTGTCAGTCTCAACGGAGGTGATGATTTTCTCCATCGACATAAAATCAAAGTAATGCGGCAGAACTTTGAACAGAGCGCTGGCAATAAACGCTACTAGGCCTAAAACAACCAGCCAGCTGAGAAACGACATGCCCCGTTGTGAACGTGCAGACTTCATATTGCCCCTACCTTTTAGTGTTATTGATTGCCGTGCGGCTTAGACAGGACTGCGCATAACAGAGAATGCTGCCGAAGCAGCATTCTGTTCAACCCACAAATTAGTGAATCAGGCCCACGCGTGAAAAGTTGGGAAGATTGCTGGATTTCGGATCCGGCCAGCTCATCCAAACCGCGAATGCCTTGCCCACAATATTTTGGTCAGGAACCATGCCATGCAGAGGTTGTGGAATGTTCGGATCATTCCAATAACGGCTATCGTTTGAGTTGTCACGGTTATCCCCCATCATGAAGTAATAACCTTCTGGCACAACCCATTCACGTCCTGGCTCAACCCGGTAGCGCTTCATTTCCTTGCGGATCTGATGCTCAACTTCCCCCAGTTTCTCCTTGAACAGCACTGCACTGCCCAAGCTTCCAGGTTCATCACCGATCAGTGTTTCAGCAACCTGCACACCATTAACAGTCAGGCGCTTGTCCGAACTGTAGGCAATCCGGTCGCCGGCCAAACCTATCACCCGCTTGATGTAGTTAATGTTCGGGTCACTGGGATAACGGAACACCATTACATCGCCGCGCTGCGGGTTGCCCACCTCAATCACCTTGGTGTCCAACACCGGTAGACGGATACCGTAGGCGAACTTGTTCACCAGAATGAAGTCACCAACTTCAAGGGTTGGCTTCATCGAACCAGATGGGATCTGAAACGGTTCAACCAAGAATGAGCGCAACACCAACACAATTGCCAGCACAGGGAAGAACGACTTGCCGTATTCCACAAGCAAAGGTTCTTTGTTAAGACGCTCGATCACGACCTCATCCGGCTCACTCACCTGTCCGTTGTAAGCCGCAATGGCTGCACGACGACGAGGGGCCAGGAACACAAGATCAAACAGCGCCAACAAACCACAGACGGCAACGGCGATGACCAGTAACAGCGGGAAATTGAATGACATAGGGCCTAGTTTTCCAACCTCAGTACAGCAAGGAAGGCTTCTTGTGGGATCTCCACGTTACCTACCTGCTTCATCCGTTTCTTACCAGCCTTCTGCTTTTCGAGCAGTTTGCGCTTACGGCTTACGTCACCGCCATAGCACTTGGCCAATACGTTTTTGCGCAAAGCCTTGACTGTTGTACGCGCAACAATCTGACCACCGATGGCTGCCTGAATTGCCACGTCGAACATCTGACGTGGAATCAGATCCTTCATCTTCTCCGTTAACGCACGCCCTTTGTAGTGAGCGTTGTCACGGTGAACAATCAAGGCCAATGCATCAACCTTGTCACCGTTAATCAAAACATCCAGTTTCACCAGATTAGCTGATTGGTATCGGTCGAAGTGGTAGTCCAAGGAAGCATAGCCGCGACTGGTCGACTTCAGACGATCGAAGAAGTCCAGCACCACCTCGTTCATCGGCAAATCATAGGTCACCTGAACCTGCGATCCCAGGAACTGCATATCACGCTGCACACCGCGCTTTTCAATACACAGGGTAATCACGTTACCCAAGTGCTCCTGCGGCACCAGGATATTGGCGCGGACAATAGGCTCACGCATGTCCATGATTGCCGAAATATCTGGCAGCTTAGACGGGTTATCAACGTAGATCGTCTCACCCGTCTTCAGTTCAAGCTCATAAATTACCGTCGGCGCCGTGGTAATCAGGTCCAGGTCGTACTCGCGCTCCAGGCGCTCCTGGATGATTTCCATGTGAAGCATGCCGAGGAAGCCGCAACGGAAACCGAAGCCCAATGCATCGGAACTTTCCGGGGTGTATTGCAACGACGAGTCGTTCAGCGTGAGCTTCTGCAACGCTTCGCGGAAGTCCTCAAAGTCATCGGAGCTGACCGGGAACAGACCGGCATAAACTTGCGGCTGGATACGCTGGAAACCCGGCAGAACTTCGACCTCAGGCGTTGAACTGAGGGTCAGTGTGTCACCTACCGGTGCCCCATGAATGTCTTTGATGCCAGCGATGATAAAGCCCACTTCTCCAGCCTTTAGATCAGCTGTAGCGGTGTGCTTAGGTGTGAACACGCCAACGCTGTCGACCAAGTGCACCTTACCGGTGGACTTGACCAGAACTTTGTCGCCTTTTTTGACACGGCCCTGACGCACACGAACCAGAGACACAACGCCCAGATAGTTGTCGAACCAAGAGTCAATGATCAGCGCCTGCAGCGGAGCATCAATCTCGCCTTCAGGTGCTGGAATAGTATGAACCAGTCGCTCCAGTACCTCATCGACACCTAGGCCGGTCTTGGCGCTGCATGTCACTGCATCAGTCGCATCAATGCCGATGATCTTTTCGATCTCTTCCTTAACACGCTCAGGCTCAGCCTGCGGCAGGTCAATTTTGTTCAGGACCGGCATTACCTCCAGGCCCTGTTCAATAGCGGTATAGCAGTTGGCTACAGACTGAGCTTCAACCCCCTGCCCCGCATCAACCACCAGCAGCGCCCCTTCGCAGGCGGCCAGTGAACGGCTCACCTCATAGGTAAAGTCAACGTGGCCCGGCGTATCAATGAAGTTCAGCTGATAGGTTTTACCGTCTTTGGCCTTGTAGTAGAGGGTAACGCTGTGGGCCTTGATGGTAATTCCACGCTCGCGTTCGAGGTCCATGGAGTCCAATACTTGGGACTCCATCTCGCGATCAGCAAGACCGCCACACATCTGAATAAAACGGTCAGCCAATGTCGACTTACCGTGGTCGATGTGGGCGATGATGGAGAAGTTGCGGATATGACTCAAATCACTCACGGATCATCACTCAAAAAGGTTACAGGCGGCAGTCCGCCAAAATAGCCGCGAAGTTTACCTGAAACCCCGCTGCTACGTCACCACAGGTTAAAAGCGGCACCAAAAAAAGGGCGACCTAAGTCGCCCTTTTTTTGGTGCTGATTCTTAGTCAGCCAGCTTGAAGGTAATAAAGCTGGCGCGCCCCTGACGCAGCACACGCATGGACACCGAACGATTCTTCGGTAGAGCTTGCGCCACTTCAGTAAAGGTCTTAGCAGAGTTGATCGCTTGGTTATTCAGATGCGTTACCACATCACCCGGACGCAGACCAATTAGCGCAGCAGGGCCATTGAGAACTTCGGAAATGACCACCCCACCCTTCAGGTCGAGGCTTTTCTTTTGCTCTGCAGTCAATTCGGCCACCTTGACACCCAAACGGTTGCTGCTGCGCTCAACGCCGGACTGCCCCGCATCTGCAATGGTTTCACCATCTTCTGGCAACGCCCCGATGGCCAGTTTAAGCGTCTTACGTGAACCATCACGCACTACATTCAGCTCGGCGGTAGCACCAGGCTTCATGGAACCAACCAGATGCGGAAGATCAGCAGACATGATGATCGGCTGACCATCAAGACTCAGGATCACATCGCCCACTTGCAAACCACCCTTGGCAGCCGGACCACCCTCAAGAACTTGAGCGACCAGTGCGCCTGCAGGCTTTTCTAGACCGAAGGACTCAGCTAGGTCTTTATTGACCTCCTGAATCACCACGCCCAGCCAGCCACGACTTACCTTGCCATCCGCTTTAAGCTGGTTAGCTACATCCATCGCAACACTCATCGGGATAGCGAAAGACAAGCCCATAAACCCACCCGAGCGGGTGAAAATTTGCGAGTTGATACCTACGACTTCGCCTGCCAGGTTAAACAGCGGACCACCTGAGTTACCTGGATTAATGGCCACATCAGTCTGGATAAACGGCACATAGCTCTCGTTAGGCAAGCTACGTCCCTTAGCACTGACGATCCCGGCAGTTACGGAATGGTCGAAACCAAAGGGGGAACCGATAGCCAGCACCCACTCACCTACTTTGAGGTTGTCAGACTTACCGATTTTGACTGTCGGCAAACCTTTAGCATCAACTTTAAGCAGCGCCACATCGCTGCGCGGATCAGCACCAATAAGCTTGGCCTCAAGCTCACTGCGGTCTGACAGACGAACAATAATCTCGTCAGCATCAGCCACGACATGGTTATTGGTCAGCACATAGCCATCATCCGAGATGATGAAGCCGGATCCCAGAGACTGAGCTTCTGGCTGGCGCCCCCCGCCTCCACCCGGCGCACGTGGTGCCTGAGGAATACTCCGCTCAAAGAACTCACGAAATATAGGTGGAAACCCCTCAAGATCAGGGATATTCAACTGAGCACCACCAGCGACCCGATCAGGCATGTTCTGACGCGTACTGATGTTGACTACCGCAGGTGATGCCTGCTCAACCAGTTCAGTAAAATCAGGCAGACTTGCTTCAGCGAGCATGGCCTGGCCGTAGAGCAGCACAGCAAACAACCCGGCAAAGCAAGACTTCAGACTAGACTTCGACATACATCTCCCCTATCAAGCAGGCAAAAGTCTCAATATTCCGTTGCGCCAACCGCAAGATATGCGCGCAACACCACAGGCTGCATGGCAGCATCATTGACCCAGAAACGGTTTCGCCAACGCACCACACCGCCAGCCACAACAAAACCCAACAACGCACTGAGAATGACCCAGCGCTCGTCCACCGCCATCTGCTCTACCAAAACAGCTGCTGCAAAAAGCCCCAGCAGCGGCAACAGGTAAACCATCAGAGAACCCCGCACCAAAGTGTCCTCACGAACACCAATGACAACAGAATCCCCTAGCTGCAGGTCCAGATCAGACAATGCCCGAACCCTCGCATAACGCTCTCGAAATCCTAGCTGCTGCAAAACACCATGCCCACAGCCAGCCTTGGCAGAACAACTGCCACATGTACTTTGTCGCCGAGTTTCAACCCAGACAGCTCCAGGTTCGAGCGCAACAACACGCCCTCGCTCTTCAATCACTACTCGGAACCCCTAGGTATCTTAAGTGATGACGCCACACGCTCGGCCGCCGCAACGGGGATTTCCCCCACCACAGTCACCATCACGTCACCATCAGCAGTTTGCACCCGACGGGACACTGCAGCAGTTGGCCCCAGCTGTGTGCGAAAATCCCCAGCTACTGCGCCTTTCAACGGCTCAACAAAAATAGAAAAGCTTGCTAGCCCATCACCATAAACCTGACAAGCAACGGGCTCATCTGACACAGGACTTAAACGCTGGGAAGTTGAACTAAGGACAAATCCTGGAGGCAACCATTCAGTTATCCACTCAGACGCCTGCGCTACGGGCTGCTTGGTATCCTGCACGGGCCTACAGCCCGCGCCTGGTTCAAGGGCAGCGGACGTGGGAGCTTCTAGATGCAGGCGGGTAAATTGAAATCGCTCAAGCAGCTGGCCTTTTTGATTAACAAGCAGAGACTTCAGCGGCAAGCCCGTTTGACGATCTAAATGTAGTTTAAGGCCGTAGCGGTTCTGATCACGCGGAACAAGCGCAAGCACTGTAGTTGGACGACCCGCAACACGTGAGTCCCCCAAAACAATCAGTTCATACCACTCGTTCAATTGCTTGGGATCAAGCTGCCGAGCTGACCATAACTGGCTCTTGCTCAGCTCATCCCCCATTTCCCCACTGGCACACTCAACCTGACCATCGACGCGCAGAACTTCCTGTTCTGCACCATCTAGCTGCAACAAACGTAAGCGCGCATGACCATCATCCCCAACGAGGCTCCAGATCCCATGCGTTGAGAAAGCGCCATTACTGTCGTAAACGAATGTGCCATGAAAGCTCTGCTTGCGCTGTGCATCATTGAGACGCTGCAATAGATCCTGCCCGTCTGCTGCGCTAGCTGGTTGACTCAACCAGCTAGCGGCAACCAATACAACGCTAAAAGGAATAAAGCGCATGAGGCCCCTTAACGACCTTCCAAACTAGCAGCACGGGCGAAAGGCAACGCAACATCACTAGCACCAGCAGCCTGTTGAGCGTGCTGACGTAAATAGATTGGCAAGCGCTGCTCATGCCACTGAGCCTGTTCTTGATCTGCGGCACTCACAGAGGGCGGCACCGTATCTTCAGATGTTTTGAACGTCGCCAACATCGCCAGACTATTTGACTGCGGCATCGACAATGGAGCGACAGTTTGCTGTGCCATCTCCAAACCCGCAATATCATTTTGATTGTACAGACGAACTCCGGCCAGAACAGCCACCGTCACAGAAGCAGCAACAGCCCAGCGCCCAACCGTACGCATACGGCTGCCAGCAACACGCTGCTGAACCACAGGCACAGGCTCATCGGCGATGGCTGCAGATACCGCAGACGCCAGATCCAAACGGGGCTCCAGCAGCTCTTTATGCATAGCTGCCCGTGCCAGTTGATAGCGAGCCCACGTTGCGCGGACTTCCCCGTCCTCGCAAGCGGCCAATACACGCCTCAACTCTAACTCATCCGCTTGGTTATCCATCACCGCGGACAGCGATTCCTGCATGGTTTGACGACTCATTGCGGTTCCTCTCTAGGCTTTCGCCGCTGTCTCAGGCTTCCTGCAACAATGGTTGCAAGGATCTATCTATGGCTTCCCGCGCGCGGAAAATACGTGAACGCACGGTACCGACAGGACATTGCATAACACTGGCTATATCCTCGTAACTCAACCCATCAAACTCTCGCAGCGTCAGCGCCGTGCGCAAGTCTTCTGGTAACTGCTCAATACTGCGATGCACAGTTGCCTCAATTTCATCGCGCAGCAGTGCGCGCTCAGGCGATTCAATGTCCTTAAGGGCATGATCACCATCATAAAATTCAGCATCCTCTGCACTGACATCACTATCTGGCGGACGACGTCCTCTCGATACCAAATAGTTCTTCGCCGTATTGATGGCAATTCGGTAAAGCCAGGTATAGAAAGCACTGTCGCCCCTAAAGTTACCTAACGCCCGATAAGCCTTGACGAAAGCTTCCTGCGCAACGTCCTGAGCCTCATGGCTGTCATGCACAAAACGCACAATCAACCCGAGAATCTTGTGTTGATACTTCATCACCAACAGATCAAATGCGCGCTTATCGCCGCGCTGCACGCGCTCGACCAGCTGCTGATCTTCTTCCTGGGTTAGCATGAAATCTCCTTAATTAAGTCCAAAGGAGCGTAACACCAACCCTTGCATCGATCTGCCTGAATAGACTTGGGCAATTCGCAAAAGTTCTCTCCCTCAAACAACCTTCCTGCAAATTCTGATGTCGTTTTGTCAGGAAAAAATGCAGCGCCTAGCAAATTGGCTGCATCAATAATCTGAAACACTGGCAAAACCGGTTAAATAGCTTCACAAGCGTTATAAAAAAAACCTTGATAGGCCCAATAGCTCTAAACAACCGCTTATAGAACAAAAACTAGCTTAGAAGTTCCCTATCAACTTACTAAACCACTCTACGCTATTGTGCCGTCCGCCCCCTCTATATACTAGCGGCGCACTTTGCGGGAATTCTGACATGAGCCAACACTTCCAACACGATGTACTGGTTATCGGCAGCGGCGCAGCGGGACTGACCCTGGCACTCACATTGCCAGGCCACTTGAGTATTGCCGTCCTCAGTAAGGGTAACCTGTCCAATGGCTCGACCTATTGGGCCCAAGGTGGCGTTGCCGCAGTTCTGGACACAACAGATACTGTCGAGTCCCATGTTGAAGACACGTTAATCGCGGGTGGAGGTCTATGCCGCGAAGATGCTGTGCGCTTCACCGTTGAGCACAGCCGCGAAGCCATTCAGTGGCTTATCGACCAAGGCGTGCCCTTCACCCGTGACGATGAACCGCATAAAGAAGACGGCGGGTTTGAGTTTCACCTGACCCGCGAGGGCGGTCACAGCCACCGCCGCATTATTCATGCTGCTGATGCAACTGGCGCCGCCATTTTTAACACACTGCTTGAACAAACCCGCAAACGTAGCAATGTAGAGCTGCTGGAGCAGCGCGTCGCCGTCGATTTGATTACCGAGCGTAAGATCGGTCTGCCAGGGCAACGCTGCCTCGGCGCATACGTGCTCAATCGCGAGACCGGTGAAGTCGACACCTACAATGCCCGATTTGTCGTACTTGCTACTGGCGGCGCCGCTAAGGTTTACCTGTACACCAGCAACCAAGACAGCGCCTGTGGTGATGGTATTGCCATGGCTTGGCGCGCTGGGTGCAGGGTTGGCAACCTTGAATTTAACCAGTTCCACCCGACATGCTTGTATCACCCTCAGGCCAAGAGCTTTCTGATTACCGAAGCCCTGCGCGGTGAAGGCGCTCTGCTTAAACTGCCTAACGGCGAGCGTTTTATGCCACGCTTTGATGAACGCGCAGAGCTTGCCCCTCGCGATATCGTAGCGCGCGCCATTGATCATGAAATGAAGCGACTGGGTGTCGACTGCGTCTATCTGGACATCAGCCACAAACCCGCTGACTTCATCAAATCACACTTCCCGACCGTGTATGAACGCTGCCTGACATTTGGCATCGACATTACCCGAGAACCCATCCCAGTGGTCCCCGCTGCCCACTACACCTGTGGCGGCGTTGTTGTTGATCAACATGGGCGCACCGACATCCCTGGGCTTTATGCCATTGGCGAAACCAGCTTTACCGGCCTTCATGGTGCTAACCGTATGGCCAGTAACTCTCTGCTGGAATGCTTTGTTTATGGCCGCTCGGCTGCCGCTGATATCACAGCCCAACTGGACACGGTCCAAGAACCACCTCAGCTGCCCTGCTGGGACGCCAGCCAGGTTACAGACTCCGATGAGGACGTCATCATCGCTCACAACTGGGACGAGCTACGGCGCTTTATGTGGGACTACGTAGGCATCGTGCGCACCAGCAAGCGCCTACAGCGTGCAGAACATCGGGTACGGCTGCTACTGGACGAGATCGATGAGTTCTACAGCAACTACAAAGTCAGCCGGGACTTGATTGAGCTGCGCAACTTGGCCCAGGTCGCGGAACTGATCATCCGCTCAGCCATGCAGCGCCGTGAAAGCCGTGGCCTGCATTACACCCTCGACTACCCGCAACAGTTACCTGAAGCTAGGGACACTATTCTGCAACCGCCCACCTATAGCGACTGAACTTAAGCCGCACACGCAACCGACGATGCTCGTGATAGGAAAGGCTATCACGGGCAACACACAGCGAGCGCACTCTCCGCTGCCCCGCCAGCCTGAAGCGTAAAAAGACCATTAACGGTAACGCCAAGCTGTCTGGGTGTAGCTCGATCGCCTGCCACCCCTCGGACTCGCTGAAGACCTGCCAGCCTGATTCCGTCCAACGTAACCCCTGATAGGCGCTGCGCCGCGAGTTTAATAAGTACCGGGGAACCACCCAAACGGCGTGGGAAATGCACATCAATACAATAAGCAGTTTGCACCAGACCGCTAGATCAAGCGGGTACAGGCAACACAGCAGCATTGCCTGCAACAGTGCATAAATACACAACAGCCAGCGGGAAGCCCGCCAGCGACACTCGAAGTAATCACTTAGGCTGGACACGGTCCAGAATCATCCGCACGATCCGTTTCAGATCAGCATCTTCAGGCTCGCCACGCTGCATAAACCAGCCGAACATGTCCTGATCTTCACATTCGAGCAGCTTGCGGAAACGCGCCTGATCTTCTTCATCAAGAGTCGCGTAAACCTCCTCGACAAAAGGCACCAACAGCACATCCAGCTCCAGCATGCCACGACGGCTGTGCCAGTAGAGGCGCTTGAGTTCAACCGAATCAACCATGTACAGGCTCCTTTTAACTAGACGCCAAGTATACGGGGAAAACACCTCTGTTGACCGCATAAAACATGGTTCCGCCATGAACCGATTAAATCGTTCAAGCGCTGACAAGAGGCAGTGCTCGCTCTATGATGAGCAACCTAACTTTTCCCCTGCGATACCCACATGGCCAATTCCCCGTTTTTTTGCTTGCTCAGTCACGAAGGTATTCTTGCTGTAAGTGGGCCGGATGCCGGCAAGTTTCTTCAGGGCCAGATCACCTGCAATATCAATTATCTGAGTGACTCGCACAGCAGCCTAGGCGCACGCTGCACGCCTAAAGGACGCATGCTGTCTAGCTTTCGCATTGTCAGCAGCAATGATGGTTTTTTTCTCGCCCTAGCCAGTGAATTGCTGGAAGGACAGCTTGCTGACCTGAAAAAATATGCTGTCTTCAGCAAAGCTACACTGAGTGATGTCAGTCATGACTGGTCGCGCTTCGGTCTTGTTGGGGCCGACGCCCTGCTGGCTGACCTCAATATTGACCTACCCAATGAAACCGACTCGGTTGCTCGTCAGGGCGACCTTCTAGCCATACGCCTGAGCGATGGCCGGGCGGAATTGTGGGTACCAAACAACCAACTGGACGACATTAAAAACAAACTGTCCTCGCAGCTGAAGGAAGCGCCACTCAATCAGTGGCTTCTGACCCAAATACGTGCCGGTATTGGTCAAGTCACCGGACAGACTCGCGAGCTGTTCATCCCACAGATGATCAACCTGCAGGCTGTGGGGGGCGTCAGCTTTAAAAAGGGCTGTTATACCGGCCAAGAAATTGTGGCGCGCATGCAGTATCTGGGCAAACTCAAACGACGCCTCTACCGTCTGGAGCTTTCCTCTGCCGATCTACCTGCGCCGGGCGCCGAGCTATTCTCTCCGGTACACAGCTCCAGCGTCGGAGAAGTCGTACTGGCTGCCCGTACCGATACAACCGTGGAGCTGCTGGCCGTATTGCAGGAAGATGCCGTTGTCGACGGTCGCATTACACTGAACTCAGGCGATGGACAGCCTCTGAAGCTTCTAAGTTTGCCGTATACCCTTGATTCTGATCGCGAAATTCAGCGTTAAAAATAATAATCTGCGGTTCTGCCACCGCTCCCTGCAACTGCTTCGGCAGTTAAGAGAAGTACACAAATGAGCACGCTATCTGAAAAAGTCCTACAGGATCTGACCCAGGCCATCGAGCGCGATGAACTGGTACTGCCTACACTGCCGGAAGTTGCTTTGCGCGTACGAGAGGCCGCAGAAGACCCGGACATTAGTGTCCCACAACTGTGCAAGGTTATCGGCAATGATGCCGCCCTGACTGCCCGCATCATCAAAGTGGTCAACAGCCCTCTGCTGCGCACCAACAAAGAAATCACAGACCTGCAAATGGCTGTGAGCCGCCTGGGCATCAACTACACCTGCAACTTGGCCACCGGCCTGGCCATGGAGCAAATGTTCCAAGCCACCAGTGACGTGATTGATCGCAAAATGCGCGAAGTCTGGAACAAGAGCACTGAGATTGCAGGTATCTGTCACGTACTCTGCAAAAACTACACGCGCCTGCCAGCCGACCAAGCGACACTCGCAGGCCTTGTGCACATGATCGGCGTCTTGCCCATTCTTACCTACGCTGAAGAGCACAGTGAGCTGTTGGCAGACTCAATCAGCCTTAACCACGTGATTGAGCAGATTCACCCGATCATTGGCGAAAAGATTCTGCGTACCTGGGACTTCCCGGAAATGATTGCCAACGTGCCGGGCAACTACCTGGACTTTAACCGCGACAGCAACAAAGTCGACTACACCGATATCGTTCAAGTCGCCACCCTGCAAAGCTACTTGGGTACTGAGCACCCTTACACTCAGCTGGACTGGAGCTCAATCGCGTCCTTCCGCAAACTAGGACTCGACCCAGGCCAGAACCTCAATGACGACGAGGACCTGTCAGCTGCCATGGAAGCTGCCATGACCATGTTGCAGTAACCTGGTAACGCCAAAGGCCTCAGAGCGGCTACGCCCTGAGGCCTAACCTACAGACGTAAACGTCACGCGCACCAGAAGCCCACCCGAGGCTGCCTGATGCAGGCTGATATTGGCCTGATGGGCCCGACAGATTTCACCGACAATAGCTAACCCCAATCCAGCGCCCGTGCTGCGGTTTGTCGTCCGGTAAAATCGAGCAAACACCCGCTCATATTCAGCCTCTGGAATACCAGGGCCATCGTCCTCAACCTCAAGCGTCCCAGCCGGCAGCACCCTCAAAATCACGTTACCGCCAGGGCGTGTGTGGGCCAGCGCATTATCCAGCAAGTTAGACAGGAGCTCATTTAACAGCGTGGGCTCCCCCCTCACCCATACAGGCTCTTCGGCCTCCAGCGCCAGCGCGATCCCTTTGCCATGAGCCAATGGCGCCATGGCCAGGCCCAGCTCACGGGCCAGCTCAGTCAGATCAAGGGGCTGTGCGCCGCCTTCAAGAATCGCCCTTGCTCCACTTTCAATACGCGCCAACGACAACAGCTGATTCGCCAAGTGAGTCAATTTGTCAGTACTTTGCGCGGTTGCCTGCAAAGTGCCGAGCCAAACCTCCGGCTCACTAGAGCGCAGCCCCAACTCAACCCGCGCTTTCATCGTAGCCAGCGGCGTGCGCAGCTCATGGGAGGCGTCAGCAATAAACTGCGACTGGCGTTCAAACAAGTTACGCAACCGCTCATTGAACTGATTGAGTGCCAGAATCAAAGGCTGCAACTCACGAGGCATGCTTTCAACCGGCAGCGGTCGCAGTTCATCACTGCTGCGCATATCCAGGCGACGACGCAAAATATTCAACGGCCGCAGCGCCACACTTACCGCCAGCCAAACCAGCAATAACGCGGTCAACGATAGGAACAACATACGCCACAGCGTCCCCATCAGCAGATCACGAGCCAAGCGCTCACGCGCGCCCAACGTCTCCGCCACACGAATCTCCGCCATGCCCGTCAGGTCAGGCTCACTCACCGGCTTCATCAGGCTGACGACCCGCACCCCCTGACCTAGGTATTCCGCATCGTAGAAACGAGCCAATGCCGGATAGTCCCGCGTCAGCTCAACACTGGCAGGTGGGCCTGGCAAACCTTCATAACCCGAGACCAAGGCCCCCTTGGGATCGAGGACTTGATAGTAAATGCGCCCTTCGCTGTCGTAAGCAAAGCTGTCCAACGCGATATAAGGGATATTGGCACTGAGATGGCCGTCTTCCGAATACAGCCCTGCGACCACCGCACGAGCAGACGCCAGCAGCGTTCGGTCATAGGCGGTATCGGCAGCACGCCTTGCACTCCAGTAAGCAGTAAAACTGCTGATAAGCAGAATGATGGCCAGTAAGAAGGCCAGTCGACGCAGCAGTCGACCGCGCAGGCTGCCACTTTTAAACATTGTTGGCTTCTAACAGATACCCTAGCCCACGGAACGTTACGATCCGCACCTGCCCGCCCTCCAGTTTTTTTCGCAGGCGATGAATGTAGATTTCAATCGCATCCGTACTCACTTCTTCATCCAGGCCGAACACCTGCGACGCCAGCTGCTCTTTGCTCATGACTCGGCCCGGTCGGGCAATCATGACCTCCAGGACCTCCTGCTCACGGGATGTCAGCACTAACAGCTCACCATCGAGGCTGAAGCGGCGTGTGTCGAGGTCATATACAAGGCTGCCGCAGCGCTGTTGACGTTCACCACCCATCAGAGAACGGCGTAATAAGGCTTTAACTCTCGCCTCAAGCTCGGACAGCTCAAACGGTTTAGCCAGGTAATCATCAGCTCCCAGATTAAGGCCGTGAACCCGGTCTTTCACTTCTACGCGAGCCGTTAGCATCAGCACAGGCAGGTTTTTACCACGCTCCCTCAGCCGCGCCAGCAGCTGAAATCCATCCATGCGCGGCAAGCCCACATCCAGGATGGCCAGTGCATAGTCTTCGCTGCTCAAGGCCAGATCCGCTGCAATCCCATCGTGCAGCATGTCCACTGTCCAGCCAGCGCTTTTCAGTGCTTGAGCCACGCTCTCAGCTAACTGCACATGGTCTTCAACCAGCAGAATTCGCACGAATACCTCCTGTCCTTGTCGCACCTGTCCATATCACCTGAACCAGCTCACCTAATGCCCCTTATTAAGGGGGAGGCAAGTTTACAGAGCTGCCAGAGATTGTGAATAACCACGTTGAAGTCTTGAGCCATATCAAAACTTTAATAGCTGTCAGGATAGTGAAAGGTTGGCGAAAGGTTGGACTCCTAGGATCGAAAAGTGGATGGAACTTCCGCGCTAAGACGAACGGCTCAGTGGAGAGCGTTCGTTACAAAAATAACAATGGAGACCACAGAATGCGTATCGCATCACTAACGGCTCGCACGCCAGCTTCACTGCTCACTTTGGGCCTCGCCGCTACCGCCTCACCTGCTGCCTTAGCCGACTTTATCGAAGACAGCTCCGCCTCCCTGACAACCAGCAACATTTACCTGAACCGGGATTTCCGTGAGAACAAAGGTCAGAATAAACGTGAAGAATGGGGCCAAGGTTTTATTCTGGACATCAAATCCGGGTACACCGACGGAACTGTGGGCGTAGGGGTAGATGCTTTGGGCCTGATGGGCATCAAGCTCGACTCAGGCAGAGGCACCTCCGGCACCGACCTGTTACCCACCCAAGATGACGGCGGCGCTCCTGACACCTTCGGACACCTGGGCCTGACAGGGAAAATCAAAGTTTCCCAAACTGAATTCCGCTACGGCTCCCATATTCTTGAGCTGCCCGTGGCTAAATCCAGCCAAAGCCGTTTGCTGCCACAAGTTTTTGAAGGCGGTCTGCTGACCTCCAAAGAGATTGACGGACTGCAGCTGCTCGGTGGACGCCTGACCAAAGTGGTCGATCGCGCCTCCACTAACTCTGAAAAATTGGTTCTCAACAGCAAGAACAAGCGTTTCCGCAGTGATGCCCGCGCCGATCACATGGATCTAATCGGCGCCGAGTATGCATTCACCGACAAATGGACGGGGCGCTATCACGCCGCAGAGCTGGATGACGTTTATCGCCAGCATTATTTCGGCCTGCTAGGATCCCACCCGATCGGCCCCGGCACCCTGTCCGCCGACATCCGCCTGGCCCTCAGTAAGGACACCGGTGCAGCCACAGGTGGCAAGGTGGATAACCGCGCGTTCGGCGCCATGTTTACCTACAGCTATGACGCGCACAAGTTTGGGCTTGGCTACCAGGACATGGGCGGTGACACTGGCTTTGCTTACCTCGATGGCAGTGACCCGTATCTGATCAACTTCGTACAAATCAACGACTTTGCCAACGCCGACGAGCGTTCATGGCAAGCCCGCTACGACTTTGATCTGGCCAGCATCGGAATTCCCGGATTAACCTTTATGACACGCTATATTTCTGGCGATGATGCTCAGATTGCAGGTAGCAACAAGCGCGGCAGCGAATGGGAGCGTGACAGCGAGATCAAATACGTGGTGCAAAGTGGCCCGCTCAAAGACGTCTATGTACGCCTGCGCAACGCCACATTCCGCTCAGATTTCGCCCGCGACGCCGATGAAAACCGCATCATCGTCGGCTACACCCTCCCCATCTGGTAATCACGGCAAAAGGATTTCAGCATGAAAACTTCAATCACCCGCATTGCCTTTGCCACTGCCTGCATGGCCCTTGCTGCGCCGATTTTGGCGGACGAACCTAAACGCCCTGAATGCATTGCACCTGCTGCGCCCGGTGGCGGTTTTGACCTGACCTGCAAACTGGCGCAGAGCGCTCTCGTGCAGGAAAAACTGCTAAAAGCCCCCATGCGTGTCACTTACATGCCTGGTGGCGTGGGCGCTGTGGCCTACAACGCCGTGGTCGCTCAACGCCCTGCTGATGCTGGCACCATCACTGCATTTTCCAGCGGATCACTGCTCAACCTTGCCCAAGGTAAGTTTGGCCGTTTCGACGAAGGTGCCGTGAAGTGGATTGCAGCGATTGGCAGCAGCTACGGCGCCATTGCTGTGCGCAGCGACTCCCCCTACAAAAACCTCAAGGACTTGGTTGATGCCATCAAGGCCAACCCTGGCAAAGTTGTCATCGGCTCAGGCGGCACGGTTGGCAGCCAGGACTGGATGCAAACCGCGCTGATTGCTAAGGCCGCCGGTATTAACCCGCGAGAGTTGCGTTATGTCGCCATGGAAGGTGGTGGTGAATTGGCCACAGCCCTGCTGGGCGGCCATATCCAAGTCGCCAGCACCGATATTTCTGACTCCGTGCCACACATTGCCAGCGGCGATATGCGCATCCTTGCGGTGATGTCAGAAGAACGCCTGCCCGGCAAAGTCGTGGCAGACATTCCGACCGCTAAGGAGCAAGGCTTCGACGTGGTCTGGCCGGTAATCCGCGGCTTCTATCTCGGCCCTAAAGTCAGCGACGAGGCATACGCCTGGTGGAAGAGCTCCTTCGATCAGCTGTTGGCCTCAGAAGACTTCGCCAAGCTGCGCACCGAACGCGAGCTGTACCCCTTCGCCATGACGGGCGAAGAACTGGACAGCTACGTAAAAAAACAGGTAGCCGACTACAAGAAGCTTGCCCAGGACTTCGGCCTGATCCAGTAGTTCAGCCCGCTACCGCCAACCTCGCTACGACAGACCTTCCCCGTTTAATACGGGGAATGGGCCTGCTATTGCATAAATGAGGGCATTAGCAATGTCTCAACGTATATTCGGGCTCGTCCTGCTACTCATCAGTATCGGACTGGGCATCGTTGCCTGGACGTATCACGCGCCTTTCTCCTATGAACCTGTAGGCCCACGCGCCTATCCCCTGCTGCTGCTAACCCTGACCGGGCTCGGCGCCATCTACCTGCTGATAAAAGGTGGCGAAATTGACCATGGTGAGGAAGGGCCTCTGACCTCCCACGTTTTGCTCAAGATCGGCCTCTGCGTGCTGATCATGGTGCTCTATGCAGCGTTTTTTGAAACCTTGGGCTTTGTCATCTCCAGTGCCCTTTTTGGCGTCGCCATGTCCCGGCTGTACGGCGGTCGCTGGGTCGCCAGTGTGATTGCCGGTGTGCTGCTGTCGATCGGGCTGTACCTGCTGTTCGACAAAATTCTCGATGTGCCGCTGCCCCTTGGCCTGCTTTCAGCTCTGGAGAACTAAGACATGGAAACGCTTAACTATCTTGGCCAGGGCTTCGGTGTCGCTCTGAGCCCTTACAACCTGCTGACAGCCCTGTGCGGCACACTGATCGGTACCGTCGTCGGCCTGCTCCCGGGGCTCGGACCGATCAACGGTGTAGCACTGCTGATCCCGATTGCCTTCGCCCTCGGTCTGCCACCGGAAACGGCGCTGATTCTGCTGGCTGCGGTGTATCTGGGCTGCGAATACGGCGGACGGATTTCCTCAATCCTGCTCAATATCCCTGGTGAAGCCTCTGCGGTAATGACCACCCTGGACGGCTACCCGCTGGCTCGTCAGGGCAAAGCGGGGATTGCCCTGTCAATCTCGGCCTGGAGCTCGTTTGTCGGCGGTCTGATTGCCACCTGCGGCGTAGTCATCTTTGCCCCGCTGCTGGCGAAATGGGCGGTGGCCTTCGGCCCGGCTGAGTACTTTGTGCTGATGGTGTTTGCCATCGTCTGCCTGGCTGGGATGGCCGGCAACAAACCGATGAAGACGGCGATTGCCGCCTGTATCGGTCTGTTCCTGTCCTGCGTCGGCATCGACTCCAACAGCGGCGTGTACCGTTTCACCTTCGGCAGCCTCGGTCTGTCCGATGGCATCCAGTTTGTCGTGTTGGTGCTCGGCCTGTTCTCAGTAAGCGAGATTCTGGTGCTGCTGGAGCGCACCCATCACGGTCAGAAAACCCTTGAAGCCAAAGGCCGCATGCTGTTCAACCTCAAAGAAGGCGCCTCCGTTCTGCTGACCAATCTGCGCAGCGGCAGCCTTGGCTTTATTCTCGGCATTTTGCCGGGCGCCGGTGCGACCCTGGCCAGCGCCGTGGCCTACATGACAGAAAAACGCCTGGCGGTTAAAGAAAACAAATTCGGTGATGGCGACCTGCGCGGTCTGGCAGCCCCGGAAACCGCCAACAGCGCCTCAGCTTGCGGCTCCATGGTCCCGATGCTGACCCTGGGTGTACCGGGTTCAGGCACAACCGCCGTGATGCTTGGCGCACTGACGCTGTACAACATCACACCGGGTCCGCTGCTGTTCCAGAACCAGCCGGATATTGTCTGGGGGCTGATCGCCTCTCTCTTCGTGGCCAACGTGATGCTCATCGTGATGAATATCCCGATGATCAAAATCTTCACCAAGATTCTGGCCGTCCCCTACTGGGCGCTGGTTCCGGCGATTGCGATCATCACCTCTATCGGCGTTTACGCCGTGCATGCCACCACCTTCGATCTGTTCCTGATGGTGGGCATCGGCATTGCCGGTTACATCCTACGCAAGATGGACTTTCCGCTGTCTGCGGTGCTGTTGGGCTTTATTCTGGGCGGGCTTATGGAGCAAAATCTGCGCCGCGCTCTATCCATCTCCAACGGTGAACTGGGCATCCTCTTTGCCAGCCCGATTACATGGGGCGTATGGACACTGATTGCGGTCATGATTGCTCTGCCCTTCTGGCGCAACTGGCGTAAACGCAGCCAACCAAAAGTAGCCTGATTAATGCCCGACCCGCACGAAAATCCCAAGCACATCCGCAATTGGTGGCTAACGCCGCTTGTAGGTGGGCTTGGCGGGTACCTGGCCAGCCTAATTGGCTGGCCATTGCCCTGGATCATCGGCTCCCTGTTGGCCGTTATTCTGTTCCGCTGTTTCGGCCCGGCCATCCGCGAAATCCCCGGCGGTCGGCAAACCGGGCAATGGCTTGTGTCCACCAGCATCGGCCTGCATTTCACTTACGAAGTATTCCAGCAGGTGATCACGCACCTGCCACTGATCATCATCGGATCACTCGGCACACTGGCGTTAAGCCTGATCGGCATCGTCATTCTGCGCCGGGGCGGCACGGATAAAGCCACCGCGTTCTTCGCCAGCATGCCCGGCGGCGCGACGGAAATGGTCAACATGGCGCGCGGTTACGACGCCGACTCTGCCCGAATCGCTGCGGCCCACAGCCTGCGCCTGCTGATGGTGGTGTTGCTGATTCCGGCGCTGTTCACTTGGTCGCTGCCCGCCGTGCAGCCACCTCAACCCGCCGAGGTCAACTGGCCGTGGCTGCTTGGCTTACTCTTTGCGGGTGCTGTGCTGGCCAGGGTCTGGCGACTGTTGAAGCAGCCCAGCCCGTGGATGCTTGGCCCCATCATCGTCAGTGCAACCGCCAGTGTGGTGTTTAACCTGCACTTGGGGCTGCCTTCGTGGCTCGGCCATGTGGGGCAATGGCTGATTGGTTGCGCGCTGGGCTGCCACTTCAGCCGAGAGTTCTTTCGCACTGCTCCGGCATTTATGACGCGCATCTTCGTGTTCAGCCTGCTGGCCATTGCGGGCGCTGCGCTGCTGGGGCTCGGATTGGGCTGGATCAGTGGGGTTGAGTCAGTCTCGCTGATGCTGGGCCTGATGCCCGGCGGCATTACCGAACTGAGCCTGACAGCTGAGGCCTTGCACCTGTCTGTGGCGATGGTCTCAGCCTTGCAGATATTGCGCCTGTTTCTGCAACTGTTTTTGGCAAGACCGGTGTTCAATCTGTGGCTGCGCAAGGGTGAAAAAGCCTAGCGACAATCCATGGTGGATAACCTGCTGCGCAGGCTAATACCACCCTACACTAGGTGTACGCTCCGTAGGGTGGGTAAGGCCGAAGGCTTACCCACCGCTGCACGTGTGACGTTGACGATCAAAGCTCCGGCAACTTCCAATCAATGGGCGCCAGGCCATTTTGTTCGAGGAATTTATTGCAGCGGCTGAAATGACCGTTACCGATAAATCCACGATGCGCAGACAACGGTGACGGATGCACCGACTTCAACACCAAGTGCTTAGTGGTGTCGATCAGCTTTTCTTTGCTCTGGGCATGGGAGCCCCACAGTAGGAAAACCAAATGCGGCTGGTGGGCGCTGACCACTTCGATGACCTTATCCGTAAACGGCTGCCAACCGCGACCAGCGTGCGAGCCAGCCATGGCCTGCTCCACGGTCAACGACGTGTTGAGCAGCAGCACGCCCTGATCGGCCCAATGCTGCAAGCAACCATGGGATGGGATGTCGATGTTCAGGTCACGCTTGAGTTCTTTGTAAATGTTCACCAGTGAGGGCGGCGTTTTGACGCCCGGTTGCACCGAGAAGCACAAGCCATGCGCCTGCCCTGGGCCGTGGTACGGGTCCTGGCCGATGATCACCACCTTCACCTGATCCAACGGAGTGGAATTGAGTGCGTTGAAAATCAGCGGTCCCGGTGGGTAGATGACCTTGCCTGCTGCCTTTTCCGCCCGCAGAAAATCCCCCAGCTCCTGCATGTAGGGCTTATCGAACTCCTCGTGCAACGCCTGTTTCCATCCGGCTTCGAGTTTGACTTTATCTGCGGCGCTCATGGCGGCTCCTGCCTGTAAAAACAAAAGCGGCACGCTAGAGCTCACCCCGCCCCAAGTCAACCCTGATGCAGTGCCCGATAATGGCTCGGCGCCGTGCCCACCACTTTGCGGAACAAGCGGGAGAAGTAGTACACGTCCTCGTACCCCAACTGCTCGGCCACTTGGCGAATACTTTGGCTGCCCTCATCCAGCAGACGACAGGCGTGGGCCATCTTCAGCTGAATAAAATCCTGAATGGGCGCATGCCCAGTGAGGGCACGGTAGGTTTTGGCGAAATGAAAACGCGACAACTTGAACTGCGCCGCCAGCTCGTCGAGGTTCAGTGAGTCATGCAAGTGTGCACGCATCACCGCATGCACTGCATCCACATCCAACACCCGCCCAGACTTAAGGGTGGTCCGCGCGGGCATCACCGCCAGTGAAGTCAGCAGCACCTGCAGTTGATGCGTCGCGTGGATAAAGTGCGGGAAATTCAGGCCCTGTTTGCGCAGCCCGAGCAACGCATCGAACTCTGCCAACAGGCGCGGTTGCACGCCAATGGACAAAATGGGACCCCGCCCGAGCGGCTGCAAATATTCCTCAACCAACTCCCCTTCGAAGTGCACCCAATAAATGGTCCAGGGCCGGTTTTCATCGGCCCCATAGGCATGGGCGAGCCCCTTGGGCAGCACCAGCAAATCGCCACCACTGACTGCTAATCGTCCATCCCCAATATCCAACCACCCCTGCCCTGAACGGCAGTAAATGATCAAATGATCCTCCGGCTGCAACCGCTGCATCCGGTGCTCGTGGGCATTCGGATAAAACCCCAGCGCGAGCGGGTAACAAGCACTTGTCAGGCTATGACGGAGTAACTGACGGCGCAGTCGTGGGGGCGTAATAAACCGTACGCCATTGGCCGGAAGTGGCCAGCTGGATGTTTCTACTTGTTCGATCACTCAACACCCCACGAGCACTTCAATCCCAAGATAATCCATCCACCTACCAAGATCGTCAATCCACAAACCCGCAAAAGGCGCTTATAAAAGCGCAAAACAACAACCGAATCCGTTGAGATTCGCTGGGAGAAAAGAATGAGCAAAGTAGTCGCACAACTGATCGACGGTGAATGGTGTGAAAGTCGCAGCCGTGAATTCATCGAAGTCACCGACCCTGCCACCCAAGAAGTTCTCGCCCTTGCGCCAAAGGCCACTTCAGAAGAAATCGAAGCGGCAATTGCCAGCGCCAAAACTGCTTTTCTGAGCTGGCGTGAAGTCCCGGTTTCAGATCGCGCCCGCCTGATGCTGCGCTATCAGCACCTGCTCAAAGAACACCAGGACGAAATCGCCGAGCTGCTGGCAAGCGAAACCGGCAAAACCCTGGCCGATGCCAAAGGTGACGTTTGGCGTGGCATTGAAGTGGTTGAACAGGCCTGCAATATTGCCAGCCTGATGATGGGCGAGACCATGGAAAACGTCGCCCGCAATATCGACACCGCCAGCTGGATTCAACCGCTGGGCGTGTGCGTCGGTATTACCCCCTTCAACTTCCCGGCGATGATTCCCCTGTGGATGTTCCCACTGGCCATCGCGGCCGGTAACAGCTTTATCCTCAAGCCGTCCGAGCAAGACCCGCTGACCCCAAATCGCCTGGCAGAACTGTTTATCGAAGCCGGCGCGCCCAAAGGCATCCTGCAAGTGCTGCATGGCGGTCGCGAAGTGGTCGACACCCTGCTGACGCACCCTGACGTACGCGCCATCTCCTTCGTTGGCTCCGTGCCGGTAGGCCAGCACATTTACCGCACCGGCAGCGCTCACATGAAGCGCGTGCAAGCCTTCGCCGGTGCAAAAAACCACATGGTGATCATGCCTGACGCGAACAAGCAGCAGGTGCTGAGCAACTTGGTCGGTGCCAGCTGCGGTGCCGCCGGGCAACGCTGTATGGCCATCAGCGTCGCAGTGTTTGTCGGTGACTCCAAGCAATGGATCGGCGAACTCAAAGAACAAATGGAAGCCCTGCAACCCGGCTACTGGCGCGACGGCCACTCCGCCTACGGCCCGGTGATCAGCCAACAAGCCAAACAGCGCGTGCTGCACCTGATTGCAGAAGGTAAAGCCGAAGGCGCCGAATGCCTGCTCGATGGCAGCCATTGCACGGTTGAAGGTTATCCGAATGGCAACTGGGTCGGCCCGACCCTGTTCCGCGGCGTGACCCAGAACATGAGCCTGTACCGTGAAGAAATCTTCGGCCCAGTGCTGGTGTGCATGGAAGTGAACACGCTGGAGGAAGCCATTGAGCTGGTCAACGCCAGCCCGTATGGCAACGGTACCTCTATCTTCACCCGCTCCGGCGCAGCCGCCCGTCATTACCAGCACGCGGTAGAAGTGGGTCAGGTTGGCGTGAACGTTCCGGTTCCGGTGCCGCTGCCGTTCTTCTCCTTCACCGGCTGGAAAGGCTCGTTCTACGGCGACCTGCACGCCTATGGCAAACAAGGTGTGCGCTTCTTCACCGAAACAAAAACCGTCACCAGCCGCTGGTTTGATGAAGACGACGTGAACGGCCCGAACCTGACCATTCAACTCAAGTAAACCTCCAGCCCGGCCTTTACCCACAGTGCAAAGGCCGGGCCTCAGAGGTATAAACAGATCATTGCAGAAAGGCCACAGCCCAGCGCTGCTGGCCTTTCAGGGATAACAAGTAAAACAAAGACCGGGCCCCACCGCCCGCGATGAGGATTTATGGACTACGAACTCAGCGACGAACAGCGCCTGCTGGTTGATAGCGCCCGCGCATTTGCCGCCCATGAACTCAGCCCCCATGCTGCGGACTGGGACCGCGACCACCACTTCCCGGTAGACGTCATTAAACGCGCTGCTGAACAGGGCTATCTAGGCCTGTACATCAACGAAGAAGATGGTGGCCTGGGCTTATCCCGCCTCAGCTCCTCACTCATTTTCGAACAACTGGCCGCAGGCTGTGTGGCCACAACGGCGTACATCACCATCCATAACATGGCCACGTGGATGCTGGCTTCATTCGGTGATCAGAGCCTCAAAGACACCTGGCTGGACAGCCTGATCAGCGGGGAGCGGCTGGCCTCCTACTGCCTGACAGAACCTGATGCAGGGTCCGACGCTGCCCACCTGCGCACCCGCGCCAAACGTGACGGCGACGACTACATCATCGACGGCAGCAAATGCTTTATTTCAGGTGCAGGCAGCACCGATGTATTGATCGTCATGGCACGCACCGGTGAAGACGGCGCCAAAGGCATTTCCTGCTTCCTTGTACCGGGTGATAGCGAAGGCGTGAAATACGGTCGCAACGAACTGAAAATGGGCTGGTGCGCCCAGCCCACCCGCACCATCACCTTTGAAGGTGTACGCATCCCGGCCAGCAACCGCATTGGCCCAGAAGGCATGGGCTTTGTCTACGCCATGAAAGGCCTCGACGGTGGCCGCATCAATATCGCCAGCTGCTCCCTTGGCGCAGCGCAAGCCGCACTGGAACAGTCCCTGCGTTACGTTGATGAGCGCAAGCAATTCGGCAAAAACCTCAGCCATTTCCAGGCCCTGCAATTCAAACTGGCCGACATGCTCACCGACCTTACCGCCAGCCGGCAAATGGTCCGCCTGGCCGCGCATAAGCTGGATCATCAACACGGTGAAGCCAGCCTCTACTGTGCCATGGCTAAACGCTTTGCTACCGACCACTGCTTTAACCTGTGCAATGAGGCCCTGCAACTGCACGGCGGTTATGGTTACCTCAACGATTACCCACTGGAACGTTGGGTACGTGACAGCCGCGTGCACCAGATTCTGGAAGGCACCAACGAGATTATGCGGGTCATCATTGCTCGCCGCCTGCTAGAACAAGGTGGCATGCTAGATAATCTGCTCTAAAACAGATCGCGCCCGCCAACGCGGGCGTTCAGCAATCACTGACGAGGATCATCATGTCTACCGCACTCGAAACCTACAAAACCGGCGTGTTCGACCTGACCCACAAACTGACCGTAGAAAAACACGGCCACACAGCACTGATCACCATCAACAACCCGCCAGCCAACACTTGGGACCGCGACTCTCTGATCGGCCTCAAGCAGCTGATGGAACACCTTAACCGCGACGATGATATCTACGCGCTGGTGATCACCGGCCAAGGCACTAAATTCTTCAGCGCAGGCGCCGACCTCAACCTGTTTGCCGATGGCGACAAAGCCCGCGCCCGCGAAATGGCACGCCGCTTCGGTGAGGCTTTTGAAGCCCTACGCGATTTCCGTGGCGTCTCCATCGCCGCCATCAACGGCTACGCCATGGGCGGTGGCCTTGAGTGCGCACTGGCTTGCGACATCCGCATTGCCGAACGCCAGGCACAAATGGCCCTGCCAGAAGCCACCGTCGGCCTGCTGCCTTGCGCAGGCGGCACCCAACACCTGCCATGGCTGGTGGGCGAAGGTTGGGCTAAGCGCATGATCCTGTGTGGCGAACGCGTAGACGCCGAAACCGCGCAACGCATTGGTCTGGTTGAGCAAGTGGTCGACACCGGCGAAGCCCGTAATCACGCCCTGCTGCTGGCCGCCAACGTCGCGCGGCAAAGCCCGGTTGCCGTGCGCACCATCAAACCGCTGATTCAAGGTGCCCGCGAGCGCGGACCGAACTCCTGGCTGAGCGAAGAGCGTGAACGCTTTGTCGACCTTTTTGACTCTGCCGACACCCGCGAAGGCGTGAATGCGTTTCTGGAAAAACGCGACGCCAAGTGGAACAACAAATAAGCGGAAGCCCCACCATGAATGTGCAATTTGAAACCTGTGCAGCGCAGCACGGCCAGTCCATCGGCATTGCTACGCTGGATGCAGAAAAGAGCCTGAACGCCTTGTCGATGCCGATGATTGAGGCATTGAGCGCGCAGCTCGACAAGTGGGCCGACGACCCGACCATTGCCTGCGTCATCCTTCGCGGCAATGGCCCTAAAGCGTTCTGCGCCGGCGGCGACGTGGTGCAACTGGTGCAACAATGCCGCGAGCATCCCGGCGAAGTACCGCCGTTGGCGCGGCGCTTCTTCGAGGATGAATACCGCCTCGACTACCGCATCCACACCTACCCCAAACCGCTGATCTGCTGGGCCCACGGCCACGTACTGGGTGGCGGTATGGGGCTGATGCAGGGCGCAGGCATTCGCATCGTGACACCGGGCAGCCGCCTCGGCATGCCAGAAGTGAACATCGGCCTGTACCCGGATGTGGGCGGCAGTTGGTTCCTCGCTCGCCTGCCGGGCAAACTCGGCCTGTTCCTCGGCCTGACCGCCAGCACCATCAACGCCCGCGACGCGCTGGATTTGAATCTGGCAGACCGCGTTCTGCTCGACACTCAGCAAGACGACCTGATCGCAGGGCTCAGCCAACTCAACTGGCACGACAACCCACAGGCGCAGCTGCACAGCCTGCTTAAAGCCCTGGAAGATGAGGCGCGCCCATCCCTGCCGGAAGCCCAATGGCTGCCGCGCCGCGAACGCATCGACGCCCTGCTCGACCAGTCCGATGTCGCCCATTGCTGGCAAGCGCTGACCGCCCTGCAAAACGACGAAGACGCTCTGATCGCCCGCGCAGCCAAGACTCTGGCCGCAGGCTCACCGCTGACAGCTCATCTGGTTTGGGAGCAAATCAAACGTGCCCGCCACCTGTCCCTGGCCGAAGTGTTCCGCATGGAGTACGCCATGAGCCTGAACTGCTGCCGCCACCCGGAATTCCCGGAAGGTGTGCGCGCCCGCCTCATCGACAAAGACCAGAAACCACACTGGCACTGGCCGGACGTCAGCAACATCGCCAGCGGCGTCATCGACGCACACTTCCAACCCGTATGGGACGGCCCACATCCCTTAGCGGACCTGTAATTCACAGACACTACCGGCAGGAGAATAACAATGACACACATCGCCTTTATCGGCCTCGGCCACATGGGCCTGCCTATGGCGCGCAACCTGCTCAAAGCAGGGTTTGCCGTTAAAGCTTTTGACCTGCAAAAAAACGCCGTTGAACAACTGGCCGCTGAAGGTGCCATTGCCGCCAGCAGCGCCGAGGATGCCGCACAAGGCGCCAGCGCGGTTGTCAGCATGCTGCCCGCCAGCCGCCATGTTGAGGGGCTCTACCTGGGTGAGAACGGCCTGTTCTCCAAACTGGCCCCCGGCACCTTGGTGCTGGAGTGCTCCACCATCGCGCCGGATGCCGCCCGCCATGTGCACGCAGCCGCCCGCGAACGCGGTATTGAGCTGCTGGATGCTCCTGTATCAGGCGGCACCGGCGGTGCAGCGGCCGGTACGCTGACCTTTATGATCGGCGGTGCAGCCAGCACCCTGGAAAAAGCCCGCAAGCTGTTCGAAGCCATGGGTAAAAACATCTTCCACGCAGGCCCGGAAGGTGCTGGCCAAGTCGCCAAAGTCTGCAACAACCAAGTGCTTGCCGTGCAGATGATCGCCACGTCTGAAGCCATGGCCATGGGCGTTGCCAATGGCTTGGACCCAGCCGTGCTGGCCGAGATCATGCGGCAAAGCTCCGGCGGCAACTGGACGCTGGAAAAATACAACCCGTGGCCCGGTGTCATGCCGCACGCCCCGGCATCCAACAACTACAGCGGCGGCTTTATGGCCGAACTGATGACCAAAGACCTCGGTCTGGCTCAGGAAGCCGCACAGGCCAGTGGCAACAGCACCCCAATGGGCGCCCTTGCCCTGCAGCTGTACCGCCTGCTGATCAAACAAGGCAAAGGCAAACAGGACTTCTCAGTCGTTCAACAGCTGTTTGTCGAATAAGCCCGCCCCACCACACGACGCCCCGCTCGGGGTGTCGTGCTTTATCGCATCCCCCTACTCACTTGCAGCTTGAGCCCAAGGTCAACACACTGGGCAAATTTGGGAATTTTGTTCCAGATAAAGTAATCTCGCAGTTTCGGGCAAGGCTGACTTCTGCCAAGAACAATAAAGGAGCGGATAAATGCTGTACGCAAAGCGCGACGAACAAGGCAATCTCCAACAGGTAGAAACAGCACCCTTCGCCGGGATGACCGAAGAGCTAGCTGTCGACAGCCCTGAAGCACAAGCCTGGTACGCCCAAAACAGCCTGCTGCAACTCAAGCAAAGTGACCTGGACATGATCCGGGTACTGGAAGACTTGATCGACGCGCTGATCCGCAAAGGCGTGGTCCGTATTACTGATCTGCCAGAAGCCGCACAAAGCAAACTGATCGGCCGAAGTAAAGCGCGGGACGCCCTCGGCGGCCTCAACCGCCTGATCAACGAAGACGAATCAGGGCTGATCTAAGCCCGGATCAAACGTCGTCTGCTTTGCGGCTAGAGCCGCACGCAGTCAGGTCGTAGGGCGGAACCGCATAGCGTTTCCGCCGTTGCGGTGTTGGCTGCGACGGCGTCCCCCGGATTACGCCTGCGGCTAATCCAGGCTACGGGGTTGGCCCGAAAGATTGCCAGATCAGCCTTCGCCTTGATGAATACCAAGACAACCGACCCTCGCCGCGTAGACTCAACGGCGCCTGACGCCTGTCATGCTATTCGCGGCTAAAGCCGCTCCCACAGAGCATTTCACTCACTGTAGGAGCGGTTTCAACCGCGAATTAGCGCACCGTCAGCGCTATGGCGTCCTCGCTGAAATCAAAGCAGCCGAGGAAGGTTTTCAGATCCAACAGATTGCCGCCGATCTTCACATCGCCCAGCAGCGCCCCTTTCAGTAAACCGTTCTCACCGCTCATCACAGTGTCCAGATAGGCCTTATCCAAGGTCAGCCTGAGCGTGGTGCCCTCAGCAATCCCCTTGTGCAGCTGAGCCACGCCACGACGCACTTCCAAAGTCCACTCCTCACCGATATCCGGGAAGACAAAAGCCAGACTCATGTGCACGTCGTTGGCCTTATCCGGATCAACCCGGGTGATCCAGTTCTGCAAAAACACCTCAGCCGGGAAGTTACGCAGCATGTCCGGTGACAGGAATGCACTGCGCAGCTCGGCCGACATCGCCTTCACTTCATCGCCTTGCAGTTTGCCTTCCAGCTCCATGGCACTCATCAGGTACCAGTTGCGCCAGTTGATATTCATACTGGCGTAGCCCAACTTACGAAAGCTGCGCGCTTTGATATCGCGGGCCATGGCGTCTTGCGGGTCAATCTGGATCAGGTAACTGGCCAGCTCTGCCGCCCATTGATAGTCACCTTTGAGATAACTTTGCCCAGCCGCCAGCATCACCTTCTCACGCCCGCCCATCAGCTCAGTCAGGCGCTCGGCCTTGTCTTTGGGTGGCAGTGGGTTTAGCGCCACCGGGTCCCCTTGGAACCAGCCTAAATAGCCGTTATAAATCTGCCGCACGCTGTGTTTCACCGTGCCGTAATACTCCCGCAGATACGGCGTATAACCGGCCAGGTGAGGCGGCAGTTTGACCTTCTCAACCAGCTCGTCCGGGGTCAGCCCTTTGTTCATCCAACGTACGCTCTGGTCGTGGATATAGGCGATGCCGTCGCGGCTCATGCGCAGCACCTCCTCCACCTTCTCAGCACCGGACACCGGCCTGCCGTGCAGCGGCACCATGTGCTCAGCCTTAAAGTCACGGAGCTTATCGATGCTCTCAACCCACAACACCGGGTCACGGAAACGCGTGCCACGCAACGTGTGAATATTCGGCAAGGTCGGCCCTTGGATCACCTCTGCGCTGACCAACACCCGATTGCCCGGCAGGTACACCACGATTTCATCCGGCGCCTCGCTGGGCACATGCAGAAATTGCAGATCCAACCCGGCGATGGTGGTATCCAGACGATCTTTGAAGGTCCGCGTCGGCGCGATAAAACTCGACGCCTCCGCCTTGCCCAATGGGCCAATGCCCGAGTTCATCTGCTCATGGTCAGCCCCCGGTAAAGCGACGCCAAAGCTGTAGCCGGAACGCACCGACAGAATCGGCCCCACCAGCGCCCCTTGCGCCACCACGTTCTGCAACAGCGTGTCATGGGCGATGATCTCAACCTCACCGCTCTTCACCTGCTCTTCAGTGACAAACGCCTTAACGCCGTTGATGTGATCTGGGTGGAAGTGGGTGTAAACCACCGCCTTGACCGGCTTGTCGGTGAGCTTGCGAAACTCCGCCATGATCCTGCGCGACTCACTGACCGACTCGCCAGTGTCCACGATGATCAAGCCTTCCGGCGCCTCGATCATCACCACGTTGCCCAGCTGCCAGCCCACAGCGGAATACACGCTGTCCGCCACCTTGTACACATGGGGGGCGAATAGTTTTCCATGGGCCGCTAACTCAGGGTGAATCGACGGTTTGATCTGCTCATCCGGCAGTGCGGCGTGTGCGCCCAAAGCACAGCTAAAGCTCAGTACAGCAACGGCCAATCGGCTTATGGAAATCATCGGGGATCACTCGTTCTTATTAGACCTTGGCAGACTGAGCAATCCGTACCAATAATTCCAATGCATTCCCAATCACAGAGTGATGCAAAAAACACATGAGCGATCTTCGTCAGCTTCGCCACTTTGTTGCCCTTGCCGAGCATGGCAACTTCGCCCGTGCCGCCGATGCCGTGCACTTGAGCCAGCCCGCGCTCAGCCGCAGCATCCAAGCGCTGGAGAGCAACCTCGGCTGCCGCCTGCTAGACCGCAACACGCGGGGCATCAGCCTCACCACCCACGGTGAATTGGTGCTGGAACATGCCCAACGCTTGTTGGCGGGCAATCGCGAGCTAAAGAACGCCGTCAGCCAGCTCGACAACCTAGAAGCCGGTGAGCTGCGTTTAGGTTCGGGGCCTTACCCGGCGGCACGGCTGATCCCCAATGCCATCGGGCGCATGGCCAAGCGTTACCCAAAGGTGCGCATTACGTTGCAGATCAATAACTGGCTGGAGTTGCGCGACCAGTTACTGGACAACGCACTGGAACTGTTTGTGGCCGACAGCCGTGAATTGCTCAACGACCCGCGCCTGAACGTTGAACCCCTGCGCCCTTACCGTGGCGTGATTTTCTGCCGCCCGGAACACCCGCTGCTGAGAAAACCCACCCCCACGCTTAACGACCTGTTCGACTACCCCATGGCCAGCACCCAGCTGCCGCAGGAAGTGCGCCAACACCTGCAAACCATCACCGCACGGGACGAGCCGCTGAGCATTCAGTGCGACAACTTTATGGTGCTGAAAACCTTGGTCGCCAGCAGCGATGTACTGAGCTTGGCACCTTGGGATGTAGTAGCCGAAGACATACAGACAGGTCGCCTGGCTAACCTACCCTTACCCGAAGTGATGATGGGCCAATCCGCCTACGCCCTGATCACTCAGGCCGGGCGCAGCCTGTCACCGGCTGCGCAGGCGATCCGCACAGAAATCCTGCGCGACGAACAACTGTTCAGTAGCCTTAACGACGCGTCTCCCAGCCCCTGACCTCACCACGGCGGTTGTCATAACGCTGCTTCGGCGGCGGTGGTGGCGGACGATGCTGATTACGCTGCTCGAAGGCGTTTCCCCACGAACGATCCGGATAGCGCGGGCTATTCCAGCCCTGCTGCATCGGCGGGCGATAGGCCCGTGGTGGCGGCGGTGGTGGTGCGTAGTGCCGGGGCGGCTGGCGGTAGTCATCACGGCGCGAGTCGTAATAACGCACCGGATAGCGCGGCGCCACATACACCGGAGCCCTGCGCACTTCATAGGCGGGCCCATAAGAGCGCTCGTAAACGGAATGGCCATAACTGCCACCATACACAGCACAACCAGTCAGCGAACCAACCAGCAACAACGGCAAAAACGAGTAATAGCGCATGGCGGCCTCCTAAGACCGCTAGACGGCGCCGACCCATGTCGGAACCAGGGCATTCACCCCAGCAAATAAGACACGAGTTCCACAAATAAGTGCGACGCAGCCCACAAAAAATTCTCAGCTATCGGCGCCCATAACAGCGCCCTCCGTGGGAACGGCTTCAGCCGTGAAGCTCTAATCCAATAACCCACCCCGCCGAAATTCGTGGCTAAAGCCCCTCCTCCAACAAGCCCGCCGCGCTACAATCCGCGCCATCGCCACCTGCAGCCGAATTCCGCCGTGTCCAAACAGCCCAACAACCCAGCCATCTGCCCGAGCTGCGGCAAAAGCAACCAATGCGCCCAAGCAGGTGCAGAAGCGCCGGTCAGCCATTGTTGGTGTTTTGATGTGACCATCGACCGGCAGCACCTGCCCGTACAGACAGGCGATAGCGTTGATTTAAGTTGCCTCTGCCCCGCCTGCGCACGTGGGCATAAAGCTGCCGACAGCGACAGCCAGTAGCCATGCGCCTGGATCGCCTGCTCAGCAGCCAACCCCACCTCAACCGCAAAAAAGTGCGCCAGCTCCTGCTGGAAGGTCGCGTGCAGGTGGATAACGCCACCATCACCGATGGCCTCTACAACATCAGCCAGTTCAACCGCGTAGAGCTGAACGGCGATGTGCTGCAACTCGGCAAACCCGCCCGCTACTTTATGCTGCACAAACCAGCTGGCGTGGTCAGCGCCACCGAACACCCCGAGCACCGCACCGTGCTGGACTTGCTGGATGAGCCGGACAAACACGACCTGCACCTGGCCGGGCGGCTGGACCTTAACACCAGCGGCCTGCTGATCATCACCAACGACGGCCAATGGTCCCGCCGCCTCACCGAACCGCGCAGCCGCTTGGGCAAGGTCTACCGCGTCGATACCGAACAGCCCATCACACAGGAATACGCCGACGTCTTCGCCCAAGGCCTGTACTTCGCCTACGAAGACCTCACCACCCTGCCCGCCGAACTGGAAATCCTCAGCAGCCACCAGGCCCTGCTCACCCTGCACGAAGGCCGCTACCACCAGGTCAAACGCATGTTCGGCCACTTCCAGAACAAGGTCATCGGCCTGCACCGTCTGAGCATGGGCGCCATCCAGCTAGACCCCAGCCTCGCCCCCGGCCAGTACCGCTCACTGACCGCCGCAGAAATCGCTAGCTGCTAAAACAGGCTGATAAATCAACGCCTTAAGACCGTGACGCTGATCAGACAAAAAACGCCGGGGCTTCTTTTTGCCAGCGACTTCCGGTATAAAGGGCACCCTCTGCGGGTGTCGTATAATGGTAATACCCTAGCTTCCCAAGCTAGAGCCGTGGGTTCGATTCCCATCACCCGCTCCACTTCGACTTTCCAGGGACTTCCACCGGAGTCCATAGAACACCGTAAGTCATTGTCAGAATTGAGGATTTTCACCCAGCCTCGATCCACTGACATCCAGCGAGAACCACTGACAACCGGCCCAAACTGGTACAAAAAGTGGCCCAAACAATGTGCGAGGTTCCCAATCCGCATTGTTGCTGGAGGAGCTGGCGCTAGAAGAGAACGATTGCATTCAACTCGCCTTCTGGAGTTGGACATATGCTCTCGGACCTCATGGCTCGGCAAGCCAAGGCCACCGGCAAGCCGTACTCGCTTGCCGATTTCGACGGCCTTTACCTCTACGTCTCCGCCATCGGCAGCAAGGTATGGCACTTCCGCTATTCCTGGCTGGGCAAGCGTGAGCGCATCACCTTTGGCGGCTATCCGGCCCTCTCCTTGAAACAGGCTCGCGACTTGCGTGAAGAGGCGCGGGCGCTGCTGGCCAAGGACATCAACCCGCACTCGGAACGCAAGCGCAAACGTCACGTGATTGTCCTGGCTGGCGAGCACACCTTCCAGACCATCTACGACAAATGGCTGGCCCACCGCAGCCTCTCTCTGGAAAATGAGGGCCGCCAAAGTACGCCCAAGCAGATCGGGCGCGTCTTCGCCAAGGACGTGTTTCCCGTATTGCGCCACCTGACCATCTACGACGTCACCCGCGCCCACCTGCTGGACATCATCGGCAGAGTGGAAAAGCGTGGCTCGCTGTCGGTGGCCGAGAAGCTGCGCACCTGGTTCAGCCAGCTATTCACCTACGCCTCGGTGGTGGTGCCCAACATGGGCGACAACCCGGCCAAGGATTTGGACGTGGTGGCGATGCCGCTGCCCCCGGTGGAGAACAATCCCTTTTTGCGCATGCCCGAGCTGCCGGCAATGCTGCAGACGTTGCGCAAGTACAGCGGTCGCCTGAATACGCAACTGGGTCTACGTCTGCTGCTGCTCACGGGCGTGCGCACCGGTGAATTGCGCTACGCCACGCCCGATCAGTTTGATCTGGAGCGCGGTCTGTGGATCATCCCGGTTGTCAGGCTCAAGCAACGCAAGCAGCTCACCAAGAAGAAGCGCCAGCGTTTCGCCGACATCCCGCCATACATCGTGCCACTGTCGTTGCAGGCACAAGAGGTCGTTCGTCATTTGCTGGGAAATCTGAAGCCAGCACAGGTGTATCTTATCCCCGGTGATTGGTGCCTGAAAAACCCTCTGAGCGAGAACACGCTCAATGGCGCGCTCAAGCGTATGGGCTATGAAGACCAACTCACTGGGCATGGCGTTCGCGCCACCATCTCGACTGCGCTCAATGAATTGGGGTATCCGCCCAAGTGGGTAGACGCCCAACTTTCGCATGCCGATCCGGATCGGATCAGCGCGACCTACAACCACGCCGAGTACGTCGAGCAACGCCGCGTCATGATGCAGGACTGGGCCGACCGGCTGGACTTGTTCGAGCAGAATCAGGTCGAAGTTGCCAGCACGCACTTGACCATCACGTTGCAGGGCCTGCCCACAATCGCCGGACAGGCGGCAGCGCAGCCGCCCGCCCTGAATCCAAACGCCCCTCAGTTGATCGTTGCGCCTGCACCCGATGCACCAGCGGTTCCAGCTTCCGTCTATCGACTTTCGGCGGTGCATCTGCCCGAGTACGCGCGACCCACGCTGTCAGAGGTGCAGCGCGAGCGCTTGCAATTGCTGGAGATATTCGAGGCATCCCACAACCTGTCGGTGGCCGATTACGCCAAGCTGGTTGGCAAGTCCCGCCGCTGGATCACTTACGAGATTCAGGCCGGCAATCTCCTGTCGATCCATCTGGGTCACCGTGGGCAGCGCGTCCCGGACTGGCAACTCGACCCCATCAAGCGCAAGCTGATTCAGGCTGTCCTGAAGCTGGTGCCGCGCGGTATCGACACCTGGCACATCTATCACGCACTGCTGCGGCCATACGATGCCCTGGGCAAGTGTCCAGTCATCGAGGCCGTCGATCCGACCAACCTGCATCTTGCAGCTCGACTGGTCGCCGCACATGCCATAGAAACCGATGAGCTTGCAGAGCAATCGGAGGCGTCTCCGGTGCTGGCCAGGCAGACTGTAGAGCGCCTGGTAAAAACGGCAATGTTGGTTGATATGCCCGAAGATCCCGTCGCCCGTTGAGCTGAGGCCGGGCGGCAGCACCGTCCGGTCAAGGTCAAAGGAGGGAACGTCGATCGCTTCGCATGGCCGCCCATCCGTCTTCTGCGCGGCCAACTCGCAATTTCCACGTTTTGGCAGGCAGCGTTTAGCGTCGGATCAGCGCTCGGCAGTCACCATAGGCGACTTCTCGGTAATGCTATCTCGCTATATCAGTATCTCGATCGGATATGACACCAGCGGATTTTCGTTGCCAATCTCAAGCCCCGATCAATAGATTCCGAGCGTTCGCCGCTTTTTGAAACCGCTGGCGCATCAGACCATACCGATACGGTTTTGCGAGAGCAGCCACTTCTCACGATCCTGATAGCGCAAGCGTCACTGTCGAGCCGCGACAGACGCTCGGTTTTCTTGTGCCCGATGGATTTTTGCACATCGAGCACACAACGCCTACTCGTTGCGCGAACTGATCAGAAGTCATCAAAAGCGGGCGTCATCACTCGCGTCTTGCGCGGACAACAGGCCGACCATGAGGACGGCTGCAAAAGCAGTCGGCCCTGTAGTTCTTCTCCTGGAAGGAGACGGAGCATGCACGAGAACAAAAATGATGCACCAACATCAAAGGTGTTCTACCGCCCGCTCGAAGCGTCCATCCGCTGGGCCGGACTGCTGCGATACGAGCAGGTGATCCTGGCTTCGGTCTCGTCGCCTATGGATCTGCCGCAGTCGCTGGACTGCCCGCGTTTGGGCGAACTGCGGCTGTACACCGACCGCATCTATGACGGCATCCTCAACGGGGAACTGCCCTTCGGGCAGCATGGCATCACGACACGCGACACCGCGTTGATCGAATCGCCTGATCTGACGGTACGCCATGTCGATCTGAAGTGCTGGATGCGCCAGCACTACCCCGAGCAGCGGCCCGGCTTTCTCTTCTCCCGCAGCGAGCGCATCATCCATCCCTTCATCTCCCTAGAAACAGGGCAAGCCATGCTGGTCGAACGCCAGGCTTTGAAATCCGCCCTGGAACAGACCAAACGTCAGCTTCGCGAGTTGCAGGACAAGCATGACGCGCTGCTCAAGCAGTCCACGGTGATTTCGGCATGCGCGCAGTGTCCGATCAGTGATCGGGCCGAGGCCACCTACCTGAACATCGTTGGCGGCCTGTTAGAGCTGATGCTCGGCCAGTCGCCATCGGGCACGCCGTACTCCAGCTTCAAGACGCAGGAGGCCGTGGTCAGCGCGCTGGTCGCCCATCACAGCGGCGCCATGGGTATCGCGGAGCGGACATTGAACGGCAAGTTCGCCACCGCCAGGCGCCGGTTGCGTAGCGCCTCCCGCTGAGATTTGCCAGCTTGTATGTGCAGTAGCGGAGATTGCATTTGCAATGTCTTTTCGCTGCCGTGTCTATTGAATAGAGGTCACGCCAACAAACGCCACTGAGCGTTCAGGAGTGACCGCCATGTCGCAAACACCTGTACTGCCGCCAAACGAGCGCCGCATCCTGCGCCTGGAAGAAGTCGAAGCGAAATCCGGTTTCAAGCGCGCCCACATCTACAACCTGATGAAGAAACGCCAGTTCCCGCAAGCGCTGCGTCTGGGCGTGCGCGCCGTGGGCTGGGACTCCATCGAAATCGATCAGTGGATCGACGAGCGCGTCAACAACCGGGCCTGATCCGTTCTCCCGCGGACTTTCCATCCTCATACGGAGAACACCATGCAGGTCGTATCCATCATTTCAACCAAAGGCGGGGTCGGCAAGACCACCACGGCCGCAAACCTGGGCGGTCTCGCTGCGGACGCCGGACTGCGCGTGCTGCTGCTCGATCTCGATGTGCAGCCCACCTTGTCCTCCTACTATGAGCTGGCTCACCGCGCGCCCGGCGGCATCTATGAATTGCTGGCCTTCAACGAGCGCGACCTCGACCAGCTTGTGTCCCGCACGATCATCGCGGGCCTGGACTTGGTGCTCTCCAACGACCACCGAGGAGAACTGAACACTTTGCTGCTGCATGCGCCAGACGGGCGCCTGCGGCTGCGGCATCTGCTGCCGATACTGAACCCCCTCTACGACCTGGTGCTGATCGACACCCAGGGCGCGCGCTCGGTGCTGCTGGAGATGGCGGTGCTTGCCTCCGACCTCGCGCTGTCGCCCGTGACTCCGGAAATCCTCGCCGCCCGCGAACTGCGGCGCGGCACCATGCAGTTGCTGGAGGACATTGCACCATACCGGCACCTGGGTATCGGGCCGCCGCCGCTGTACCTGCTCATCAACCGCGTCCATCCGGTGTCCGCCAACGCCCGGCTGATCCAGCAGGCGCTGCGCGATCTTTTCCAGGGCCACACCGACATTCGGATTCTGGCCACCGACGTACCGGCCATTGAGGCTTATCCGCGTGCTGCGACGCGCGGCCTGCCGGTGCATCGGGTCGAGTACCGCCAACCAGTGGGCAGAGTCGCTCCCGCCGCGCTCGCCACCATGCGCGATCTTGCCGGCGAATTGCTCCCGCAGTGGCAGGATCGATTTGCCGCCGTGCCCGGCCGTCCGCTACAGCCTCTTGATACCAGGAGGTCCCATGGCCAACGCACATGAACTGGCCCGAGGCCACAGCCGGCTGCGCGCCCTGATCGAGTTCGCCGTCGATGAAGGCTGGCACGTCAAGCGCACGGCGGGCGGTCACCTCAAGTTCACCAAGGCAGGCTGCGCCGCGATCTACACCAGTTCGACGGCCAGCGATCACCGGGCAGCCCTCAACGCCCGTGCGCAGATCCGTCGTGCTGAGCGCGAGACCCGGTCCCAAGCGCAGGGGGGCGGCCATGACTGAGATCACCTCCCAGCAGATGGCCGGCAAACTGCTTGCATCCGGGTTCGAGCGCAGCGGCCCGTCAGCAACGTCCTTGAGCGACCCGATCGCCGACACGCCCATGGTCGTGACCCTGGACCAGTTGCGCCCCTACGACCACGACCCGCGCAAGAAGCGCAATCCGGTGTACGAGGAAATCAAGGCATCCATCCGCGAGCGTGGTCTGGACGCGGCACCGGCCATCACCCGGCGGCCCGGCGACGATCACTACATCATCCGCAATGGCGGCAACACGCGACTGGCAATCCTGCGCGAACTCTGGTCGGAGACCAGGGACGAACGATTTTTTCGGGTCTCATGCCTGTTCCGCCCGTGGCCCGAGCGTGGCGAGATCGTCGCGCTCACCGGGCATCTTGCGGAAAACGAACTGCGCGGTGGCCTCACCTTCATCGAGCGCGCTTTGGGCGTCGAGAAAGCGCGCGAGTTCTACGAACTGGAAAGCGGCTCCCCCCTGAGCCAGTCCGAGCTGGCCCGCCGCCTGGCCGCCGATGGATACCCCGTGCAGCAGTCGCACATCAGCCGGATGGCCGACGCCGTACGCTACCTGCTGCCCGCAATCCCGACCGTGCTCTACGCCGGCCTGGGGCGTCACCAGGTCGAGCGGTTGTCGGTCATGCGCAAGGCCTGCGAGCGCACCTGGGAGCATTACGCCAAAGGCCGCTCACTGGTGCAGGAATTCGACGAGTTCTTTCAGGAAGTGCTGTCGCAATTCGATGCCCAGGCCGACGAATTCTCTGCGCAACGCGTACAGGACGAACTGATCGGCCAGATGACCGAATTGCTGGGTGTTGATTACGACGTGCTCGCTCTAGACATGACCGAATCCGAGAGCCGCCAGCGTGCCTTGGTCAGCGAGCCGACGCCGCCCTCGACGCCGCCCGCCTTGCCAGAGCCAGAAGCCATCGCGCGCCCTCCTGCCGATACTGCGCCACCTGATGCGAGGCCGACGGCAACGCCCTCGACGGGCGAGAGCGACGCGGATGCCAGTCATTCGGGCGCGGTCAGTCCGGCGGCAGATGGCGACCTGCTTCGGGAGCACATTGTTTCCCCGGCGCCGACAACGGAGCGACTTGAGTCCATCCAACGCATGGTCGCCGACCAGTTGGGCGATGCGCTGCCGCCCACCTTCTCAGCGAACGTCTTGCAGTCCATCCCGGTGCAGGCCGGCGGGCTCTATCCGATCTCGGATGTCTGGTACATCACCCCTGGCCTGGACACACCCGAGCACCTGCGCATCCACATCGCGCAGTTTGCCCGCGAGATTGCGGTCGAGGCAGACCTGGGCGAGTGCATCGATGACCGCCCAGACGGCATCGGCTTCGCCTGCCGCGCTCGCACCACAAACCCAGCGCCGCTGGGCCGTGCCGTCCATGCGCTGTTAGCTTGCCTGGCCGATCAGCAGCCCGCCGACGTCGGTCTGGACAACGGGAAACTCGTCATCGACCTGCCGGCGCTGCTGCACGGCCAGGGCGACGTAACCCGACGATTGAGCGACACCGCGCTGGTCAAGCTGTTTCGCCTGCTGCGACTGGCCCGCCGCCTGCTCGATCTCGAAGCCGGCGCTGCGGACTCTGGAACCTAAGCGAGGGAGGCCAGCATGTCCACAGCACACCCACTCAACCAGGCTGTCATCGCCCAGGCCCTCTATGACCTGCGCAATGGGCAACTGCGCCGCTGCAAACTGATGGGGTTTGGCGAGGCAGAGCTGGACGCCCTCAAGCATCCCGCGCTGATCAGCGTGCTGGCCAATGCCAACGTCTCCTGGTGCTCAGTGACGGTCAACCGCGAAGTGCTGCGGCGGCTGCTCCAGCAGGCGCAGGACGTGGAGAAGGAAATCGCCACAGTCGATCGCATGCTCAGGCTGGGCGCGAGCACGGAGATGGTCAGCAAGTTCTATGGTTTGACGCATCAGGAAGTGGCACTTCGCCGTGAAATCCTCGGTCTGCCCAAACGCAAGGGTCGGCACCCCGTGCTGGACGAGGAGCAGGACACGGAGCTGTGGCGGCAATGGAAGGCCGTGACCAACAGCAGAACGGTCGATCTCGAAGACGAAACCTCCATCCTCGATGCCGCCATGGACTTGGCCGAAGGCATGTCGCTGCCTCTGTCGGTGGTCTGGGCCTCGATCAAGAGCTGGGTCGATCAGGGATTGGCTTGAGTCATGGCCGTGGACGACACCGCACCACGAGTCCGACGCCAAGGCCCCATCGCACTCGCAGAGCTGTTCGATGCTGCGCTGAAAGACCTTGCGCCCAAGCCCGCCCCCAGCACACCTGCGTCTACACCTGCACAGTCGCCCACGCCTACCTCCGGCGATGCTTTCCTGTTCAGTGGCAACCGGCACGAGACGGTGCCACGCAAGCTGTTCCTCGACCGCCGCTTGACGCCGCTGGAACGAAACGCCTGGCAAGTGTTCCGGCTGATGCTCAACGACGATGGCGTGACCGCATTCCCCACCTACGAGCAGTTGCGGCCCTGGCTGGCGTCCATGCCCTGCGCAGGGCAGGCCTCGCATGAAACCGTGGCACGGGCGCTGACACTGATGCGCCTGACCCGCTGGCTGAGCCTGGTTCGGCGACGGCGTGACCCCAAGACCGGCCGCATCCTCGGCAATCTGTACGTGCTGCACGACGAACCCCTGACACCGTTCGAGGCCATGCAGCTCGACCCGGACTACCTGCAACTCGTCAGCCAGGCACTCGGCCATTCTGCCAAGGCCGTGCAGATCGTGGGCCTGCACACGCTCAAGGAAATCGGCGAAGACCCATTACTGGTCGGACGCACCCTCCCGTCACGGTTGCAGGTGATGGCCGAACGTCTCGCCAACCAGGACCTCACGGCCAGCGATAGTTATCCACAGGAAGACGCCATTCACGATTCCGAAGAAGGGGCTCCGAGCCTTCTTCGGAATCGTGAACGACCCGCTACGGATTCCGAAGCAGGGTCGGAACCCGCGCCAGACGTCTCTCTTCGGAATCCGAAGCAGGCCCGTACAGTACGTAGTAGTTGTATTAATGAAATACGTACTACTGCGCAGGCGCGCGCGCTGGACGATCTGCAATGGCCCAAGCGCTTTGCGCAACTGAAGGCGGAACAGCAGGCGGGTGCCAAGGTGGCATTGCAGCAGGTTGATGCCTCGCTGAGGCAGGACGTGCTGGACGAATGGGCCGCGCGTTGTAGCAACCACGGCATCCGCAATCCCGCTGGGTATCTATTCGGCATCATCCAGCGAGCTATCCACGGCGAGTTCAATGCCTGGGCCAAGAAAGACCCGCCACCGGCACCCGCTCCGCCAAACGAACGGCCACCACCCACACCGCCGGCCCAAACGCAGGGTAAGCCGGTGCCACCAGAAGTCGCCAGGCAGCACATCGAGCGGCTGCGAGATCTGCTCGCCAGCAAGTGAGCCGGCCGACAAGGCCGTGAAGTGGACGCCCATGGATGCCAATAGAGCTATCCCCTGGGGATAGTTCCACCGTTGGGGCGGATGCCGTGCAGTCGCAAGCCTGGCCTCGAACATCTGCAGCAGCATCGGCGTTGTCCGCCCTGATCCCGACGTGCAGCGTTCGTTGGCGCTCCATGGAGCTATCCCCAGGGGATAGCTCGCGCCGCAGGCGGCCACCACGCGCTGAACCGGGGTCTGGCAGGTTTCGGTTTGTTGACTGACGGCCTTCCGCTTCCTGCCGAAGCTGACCGCTCCTTTCCACACAACGAGCGGACACCATGGCAACCAATGAACCTCTGCAACTGAATCTCGGCTCCCTGCGCAGCGCGATGTCGCTGACGCTTCACACGCACCACGCTTCGCGCATCTGGCATGGCCGTGCCGCCGCCGAGGGGCGACCGGGCATCGTTGGCCTGAACGGCTACATCGCCCAAATGAACAAGATGCGGCGCGGTTCGGAACAGGACGACCCGTACTCGGATTGGTGGATGCTGCGCATCGAGGTCAAGCTCGACCAGACCAAGACCACGCTGCAATCGCTGCGCGAGCAGGTGGATCAGGCGCTGGCGAGCGTGCCGCCGGCACTCAGCCTGGGCGAAAACCTCAACGTGCAGCCCGTCAAGTTGCCGCTGTTCGTCAATGCGCAGCTCGGCTTTGCCGCCGTCTATCTGCTGGCCGACTACGACGACATCGCCCGCAAACTGATCCTCGCCCACCACACGGCGCTCATCGACCGCAGCACCTTGGAGCGCTGGCTCAACGAGGGCGCCCATGCACTGCGCAGCCTGTTCTCGCTGGCCCAGCAATACCGCTATTCGGGCTGCACGCGCGACGACTTCGTATCAAAGAACGCCGCAGCACGGGCGGCGTTGGAGAAATTCGGCGAACTGCCGCAGGACGTGTTGGAAGGCACGCGCCGCTCGAAGTTCGCGCCGCCCATCGTGCGCCGTGGCCTGCAACAGCGTGCTGAGAGTCCTGCTGCAGCGCCTGCCCACAACGACGCGGCCACCACCGACGAGCCCGCCACTGACGCAGCACCCGAAGTCAGCGCCGGCGAGGTCGAGGGCGAGCAGGCATGAGCGATCCGAATCGCGAACCCCGTTACTTCCAGGGCCTGCAACAGGCTGCCTTCATGAAGCTGGAACACGCTGCCTCTCTAAAAGGCCTTTTGAAGCCTTTTAAGGGTAAGGGGGATCTTGAGGCCTGGGCCAGCCAGTGCTTCGCCATGCGCGACGAGTTGATTGGCTTGACGCAGCGGCAGGTGCTGCAACAGGCAGTCGGGCATCCCTTCCACCTGCTGCCCGTGGAGTTGGCCCAGCAAACCACTGGCGCAGGCACGGCGTTTTTGCGCTGGCGCAAGCACGACCGCTCAGCCATGGGCGTAGCCCTGTGGCAGGAATTGATGGCGAGCACCGGCACGCCGGTCAACTTGCTGGCCGAGCTGCACGCGATCGAGCTTCAGCGCATCACGCTGAACATGCAGATCAGCCTGTTGCACACCTTGGGCAGGCAGGCCCAGGAGTGCGCCAGCAAGGCCGCCAAGGCGGAAGACGCCTACCTGCGCAGGCTCAAGTCCATCCCACCTGGAATGCGTGATCGGTGATTGCACCGGACACCCCAGTACACGCCCGGCACCGACGTGGCACGGGTATTTCAACCACCATGGAGATTGCAACATGAGCACGCATTTTTGGGGCGAAGGCAACATTGGCTCCCCGCCCGAGTACCGGGAGTTCCCCAACGGCAACGACGAGCCGCGGCGCTTGCTGCGGTTGAACGTGTATTTCGACAACCCCATTCCCACCAAAGGCGGTGACTTCGAGGATCGCGGCGGCTTCTGGGCACCGGTGGAAATCTGGCACCGCGACGCCGCGCACTGGAAGAACCTCTACCAGAAGGGCATGCGCGTCCTGGTCGTCGGACGCATGGAGCGCGAACCCTGGACGGACAACGAGGATCAGCCGCGCGAAACCTGGCAGATCAACGCGCGCAGCGTTGGCATCCTGCCGTTCCGCGTCGAGTCCGTGACCCTCAGCCCCAAGACCGCGCAGGACGCGCAGCCGAAGCCCCAAGCAGCCCAGGAACCGGCTGCGCCGAAGGAGGTCAAGCGCAGGAAGTGATCCGGCATGGAGGCGGTTGCGGTGCTTCGCTGCTATCCATGCACCTGCGAGCTATCCCCAGGGGATAGCTCCATCAACGTCCACCGGCTTCCACGCGCTCCCGAAAATCGCGGCTCCCGGCCCGCACACCCCAGCTGCACGCCATCTCCGCCCCAGCCATTCCATCCCGTGAAAGTGGTCGCCACCGCTTGCGACTTGTTTGCTGTTGCCCCTGGCGGTGCCCGGCATCCTCGATTCCAGCAACTCAATGAACCACGGAAATCGGATGGACGGATATGCGGCTGTTCTTGTGCGAGAAGCCCTCCCAGGGCAAGGATATTGGTCGGATTCTCGGCGCGACACAGCGCGGTGAAGGCTGCCTCAACGGCTCCGGCGTCACGATTACCTGGTGCATCGGCCATCTCGTAGAAGCGGCAGCACCCGAGGTCTATGACGCGGCGCTCAAGCGCTGGTCACTGGAGCAGTTGCCCATCATTCCCCAGCAGTGGCGGGTCGAGGTCAAACCCAAGACCGCCACGCAATTCAAGGTCGTCAAGGCGCTTCTGGCGAAGGCGACCCATCTCGTCATCGCCACCGATGCCGACCGCGAGGGCGAGCTGATTGCCCGCGAGATCATCGACCTGTGCGGCTACCGTGGCCCCATCGAGCGCTTGTGGCTATCGGCACTCAACGATGCGTCGATCCGCACTGCGCTCGGCAAGCTGCGACCGTCGTCCGATACGCTGCCGATGTATTACTCGGCGCTGGCACGTTCGCGGGCAGACTGGCTCGTCGGCATGAACCTCAGCCGTCTTTTCACTGTGCTCGGGCGGCAGGCGGGCTACGACGGCGTGCTGTCGGTCGGACGTGTCCAGACCCCGACCCTGAAGCTGGTCGTGGACCGCGACCGCGAAATCGCGGCTTTCAAGTCGGTGCCGTTCTCGGCCATCGACGTGTCTCTGTCCGCAGAGGGTCAGGCTTTCGCCGCGCAGTGGGTTGCGCCCGACGGCTGCACCGACGACGCCGGTCGTTGCCTGCAACAGCCGGTCGCCCAGCAGGCGGCGCAGCAGATTCGCGCTGCGGGCAGCGCCCAGGTGGTGTCGGTCGAGACCGAGCGCGTGCGCGAAGGCCCGCCGCTGCTGTTCGACCTGGGGACGCTTCAGGAGGTCTGTTCCAGGCAGCTCGGGCTGGACGTGCAGGAGACATTGCAGATCGCCCAGGCCCTGTACGAGACGCACAAGGCCACGACCTACCCGCGCTCGGACTCCGGCTACCTGCCCGAAAGCATGTTCGCCGAGGTGCCCACTGTCCTGGACAGCCTGTTCAAGACCGACCCGTCGCTGCGACCGATCATGGGTCAGCTCGACCGCTCCCAGCGTTCGCGCGCCTGGAACGACGGCAAGATCACGGCGCACCACGGCATCATTCCGACGCTCGAACCCGCGAACCTCTCTGCTCTGAGCGAGAAGGAGCTGGCGGTGTACCGGCTGATCCGGGCGCATTACCTGGCGCAGTTCCTCCCACACCACGAGTTCGACCGTACCGTGGCTGAGTTTTCCTGCGGGCAGCAGACGCTGGTGGCCACCGGTAAACAGGTGGTCGTCAAGGGTTGGCGTCTGGTGCTGGCCGAACCGAAAGCGGATGAGGACGGCGACGACGCGACGCGCAGCCAGGTGCTGCCCCCGCTGCGTGAGGGCCTGGCGTGCCAGGTGGCCGAGGTCGAGATCAAGGCGCTCAAGACGATGCCGCCCAAGCCCTACACCCAGGGCGAACTGGTCAAGTCGATGAAGGGCGTTGCGCGCTTCGTGACCGACCCGCGTCTGAAACAGAAGCTGAAGGACACAACGGGCATCGGCACCGAGGCGACGCGAGCCAACATCATCAGCGTGCTGATCGCCCGTGGCTACATCGTGAAGAAGGGACGCTCCATTCGCGCATCGGATGCGGCGTTCACGCTGATCGACGCCGTGCCCGCAGCGATTGCAGATCCCGGCACCACTGCGGTGTGGGAGCAGGCGCTCGACATGATCGAGGCCGGACAGCTCACCCTGGACGTATTCCTCAGCAAGCAGGCCACCTGGATTTCGCAGTTGACCGCGCAGTACGGCAGCATGTCCCTGTCCATCAAGCTTCCCCATGGGCCAATATGCCCGCAGTGCGGCGCACCGACGCGCCAGCGCACCGGCAAGAGCGGCCCATTCTGGTCGTGCAGTCGCTACCCCGACTGCCAAGGCACGCTGCCGGTCGAATCCGGTACGCCCAAGCGTGGCGCTTCGCGCTCGCATAGCAGCGGCCGCAAAGGCACCTGACCGACTCCGTTTCCCGTGGGCCGCGCTCTGTTTCAAAGGCGTGGCCCGTGTCCCGCACGCCCCTGCGGGTCGCCCAGCGCGCAACGCCTTCTTGTCCGTGTGCGCGTCCCGTCCAGCCGTCCCCGGCTGCGGGACCTGAAGGTAGCTTTTCCGCGAACCGTCTCCCGCGTGTTCTGCTGGTCTGTGTTTCTCCCGCCCACTGCGAAGGGTCCCCCGATGGCTTGCCAGGCTGCGCGAACCCTCCGGAGACCCTTTGTGGTCAGCGGTATTCGGTGCCGGTGCCCACCGGCGCAAAAACGGGCTCCCTTTGTGCGCGGATGTGCGCCAGACGATGCCGGCCCCAGCCACGACATGGGCCGGGTGTGATTGCTGATGAGCAGACGGTTCTAGCGACGACCGGGCCTGCAACAGCCCACGGGTGGTTATTTCCTCCCGAGCCGAAGGTCAGCGAGCCTTCGGCGTCTTTATCTCGCCGATCAACATTCCGACCCAATGGACGGCCACAGCAACAGGAAACCGACGCATGCAACAACCGGAGAAAGTACGAGCCGCGTTCGAGCGCGACCTTGGCAACAAGGTGCTGTTCATCAAGGGCGGCAAACTGCTGTTCATCGATGGCATCAACCTCAAGGCCATCGCCGACCGTAAGGCGTATTTCGCTTCGCTGCGTGCGCGGCAGGCGCAACCCATTGTGGTCCTGGCCGAACTGGGACAGGACGAGGCATTCGCCCTGTGGAAGCAGCATGTCCTGGGCGACACGCCCGAGTGAGCCAACGCACCCACGCACCACCCTGACAGCCCGCACTTGATGCGGGTTTTCTTTCTCTGCGCCGATCAATCCGGGCTGGGCCGAATGCCGTTTTCCAACTGACGCAGCGCGGCCCCCGCATGAAGCTGCCCGCATGTTCGCTGATTCGTCAGCACATGCCAGCAGCCATGGGTTCCTGGCTGCCGCGGGTTCTTCCCGCGTAACCCGCCAGTCCGTATCGCATCAAGTCTGCGGACGCGCGTCCCCGTGACGCCGATGCTTTTTATCCACCGCGTGCGGGAGCTGCCATCCCGTGAGGGACAAGGCCTCGCTTTTCCAAGGAGCCTACCCATGTCCCACATAGCCTCTTTCGGCCAGTTGGCCTTGACCTATTGCGGCAAGTTCCTGCCGCTCGAAGTCCTGCAAAGCGCCGCCGGCCACTACATCGGCACGCGCGATACCGAAGGTCCCGTTTCGCGGGAATCGCACGAGTACTTCCGCAGCCATGCGGCGGCTCAACGTGCCCTCGAAAGAGGCGGCTGGTCCCAGCTCGCCATTCCCTGATCCAACTGGAGGAATCACGCCATGAATCAACTGCTGCCGCAGGAAGTCGTCGATCAGATCATGCGGGAAGAGCAGCATTTCGCTGCCGCGCCCCAAGCCTTCTTCGAGGCCTGGAAGCGTGGTGCCGAGATCGCTGGCCCCGAATGGTTTGGCGATGGCACCCGTGACGGCCTGAACCAGGCCAAGAGCAAGTGGGATCTGCGTCCCAACATGCTGCGGCTCAACGACGCCCTCGGTGTCCTGAGCAGCGGGCAACGCATGTTTCTGTCCGCCATGGTCAGCTTCTACAACGCGCGCGAGGGCGGTGCCATGCTCAAACGCTGCCACTTCCACGGGCTGTCGGACTTCGACGGTCTCGACCTGGAACGCCGCAAGGTCATTGCCGACTTGATGCTGAACTACAGCGGTTGGTGACCCCGTTTCCGGCACACCATCGCCTTTTCGTTCCCCACGAGAGACATGCGCCTACACGGTCATGTCCCTCAATTTCCTTTCCGTTGCCCAGCGTAAGGCTGAATCAAAGCCAACGATCACCTCTGCCTGACGCATTTTCCACTTTCAACCCACCGGGTCCAATTCCCGGTGGCGGGAATTGGCTCCATTATTCAATCAGGAGCGTTCCCATGTCTCAGAATCCAAATCCCTTTCTGCGCGGCTACTGGAATTTGAACATCGTCCGCACGCTGTCCATCAGCTACGAGGACGGAAGCCCGCATGTCTGGCGAAACATCCACCCGAGCCAGCAACACCTTTCCGACCAGGAACTGATTTCATCGTCCTGCATCGTCACCAGCGATTTCGCGGTGGTCACGAACGGCTCTGAACCTGTGAGTGCCGAGGTACTGGCCGAATGCGATGCCGATGAAGGCGTTAACGGCGAAGGCGTGATCAATGCCGTGGTCTATGCCATTCATGGCGAGGACTTCGACGGTCGCCTGATCCACGTTGGTGACAGTTATTCGGTCGAGGCCGCGCGGGAAGTCGTGCAGCGCCTGAGTTTCGAGACCGGCTACTACAGCCGATGCTGGGAGATCAGCAGCGCGCACATCAGCCCGGAAACCGACCAGTACCTCGCCAATCTGGCGGATCTTGCCACGCCGGAGGCCTTTTTGTTCATCGCCTTTCGGGTTCCGTACAGCCCGGCGATCGGCGTCAAGCTGATCTCCACACCCTGGACGGACAAGAACCTGGAGCACGCCGAGGGCATCACCGCCGAGCAGCTTCGGCAGGAGCACCGCAGCAAGGGCATGCCAGACGACCTGGCGAACATCCTGGAACTGGCTGGGCAGGCCGATGTGCGCATCCTCATCCTCGACGCTGACGCGCCCGTGTTGCTGGGCCTGCCGCTGGCCGAGTCCTAGAGCAAACACACCACGCGCCCACCTTCCTCTTTGTCCTCCATGCCAGCCCGTCTCCTTTCTGGGAGCCGGGCTGGTCCAATTCCATAGGAGCACTTTATGTTCCCCGACCTCATCTCGCCCGCACGCGACTTCGAGCATCAGCTTGGAGCCTGCGTCAACGCCATGGGCCAGGACGACGCCATCGGCCAGATCCTGGTATTCGAGCGCTTGAGCGGCATGCTGCACATGCGCCATATCGCCAGCGCCGATCTGGCAGACACCGACATTGATGCCTACGAAATGGTCGTCTTCGACGGTGGCAACACCGGCGGCGACACGTGGAAGCACGTGTTCTTTCCACGTCAGCGCGAACACTACTTCGTGTACCAAGCCTGACCACCCAGCCCCTTTCGAGGGGCTTTTCTTGTCGCGACGCAGGAAAGCGGGTGCGGCGCGGTGCGGTTTCCTGAGCGCAGGCGGCTCACTCCAGGGCCATCCTTGCCCCATGTTCGTCGGCGTTGCCGACACATGCCCAGGCAGCCAAGACCTTCAAGGCTGCAAGCGCGGGAAACCGTGCTGGTTGTTTCTTCCTACGGACGCATTGCGCCCATTCACCCACAAGGGACCTCTCCCTTGCGGGCGGGGAATCCCTTGTTCTTCCTCAAGGAGATTCACATGGATCGCTCTCTTATCAAGACCCTGATGCCTTCGCTGGTCGCAGGCCATGTGCCCCGCAACGTGCGGTCGTTCAAGTACCGCGTGTTCGATGATCAGCCACAGTCCTCGACACTGGGCTTCATCATTGATCCCCAGCCCTTCGACGGCAAGGTGGTCGCAGCCAGCGAAGACGCCATCGTCGTCAAGCTCAAGCCCAGCGAGTTCGCGGTACTCGATCCCAACCTGGTGACCAGCATTCCCAGTGAGGGCACCAAGGTGCATGTCCAACCCTATGCCCGTCGTCGTTTCGACGGTCTGCGTGCGGACACGCCAGAAGAGCGCACCGAGATGATGTCCGACGGCACTCCCTACACCGTCAAGACACACATCCTCGGCTCCGCGCCGGCCAAGCTGCCCATTCCCGAGCCGCAGTGCATGGAACTGGGTCAGCTCATCGAGCAGTTGGAGGAAATGCCGGCGCCCGACGGGTTCCGGCGCATCACCCACATGCTGGTCGATGCGGGCGCCCACGACTTCACCTGGGTCGATCCGAAGCCGTCCAGGATCATCGAAACGCCTCCGGCGATCAGTTTCACGGTTTCGACCGCGAAGTTCGCCGGCCAGGTGACGATCCTCTACCAGCGCGGCAGCGATACCTATGCGGTGGAGCTGCGCCGCGACGGCGAGTTGGTCGATCGGCACGACGAGGTGTATTTCGACATCCTCGGCGAAGTGCTGGAGCGGCTCATCGACGACGGGCGCTGGCGTCTGATCGATGTGAGCGTGATCGGCGCGGAGACGTCCCGACGGCGCCGCGCTGTACCGGCGTGACACCACGAAAAGAACCAGGCGACATGCCCCCCCCACAGGCTCTCCCTCCATTCGGAAGGAGGGCCTTTTTTCTGCCTGGGAGATTTCATCAAAGGGAATCGACCGGATGCCGATTGATGGCTGTCTCGCGCGCGAGGCCCGGCCATGCTGAGCCCATGCCTGCTGACGTTGTCAGCGACATGCCAGGCAACCATCGGTCTTCGAGGTTGCGGCGCAGTTCCCACTGCGTGACCGAGCCAGCTCGCACCACATCCATCCGCGAGCGGCCACCAGTCTCTGGTGGTGGATGCTTTCGCCTTATCAACCCATCGCGGGGTTACGCACCTTTCCCCGCAGCGTGGGGCCGGTGTGTCTCCGCTTCATCCCTATGGAGATTCACCATGAGCACCACGTCCAACGAGAAATCGTATTTCGACCTCCACACCTCGGGCATCGGTTACATCCAGCGTGCCCGTGAAGTGCCTGTCCGGGGCGGCCGCCGCGCGCAGCCTTTCCTGGCATGCACCATCGCCGCGCTGGTCGGTTCCGCAAAGGACCCCAGCTATCGCTATTGCGACGTCAAGGTCTCGGGTGCCGAGGCCAAGAAGCTGGTCGAGCGCTACATCGGCGTTGACGATCCCAAGCAGCGCCCACTGGTGCGCTTTCGCCTCGGCGACCTGTGGGGCGATGCATACATCCGTGACAAGGGCGATCAGAAAGGTCAAGCCGCCGCGTCCCTCAAGGCGCGCCTACTCAAGGCCGAGCCGCTTGACCGGGCCGAACTGGCTTCGATCAGGCAGCACGAGCTGATCACCCGCGGCATCGGCTACCTCAGCCGTCCGAAGGACGTCACGCCCAAAGATGGCGACCCGTTCCTCTCTTGCACCGTCGCCGCGCTGGCCGGGCCTGTCGATGAACCGGAGTATCGGTACTTCGACACCATCGTCACCACCCCTGAAGCCGAGCATCTGGTTCGCCGGTGCGTGCAGGCCATCGAAGGGGACTGCAAGGTGCTGATCGCCTTCCGTCTCAACGACATGAAGATCGATCCGTACATCCGCACCAAGGGTGAACGCGCTGGGGAACCGGCCGCAAGCCTGGAATCGACGCTGATCCACATCGGCCTGATCAAGATCGACGGCACCAAGGTCTATCCGACGAGCCCCGCGCAAGCCGAGACGCCGCCAGCCCAGGACGCATCCGCGTCCGAAGCCGAGGACGCCGACCCCGCTGCCGATCAGCCTGCCGAGCCCGCCGAGCGCGAGCCCGAAGGTGAAGTCGAGAAGCAGGAGCCGGCATTGGCTGCTTCGTTCTGATCGGCAAGGCCCTCGCGGGCCTTGTCGTTTTCCCAATCGCTAAGGAGAACCATCATGGCAGCCACATCGGCATCCGAGAAATCGGTCTCGCCCATCGTCGTCCCCGGCCAGCTCACGCTGCGCACCATCCGCGGCAAGAACGGCCCCTTCACGGTCGGTCGCCTCGCCACGCACCTGGGTACCTTCGAGGTCAAGGACCCGGAGCTGGAGCAATACCCCGAAGGCAAGTACGACGGGGAATTCATCATCAGGTACATCTTCCCGAAGTCCTACCCGGTCGGTGGCGGCATGCGCTTCGAGATCCGTGCCAGCCTGGACGGGATGACGCTCTACGACATCGACAAACTGAGCCGTGACGAGGCACGCAGCTTCGCCACCCAGGACGTCGATCCGCTCGATGAAGAGCTGGGCGCGCAGCCTGCAGTAACGCCGGCAACACCGGCCAAGACTGCCAAAACGTCCAAGCCCGCCAAGCCCGCACCCGTGCAGGCATCCACGGATCCGCTGGTCGATACCACGCCCTTCGGCGTGGATGCGCCGACGCCCGCTGCGGCAACTGCTCCCGGCAGTACCGAAGATGGCGACGCCGCGCTGTTCAGCTTGCTCTGGCCACTGGGCGAGTCCGTGAAACTGGATTCGACCATCGACCGCCGCACCCTGCGCGCGCAGATCGTCCGCCTGGGCGAACTGGGCTACGCGCTGGACTTCAAGACGCAGGAGTGGAGCCGCCAGGCCGAACTGCAACCTGCGTAGTACTGGACACCGCATCTGCGGTGTTCATCCACCCGCCGGGGGTCTTCCCCACCGGGGAGGCTTCTGGCTCAATTTTTCCAGGAGGCCTCTCATGGGCTGGTATTTCTCACCCCAATCGCGGTCTGAACTGATCGCGGAGTTGATCGCACCGCAAGAGACCGAGCGCGCCAGCGTCAAGGTCATCGCCCACGCGCTGCGTGGCAACGTCCTCTGGTCCGTTGTGCAAGTGACGGCCAAGGCCGAAGGCGTACACCGTGATCTCGCACCGGGCCAGTCCCTGCGCACCATCCGCTGCGATCTGCTGGAACGCAGCGGCAGCCAGTGGGGCTACAAGCCGCTGGACGAATCCATGCACCCGTACTACTACTCGTGCCCGCTGTCCTATCTGAACCTCGCACCGGAGCAGTCCGCCGACTGGCGTGCAGGCGTTCGCGCTTACCACGCACGGCGGCGCGCACCCAAGGCGACCACAGCCCCAGCTACGGCGCTGACGGCCTGAACCAGAGCGTTTTACTTCCACCCCAAGGGGCAGCACTTGCCCCTGCGGGCGGTGCTGTTCCCGTTCATCCGAGGACACCACCATGCCCGCAAACACTTCTTCCACCACGCTGTACCGCATCGACGAATGCCCGGACGTGATGGCCGACGCTTGCGTCGGCGATGACCAGGGCAACCTGATCTTCCTGTCGATCTGGGCGCGGGACACCGCCGTCCAGCAGTTCCTGGCTCGCCTGACCCTCGGGCGCGACGAGCAGGGGCTGGAGCAGTTCCACCTCATCACCGACCAGGACGGTAGCGTCCCGGTGTTCGTCGGCAACGTCGATCGCCTGGAAAAGCGCATGACCCGCGCCTACCGGCGAACGCTGTTCGGTTCGCTGTCCAACGTGTGGCTGTTCGATCGGCGCTGCGTCAAGCCCGACAAGGCCAACGCCAGCGCACTGGCATTGCTGCCCCGCGATAGCGACCACCGGCTTGACCGCCTGTGGACGTTGGTGCAGGACACCTGCCCACTGCCATTGCTCGACCACTGGCGCGAAACCGTGCTGGAACTGCTGCAAAGCCGCGAGATGCTGACCCGTCTGCCATTCGCCCTCGGGCCTTTAGTGGGCCATCGGCTCGCCATCGACGTGCCGGCGCTGACCCAGGCGCTCGGCTCGCTGATCCGCAGTGACGTGCTCACCGCCTATCCCTATCCGGCCAAGATTTGGACGCCGGAAACGGTAGCGGCTTGACCCACCTGCGCAGGCACGCCAAGGCGCGCCTTCTCTATTCATCCCCGCCAACCAGGAGACTTCCATGGCTCTCATGTTCCCGCGGCTCGCCCGCAATTTCGTGAAGAACGGGTACTTCCCGACCGACGAACCGACGCTCGAAAGAGCCCTCAATGCACTGATGCCCAGTGCGCCTGAATCCAATGGGCCGATGTGCATCCTCGATCCCTGCGCCGGCGAAGGCGTGGCAATCGCCGAAGCTGCTCATGCCCTCGGGCGCGAGCAGGCCAGGGCGTTCGCCGTCGAGTTCGACGCAGAGCGGGCGCGCCATGCCCGCAGCCTGGTCGATCACTGCCTGCACGCGGACCTGATGGACACGATGATCTCCAAACAGTCCTTTGGGCTGCTCTGGCTCAATCCGCCGTATGGCGACCTGTCCAAGGATGTCAACGGCAACATTGGCTATCAGGGTCAGGGCCGTGCCCGCCTCGAAAAACTGTTCTACCAGCGCACGCTGCCCCTGCTGCAGTACGGCGGCGTGCTGGTCTTCATCGTCCCCGGCTACGTGCTCGACGCGGAGCTGGTTGGCTGGCTGACGCGCCACTACACCGATCTGCGCATCTACCGAGCGGTGGAAACGCAGTTCAAGCAGGTGGTGATCTTCGGACGGCGGGTGCGCCAGCGTGAGCAGACGCCCGATGGCGTCAAGGCCGTGCGCAATCTGCTGCTGCAGGTTGGGCTTGGCGAAGTCGAAGCCGAGGAGCTGCCGAGCGAATGGCCGTTCCTGCCGTACATCGTCCCCACCAGCCCGGCGGAGCCGGGGCATTTCTTCCGCGTGACGATGGAGCCGGAGCAGTTCGCCGATGAGGTTGGCAGGCTGCAAGGCCTCTGGCCGTCGCGGGATACCCAGTTGGGGGCCGCGCAGCAGACGCTGCGTCCACCGGCGCGGGCCTTGTCCCACTGGCATCTCGCCCTGGCTTTGGCTGCGGGCGCGATCTCGGGAGTCGTGCAATCCAAGACGGGGCGCGTGCTCGTCGTCAAAGGTGACACCCACAAGGACAAGACGCTCCAGCGGGAATTCACCGAACGCGAAGACGGCTCGATTGCCGAGACGCGCATCCTCACCGACAAGTTCGTTCCCGTCATCCGCGCCTGGGACATGACGCCGGGTTCCGCCACGCGGGGCGAGGTGTTGACCATCCGCTGATCGTTTCTCCACCGCCGACGGTTCGCCGTCGATTTTTTCCACCCACCGGGGTCCAGTCGCCCCGATGGGGTGCCGCGGCCCTTCCATATCAAGGAGCCTTCCATGGCAGCCCAAGCACTTTCCATCAGCCAGACACCGAGCCTGCGCTTCTCGCCCGGCCAGGTGGTCATGACCTGCGGCGTCGATGACCTGGTCCAACAGGGCCGGCTCAACCCGATTCCGTATCTGCGCCGCCACTTCGGTGGCGACTGGGGCGACCTCGACGACAGCGACAGGCGGCAGAACGATGCCGCGCTGAAGTCCGGCGAGGATCGTCTGTTTTCTTCCTACCAGGTCGCACCCGGCCTGAAGCTCTGGATCATCACCGAATGGGATCGCAGCGTCACCACGCTGCTGCTGCCCAGCGAGTACTGATCTTCTCCAACGCGGGGCCACCGACACCCCGCAAGGGTGCCGTAGCCCCTTCACTCAGAAGGAAGCCACATGACATCCAACCAACATGACAAGCACCGCCGCAAACGGCTGTTCGAGATCGGTGCACTGGAGTTCAGCGAAGGCGTCGAACGCCTGATGAACGAAGGCCGGCTCGATCCCATGCCGCTTTTCGAACGCCACATGCGTGGCGACTGGGGCGACGTCGCAGATAACCAATGGCAACAGAACAACGCTGCGTTGGAGTCTGGCGAACGCCTCGATTCGTTTTACGTCGTCACCCGTGACCTGAGCATCCGCATCTTCACCGAAGCAGATCGCAGAGCGACCCGCATCGTGCTGCCGTCCGAGTACTGACCGCGAGTTGTCACCGTAGGCCGCGAGCGCCTGCACTGTCCAACCACCGACGGTTCGCCGTCTATCTTCCCATCACGGGGCATGCCATCGCCCCGCTGGGGTGGTGCATGTCCCATTTTTCTTTGGAGCATCACCATGTCCCTCGATCTCGACACCACCGCCAACGATTCAGCGCCCGTACAGGACGAACTGCTCGAAGCGGAATCCAACCCTCTCACCCTGAGCCTTCAGGATTTTGTCGGCGAGTTCGGCGACGAACTGCTCGACTCTCTCAACCGCGCCAACCCGCCGGTCTATGCCGGTCAAGCACAGGCGCAGCGACAACTCGTCGTCGCCAGCCTCAAGCGCAAGTTGTTCCAGGCCCAGGCCGACGTTGTCCATGCCGCCGCCGAGCTGCTGGTCGATCAAGGCGAGCGCGCTGCGATCGTCAACGGTGAAATGGGCTGCGGCAAGACGACCGTCGGCATCGCCACGGCCGCCGTGCTCAACGCCGAAGGCTACCGCCGCACCCTGGTGCTTTCGCCACCCCACCTGGTTTACAAGTGGCGGCGCGAGATCCAGGAGACGGTGGCCGGCGCCAAGGTCTGGGTGCTCAATGGCCCGGACACGCTGGTCAAGCTCATCAAGCTGCGCGAGCAGTTGGGTGTGCAGCCCACGGGCCAGGAGTTTTTCATCCTGGGCCGCGTCAGGATGCGGATGGGGTTCCACTGGAAGCCGGTCTTCACCCAGCGGCGCACCCGCCACGGCGACGTGGCAGCCTGCCCGGACTGCGGCACGCTCATCACCGACCTCGACGGCGAGCCGGTCAACCCGATCTCGCTCGAAGCCGAGGAGTCCCGCAGGAAGTGCAGCCACTGCGCCGCGCCCCTGTGGACGCTGATCCGCCCGCGCAGCCTGTCCGGCAGTGACCAGTCCTCGGTCGTCCTCAAAGCCTTGAAGCGCATCCCGACCATCGGGGAGGTCACCGCGCAGAAGCTGATGCAGAAGTTCGGTGACGGCTTCCTGGCCTCGATGCTGGGCGACAACATCCATGAGTTCATCAACCTCATGGATGGCAACGGCGAGCTGGTGTTTTCCGACCGTCAGGCCACGCGCATGGAACGTGCGATGGCCAACATGGAGTTTGGCTTTGGCGAAGGCGGCTACCAACCGTCCGAGTTCATCAAGCGCTACCTGCCGCAAGGCACGTTCGACCTGCTCATCGCCGACGAGGCGCACGAGTACAAGAACGGTGGCAGTGCCCAGGGCCAGGCCATGGGCGTGCTGGCGGCGAAGGCTCGCAAGACCTTGCTGCTGACCGGCACGCTGATGGGCGGCTATGGCGATGATCTGTTCTACCTGCTGTTCCGGGCGCTGCCTGGACGGATGATCGAAGACGGCTACCGCCCGACCACGAGCGGCAGCATGACCTCGGCTGCGATGGCGTTCATGCGCGATCACGGCGTCCTCAAGGACATCTATTCCGAGAGCACCGGCACGGCGCACAAGACAGCCAATGGCACCAAGGTATCGGTGCGCACGGTCAAGGCTCCCGGCTTCGGCCCGAAAGGCGTCTTGCGCTGCATCCTGCCGTTCACGATTTTCCTCAAGCTCAAGGACATCGGCGGCAACGTCCTGCCGCCGTATGACGAGGAGTTTCGTGAAGTCCAGATGGACGTGGCGCAAGCTGCGGCCTACCGCGATCTGGCGGGTCGGCTGACCGCAGAGCTGAAACAGGCTCTGGCGCGACGCGACACGACCTTGCTGGGTGTGGTGCTCAACGTGCTATTGGCCTGGCCGGATTGCTGCTTCCGGTCGGAGACCGTGGTGCATCCGCGCACGCGCAACACCTTGGCGTTTGTCCCGGCTCAGTTCAATGAGTTCGAGATCAGCCCCAAGGAGCGTGAGCTGATCGACATCTGCAAGCAGGAGAAGACACAGGGCCGCAAGGTTCTGGCCTACACGGTCTATACCGGCACGCGCGACACCACGTCGCGCCTGAAGGGGCTGCTGGAGCAGGAAGGATTCAAGGTGGCGGTACTGCGCGCAAGCGTGGATGCCAGCCGCCGCGAGGACTGGATCGCCGAGCAACTGGACCGGGGCATCGACGTGCTCGTCACCAATCCCGAGCTGGTCAAGACGGGGCTGGACCTGCTGGAGTTCCCGACGATTGTGTTCATGCAAAGTGGCTACAACGTGTACTCGCTCCAACAGGCAGCACGCCGCTCCTGGCGCATTGGGCAGAAACAGCCCGTGTGCGTGATCTACCTCGGCTACGCCGGTTCCTCGCAGATGACCTGCCTGGAACTGATGGCCAAGAAGATCATGGTCTCGCAGTCCACCTCGGGCGATGTGCCCGAATCGGGGCTGGATGTTCTGAACCAGGACGGTGATTCCGTCGAGGTCGCACTGGCCCGGCAGTTGGTCACCGCCTGATTTCCACGCCATCGTCGGCCTAGCGCCGCCGGCTCACTCATTTCCACCTTGCAGCCATGCCCACGCTTACGTGGACATGGCTGTGCTTTTTCTTATCCCAACAAGTTCCATGAACGCCAACAAGCGCAGAGCAACTGCTACCGGCTGGTTCTGGCAAGCTTTGTAAGATCGCTTGGTCTCTTGCGCCGACCGGGAATCTTGACAATTAGGATAAACCGCGACTGATCCTCGCCTGAGCGATGAACGCGGCGAGCCTCAAATAAACTCGTCAAATGCGGGGTGCCTTCGCGGTTGGGTGTCGCCAAGTCGAGCACCAACAGTACGCCTAATCGGATGCTGACGTTCTGGTAGTCCGCCGTTTGTGCTGCATATGACTTAAAAAGCGCATCGAAAGAACAGTCCTTTTCCTCACGTTTCACCTCGACAACGAGACGTTCTGGGCCAGACTTCAGACGTATATCGGCTCTGCCACTCGCAATGTTTGTCGGTTCAAGGTCGCTCCCTGCTGCATACGTTGCCACCCAGCGAAAAAAGTCCTGCTGTAGTTCATCCTCGTGAGGCAGTGAACCATCATCGCGTTCGAAGAGATAGGCGCCAGTTGGGTCATCGCCCTTAGTCAATTCCAGACGATTGAAAATAAAACGAACCAACCAGAGAAGCACGGTATCGAAGAGACGTGCCCCGTTCGTGTTCGCGCTGTAGTCGGAGTGCCCACGAACTTCGTTACAGCAGCGCTCTATGACATCGGCTTCGGCACTTGTCATGTTGGAAAGTTGCAGAGATATGGCGTTCGCGACTACACCCAGAAGGACATTCCTCTGTTCTTCTGGAATGCTGGACCCTGCGATGATGGCGGCGAGCCGGGCCCGTTCATTCGCCGCCTCAGGAGGGTTTTCCCGACCGCCTGACTGTTCAACGAAGGCATCAATCTGTGCAATCAGATCCTGCGCTTCCGCAATCCATTCATGGGTCGCGTTTTGCTGGAGCCACATGCGAACTTGATGCACCTGTCCGGCCCGAGTGGCGACACTTGCACGTATTCGAGGCCTGACCATCGCTTCGACGCCACCGTGCTGATCTCGACGCAAGATCGATCGACTTGCGCTGTACACCGACAGGAGACCTTCCTCGATGACAACAGCCGGTTCCCACCAACTCGGTTCGTCAAGTGCGCCTGCCAGTCCCGCAACAGCACTGGCCAACACACTCCAACACACCGCTTCGGTCTGCCTCGCCCCCAGCCACGGAGGGCCGGAACCTCCGGACCAGGCGTGGAGCTCGAACGCATGCTGCTGAACGCGAGTGCTTACGACACTGATCGATGCGCTTGCGGCCCCGCTGTGGAAGCTCAGGAGTAGGTCGAGGCCATCGAGGTACAAGCTGGCTTCAGGATGGTGATCAGACACTCCGTCGGACTCTCCAAACCAGTCTCTGGCGTCACGGAATGCCGTGACTGCCGCGTTGCTGTCCCCTCTATCCATGGCTTCAGCAAGAGCCGCCATTCCCAACTCGAATGCTGCCTCGGGCCGGACCGCTTCGAGTTGGGCGAGTTTGTGCAAAACCTCGACCAACTCCTTGTCACGCCAGTGCGAAAAAGCGACACCGACAATCTTGGCGGCCCGCCGCAGGAACTCTGTATCGTCGCTTGGCGCAAGACCGAGGAAGAAGTCCAGTAAGCGAAGTTGCCAGCGCCTGTTGTCTCCGGCCCAGCGAAACGCGCCATCAAGCGCCGCGCCGCGCGATAGCCCAGAGAGCGAATGGTCGCCGGTTGCGGCCTTTGCAAGGAAGAGCATGAAGCAACACTCATCTCCGTCGTCCGGCAGCGGGCGATGATGTTCTAGGATATCGACCGCTTCAAGGAGTACGAAATCTGTTGTTGCGACCTCCAATAGATCGTGCAGGACGCCTTTGTACACGTCCCGATCTGCTGTTTTTGCATCGTTCCACCCCAACACAAGCGGGTGAAGCAGTTCGGGCATCATGGGCGTGCTACCGAGCGATCGTGCTGCCGACGCAAGCTTCGTGATCCCGCCAAGATCTTCCAACTGCCAGTCCCGCCCGCTCTTCACGGCCTCTATAAGTTCTGCTTCAATCGGATGCATGTTGGTCACCACAGGAACGCATTGCCGGCAACCTCACGGCGATTCGTCTCCGGTATGTGATCGGTTATAGCCTTGGACGAGATACCGGCAACAAACACTTGAAAATGCGGCAGCTTGGTAAAAACTTCCTGAAGCCCCGCAATAAGGTGATCGACGTCGACAGGGGATACTTCTTGAGCAGCGGGCGAATCAATCATGAGCAATCCCGGGTGCCGACCAATACCCCGCGCTTCAGAGATTTCAATCATCGCAAGAACGGTCGCCACCTTCAGACGTAACTTCTCGCCTTCCGTTACCTTGCTGTAGCTCGTGGGCACTCCTCCTTTGACCAAAGATAGAGCTGCGTTTCCCTTCAGTGACGCCTCCAACAAGTTCTCCATTCCGAAGGCCTTGGCGTATTCAACCAGGCGTGCAGAAACATCGGTGAGCAAACCATCTCTCACGGCCTTAACCCGAGCCTCTGTTTCCGCCACGACAGCAGACAGAATTTTCAGTTCGTCGCTTCGGTTGTCAGCTTGTGCAACTGGGCTTATTGAGGCCTCCGCCAGCCGACCTTCCAGAGCAGCTACGGCTATTGCGACCTCTTGCCGTCGCACTGCGGAACCTAGCTCTTTAGAAGCTGATTCAAGACGACTTTGCAAGATGTCAATTTTTTCTCGAAGGGTGGCTAAGTCAGCCTCCACTTCTTCTTTTTTGGTCGAGGCGCGCGCTACTGCGGAATCAGATTCCGCAACCCGCTCCTGCAGCTCAGCCTTGATCGTCTCGCCATCTTCGGAGCTCGTGATCGACTCACCGCAAACAGAGCATGAGTGGTTGGAACTTTCAAGTTCCTTCTTCACCTTGGAGATCGTGTGGTCGCAACGAGGGCAACACTTGGGTTCCAGACGACGAAACACTGCCATTGCGGACATGGCATCCATGTGTGTCTGAAGGTCCCGCCGATCCTCCTGATGAATGGCCGTGAGTTCTCGGAGCGCGGCAACGGCGCGTTCCGCATGTTCGACCATGGCTCGTTCTTGGCGACGAATATCAGCTAGCTCGGCCGCATCCGCATCAATGGCGTTGCGCAAGGCCTCATCGCTTGGAATCTTCGCTAGGTCGGCACGTTTCTCTGCCAGTTGGGCGCTAATGCTTGCAATGCGCTCTTTGCTTGCCTCATGCCCCTGTTCATTTTTTCTCGCAAAAACTTGAACAGCTTGCTCAACGATCTGGTGCGCGGTCTTCGCAGCAGCGAGTGTTGAAACCCACGGAACGCCGAGGTACATCTGCATTAACCGCGATGTGAGGCCAGTGGTGACGGGCATGTCGCCAAGGAGTACCTCGTAGTTAGTGCCGATGAACATGGCGCCTGAAAAGGATACCCAGCTATGTGTTACCGATTGACCTTCGTCTTCTTTTCCCTGTCGCCAAGTCGATATCGGATCCATCGCGAACGTGCGCATGAAGAAATCTGCCATGACTGCTTCGAACTCGCCATCGGTAGCAAAGTCGGCAAGAACGGTTTTCCCCGGTTTGCCTCCGCTAGGGCTGGGCGCACGAATACGGTACAGGCTGCCGATAGGCTCACCCTGAGTTCTGGCAACGATCTCGTATTCGTCTGAATCAAGGAGGAATCCCAGCCTCACGGCATGAACCCATCGTCGCACATCGTCTTGCAAGTTGCTTGATGGTCTTCCTCTTATCATCCATCGAACAATTTCGATGATGGTTGATTTGCCCCGTAGGTTATGCTCAGAAAGCATGGCCCACAGACCGTGATCAAGGGCCGTCCAGGAAAACGCGAAAGGGCCAGCATTCGCGATGCCATCTTTCTCGCCAGAAAACTCGATCTCTCGCAGAACAAGTCTGCGAGGCTGGGCAAGTACAGGTGATGGTTGAATTCGGTGAGCGGAAAGGACGCCCTCAACTGCGGCAGTCTCCACTTCTGCTCGATTTGCTATCGCGCGCAGCCATTCTTCCTTGGGTTTTGCCATATTTCTCCCCATCGTTACACGGATTTCAGCTGTATCAGGCGAACTCGTACATCTTCGGTGATGGCCGGGATAACTCCGCCCAACTTGGTTTCTGCGTAGCTCGCGCGCTGATACTGTTTTTGTTTCAAAGCTGTCCCACCCATAGGACCCGCGATCTTGGCTACCAATGCAGCCCTATCCGCATACCATTGAAGAATGGGCTCCTGCGACACTGCGGTCGAGCAGACGTCATAGCCGGACTTCGTAAGAACGAAATCTGTCTCCAAGACCTTGTTTTTGGCTCCCTTGGTGCCAGTGATGCGAATCAGATCCCGGGACCTTAGCAGCGAGAGGGCATCATCCAGCCGCTCATAGGCACCAAAGAAGTACCGAACCATAGGAACACGGCGGAGGTCAGGCTCCTCGTCGTCCAAGATCACCTGCGCTGCTTTGTAGTAGCTCTTGTCCTTTGTCTCTGCGAACAAATCAAGCAACTCCGCCGCAAGATAGTCTGGATTTCGCATCCAAAAATCGAAAGCTTGTAGACGTGCTTCGCCTTTGAAGACGAGAGCATGCTCAGCCGTCGGTGGTTCGACAGGGCTGCCTCCTGCTCTTAAGACGAACAAAATTCGCAGTGCATCGCGATGAGGTGACCGAATCGTCATGCCGCTTTGTTTCTCCTAGAACCTAATTTGGTAGTCGCCAAATTCCATCGACCCACAACAGCATGCGAGCAGTGATCCTGTGGGCATATCCTGATCCAGATCGATTCCTTGCAGGCAAGGCCAATAAAGGCACATGCTCGGGCAATGTAACCCAAAGTAAGTTGGCGAGGAATGACAGATAGAGACGGTCTCCGCTTTCGTATTGCCACCCCCGGCACTACCCCAAGACAGAAAAGCGGGCACCACCCAGTTCGCATTCCTGGCTGACCGCGCAGCGACGCGCCGCCAAGGTATCGGCATCGCAACAGAAGAGCCGATGCCATGCCCGCAATCCCTGTATCACGGTGTCTGGTCGGCGCTGGTCTCCTGGCTGCAGCGCTGGCCAGCGGCTGCACGACCACGACCGCGCCGCTGGTGCCAGACGCCATAGAAGAAGTCGCCTCCGTTCCCGAACCCGAGGCACTCGAGTTCATTCCCGTCGTGCGCTATGGCCGCTACACGCTGGTCGAGCTGGCACCCACGGCGGCGCAGCGTGACTTGCTGTTGCAGACCATCGACGTGTCCATGCCCGAGGACGCCCGCACCACGGTGGGCGATGGCCTGCGGCATGTGCTCAAACGCAGCGGCTACCAGCTTTGCGAGACGTCCCGCGCCGTGAGCGAGTTGTATGCGCTCCCGCTGCCGGCGGCGCACCTGCATCTTGGCCCCATGACCTTGCGCGATGCGCTGCTCACCCTGGCTGGCCCGGCCTGGGAACTGCATGCGAATGACCGGGCACGGCAGATTTGCTTTGAGCAGGCTGGAGGCAGCGCGACCGCCGAGCACGCACACGAGCCGCCTGTTGCCGAGGCGGTGCAGACGTTTCCGCTGATGCCTTCGGTTTCGGGAGGCCAGCCATGAATGCCGCGCAGTCTCCCCGTCGCCCGATCACCGCCGTGGTGTTGCAGAGCCTGATGTGGCTCTGGCTGATCGGCCTCAGCGTTTTCGTCGCTCTCGGCTACCAGGCGGTGAACGAGCAGGCCGACCAGAATCAGCTTGATACCCGCCTGCAACGTCTCGAAGCGCAGGCGATGGGCCTGGCCGAGACCATTGATGCCATCCAGCAGCGTCCAGCCGTCGCAACGGCGGCAGACCTCAAAGACACCCGCGAACTCCTGGAAGCACGCGCTGCCCAGTTCGAGAAAACGCTGAGCGGCTATGCCGCTGCTGACGACCTTCAGGCGCTGCGCACCGAGGTCGAGCAAATCAAGACGCGCCAGACCGTTGCGCGCGCAGCAGCACCCGCTCAGCCGCGCTCACCGAGCAGGCCCACCGCCAAACCAGAACCGCCGCCACTGCCATTTCGCATCGTCGGTGCCGAGCTTCGCGCTGGTCAACGCAGCCTGTCCGTTGCGCCGAGCGCCGGGTCTTACACGCCCGACCAGCTTGAGGTGCTGCTGCCCGGCGATTCGCTCGGCCCATGGCGCTTTCAGGCGGTCGAGGGCAACTCCGCCGTGTTTCAGGCCGGCGACCAGACCCGTCGCGTGGCGATCCCTTGAGCTGAGGACACGACATGAAGCCAGCCATCATCCTTTCCGCGCTTCTGCTCGCGTCTGCCCAGTTGCCCACCTGGGCGCAGCAGCCGGCCACGGCTCCCGCCCGCAATGCACAAAGTCAGGAGCGCTCGCTGATCGCCCGCACCCTGGACGACCGTGTGGCAAGCAACTGGGGCCTGCAACCGCAGGAGTGGGCGCGTTATCGCGAACTGATGGACGGGCCGTTGGGCATCTACTCGCCCAACCTGGACCCACTGTCCGCCCTGGGCATCGAGGCGCGCACCGACGAGGAACGGCGCCGCTACGCCGAACTGCAGGTGCAGATCGAGGCGCGCCGTGTCGAGAAGCTGCTCGCCTACCAGCGTGCCTACGACGAGGCCTGGCAGCGCCTAAATCCCGGCATGCAGCGGGTGAGCCTGCCTGACGAAAAACCCGGCGCCGGCACAAGCGCCAACCCCTTGCGCGGTTCAGGCCGCACAGCAGTGTTCGTCAAGGACGGCTGCGCGGCCTGCGGGCAGCTTGTGCAGCGCCTGCAATCCTCCGGCACCGAGTTCGACCTGTACATGGTTGGCAGCCGCCAAGACGACACACGTATCCGCGACTGGGCCAAGCGTGCGAACGTCGATCCGGCGCGCGTGCGCAGCGGTGGCATCACGCTCAACCATGATGGCGGGCGGTGGCTGTCGCTGAGCTTGCCCGGCGACCTTCCAGCAGTCGTGCGCGAGGTGAACGGCCAATGGCAACGCCAGCCATAGCGGCCACCTCCGTTTCGCAGTGCTTACGCGCACTGGTGCTCGCTGCTGGCCTGTACGCCTGCGCCGCCCATGCCCAAGAGGTTCCGCCACCGGCCTACCAACTCGCCGCCCAGCGCGCAGGCATCCCCTCGACGGTGCTCTACGCCGTGGCCTTGCAGGAGAGCGGCATCCGCCGCAACGGGCGCATCGTCCCATGGCCGTGGTCGCTCAACGTCGCTGGCCAGTCGCGTCGTTACGCCACACGCGCCGACGCTTGCGCCGGTTTGCAGCAGGCGATGCGCGCCACGCCGCACACGCGCATCGACGCGGGCCTGGGTCAGATCAACCTCGGCTACCACCAGCAGCGCTATGTCAGCCCGTGCGACTTGCTCGACCCATACCGCAACCTCGCCCTCGCCGCTGAAATTCTGAAGGAGCAGCACACCACTGGCGAGGACTGGTTACTGGCAATCGGTCGCTACCACCGCCCTGCGGGCGGAGAACCTGCCGCACGTTACCGGCGCAGCGTGTCGCGCCACCTTGCCCGTGTGCAGGGCACGCACCCAACCGCCGCGGCCCTCGCCGCGCACCAGGAGACATCCCCATGACGAAGCCCCCTCTGGCCAACCTCACGCTGAAGGGCCTGCTCTTGCTGCTGGCGGCTCTGCCACTGGCCTCGAGCGCCGGCGAGCCGCTGATCGTGGTCGAAGACCGTGGCGGCACATCGGCGCTGCCGTACTACGAGGCTCTGAACCTTCAGCCGCGCGCCGATGCTCCGGCCCGACAGCCTATCCCGATGCTCCCGGTGCCCGCCACGCCCATGGACGAGGCCGCGATGTTGCCGGTGCGCAGTGCCAAGCTCACGCTTGGCACCGTCGCGCGGCGGGTGATCGAGGCACCGGGCCTGCGGCCTTTCGTGGTCGTCGGCGACGACGAGGCGTCCCAAGCCTGGCTGCGCCGCCAGGCAACATCCCTGCGCGAGCGCGGCGCGGTGGGCCTGGTGGTTAACGTCGAGACCGTGCAGGGCCTGGCACGGCTGCGCGCCCTGGTGCCGGGCGTGCCCCTTGCGCCTGTGGTCGGTGACGACCTGGCCGAGCGCCTGGGTCTGCGCCATTACCCGGTGCTGATCACAGCCACCGGCATCGAGCAATGAAGCCATGTCGGGGAAACAGCCGGTCGAGGTTCTGCTGCGCCCAGCGGTGGAGTTCTATACCGTCGCGGCGTGTGCAGGCGCCGCGTTTCTGTCCTTGGTGGCACCGTGGTCGCTCGCGCTGAGCCCCGCCATGGGCGTCGGCAGTGCGCTGGCGTTCTGCGCCTACGGTGCCATCCGCTACCGCGATGCCCGCGTCATCCTGCGCTACCGGCGCAACATTCGCCGCTTGCCGCGCTACGTGATGACCAGCAAGGACGTGCCGGTCAGCCAGCAGCGTCTGTTCGTGGGGCGCGGGTTTCTGTGGGAGCAGAAACACACCCATAGGCTCATGCAGACGTACCGACCGGAATTTCGCCGCTACGTCGAGCCAACGCCGGCCTACCGGCTGGCACGCAGGCTGGAGGAACGGCTGGAGTTCGCGCCGTTCCCGCTGTCCCGGCTGCCCGCGCTCACGGGCTGGGATGTGCCTTTCAACCCGGTGCGCCCGCTGCCGCCTGTGGGCGGCCTGCCGCGCCTGCACGGCATCGAACCCGATGAGGTGGACGTCAGCCTGCCGCTGGGTGAGCGCGTCGGGCATTCGCTGGTGCTGGGCACCACGCGCGTGGGCAAGACGCGGTTGGCCGAGTTGTTCGTGACCCAGGACATTCGGCGCAAGAACGCCGACGGCGAGCACGAGGTCGTCATCGTCATCGATCCCAAGGGCGACGCCGATCTCTTGAAGCGGGTGTACGTCGAGGCCAAGCGTGCGGGCCGCGAGGGCGAGTTCTATGTCTTCCATTTGGGCTGGCCGGACATTTCCGCGCGCTACAACGCCGTGGGCCGCTTTGGGCGCATCAGCGAGGTGGCCACCCGTGTTGCAGGGCAGCTCTCCGGGGAAGGCAACAGCGCGGCATTTCGCGAGTTTGCGTGGCGCTTCGTCAACATCATCGCCCGCGCCCTGGTGGAACTGGGGCAGCGCCCGGACTACATGCTGATCCAGCGCCATGTGATCAACATCGATGCGCTGTTCATCGAGTACGCCCAGCACTACTTCGCCAAGACCGAGCCCAAGGCCTGGGAGGTGATCGTCCAGATCGAGGCCAAGCTCAACGAAAAGAACATCCCGCGCAACATGATCGGGCGCGAAAAGCGCGTGGTGGCGCTGGAGCAGTACCTCTCGCAGGCGCGCAACTATGACCCGGTGCTCGACGGCCTGCGCTCGGCAGTGCGCTACGACAAGACCTACTTCGACAAGATCGTCGCATCGCTGCTGCCCCTGCTGGAGAAGCTCACCAGCGGCAAGATCGCCCAGCTTCTGGCCCCGAACTACTCCGACCTGGCCGACCCGCGTCCGATCTTCGATTGGATGCAGGTCATCCGAAAGCGCGCCGTGGTCTATGTCGGCCTGGACGCGCTGTCCGACGCCGAGGTCGCCGCGGCGGTCGGCAATTCCATGTTCTCCGACCTGGTTTCGGTCGCCGGCCACATCTACAAGCACGGGATCGACGACGGTCTGCCGGGCGCATCGGCTGGCACGCGCGTGCCGATCAACGTCCACGCCGATGAGTTCAACGAGTTGATGGGCGACGAGTTCATTCCGCTGATCAACAAGGGCGGCGGCGCTGGCCTACAAGTTACCGCGTACACACAGACGCTCTCGGACATCGAAGCCCGCATCGGCAACCGCGCGAAGGCCGGTCAGGTGATCGGCAACTTCAACAACCTGTTCATGCTGCGCGTGCGCGAGACGGCTACCGCTGAATTGCTGACCCGGCAGTTGCCGAAGGTCGAGGTCTATACGACCACCATCGTCAGCGGCGCGACCGACAGCTCCGATATTCGTGGAGCGACAGACTTTACGTCAAACACCCAGGACCGCATCAGCATGTCCAGCGTGCCGATGATCGAGCCATCGCACATCGTCGGCCTGCCCAAAGGCCAGTGCTTCGCGCTGCTGCAGGGCGGCCAGCTTTGGAAGGTGCGCATGCCGTTGCCGGCGCCAGACCCGGATGAAGTGATGCCGGCGGACTTGCAGCAACTGGCAGGGCACATGCGCCAAAGCTACAGCGAGGCCACGCAATGGTGGGAGTTCACCAGCTCCCCGGTCTTGCAGGACGCGGCCTTGCCGGACGACTTGATCGATGAGGCGGCCATCGCCACACCCATCACCGACACGGGCGACACGGCCAGCGAAGAGGCCGCGCCATGAGCGATGCCGCCTCGACTGCGCAGCGCGAGCAGAACCGCCGCCAGGGCTTGACCGTCGGCACCATCACCTTGCCGTTCCGGCTGCTCGGGGTACTGGTCGGCTCGCTGCTGTTCTCGATCCTGATGGAGTGCATCGGCATGCACCTGTTCTGGAAAGACCAGGGCTGGCAGCACTCCCAGCAAATGTTGCAGTACGAGCTGGGGCACCTGTCCAAGCATTTCACGCGCAGCGTGGTCGTGCAGGAGCCGGGGCGAACGGCGCACGAGCTGGTGGACACCGGCTACGAATGGGTGTTCGTGCGATCGGGGCTGTTGGAGCGCATGAGCCAGACCGCCGAGCGCGCCCGCGCGCCCAGTCAGGGGCAGACACGAAACTTCCGCTACTTCATCAGCCAAGTCTATGTTTGGGCCGAAAGCTACCTGATCGCTGCCGCCTTCACCACGCTCACTTTTTTGGTGCGTCTGTTGGTCCTGGCGCTCACGCTTCCGCTGATCTTCACGGCGGCATTTGTCGGTTTGATCGACGGACTGGTGAGGCGGGATGTGCGCCGGTTCGGCGCGGGCCGCGAGTCCGGCTTTATCTACCACCGAGCGAAAGCCAGTCTGATGCCGCTGGCCGTACTGCCTTGGGTGACGTACCTGGCGCTACCGATCTCGGTGCATCCGCTCCTGATCCTGCTGCCCAGCGCCGGCTTGCTGGGACTGGCCGTGAGCCTGACTGCAGGGAGCTTCAAGAAGTACCTCTAGGCCATCAATCCGGTCATCCGCAGGTTCTTATTGTTTGCGGCCTGATACGTCTCTGATCGCCACGATCAAGCCATTGCTGATCACACAGGAATGGCGCGATGTTGGCTCCGATCTGGCTGCGCGCCGCGCATCGCGGCGTGCCCACTTTTCTCGTGACGGCCCTGCTGATGGGGCAGTCTTCGATGGCGTTGGCCGAGTCCCCGGCGCAGCGTCAGGAGCTGGTTGCTGCGCTGCGCCAGCTCGATGCGCTGGAGCGCACCGTCAAGGACAGCTCCGTGCAAACCGCCATCCAGCCGGGCGAGCGCTACCACTTCGATTACCCACGACTGCTGACTGATCTGGCCCGTGTGCGCGCTGGTATCCAGGCCCATCTCAACCCGTCGCGCGCCCAGCCGCGCGACCTTTCCGAACTGGCCGGCGAGTACCGCACCGAGCGGGCCGTCCCGCCATCGCTGCCGACGACTGTGCAGGGCAGGCCATGAACGGTGCCCAGGTCTCGGCATTTCAAGCCAACAGCGGCATCGCGCCGTCCGCAATGGCGACCGTCCTGGTCGGCGTCGTGTTCGCGGTTCTGCTCGTCTGGGGCGTCTGGGCCATCCGAACGGCCTACGTGGGGTGGGCCGAGAACCGCCTCAACCAGCGCCAGTTCCTCGGCGTCTGCATCCGCTTCGTCGCGATGTACCTCGTGCTGACTTTCTTCCTCCTCTCCTGACCTGAAGGGATTGACCATGCAAAACCGCATCCTCACTACTCGTTTTGTCCAACGCGCCGCCGTCGCCCTGGGTGCCGCCGCGCTGCCCGCGCTGTCGTTCGCGCAAGGGCTGCCGCAGTTGGAAAACCCAACCCGCGGCGCTGGCAGCGGCATCATGGAAACGATCAGGAACTACGGCTACGACATCATCATGCTCGTGGCTCTGCTGGTGGTGGCGTCGATGTTCATTGGCGTGTGCTATCACGCCTACGGCACCTACGCGGAAATCCACACCGGGCGCAAGACCTGGGGCCAGTTCGGCCTCACGGTCGCCATCGGCGCCGTCCTGCTCGTGATCGGCATCTGGCTGCTCACCGAAGCCACCGGCATCCTGTAAGCGAGGACGGGCCATGTCCGAGCAACAGCATGTCCGTGCCGATGGGACGGTCACGTTCCTTCCACACCGGCTCAACAGGCACCCGGTGGTCGTGCGCGGCCTCACCGCCGACGAGTTGTGGATTTGCTGCGGCCTGTCCGGCGCTGCCGGCCTGGTGGTCGGCGCGCCGCTGTCCTGGGTGTTCCGCACGATTGCCATCGCGCCGACCTTTGTTGTCCTGGGCGTGGCGCTGGGCGTTTTCATCGGCGGCGGCATCCTGCGCCGCCTCAAGCGTGGGCGTCCCGACACCTGGCTGTACCGGCAGTTGCAATGGCGGATTGCCACGCGCCATCCGCTGATGGCCGGTTGGGTGGGCGGCCATGTGCTGATCTCGCGCTCCGGTTTCTGGACCACCCGCAGGGGCAGGCATGGGGGCGCACGATGAGCCGTTTCAAGAACGAGATCACCCACCTGCAGGCGCACATCAAGACGCTGCGCCTCGGCGCGGGTGCGCTGGTCATCGTCGCCCTGGTCATGGGCGGCGGTTGGTGGAGCGCGCCGCGCGACCTGACCATCCACGTCCCGCCTGACCTGCGCTCCGGCAGTACCCGCAAGTGGTGGGAGGTGCCGCCCGAGTCGATCTATGCGTTCACGTTCTACGTGTTCCAGACCCTCAATCGCTGGCCCACAAATGGCGAAGAAGACTACCCGCGCAACCTCCACACGCTCTCGCCATACCTCACCCCGTCCTGCCAGGCATTCCTCAAGGCGGACTACGACTACCGCCGCAGCACCGGCGAACTGCGCCAGCGTGTGCGTGGCATCTACGAAATCCCCGGCCGCAGTTATGGCGACAACCCCACGGCGCGCGTGCGTGTGATCTCCGACCGCGACTGGGTGGTGACATTGGACATCAGCGCCGACGAGTACTACGGCGCCGAGCAGGTCAAGCGCGCCCTGGTGCGCTACCCCGTGAAGGTCGCGCGGGTGGACGTCGATCCCGCACGCAACCCGTTCGGCCTGGTGATCGACTGCTACGAGGGCACGCCCCAGCGCATCAGCGCACCGGAGCCGACGCGCCCGGTGCCTGGTGGCCTGACGCCGCAAGCGCCTCAAGGAGGTAATTCCCCATGAAGCCCATGAAGCATCCTGTACTCGCGCTGCTGGGGCTGCTGGCCGTGGCCGCCGCAGTGGTCGTGTCCCCCGCTGTCCAGGCGGTGGAGATCCTGCGTTGGGAGCGCATGCCGCTGGCGGTGCCGTTGAAGGTCGGCCAGGAGCGCATCGTGTTCATCGACCGAAACGTCCGCGTGGGCGTTCCCGCAGGCGTCGGTGAGCGCTTGCGCGTGCAGAGCGCGGGCGGCGCGGTGTACCTGCGCGCCAGCGAGCCGATCGAGCCCACTCGGCTGCAATTGCAGGACGCCGACACCGGCGCGCTGATCCTGCTCGACATTGCGGCGGAGCCGCCCAAGGACGGCGAAGCCGAGCTGGAACCGGTGCGAATCGTCGAGGGCAACAACTCAACAGCGCGCTATGGCGATCAGCCTGACGGTGCCGATGCGCCCCATGCACGCGCTCAGGAGCAGGCGGGCACCCGGACGGCGCGGCGCGAAACGCCAATCCCCGTCGTGCTGACACGTTTTGCTGCGCAGAACCTCTACGCACCGCTGCGCACCGTGGAAGCCTTGCCAGGCGTCATGCGGGTCAACCTGCGCCGCGACCTCGACCTCGGCACGCTGATGCCGACCTTGCCGGCACGCGCGGTCGCGCTCGCCTCGTGGCGCCTGGAAGACCAGTGGGTCACTGCCGTGCGCCTGACCAACAGTAGCAGCGACTGGATCAGCCTCGACCCGCGCGTGCTGCAAGGGGATTTCCTCACCGCCACCTTCCAGCACGAGGCGCTTGGCCCGCGCGGAACCCCCGAGGACACCACCGTCCTGTACCTGGTGACGCGCGGGCACGGCCTCGCGCAATCGCTGCTGCCGGCGATCCATCGCTTCGACCCCGCTGTGCATCTCCCGCAGCCCAAAGCAGCAGCCAGCGACGACAGGGAGGCCCGCCATGCGCAGTAACGGACTCCTGAAGTGGCTGCTGATCCCCGTGGCCCTGCTGGTGCTGTTTGTCGCCATCCGGCTGTTTTCCGGTGGCGGTGCGTCGGCACCGCCTGTCGCGGATGGCGGCGGCAGGCTTACGCCGGAAGAAATGAAGGCGCTGGGCATCGAGGGTGACACCCCGCGCGACACCGTGGCGACGCTGGTTGCCCAGGTGAAGCAGTTGCGCACCGAGCTTCAGACCGCGCTGTCCGACAACAGGTCGCAGCGCGAGGAGAATCAGCGACTGCGCCAGCGCGAGAGCGCCATCGACCAGCGCATCAGTTCGGCCCTCGAATCCGAGCGCTCCGACCTGCGCCGTGACCAGCAGCAGGCGGCCAGCACGCGCCAGCAGACCGAGGGGCTGCTCGCCGACCTGCAGCAGCGCCTGGACAGCATCGGCGGACGTGGCGGTGGCCATGCCGATTTGCCGGTGGGGCTGGGCCTACGTGACGGCGACGAGGCTGGCATGGAAGGCGGTATGCGCTGGGTGGAGCCTGATGACGCGAAACAAAGCGACGGGCGCGGCAGGTCGAATGGCGGCATAAGCTTCCCCACCAGCTTCGGTTCCGCACAGAGCACGCTGGAAACCACAGCGCAAACCGTGGCGAACGCGGGTGCACGCGCCGCTGGCGTCAAGAGCGCGACGCCCGTCTATACCGTGCCGACCAACTCGACCCTGATGGGGTCGGTGGCAATGACGGCGCTGATTGGCCGCGTGCCGATCGACGGCACGGTGAACGATCCATACCCCTTCAAGGTCTTGGTCGGGCCTGACAATTTGACCGCGAACGGCATCGACATTCCCGATGTGGCCGGAGCCGTGTTCTCCGGCACCGCATCGGGCGACTGGACGCTTTCGTGTGTGCGCGGCCAGGTGCGCAGCATCACCTTCGTGTTCCATGACGGGACCATCCGCACCATTCCCGAGGATCGCGAGGGCAACCAGCAAAACAACCAACAACGCGACGGCCTGGGCTGGATCAGCGATCCGCACGGCATTCCCTGTGTCAGCGGCGAGCGGCGCAGCAATGCGCAGCAGTACCTCGGCACCCAGGCGCTGATCACGGCGGCAGGCGCTGGCGTGGCCTCACTGATCGAATCCGACAGCGGCAGGGCGTCCTATGTCGGCGCCGACGGCTCCATCGGCAGCGTGGGCATCAGCGGCCAGGAAGCCGTGGGCCGGATTCTCGCCAGTGGCGTTCAGGACATGTCGAGCTGGGTCAACAAGCTCTACGGCCAGGCCTTCGCTGCCGTTTATGTGCAGCCCGGCGCCAAGGTCGCCGTCCACCTCGAAAAGCCGCTCGCCATCGACTTCGATCCCGAAGGCCGCAAGGTCGATCACCGCGCAGGAGAAAGCCATGCTCTCGAACTTGAATAGCTGGGCTCAGGGCCTGGCGCTGGCCTTGACCGTCGCGCTGCTCGGCGGCTGCGCCACCAGCAAGGAAAAGCTGCTGCCTCATGGCGACAGCACGATGATGGACATCTGGCAGCAGAACGCCGGTGACGGCGGCGGTGGCGGCGGCCAGGTGGCGCGTAGGCAGTTGCTCGATGCGCGCCAGAGCCTTCGCCGTCCGCTGACCGAGATGGATGTGCAAGCCGCGCCCGTCGAGCAGATGCGCTATACGCGCACGGCGCGCAACGAGGTCTATCGCCAGTTCCAGCGCCTGCCCAACCCCGATCTGGTCATGTACGTGTATCCCCATTTGGCGGGCACCGACCCGGTGCCGATTCCGGGCTATACGACCGTGTTCCCGCTGTACCAGCGCGTGCAGTACGCCATGCCAGGCGAGCGCGTGGAGGACTACTGATGCGCTGGAAACTCTCCTGGCCGAAGCTGGCCGCACCGAAGCTGGACGCGTCCGGCGCTGGCGATGACGAGCAGCCGGACGGCTGGCAGCGCCACGTCGAGGCACTGCGTCAGGCCGGCATCCCCGAACCCGGCACGGCGGTGCAAGCTCGCAGGTCGGCGACCCTGGCAGACGAGCAGGCGCTGTACGAGGTCGCGCCGTCGTTCGTGGAACTGCTGCCCTGGGTGGAGTTCCTGCCGCAGTCGAAGGCCATGTTGCTGGAGGACGGGCAATCGGTGGCGGCGTTCTACGAGCTGGTGCCGCTGGGCACCGAAGGCCGGGAACCTGGCTGGCTCGCGCAGGCCCGCGATGCCTTGGAGAACGCGCTGCAGGACAGTTTCGATGAACTGGACGAGAACCCCTGGGTGCTGCAGCTCTACGCTCAGGACGAGCCCAGTTTCGACCAGTACATGCAGACCCTGCGCGACTATGTGCAGCCGCGCGCCCGTGATACGGCGTTCAGCGAGTTCTACCTGCGCTTCTTCGGCCACCACCTGCGCGCGGTGGCCAAGCCGGGCGGTCTGTTCGAGGACACGGTGGTCACACGGCTGCGCTGGCGCGGCCAGACCCGGCGCGTGCGCATGGTGGTCTATCGCCGCGTGACCGGCCAAGGGCAAAACAGCCGCCGCGGCCAGACGCCCGAGCAGATGCTCAATATCGTCTGCGACCGCCTGTGCGGCGGACTGGCGAACGCCGGCATTCAGGCCAGGCGCATGGTGGCTGCGGATGTTCACGACTGGCTGCTGCGCTGGTTCAACCCGCGTCCCACGTTGCTTGGGCCTGGGGCCGAAGACCGGGAGCGCTTCTATGCGCTGGCGCGCTACCCCGAAAGTACGGAGGCCGGCGAAGACGGCGAGATCGAATTGGCGAGCGGGCGGGATTTCAGCCAGCGGCTGTTCTTCGGCCAGCCGCGCTCCGACGTGGCGCATGGCACCTGGTACTTCGACGGCCTGCCGCACCGCGTGCTGATCACCGACCGCCTGCGCATGCCGCCGGGCACGGGGCACCTGACCGGCGAGACCCGCAAGGGCGATGCGATCAACACGCTGTTCGACCAGATGCCCGAGGACACCACCCTTTGCCTGACGATGGTCGCCACGCCCCAGGATGTTCTGGAAGCGGATCTCAACCACCTGGCGAAGAAGGCCGTGGGCGAGACGCTGGCGTCGGAGCAGACGCTCAAGGACGTGCATGAAGCCCGCTCCCTGATCGGCAGCGCGCGCAAGCTCTATCGCGGCACGCTGGCGTTCTACCTGCGCGGGCGCGATGAGGCGGAACTGGACCGACGCGGCCTGGACCTGGCGAACGTCATGCTCAACGCTGGCTTGCAGCCGGTGCGCGAGGACGACGAAGTAGCGCCGCTCAACAGTTACCTGCGCTGGCTACCGTGCTGCTACAACCCCAGCCAGGATCGCAAGAAGTGGTACACGCAACTGATGTTCGCCCAGCACGCGGCGAACCTCTCGCCGGTGTGGGGGCGCAGCCAGGGCACGGGGCATCCCGGCATCACGATGTTCAACCGCGGCGGCGGGCCGATCACCTTCGACCCGCTCAACCGCCTTGACCGGCAGATGAATGCCCACCTGTTTCTGTTCGGCCCGACGGGTTCGGGCAAGTCGGCGACCCTCAACAACCTCTTGAATCAGGTCACGGCGATCTACCGGCCACGGCTGTTCATTGTCGAGGCCGGCAACAGCTTCGGCCTGTTCAGCGATTTTGCCCGGCGCCTGGGTCTGACCGTGAACCGGGTCAAACTGGCCCCAGGCTCGGGTGTGACGCTCGCGCCGTTCGCGGATGCGCGGCGGCTGATCGAGACGCCCAGCGGCGTGCAGACGCTCGACGCCGATGCGCTGGACGAAGACCTTCCACCCGATGCTGTGGCCATGGAGGCGGATGAGCAGCGCGACGTGCTGGGCGAATTGGAGATCACCGCGCGGCTGATGATCACCGGCGGCGAAGACAAGGAAGAAGCCCGGATGACACGGGCCGACCGCTCGCTGATCCGTCAGTGCATCCTTGACGCCGCAGAGCACTGCCACAGAAAGGATGGCGAAAAGCGCACCGTGCTCACGCGCGATGTGCGCAACGCACTGCGAACGCGCAGTCAGGACCCGACGCTGCCGGAGCTGCGGCGTGTGCGACTGCTGGAGATGGCCGACGCCATGGACATGTTCTGCCAGGGCACGGACGGCGAGATGTTCGACCGCGACGGCTCGCCCTGGCCCGAAGCCGACATCACCCTGGTCGATCTGGCGACCTATGCCCGCGAGGGCTACAACGCGCAGCTCTCCATTGCCTACATCAGCCTGATCAGCACGGTGAACAACATTGCCGAGCGCGATCAGTACCTGGGCCGCCCGATCATCAACGTCACCGACGAAGGACACATCATCACCAAGAACCCGCTGCTCGCCCCCTACGTGGTGAAGATCACCAAGATGTGGCGCAAGCTGGGGGCCTGGTTCTGGCTTGCCACACAAAATATCGACGATCTTCCGCGCGCCGCAGAGCCCATGCTCAACATGATCGAGTGGTGGATCTGCCTGTCGATGCCGCCCGATGAGGTGGAGAAGATCGCGCGGTTCCGCGAACTCTCGCCTGCGCAGAAAGCATTGATGCTTTCCGCGCGCAAGGAAGCCGGGAAGTTCACCGAGGGCGTCATCCTCTCCAAGAGCCTGGAAGTGCTGTTCCGGGCTGTGCCGCCGAGCCTCTATCTCGCGCTCGCACAGACCGAACCCGAGGAGAAAGCCGAGCGTTACCAACTCATGCAGCAGCACGGCATCAGTGAACTCGACGCGGCCTTCAAGGTGGCTGAGAAGATCGACCAGGCGCGCGGCATCGAGTCGCCAGCCTTGGGCCTGCCGCAATAGCCGTCGGAGACTGCCGTGAAACCGAAACGTCCTTCCGTTCCGATGCCAGTCCAGGCGCTCCGCCGTCGGCGCTCGCGCAAGCGCTGGTCCTGGTTCTTGGCCGCTGGATTGATCACGCTGCTGATCTGGCTGGTGTCCCGCGCACCCAGCGAACCTGCGTCGCAGGCTCCCGCGCAGGTCAGCACCGCGCAGGTGGCCGGGCCTCCCTGGCAGATGGGCAACCCCGAGGGACGGTTCACGCTGACGCTCTATGCCGACCTCGCATGTCCGTTCTGCCGGGAGTACTTTCCGCAGCTCAAGCGCTGGGTGGGTGCCAACACGGACGTATCCCTGCAATGGCACCACCTGCCGTTGGCCGCGCATGAGCCGGCCGCCTCTGCCGAGGCACGCCTGGCCGAGTGCGCCGCCGAGACAGGTGGGCATGCGGCCTTCTGGCAGGCCATTGAATGGGTCTATGCGCACACGCGCAGCGACGGCCTGGGCTTGCCCGAGGGTCTGCGTTATCCCGGCCTCAACCCAGCCGTCGAGCAGTGTTTGGCAAGCGAGCGACCCGAAGCGTTGATTCGCGCTCAGGCCGAGGAAGCCATGAAGGGTGGCGTGACCGCGACGCCATCCCTGCGACTACAGGATCGCCAGACCGGCCAGGCGATCCTGCTGCAAGGGCCGATCGAAGGCGATGCACTGCTGTCGGCCATGGACATGCTGGCGGCTGAGGATTCGGTCGCTTCACCCACTACCGAAATGCCTGCCGACGTCGTCGGCGACATGCCCAGGTAGCCCGCGGTCATTGAGGCTACGGCGCAGCACGCTGCGCAGACCGCTACCCGTTCGCCTCGCATCCTGGCCGCGAACGATCACCGCTGCTGTGGTGATGGATGCACCTTGTTCCCTTGTTCCATTCCCAGGAGGGCCTGCCCTCCTGGGGCATGTGCGCCCTCCGATTTTCCTGCCTGGAGGTTCGCCATGTCTGTCGTCATCAATGATTCCTGCCTGGAGTCGCTTTCCGATATTTCTATTCAGAACGAGGACTGGATCGTTCAGCAAGCTATCGTGTTGCTGGAGCGGCGGGTTTTCAAAGCAGGGCCACGTCTTGAACGGCCCGCTGCAGTCAGGGACTACCTTCGCTTGAAGCTGGTCGCCGAGCCCAATGAGATATTCGTCGTCGTGTTCATGAACAGCATGCACGACGTGCTGGCCGTGGAGCCGATGTTCCATGGAACGATCAATGCGACCTCGGTCTATCCACGTGTCGTGCTGCAGCGAGCGTTGCAACTGAACGCCGCTGCGGTCATCTTCGCGCATCAGCACCCCTCGGGCACCACCGAGCCATCCAATGCGGATCGCTTGCTGACCGATCAGTTGAAGACGGCCTTGGCGCTTATCGACGTGCGGGTACTCGACCATTTTGTGATTGGTCAGGGCGCACCGTACTCGTTCGCCGAGTCTGGTCTTCTGTAATCACAGCGGGGGCTTCGGCCTCCGCTTTTTTCCATGCGGCAGCACCGAACAGGTATGCGGGGTGCCCGCGATGCGCATTGTTTGTTGGGGCGGCAGCGGGTTCGCGTTCGACTATGGCTCTGATCAACTTACAGGGCACGCGACATGCCAGCATCTTTATTCCGCTTCGCATCCGGCTGGCGAACCCTTGGCCTGGCCGTTGCACTGCCGGCATCCTTGGCCGTTTTCAGCCCAGCCACCTTCGCCACCGATGTGGTGGTCGTCACCGACAGCCGCCACCCGGTCAAGACCATGGGTGGAGAGCGGTTGATCGAGTTGGATGAAGGCCCGCGCATCGAAGCCGAGCTTTCCGCACAGCTGCCCGCCGATCCTGAGCAGGCCACGGCCATCGTCAAGCGCCGCCTGAACAACGGTGGTGCCGACCTCCAGCGCCGCATCGCTGCCGCATACCAGGGCGTCTTCGACGCATGGAGCATGGGCGTCACCAGCATCCCGGCGGTCGTGGTGGATCAGCGTTACGTGGTCTATGGCGAGCCGGACGTGGCCCGTGCCGTCGCGCGCGTTGCGCAACACCGGAGGCCGCAGCCATGACCCGACCCTTCGAGCGTATGCGCCGCCTGCGTGCTGGCGTGGCGTCAATGCTGCTGCTCAGCGCCACGGGCAGCTACGCCCTCAACACCGCAACCATCGTTGGTTCAGTGGCATCGCCGGACTGCCTCGAATACCGCGTTGTCGGCATCTGCTACTGGCTCTACTGCACCTGGACGGGCTGCACGGTGCGCACGTCGATCAAGGTCCGCCACTACATCCCCGATGCGGTCGTCTCCAGCTACAGCAACACCGGCGAGAACCCCTGGGTCGAAGTCCGGGCGATGAGCGCGCCCAACCCATCCGCGCAGGCTGGCGGGGACGGCACCACCAACGAAGACCACGAGAACAATCTCGCAAAGTTCAAGAATGCAGATGTGATCGGCCACCCCGGTGTCGAGGTGTTCAACCAGTTCGTCTCGTCTTTGGGCTACTTTTGCGAGGGTGCGGGTACGGCGTTCATGCCGTACCTGCTCAGCACCCTGGACACACTGGCCTGGCGCTACAACGTGCCGGAGATGGCCTACCCGGAGGCACTGATTCCGGGCAGGCGCGAGGTCGGCGCGCGCACCACGATGAACCTCTGGGGCAACGTGTATCCGCGTGGCGGCTTCCTGCACCAGACCGACGACCACAAGGCTGGCGCCGTGGTGGCCCAGCGCGCTGGCGATGTCGTCACCCGCCGTGGACAAATCCACGTCTATCAGCCGCTGCTCGCCAACTCGCGGCCCGGCTACTGGCCTGCCGGCGCGCTGATGGAAAGCGATGCCTCGACGGGCAAATGGCAGGAACTCACGCCCGTCCTGTCCTCGTCCTGCACGGTGTTCCCGCGCAGCGGCTTTCTGACCCAGGCGCAGCAAGGCGACTACGCCTGGGCGCTGTGGCGGCCCTATGCGTGCTGCGAACGCCGGGGCCAGGTGTTCCTCGGCAGCGTCGATTTCCAATGAGGGTACGGCGATGAAGCGTCCTGAACTGACAAACCTCTCCATCAAGGCGTGCCGCCTGCTGCGTCCCACGGTATTGACTGGGGTGTTGACCGGGGCGCTGGCTGGCGCACTCGTTCTTGGCGGCGGCCTGGCGTGGGCGCAGGCCGGATTTCAGACCGGCGGCTCCGTGATCGGCGACGAAGTGATGTATTCGATTGGCGGCGGCAGCGCGGTGTCCATGGGCCGCGCGGCCGGCATGCGCTCGATCGGCGTTGGCGTGGGCTGGAACAGCAACCTGATCTGCGGCGACATGAGCATCCAGACCACGCTGCGCAACCAGCTCAACGGCGTCACCAACGGCTTTCAGCAGATCATGAGCAACGTGATCCAGAGCGCCACCAGCGCGGTGGCATCGCTGCCTGCGCTGATCATCCAGCGCGCCGATCCCGGCCTGTACAACCTGCTGACCAACGGCGTGCTGCAGGCGCGCCTGGATTTCGACCGCTCCAAGCTGACCTGCCGTGCCATGGCCGAGAAGATGGCCGACACGGCGGGCGGACAACTCGGCTGGAGCCAGATGGCCGAAGGCATGGCACTGCGCGATGCGGTGTCGAGCACGGATGCCGTGTCGGCAATTGAACAGGCGGAGACGCGCCGCGGCAACGACGGCGTGCCTTGGGTGGGTGGTAGCAATGCGGGCGGCGCAGGCCAGTCGGCCATCCGCGTGGTCGGCGACGTCACCCGCGCAGGCTACAACCTGGTCAACGGCCGCAGCGTGACCGACACATCGTCCATCGCTGCCGCCAGTTGCGCGAGTCTGTCTTGCCAGACCTGGACCTCGCCACAGCAGGCGACCGAATGGGCCACACGGGTTCTCGGCGAACAGGTGCAGCGCACTTGCGATGCCTGCACCAAGACCGAAACGGTGCCCGGCGTCGGGCTGACGCCGCTGATCCAGGAGGAGTACGAGGCAAAGCTGGAAGCCTTGCAGGAACTGGTCTCGGGAACGCGCAACACCACCTTCGAGAACCTGCGTGCGGCTGGCAGCACCTCGCTGCCCATCACACGCGGCGTCATCGAGGCGCTGCGCGACGAGCCGGATCAAGACCTGCTGGCGCGGCGCCTGGCCTCGGAGGTCGCGCTGGCGTCGGTGCTGGAGAAGGCATTGCTGCTCCAGCGCACCCTGCTGACCGGCAAGAAGGAGCCCAACGTCGCGGCGAACCAGTTGGCGGTCGAGGCCGTGAACCACGAGAGCGACACGCTCGACCAGGAAATCCGCAACCTCAAGACCGAGCTGGAGCTGCGCCGCGAGCTGGCGAACAACTCGCCCATGGCCATCATCCAGCGCCATGGCACACGCGCGGCTGGCTCACGTGGCATCTACGAAGGCGATCCCATTCCCGACCGCCTCGACCGGCTCCAGAAGGGCAATCCGGGAGGCAACCCATGAACCCGTCGCGTGCCAGCTGGCTGCGCCCGCGCTGGCTGTTCAACCGGCGCGCGATGAAGGCGCTGCTGTGGACGGTGTTGCTCGTTGCCGCCGCTGTGGGCGCCAACATCGTCGGCATTTATCTCGTCGGCAGCGTTGCCAACTGGGAGCGGTGGCTGGCGGCCACGGCAGGCTACTTTCTAGTGTGGCGGATGTGCCTGTACGGCGCGACAGCCTACGGCTGGGTCTGGATGCGCCGCCGGCTGCTGGCGCGTGAGGCCCAACGCGGGGCTGATAGGCAGGCGCGACGGCGCCTGCTGCGCAGCGAGATCGCCGGCGTCGCCGCCATTGTGGCGCTGGAAGCCAGCCTGTTGATGCAGGCCGCTTGAAGGGGCGAGGACATGACGCTTTTCACCACCGACTACTTGGAGTACTACCTGACGCTGGTGTCGTGGATCGTCCACAACGGCATCTGGGCGGTACTGGTGGCGAGCGGTGTATTCGCGCTGCCTTTCATTGCCATCATCGTGCAGGAATGGTTGAAGGCCCGTGCGGAGGGTGCCGACGAAGGCAACAAGGGCGTGCTCTCGGCTGCGCGCATCGAGAACCGGGTGTTCGTCGCCATCGTGGTGGTGATGTTCGCCGGCATACCGTTCATCGACGTGGACCTCAACACCATCCGCTACGACAGCGCACGCTCGGCCCAATGCCAGGTCAGCGTGCCGCAGCCCACAGATACCGGTTGGTCGCAGTCCTTCAGCACTATCAACAACCAGTCGGCGAAGGTGCCCGTCTGGTGGGCCTTTATGCACACACTCTCGCGCGCCGTCACGGGGGCCTCGGTGGCGGCGATCCCTTGCGGGACCGATCTACGGCAGATGAGGATGGAGATCGACGCGACCCGCATCGACGACCCGGTATTGGCTCAGGAAGTGGCGGATTTCTCGCGAGACTGCTACGGATCGGCGCGCGCCAAGCTCTTCATGCAGCGCCCAAACCTCGATGAGGCGCAGATGCACGACGTGACCTGGATCGGCTCGCGCTTCTTCACGGACACCGGCGGCTACTACGACACCTACCGCTCCAGCACGCCACGCGACGATTGGCCCTACGACAGCACCCGCGACGCGGGGCTTGCGCAGGTGGCCAGTGGTGGCGGCTACCCGACCTGCAGGCAATGGTGGGCCGATGCCGGCAATGGCCTGCGCGCACGCCTGCTGGGGCAGGTAGACCCAAGCCTGCTGAATCGCCTAGCGGGCTGGGCCGGATTCCTGACCCGTGCCGATGTGGACGACTCGGTGATCCGCACCATCGCCTCGCCACGGCAGCAGAAATTGAACCAGGGCAGCGTCTATACGGACTACGGCGGCCAGATCGACAAGACCCTGCCGAACACCGTGACGCGGGCCACGGGCGACGTAGGGATGGCTGTCGGCGCGATGGCCGCGTTTCCCGCCATGGACGTGGTGCGCCAGGCGCTGCCCATGGTGCTCGCCTTGCTCAAGATGGCGCTGGTCATCTGCATCCCGCTCGTGCTGGTTGTGGGCACCTATGACCTGAAGACCGTCGTCACCGTCAGCGTCGTGCAGTTCGCGCTGTTCTTCGTCGATTTCTGGTTCCAGCTCGCGCGCTGGATCGACAGCACCATCCTCGATGCGCTTTATGGCTGGGGATTCGGCTGGAACCGGCCACACAGCAACTTCGACCCGCTGGTGGGGATGAACAACGCCTTTGGCGACATGCTGCTGATGTTCGTCACGGGAACGATGTTTATTGTGCTGCCTACGTTCTGGATCATGGCCCTGGCTTGGGCGGGCGTTCGCGCCGGTAACGTCTTACAAGGCCTGGCTGGAGCTACCGGAGATGCCAAGGCCGCTGGCGGAAAGGGAGGAAGTACCGCAATCAGCGCGGTGCCGAAGAAGTGAGCACAGCTAATCGTCCTGGACATGAGGGTCAATGCGAAAACCATCGTAGGTGTACAGGCCGAATCCGGCAGGCCCGTTTCGCCATTCTGGTTCGGGCAGTTCATCGTTCAAGTCGGCATTGCGCGCCATCCAGGCAACCACCATGACGAACACCAGTAGCAGCGCCATCCAGAAGACTGCATAGAACAGCAATCCCAGCACAACCAGCTTGACCGTCCACAGCAGCACGGTGGCACCTGCCATCGGCACGCCCTTGGATACCAACCAGTTCGACGCTCGCCGTTCGCCACGCACATAGGCGCGCCATCCGCGGCCCAAGGCGCGGCCGAGGCGTTCTGCGGTGCTGATGCGGGTCGTCGTGTTCATGGTCGTCACCTTCTACATGTGAAATTGCTACTCCAGTTTGCTCCAATCCTGCTGGCTTGCCTGTACCAATGCGCTCCATTCGTCCGGCGGGTTCCCGCGCCCGAGCATCTTCTCGAACACGGCATACGGGTCCGATTTGCTTCCCGAAGACCGCAGGGTCTGTTCATCGTTGACCCAGGCGTACACGATGACCTTCGCCTTCGAGTCGTAGCGGAAAAACAGCCGGTATCGCCTTCCGAGCTTGGCCCGCCGCCAGTGACGATAGGCCGGCCCCATGGTGTTGCCTTGACGGTAGTCATCGCGCGCCGGATCACTCGGCACCACGTCTTGTATCAACTGGGTCAAGGCCCGGAAGAACTTGACGTTGGCGTTCGATCCGAACCCTTCCGGATCGTTGTCTTGGGCGCGCAGCACGGCCGCGCGCAGCTTCATCATCTGCTCGATCAGGTTGTCGTGGAACAGCAGTGTCCAGCCATGCTGTTGCATCAGATTTCCACGTCCTCATCGAAATCATCACCCAGGTCCACCTTGTGCCCCGCGTGCTCCAGCATGGTGCGAGCCAGATCCTCGGGCAGGCCACGCACATTCCGGCCTGCTTCAATGTCGCGGGCCAGCAGGGTCAGGAACGCGGCAATGGCCGGGTCCTCGTGCTCGGCATCAGCGCGGGTCACGACGACCTCACTGCCACGAAGCTCGAACGCGAGCTTGCTACCGGTATCGGCGCCAAGCGCCTGCCGGATGGACTTGGGCAGCGTGATCTGGCCTTTGGAGGTCAGCGTGGCAACTTCGTGAATGGCAGGCATGGTGGCTCTCCTGATCGCAATGTCTATATTGTAAGGAAATATCCTTACCGTGTCAATGAGAGGTCTCACCGGGGTTCTCCAGCATCCAACAATGAATCTCATCGTAGGGCGGGACAGCCAGCCTTCCCGCATCAATCTGGCCCCGCCACACCCGCATTGACGGTGGACGACCAATGCTCACCGCTCTATATCCAAAGGCTTCTAAAGGCCAAAGGGCCGAAATGGCAAGGGAATGGGGTGCAAGGGGAAAGGCCCTACCCGAAAAGGCGAAAAGGCCTCCCGCTTGGCCCGCAACCAGGACACCCACATGCTCTCTCTGTTCCAGCGAAAACGGCCCCTGGACGCTGCCGCTCCATCGCCAGCACCCACCACCGATCTCCCGAAAGGGCTGATCTGGCCGGAATCAGCCGCGTCGCTGCTGGCGACACCGCGCCGACAGAAGCTGCTGGAACACATCTGGCAGCGCACCTCGCTCTCGCGCAGGCAGTTCGCCGCGCTGTACCGCGCGCCGCTGGAACGCTATGCCGAGCTGGTCCAGGCTTTCCCCGCCTCCGAAGCGCATCACCATGCTTACCCAGGCGGCATGCTCGACCACGGGCTGGAAATCGTCGCCTACAGCCTCAAGCTGCGGCAGTCCCATTTGCTGCCCATCGGCGCCAACCCCGAGGACCAGGCCGCGCAAGCCGAGGTCTGGACTGCTGCCGTCGCCTACGCCGCACTGCTGCACGACATCGGCAAGCTCGCCGTCGATCTGCACGTCGAACAGGCCGACGGCAGCACTTGGCATCCGTGGCACGGCCCACTGCACCAGCCATACCGCTTCCGCTACCGTGACGATCGCGAGTACCGCCTGCACAGCGCCGCGACGGGCTTGCTCTATCGCCAACTGCTTGACCGCGAAGTCCTGGACTGGCTCAGCGGCTATCCGTCGCTGTGGGCACCGCTGCTCTACGTCCTGGCCGGACAGTACGAGCACGCTGGGGTGCTGGGCGAACTGGTGGTGCAGGCCGACCGGGCTTCCGTGGCCCAGGAACTGGGCGGCGACCCCACACGCGCCATGGCTGCGCCCAAGCACGCGCTGCAACGCAAGCTGCTAGACGGGCTGCGTTATCTGCTCAAAGAAGAGTTGAAGCTGAACCAGCCGGAAGCCTCCGATGGCTGGCTCACCGAAGATGGTTTGTGGCTGGTGAGCAAGACGGTCTCGGACAAGCTGCGCGCGCACCTGCTGTCCCAGGGCATCAACGGTATTCCTGTGAACAACACCGCGGTGTTCAACGTGCTGCAGGACCACGGCATGTTGCAGCCCACAGCAGACGGCAAAGCGATTTGGCGCGCTACCGTGACCAGTTCCACCGGCTGGAGCCACTCGTTCACGCTGCTCCGCCTCGCGCCAGCGCTGATCTGGGAATCTGGTGAGCGACCAGCACCCTTTGCAGGGATGGTGACGATCGACACGCCCACCGCAGGTGAAGATGCCAAGGTAGCGGCCACCCTTTCTGCGGACGGCGCGGCGTCAGCCTTGGAAAACCAAAACGCTCCGCCAGCGGAAGGTAGTGGCATCGCATCGGCACCTCCATCCAAGGCACAGGCCATACCCGACGCCATGGAGGACATGCTGGCGATGGTGGGAACGGAAAACTCGCCAACCACCGATCAGGATGTGGAAACCGTCCCGGACGAAATACCCATCGTTCTTGCCGATACGCCCCCGCCGACCTTGGCCGACGTTGCGCCTTCACGGCCGGTTTCCACGTCCTCGACGACACAGCCATCCGGCGAGCACTTCATGGCGTGGCTGAAACAGGGCATCGCCACGCGGCGGCTCATCATCAACGATGCGAAAGCACTGGTGCATTCCGTGAGCGACACCGCCTACCTGGTCAGCCCTGGCGTATTTCAGCGCTATGCGCAGGAGCACCCGCAGGTAGGGAAACTGGCCAAACAGGAGAACCTGCAGGATTGGCAGTGGGTGCAGAAGCGTTTCGAGCGACTGCAATTGCATCGCAAACAGCCGAGTGGTCTGAACATCTGGACCTGCGAAGTCACAGGCCCCAGAAAATCACGGAAGCTACACGGCTACCTGCTTCTTCCGCCACAATCGGTATTCTGTGAAATGCCACAAAACAACCCCTACCTGGCCGTGCTTCCGACGTAAATGACCAGACTCATTCAGCACCAGAAGATCCGCCATTCTTGAGTTCGGCAAACTTCGCAGCCATTGTTGGGTTACTCCGAGTCAACTTCTTGATCGTCACGTCCTGCGCCTTGTCGTTCGCGAGTCGAAGATTTCTGTCGGTGCCAAGCAGGGCCTCTTTTGTCTTCTGTAGGTGATCGATCGACTTGTCGATTTCATCGATTGCCGTCTGAAATCGCCTGGAGGCGAGGTCGTAGTTTTTGGCGAATGCAGTCTTGAACGTATCCAGCTGGGCCTCGAAATTCGTGATATCGATATTTTGCGCCTTCACGAGCGCCAGCTCGGATTTGTACTTGAGCGAATTCATTGCCGCATTTCGTAGCAGGGTGATGATGGGGAGGAAGAATTGCGGCCGGACAACATACATTTTTGGGTAACGGTGGGACACATCAATGATTCCCGTATTGTATAGCTCACTTTCAGGTTCGAGCAGAGAAACCAGCACTGCATACTCGCAACCCTTCTCAGTGCGATCCTTATCAAGCTCCTTCAGGAAATCTTCATTTTTCTTCCTGGCGGCGGTTTCATCATTCTCGTTCTTCATCTCAAACATAATCGAGACGATCTCAGTTCCAGCTTCATCTGAGTCGCGAAATATGTAGTCCCCCTTACTTCCGCTGCGCGCATCATTGTCCTTCTCAAAATACGCCCTTGGAAATGCGGTAGCGCGAATTCGATTGAATTCGGTCTCACAATGCTGCTCTAGCGTTTCGCCAACCATTTTGGTCGATAATCGCGCCTTCATGTCCCGTAGACGCTCGATTGCGTCATCGCGATCCTTGATCTGCGTCTCGTACTTTTCTTTCAAAGATTTCTCGGCAAGATGCTTTTCAAGTTCTGCCCGTTGCAAGCCGCTCTTCATTTCGTCACGCTCTCTCTCGACTGCGTTGACTGCTTCAGTAATGGCAAGCTTTTTCTCAATAACAATGGCGTCGAGTTTCGCCTTAAGTTCCTGTATCTCCGATTCCTTTGCTGCAGCGGCCTTTTGCACTTCGCTTATGAGCGTGACCTCTGCCAACTTGGATACAGCTTGCTTGTCGCGCTTCGCCTGTTCTAATTCATTTGCAAGCGTGTCACGCTCTTTTTCCACCGCATTCAATGCCTCGGCCACGGCGAGTTGCCGCGCAACCTCTCCGGCATCAAGCCTGGCTTTCAGCTCCTGAATCTCGGCATCCTTGGCGGATGCGGCTTTCTGTAATTCGTTGGCAACCTTGGCCTCAGCCAGCTCAACCGCATTGCGTTTTTCCTGTTCGGCCAACTCTAGCCGTTCATGTAACTGTCTCTCGAAATCGCTATCTCGAACCTGCTTCAGGATGTCCGCGTACCCAGCTTCGTCGATCTTGAATGCTTTCCTGCAGTGAGGGCAGATTATTTCATGCATGGTTACTTACCTTCCACTTTGACCAAAATCTGCGCAAGCATTTCTGGCACCTCGCCTCCTGATCGGAGTGTCGCAGTCCGGTATGCGAGCTGGTTCTTCGCAAGATTTATTCCGGCATCAGTCTCAATAATATTGCAGGCAGATATCCACTCATCCCAGTTCGCGGACAGAAACGCCTCAAGGTGATCATCAAATATCGCGGCGACTTCGGAAATGGTGGCAGGTGGAAAATCTTCTTCAGGCAAGCCGAAGTACCGCATTAACCTGCGGTTCTCTACCGCATGATTTTTGCGCTCCCGATCTATGTCATCTTGCTTTTTGTTTTTAGCTTTGGCGCGCACTTCAAATCCACCGTCAGCATCAAAAAGCGCATAGACTGGAACACCAATAGATTTCAGAATCGCATGCGCGAGAGGTATTGATGTCTTGCTGCCGACTGGAACAATCGAGATACCTGCTGCCTCAAGAGCCCCCGGAGAAGTTCTATCGCCAATACCGTAGAACACAGCCGATTCGGTTGTCCCCTCCACAAGAAATGCGCGATTCGCGAAGAGTGCTATGGCAAGCTGGTCAGCCACGTTATGGTCGAGCCTGCGATCAATCACATCGCCATCCACTGTTCCATGTAGCCTGCCCTTCACATCCTCAACCGTTGCAAAGTGAACCGTCACCACCGGGACTTCGTCAGTTGATCTCGTCAGCCGTCTGACTTGGTGGAATTGCCGTGCCTCCAAGAAGTAGGGGCTATGCGTGGCATAGGTTACCTGGATGCGCTTGCCAGTATCTTCGGCGAGCGACCTAAGCACCTTCGCAAAGGTCTGCGCTTGGATCGGATGCTGGAAAAGCTCCGGTTCCTCGATGGCCAAACAGATGACACCCTCAGCGGAGGCCGCGCCCGATTGCGCCAAGAGCTGCAGAGCCGAGATCAGGAGCGTGCGCTGAAAACCGTGCCCTTGCCGCTCTACAGCTGTTTCAGTGGTGCCATCGAGCACGGCTACATCAAAGGTTGTGCGGGGAGCCTTGAGCTCCACTTCTGCCGGAGAAACCGTGATTGCCCGGCCTGGCGCATAGGTTGTGACGACCTCATTGAGCTGCGTTGTGATGGTCCCGAGTTGCTCCTTGAACTTCTCTTCATAAACCTGTTGCTGCTTTGCCCGTGACTCGGCAACGATTTCCGCGATCGCCTCATCAGCAGCAGTTCGATCAATCGAGCGCTCAAGGATTCGCCCAATGATGCTTGCCTTGCCATCGATCGACTCCTCACTTGCCCGAAGGTCGGCCGTCACCAAAACGAAGTCGAAGAGCCCACTCATCTTGCCGCCGCTGTTGAACCCAAAGAAATTGGTTTGCAAAGCTTCGGGGGCATCGAGAAGTTGATCCGTATGAGCCGCCTCCCAAGTTGTCATCGCCTGCTCCACGGCCGGGCCGGTATTCGCAGCAGGAAGATCAAGCTCCGGGCGCTCGCGCCGGAGAGTGGCGTACAGATCTTTCTTCGCAGTCACACCGCCTGCCGCCTTGATAGCATTGAAAGCTGGGAATCCCTTTGCATTGGCGGAGAGCACATCGGCGCCGTCAGGGGATCGGCGCTTCCATGCAGTGAACGTGACTACTCCTTCAGGTGCGTACTTGCCGAGTGCCTCGCGATCCTTTTCGGTGAGGTCTGCGAAGGTGACCTGAACCTCGATGTCTTCGTCCGTCGCCCCAAAAGAGCAATCCTTTTCTGTCAGCGAGCCGGGCTTGCCATTGAAGAACCAGTCAAGCGCACGAAGCACCGTTGATTTGCCGGCACCGTTCGGCCCGATGAAAGTCGTGACGGAATCGAACGGAATCGTTACGTCTTTCAACGTGCGAAAGTTTCGGATGCGAACGGATTGGATCTTCATTTCGGGCCTCTGCTCCTTGTGGTTTATGTATCTCGCTGTGAACGACGGCAGAACCTACCCCTTTGCCGCCTCGGTCAAAAGATCGTCAACCGAGCGCGCAACCACATACCGGGCGGGGTTCTCACCAACCCCCAGCGCAGTGAAATGTGCCTTGCCGCATTCGATCTTGGCGCTTTCCTTGTCGCGCAGGTCGTCGGTGAACAGGCTGCTCTTGGTTTCCACCACAAAGTACAGGCGCTGGCTACCATCCTCTTCCACCAGCACGGCCCAGTCGGGGTTGTAGGTGCCCAGTGGCGTGGGCACCTTGAACCAGCCTGGCAGCTTGGCGTAGAGCTTGATGGCTTCGTTTTTCTCCAGCCCATCGGCGAAGTCCCGCTCGGTGGTCGAGTCGTACACCACGTGCTCGTAGATCGACTTCTGGGTATCCAGCAGCATGTTCTTGAGATAGCCGGTGAGCTCTTCCTTCTCGAACAGCTCCTGCGCATAGACATGCTGGTCGCCGAGCTTCTGGTACTTGATGCCATCGACCAGGGCCAAGCGCTTGCAACGGTTGATGGTTTCGGCGGTCAATTCGATGAACTGCTGCGGATTGCGCTTGAAGTCGTCCAGGCGGCCGCTTCCCGTCAGGATGCTGACGATGGTGCGTCGGGTGAGCTGGGTGCGGTCCTGCAGGTCGGTCAGCAAATCCGGCAGCTCGATATCCGCCTCGTCCAGCACCACGGTCGCCGCGCCCGCTTTTTCCGTCGCGGCGACACCCGCCTTGCCGATAGAAATGTCGGCCTTGCGCCATTGCAGCCGTGCCTTGGCAATCACCGGAGCCTTCTGCAACGCTGCAATGCAATCCGTCACCAGCTTGGCGTTATCGAATTGCACGCGGTACGTTGTCTGGTGCTTGATGCGGTCCCACAGTGCCTTGAACTCGTCGCTCAGATAAACGGCCTTGCCATCTTTGCCCTTTCGCAGCGGCACTTGCCTGCGCTCATCGGCATTCTTGATGTCGAGCCGGCCCGACACCTTGCGCAGCACTTCGGCAATCTGAGCCTTCTGCGCATCAAACTCAGGCGGCAGTTCCAAGGTGCCGTTCTTCAGCGCCGTTTTCAGCGAATCCTGCACCTTGCCCGTGGCATCAATATGGCCGGTGGCTTTCAAGTGCTCCCACAGCGCCTTCGATTGCTCGATACCCAGCGGCGTGGCATGCCCGTCAGCACCGGTCACGGCAATGGCGGCAAACTGGTGTTGCTCCACGATGCCAAAACGGATGCCGGTGTCCTTCTCGATTTCCTTTTGCAGGTTCTCGGCAAACTGTTCGTAGTTTTCCGTGGCCACCACAGTCAAGGTGTTGACCTCGAAGCCGCGCACCCGCTCGCCGTCCTGATTGACACACAGGCGCAGCCCACGGCCAATGGTCTGGCGGCGCTCGCGTTCGGTCTGAATGTCACGCAAGGTGCAAATCTGGAACACGTTGGGGTTGTCCCAGCCTTCCTTGAGCGCGGAGTGAGAGAAGATGAACTTCAGCGGCGTGCCGAAGGACAGCAGCTTTTCCTTCTCCTTCATGATCAGGTTGTAGGCGCGCTCGGCATTCTCCCGGTTGCCCGCATTGTTCTCGGCGGTGTCAGTCCAACCGCCTTTCTTGTCGATGGAGAAATAGCCGTTGTGCACCTCTTCGGCGGCGGACGCCAGGTCGATCTCGGCAAACAAGCTCTGGTAGGCCGGCAACTTGGCGGCACGGCGATATTCCTCTTCGAACATCTGCGCATACACGCCCTTGACCGGCTGGCCGTCCGCATCGTACTGACGGTACTTGTCCACCGCGTCGATGAAGAACAGGCTCAACACCTTGATCCCCAATGGGCGCAGGTGCTTTTCCTTGTCCAGGTGTTCCTTGATCGTGCGACGGATCATCTCGCGTTGCACGGCCAGCGCATCCACATCACCGTGAGCTTGGCCAGGCTGCAAGAACACTTCGCCGCCGGGGTAGCGCAGTTCCATGAACTCTTCGCCCTTGGCCGTATTGATCTCGCCCACCCGAAAATCGGCGTAGATCGCGCGGCCATCGGCGCTCTGCTGAAGGTCGTCGCCATCGCTGACCGTCACCTCCACCCGCTGCACGCCAGTGGCGGCCTGTTTATCCAGCTCGATCTTGGCGCTGATGCGGCCGCGCTTGTTTTCCACCTTCACCAGGCGCACGAAAGGCTTGTTGTGCGCATCCTCGACCGTGGCCGAGGCCACCTCGATTTGCTTGACCAGCTTGCGTTCATACGCATCCACGGCATCCAGGCGGAACACCATATGGTGCTTGTCCACATGGGTGGCGGAATAGCGCAGTGTGCAGAGCGGGTTCATGGCGTCCAGTGCTTCCTTGCCACGGCCTTCCAGGCCGCCGTCCACGCTTTGCGGCTCATCCACGATGATGATCGGCCGGGTTGCCTTGATCAGGTCGATGGGCTTCTCGCCGCCGGTCTTCTCGCTCTCCTTGTAGAGGTTGTTCACATCCTTCTTGTTGATGGCGCCCACCGTCACCACCATGATCTGGATGTTGGAACTGGTGGCAAAGTTGCGCACCGGCCCGGGCTTGCCCGAGTCGTACAGGAAGTAATCGAAGGGCACGCCCGCGTAGAGCCCCTTGAAGTGCTCCTCGGTGATTTGCAGGGTTTTGTAGACGCCTTCCTTGATCGCCACTGACGGCACCACGATCACGAACTTGCTGAAGCCGTAGCGCTTGTTCAGCTCGAAAATCGTGCGCAGGTACACATAGGTCTTGCCGGTGCCGGTTTCCATCTCCACCGTGAAATCGCCCGAGGTCAGCGCGCCGGAGGGCGGCAGGCCACCGCGCAACTGGATGTCTGACAGGTTCTTGAGCAGTTCATCATCCAGCAGGGTCAAGCGGTTGCCCATGCCAAGGTCAGACTGCGCCACATCCAGCGACATCTGCGCCTCGTCGGGCAGCCTCATGGTCACCGTGAATTCGGTGCGGCACTGCTCCTGGCCGCGGAACAGGTCGCAGACCGCCTCGATGGCCTGAAGCTGGTAGTCGAGATCGGGTTCAAAATGCAGCTTCATGGGCCATCCTGGTCGTTGTGGAGTCCGCAAACGACACAAACACGTTTGCGGAGCGCAAAAATACAATCAGACTCCACAAACATCTTTGTGGAGTCCAGCCGCTACACAAGCCCGTCATAGAACCTCCCGGCCTTCGGCAAGGTTGATCAGGCGGGGAAAGCACAGGGTGGCGGCACGGCGGCCGCTGCCGGGCTGCAGCTCGCGCAAAATGCCGGCATCGCGCAACTGCCGCAGCAACGCGGGGGCGGTCTTGTCGTGAATGCCATAGTCCGCCGCCAGCTGCTGCGCCAGATCCGAGGTGCGGAAAATGGGCTTGCTGAAAATGGCGTCCAGCAAGTGCACCGAATATTGGGAGTGGGTGGTTTCCTGAATGGCCACCTTCATCTCGTCGTAGAGCGTCTTGATGGCTTCCACCCGGCGAATGTTCTGCCCCGCCTGCTCAATGATGGCGCGCAGGAAGAAGGCAATCCAGCCATCCCAATCGCGCTCGGTGGAGATCGCCTTGAGCCGTTGGTAATACTCATCCCGGTGATTTTCCAGGTACTCGGACAGGTAGAACATCGGCTGCGACAGCGCGCGCTTCTGGTAGAGAAACAGGGGGATCAGAATGCGGCCAATACGGCCATTACCGTCCTTGAACGGGTGCAGCAACTCGAACTGCGCATGAACCACCGCCACCTGCAGCAAAAAGTCCACGTCATCGCTATCCAGGTACAGCTCCCATGCCTGCAGATAGTCAGGCAGCTGTAACGGGTTGGGCGGCACGAATGTTGCCTGCTCCATGCTGCAGCCCTGGCGACCGATCCAGTTCTGATCGAGGCGAAATTCGCCGGGCGTCTTGTCCTGGCCGCGCACGCTGTTCATCAGAATGCGATGCAACTCGCGCACAAAACCAAGGCGGATCGGGTACACCTCCAGATACTCCCGCGCCTTGAACAAGGCGTGGCGGTAATTGGAAATTTCCTGGATGTCCTTGTATTTCTCGCCCTCCTTGAGCAAGCCCGCCTCCTGCTCCAGCACCTCGTCCACCGTCGCCTGTGTGCCTTCGATTTTGGACGACAGCACTGCTTCCTGCGTGGTCAGCGGCGAGAGCATCACCGCCGGATTGGGGATGCCCGCCAGCAAGCCGTCATAACGGGCCAGTGCGGCATTGGCCTGGCCGACCAAGGGCAGCAACAGGCGGTAATCCAGTTCGCTCAGGGGTAGTGCATCGGGCACATAGGGCTGCATGGCGGGCCTCACAGACTGCGCACGGTGGCGATGCCGTGCTGTTGCAGGATCGCCGCCATATTGGTCTTGGCCACGTCATCGGCAAAGGCGCTGTCGCGGAATACGCAGGTAGTGTCACCGGCGGGGGCCAGTTCCTTATGCCAGGCAGCAATGCCATCGGCCAGGGCTTCGACCTCGGCGGCGTTGATGTTTTCGCTTAGGCAGGCCAGCAACACACCACCGCCGACGGCGTGCACCGCCTTGCCCGCGATGCTGCGCTGCTCTATGGGCACGCACAGGTCCAGGCCGAGCTTGAGCAGCAGCTCGTACAGCACATCGGCCTCGGAGCGGCCTTCGAGCAGGTGATCTTGATGGTCGAACAGCGAGGCTTCCAGATTATCCGGTTTTGGATTCCAGGCGCGGATGTTGGAGGTGTCGAGTTTGAAGACGCGGAAGCCGGTGTCGCCAACGAACAGTGGGTTGTCCGCTTTAACCTTGTCTCCAGCGCGACGTAGACGTTCTTTCGTCAACTCAGCGATGTTTCGCTTAAGTCCAAGCTTGTCGCATATCGTGGCGGCTGCCTTCTGGTTTTTTTCAGTTGGATTCAACGGCTCAGGAAGTTGAATTGTCAGGATGCGTCGCGCAGAACCGTCGATTGCGTTCTGCTGCATCACGGCTTGTCCTGCTGCTGCTGAACCCGCAAACAGGTCGGCAACAATGTCATTCCCACTCGAACCGAGCAGCACACACGTACGAAGAAAATCGATTGATTTCGGAAAGTCGAACGACTCGCCCGGAATCAACTCCTTCAATGCTCGCTTGGCGCTATCGGTCGAAAACTCGCCGCCAAACCACACCGACTTCGGCTTCGACGTGCGCTCGATGGCTTCATCTTCGTCATCATCAGCTTCATCATCGGCGTCATCCACCGCAATCGACGGATCAAGATACACTCGATGATCAACATCCAGCCTGCCACTACGCCCAGATCGCTTTGCGTGCATCCAATCCAGATGCTGTTCCACTTTTTCATATCCCCAGCGCCAGCACCCTTCAGAACCGTCTCCACGCAGAGGGAAAATCTCGACATCGGTGTTGCTTTTTCGACTCAGTGAACATACGCCAGTCGTCTCATCCCAATAAATAGGGAAATACATCTTGGGGCGATCCTCGCGACGATCCGGGCCTCCACGTTTTCTCAAGTCTCGAAGCGCATATTTTTGGCCATTTGTATCCTCGTGCTTGAATGCAGCGCGCTGCGCCTCAGTCAGCGGTAGGCCGTTAGAAACAAAGCCAGGATTTGCGTAGACAACAACGTATTCGTGACAAGCGGCGATGTGCTTTTTGTCGTTGCGCCCCTTCATATTGTTGACAACGGCAACGGTGGCAACGAAGTTTTCTTCGCCAAAAACTTCATCCGCGAGCATGCGGAAATTATGAAGCTCATTGTCGTCAATCGAGATAAAAACGACTCCATCCTTCTTGAGCAAACCCTTTGCCAGCTTCAACCGTGGATACATCATATTCAGCCAGTCCGTATGAAACCTCCCGCTGGCTTCGGTATTGCTGCTAATCTTCTGCCCGCCCTCGATTTGGCCGGTCAATTCCAGATAGTTCTTGATGTTGTCCTGAAAGTTGTCCGGGTACACAAAATCCTTGCCGGTGTTGTACGGCGGGTCGATGTAGATCAGCTTGACCTTGCCGGCATAGCTTTTTTGCAGGAGCTTGAGCACCTCAAGGTTGTCGCCCTCGATCATCAGGTTCTGGGTGGTGTCCCAGTCCACGCTGTCTTCCGGGCAGGGGCGCAGCGTGCCGGTGCTGGGCGTGAGCGCCAGTTGGCGGGCGCGGCGCTTGCCATGCCAGTTGAGGCCGTACTTCTCATCAGCATCGGTGACGGTGGCATCGCCCACCAGCGCCTTGAGCACATCCACATTCACGGCCACGCCGTCTTTGCCTTCCGTGAGCAGTTCCGGGAACAACGCCTTGAGCTGTTCGATATTGCCCGCCACCAGGTCGGCGGATTGGGCTTCGGGGCTGGCTGCCGTGAGTTTTTCCATGGTCTTCTCCGTCATTCGTTCAATCTTCAAAGCTGTTGTTGTGCAGCGGCCAGTTCGGACTGGATGCGCTTGAGCGTCAGGTTCAGTTCCACCTGGCGCGCCAGTTGTTTTTCTTTGGCCGCCTCGGCCCGCAGGCGACTGATTTCGCCTTCCAGCCGCTGGCAATCGATCAATGCCTGTCGTCGCGCCGCGGTCTGTTCGGGTGTTGCAGCGGTTTGATAGCTTCCTGTGCGTCGCGCTGCGTGCAGGGACTGCACGCATTCGATCCAGCCTTGATAAAGGGCATGAAGCGAGGCCTGGGGCTGACGCGCAATTGCGAGGGATTGCACGAAGGCATGTTCGGCTTCGGGACGTGCCTTCGTATCAGCCTCGGTTGTGCCACTGGCCGTGCGGGATAAAGAGGCCGACACCAGATCGCCGTCGAGCACGATTTTTTCTGCCTCGTTCTGCGCCCAGCGTTTATGCGCCAGCGAGAGGGTCAGCGTGGGCCCGTCAGCTCGTCTTTCATCCAGCAGTAACAGCACCGGGTAAGGCACGGCCCGATGCACCAATTCGACCAGGCGTGAAAGACTGGTGGGCTTGATGGCACCGCGCAAGGTGACCGCCAGCACCGCGATTTCCAGGTACTCGCGCTGCGTATCGCGGTACTCGGGCACGCCGATGGTGTTGGGCTTGAGGGCGGCCAGCCACTGGATGTCTTCAATGGCATCGGTGATCAAGCGCTTGTCGGACGCCGTGGCCGCACCGTTCTCCAGCAACAGCTTTTTGGGCACGCGCTGGCCCACCCGTGCGCTATCCGGGAGATTCAGGGCACTGACGACATCCGACCTGTTCATGACGAGAGTGCCGCCCCAAATGCCTTGACCGTTTCTTCGCTGTCGCGCCCGGCGATGGTTTTGCCCATGGCCTGTTCGATCAGCTTCAACAGTGCGGCGGCGCGTTGGCGGATAAACGCATCGAAGTCGTCAGAGCGCAGCGCGGTCACCGGGATCACGTGGGAGAGCAGAAACTCGTCCAGGCTATCGGGGGCCACCTGCTTGGCTTTCTGGATGCGGGCGAGGTACATGCTGGGCGCATCCCCGCTGATGAAACGGTTGGTGCCAGCGGCCAGAGGGGCCTTGTTGACCACGCTGTTCCATTTCTCCTTGGGCAATTTCTGCTTTTCGCACCAGGCACGGGGGAACACATGGTGGATGTCGATGGCGTTGTTGAAGTAGGTGTTGAGGTCAATCGGCGTACCGCTGACGAAATCCCGGCCGCCATGTTTCATGAGCAAGGCGGCCAGCCCCTTGTAGGCGGCTGCGAGGCGGCTTTGCAGGGACAGCAGGCGCGTCGGCGCGAAGTTGGCGTCGCGCACCGTGCGCGGTTCGCTGCCGCTTTCGACCCAGGCGACCACATCCTGGATGTCCATGCCAAAACGGGTTTCGTTGGCGCCACCGTACAGTTCACCCAGAACACCGCTCCAGTACCAGCGCAGCAGCTTTTGTTTGACGCCATGTTGCGTGGTGCGGTCTGCCAAATGAGCGCAGATGGCCGACAACGGAATGAGTTGCGTGGCATAAGGCAGGCTTCGGTCGTCGAAGATTTTTTCCTCCGCCAGCAACTCGGCTGCCCGCTTGAAGCCTTTCTCCAAATCAGATTCCAGCGCCTTGAAGTCCGCCAGCGGCAGCTTCAGCACGTCGGCGCGCTTGCAACTGACGGGCGTGCTCTGCACCTTGTGCCGCCGGTAGCTGGCCAACAGGGTCACTGCGGTGAGAAAGCTGGTGCCGTCCACTGCCGTGAGCACGTCATGCTTGGCCGTCAGCCGCTCCTGCCGCGCCTCCCAGTCATCACGAAGATTGAATTCATCGGCCGCGAAGGTTGCCGTCATCAGCTCGAAGACGGTGAGCGTCACGCCACCGGTATTGACCTTCTCGAAGACCTGGCACACGGCTTCGCGCGGCGTGTCCTGGGTCAGTTCGATGGCAGGCACCTTGAACTGTTGGAAGCGCAGCCAGATTTCGTTACGAAACCGCTGCATGAACTGCATGGCTTCCGCTGCGAACTGATGGTGCGCGCTGAAGCCGCTTTCCCAGGCCATAAAACCTTGAATATCGAAGAGTAATGCCACCGGGAAGAGCCGCTGGTCGTACTGCAAATCAGGTGTGCGGACATCCAGATCGACTTTACGGCCGAAGTCGGACGTGACTTGCAGTGTCTCCGGCAGCGAGAGAACTGCGTCTTCCCGGTCTGCCGACTCATCCAGGCATTGGGTCATGTCAAGGAAGTACAGGCGGCGAATATTCGCGCCTTTCTCCGTGCGTGTCGGCACGGGCTGGCCGCTGCGCAGCGCCAGGTACATGGAGGTCAAGCGTTGCTGACCATCAAGTACGAGGGTTTTTGGAGCAGGCGCAGGCTGCAGGTTGACGCCGGCAAACAGGCGAGGTTTGAACGGCACACCGCCTGCTTCCAGAAACATCACTGCGCCAATCGGGTAGGACAGCGAGAGGCTCGCAATCAATGACCGAATATGGTTGTCATCCCACACCCAACCGCGTTGGAAGTCAGGAAGCTGGATTTGCCCCGATGCAATGCCATCGAGGACATCTTTCAATGCGGGTTCGGCGGTGCGAAAGCTCATGCGGGTCCTTGTAATCAAATACTTTGTTCATCGGGCAGCACGACGAGAAATGCCACCACCTCAAAGTCGCCACTGCCGGCGAACTCGCCTTTCATGGAGTGTGTGCCGCCGGGCGTGAACAGGCTGGCCACGGCCCGCTCCTCGTGCTTGCCGGCGACGGATGCCACAGCCGCTGCGAGCAGCTTCTGGGCGTGGCGCATGTCTTCGCCGCCTTTGCTTGCCTTGTCGAAGCGCGCACAGGCACTGTCATCCGGCCGTTCGCGCCCCAGCGCCAAGCGCTTGAGACGATCGAGAATGCGCTTGGCCTGCGGGTAAGGCAGCAACACGTGGCCGTCATCGCCGACATGTACCAGGTAGTGCGGTGCCAGTGGGTAGTCGGACGTCGTGGCAGGCCTTGCTGCCGGGCCGCAGGCTTGCAGGCAGAAGATCACGCCGGGCGGAATGTCGGCATCCAGCGTGGTGGTGACTGCATAAGCGCCCAGCGGCTGGGTGTCCAGCTTGCCGGGGTGCGTTTTCAGGAACTGCGCTAGGTCGATGCGGAAGTCGGTCAGGGTGAGGTCGGTGATCGCCACGCCAGTCGACAGGTCTTCCATGTCGATCACCGTGTCCTGCAACTTGAGCAGTTGCTTGCGCCGGTACTCCAGGTCGTTCATGGCGTTGCCGGACTGTTGCTCGATCAGGTTCTCTTCGCCGGTGGCCGAGACATCGAGCAGCACCATGCGGCCGCTGACGCGCTGTTCCAGGTTGATGTATTCCTCCAGCTCCATGTTGGGCCAGAAGTTCACCAACTGGATGCGCTGGTTGGGCGAGCCGATGCGATCGATACGCCCGAAGCGTTGGATGATGCGCACCGGGTTCCAGTGAATGTCGTAGTTGATCAGCCAGTCGCAGTCTTGCAGGTTCTGCCCTTCGGAGATGCAATCGGTGGCGATCAGCAGATCGATTTCGCCTTCACCCGCCATGTCTTGCGGGCGCTCCTTGGCACGCGGCGCGAAGGCCGACAGCACATCGCCCATGCCTTTGCGCAGGCCCGGCAGCGTGACCTGGATGCCGGCGCTGCCGGTGACGACGGCCGTATGCATGCCCAGCGTATCCCTGGCCCAGGAAGCAAGCTGGGCGTAGAGATAGTGCGCAGTGTCCGAGAAGGCGGTGAACACGATGATCTTGCGGTTGGCTTTGCCATCGTGCGTGTTGATGGGCTGGGCGCATTTGCGGGCAATCATGTCGCGCAAGGCCGCCAGCTTGGCATCACGCGCGGCATCCACTTGGCGCGCTGCCGCCAGCAAGGTCGCCAGGCGGTTGCGGTCTTCCAGCAGATCCTGCTTCCAGCGAATCAGATCCACATCGCCCAGCAGCACCTTGACCTTGCGCCCGACCAACAAGGTCTCGAACGCCGGGTCGTCGATATCGACGTCGGCAATGTCGATTTCCTCCAGCGCTTCGGCATGGGACTCGATGCGCGCCAGCGTGTTCTCTACATCCTTGAGTTGGCGCTGCACGGTCAGGGTGAAGGACGAAACGCAGCTTTCCATGCGTTTGAGCACGTTCACACGCAGCAGGTGGATCAGGCTTTCTTCGCGATCCGCCTGACGGAAGAAACTTTCGCCGCCACGCACCTGGGTGCTGTACTTGGCGTCGTAGGCCGCCTGCTTGTGGGGCAGCACATAGCGCAGCGGCGCGTAGCTGGCGAGCGTGAGTCGGCGGATTTCCTGGTTGATGTCGCGGATGGCACGGAATTCGCCCGCAAGGTCCACGTCGGCCTTGATGTTGATGGGCGGCAGTCGGTCGGGGAAGCGGCCGGTCTCGCTGGTGCCGTAGTACTTCTCCACATGCCGCCTGGAGCGGGCAATGGTGAGATGATCCAACAAGGTGAAGTAGTCAAAACCCAGCATTTCCACCAACTGGGTGGGTGTCTTTTCAGCGTCGTCCAGTGCCAGCCAGCGGTTGAACTGCGCCTGCGCCTTGCGGGTCGTGGCCTCGATGCTGGCGATGCCGTGCTCCATCAGGGCAGTGTCATCCCCCTCGGTGACAAAGGCGATCTGGTTGCGCAGGTCGGCCAGGCGATTGTTGACCGGCGTGGCCGAAAGCATGAGCACGCGGGTCTTGACGCCTTCGCGGATGATGCGTCGCATCAGGCGGTCGTAGCGCGATTCCTTGCCCTTGTGCGTGGCCTTGTTGCGGAAGTTGTGTGACTCGTCGATCACCACCAGGTCGTAGTTGCCCCAGTTCACATGCGACAGGTCGATGTCACCAGATACCCCGCCATCGCGCGACAGGTCGGTGTGGTTGAGCACGTCGTAGTTGAACCGGTCGGCCGCCAGGGCGTTACGCTTGTCGTTGGCCTTGTAGAGCGTCCAGTTGTCGCGCAGGCGCTTGGGCGCCAGCACCAGCACGCGGTCGTTGCGCAGTTCGTGATACTTGATGATGGCCAGGGCTTCGAAGGTTTTGCCCAGACCCACGCTGTCGGCGATGATGCAGCCGCCAAAGCGGTTCAGCTTGTCGATGGCACCCACCACACCGTCGCGCTGAAACTTGAAGAGCTTTTTCCACACCACGGTATTGCGGATGCCGGTGGCGGACTTGACGATGCGCTCCTCGTCCATCTCGTCACCGCTGTCCTGAAACAGGCGGTGCAGCATCAAGGTGTAGATGGTGAAGGGGTCACGGTGCTCGCCCAGCGCCTGCAGTGCTTCAAGGATGGACTCGCTCTCGTTGCGCTGGCCTTTGGAGTCGGTGGCATCAGCACCATGCAAGCCTGCCCACTGGTGATCAAACCATTGGGCGAGCTGCGCGGCTTCGTCGACCGTTTCTGATGCCTGAATCAGGTTCAGAGGGTTGCCCGGCGTCAGACCAAGGCCAGACGTGTTGAAGGCAAAAGAACCCAGAATCACTTGCGCAGGAGCCCCGTCCGGCCCGCGCATAACGGCAGCTCCCTGTGGCACCCCTTTTGATGCCCGCCGAAGCGCCACTTTCTCTGTGATCCATTTCGCGCATTGATTGGCCAACCAGCGTGCCTGCAGACGATTGCGTGCAGCGCGGTCGCTCTCCGTACCCAAGAGTTCAAGTGCCTCGTTGTCAGGAGGCACGATCAATTGAACTCGATCCAGAGCAGACAACGCCTCCCGGATTTCTGCAAAGGCGTAGAGAGAGAACGAAGGCGTTACACAGTCGAGTCGGTTGCCGTGCTTGAGGTGGGGCTGCATCAAGTCGATGACGCGCTGTGTTCCGGTGTTTTGGATCAGCTTCATGGTCGTTTCCGTTCAGTCAGCAATCGACGTTTCTGCACTCGGCGATGCATACCCCGGCGCCAGCACTGCATTGCGCACGCCGTAGATGGCGAGGTGGTCCTTCAACCAAAGCCGGTACTCAGGGCCGCGCAGGCTATGGTCGGGGGAGCAGTCCACACTCCATTTGCGCAGGATGTAGCCAGCGGTGGCGGCGCGCAGCTTCATGTGCAGCACGCCGCCTCGCATGCCGTAGTCCATTTCAGTGATTTCTGGCCGGGGCTGATCCGGGTGAGGAACCAGCTCCAGCTCGACGATCCGTGTCCATTGAATGTCCTGATCGCTCATCTCGTGGGGCGCCACGGGCTGCCCCTTGCGCACCACAGGACGCTTGATCCGGGTGATGACGAAATCCCGGAATTCCTGCGATTTGCGGTCGAAGGCGCGGACGTGCCAACGCAGGCCGTTGTCGATCAGCGCGAACGGGACGATCTCCCGCACGGTGCGGCCACTGGAGATGGAGTGGTACTCGATGCCGAGCGGGCATTCGCGGTGGATGGCCCGAGTCACGCTCGCCAGGATGTCCAGGTCAGGGTGGGTGAGCCGGGACGGGCTCTCGCTGGCCACCCAGGCCTTGATGTGCATCGGTTCACCGTCGCCAAAACCCTGCGTCAGCCACGACAACACCCGCTCGGGCGGGAAATCGAAGATCGGCTGGAAGCTCGGGCCGAGGACGTAGAACTTGCCTTTGCCGTCGTAGTCGATATTCCCCGGAGCCAAGTCCTTGTACAGCGCCAAGTCCCTGGATGCGGCGGCGGACTGGATACCAAAGCGCCTGACCAAGTCCTGGCGGCGCATCTCCCCAATGAAGCGCACGCGCAACTCCACGAACGCGAGCCGGTCGCGCTGTGGCTGGGTTAGATCGGCAAGCTGTTCGTGGGGCATCCTGGTTGGCTCGTTCGGGTTAGCGAATGCTTATGCGGATTTCTGCAGAAAGTATATGAGCTGCTTGAAAAGACGTCTATAAATCTAAGTTGGATTTCTAGTGCGCTGCATTATGATAACCATTTTTTGAGGCGCAAATGCAGTGATCTGGCATGGACGAGTAGGTGATGGTCCATCGGATCGCACCAGGAACGCCGTGGAATAGCGTGCATCCAGCAGGCTCCTGCGGACGAAAACTGGTGCGAATAGATCCTTGATAGGGAACAGGAGCACGGCCCATGGAACTGCGACACCTTCGCTGCTTTGTAGCTCTCGCAGAGGAGCTGCACTTCACACGGGCCGCCGAGCGCCTTCATATCGAACAGCCACCCTTGTCCCGCGCCATCAAGGAGCTTGAGGACGACCTGGGCGCGGTGCTCTTCGTGCGCAACCGCCGAGGTACGGTGCTTACCGAGGCGGGCGCAACTTTCCTGCAAGACGTGCGCAGGGTGTTCGCCGCGCTGAAACAGGCTCAGGAGAATGTCCGGGCGGTCGCGGCGGGCCTGAGCGGAAGCCTTCGCATCGCCGTGTCCGATGGCGCAATCGATCCCCGGTTGTCGACCCTCCTGGCCCGCTGCCGCGAGGAGGAGCCGGAGATCGAGATTCGCCTGTCCGAAGTGCCGTTGGCCGAGCAGTTGCGCGGGTTGCGCTCGGGCGACTTCTCGATCGGGTTCGCGCACACGGCGGAGGTCGGCGATGACATCGTGACCGAGCCGCTCTGGCACGACTCGCTGGTGGTCGCGGTGCCCGCCCGGCACCCATTGCTTTCACACAAGGCCGTTCCGCTGCATCAGCTTGCGAGCTACCCACTGGTCTTATGCGATCCGCAGATATGCGAAGGCTGCTACCGCGAACTGGTGCGGCTCCTGCGGCCGCTGGAGCGTGAGCCCGACGTTGTCGAGCATGTGTCTTCGCTGGACATGATGCTTACCCTGGTCGGTGCGGGCTACGGGGTAGGCTTCATCACGGCAACCAGGGTCGCGGCGAGCCCGCGCCCCGATGTGGTGATCCGCCCCCTGGCTATGGATTCCGCGATCATCACGACCTACTTGCTGCGACCTACCAGCGAGAGCATGCCGGTATCGGTGGAGCGGTTCATCGCGCGCCTGCGCGAGCACTCGGGCGATTGATGCGGCGGCAAGGGCCGTAACTGAAGTTCGCGGCCGCTTATGGCGAGCCTTGCGGCTCACTGCCAGAGTTGAGGTTCTTTTCAGTCGCCGCCATCAACTCGCTGGCGCTGATCCCGAGCGCGGTAGCAATTTTCAGTATCAGGGGAAGCGTCGGCACATGCTCCCCGCGTTCGATCTTGCCCATGTGCGAACGCGATATTCCAGCCTGAAATGCAAAGTCGTCTTGAGCGACGCCTTGCGCGACGCGAGCGGCACGAACGGCCCGCCCGAAAGCTAATGCTGGTTCGGATTCATAGGTCGGTGTGCCAGGTGGACGACCTGGCTGAATAGTAAGCTTCTGCATCGACAGAAGCGTCAAACAATCCACTTAAATTAACCACGTTAAACATATAGACGTTAAAGTTCTCTCTTTACTATGATGCTGGTTTGCCCTTGACCTGCTTCGTCGCTTCTGTGGGTTCTCCATGGACAACATCACCAGCCAACCTGCCCACCTCAGGCTTGCGATAGCGCCAGGCGTATCGTCATCTCAGCTTTCGGCGCTGCTCGCGCTGCAACGCGCGCAAGAGCCAGAGGTCAGCATCGCGTTCTTTGAGGTTGCAGGTGACGAGCTGCTTGATGGACTTCGTGAAGGCCGCTATGACGTAGGGGTGTCGCTTCAAGGGTCGAGCGATCCGGCCATCCAAACCCGGCCCTTGTGGATTGAGCACATGGCTGTTGCGATGCCGCTGCGGTTTCCCTTGCTTGACCAGGCAGCGCTCACCGTCGCCGATCTACAGGACTACCCGATCTTTCGCTGGCGGGCTGAGACGTGTTCTCTGCTGGATCATCGGCTGCTCTCGCACCCGCCTGCTGACCAGCAGAATCTTCAGTACGTCACGTCTTTCGAGATGATGGCGCTATGGGTTTCTGCCGGCTACGGTGTCGGGGTATCCGCGCAATCGCGCATCAAGCGCGCCCATGGATGGGGAATCAGCATGCGCCCGCTGGACGACGGTCCCTACGAGATCGTGACGCACCTGCATAGACCCCAAGGGCAAGCGAACTCTGTTTCCGAGCGATTCGAGAGCAGAGCTCTGCATGTAGCACAAGCTCAGGGCGCCTGATACCACTTCGCTTAGGAGCAGGTCGCAGGGCACACAACTCAGTGGCTGCCTGTAGTGTCATTTTCAGAAGACGACTGCACCAGTTGATTGGGCGTAATGGCTGTTGTGCAGCCAGCTCCTGACAGTTCAATATCAGAAGTGATCTGCACCAATCTCGACTATGCTCAATACTCGTGTGCACCAAAGCGAGGTGAGCATGGCGACGGAGGCTCTGTTGCAAAGATTGGCGGCAGTCAGAGGTAGGCTGTCGCTCTGCGCCGATCAGGCGGCTGCTGCGAAATGGTGGTTGAGCATGCCCATGGCCTCCGTCAGCGCCGAGGGCCCAATGCCAAAAGCTCTCTCCACAAGGCGCACCTCGCCCCTGATGCCGGGCTGCAGGCACCAGGGGCGAGCCTGTCCTTTGCGCAGGGCTCGCATGACTTCGAATCCCTTGATCGTGGCATAGGCCGTGGGGATCGATTTGAAACCGCGCACCGGCTTGATCAGTATCTTGAGCTTTCCGTGATCGGCCTCGATCACGTTATTGAGATACTTCACCTGCCGGTGGGCCGTCTCCCGGTCCAGCTTTCCTTCGCGCTTCAATTCGGTGATCGCTGCACCATAGCTCGGCGCTTTGTCGGTATTGAGCGTGGCAGGCTTTTCCCAGTGCTTCAGGCCTCGCAGGGCCTTGCCCAGGAACCGCTTCGCTGCCTTGGCGCTGCGGGTCGGCGACAGGTAGAAATCGATCGTGTCGCCCCGCTTGTCGACTGCCCGGTACAGGTAGGTCCACTTGCCCCGCACCTTGACGTAGGTTTCATCCAGGCGCCAGCTCGGATCAAAGCCACGCCGCCAGAACCAGCGCAGCCGCTTCTCCATCTCCGGGGCGTAGCACTGGACCCAGCGATAGATCGTCGTATGGTCGACCGAAATGCCGCGTTCCGCCAGCATTTCCTCAAGGTCGCGATAGCTGATCGGATAGCGACAATACCAGCGCACCGCCCACAGGATCACATCACCCTGGAAATGGCGCCACTTGAAATCCGTCATCGTTCCGTCCGTCCAATCTCCGCCAAGCATGCTCAAGCTTCACGATTTTTGCAACAGAGCCTCGAGCAAGAGGGGTCACTATGGTCACCAGAGGTTTCACCGGTCGCGGTTCAGGCGACCAGTCCGATCGGATTCCGCCAGGTCAGCATCTGGTGGAGGATTTCCCTGTTCTGTCGGCCGGCCCTACGCCGAGGGTAGAGCCCTCCGACTGGAAATTCACAGTCAAAATTGGTCCGAAGCCCGTCAAAACGTGGAATTGGGGCGAATTCAACACTCTACCAAAGACCCAGGTGACAAAGGATATTCACTGCGTCACCTCTTGGTCCAAACTGGATACCGTTTGGGAGGGTGTACTCATTGAAGACATCCTTGCAGATGCAGAGCTTGATCGGCCTACCGATTTCGTCTTGGCGCACTGCTACGATAATTATTCGACAAACGTCCCTCTGACGGATCTGCTTTCCGGGAAAGCGATGGTCGCCCTCAGTTATGCGGGCAAGCCACTTTCCCGCGATCATGGGGGGCCGGCGCGTCTTCTAGTGCCGCACCTTTACTTCTGGAAATCCGCCAAATGGGTGAATGCGCTGCAATTCACGACGCGTGACGAGGCCGGCTTTTGGGAGCTGCACGGCTATCACATCTACGGCGATCCGTGGCGCGAACAACGATACACCCATGACTGAAAACGAAGCGCAAGTCCGTTCGTGGCAATCATGCGTGATCGACGACATCATCCAGCAAACACCGAGTATCAAGAGCTTCTTCCTTCGGTTGAGCAAGCCGTTCGCGCACACCGCAGGTCAGCACGTCGATATCCGGCTGACCGCGCCCGACGGCTACAGTGCAATGCGCAGCTACTCGATCGCGTCATCGGCAGTTTCGACCCCGATCGTCGAGATAGCTATCGAGCGCATGCCGGATGCCGAAGTTTCGCCGTTTTTTCACGACATCGCGGCGATTGGTGACGAAATCGAAGTTCGCGGTCCGCTCGGTGGCCATTTCCTTTGGCCTGAGCCTGCCATAGATCCGGTTCTGTTGATCGGGGGAGGCTCCGGCCTCGTGCCGTTGATGGCAATGATCCGGCAGCGCCGCGCATTGGCCCAAGCCGTTCCGACAGCGTTGCTCCTGTCCGCACGAACCGCCGAGGACGTTCTCTTCTCAGAAGAACTTCATTGCATCGAAATCAGCGATCCGGCGTTCGTCCTGGCGCTCGCGATTACGCGCGAGAAACCGGTTCGCGCATCGGACTTTGCGCGACGGATCGACGGCATGATGGTCCAAGAAATTCTAACCAGGCTTCAGGGAAAGCCGACGCAAGTGTTCGTCTGCGGGTCTAACGGATTCGTCAACATCGCAACCGATAGCGCGCTGCTGGCGGGCTTGGACGCCTCCATCATCAAGACGGAGCGCTACGGGGGCTAGCGGCGCGAGCTATCTCACGTCGCGCCGATCGTAGACGTGCGCCCTGGGAAGCTTTGGCGATCAACGTGAACCGTTTTGCCGAACACAGTCTTCGTACCCCCCGGCCTCTAGAACGCCTTCGCTCGCGATACCTGGCTCGACATCAAGCTCAATTTGAAAGTTCCTGCACTATCCGTCGTCCTGATATGCTCGACCAGCATGATGGGCGATTCGAGCGGGACCGCTTCCGTCCCAATCGAGGCTCGGTTACCTTAGAGCATCGGCTCGGCGCTACAGGAGGCGCGTGCGGCCTCTGCCTGGCGGTGAAAGCACTTTGGGCCATGTCGCCTGGATAGCGGCCAATCGTCAGCATCTGCTCCGATGTCGGCCAAGGTGCAGTCGCCATCTTTGAACGCCGCGAATTGGAGATCAACGCCATGACAGCGATCCGCGTGCAACTGCCGGAGATGCAATATGACAACTGATGTATTGCTGTACACCACGAATTGGTGCCCGTTCTGCCGCCGAGCGAAGGCGCTCCTCAAGGAAAAGGGCGTGCGATGGAAGGAGCTCGATATTGAGGCGGATCCGGCTCACCGGCAGGCCATGGCGGAAGCGTCGGGGCGAAGCTCCGTGCCGCAGATCTTCATCAATGGCACCCTTATCGGTGGCTCCGATGAGCTATTCGCGCTCGATGTCAGAGGCGAGCTCGACAAACTTCTCGGGCGCAACCCGCCTGCCACCTGAGGAGGTGCGGCTTGGGGCAGCCAGCCCGCGAGCCTTCGCCGGTTGATGAATACAAAAGGAGAGTCCGTTGGTCTCAGCCATCTGGAAAGACACTACTATCGCCACAAGCGACGAAACAGTCATCGTCGAGGGAAATCACTACTTCCCACCGTCAGGAGTCGACCTGAGCCTGCTTGAGATGAGCCCGCACACATCTGTCTGTCCGATCAAAGGCGCCGCGCGCTTCTTTCATGTTCGCGCGGGTGACGCGCTCAACGTGAACGCCGCTTGGACCTATCCCGCCCCCACTCCGGATGCCGAGGGTATCCGGGATTACATCGCTTTCTGGAAAGGCGTGGACGTTGCCTAGCAGACTGGACGGACGACTTCGCTGATAGCCATGCGGGCGCCGACATCTCAATTATCCTGCCCACCCCGGGCCTCGTCGGCTGCAGGAATCTGCCCGGCACCTTAGCGCGACCCGGCACTGGCGGTCTCGCACCCGCCGCGCCTCTGTTCTATCAATAAGGATGGATGACATGGAGCATTCCGAGTTCGATGCCGCTTTCGCGAAGCTTGCGGAGGGATACAGAGAAGGGACTTATGAAGGCCGGCGTTTCAGCTTGATCGTCCGGCGATCTGGGGACGGACGTCGCAACAGTCTGTTCGCCAGGGAGTTGGACGGGACTGACATTGTCAGCTTCAACCTCTTCCGCGTTACATCAGACAGGACATTGTTGAAGCCGTGCGAAATGTCCGCCGAAAAGGTCGTAGCGTTCGTGCTGGAGTTCCGACCGGACACCTGACGGGCAGAAGAAGATCCCGGCCAACCGGCGCGCCTGCGACGGCCGGCTATCTAAGGCTGCGCAAGCCTATAGCCGCAGCTCATTGCACTTCGTCTGGCGAGGAATTCAACATCGATACGTCGCCATCCGCGGGGATATCGGTACAGGCGCCCGTGTAAGCCAGATTGAGAAATCCTAAGCGATGACTAACACCAATGACGCCACCCTTCCGACACATTCTATTCTTGAGGAATGCACAGCGATGGCTCCACTAACGCTCTTCACTTATTTATTTAAAATTTAGCGTCGTAAAAAGACAATTAAGTATTTTTAGATAATGCTTGGAATCAATTCAATTCATCAAGTTTTAAAAAATAATTCCTTTTGTCAGGTCTATCATTTTTTAAATGCTGTAAAAATATTTTAGCAGTTTCCTCCGATGCATCCTCTCTTAGGCAACGTTCAACAAAGGATATATCTACAAATTCATCTGCTAACCCAGCACGGCCAAGATCTAAAAAATAAATTTCATTGAATTTATCTATAAAAATATTACTATCCGTGATATCGCCATGAGAAAAAACCAATCTTTCTTCAACACGAGTCTCAGTTAACTCATTCCATAGACTTAGGTAAGTTTTATGCTCTCCCCATAATTCAGCGTCAAAATCATCTTGATCTATATCGTCAAGGAGTTGGTTATCAATAAAAAATTTTGACTCTTTTAACCGATGATCAATGTTTGAAATAAATGGACAATCAATAATAGCAATTGAATTTAACAGATTGAGTGCCTCCTTATAGATAGCAAGTAATTCTTGGTCTGTTAAAAAAAGCGCTGAAATTGGTTTTGCATTGATCGCTTTAGTGATCATGAATTCAAACTGCTCATCCTGAAAAGTCATGATGAGTTCAGGCACCTTTAATTTCTCAGAGAGCCAACTCAACATTTTCGCTTCGCGAGAGACACTGTATGTGGTCTCTGTATATAAAGTGCTAGATCGCTTAAGAAAAAAAGTTTCATTATTTCGATTAAAAGAATAAACATCCGATGGTGACTGACCAATTTTATTTGGCTCTAAAACACTGTTTCCAATAAATTGTTGAATAATATTGGGCAATTCCATCAAGTTTTCCTTTTATTCAGCATTAAAAACCCCGCAAATGCGAGGCCTAGTAAATAGATCTCTGTACACGACAAAAATAGATAACTCATTGAAATAATGTCACAATAATTGTTTTCTAACGACGAATACTATGACACATCTCAATGAGTTATATCATATCTTAAACAAATCTCTAAAATGGAACAAGTCACATTTAAAGTGCTTTACGCTCATCATGCTTGTGATCATTTTAAAGCAAACATGTAATCTTTCTTCTGCATCTAAAGCCTTGCCCATCAAGTGCTTACCACAATCATTTTATCGACGTATGCAGCGCTTCTTTGCAGGTCAGTATTTTGATTATCGTCAAATTTCTCAGTTGATTTTCAATATGTTTTCATTCGACCAAGTGCAACTGACTTTAGATAGAACCAATTGGAAATGGGGAAAACGAAATATTAATATCCTGATGCTCGCAATCGTTTATCGTGGAATAGCGATACCTATCCTTTGGACATTGCTTAATAAACGTGGAAATTCAGATACGAAAGAGCGCATTGCTTTGATTCAACGCTTTATAGCCATTTTTGGTAAAGACCGTATTGTGAATGTGTTCGCAGACAGAGAGTTTATCGGTGAGCAGTGGTTTACATGGTTAATTGAACAAGACATCAACTTCTGCATTCGTGTTAAAAAAACTTCATTGTCACCAATCATTTAGGAAAGAATCATAAAATTAGTGATTTATTTCGCCATCTTAAAGTTGGTCAAATTGAATGTCGTAAACGACGGATTTTGGTTGGTCGGGTGAAACTATATATAAGTGCACTACAGTTAGAAAATGGAGAGCTTTTACTCGTCGTTTCTCCTCAGTTTAATGCCAATGCTATTCAGGATTATGCATTACGCTGGGAAATTGAAACCTTATTCAGTTGTCTCAAAGGACGCGGGTCGACTGCCCTGCTGCGTAACATCGTTGCTGCTCCATAACATCAAACATCGACCCACGGCGTAACGCGCTTGCTGCTTGGATGCCCGAGGCATAGACTGTACAAAAAAACAGTCATAACAAGCCATGAAAACCGCCACTGCGCCGTTACCACCGCTGCGTTCGGTCAAGGTTCTGGACCAGTTGCGTGAGCGCATACGCTACTTGCATTACAGTTTACGAACCGAACAGGCTTATGTCCACTGGGTTCGTGCCTTCATCCGTTTCCACGGTGTGCGTCACCCGGCAACCTTGGGCAGCAGCGAAGTCGAGGCATTTCTGTCCTGGCTGGCGAACGAGCGCAAGGTTTCGGTCTCCACGCATCGTCAGGCATTGGCGGCCTTGCTGTTCTTCTACGGCAAGGTGCTGTGCACGGATCTGCCCTGGCAGGGCATCAACGAAGACCAGAACCTGGGCATCGCCATCACCCGCCGTGCGCTGGAAGCCCCGCTGCGCGCCATCGTGGCCAACGCCGGTGAAGAACCGAGCGTGATCGTGGCCAACGTCAAGGCCGGCGAAGGCAGCTACGGCTACAACGCCGCCACCGGCGAGTTCGGCGACATGATCGCCATGGGCATCCTGGACCCGACCAAGGTGACCCGCTCGGCCCTGCAGCACGCCGCTTCCGTCGCCGGCCTTGCGATCACGACCGAAGTGGTCGTGGCCGAAGTGCCGAAGAAGGAAGAGCCGGCCATGCCGGGTGCTGGCGGTATGGGCGGCATGGGCGGCATGGATTTCTGATCCGGTTGGCCCGGTCGTCAGGGAACCGGACCGCGCCAGCGCGGTCCGATCCCGGCAACGACCCGACATCAAGGCCCCAAGGACGGGGCCGGAGCCCGGCAGCGATGCCGGGCTTTTTGTTGTGCCCGCGCCGCGGCAATGTCTGACGCGAAGATCAGAACGCACCGATACGAACGTGCGAACACAGGCGCAACACTGAGCAGCCGTCCCCGCACCGGAGCGCTGCGTGCCGCGCCTCGCCACATCCCGGCGGCAAGCCGCGGGATGCGCGCCACTGCCGTCCGCCCACACCGGTTCGCGGTACGCGCGCCACGCGCCCGAGCGCACGCTGCTGTACGCGTTGGTAGAGGCGCACTACCCGGACTTCATTGCACGGATCGAAGCGGAGGGCCGCTCGCTGCCCGGGTATGTCCGCGAGGCGTTCGATGCCTACCTGCGTTGCGGCGTACTCGAGCACGGCTTCCTGCGGGTGGTGTGCGAGCACTGCCGTGCAGAGAGGCTGGTGGCCTTCTCCTGCAAGAAGCGCGGGTTCTGCCCGAGTTGCGGCGCGCGACGCATGGCCGAGAGTGCGCGGCACCTGGTCGAGGAGGTGTTCGGCCCGCGGCCTGTGCGGCAATGGGTGCTGAGCTTTCCGTACCCCTTGCGTTTCCTGTTCGCCAGCAAGCCAGAAGCCATTGGCCCGGTGCTGGGCATCGTGCAGCGCGTGATCGCCGGCTGGTTGGCCGATCAAGCCGGCATCGACCGCGCCAGCGCCCAGTGCGGCGCGGTGACGCTGATCCAGCGTTTCGGCAGCGCGCTGAACCTGAACATCCACTTCCACATGCTGTGGCTCGACGGCGTGTACGTGGAAGCCACCGAGCTGCCGCGGCGCGAACTGCGCCTGCACCGCGCCCGTGCGCCCACCACCGCGCAGTTGACCCAGCTGGCAGCTACCATCGCGCACCGGGTGTGTCGGCACCTGACGCGCAAAGGCTGGCTCGAAGGGGAGGGCGAATCGGCCTTCCTGGCAGACAGCGCTGCAGGCGACGACAGCATGGATGGGCTGCGGATGAGTTCGATCACCTACCGCATCGCCACCGGCCGCGACGCTGGCTGCAAGGTCGTCACGCTGCAAACGCTGCCCGGTGACGCCGGTTCGCTGGAGGGCGAAGCCGGCAAGGTCGGCGGCTTCTCACTGCATGCCGGCGTGGCGGCCGAAGCACACGAAAGCCACAAGCTGGAAAAGCTGTGCCGCTACATCACGCGCCCGGCGATCAGCGAGAAGCGGCTGTCGATAGCGCTCCAGGGCAGGGTGCGTTACCAGCTCAAGACCCCGTGGCGCAATGGCACCACGCATGTGGAATGGGATCCGGTGGATTTCATCGCCAAGCTGGCGGCGTTGGTCCCGCCACCTCGCGCGCATCTCACCCGCTTCCACGGCGTATTCGCCCCGAATGCAAACCTGCGTGCGCAGCTGACGCCCTCGGGGCGCGGCAAGCGGCCTGCGGGCGATGCGGCGCCAGTGGACGTCAGCGCCCACGACGCGCCGCGCAGCCCCGAGGAGAAGCGCCGTGCGATGAGCTGGGCGCAACGGCTCAAGCGGGTCTTTTCCATCGACGTCACCGCCTGCGTCCACTGCGGTGGCACCGTGCGGATCGTCGCCAGCATCGAGGAACCCACCGCCATCCGCGCCATCCTCGCCCACTTCGAGAAGCACGGCGCGCGGGAAGAAGCGCACTACAGGCCCGCAGCGCGCGCGCCGCCAGTGCAAGCCGCGTGACGATCTGCCGGCTGCACAGCCGACGGCGAAACCGGAATCCGAGCCGATGCGGCCACGATCCGCAGGGCGGCGCTCGGCCCGCTGTCGGGAATCAGCGAAGCATGGCTGCTGACAACGCCGCTGCGTGGCCCCGCGATGCCGAAATCCCACTCACAGACGTCCGATCCGTGCCCAAAACGGGGCTTGCGCGACCGCCGCCTACCCAGCAGACTGCCCGAAAAGGGCGTTTGAACTTCCTATACGCAAGGAACGTCTCGCCTGCCAAATCGGGCCATGTGACGGCTGACCGCTTGGCGAGCGGATGCCGTTCCGGTAGCACCGCCAAGAGCGGTTCGGTCCATGTGCGACGGGAATGGCAGTCGGGTGGTTGGGGCGTGCCCGCGACGAACGCCACGTCCAACCTGCCGGCGCGAAGCTGCACCACCGCTTCACGGGCCGGGCCTTCGGCGATCTCGACTTCAACATCGGGGTAATCCTTGCGGTATTGGCCGATCAGCTTTGCGAGGAAGCTATGCGGAATCAGGGCATGGATACCGATACGAAGCCGGCCGCTTTCTCCGGCTGCCGCCATGCCGGCGGTTTTCACCGCATGGTCGAGTTGGTCAATACCTACGGCTATCCGCTCGACGAAATGGCGTCCGGCCTCGGTCAGCCGAACGCCGCGCGCATGACGCTCGAACAAGAGGATGCCGAGGTCTTCTTCCAGTGCCTTCACGCGGGCGCTGACGCTGGACTGTGCAACGCCGAGCGCGTTGGCGGCGTGACGGAAGTTGAGATATTCGGCGACAGCGAGAGTGTGAACTAAGGTCATCATTGGCACTCGCCCCGAAAGGAGATGATTGCTCAACAGATTTAATCCGTCATTTCTCCTAAGTCTACGCATGCCAAATCGCCATGACTAAATCACAATGAAGTTGCGAATGGTCTGCGTAGTATTGGCAGACATATTAAATAGAGGATCGCGCCGACAATCCAAACCCAACCGTTCCATGCCCCGGCGGTGGCAGAATAGAGTGCTGTGAAGCCAAGCGGTCCTGCGATAGAGCTTAGATTGGTGAGGCTCGTTAGCGTTCCTTGCAAAGCCCCTTGCTTGTTACTGCTGACATTGTTTGAGAGCATTGCCTGCAAGGCCGGCATGCCAACACCCCCGGCGGCAAGCAGCAACAGAATCGGGAACACCATCCATCCCTGCGTGGCAAAAGCCAGAAGAACGAAGCCAGTCGCATCCGCAGCCATGCCAAACAGCAGCGTGCGCCGCTCTCCAAGCCGGCTTGAAAGCGGGCCGGTAACAAACGCTTGGAAGATCGCATGTGTTGCCCCAAACGCCGCGAGCGACAAACCAACGGTCGCGGTGTTCCACTGAAAACGGTCCTCGCCATATATGACCCATAGGGCTGCAGGCACTTGGCCGATCAGTTGAATAATGAAGAAAACTGCGAAAAGCGCACCTAGCCCGCGCAATGCATCATCCAGCCGTAACAGAACGAATGGTTTGATGCGAACCGGCTTTCCGGTCCCGCCATGGCTGTGATGAGTCTCCTTGAGGAAAATGCAGGCAAGCAGGAACGCGAACCCGTTGAGAAGGGCGGCGGCGATAAACGGGGCATGAGCAGAGATACCACCGAGCATGCCACCAAGTGCTGGCCCGGCAATCATGCCCGCCCCATAACAGGCCCCCATGTAGCCGAACCAGCGTGCGCGAGAACCTTCCCCCGTCGAATCGGCAATGGTTGAGGCTGCTACAGCTCCGGTTGCGCCCGTGACGCCGGACACGAGTCGGCCGATATAGAGCACCCATAAGACCGGCGCTGATGCCATAATCGTGTAATCGACTGCGGCTCCTGCAAGAGAAGCCAGAAGTACCGGACGCCGACCGTAAGAATCCGAAAGCTGTCCAAGCATGGGCGCGAAGACGACCTGCATCAATGCATAGAGCGACAGCAAGGCACCATAGTGTCCAGCGACCTGCTCTGCTGGCACAAGCTCACGCAGAAGCGTCGGAAGGACGGGCATGATGAGGCCGAGACCCATGGCGTCAAGACCCACGATCAGCAGGGCAATGATGGCAGAGCTGCGCACCTGAAACTCCAGCGCCGCTCAATGGAGCGACTTTATCAACGATAAGGAGATGGACATATAACTTATCGGTGATAAATTGTCAAGCACTGGCGAAGGAACGTGAATGACCAAACTGGACAAGGGCACCGTGATCGCGGCGGCGCTAGAGCTGTTGAACGAGGTTGGCATGGACAGCCTGACGACGCGGAAGCTCGCTGAACGCCTCAAGGTTCAGCAGCCTGCGCTTTACTGGCATTTCCAGAACAAGCGAGCGCTGCTTGATGCGCTCGCCGAGGCGATGCTGGCGGAACGCCATACCCGCTCGCTACCCGAAGAGAATGAGGACTGGCGGGTGTTCCTGAAAGAGAATGCCCTGAGCTTCAGAACGGCGTTGCTCTCTTATCGGGACGGCGCGCGTATCCATGCCGGCACTCGACCGACAGAACCGAATTTTGGCACCGCCGAGACGCAAATACGCTTTCTCTGCGCGGAGGGCTTTTGTCCGAAGCGCGCCGTTTGGGCGCTCCGGGCGGTCAGTCACTATGTGGTCGGTTCCGTTCTCGAGCAGCAGGCATCTGATGCCGATGAGAGAGTTCCGGACAGGCCAGATGTGTCCGAGCAAGCACCGTCGTCCTTCCTGCACGATCTGTTTCACGAGTTGGAAACAGACGGCATGGATGCTGCGTTCAACTTCGGACTCGACAGCCTCATCGCTGGTTTCGAGCGGCTGCGTTCATCTACAACAGATTAGAGGCTTATGCCCCTTTGCCGCCCCAACTGCCACGACACCGATCCGCTTTGCACGATGCCCATGACCTCACGGCCGAGCTGGCGGTCGATGACCGGCCGCCACGGGACAAGGGAAATGAGCGGTATCTTGCCAGACAGGATACCGCCATTCACGAGGTTTCGAAGATTATTGCGCCGCATCGGAGCGGGCTTGCTTCCAGTCGTCGGCTAGACGACTGGCGACTTCTCGGTGGCAGCATCACGGGATCGAAGGAGCGCCAGCCCCAACGACACCAGCACTGCCATTGCCGTGGCGTAACAAATCACGGGCCACGCTGTATCGCCGTTTAACAGCGTCACCGCCAATGTCCCGACGATACTGACTATCAGGCTTTGGATGCAGAAGTAGAACGCAACCGCTGATCCAGCGATGTCGTCGAACTGCGCAAGTGCGCCGTTGGCGGTAACGGACACCGTGAAGACAATGCCGACCGCGACAACCCACATCGGCAGGATGAAGCTGAAAAATGACGGCGATCCGAAAAGTTGGCCGATCCCCAACAGGATCGCGCCGGAAACGAGCAACGCCATCCCGCGCGCTACGCATCCCGCGATACCCCATTTGGCAACGAAGGACTTTGCGAAGCGGGTTGTCGTGACCATGACCAGCCCGACAGTCGCGAAGGCCAAGCTAAATCCGATCTCGGAATAGCCGGCTTGGCCTATGAGAACACGGGGGGCTGTCGAGAAGAAAACGAAGAATGTGCCCATGCCGGCACTAAATCCGACCGTGTAAACCCAAAAGGCCGGACTCGCGAAGATCGGCAAAACAGATCGTTGCGTTCTGGCCTGATCCAACGGTCGGGTTTCATGCCACCTGAAACTGGCGTTTAAGAGTGCGAGCGAAGCCAGTGCAGCCAGTGTGATGAAGATCGCCTGCCATCCCCAAAACTCGCCGATCAGCGCACCGGCTATAGGGCCGAGCGCAGGCACGAACGCCAGCATCGAACTGAAAAGGCCGTAGATGACGGCACCTTCGGGACGATTGGCATATACGTCGCGCACGGTCGCGAAGGTGGCCACCAGCATGGCCGATGCTCCAACAGCCTGAACCAGACGAAACGCAACAAAGGCTAATGCAGTTGAAGAACAAGCCGCTCCCAGAGACGCAGCAACGAAAGCCGTTGCGCCTACAAGCAGGATCGGCCGTCGCCCGACGCGATCGGAGAGTGGCCCAAAGATCACTTGGCCCACACCGAGCATCACCATGTAGAGGCTCAACGTGAGTTGGATTATGGATGGAGTCGTGTTCAGGACGCCCGGCATCGCCGGAACGACTGGAAGATAAATATCCATCGCCAGCGAGGCGAGGATGTCGAAGGGAGCCATAAGCAGCAAGGCTGCCGGCAGCGTATAGGCCCACGCGGGGCGTGTGGTGGTCATGACGAATCAACCGCTCGATTAAGGATACCGGGCAGCGTCTGCTCGTCAGCAATCAGATGGGATTGGTCTTACAGAGCGCCGCAACAACAATTCTGATGTTGCGGCTTACTTGTCTGCGTTCTTGGAAGTGCTCATCTGCTGACTATCTCATGATTAAATTTGAATCGTAACAACTTTCAAGCAACTCTGCAAGGAGCCTTATTGTGCGCCCAACACCTGAATTAAGCCGCGCCGCGAAGCGGCGTCGGCTTGAATGAGTTGTTAGGCAACACCGCGCTTTCTCTCGAAGGCTTGTCGTGTTTGAACCATGTAAACCGCCGGCCCGTCAGGCGTGGTGATGATCTTCTCCCGCACGAATCCTGCCTTCTCATAGCAGCGTATGGCTCGATGGTTGTTCGGAGTCGGGTCGGTCTGAATCTTCGTCACGGTGGGGTCCGAGAACAGTAGTTCAACGAGAGCGCGGACAAGCCTTGTTCCTAGGCCTTTGTTCAACTGTGTCGGGTCAGCCAGAGACTGGTCTATTCCTCGCACTCCTGGATCAGTTTCATCTTCCCACCAGCCATCACCGCTTCCGAGCGCGACGTACGACTGAGCATAGCCGATCGGTTCCTCGCCCAGCATTGCGATGTACGGTGTTACGGACTCTTCCGCCATCGCTCTGGGCAGGTAGTGTTCCAGCACTTCATCAAGAGTCGGTCGCTCTTCGTCACCACCCCACCACTCAACGATGTGCGGCCGGTTGAGCCAATCATGGAGCATCGGCAGGTCGCGCTCGGTCATGAGGCGAAGAGTTATGGGGGGGGTGCTCGCGGACATGAAATGGTCGCTCTGTGCTGCCTAACGTTTGACATGAGCTGCATGACCCGGCTTGCCGGGGCATGTCAGCTCGATGGAAGGGTTAGGCTACGCGTTCAAGCGCGGCCACAGGATAGATTTGTACTGAGCCTGGGTGAGACTCGGACTCGACGGCATAGCCTTCAGGGGTTAGTTTTGTGGAGTACCAGCCAACAACTTGCCCCTGCCAAGCCGCGCCAGATTTCTTGCGCACGCGATCTCCCAGGCCGAACGTGGAGCGAAATGGGAGCGTGAACTGCCGGCCAGCATCTGTAGAACTGACCTCACTACTACTTTGTTCCATACCTAACCTTTCTTGTGAATGTCTTGAGGTTATCTGCTGATCTCCGGCGCTAGGCGTGGGAACTACAACTTTCAACGCAGGCTGAGACGCTCAAAGCGCCGACTTCCCCCCCTGCAGGGACTAACTTTGTTTTAGGGCGACTGCCCTGCTGCGTAACATCGTTGCTGCTCCATAACATCAAACATCGACCCACGGCGTAACGCGCTTGCTGCTTGGATGCCCGAGGCATAGACTGTACCCCAAAAACAGTCATAACAAGCCATGAAAACCGCCACTGCGCCGTTACCACCGCTGCGTTCGGTCAAGGTTCTGGACCAGTTGCGTGAGCGCATACGCTACTTGCATTACAGCTTACGAACCGAACAGGCTTATGTCCACTGGGTTCGTGCCTTCATCCGTTTCCACGGTGTGCGTCACCCGGCAACCTTGGGCAGCAGCGAAGTCGAGGCATTTCTGTCCTGGCTGGCGAACGAGCGCAAGGTTTCGGTCTCCACGCATCGTCAGGCATTGGCGGCCTTGCTGTTCTTCTACGGCAAGGTGCTGTGCACGGATCTGCCCTGGCTTCAGGAGATCGGAAGACCTCGGCCGTCGCGGCGCTTGCCGGTGGTGCTGACCCCGGATGAAGTGGTTCGCATCCTCGGTTTTCTGGAAGGCGAGCATCGTTTGTTCGCCCAGCTTCTGTATGGAACGGGCATGCGGATCAGTGAGGGTTTGCAACTGCGGGTCAAGGATCTGGATTTCGATCACGGCACGATCATCGTGCGGGAGGGCAAGGGCTCCAAGGATCGGGCCTTGATGTTACCCGAGAGCTTGGCACCCAGCCTGCGCGAGCAGCTGTCGCGTGCACGGGCATGGTGGCTGAAGGACCAGGCCGAGGGCCGCAGCGGCGTTGCGCTTCCCGACGCCCTTGAGCGGAAGTATCCGCGCGCCGGGCATTCCTGGCCGTGGTTCTGGGTTTTTGCGCAGCACACGCATTCGACCGATCCACGGAGCGGTGTCGTGCGTCGCCATCACATGTATGACCAGACCTTTCAGCGCGCCTTCAAACGTGCCGTAGAACAAGCAGGCATCACGAAGCCCGCCACACCGCACACCCTCCGCCACTCGTTCGCGACGGCCTTGCTCCGCAGCGGTTACGACATTCGAACCGTGCAGGATCTGCTCGGCCATTCCGACGTCTCTACGACGATGATTTACACGCATGTGCTGAAAGTTGGCGGTGCCGGAGTGCGCTCACCGCTTGATGCGCTGCCGCCCCTCACTAGTGAGAGGTAGGGCAGCGCAAGTCAATCCTGGCGGATTCACTACCCCTGCGCGAAGGCCATCGGTGCCGCATCGAACGGCCGGTTGCGGAAAGTCCTCCCTGCGTCCGCTGATGGCCGGCAGCAGCCCGTCGTTGCCTGATGGATCCAACCCCTCCGCTGCTATAGTGCAGTCGGCTTCTGACGTTCAGTGCAGCCGTCTTCTGAAAACGACATGTAGCTGCCCTAAGACAGCAGTGGATGCATCTATCCATCAGGAGGGCAAAACTGGTATCATTTGTGGCCCAAATCGGACATCCGAACTGGGGAAACCCGTTATTAATCAATGGGTTGGATGCGCGGATTTGTTCCCATCACCCGCTCCAGACTCCATAAGCCCTTGATTCTTAACGGATTCAGGGGCTTTTAGTTTCTGACTGCTTGCTGCCCTTCTGCTGATTGGTACAGAGGGCTGGTACAGTGGCGATCATGGCGCAACCTTGGAAACATCCACAGAACGGTATCTTCTACTTCCGCCGAGAAGTCCCCGAAGACATCCGCCGAATCATCGGCAAGCGTGAATGGAAGGTCTCCCTCAAGACACGGCATCTCCCCGAAGCACGTCTTCGCTTCATTGGGGAAGCACAACGCTGCGAAGAAGCCTTCACTGCAGCGCGAGACCAACTCGCAGGGATCTCCCGCGTCTTACCTTCAGATGCAATCAAGCTGGCCGACAGATGGGCTAAGGCTGTTCTGCAGGAATGGGAAACCAACCCCGAGAAGGTGAAAGACTTCTTGGCTGTGTCCGATACAGGCTCGGATCTCGACTACCTCCCTGCCTCTGACTTTGTGGGCATGGATACACCCGTGGCCCTTACCGAGGCGCTTTCCGGCTTCATCAGTCACACACTTCATCAGCTCAACCTGCCGCTTCCTGTACCAGCCGATCCTGCAAGGCGAGCACTTGAAGACGCCTTCTACATCCGCTGGTGTGAGCTGTGCCGTCTCGCCTTCGCCCGTCATCACGGGGACTGGCTATCCAATCTCAGCCTTCCAGCCGCAGAGCAGCCCCTCACTATCGAGCGCTCAGCCCAACAGAAAGAAGCTCACTCACCGAAACTCTCGGAGGTCTTCACGCTTTGGGCAGATGACAAGCGCCAGCTCGATGGGGACAACCCCAGCACAGCGAAGACGATCAGTACCTTCGGGGCAACCATTGCCATCTTCACCGAGCTGTTCGGCGATATGCCTGTCAGCAGGATCACCCGTCCGATGTGCCAGGAGTTCAGCTCCAAACTGGCGAAGATGCCTACCAAGGGCGCAGGAACCCGAGGCCTGTCAGCACACCAGCTCATCGCCAAGGCCGAGGCTGAAGGTCTTCCCACTGCCAGCTTGGTGACGGTCAAAAACAGGCTCAAGAGTTTCTCTGCAGTCCTAGCCGTAGCCTGTCGCCTTGGGTACATCCAAGAGAACCCGGTCACCGCTGCTGGGTTAATCCAGCGAGTGGCCAGGGCGGCACAAAAGACCCAGGGCATCGAAGACAAGGGCTACAGCCAAGCAGAGCTGGTCACCATTTTCACCAGCCCTCTGTTCACTACGGGGTGGAAACCCGCACGAGCTGATGTTGGCGAAGCGCTTTACTGGCTGCCCCTTCTGATGGCCTACACCGGAGCACGCCGCGAAGAACTGGCACAACTGGAAGTGGCCGACGTGCGCAAGGATGATGATCTCGGGATTTGGTATCTGAGCATCGCACCGGGCGAAGACAAGTCCGTGAAGACTCAGAGCAGCCGACGGAAAATCCCACTTTACAAAGACCTATTGGCGCTTGGTTTTCTTGGGTACAAGGACAGCCTCCCCCAAAAGGGACGGCTATTCCCGAAACTGGAGAAGCACCGCCAGGACGGCTATGGACACTCGTTCGGCAAACTATGGAGCAAGTACCTGAAGGATGTGGCGAAGCTGGATAGCCAAGCCAGCCCTTCTCACGGCTTCCGCCATACCTTTAAGACGCTGTGCCGGGAGGTCGGTATCGAGACCGCTGTCAGCGATTGGATCACAGGACATGCGGCACCGAATGTGGGCGCGACCTATGGGAGCAACCCGCTTCGCCGGATGGCCAACGAACTGGAGAAGTTCCCGAGCATAGCTAAGGCTGCAGGGCTGCTACCGCAGTAGACAGCAGAAGGCTGTCACTAGGCTCAACCATAACGCTCGACGCGCTCACTCAGAGCAGCTCGTTGAGCCAGGGCATCAGCCCTCTCATTCTCGGGATGACCGCTATGGCCACGCACCCACTTGAAGTGAATCGTGTGCTCGGCCAGTAGCTGATCGAGGAGCTGCCAGAGGTCAGCATTGGCCACCGGCTTTCTGTCAGCGGTGCGCCAGCCATTCTGCTTCCACTTGGCCAGCCAAGAGGTGCAGCCGTTCCTAACGTAGGTACTGTCAGTCACTACCTCCACCATCGAACCAGGGGTCTTCAGGGCTTGTAGCCCCGTGATGACCGCAGTCAGCTCGGCCCGGTTGTTGGTCTGCTGATCGCCCTCAAGCGGCCCTGTGATCTCCATTGTGCGCCCCTCAGGGTTTCGCAGAATGGCCGCCCAGCCTCCACGAGCTTGGGGTTTACCGTTGTTGAGGCAAGCACCATCGGTGAATATCTGAATGATGCGTTGATGTTGCATGGATGTGGTATTCCTCTTAGTTCTGCCGCTTGTGGTCGCCACCGCCTACGCCCACCAGCGCCTACCACAGAGGGCAGCGCAGACGGACACAAGCGGCAGGACTAAACGGGCTGGTGGTAGTTGAAGTGCAGTGGCGAAACTGCAGGTCACGCAGCGAATCCCTTCTTCATGGTCAGCTTTCCTTCTAAATAGAGCTGGACGATCAGCTTTTTACCCTCTGCAGTAGGAATGATCTGGTAGTAAGGCTGGACTGGTGGATGTGCTTTCAGCTTCTCGACGAACAGCGTGTCCCGGTACCTGGCATACACCCGGTACTGATTGGTTCTCTTGGTGCGGTACAGGTAGCCCTGGTCAGCCAGATCGCCCTTGATGGCCATCGTGTTGACGCCTTCCAGGGTACGCACGAAGGTGGCCAGGGATTCCTGACGCAGCGCCACGCAGTTGTCGAAGACGACAGCCTTCGGTGCCATCTCCTTGTTCTCCAGCGCGAGCTGCTCGTTTCTCTCTGCCAGCTCGGCAGCCAGACGTAGCGCCTCGGGGAACGACTGGGGAACCTTCATTGCCATCGACTCGGCGGGCTGGGTGATTGTCAGCTCGGCCTTCTTGTTGAGGATGTCGTCGATGACCATGTCGCAGAAGACTGCGAACTTCACGTCCAGCCAGCGGGCGAAGAAGACGGCCAGCTTCGGGTGTGCCCAGGTGCCTACACCGCGTTTGGCCTCAGTTAGATTAGATACCGGGATAATCCCGGTTAGTGCTTCCACATATTCCACAGTGCTCGGCAGTCGTAGGAACTCGAAGACATCTTTCCCGAACTTCTTCGCAGCGTCGGTCATGTTGAAGTAGCCGTCCTCGCGGAAGGTGAATACGTTGCCGTTGTACTCGCGGGTGATCAGTTGCTTGCTCATGTTCTGTCCTCCAGAAAAGACGAAGCCCGCTCAGAGGCGGGCTATGGGTGTTAGTTGGTAGTGAGGGGGTTGTTTACTGACCGATCAGGGCTTTGAGGCTCTCGACGGTCTCCCTGGCTTCGTCGATTTCTGCAATCAGCAGCAGGTTGCGCTCTTCCAGTCGGTTGGTCTGCTCGGCATTGCAGAAAATCTGTTCGTTGTTGCAGCTGATCTCCACATCGTTGTCGGCGATCTGTTGTTCGAGCACGTCGATAGTCTTCTGGATCAGTTCATGTTTGATGGACAAAGAGCGGATTTTCGAATTGATCATGAGTTTCTCCTCACAGTTGTCGTGGGTCTTGAAACAGAAACCCCCGGCAGCGTGTGGCATACCGGGGGCGGGTCTTCCATACCTGTGTGGTAATCCGTCGGTAAGGTCTTCCATACCTGTGTGGTAATTGGGTCAGATGTACTGGTTAGCCTGGATTTCCTGATGTTCTGTTCAGTTGGCTGCGGCTCTTCGTAAAAGCCGGAGCACCGGAAGGTTCATCTGCTGGGCTGCTTTCCATCTGCGTTTGTCTGCGGCCAGTATCTCGCTCAGCAGCGGATGTTGGGCGGTGCCTCCGGCAGTCGTAGCCAAGCCCGAAGCTCTCCGACTCCTGGCCTTCCTTACTTCGCTGGCGATGCTCTTCATGAGCGAGAGCCTTCTGTGGTTCTCTGCTTGGATCGAGCAACCAACTTGAAGTCGGTCTGCCAGGCGATGCAGAGTAGGTACACCAAGGGAACCAGAGGCCAGAGCAGCAGAGCGCCCAGGAAGATCAGTTCAGGTAGACGCATCAGGCTACCTCCATGTGCTGCTCGGTAATCGCTCCCAGCCCCGTCAGGGCAATAGCTTCCATAACGGATCGAGGGAGATCGAAGTCGAGGGCAATCCTGTCGATTGCGAGTTGGCAGAGACGCCTGTACTTCTCTGGATTCTTGTGTGCCAGCCAGTGGTCATGTTCGGTGAGGCGGTCGAACTCTCATAGCGCCGGGAGAGCCTTTTCACGGATGTTCTCTGCCAGCGCATCCAGAAGCTCAGTTCGGATTTTCTGCTGGCCCATGATGTACATGCCGCGCTTGCGGATCGAGGGCAGTACTTCAGTCACAACCCAGTCCTCGAATCGCTCGGCAGAAGGTAGCCGTGAACTGAAGATCAGGCGGTAGACGTCGCGTTCGGGGATTATCTTCATATGGCGAACCTGACCCGTCGATTCGTCGGGGCAGGTCATTGCGTTTCTGCAGTGCTTGCGGATCGCTGCATCGGTATCCGAGTAGCCCAGTGCTTCGGCTACGTCCTTGGCTATAAACCAGGGATCATCATTGATCAGGACAGTGCGGATCTCATTGCCATCAAATGCGTAGACGATGGTTGGCAGGGTGTTGGTCGCGTTGTGAGTGCCTTTGGGTGCGATTTGCATAACGTAGATGTTCCTTTTTGTTCAGCCGTCAGAGTCCCTTCCATCCATGCCACCAGCTCCCATCTACAAGGGAAACACGGACGGCTCGGACGGCTGGACAAAACGGGCTGGGTTTCAGGGGAATCTGCAAGGGATGCAGGGTTGATGCTTGGTGACTTGCCCAGGAGATCCCCGGTGCCTGGATGTCGTCCATGGGCCAAGGCCTGGGCAGCAGTGGTTGCCTAGGTCGCTACTGTGCTGAGGCCAGGGCTGATGGATGACAGAGGCGAATGAGGAAACTCCTGGGCGGAGTCATCTGGAGGTACATGAAGATGAGCAGGAGGTGGTCTGGCAGAGGGGCTTGGGCTTCCTGACAACCACTGACGGGGATGATCGCTGACAACATCGTCATCGGTGATCATCGATCCTGTGTCAGCAGAGTTGGGGAGGCATCAAGAGCAACTTGCGGTGCAGCTTGAAGAGCACCTGCCAGTGTCCTCCGCAAGACAGACTTGATGCTGTCTCATTGCTTCGTTCTTCATTGATGGATTGATGGTAATGACCATGGATGAAGGACAGCTCAAAGACACTCTTAGAGTGGCTTCGCCATCCACCGCTACACCCCGCGAGTCATCGCAGGTAGCCAGCCTCGACTGGGTGCCATCACCTCCCAGCCAGCTATGTCAGGTTCGTCATCACCCGTGACTGCTGGCCGATTGGTCGGGGCAGTGAGAGGGGCTGTACGCCTGAAGCTCAAAGTAGCAGTAGGTACTCGGCGGTCGCCTCGCTGGGCTGTTGCCTTTCCCTGGCTCGATCAGCTCCTCCGGCGGTGAAGATCGAGCGTCATGGTTGAGGATCGAACGTGCGAGATTGCGCGTTCTTTCCTCCATAACAGTGTGGTAATCGATCTTCGTCGAACGTGCTGCGATCTTGAAAAGAGGCCATGAGAGGAAGTGGTGATGAGCTTCTATCCTCGCAGCGACGCCTATCTGCCAGAAGCGGACATTCGCAGTGGATTGAGTGAACCCAAAACTTGGCGGATCGCCTGGATGTGGGCTGCGCCTAGTTGTTGTGCTCCCAGCGCCTCTCTTCGAAGTTATATTCGTGACTTGCGAACGCATCACCCGCCGCTGAGGGAATTTTGAGCTTGGGGTGTCCTTCTCGGAGAACGTAGGTAACTTCAGGCTGTTGGAATGCCACTCGCACGGCCGGTAGGTGCTCTAGGTACTTCGAGTTCAGCTCGGCAAGCGTATTCGGATAGGCCCCCGTGTCCAGCTTGAACTGCTCGATCGCCTGCACGATGGGGGTCGCCATGCCTGGAGTTAGTTTGTCGGCCTGATTGACCAGCGCAACGGCGCCCCCAGAGACTAAACCCAACACTACCAACCGGCGCCACAGACTGCCTCGCCAGGCTTTGTCTTTGACAAGAAGTGCAGCAAGTCCCGTCGGAAGACCAAAAACGACTGTAGCCATCAGAACTAGCCCAGCCGGGAAAGCTGTGCCATAAATCACGGCAGGTACTACAGACAGCAGCAGTACCAGTATCCACGTGTAGCGCATCTCGCTTACCCAGCGCTTCCGGCCGTCATCACCTGATGGTTGTCTTCCAGAGCCTGTAGATCCTATCGCAACAATTTTTTCAGACACCGCATCACCTTGAGTGGACTACCCCGTTCTAGTAAACATACCTGGCCTATGCTTTAGACGCCCCAGCGACGCCTCCCTGTCTTCAGTAGTAGCTGGCTTGAGGGGCGGCCAAAAGCTGCCGTCCCGTGTCTAAAAAAACGGGGAGATTCATCTTTTATAGGCTGGGCGAAAGCGCATCTCTACTTAAGGTGCTTTGCAGGATTATTGTTGCCCTCTCGCCTTTCTCTCATCCGCTCTCTTCATCAGTATAATACTGTTGGCCGTTTGCAATGCCTTCTCTCTAGTTGCTCGCTGGACAGCGGCTTCATCAATGGGGCCATTGATACTGCTTCGCAGCGCATGATAGAACCGATTGGTTTCATTCTGGCAGGAATTGGCGACGGCCGGCACTATAGATTCTACCCCTGAGATACCGTCATCTAACTCGATGGCTGCCTTATATTGGCACACCATTATATCTTCGTAAGCCTTGTTGGCCTGGGAGTTATCTGCGGCAACATGGCCGGAAGTCACGCTGATCAAGATCAATGGCGCCAGAATTTTAGTTTTCATCGTATTTTCCTTATATGTAACTTGTTCTTTTACTCTGCTCTGCGGTCTATAAAATTCTAAGCCGCGAGCCACTTCTAAGGCTGAGGGGTTTATTTGGATAATCTCGCGGCCGCCCTTCAGACTTCTATTTAAAATATCCTGTGCTCGCCAGTTTTTTGGTCATAGACCTAAACTTCCACGCTAGAGCTATTGCACTCCATGGACTCTACATCGCCATAGCGATACTCGCCGGAGTCATAATCGTAAAATTCAATTTCTTGGCCAGGGCCGACTAGATTGCCTTTCCCGATTTCAACCTACTTGCTGTTTTCGTAGTCGTAGCCATCCCAAGCGATTGCCTAGGTGGAAAGGAGCACGGTGAGCATAAGCAACCTGGGCAGACAACGTTACAGTGATGAAACATATCTCTGCTGAGGCTTGGGGTAGCCAGGGGCGACTCCCTTCAGTTCGCGAACGGAATCAGCTTCTGGCTGTAGCCATGCTTGATGCCTGAGGCAAAGAATCCTCCGCACTCATCCTTTTTGGCGCAGTCCATGCACTCTGATGCGTAATCGTTTTTCCAGTCAGAAATGGACTTGCGGTAGTACGGCATCACGTCTTGATTTACTAGACAGAGCTGATGGTTGTAGACCGAGGTTCGGATCCCCGTTGCAGCGAGGATTTTCACTGCTTCGCTGAGCGTGTCTTTATAGTCATGGGGATCAATCCAAAGTTCATCAAGATTCGCTCTAGTGAACCCCGTCATCTCAAGGCCCATGAGTGCAACATGATCCACGAAAAGTAGATTCCTGCTAATGAACTCACATAGCTCCTTCAGGCGTTGAATTGAGAGCTTATGGAGAACAATCCGGATCTCGACCAGCTGACCGTAACGTTTCAGATTGAGGATGCCTTGAATCGTTTCATCAAAAGCCCCCTTTGCTTGCACGATGTAGTCATGCATGGTCGGATCATCCGAGTAGATCGGAATCCCAACCATCGCGTCATGATGGCCAATCTTAGAGTATTTCTCGGTAAATGCCTCATCCGCAAAAGAGCGCCCATTCGAGAGAATGTGAACGGCGGTTCTCGGCAGATATGATTTGGTCATATTGATGATTTTCAGGAAGCGATCACGCGACTGTGTAGTCTCACCGCCTGTAAAGCCAATCTCGAAAGCATTTTTTGGAATCATGGGAATGACTTGTTCAAGCTCATCCAAAAGCCATGAGTCGTCAGCAGCCTTGGGAGGCTGAGAGCACATCAAGCAGTAGTGGTTGCACTGCTCAGTCATTAGCAGGAAATTATGCGGAGAGCTTGCCCGGTAAAGCACTCGAATGGTTGAGCCTTCGGCTGCAATCCTCACAATGTCGTCATGGTCGAGATAGTAGTAATCGCCTGGCAGTACAATGAAATTGCCTGCTGACTCAAGGTGCTTGCCTGCCTTATTCACGAAAAGGTAGTGAGAGAATCCTACCGGCCTGTCATTCTCGTCCTTACACAGGTATGCACGCTTTTTCTTCAGAACATCGGGCATGTTCGTTGCGGTCGAAACCTGAAGGAGCAAAGACCGTAGGCCAACATCGACGGCTGGGATCAAATCCAGCTTCCCACCCAGCTTCATCATTGGCTAACCCATCCTAAGAAAATTTCCTTGGCCTTGGGGTCTGTCTGCATCAGATTTATCAGATACTTAAACACAGCCATGTTTTTCCGGCAAAAAGCCGACTCGGACTTACGGCCTAAAATGTCCTTGTACATGGCATGGTGGAAGACTGGATCAGCGCCACAGAACGGCTCAAATGCACACTCCGAGCACATCGGTGCACTTAGGGTGAACGAACCTTCAAGGGCGTCTAGAAGCTTGTCAGACAGCATGATCTGCTCATAGGAGTCAGTCATGATGTTGCCTAAATTGAACGATTCGTCTCCCATCTCAGCCAACATGCGGCTTTCATCTGATGCGTAGACCGAACCATCGTAGTTAAACACGATGGCTGAAATACCCGCACCGGCAGGATTCATCAAGTCAACATAGCCAGGGTCTTGGCTTGTAAGCATTTTCTTAAGCACTAGCATGGCGTAGTGCTCCACAAATCGGGTGCCTTGCTTGTTCAGCTCAAGGATGTACTCAAGCCCTTTCTTATAGAAATCCATCCAGCGATCTACGTCATAGCCAGAGTATTTCTTGGTTTTGATAGCAAACCCGTAAGGCGAAAGCGACCGCAAGAATATCCCCTCAAAGCCAAGATCAATGAATTCATCGATGATCTCTTTGGGGCGATCAAGGCTCTTTTCCGTAGTCGTCATCAGGGCCGATACGCTGTAATACCCCAGAGCTTCTCGCGCTTTGCTGAGGCCTCTGATGAAGCGCTGATAGCTGTCCTTACCTGGGCGAGGCCTGTTTGAGTTGTGGAGATCCTCAGGGCCATCAAGTGAGGTTGAGATGTGGATGTCATGATCACGACAGAAATCTAGAATCTCGTCTGTCACCAGCGAAAGGGTAGTTGCGATAATAAAACGAAGCTCTCGCCGCTCAGTGATGTTGCGCTTCTCAGCCTCCAACACCACATACTTAACCATCTCAAAATTCAGCAGCGGCTCGCCACCTTGGAACTCTATTTTTATAGCCGAATTCGGTGAGCGGAAAACGAAGTCTAGGTTTTTATCTGCCATCTCCTTGGTCATATCGAACGCTCCTGCACCTTCCATCTGGCGGGAGACTTGACAGTAAGGGCAGCTATGGTCGCAGCGCAGTGTGACCACAAAAATGTGGAGGTTGGTGAAATTTGGTAGGCGCGAATACTTAGTTCGAACCTTCAGTGCCAGCAGGTTCACCGGGGAAATTTCATTCGGATAGCGAATGAAGTGCTTTGACCTAAGATCGGAGAACCACTTGCTGCCCTCAGTGAGAGTCTTATTCACCAGCCCATATAGGGTGCCGCCGTCCAAGACCAAATGCTCTCCTGCCATGTTGCTGACAACATATGAGTCGTCAGCAAGCCTGTCGAATTGAAAAGGCAGCAGCTCGTAAGCACCCTCAGTCTTGAAGGCGTCAATGCCCTGAAATTTGCTCACTGAATTAGCCCGCTATTAGAGAATGCTACGCCAAGGATCATGTTTCTAATATTGGCAGTTTGTTCCTGTAGCTTAATTCTCAGCTGGTAATCCAGAACGTCCTTTCGGAACTCCTCGACCGCAACTCTAAAGGCCTCCTCAGAAGTTGTAATGTTTGCAAGCAGCTCACAGGTCAACGCTCCACCTTGGGCGCAAAGGCTCAATGTGAAGGCGTGTTGTCCTCGGTAAGCTGCTTTCTGAATCGACTCTGGGTTGTAAAGCTTTTCGTCAAAACTCAGAAAGACAGATGTCATCAGTACCCCGAAGCGTGCGAAGCATGTGAGGCGTGAGATGCGTGAGATGCGTGCGAGGCATGGGATGAGTGGTAAGCCATCATAACGCCACCAGCGCCGCGCTTGAGCACGAAGTTGAAGACGTTCCCACTGTCAGACTTGGCAGCAATAACTTCGTTTTCGGTAGTTTGAGCCTTAGGTGCTGTAGGCATTTCAGGTTCCAGTGCGGGGGCGGTAGGAACGCTTGCTGTTGACTGGCCTGAGGTGAGAGCGGTTGCGAGAGCAGCCAAAGGGAGGAGGAACGGTCTTTTCATGTCACACATCTCTTGCGGTTAATGAGGACATTCTTTTAGTACAGGTGTGCACAAATGGTCAATATGAATCGTGAATAGCCCCGCTTTTCCTAGGGAAACTCTGAAAAAGCCCGTTTTTCGCGAAACCGCTGCCCTGTATCCCGCATGGTTACTGGGCTGCATTTTTCGAGAAAGGACTTTTTCAGATCATCCCTAGGCAGCCTATGTCCACTTTTGGCCGTCCTCCGCCTGATGCGACAGGCTCAAAGCGGCCAGAAGCAGCCGCTTGGATGCGTCTACGAAACCAAGGGCGATTCATAGTACAAATGCTGTGCTATGCAGATGTGGCGCAGATTGCCGCCAGTGTGAGTTTTCGTGGTTGTGTAGACTTAATACTGATGAGGCTCGCGCATGCGCTACGCATGAGCAGTCAGTTATGCGCGCAGACTGTGATGTCGGGCGGCGATCTTAGAGATAGGAGTTGTTGTGATACCAGAACGCTTACATGCTGACCTTAACCTGCGGGCCATTGAGCACAGTGCGGAGCTTTCTTGGATTGATAGCCCACTACCCGGGGTGCAAAGAAAACCTTTGTACCGTTTAGGTGCTGAGCAGGCGCGCGCAACCAGTGTGGTGCGTTACGCGCCGGGTAGTTATTTCAGTGAGCATGTACATGGCGGCGGTGAAGAGTTTTTAGTGCTTGAAGGCGTGTTTGAGGATGAGCACGGCCGCTACCCAGCGGGCAGTTATGTGCGTAACCCTCCCGGTAGTCGGCATACGCCTGGAGCGACTGAGGGATGTGTGATTTTTGTGCGGCTGCGGCAGTTTCACCCAGATGACAGCGTGCACTTGGTTAGTTGTGTACAAGCTGAGAGTGAGCAGTTGCTGTTTGAAAATGAGCATGAGCGTGTCTGGATTCAACATCTCAGCGTCTACACCGAACTAAGTGTGGAAAACCCACGAGGCTTAGAAGTGCTGCTATTAGAGGGCTCGCTCGAAGGTGCCGACTTTAGCTTGCAGCCGCTGAGTTGGATGCGCTTGCCACCAGCGATGCCGTTAAAGGCCGTGGCAGGCATAAATGGCGCTCGGGTATGGATTAAAGATGCGCGAGCCGACTTAGGCTTTTGAGGTACGTGCTGAGCACTTGCCAGGGTAATCCCCCATTTTTAGCACTCACCAGAAGTAAAGGTCATGCCACGAGGGCTAACTTCTGTTTTAGGGTGATGCCACCCAAGGCCATATTTGGCCGTTCTTGATTGTATGTCCAGATCCATCGCATTGAATCGCCCTTGGTTTCGTAGACGCATCCAAGTGACTGCTTTTGGCCGTTTGAGGCCGGATATGAGTAGGAGTGGATAGGCTCATCTCTGATGAGGCCTACAGCAAAAAATAATGCGCCCCCAAACCCGCAACCTCGTCTACACGGCTGGCGCTTGTGGCACTCGCAGTACCCTGCAAGCCCGCTTCACGGCAGCCGTTGAGATCCCCCAGTGCTTGGCCGTATCCGCAATGCTGGCCTTGTTCTCCTTCCTCCAGACTGCCACGGCCTGATCATCGATCACCTTCGGAGCACCCAGCTTCTTGCCTTGCGCCCTGGCTCGCTCGATCCCGGCCATCTGTCGTGCCTTGATATTGGCCCGCTCCAGTTCCGCCACGGCAGCCAGCATGGTGAGCATGGCTTTGCCGACTGGGCTGGATAGGTCGAAGCCTTCGCGCATCGAGACCACGGTCACGCCCTTGGCTTTCAGGGCTTCCACTGTTTCCAACACGTCGATGGTATCCCTGCCCAGGCGGTCGATGGCTGCCACGACAACCGTGTCTCCCTTCCTGGCGTAGGCGTGGAGTGCCTTGAAGCCCTCCCGTTGCAGTGCCTTGGTGGCCCCGCTGGTGGCCTCATCGGAGAACCACTCACTGACATTGAAGCGTTGGCTGATGGCGTGGCGCTGGGCCTCGGTGGTTTGGTCGTCGGTGCTGACTCGGACGTAGGCAATGGTGGCGGTCATGGCTAATAGCTCCTTGAGCGCTAGGTGGATCACAAAGCTAGCTCAAGATGCTATTGGATGGATCGGTATAAATCAACAGTTCTGATCCATGCGAAGGCTGCAGCGTTTCGTCTGGCTCAAGCTGTGCTCAGGTTGGCTCGGAAGGTACACTTACTGAGCCATCACCGCTGCCGCATACCAGCAAGGCCTCTTGGTATAATCAGCACTGGCTAGACGCGGAAGAACGACATGCAGATTGATCTGAGGGCTGACTTTTTGGATCACGTCGTTGCCGAGTTACAGGCACTTGGCGTCCAGCCACCAAGTAATGACCTAACCGAGTGCGCCCTCCTGCTCTTCAAGTTGGAGCGTCGCTGCCCACATACACGCCCTAGGAACACAGCACTCGCAGCTACGTTCAAAGTACCTGCAGAGTTGCAACGAGGGTTTGACCGGCTAGTAGAGGCCATTCACAGAGGCGACCCACTCAAGCCATACCTCAGCCGTCAAACCTTCAACCCTGCCAAATCGGACGGTCTTCTGGACGACTGGGGCATCCTCCACTTCCACTTGGGGGAGAACATGCAAGCCAGTGGCCTGATCTCCGGCACCAAGGATGTAGCATTCGCACTAGTCAATGACGCTTGTGTTTACTTCATCGACTCCATGCCTCATGGCCCAGATCACCCAGATACCTGGGTTCAAGAAAATCTCGTCCACCTCATTGATCAAAACTGGCCGGAGCTGCTACCCAGCAGTGCAGTAGGAATGACACCAGACCAACTGTCACTGATACAGCGCCGCAATCTGAGAAAAAAACGTGTAAACGTCACCGTATCGAATACCTCAGGCGGCGCATTGTTTGCCCCCGGCGGAGGCTTCATGAGTAATGGCACAGCAATGGCCGACGTTATGAAGCTCCAGCGGCTGTACGCCGAACTGGACTATCTGGAAGCCCTTTTCAGGCAATACGAAGCAGCTATCAGAGAAGCTCTTGGCGAACCTGAGAGCGCCATCAAGCTACAGGGTCGGTTCTGCGGTGGATACGTAAGGATCTACGCCAGCAACGGGGCAGAGCTACAGCTCATCCAAGCAACTACCGGGGCAGAGGAAAACCCAAGAGCCTGACCGGGGCACGAGGGGGAAAGGCGGTCAGAGCACCCCGCTAATGCCGGCTCAAAAATCTCTGTAAAAAATCCGCCCCTCTCCTCACAAGCTGCTAGATGAGTTTAGCCAAAGGCTCATGCACTGGTCGGTGAGGGAGTCGGGCAGATCTAGAACAGCCAAGCAGGGGTTGCCGTGGTACAAAAAACTGGTACAGAATCCAAGGAAACAACTGCAGCAAGTCCAGTAGAATCAAGGCCTTAATGGGTAAGCGATAGCTCCGTGGGTTCGATTCCCATCACCCGCTCCAAATCGCAGAATCTAAAAGCCCCGACCGAGCTCACGCCGTCGGGGCTTTTTTGTTTCTGGCGTCCGCCAGGGTGTCGACAAAGTGTCGAAAACCCTGCCCCAAATAGCAATCCGCACATCAACGCAATAATCCCGATGCCCCAATAATCATCCGGGCGCCCCATCTAACCCAAAACTCCTAATATCTGTAGGAAGATTCCCAAACCTCTGAGCGAATCTTCTGAATTCTTTTCCCGGTGCTATTCTGCGCGCCCTTTTTACTTGCCCGGTTGTCAACGCCACTTTTCTTAAAGTCTGGCGTTTGGGTGTCCTATTGCCTGGAAAAGAGAGTTAAACGCCTATGCCAATCAATGTGCAGCTTGCCGATGACCATCCTCTTACCCTGATCGGGATTCAGACTCTGCTGGATAGCCACCCGGATATTCAGATTGCCGCCAAGGCATTCAGCGTGGATGAGCTGCTGAGCAATTTGCAGGCGTTTCCCTGTGAGGTGTTGCTGACTGACCTGATGATGCCGGGCAGTGAGCAGGTGGACGGTATCCGCCTGATCCGCCGTTTGCGCACGCAGTACCCGCAGATGGGGATTGTGGTGATCACCATGTTGGATAACCCGGCGCTGTTAAACAGCGTGCTTAAGCTGGGGATTCAAGGGCTGGTGAGTAAGCGCGGGCTGATGAATGACTTGCCTAAGGCGGTGAATGCCAGCAACCGGTCACCCTTTATATCGCCTTCGCTGAAGAGCCTGCTGGATACCAGCAAGGCGGTGCACGGCAAGCCGCTGATGGAGCCGGAGCAGTTGACGCCCCGCGAGATTGAGGTGCTGCGCCTGTACGGCAGCGGCATGAGTGTGAACAACATTGCCCAGTACCTGTGCCGCAGTAAGCAGACCATCAGCACACAAAAGAGCAGTGCCATGCGCAAGCTCGGACTGGACACCTCGGCCAGTCTGTTTCTCTACATTCAGGAACACGGCCTCGCCTGAGCCGTGCCCCCGGAGCCTTTTATGTTGTGCACCTTGCCTACCCTGACGCGCCGGGGGTTGCTGTGCTGTGCCTTGTTGTTTGCGACCCTGGCCGCTCTGCTCACCCCGGCCAACAGCCAAGCGGATACGGATGCGGCGTCCATGCTGCCGGTGCCAGCGCCGTCGTTAAACCGTTTGCTGAGTATGCGCAGCAGTTTGCCAAGCCAGACGTTGCGGGTGGCGCGCATCCAGCCTTCGGGACGGGAACAAGAGCGCGCAGAGAATCAGGTGCTTAACAGCATCTCGGACGAGTACCTGAAGCAGATCAGCCGGTACCTTGATCTGAATATTGAGTTCGTTGATGTGGCTTCCCCCCAGGCCGGGGTGGATGCGCTGATCGCCCATCACGTGGATGTACTGACCCGCGCCACGGGTTTCGAGAAACAGAACCCTGGCTTGATGCTGACCCTGCCGTATCTGCCGACTAAGCCGATTGTGATTGGCCGGAGCGCTGATCAGTCCCAGCCGCTGGATTTGAGTGATGTGCAAATTCTGACGTTGGACGAATACCTGCCAGCGGCCAGCGTGCAGGCGGCTTATCCCAAAGCTAAGGTGAGCCTAGTCAGCGACACGCCGATGGCGTTTGAATTACTGGCCAGTGACAAAGCCGATGCCTTTATCGCTGACCAGTTCCGCGCCAATTTGTACCTGCATGAGCGCACCGACCTGCAATTGCAGAACAAGTTTGTCGCTCAGCTGCCACCCACCGGGTTTTCCTTTGCCGTGCGCAATAACGAGCCGGTGCTGCTGGCGTTGATCAACTATGTGTTGCGCAGCATTCCTGAAGCCGAAAAGAACCGGATACAGGAGCAGGCCCGCGACGGCCGATTTCCGTATTTTTATACCGACGCTTACATCCTCACCCCAGCCGAACAGCAATGGCTAAAACAACACCAGCAGATCACTGTACTGGCGGACGATACCCCGGCTTATATGTACCGTTCCCGTGCCGGATATCACTGGGCCGGGCTCAGCGTAAAACTGCTGGAGTCCCTGGAGAGCATCTACGGGCTGAAGGTGAATTTCATGGCCAGCCAGTCGGCAGAGAATGACCTCATCCATCTGCGCAACGGAAGCGCCGATCTTGCCAGCCGCTCGCTGGGTATCCACGACAAAGACGCCCTCTTCACCCTGCCTTACGGCACCCGCAATTGGACCTTCCTGATCCGCGATGGCGACAGCTCCCCTAGCTCACTGGAGGCCATGGAGGGGCGCAAATTAGCGTTGTCCCGCGATCATCCGTTGTACCAGCAGCTGCGCCAGCGCTACCCGAACATCCGCCTCATCGGCACAGAAAACTTCCGCCACTCCATGAGCCTGATCCTGAACCGACAGGTCGATGCCACGCTGGTCAGCACGGCCTCTACTGATCATCAGCCCGAGCCGGGGCTGCAATATGGCCTGTCGATCAAAGCCACGCCAACGCCACACCGTTTTGTTGTCGCGCCTGGTTCACGGGAGTTGATGAGCATCATCAATAAGCTGCTGGATGCGATGTCGCGCAATCCCCAGAGTGAGATTCAGGTCATCGCAGAGACGCCCGGCAACGCACTGTGGAAATGGCTGGCTGACAAAGCCTGGCAGGTCGGGCTGGCGGTGGCGCTGGTGTTTGGTTTGTCGATGCTGTGGAACTGGCGCTTGCAGATTCAGGTGCGAAAACGGATCAGCGCGCAAAACCTCTTGCAAGACAAACTGGCCTTTCAGTTTTCGCTGTTCAACGGTATGCCGACGCCACTTTACGTGTGCGATCTCAAAGGCCGCCTCAACGCGTGTAACCGCGCTTACGAAGAGTTTTTTTCCACCACGCAGGAGTGCGCTGAGGGTGCCTTACCCAGCGAGCAGCAGAGTATTCCCCATGACTTTGCCTTAACCCTGGAAAACGAGCACCAACAGTTACTGCTCGACCATCAGCCGCGCTTTCTCGACACCTGCCTGAGCATCAACGGCGAAGAGCATTACCTGTACCTGTGGCTGGTGCCCTTCTACAACGCCCGTGGCAAGTTGCAAGGCTCGCTAGGGGGCTGGCTGGACATCACCGCACGTAAGCAACTGGAGATCGAGCTGCGCGAAGCCAAGCAAGTCGCTCAGGATGCCAACGCGGCGAAAAGTGAGTTTCTTGCATCCATGAGCCATGAGTTGCGCACACCGCTGAACGCGCTGGTGGGCTTGTTGGAACTGGAAACCAGCGACCGCAAAAACACATCGCGCAACCTACGTATCGCCCAGCAGTCCGCTACGGCGATGATCGACCTGATCGGCAACATTCTCGATCTGGATAAGATCGAAAGCGGGCAAATGCAGCTGGCGCCCCAGCTCACGGCACTTGAGGTGTTACTGAGCAACAGCCTAGGCCTGTTCTCGGCCCAGGCTCAGGAAAAACAGCTGGCACTCAGCCTGGATTTTCAAGCTGACCCTCAACGCTGCTATTGGGTGGACACCCTGCGCCTGCAACAGATCATCCATAACCTGTTGAACAATGCCCTGCGTTTTACTGAGCACGGCAGCGTGCAGCTGCAGGTGCGCGAAACCACCTTAGCGCAAGGCTCCAGCCTGCTCAGGTTCAGTGTCTGCGATACCGGCATTGGGATTCCGCTGGAGTTGCAGCCACAGATTTTCGAGCCCTACCGCCAAGCCACGGCGCAAACCGTGCACTGCTACGGCGGCTCCGGCCTGGGGCTGACCATTTGCAAGCAACTGACCGCCTTGATGGGCGGACGCATTTGGCTGCAAAGCGCACCCGGCGCAGGGTGCAGCGTGCATGTGGAGGTCACGCTTGACTGGCAACACGGCCCGGAACAGCTCTGCGAGGAGCCTGCCACCGATGCGGCCACACAACGTCCGCTGAAGGTATTGGTGGTGGATGATGTGTCCACCAACGGCCTGGTGCTGAGCCTGCAACTGGCTCAGCTTGGCCATCAGGCCGAGCATGTCAGCAGCGGCCAGCAGGCGCTACTGGCCTTGCAACAGGGCGAGTACGACGTGCTGATCAGCGACTGCAACATGCCTGATATGGATGGCTATGCCTTAACCCGTGCCGTACGCGAGCAGGAGCAGCAGGCGTCACTGCCCGCACGCCTGATCATCGGTTACACCGCCAATGCCATGAGCAATGAAGCCGAGCAGTGCCGCGAAGCCGGGATGGATGATCTGATGATCAAACCGGTAACCCTGGCCCGCCTGCGCGAAGCCCTTAGTGGCTTGAGCAGTGCTGATGAAGAAGAGTCCTTGTACAGCCTCGATCATCTTCTGGGTGCAGACCACAACAGCCCACAACTGCGTCAACGCATCCTCACGGAGGTGGTCAGCAATCTGAGTACTGACTGGCAGGCATTGCAGGCGCTGGATTTATCCCGCAACCCAGAGGCCATCCGCGAGGTGAGCCATCGCCTTTCCGGGCTAGCCTGCATGATCGACTCCCACGCGCTGGCGGTGGCTTGTCATGCCCTGGAGCAAAGCCATGAGCAAGACGCTCAGGCCATCCGCCAAGCCCAAACCCGTCTTAAGGAGGCCCTGCATCGCCTGCGCGCAGGGGCTGAAGAGGAACTGGCCAGCCTGGCCTAAAACTCTCGTACTCGTCCAATGGGCCCTATGAGGTGTGATCCGTAGCCTTTGCAGAGTCCCACCCAGGCATCCGTCAGGTGCTCTGAATCCCAACTGACTGTTGCCTGGGTGGTGTCTCAAACAACACAAAGCAAGGCTTATCGAATGTCCAACTCCTCCCGCGCCAACGCCCTTCTGAAGCTGCCTTTGGTACTGGCCATTGGCGCAGCTGCTCTGGCCAGCCAGCAGGCATCTGCTCATGGCTTCGTCGAATCTCCAAAGTCCCGTACCTTCATGTGCCACTCGGAAGGTGGCCAGCTGAATACCAATTGCGGCTCAGTTGCCTATGAGCCACAAAGCGTGGAATACGTTGGCCGTCCTGGCGGCTCTCACTCTCACTTCCCAAGTGATGCACAGGCTTGCACCGGTGACTTCACCAAGTGCGGCCCGGCAGATGGCACCATCGCGGCAGGTGGCCTGTCGGGCTTCTCTGCACTCAACGAGCAGACCGCCACCCGCTGGACTAAAAACCTGGTCAAGCCAGGCCCGCTGAACGTCAGCTGGCTGTACCGTGCATCCCACGCCACTCGCTATTGGCAGTTCTACATCACCAAGAAAGACTGGAACCCTAACCAGCCGCTGACCCGCGCTTCGTTCGAAGCCAAGCCGCTGTTAGATGAAGCCTGGCCAGCCCTGAACGCGCCAGTTCCAAGCGGCCAGCGTACCCATCACACAGTCAACATTCCGGCTGATCGCAGCGGTTACCACGTGCTGCTGGCAACCTGGAAGGTTCACGACACCGACGCCACCTTCTACCAAGTTATTGACCTGGATATCCAAAACGACAACGTAGCCCCGTCCACCTGGAATAACGTGGGTACCGTGCAGCCGGAAGCACTGAGCATCGGCGATAAGGTTAAGACCCGTGTCTTCACCGCCAAAAATGAAGACCAAACCAAGCAGGTCACGTTGGACATCAGCAACGCTGAGCTGGCCAAGGCAGATGTATGGCCATACGAGCTGTCCAAACGCGTCAATGCGGCCAACAAGGGTTACTTGATGGGTGTGGTCAACGCTCAGGATCAAGTTGTACCCACCTATGGCAAGAACGACATTCTGGTTAAGAAAGGCAGCGATATCACCAGCGTGATTATCGAAAAACAACAAGCTGCCAAGCCGGGTGAGCTGAGCATCAGCGGCCTGCAGCCTGAATACCTGATTAAGAACGGCCAAGCTGATATTCACTTCAACGCCATTGCCAAAGGCGGCGAATACACCATCAAAGCCACCGTATTTAACAAAAACAATGAAGTGGTGGCTTACCAGCAGGCTCAGCCTGGCAACACACCGCACTTCTCCATGACTATCAAAGGTCAGAAGCCCGGCGACTTCGACCTAACCGTCGTGGCCACCGGCAAAAACGATGAAGTGTTGCAGCAGAGCCAGCGCTTCAAGCTGAAAGAAGAAACCAACACCGGAGGCGGTAATGGCGGCAGCACCGGCAAGTACGACCACGTATTCCCGGAAGGCCTGAGCAGCTACACCGCCGGCACCGTGGTCCTGCAACCCAAAGATGGCCAGCGCTATCAGTGCAAACCATTCCCGTACAGCGGCTACTGCGTGCAGTGGAAACAAGGCGCTAACGCCTTTGAACCCGGTGTAGGCCACTCCTGGAAGATGGCTTGGGATCGCCTGTAGCCCTCGCCCCTCCCAAAGCCTGGCACCTCGCGTGCCAGGCCCTTGCTGCCCGGTATTGCTATGACTCGTCACTACTCAAGATTGCATGTGCTGCTGCACTGGACCTTTGCCACGATCATCATCTGGGCAACCCTCAGCGGCTTCGCCAACGCGCTGTACTCCTTGCCTGCTTCAGTCAGCAACGCCATCGGTTTTATTAACGTATCCCTGACGGCACTCCTGATCCCGCTGTTTGCCCTGCGCATTCTCTGCGCCCTCGACCGGCGTGAAATGGACAGCGGCCATCGTGGCCTGTGCCTGCTGGCCAAAACCGGTCACCTGCTGCTCTACATCGTCACCGCGCTGACCTTGATAACCGGCGTGCTGATGATGGAGCGCCCAGTGGATATCTTCGGCTTGGTGCAACTGCCCCAGCCTTTGCAAGACCCTGCCCTGACCCGGTTCTTCAACACTCAGCACAAATACGCGTGCATCGTCATGGCGGTGCTGATTGTCGGCCACATTGGCGCCGTCATCGCCCACCACGTCTGCGGCGACAAAATCCTCAAGCGCATGAGCCTGTGAACGTGCCAGCACTCACGCTACGTACACTGATGCGGGGTGCTACAGCCCTGCTTCTGCTGGGTTGGTTGCTCTGGCTCGGGTATGACGCCTGGCAGCAACTGCACACCCTGCAAACCCAAGCCAATATCGCCCCGCCTGTGACACCACCTGCGCCCAGGGAAACCCCTGATCCGCTGGCCATTGCCCAGTTGTTCGGTGTGCTCCCGGAGACGGCAGATGACAGCCGACCCGAAGTGCCATTAAGCGTACTTGCCATCCTTCAGGCACACACCGCTGAGCACTCTCGTGCGCTGATTGCCTCGCCGGAGGGCAGCCGTTTTTACCACCTTGGCGAGCTCCTGCCCGGCGGTGCAGTCCTGCGCCAGATAAATGCCACTGACGTGTTGATTCAGCGCTTGGGCAACGAGCAAAGCCTGCCCCTAAACATCCCAAATTCCAGCCTGCTGACGCCCATTAGCGAGGCTGAACAGCAGCCCGCCGACGCTGCGTCTGGGCGTCTGGTGCAACTTTCCAAGTGACCGTGCGAACGCCATGAAACGAACCTTTATTGCAGGCCCGCTGCTGGCCCTGAGCACCTTGCTGTGCTCCGTCAATGCAGCAGAAAGGACCGACCAGCCGCAGCAATGGACCCTGAACATGCAGGATGCCGAGCTGCGCGATCTGATCAATGAGGTCGGCCAGATCACCGGCAAGACCATGATTCTCGACCCGCAGCTGACAGGCAAAGTCACCGTGCAATCCAGCACGGCCATGGACCAGAAAGGCATCTACTCGCTGTTCCTAACCGTGTTGCGCAGCCAGGGGTACGCCGCCATGGATCAGGGCGACAAGGTGTTGATCTTGCCGGTTGCCGAAGCCAAGACCAAAGCCTACGTACCGGGTAAAGCCAGCGCTGGCGCGTTCATCACTGAAGTGATCGAACTACACAACGCCAACGCCAACGAGATCACCGCCGCGGTACGCCCGCTGGTGGCAGCTGATGCCTACCTGGCGCCGTCCACCACCTCCAATGCACTGGTGATTTCCGACAGCGCCGACAACGTCCAGCGCGTGCGCCAACTGGTGATGCAGCTGGATGTAGCCGGTGGCCGCGAATACAACATTCTGCAGCTCAAGCATGCTTGGGCCAGCGACATTGCCAAGACGCTTAACGACAGCCTCAGCGGTGGCTCCGGCGAGCAGCAGAACAAACAGGCGATTGCCGACACCCGCAGCAACAGCCTGATTCTGGTCGGCCCGGCCTCCCTGCGCCAGCAAATGCAGCAACTGGCACAGCGCCTCGACGTCCCCAACAACGTGGCAGAAAACGCCCGCGTGCGCCGCCTTAATCACAGCGATGCGAAAAAGCTGGAAGAGCTGCTCAGCGGCATCGGCAAACGTATGGAATCCGGCAGCCGCAACGGGCAAGGTCAAGGGCAGGACAATCAGGTGTTGGTGAGCGCCGACGAAAGCCAGAACGCCCTGGTGCTGATGGCCTCCCCGGCGCAACTGGCCACCTTTGAAAGCATCATCAACGAGTTGGATAAACCCCGCGCGCAGGTGCTGGTGGAAGCGGCCATTGTCGAAGTCAGCGGCGACATCAACGAAGCCCTCGGCGTGCAGTGGGCCGGAGCCGATGGCAAATGGGCCGGGGCCACCAACTTCAACGGCGCGGGTATGTCCATCGGCACGTTGCTGGAAAGTCTGGATGCCGATAAGCGCCCGACAATGCCGGACGGCACCCTGATCGGTATCGGCAGCAGCAACTTCGGCGCGCTGATATCGGCACTCTCCAGCGACTCCAACAACAACCTGCTGTCGACCCCTAGCCTGCTGACGCTGGATAACGAACAGGCGGAGATTCTGGTGGGCCAGAACGTGCCCTTCCAAACCGGCTCCTACACCACCGATACCGCAGGCGCCAGCAACCCCTTCACCACGGTTGAACGCAAGGATGTGGGCATCAACCTCAAGGTCACGCCGCACATCAACGAAGGCAACTTCCTGCGCCTGCAAGTCGAGCAGGAAAGCTCCGAGCTGGCCGCTGCGCCACCGGGCATCAGCAGCAATGACCTGATCACCAACAAACGGTCGGTGAAGAGCACCATTCTCGCCAACGACGGGCAGATCATCGTGCTCGGCGGGCTGATCAAGGACAACATCAAGCTGCAAGTCAGCAAGGTGCCGCTGCTGGGGGATATTCCATGGGTAGGCAAGCTGTTCCGCAGTACCAAGGAAGTCACCGAAAAAACCAACCTGATGGTCTTCCTGCGTCCGACGCTGCTGCGCGATACGGTCAATGCCGACAGCCTCAGCGCACAGAAGTACAACAACCTGCGTTCGATCCGCCTTAACGGCAAGAAGACCGACAGCCACCTGCCGCAAAACCCGCACCAGCTGTTTGACTCGAACAGTGCAGGTGATCAGGGCCTGATCGACATTCGCCAACCGGCAGGCAAACGCCCATGAGTCTGGCTGCCACGCCCCGCCTGAGCTTCGCCTACGCCCGCCGTCATGGGGTGATCCTTGAACAACAGGCGGGTGGCAGCATCCTTTACTGCCGGGCTGATACACCCTGGTCGGTACTGGCCGAGGTGCGCCGTGTAAATGGCGCACCGCTGCGCAGTGAAATTCTCGATGAGGCCACCTTTGCCCTGCGCATGGCCGCCCATTACCGCGACGGTCAGAACGATGCGCGGCAAGTGGCGGATGGGTTGGGCGAGCATTTCGACGAAGCCTTCGACCTGGATAACCTAGCCGATCAGTTACCGAAAACCACTGACCTGATGGAGCAGGAAGATGACGCCCCGATCATCCGCCTGATCAACGCCATCCTCGGTGAGGCGGTGAAAAGCAAAGCCTCTGACGTGCATCTGGAAACCTTCGAAGAGCATCTGTCTGTACGCCTGCGTATCGACGGCCTGCTGCGCGAAGTGCTGCGCCCACGCCGCGAACTGGCAGCGCTTTTGGTGTCGCGGATCAAGGTCATGGCCAAGCTGGATATCGCCGAAAAGCGCATCCCGCAGGATGGCCGCATCGCCCTGCGCATTGCCGGGCATGAAGTGGATGTGCGGGTCTCCACCCTGCCCTCCAGCTATGGCGAACGGGTGGTGATGCGCCTGCTCGACAAACAGGCGGGCAGCCTTGATCTGGACCGGCTGGGGCTTAACCCCCAGGTGCGCGAGCGCCTCCACACTGCGCTGCACAAACCCCACGGCATCCTGTTGGTCACCGGCCCCACCGGCTCCGGTAAAACCACCACGCTGTACGCCGGGCTGGCCAGCCTCAACAGCCTGGAACGCAACATCCTGACCATTGAAGACCCGGTGGAATATCACCTCACCGGTATCGGCCAGACTCAGGTCAATGCCAAGGTCGATATGACCTTCGCCCGAGGTTTGCGCGCCATCCTGCGGCAAGACCCGGACGTGGTGATGGTGGGCGAAATCCGCGACCGCGAAACCGCAGAGATCGCCGTGCAAGCCTCCCTCACCGGCCACCTGGTGTTGTCCACCTTGCACACCAACAGCGCCATTGGTGCCGTCACTCGCTTGGTCGACATGGGAATTGAGCCGTTTCTGCTCTGCACCTCGCTGCTCGGGGTGCTGGCTCAGCGGCTGGTGCGTCTGCTCTGCCCGGATTGCAAAGAAGCTCACCCGGCCGACCCACTGGCCTGCGAACGTCTGGGGGCCGATCCGCAGCAGGCTCCGCAGATTTACCACCCAGTCGGCTGCGCCAAATGCCAGCAATCGGGCTATCGCGGTCGTCGTGGCATCTACGAACTGGTGCTGCTGGACGACACCCTGCGCCAGCTCATCCACACCGGCGCTGGTGAACACCAACTCACCGCCCACGCCCGCCAGCACAGCCCCAGCCTCTTTGAAGACGGCCAGCGCATGGTGCTGCAAGGGCTCACCAGCCTTGAAGAACTGTTGCGCGTCACCCAGAAGGATTAACGATGGCGGCCTACGAATACCTGGCCATGGATGGCTCCGGAAAAAAATCCAGCGGCGTGCTCGAAGCCGACAGTACCCGCCAAGCCCGGCAACTACTGCGTGAACGTCAGTTGATTGCGCTTAAGGTCGCCGTACAGGGCAAACGCAGCCTCAGCGCCAGCAACGGCAAGCCGTCTGGCAGGCGCCTGAATAGCGCCGAGCTGGCCTTACTCACCCGCCAGTTGGCCACCCTCGTACAGGCCTCACTGCCTCTGGAAGAAGTGCTGGCAGCCGTGGCGGCTCAGAGCAACAAGCAATTTATAAAAAGCATGCTGCTGGCTATTCGTGGCCGCGTGCTGGAAGGCCACACGCTGGCTCGGGCCTTGGGTGATTACCCCCTTGCATTTCCTGATTTGTACCGGGCCACGGTGGCCGCTGGCGAACGCTCCGGGCATTTGGACCAGGTGCTGCTGAACCTGGCGGACTACACCGAAAGCAGCCAGGCAGCACGGCAGAAAATCCAGCTGGCCATGCTCTACCCGAGCATCCTGATGGTTGCCGCAATCAGCATCGTCGGCTTCCTCATGGGCTTTGTCGTACCGGATGTGATCAAGGTGTTCATCGACAGCGGCCAAGACCTGCCCCTACTCACCCGCGCGCTGGTGGCCAGCAGCAGCTTTCTGCAAAGCAATGGACTGTGGCTGCTGCTGTTGATCGCGTCGCTCGTTACCGCCATTCGCGTATTGCTGCGCAAGCCTGCCTGCCGAGCGCGCTGGCACGAACTGCTGCTGCGCATGCCGCTATTGGGTGAACTGGTGCGAGCCAGCAACTGCACGCGTTTTGTCAGCACCCTGGCGATTCTCGGACGCAGCGGCGTCCCGCTACTGGACGCGCTGGAAATCGCCAGTGAAGTGGTTGCCAATCAGAAAATTCGTACCGGTCTGAAAGACATCGTCAAGGGCGTAAGCGAAGGTATCAGCCTGACCAGAGCCTTGGAACTTAACGGAAGTTTCCCCCCCATGATGCTGTACATGATCGCCAGCGGCGAACGCTCCGGCGAACTGGACAACATGCTCGAACGGGCCTCACGACAACAAGAAGAACAATTGTCCGGGCGCATTGCGCTGCTGATGGGCCTGTTTGAGCCAGCGATGCTGGTGTTCATGGGTGCCTCGGTTCTGGTCATCGTGCTGGCGATCCTGATGCCGATCCTCAGCCTCAACCAACTGATCACCTGACCTGGATTCGCACCGTGTACACACCTCGCAAACAACGTGGCTTCACCATGATTGAGATCATGGTGGTGGTCGTCATCCTTGGCGTACTCGCCGCCTTGGTGGTGCCTCAGATCATGAGCCGCCCTGATCAGGCCAAAGTCACCGCGGCCCAAAGCGACATCAACGCCATCGCCATGGCCCTGGATATCTACAAACTTGATAACCACCACTACCCTTCCACCCAGCAAGGCTTGCAGGCGCTAGTAACTAAACCCGGTGGCAATCCAGCTGCGCGCAACTGGAACCCGGACGGCTACCTCAAGCGTTTGCCCGTCGACCCATGGGGCAACAACTACCAGTACCGCCTGCCCGGCAGCCGGGGTAACGCCTACGACCTGTTCTCCTTTGGCGCAGACAGTAAAGCCGGTGGCGAAGGCCTGAATGCCGAAATCGGCAACTGGGAAAAGTAAACGTGGCCCGACAGCCTGAATGCGGTTTCACCCTGATGGAGCTGCTGCTGGTCATCATGTTGGTTGCCCTGAGCGCCAGCATGATCAGCTTGGTTAGCCCAGAATCCGGCAGCCGCCTGGCCCGTTACGAAGGCCGCCAGTTGCAGGACTTGTTGCAGTCGCTGCGCCATGAGGCGGTGCTCAATTTCAGCGATTACGGCCTGCGTATTGAACCCGCCAGCTACAGCGTTATGCATTTGGATGAACAGGGTCAGTGGCAGCCAGACCAGCGTTTTCGCCTGCATAACCTGCCGCACCTGATGCGCTTTCGCCTTGAACTCAACGAGGCAGGTAGCAGCCTGGGCAATCACGAGGTTGCCAGCGGCGTGCCCCATATTTTGCTGCTTTCCAGTGACGAAATCAGCGCTTTCACCCTCTGGATCGAACAGGACAACAAAGCCCTGTTGAGCCTTTCCAGCGACGGCATTGAGGATGCAGAACTTGAACTTCTCAACTGAACGAGGCTTCACCCTGCTTGAGGTGATGGTGGCCCTGACCATTTTCGCCACCTTGTCGATGGCGCTGTTCAGTGCGCTGCAACATATCACCCGTAGCAGCGCAGCACTCTCTGAGCGCACCCTGGCCATATGGGTCAGCGACAACCGCATGAACGAACTACGCACCGGTATACAGCCAGCGCGGCTTGGTTCGACGCAGGAGCACATCGAGTTTGGCGGCCGCCAGTGGTGGTTGTTCAGCACCATCAAAGCCAGCCGAATCCCGAACCTGCTACTGGTCCAGCTCAAGGTTTCAGCAGAAGAAAACCTACAGCGTGCGCGCCAGTATAGCCGTGCCCAGCTCAGGGGCTTTATCGAGGCACGCCCATGAAACAGCGTGGTTTTACCCTGCTCGAAGTGCTGATCACCATCACCATTTTCGCCATGCTGGCCTTAGCCACCTGGCAGATGCTCGACCGCGTTATGCGCAGCGACAAGCGCCTGGACCAGCACGAAACGCAAATGCGCCGCCTGCAACGGGCCATGAGCATCCTAGAGCGTGATTTGGTGCAGGCTCGCCATCTGCCACTGGCGGACGACCCCAGCCACAGCCAGGCCATGGTCAGCCAACCCGATGGCCTGACCTTAGTCCGTGGCGGTTGGCGCAACCCGCTGGACACACCACGCAGCGAGCTGCTGCAAGTCAGCCACCGCTGGCAAAACGGTGTATGGGTACGGGAAAGCAAAGCCATGACGCCAACCCCAGACGCGGCCAACACCGGCAATGTGCAGCAACTGATGCAGAACGTGGAGTTGAAAAGCCTGCGCTTTGTTGACGGTGCAGGCCAGTTCCATGATTTCTGGCCTGCTGGCAGTGATCGCCTGACCTTGCCCAGTGCCTTTGAGCTGCGCCTGAACACACCCGGTTACCCTGGAATCCGCCGCTTTATCCTGCTGCCGGGAGACCGCACACCAGCCGAGGTGGACGATGAATAAACCCCGCCACCAAATGGGTGTCGCCCTGCTCAGCGTCCTGATGATTACTGCACTGGTGGTGCTTGTAGTCAGCAATATCCTCGCCCGTCAGCGCTTTAACCTGCACAGCAGCGCCAACCTGCAAACCCAGCAAACCCTCTGGCAACTGGCCCTTAGCGGTGAGGTTTTGGCGCAACAAAGGCTGCTGGAAGATGCCCGCAGCGAAGGTGGCCTGTTGATGACTCATTTGGGCCAGAAGTGGGCTCAAAACGCTCCAGTGCTGGACATCGACGGGGCAATAATCCACGTGCGTCTGGAAGACCTCAGCGCCCGCCTTAACCTCAACAGCCTGAGCCAGGGCAACAACCGCACCCAGCGCGCCCGCTATCAGCGCTTGCTGGCTCAGCAAGGCATCAGCGCCCATGATCCGGCGATTTTGTTTAACCAGTCCTCAAGCAACAGGCTGGGCGACATCAGCGAGTTGCGCCAGCTACCCCACGTAAACCGCACAGCCCTGCAACAACTAACACCGCTGGTGGCGGCTTTCGATACCAGCAGCATCAACATCAACACCGCCCCCGCAGAGATCCTCGCCTGTATCGAGGGCATCGACCCGGCCACTGCTCGCACGCTGGCCAAATCACGCCCCGCTAAAGGTTACCCCTCGCTGGAAGCATTTCTCTCCAACCCCATGCTGCAAGGCCGCGATATCAACCCCAGCGGCCTCGGTGTGAGCAGCCGTCAGTTTCGCGCCACCGTGACCGTGGACAGCCAACAACAGCGGCTGAGCCTGGTGAGCGACCTGAGCCTGATCGACAACCACACCGTACAGGTCCGCCAACGCACGCTGCTGCGGGCCCCAGCTGTTACTAACCCCCAAGCGGATAAACCCAAATGAGCCACTGGCTTTACCTGCTGCCGGATGTGCAGCCCACCTGCTGCTATTGGTGGCAGGCCGAAGGTCCACTGCATCAGGGCGATCTGGCACAAGCAGCAGTCGCGCTTGCCGGACAACCACTGACCCTGCTGCTGCCGATGGAAATGGCCAGCTACCACTGCGTCAGCATCCCGCCCCGCAGTGGCCGATGGATGCGCCAAGCCCTGAGCAATGCTGTGGAAGAACAGGTAATCGACGAAATCGACACGCTGCACCTTGCCCATGGCCCGTTGAAGGACAAGGGTCAGTGCGCCGTCGCCGCCATCAACCGTGATGCTTTAAGCCGCTGCCTGGAACAACTCGCTGAAGTAAACCTGCGCCCGTTACGCGCCTACCTGGATGCCGATTGCCTGCCTGCCGACAAAGAGCACGCCCTGGAGTTTGCCGGGCGCTGGCTGCTGGGGGGTGATACCTCGCTACGCTTCGCGCTGACAGCAGATGAGCTGGTGGGGCTTCGTCCCTTTTTGCCTGAAAGCCTGCACTGGCAAAGCCCAGAACCGCCGCTACAGATGACAGCTAGTTGCATCGACTGGCAGCAGCAGGATCAACCCTGGCATGTGCTCAGCCAGGGCTCGTCTGCGGCCATTAACTTGCTTCAGGGGGAGTTCCAGCAACATATCCCACAGCCACCAGCCTGGCGTTTGGTGGTGTCAGCCCTGGTCATTGCGGCCTTTGCCACGCTGCTACAAAGCATCTTTCTGAGCACCTACCTGAACCACCAAAGCGAGCAAATTCAGGCCGAAACCGACGCTCAGTGGCGTCAGCATTTTCCCGATGCCGGGCCGCTGGATGATCTCGCCAGCTACATCAGCAGTCATCAGCACAGCAGCACCACCCACTACAACGGCGTAGCGCTGCGCCTGTCCGAACTGGCTCAGCTGTGGAGCAGCAGCCACGGCGCGCTGGCTCAAGTCCAACGCCTGGACTATCAAGCGGATGAAGGCTGGAGCCTGCAGGTCAACGCGGCGGCTTTTTCCGACCTTCAGCAGCTGCGGGAAAACCTGACCGCTCAAGGGCTGGAGGCCAGCACCGACTCGTCGGTACGCGATATTCAGGGCGTCAGCGCACGCTTTCAGATCAAGGAGTGACTATGGCGATGTTCAAAACCGTGCTGCATCGCGTCCAACCACACTGGCAGCGCTTAGCCAAACGCGAACAGCAGGCGTTGCTTGGCCTTGCCTTGTTCTTCGCATTGGTGGGCTTTTACAGGCTGATCTGGCAGCCACAAGAGCAGGCATTAGAGCGGGCCAGAGATCGCTTCAGCGAGGTTTCCTTGCTGCAACAACAATTGCAGCAGCTGCCCCTCGATGCGTCCTCTAATGACGAATCGGCCCTTAGCCCCAGCACCCTACCCGGTCATATCGCCCGCTCCAGCAACCTGGCGGGGCTGAACCTAGAGCGCATGGATAATGAAACGCCGGAGCGCATCAGCCTGTCCCTGGAAGGCCCACTGAACAACCTGATTCAGTGGATCGACCAGCTTGAGCAGAAACAGGTGCACGTCACCGCTCTATCCCTTGAGGTCGCCTCCAACGCCATCGCCACCGCGCAGTTGCAGGTGGAGATTCAGTAAGCACCGCAAGGCTTTCTCCTAATACCGGCCGCGCCACCGCACGGTAGATAACCCTGCGGGCTTATCTACCCTACACATTGGCGGGGATTCGGGGGCGCTCACACAACCGCAAACATGCGCAAAGTTGTTCAAAGGCACAGAGGCCCAAGAACAGTTCCCCAACTGTAAGAACACCGCCAACCGCCCCTTCAGAAGGGTGACCGGAATTGCCGTGGAAGAGGTTGAGCGGCATGGATGCCGCGAGAGAAGTGATGGGCCATGGACGGCCCTTCGCTGCGGGCCTCTGGAGCGGTGATTGCGGGCACGAACCCGCAGCGAAGCTGCAGGGCCGGATGCAGGGGCAAGCGTTTTTGGTTCCTTTTGTCGAGACTGACAAAAGGGACTCGCCCGAGAAGGGCGAAACCCATTCTCAAGTCCTGACACACCAGGCCAGCCGAGCGAACGGACATAACTATCAGCACCGGGTTGTCTGCGCCTACGGGTTGCGTCCCCTACGGACGCCTCACTTTTCTTTGCTTGCACAAAGAAAAGTAAGCAAAGAAATGCACCCCAGCATCCGGGTTTCGCTGCGCGAAACTTCCGCACTCCGGCACCGCTCCGGGGTCGCCATACAAGGGCCGTCCATGGCCCTTTATGGCTCTCGCCGCATCCATGCGGCTCGCCCCTACGCAGCACCTGCGTTTGGCCTACTGATGGGGATTCGGGTGGTGCTCACACAACCGCAAACATGCGCAAAGTTGTTCAAAGGCACAGAGGCCCAAGAACAGTTCCCCAACTGTAAGAACACCGCCAACCGCCCCTTCAGGAGGGTGACCGGAATTGCCGTGGAAGAGGTTGAGCGGCATGGATGCCGCGAGAGAAGCGATGGGCCAAGGATGGCCCTTCGCTGCGGGACTCTGGAGCGGTGATTCCGGGCACGAACCCTCAGCGAAGCTGCAGGGCCGGATGCAGGGGCAAGCGTTTTTGGTTCCTTTTGTCGAGACTGACAAAAGGGACTCGCCCGAGAAGGGCGAAACCCATTCTCAAGCAACTACACATCCCAAACTCCAGGCAAAAAAATACCCACTCTGTAGAGCGGGTATCTTCTTGAGCATCACGCCTGGCTTGTGGCCCGGCGCTCTACCTGATTCTTAAACCACGCCTTGTGCCAGCATGGCATCAGCTACTTTCACGAAGCCCGCGATGTTCGCGCCCTTCACGTAGTTGATGCTGCCGTCCGGCTCTTCGCCGTAACGCACACAGGCGTTGTGAATGTTCTGCATGATGCTGTGCAGACGCTCATCAACCTCACCGGCGCTCCAGTTCAGACGCATGGCGTTCTGGCTCATTTCCAGACCGCTGGTGGCTACGCCGCCTGCGTTGGAAGCTTTACCAGGCGCGTAGCAAATACCGGCCTCGAGGAACAGATCAACCGCTTCCAGCGTGGAAGGCATGTTGGCGCCTTCAGCCACACAGAAGCAGCCGTTCTTCAGCAGCGCACGGGCGCTATCTGCATCCAGCTCGTTCTGAGTTGCGCAAGGCAGCGCGATATCGCATGGCAGATGCCATGGGCACTGATTTGGCAGGAAGTTCAGCTTGAACTCGGCAGCCATTTCTTTCAGACGACCACGACGGACATTCTTCAGGTCCATCAGGTACAGCCACTGCTCTTCTGTCATGCCGTCAGGCAGGTGCAGGGTGCCTTCGGAGTCGGACATGGAAATCACCATGCCGCCCAGCTCCATGACCTTCTGCGCAGCATACTGAGCCACGTTACCGGAACCAGAAATGGTGACGCGCTTGCCTTCAAAGCCCTTGTTGATGCGCTTGAGCATTTCCTGAGCGAAGTACACACAGCCGTAGCCAGTCGCTTCCGGACGAATCAGGCTGCCACCGTAAGTGATGCCTTTACCGGTCAGTACGGAGGTGAACTGGTTAGCCAGACGCTTGTACTGGCCAAACATGTAACCGATCTCGCGGCCACCTACGCCGATGTCACCGGCCGGAACGTCGAGGTCTGCACCAATGTGACGGTACAGTTCGCTCATGAACGCCTGGCAGAAGCGCATCACTTCGTTTTCGCTCTTGCCCTTCGGATCGAAGTCGGAACCGCCTTTACCACCGCCCATTGGCAGCGAGGTCAGGGAGTTCTTGAAGACTTGTTCAAAGGCCAGGAACTTCAACACGCCCAGGTTTACCGAAGGATGGAAACGCAGACCGCCCTTGTACGGGCCGATGGCGCTGCTCATCTGAATACGGTAACCACGGTTCACTTGCACGCGACCGGCGTCGTCAACCCACGAAACACGGAACATCACAACGCGCTCTGGCTCAACCATGCGCTCGACGATACCGGCTTCAAGATATTGAGGATTGGCTTCGAGGAATGGCCACAGTGTTCGCAGTACCTCCTCAACAGCCTGATGGAACTCTGGCTGATTAGGATCCCGCTGCTTCAAACGGGCGAGGAAAAGCTCGACAGATTCGCTCATGTGGTACCTCTAACATTGCCCATTTTGCTGGGCTTATCGTCTAAAAAATCGCGCTGCACTTTAACAGTCGGTCTTGTGCTGCAACAGTGCACAATGTCGCCTGCTTGAAACTTAATGGTGCAAATCTATAAATACCCGCCGTAAAACAGGCACTTATAGCGCAACAGCAAGCACCAAAAAGACACCCTCTACCCCCGCATCAGGTGCAAAAAAGTGCATAACGCTTTCCTGTTCCTTATTCAGCGCACTCATGAGCCCCCCAGCAGGCAGCTGGAAAAACAGGGACGCGGGCTCGTGTACTCGGAATAAAGTGATGCAGGCATTTGCATGCCTACGCGCTGGAGATGGCGTTCCCAACTGGATTCGAACCAGTATCTAGCCCTTAGGAGGGGCTTATTCTATCCATTGAACTATGGGAACACTGACCGTTGGCGTGGTCGACAGCGGCCCGCATCTTACCAGACCAGACGGATTTGTCATGCAGCTGCCATCACTGCTGCACATACTCGGGGCAAATTGAGGAAGGAGTTCACCATGTCCAGCGCAACCGCCCAAAGCATCCCGGATTCACCCTTTGCCACCGTTGAATTACGCTGCGCCAGCCAGGAGGACGCCCCTTCTTTGGCAGGCCTGATGCAGCAACTGGTGCCTGATGAGCCGCTACTGGACAGCAAGCTGCTGGCCCTACGCTTGGCCGAACATGCGCCCAACCGGGAGATTCTGGTCGCAGAGCGCGACGGCCGCGTGCTGGGCACCTGCACCATTAACCTGATTGAACACCTGTCGCATAACTTTGCCCGCTCCGCGATTCTCGAAGATGTGGTGGTAGACGCCGAATCCCGTGGGCTGGGGATTGGCCAGGCGCTGATGGGCAAGGCGATTGAGCGCGCAAAAGCCTGGGGATGCTACAAAGTTGCACTGTCCAGTAATGTAAAGCGGGAAGAAGCCCATCGTTTCTATGAAAACCTAGGATTCAAGCTCCATGGCTACAGCCTGATGCTGCCGCTGGATTAATCCGCCCGATGGCGCCGGTGCAACCCGGCGCCACCTGAATTTGCGACTTTATGCCGCAGGCTCAAACAACTGCACAACCTTCACTTTCTGTACCTGCATGCTGGCTTTCAGCTCGGCGGCCTGCCCCCTCGCTTTTTCCACACTGCGTTGTTTGACGTGGCCATAGCCGCGTACCTGTTCAGGCAGACTGGCCAACTCCACCGCTGCGCCATAGTTGTCAGCCTTGAGGTGGCGGAGAATAAAGCTCAGGTTATTTTCATACTCCGCAATCAGCTCCCGCTCCTGCTTGCGCTCTTCGCTATAGCCGAATGGGTCCAGCATCGAGCCCCGCAAGAACTTGAACTTCGCCAACACAGCAAATGCCTTGAGCATCCACGGGCCAAACGTGCGTTTACGGGGCTCGCCGGTCTTAGCATCCGCTTTACTCAGCCAACTAGGCGCCAGATGAAACTCCAAGCGGTAGTCACCTTCAAAGGTCTGCGCCAGCTGACGGGTAAAGCTGCCATCGCTGTACAGCCGCGCCACCTCGTACTCATCTTTGTAAGCCAACACCTTGAAGTAGTTACGCGCCACGGCTTTGCTCAGGCGCTGCTCTGGGTCGCTATCCAGTTTAATAACCCGCTCCAGCTGCTCACGGTAATGCAGCGCCAGTGCGGCGCTCTGGAAGTCGCGCAGCCGCTGCATACGATCGGTCAGCAAATCACTGAGGCTCTCGCAGTGCGGCGCTTCCGCTGTATCGGCCTTAATCAGACGCTCAACAGCGGCGCTGTCGTGGGCGGCACGGCGCCCCCAGAGGAACGCTTGCTGGTTCAGCTCGACGGACACCGCGTTCAGATCAATGGCTTTATTAATCGCCTCAGCTGAAACCGGCACCAAGCCTTTCTGATAAGCAAAGCCAAGCATAAAGAGGTTGGTGGCAATGCTGTCACCCAGCAGGCGAGTCGCCAGGCGAGTCGCGTCGACAAAGTGGGTTTTGCTCGCCCCCACCGCCTCGATGATGGCTTCACGCATGGCAGCCCCAGGCACCTGAGCATCTGGGTTACGGGTGAACTCAGCTGTCGGCGCTTCGTGGCTGTTTATCACCGCATGGGCGATCTTGTCGTTGAGTTTGGCCAGGGCATCTTCACTGGCGGATACCACCAGATCACAGCCTAGGAGCAAGTCAGCCTCACCGGCTGCAATACGCACAGCGTAGATATCATCTTGCTGCGCAGCGATACGGATGTGCGTCACCACCGGACCAAACTTCTGCGCCAAACCAGCCTGATCCAGCACCGAGCAGCCCTTGCCCTCCAGGTGCGCTGCCATCCCCAGCAGTGCGCCGACGGTGGTGACACCGCTGCCGCCCACACCGGGCAGGAGGATATTCCATGGACGCTCCAGCGACGGTTGATGCGGCTCCGGCACGGCAATAAACAAGGCGCCCAGCCCCACAGCCTCAGGCTTACGCAACGTGCCACCGTGAACGCTGACAAAGCTCGGGCAGAAGCCATCCATGCAGGCGTAGTCTTTGTTGCAGGCGTTCTGGTCGATCTGACGCTTGCGCCCTAACTCGGTTTCCAGCGGCAACACCGACAGGCAGTTGGACTTCACGCTGCAATCGCCGCAGCCTTCACAGACGGAGGAGTTGATAAAGGCACGCTTCTGCGGATCAACCATCTTGCCGCGTTTGCGCCGACGGCGTTTCTCGGTGGCGCAGGTCTGGTCGTAGATGATCACCGAGACGCCTTTAAACTCGCGCAACTCTCGCTGCACGGCATCCAGCTCACGGCGGTGATGGAAGGTAACAATCGGCGCAAAAGTGGCGCGATTCGGGTACTTCTCTGGCTCGTCGCTGACCAGCGCGATCCGTCGCACCCCTTCAGCAAACACCTGCTGGCTGAGCTGATCAACCCGCAGCTCGCCGTCAATCGGCTGGCCACCGGTCATGGCCACGGCGTCGTTGTAGAGAATCTTGTAGGTGATGTTGACCCCAGAGGCCACCGCTGCCCGCAGCGCCAGTTGCCCGGAGTGGAAGTAGGTGCCGTCGCCCAGGTTCTGGAATACATGGGGCGTGTCAGTAAAGGGCGCCTGGCCGATCCAGGTCACACCTTCACCGCCCATCTGGGTGAAGGTGTCCGTGCTGCGATCCATCCACTGGGTCATGTAGTGACAACCAATACCGCCTTGAGCGCGGCTGCCTTCGGGCACTTTGGTCGAGCTGTTGTGCGGGCAGCCTGAGCAGAAATGCGGGGTACGCACAGTGGTGTGTTTCGGTGCGGCCAAGGAGGCCTCTTTGGCCGCCAGAAAGGCCAAACGCTCAACAATCACTGGGCTGGTGTAGATCGGCTCCAGGCGTTTGGCGATTACCCGAGCAATCATCGCCGGAGTCAGTTCCCCCAGGTTCGGCAGCAGCGAATTGCCCTGTTCATCGAACTCCCCCACCACCACAGGACGCTTACCGACTGGCCAGTTATAGAGCTGACCGGTGAGCTGGTCTTCGATGATGCTGCGCTTTTCCTCGACCACCAGAATCTCGTCCAGCCCCTCTGCAAACTCGTGCACAGCGACCGGCTCTAGCGGCCAGCTCATACCAATTTTCAGCACCCGCAGGCCGATCTTGGCGCATAGCGCTTCATCCAGTCCGAGGTCATCCAAGGCTTGGCGCACATCCAGATAAGATTTGCCGGTGGTGATGATGCCCAAACGCGGGTTGGGTGAATCCAGCATCACTTTGTCCAGCTGGTTAGCCCGGGCAAAAGCCCGTGCAGCGTAGATTTTGTAGGTATTCAGGCGTGCTTCCTGCACCAGTGGTGGGTCAGGCCAACGGATGTGCACACCGTCGTCCGGCAGTTTGAAATCATCCGGGTAAGTGACCTGCACCCGCAGCGGGTTGACCTCTACCACCGCAGAAGAATCGACGTTTTCAGCGATGGTTTTTAGCGCGACCCAACAGCCGCTGTAGCGTGACAGCTCCCAGCCGATGATGCCGTAATCCAGCAGCTCCTGAACGTTGGCCGGGTTAAGCACCGGAATGGATGCGGCAATAAAGGCGTGCTCGCTCTGGTGGGCGATGGTGGACGATTTGCAGCCGTGGTCGTCCCCCGCTAACAGCAGCACACCCCCATGGGGTGATACACCTGCCGAGTTGCCATGCTTAAACACGTCGCCGCAGCGATCTACCCCCGGCCCCTTGCCGTACCACATGGAAAACACGCCGTCGTAGCGGGCACCGGGAAACAGATTGGTTTGCTGGCTGCCCCACACGGCAGTGGCGCCCAGCTCCTCGTTAATGCCGGGCTGGAAGTGAATGTGGTTCTCTTTGAGGTATTCGCGGGCATCCCACAGGCTCTTGTCAAGATTGCCCAATGGTGAGCCACGGTAGCCGGAAATGAAGCAGGCGGTGTTCAGGCCATGGGCCGTGTCACGCTGTTTTTGCAGCATCGGCAGGCGGGTCAGGGCCTGGGTGCCGGTGAGGTACAGGTGTCCGGTTGCAAGGCGGTACTTATCGTCCAGACGGATCTCGGCCAGAGACATAGTTGCGCTCCTTTTATTATTTTTAGAGCAAGAAAGACGCGGGTAAACGTCTTTCGGTTATTGGCCTGAGCGGGATCACCACTCAGATCACGGTCGTAGCAATGCGGCGCCTGTTACAGATCGACGACCACACAAACCTGCGTATAAATATGGACCGGCCTTGCAGATATTTCCTTTCTATTTTTTGAAATAAAGGCCAATACTGCGCATGATTTATCCAACAAATACAAAAATCAGGGAACGATCATGCAAGAGCCACTCAACCACACCGATCGCAGGATTCTGCGCCTGCTGCAACATAATGCCGACCTTTCAGCCGCAGAAATTGCCGAGCGGGTCGAGCTGTCACAGTCGCCCTGCTGGCGGCGCATCAACCGCTTGCAAGAAGAAGGCTACATCGAGCGCAAAGTCGCCCTGCTCAACCACAAGCGCTTGGGTTTCGGCATCATCGTGTTTGTCGACATCAAACTATCGGCCCACGGTCGCAGCAACTTGGAAGAGTTTGAGAAAGCGGTGGTCGGCTACCCGGAAGTGATGGAGTGCTACACCATGGCCGGTGCATCGGATTACAAGCTGAAGGTGGTGGCCAAAGACATTGCCAGCTACGAGCGTTTTTTACGCGACCACCTGCTGCAACGTCCCCATGTACTGGAAGCCCACACCCATATCGCCATGAGCGAGGTTAAACGCACCACTGAATTGCCGCTGGATTAGCGGCATTCAGATCACAGTACGCGTCCATCCCAAGCCACACTGACGTTAGCGGGCAATACCTCGGGATTTTCCATCAGCCAGGCGTCAAAACTGTGGCCGACATGGGTCAGCACTGCGTGCGCGGGTTGCAGCAACTCGATGGTTTCTAACGCCCGGGTCAGATCATTATGGTTGCGCGGTGCAATGGGTTGCGGCGCCATGGAGCAATCCAGCACCAGCACATCCAGCGACTGCTGACACAACAGCGCAGCGCTGTCTGCCGGTACGCCCACCGTATCCGTGAGGTAAGCGATTCGCCTTATAGCGCCGTGCTCGTCGGCCCCTTCCAGCAAATAGCCGTAGGTAAGTTTGGAATGGTTCAGTGGCAACGCCGTGACGCTCAGCGCCCCTAACTGGCGATGCTCAAAAGCACTGAACGGCTGGCTGAAATCGAGAATACCTGGGTGTTTGTACAGATCAGCCAGCCCCTCGGGGTCAGCCGGGCCGTGCACCGGGATAATCAGCCCCTGCCCCCAGCGCAGGTGCAATAAGCCCTGAGCATGGTCAGCATGGTAATGGGTTTGCAAAATGCCGCTGAGGCTCTGCGGTGGAAAACGCTCGCACAGGTCCGTCCAACCGGCGTCGATCAACCAACGCTGGTCACCACACTCGATCAATGCCGAGCAGGGCCCACGCCGATGCGCAGGCTGCAAGCGGGCTCGCTCACAGGCTGCGCAGTGGCAGTTATAGACCGGAACCTGGCGTGCATCACCGCTACCCAGTAGGGTCATGCGCATGCACGACACGTCCCGAGCAGCGCGCACAAACGGTCGGCGGTTAGCTGTAACTCACCGGAATTATCCAGCACATACAAACCATCAGCCTCCGCTGCAGCGGGGTCAAACAGGGCATTACGCGCCAGACGCTGCTCGATCTGCTCAGGTGTTTCACGCTGGCGACGTTGCAGACGTTCACGCAGAACGTCGTTGTCCACTGTCAGCAACACCGCAATCAGTTGCGGGTAACGTTGGCGTGCTTCAGCGAGATAGCCGCGTGATCCATTAATCAGCACATCCAGCCCCGCCGCGAGCCACTCGTCGATCTGTTTGGGGATGCCATAAGCCAGACCGTTAGCACGCCAGCTCAGGGCGAACTCACCGGCTGCTTCCTGCAACTCAAACTCGTCCAACGTCAGGGATACAGCGTCCTCTCCGACGGCTTCGCTGGAGCGGGTGATAACCCGCCGGACAATGCGGCATCCATGCTCTGCAAGGCGCTCACGCGCGGCTTGCAGGAGGCTGTCTTTACCGGACCCAGAAGGCCCCATGAGGTAGATCAGGCGGCCGCTCATCAGAACACCCTTTTTGCGTTATTCCACACCTGTTTAATCACCGGCTGGCCTTCATACAACTGGCTGTGCACCAGATCGGCACGCAACCCAACACGAATTTCGCCGCGATCAGTCAAACCCGCTGACTTCGCTGGGTTGCGGCTAACGGTGGCGATGGCCTTGGGCAGATCGTAGTCGTTGTCTTGCTCAGCGAGCATAAAGGCCGCCTGTAGCAGGCTTGAGGGGTAGTAGTCGCTGGACAGGATATCCAGCACCCCCTTACTGGCCAGTTCAGAGGCTGCAATATTGCCCGAGTGAGAGCCGCCGCGCACGATATTTGGCGCGCCCATGAGCACATTCAAACCCAGCTCGTGACTGGCTTTGGCCGCTTCCATGGTGGTAGGGAACTCAGCGATGGACATACCGAAACCAGCAGACTCCTGCGCGTGGGCCAGTGTCGCATCATCATGACTGGCAATAGACAGACCGCGTACGTGGCAGTCCTCCACAATACTGCGCCGGTTACGGTCACTGAACTCGATGGAGTTGGCCTTCTGTTCGGCGGCGAACTCGGCCATTTCCTGCTCATTGAGGTTGTACTTACCCATGTAGTACTCGCGGTACTTGGCCTCATTGGCGAACTGACGCTGGCCCGGCGAGTGGTCCATGACAGAAATCAGCTGCACCAGTGGGTTTTCAACCAGATCCCGGTACACGCCCAATGTATTCGGGTGGCACACCTCACAGCGCAAATGCAGGCGATGTTCTGCCCGCGTTTGCCCCGCCGCGCTGGTAGCGGCAATCGCCTCCAGCATGGCCGGTAGTTGCTGCATGCGCCGTCCACGGGGGTTTACGTCGCCAATGGAGAGTGCATCAAACACCGTGGTGATACCCGCGGCGACAATCTGCGCATCGTGGGTAAACACAGCCGAACGGGACGGCCAATCCACACCTGGACGCGGAGCCATGTGCTTTTCCAGATTATCCGTGTGCAGTTCAACCAACCCCGGCAACAGGTAATCGCCGCCAAGGTTCTGCGCGTGCGGCAGTTGACTGACACCCGGCTGGATATCTGCGATGACACCATCACGCAGCACGACAGTGCCGGTGAACACCTCATTGGCGGTGACCACCTGCGCGTTGGTCAGTACCTGTTCAGCCTGCATAAACATACTCCTGCTGCTTGGATAGCTCTGGGGTCATGTCCAGATAACGATCTGCCACTGCCTCACGGGCGGTGCGATCGTGGAAGATGCCAATCAGTGCACTCCCAGCAGCTTTGGCTTCAGCGATCAGCTCCAGCACCACCTGACGGTTAACGTCATCCAGCGATGCAGTTGGTTCATCCAGCAACATCAGTGGCCAGGTCACCATAAAACCGCGGGCGATATTGACGCGTTGCTGTTCACCACCGGAGAAGGTGCCCGGCGCCAGTTGCCACAGTGCTTGCGGGATATTCAGACGGGTCAGCAGGCTCTTGGCCCGCGCCTCGGCGGCGTCCTTCGTCCAACCACGCGCCAGTGCTGGCTCCATCACCACATCCAGGGTCGAGACCCGTGGAATGACCCGCAGGAACTGGCTGACATACCCCAAGGTCTGGCGACGGACTTCCAGCACCTGGCGCGGCTCGGCATCCACCAATTCAACCCATTGGCCATTGTGCAGAACACGAATGCTGCCGCCTGCAGCGAGGTAGTTTCCGTACAAGGTGCGCAGTAAGGTCGACTTACCTGCGCCAGACTGGCCATGCAGTACCAGACACTCACCGGCACTGACGGAAAAACTCAATTCACTCAGCACATTCAGCACAACCCCATGCTGCTGATGCAGGGTGAAGGTTTTGCTGAGGCCGCTGACCTCAATCAGGTTGTTCATATAAACCTCTCCTAGACCGTGCTGCGAACGGCTGCAGCACGGGAGACACGCATTGTCCGCACAGGCTGTTACAGCTTTAAGAAACAGCCATGGCGAAATCAGGTCAGGGTTGCAGGACGGACGACACCAGCAACTGCGAATAGGGGTGCTGCGGGTCATCCAGAATCTGATCGGTCAGCCCCGCCTCAACCACATGGGAGCGACGCATGACCATCAGCCGGTCGGCTAACAGACGGGCGACCGCCAAGTCGTGGGTGACGATCACCACAGCTAGGTCCAGCTCCCGCACCAGACCGCGCAGCAGGTCAAGCAGGCGCGCCTGCACCGACACATCGAGGCCGCCAGTGGGCTCGTCCATAAACACCAGACGTGGGCTGGAAACGAGGTTGCGGGCAATCTGTAAGCGCTGTTGCATGCCGCCGGAGAAGGTGCGCGGCAAATCGTCGATACGGGCCGGGTCAATCTCCACTTGCTTCAGCCATTCCAGGCCTGCCGCACGCAACTCGCTGTAATTGCGAACGCCTTGGGCCATCAGGCGTTCGCCGATGTTGGCCCCGGCCGACACACCCATGCGCAAACCGTCACGGGGGTTTTGTTCGACAAACCCCCATTCGGTGCGCAGCAACGTCCGGCGTTGGGCTTCACTGGCGCTGTACAGGTCAACCCACTGACCGTTGTTGTCGCGGTAGCTGACATTGCCGCGATCCGGCGGGCAGCGCCCTGACAGCAGGCTGAGCAGGGTTGATTTGCCCGAGCCAGACTCACCGACAATGCCCAATACCTCGCCTGGGTACAGATCGAACGAAACGCCCTGGCAGCCTTTCTCCGGCCCATACAGACGGGTCAGATCACGCACGCTAAACAGCGGTTGAGCAGTTTCGGTTTGTACCTGCAATTTCTCGGCAGCACTCATTGCACGCCCTCCTCTATGGCATCGCGGCGTTGCATGCAGTAATCGGTGTCGGAGCAGACAAAGCGCTTGGTGCCTTCGTCATCGACAATCAGCTCATCCAGATAGGAGTCGTGGCTGCCACAGAAGGCGCAGCATTCCTCCCAGCTCTGGATCGCAAACGGGTGGTCTTCAAAGTCCAGGCTCACCACTTTGGTGTACGGCGGTACGGCATACAGGCGCTTCTCACGCCCCGCGCCGAACAACATCAGCGCCGGGCTCATGTGCAGCTTGGGGTTGTCGAATTTCGGGATGGGCGACGGGTCCATCACGTAGCGGTCATCGACTGTCACCGGGTACGCATAGCTGGTGGCAATGTGGCCGAAGGTGGCGATGTCCTCATACAGCTTGACGTGCATCACGCCGTAATCTTCCAGCGCGTGCATGGTCCGGGTTTCGGTTTCCGAGGGTTCGATAAAGCGCAGCGGCTCAGGGATCGGTACCTGATAAACCAGAATCTGATCATTGCTCAGCGGGGTTTCCGGAATGCGGTGACGGGTCTGAATGACAGTCGCCTCCGGCGTGCACATGGTGGTTTTGACCCCAGCGGTGCGGGCAAAGAAACGGCGGATCGAGACGGCGTTGGTGGTGTCGTCCGCGCCTTGGTCGATGACCTTAAGCACATCATCTTCACCCAAAATGGCCGCAGTCACCTGCATACCGCCGGTGCCCCACCCATAGGGCAGCGGCATTTCGCGGCCGCCAAACGGCACTTGGTAACCCGGAATGGCCACGGCCTTAAGCAGGCCACGGCGAATCATGCGTTTGGTCTGCTCATCCAGATAGGCAAAGTTGTAGCCGGTTTCTGTCGCCTGGGCAGACGTCATCGGTGTGGTGAGGTTCATACCGGTTGCTCCTCGGCGGCTTGCTTGCGCATCTTGCGGATTAGCTCCAGCTCGGACTGGAAGTCGACGTAGTGCGGCAGTTTCAGGTGCGAGACAAAGCCCGCGGCCTCTACGTTGTCGCAATGCATGAGCACGAACTCTTCCTGTTGCGCAGGACCTTCACGCTCTTCGCCGTACTCGTCAGCACGCAGCGCACGGTCCACCAGGGCCATGCCCATGGCCTTGCGCTCACAGTTGCCGAAGGCCAGGCCATAGCCTCGGGTGAACTGCGCATCCACACCTTTGCCACCCACAAACTGGTTGACCATCTCGCATTCGGTGACTTCGATATCACCCAGCGGCACCGCGAAACCCAGCTCCTCAGGTTCCAGCCAAACCTCCACTTCACCAATGCGGATTTCCCCGGCAAACGGATGGTTGCGGCCATAACCACGTTGAGTCGAATAGCCCAACGCCAGCAGGAATCCTTCATTGCCACGGGCCAAGGCTTGCAGGCGCTGCGCCCGATTGGCGGGGAAGTCCAATGGCTCGCGGGTGATGTCCGGCACTGGCTGGCCGTCATCCGCTTCACGCTGCATCAGGCCTTCATCCGCTAGGAAATCCAGCACTCGCGGACAAGCGGAAAGCTCAGCATCAGGCTTGAGCTGCGGCCCTGGATGCTGCCCTTCAGCCAGAAGGGTGAAGTCCAGCAGACGGTGGCTGTAATCAAAGGTTGGGCCGAGTAACTGACCACCGGGCAGGTCTTTGAAGGTCGCAGAAATGCGTCGCTCAATCTGCATGTGCGTGGTGTTCAGCCCCTGCGTTGCGCCAAAGCGCGGCAAAGTGGTGCGGTAAGCACGCAGCAGGAAAATAGCTTCGAGCAGATCCCCCGCAGCTTGCTTGATCGCCAGTGCAGCCAGTTGCGGGTCATACAGCGAGCCTTCAGTCATCACCCGCGAAACCGCCAGGGGCATCTGCTCGCGGATTTGTTCAACACTCAGCTCAGGGATTGAGGTATCACCACGGCGCGTTTTGGCCAGCAGTGCGTGGGCATTGTCGATGGCGCGCTCGCCACCTTTAACGGCTACATACATCAGGCCGCCTCCTCTGCATTGTTGAGCACCTGTGTGCTGCGTGGCAGGCCGATCACCTGCTGACCCGATGCCAGAAATGCATCCAGACCACGGGGAAATGAAGTGCGAGCACTGCGCTGCTGCCAGAAGGCATCGCGCAGTGGCAGCGAAACCTGCCGTACGTCCTGAATCCCCGGACCGCGCCAATCCAAACGGTTCCCGCCCTCCAGAGCAGGCAACTGAACCAGCAAAGTGCAGGACTGATCCGGGTAGCGCTCGCTGCCGTTATCAAAGCCAGACAGATCACCCAGCTCGGACTCATCCAGCAACGCAAACAGGGCCTGCTCGCGCTGCGTCACAATCGGGCAACCGCAGTGGAACGACAGGTTGGCGCGTACCGCTGGGGTGTCTAAATAAGGCGCCAGCCACAGCGGTGTGTCTGCATCCAGGAACGCCAGGCACAAGGCGTAGGTGGCAGGATGCAGAGCATCAAGGGCCTGCGCTCGATCCAAAGGTTGCACCAGCCCCGGCTCGGCCAGCGCTTTAAGCGCGCTGCGGAAGCTGGCTTGGGCATCCAGAACCGGATTATTGAAAGCCAGTTGCAGCCATTGCGAACTGTTAGCCGGGTTCATCAATCTTCTCCTCTGACCAGGGTGAAGAATTCAACCTGGGTGGTTGCGGTTTCAGCAGCCTTGGCTGCCCGCTGTGCCTGTTGGGCAGCGCGCAGTGGCTCGATCAGTCGCAACATCCACTGTTGCTGGTCAGTCCCTTGCAGGTGGGCATCAGCCAATGCGGCCAGTTCGGCGTGCTGCTTGTTAGGCCCGGCGATGTAGCTGTAGCCCGTGCGACCATCGCTCAGGCGCACCACGCAGCGGGTCACGGTCATTTCGCCTAGGTTGAACGCGTTGCCCGTGCCGCCCATGCGCCCACGCACAAGCGCCATTCCGCTTTCAGGGGCGCGGATCAGGCTGTAATCCGCGTCTTTCAGTGCACTCTCATAATTCACCAGCTGGTTACCGGCACGGGCCAGTACGCTCATCCAGCGCTGGCGGGCCGCAATCTGCGGATCACTGTGCAGCTCATTGCAGGTCATCAACATGCCTCCATCAAAGGGCTAGCTGGAATTTGAAGCGGTCAGCACGACTGGTTGAGAGCGACAGCTCCACCGGTCGGCCATCGGCATCACAGGAAAGGGTTTGCACACTCAAAAGCGGTGCATGTCTGGGCATCAGCAAGCGGTTGGCCTCCTCTTGAGTTGGAAGGCGAGCACCAATTAGGCTGGACTTGCGCACCAGTTCCAAACCGCTCTGGTTCAGGTGTTGGCGCAATGAGCCACCACGGTAATCCGACAAGCGAGAGGCATGTTCAACTCGGAAGGCATGGCGGATAAGGCTTACTGGCTGTCCGGAAATCAGGCGCAACGTGCTGATCTCAACCAGCTCGGCGCCCTCCTCAAGCTCCAGCTGTTCACGCTCCTCGAGGTTGGCTACACGTAAACGACGCTCAAGCAATCGAGCTTCAACCTCGTGCCCCTGTGCAGACAGCGATGCGCTGTAGGTGCTATCAGCCTGCACCGGATAAATCACCGGCTTAGGCAGCACCCGGGTGCCTTTTCCCTGCTGGCGTAACAGGCGCCCTTCAAGCACCAGCTCATCCATAGCGCGGCGCAGGGTGTGGCGGTTTACCGAAAACCGTGCAGCCAGTTGCATCTCCGGCGGCAAGTAATCACCTGCTTTCATCGAGGCCAGCTCATCCCGCAGTACGGCAGCCAGTTCGCGATAAAGCGGTTCAGGTTGTCTAGACAAGTTCATGGCTAATAAAAGGCGTCCGCAGACACCTTCTCTCCGTCAGATAAATTGCTTGCGAAGACGCTGGGACAGGATGTCCAGCAGGCTCACCACCAGAATGATCACGATCAGCAGTGCGCAGGTCTGGCCGAACTGGAAGCCACGTATCGCTTCCCAGAGAATCACCCCAATGCCACCGGCACCGACCATGCCGACCACCGTTGCTGAACGCACGTTAGATTCGAAGCGATACAGCGAGTAGGAGATCCACAGCGGCAGTACCTGTGGGATCACCCCGTAAATCACTTCTTGCAGAGCACTGGCACCTGTCGCACGCACGCCTTCAATCGGGCCAGGGTCGATCGCCTCAACGGCTTCCGCAAAGAGCTTGGCCAGCACCCCTGTGGTGCCGATAAACAGCGCCAGAACACCGGCAAAAGGACCGAGCCCCACCGCCACCACAAACAACATGGCGAAGACCATTTCATTGATGGAGCGAAAGGCATCCATCACCCGGCGAACCGGCTGATACACCCACCACGGCACAATGTTTTCTGAACTCATAATGCCCAGCGGGATGGCACAGACAATCGCCAGCACAGTGCCCCACAAGGCGATCTGTACGGTGACGATCATTTCTTTCAGGTACAGCTCCCAATTGCTGAAATCCGGTGGGAAGAAGTCGGCAGCAAAGGTCGCCATGTTGCCGGCGTCGCGCACCAGCGCCAGCGGGTTCATCTCCGCCCCTTTCCATGACCAGGCCAGGAACGCCAGAAACAGCCCCCAACCGATCAGTTGCATCCATGAACGCTTGCCCGCCATATGCGGAGCTGGAGCAGTAGTTACAGTGGTCATAAGCCCATCTCGATCAAACAGCGAAAAAACGCGGCCTGCCCGACGCAGGCCGCAACCGTGGTTAACCGGCAGAGGTGTTGGCGGCCAGCTCAGCCATGCGTTTTTCCAGCTTGGCCAGCTCGTCATCTAGTTTTTTCAGCTGTGCAGCTTTGTCGTCTGCCTTGAGCTTGTCGTTGTTGGCCACATCGGTACGCTGCTTGAACAGCTCAAGCTGGCGGATCGGCAGCAGCTGGTCGTTGTCTGAGGTCTTGAACTTGCCCCATTGCAGGGTTTCAAGAATTTTCAGCTCCTGAGCCGTTGAGCCGTACGTCATAAAGAAATCGCGCAGCTTGGCCTTGGTGCCTTCATCCAGGTTCTTGCGCCATACCAACGGGTCCGCAGGAATCAGCGGCGAAGTCCAGATAACCTTCAACTGAGCAGCCTTGTCTGGCGCGGTAACCTCCAGGCGCTCCATGTTTTCGGAGTTGAAGGTGCCCACATCAACTTGCTTGTTGGCCACCGACAGGGCGTTGACTTCATGGCTGCCAATCAGCGCACGTTTAAAAATGGTATTGGCATCGGCCTTGTTCTGAGCGAACACGTAATAGCCCGGCACCAAGTAGCCAGAGGTGGAGTTTGGATCACCGTTGGCAAAGGTCAGGCTCTTGGCATTCTTGAGCATGTCCTCGACGGAGTTGATCGGGCTGTCTTTGTGCGCGACCAACAAGCTGTAGTAACCCTCAGCGCCATTGGCGGCCACAGTCTGGGCGAAGATCTCCCCGCCAGCCCGGTCGACTGCTTCCATCGCCGCCTTATTGCCATACCAGGCCACATCGACTTTATCGAAGCGCATGCCCTGGATAATCCCGGCATAGTCAGGCGCGAAGAAGGCATTGATCTTGTAGCCAGTCTTCTTGCTCATGTCTTCCAGAAACGGATCCCACATGCTTTTGAGGTTCTGCGAAGACTCAGTGGAGATGATGCCGAAATTGATCTGCTGCTCAGCCTGAGCAACTCCGAAAAAAGAGCCGGCCAGCAATGTGGAGACAGCAAGAACACGACTCGCTTTTTTAAACATGCGAAGCACTCCTGGTACAGGTTGTGATTTAGTTTTTGGCAGTGGTTCTACGCAGCAGGAACGGAACTACGGCTCAGGCTGCTTTAGAGGAAGGTGCAGCAAGCGATTGCGCAGACACGGCTGCATCAGCAGTCAGCTCTGCGCCGTACAAATCGTTAAGGAAGTCGGTATGCAACTCACTGGCGTTGCCGTCGTAATGAATACGGCCCGATTTCAGGGCAACGGCGCGCTGGCAGTAGCGCATGGCGTAATCCACCTGATGCAGGGTGACCACTACAGTGGTGCCATCTTCACGGTTGATGTCCGCCAGAATTTGCATCACTTTGCGAGCCGACTCAGGATCCAGCGAGGCAATCGGCTCATCGGCCAGAATGACCTTGGCCCGCTGACACAGGGCGCGGGCAATCGCCACACGCTGCTGCTGGCCACCGGAGAGCGTCGAAGCGCGCTGCTGTGCAAGCCCCGCCAGGCCTACACGCTCCAAAGCCTTCAGGGCTGATTGTTTTTCTTCAGCGGTAAATAACCCCAATGTGCCACGCCAGCGCGGCGTACGCCCCAGATAGCCCAACAGAACGTTCTGCAAGACACTCAGTCGGCCCACCAGATTGAATTGCTGAAAAATGTAGCCAATATCGGAACGCAGGCGTCGAACATCACTATTGAGCCTGCCGTCAGCCTGCACTTGCTGGCCGAGCACCTCAATATTGCCGCCAGCACTGCGGTCACAGCATGCCAGACCCGCTACATGACGCAGCAAAGTCGACTTCCCCGAGCCGGAGGCACCGATCAGCGCCACCATTTCACCGGCTTCAACTGAAAGATCCAGACCGAACAGCGCCTGCTTGCCCGAGAAAGTCTTGTTCAGCTTATCAACCCGAATTACAGCGCCCATTGGAATGCCTCCGTTAATTGGTCTTAAACGACGGCAGCCAGCCGCGTTGGTGTAGACCAAGGTAGGCAGATCCTGTGTCAACCCGATTAACGAGTCATGACACTTCAGTGACCATTGCTCTGAGTTGCTCAGAACCTTGGATATGTGGCCTTTTGTTGAACAAGCCGCATTTTGGACAATTGGTGCTAGCAAAAAGCCTTTAATAGGGGCACAATGATGGCATGAATTTGACGCCAAATAACCGGCCTTTTATGCCCAAGGCATAGGTATTTCAAATAGTTACCAAGGCGAACGGTTAGTGCGATTGGCGGTCACAATGCTGACAATGCAGTATTAAATTGCCAGCTATCGTTTATTAACTTACCGGTTTAATGTACGCGCCCTATGAAACAAGCTATCTACTCCAGCCGTACCGCAGACAAATTCGTTGTTCGCCTGCCTGATGGCATGCGCGAACGTATCGCGGACGTAGCCCGCAACCACCACCGCAGCATGAACTCCGAGATCATTGCGCGTCTCGAACAAAGCATGCTGCAAGAAAGCGCTCTGAGTGATGATGTCAACGTGCGCCTGGACAGCCCCGAACTGTCCCTGCACGAAAAAGAGCTGCTGCAACGCTTCCGCCAGCTGTCCCGCCGTCAGCAAAACGCCCTGGTATCGCTGATCGCTCACGACACCGAACTGGCTGCCGGCGACAACTCCTGATATCTACAACCCAGAAGACCAGCTCCGGCTGGTCTTTCAATTTACGCACATAAAAAAACCGCCTACAGGCGGTTTTTTTATGATGCCGATAAAGGCCTCCACTTAAGGAGGCCTTGCGCTTAGAGCAAGAACAGGCTGGCCAATCCCAGGAAGATGAAGAACCCACCGCTGTCAGTCATGGCAGTGATCATCACACTGGCGCCCATTGCCGGGTCACGCCCGAGCCTCGCCAGGGTCATTGGAATCAATACACCATTCAGTGCGGCCAGTAATAAATTCAGAGTCATCGCAGCCGTCATGACTAAGCCCAGTGACCAGCTGTCATACAGCACATATGCCACAGCACCGATCACACCGCCCCACACAATGCCGTTGAGCAGCGCAACCGCCAGCTCTTTACGCAACAGACGGGATGTATTCCCAGTACTGACCTGATCCAGCGCCATCGCCCGCACAATCATAGTGATGGTCTGATTACCCGAGTTACCACCAATCCCGGCCACAATTGGCATCAACGCAGCCAGTGCCACCAGCTTCTCGATCGAGCCTTCAAACAGGCCGATCACACGGGACGCCAGAAATGCCGTCACCAGGTTTACAGCCAGCCAAGCCCAACGGTTGCGGAACGACTTCCAGACCGAGGCGAAGATATCTTCTTCCTCGCGCAGACCCGCCATATTGAGGACTTCGCTTTCGCTTTCCTCACGAATCAAGTCGACCATTTCATCAATGGTCAGACGCCCGATCAGCTTGCCGTTCTTATCCACAACTGGTGAAGAAACCAAGTCATAACGTTCGAACGCCTGAGCAGCTTCATAAGCATCTTCGTCAGGCTGAAAACTCACCGGGTCAGTGGCCATGACCTCGCTGACCAGTTTGTCAGGGTCGTTGACAAGCAGGCGCTTGATCGGCAAAACGCCCTTAAGCACACCGTCATAGTCCACAACAAACAATTTGTCCGTCTGACCCGGCAGCTCTTTAAGGCGACGCATATAACGCAGAACGACTTCGAGGCTGACATCTTCACGAATGGTCACCATCTCGAAGTCCATCAGGGCGCCAACCTGATCCTCTTCATAGGACAGAGCCGAGCGCACGCGCTCACGCTGCTGCGCATCCAGCGACTCCATCAATTCATGGACAACATCCCGCGGCAGCTCATGAGCCAGGTCGGCGAGCTCGTCGGCATCCATCTCCCTGGCCGCAGCGAGAATCTCGTGATCATCCATGTCCGCAAGCAGGGTCTCACGAACCGCATCGGATACTTCAAGGAGGATGTCACCATCACGCTCAACCTTAACCATCTGCCAGACAGTTAATCGATCATCCAGCGGCAACGCTTCAAGGATGTGGGCAACGTCAGCGGAGTGCAGCTCATCCAGCTTTCGCTGCAGCTCTGCCAAATTCTGGCGGTGAACAAGGTTCTCAACGCGCTCGTGGTGAGCACCTTCCTGACGGTGGGTCAGGTCTTCAACAACCTTATGGCGATGCAGCAGGTCTACGACCTGAGACAGGCGATCCTGCAGGCTTTCCTGCGGCTTTTTTGCTTCTACTTCAGTCATGGCACGCTCCGCCCCCAGCGGCGAGCACACCGAGGAGGGTCAATCAAACAACACGTGATTGCTATTGCAAGAATTTAAGTAACTACTGGGTAAGTCCATGGTGGTTTTCCACAAGCCCCGGCGGGGCTGACAGTCGAATGATAACACTGCCCGGTTGCTCAGTTGTGACAAAAACAAACACAAAACAAGTGTTTGCATGATTTTCCTGAGCAGAATTATCTCTCAGCAGTTGCGACGCAGATGACCTCAAGCAAGACACGTCTGATGTGCATTAATCGATCGTCTCTCGACAATCGGTTAACCATCGAGGACGACAATAATGATAAGACTAGGCTACTACTGCGCTTTACACGCCCTTATTTTCATACCCACTCTTGGTGCTGCCACAGAAGTTATGCGCTGCAAAGACGCTAACGGCCACATCACCTACACCTTGCAAGGCTGCATCCCCGGACAAAGCTTAGAGTTGCAAAACGCCCACAACCCTCCTCCCGGCAGCATCCCCCCATCCCTAAAACCAATGCCAGAAAGCACCAGTAATGGGCAGCGGCGCACCCCAATCATCAACGTGATAGGCTCAAAAGAGCCACCCTGTGAAAGCACCCTCAGCGCGGAGGAGAAACGCCGAGCCATCATCCGCAAACAAATACGCCAGGGTATGACTAAAGCAGAGGTGGAAAGCAGCCTAGGCAGGCCTAACAGAATCATTGAGAGCAACGGACAATCTCGTTACCTGTACCAACCAGCAACAAAACGCAGCAGGAACGGCGAGCGCAGCATCAGCGTCAGTTTTGACGAGTACGGGTGCACCAAAGGCGCGAGCCCAAAGAGACAGAGGGGAAAAAGTGGACAATAAAAAAGGGCCTGAATTTCTGCAGGCCCTTTCTAACTCGCATCACTGCAAGCCTTGTATGGCGGACTCAGGAGGATTCGAACCTCCGACCGCTCGGTTCGTAGCCGAGTACTCTATCCAGCTGAGCTATGAGTCCGTTGGCGCTTTTAGACCAGATCACCACTGGTTGAAACAAGATGGTTTGCAGTAGCAAGCCATTCAATATGGCGGACTCAGGAGGATTCGAACCTCCGACCGCTCGGTTCGTAGCCGAGTACTCTATCCAGCTGAGCTATGAGTCCGTTGGCACTTTTAGACCAGATTACCGCTGGTTGAAACAAAATGGCTTGCCTTAGCAAGCCATTCGATGTGGCGGACTCAGGAGGATTCGAACCTCCGACCGCTCGGTTCGTAGCCGAGTACTCTATCCAGCTGAGCTATGAGTCCACATCTGATGCGTATTGCAGATTTCCTATTTCAGCCAATACCGTAGGGCTTAACTGAAGTCAGCGTCTGCAACACTGAATAATGGCGGAGAAGGGGGGATTCGAACCCCCGACACCCTTTTGAGGTGTACTCCCTTAGCAGGGGAGCGCCTTCGGCCACTCGGCCACCTCTCCGCAACACGGGGCGCATAATAACCATCTTTTCCCCGTTTGCAAAGCTGAATTTTAAAAAAATTCAATAAAATTAGAGGTTTGGTTCGTCATCCTTTTCTTTCTGGATGCGCTGGTAGATTTCTTCACGGTGAACCGCTACTTCTTTAGGGGCATTTACGCCAATACGCACCTGGTTACCCTTAACGCCCAGCACAGTTACAGTGACTTCGTCACCGACCATCAGGGTCTCTCCGACCCGACGAGTCAGAATCAGCATTCCATTCTCCTTACGGATATCAGTTCATACAGTCTGCAAAATTAAGATAGAAACTTAACCTTAACAGACTGAGCTATTCGGTTAATTTTGACCAGTAGAACTGGCAATAAAGCACCAAATCATACCGCCCAAAAGACAAAAGGCGCGAATACACGCGCCTTTTGGGATTACTCGCCCTGAGTTGCAGGTGCGTCCAGCTCAAAGGCTGTGTGCAAGGCACGAACAGCAAGCTCCAAGTACTTCTCTTCGATCACCACGGAAACCTTGATTTCCGAAGTCGAGATCATCTGGATATTGATGTTTTCCTTGGCCAACGCTTCGAACATACGACTTGCCACACCGGCGTGCGAACGCATGCCAACGCCAACGATGGAAACCTTGGCAATTTTGGTATCACCCGCCACTTCACGAGCACCCAGCTCACGAGCGGTATTTTCCAATACCTCCAGCGCTGCGTTGTAGTCATTGCGGTGCACAGTGAAAGTAAAGTCTGTGGTGTTATCGTTGGCAACGTTCTGCACGATCATATCCACTTCAATATTCGCGGCACTGATCGGGCCAAGAATTTTGAATGCCACGCCCGGGATGTCCGGTACGCCACGGATAGTCAGCTTGGCTTCGTCGCGGTTGAAGGCGATGCCGGAGATAATCGGCTGTTCCATGGATTCCTCTTCATCAAGGGTAATGAGGGTGCCTGGCCCCTCTTTGAAGCTGTGCAGTACGCGCAGCGGAACGTTGTACTTACCGGCGAACTCCACCGAGCGAATCTGCAGCACCTTTGAACCAAGGCTGGCCATTTCCAGCATTTCTTCAAAGGTGATTTTTTCCAGACGCTGAGCTTGTGGAACAACGCGCGGGTCAGTGGTGTAAACACCATCAACATCCGTGTAAATCTGGCACTCATCCGCCTTCAGGGCTGCAGCCAGTGCCACGCCTGTTGTATCGGAACCACCACGACCCAGCGTGGTGATGTTGCCGTTCTCATCAACACCCTGAAAACCAGCTACGACTACGACACGACCTGCACTCAGGTCGGCACGCAGTTTCTGATCATCAATGTGCAGAATTCGCGCCTTATTAAAGGAGCTGTCCGTCAGGATGCGAACTTGCGCACCTGTATAGGAAACTGCCGGGACGCCGATCTTGGTCAGCGCCATGGACAACAGGGCAATGGTGACCTGCTCTCCAGTGGAAACCATCACGTCGAGCTCACGCGGTACCGGCTGACCATCACTGACCTGTTTGGCCAGATCGATCAGGCGATTGGTTTCACCGCTCATGGCGGAAACCACAACCACAATGTCGTCGCCGTTTTCGCGGAATTTTTTCACTTTTTCGGCCACTTGCTGAATGCGCTCAACAGTGCCGACAGAAGTGCCGCCGAATTTTTGTACGATCAAAGCCATTTCAAAGCTGCCTCAGCCCGTGAAGGGCGCCCATTAAACATACAACTACAGCCAAGGCTCATAGGGCGTGCATCGAGCCTTGGCACCTGCTGTTAAGACGACCTTTACAGGCCCTGCTCAACGAACCCTTTAACCAACTCCAGGGCACCGTCCAGTGCCGCTGCGTCAGTACCACCACCTTGCGCCATATCCGGGCGGCCACCGCCCTTCCCGCCTACAGCCGCAGCCGCCTGCTTCATCAGGTCACCGGCTTTGAGCTTGCTGGTCAGGTCCTGGGTTACACCGGCAACCAGCACGACTTTTTCGTCCTGAATACCACCAAGCAGAATCACTGCGCTGCCCAGTTTGTTCTTCAACTGGTCAACCATTGCCAGCAGTGCTTTGCCATCAAGGCCGTCCAGACGTGCACTCAATACCTTGGCACCCTTGATCTCGACAGCAGAGCCAGCCAGATCGTTACCTGCTGCGCTGGCAGCTTTGGCTTTCAGTTGCTCCAGCTCTTTTTCCAGCTGGCGGTTGCGTTCAAGCACAGCACCCAGCTTATCCAGCAGGTTGTCGCGGTTACCTTTTACCAGCGTTGCGGCTTCCTTGAGCTGCTCTTCAGCGGAATTCAGATAATTCAGAGCCGCGGCACCGGTGACCGCCTCAATACGGCGAACACCCGCAGCCACACCGCCTTCGCTGATAATTTTGAACAGGCCGATATCACCAGTGCGCTTAACGTGAGTACCGCCACACAGTTCAACCGAGAAATCCCCGCCCATGCTCAGTACGCGAACCTGATCGCCATACTTCTCGCCGAAAAGCGCCATGGCGCCCTTGGCCTTAGCGGTTTCGATATCAGTTTCAAGGGTCTCGACATCGCTATTGGCACGAACCTCACGGTTAACGATATCTTCCAGGGCTTTGATCTGCTCAGCGGTTACAGCCTCAAAATGACTGAAGTCGAAACGCAGACGCTGGCTGTTAACCAATGAGCCCTTCTGGGTCACGTGCTCACCCAACACCTGACGCAGTGCAGCGTGCAGCAGGTGAGTGGCGGAGTGGTTCAGGGCCGTTGCTTGACGAACAGACGCGTCAGCTTCAGCCTTAACTGAAGTCCCCACGCTCAAACCGCCTTTAACCGCTACGCCATGATGCAGGAAAGCACCGCCGACTTTGGTGGTGTCACGCACATCAAAGCGAACACCGGCGCTTTCCAGGTAGCCGCAATCCCCAACCTGACCACCAGACTCGGCGTAGAACGGAGTCTGATCCAGCACCACAACACCCTCTTCGCCTTCACTCAGGCTATCTACAGCTGCACCATCTTTAAACAGAGCGATAATTTTGCCGCTGCCACTGGTGCCGGTGTAGCCCAGGAAGTTGGTGTCGCTGTCTACTTTAACCAGCGAGTTGTAATCCATACCGAAGGAGCTGGCGGAACGGGCACGCTCACGCTGAGCCTGCATTTCACGCTCAAAGCCTTCTTCATCCAGGGTCAGCTCACGCTCACGGGCGATATCACCGGTGAGGTCCATCGGGAAACCGTAAGTGTCGTACAGCTTGAAGATCACGTCGCCCGGAATCACGCTACCTTTCAGCTCAGCCAGATCCTGTTCAAGAATCTTCAGGCCCTGCTCCAGGGTCTTGGCGAACTGCTCTTCTTCAGTTTTCAGGACGCGCTCAATATGAGCTTGCTGCTGCTTGAGCTCAGGGAACGCTTCGCCCATTTCCGCGACCAGTGCGGCCACGATCTGATAGAAGAAGCTGCCTTTAGCGCCCAACTTATTACCGTGGCGGCAAGCACGACGAATGATACGGCGCAGCACATAGCCACGGCCTTCATTGGAAGGCGTTACGCCATCAGCGATCAGGAAGCTGCAAGAACGGATGTGGTCAGCCACCACTTTCAGCGAAGCTTGCCCTTCGTTTGCACAACCGATTGCTTTAGCGGCTGCGGTCAGCAGGTTCTGGAACAGGTCGATCTCGTAGTTCGAGTTAACGTGTTGCAGCACAGCACTGATGCGCTCCAGCCCCATGCCGGTGTCCACGCTCGGCGCAGGCAGCGGGTGCAGAACGCCGTCAGCAGTGCGATTGAACTGCATGAATACGTTGTTCCAGATTTCGATGTAACGGTCACCGTCTTCTTCCGGTGAGCCGGGTGGGCCGCCCCAGATGTGGTCGCCGTGGTCGAAGAAAATCTCGGTGCACGGGCCGCACGGGCCGGTATCGCCCATCGCCCAGAAGTTATCCGAAGCGTAAGGGGCACCTTTGTTGTCGCCGATGCGGATCATGCGCTCAGCCGGAACGCCAATTTCTTTGTTCCAGATGTCGTAGGCTTCGTCATCAGTGGCGTAAACCGTCACCCAGAGCTTTTCTTTGGGCAGGTTCAGCCATTTGTCGCCGGTTAGGAATTCCCAGGCGTAATGAATGGCATCACGCTTGAAATAGTCCCCGAAGCTGAAGTTACCCAGCATTTCGAAGAAAGTGTGGTGACGCGCCGTGTAGCCGACGTTTTCCAGGTCGTTGTGCTTACCGCCTGCGCGGACACATTTCTGGCTGGTGGTCGCACGGGTGTATGCGCGCTTTTCCAAGCCGAGGAAACAGTCCTTGAACTGGTTCATCCCCGCATTGGTAAACAGCAACGTCGGGTCATTACCCGGAATCAGGGAGCTTGAAGCGACACGGGTGTGTCCCTTCTGTTCAAAGAAGCTGAGGAAGGCTTCACGGATTTCAGCGCTTTTCATAGGAATCTTCCAAAAACCTGCGGCCACGACAAAGCCGGCAAAGGGCCGCATTATATCGGGCCTGCGCGACGGGGCTAGTGCCTTTATTGATAGAGAGCGGCTATATGCCGCTCAAAAGAAATCAATATTATCGAAATGCAGCGAATGCGGCGATAACTTGCTCAACGTCTTCAGCGGAAATATCCAGGTGAGTGACCATACGCAGACGTGGTGCCGCACTCAGAGTAATCCCCCGCTGCGCGCAGAATGCCTTCAGTTCGGCGGCACGCTGCGCAATGTTTACATAGACCATATTGGTCTGTACGGGCTCAACTTCGTAGCCCAACTCCGCCAACCCCTGCCCTAGCCGTAGAGCGTTTGCATGATCATCGGCAAGGCGTTCAACTTGATTTTCCAGGGCATACAGACCGGCTGCGGCCAGCAAACCCGCTTGGCGCATACCGCCGCCGACCATTTTGCGCATACGCCGCGCCCGACTAATGACCTCTTCGCTGCCACATAGCACCGAGCCGACCGGCGCCCCCAAGCCTTTGGACAGGCAGACGGATACCGAATCGAAATATTGGGCAATTTCTCTGGCGTGTACACCCTGCTTAACTGCTGCGTTATAAAGTCGCGCCCCGTCCAGGTGCAACGCCAGGCCACGTCGCTGAGTCAACTCACGAGCAGCTTGCAAGTAGGACAATGGCAACACCTTGCCTTGCATGGTGTTTTCCAATGCCAGTAAGCGGGTGCGGGCGAAGTGGAAGTCATCTTGCTTAATAGCGGCTTCAACTTTAGCCAGATCAAGTGAGCCGTCGGCCTCGCCGTCAATCGGCTGCGGCTGAACAGACCCAAGCACAGCCGCACCACCCCCTTCATATTTATAGGTGTGAGCCTGCTGGCCAACGATGTATTCATCACCGCGACCACAGTGAGCCATTATCCCCAGCAAGTTGCTCATGGTGCCCGTCGGTACAAACAGCGCACGATCAAAGCCCAGTTCGGCCGCCAGATACTGCTCCAGACGATTGACAGTAGGGTCTTCACCATACACATCATCGCCAAGTTCGGCAGCCTGCATGGCTTCACGCATACCAGCAGTGGGTTGGGTAACGGTATCGCTGCGCAGATCAATAACAGACATTCCAGTTGTCCTCAGGGTAAGCGGATAGCTGATCCTAAAGGCCCCCAACTGCTCTAACAAGCAACTTATGCTTGCGCAAACGTACTACCCGATGAGAACACTGCCAGGGGCAGCAGGCGTAATGAGTAACCCCGCACGCAAACCATTTCTGACCTTGGGATTGGGAAAAATGATGCGTGCACCCTGCTCCTCAACAACCCAACGCGTACCTGCAATGTCTTCAGCCAGTAGGTAACCCTCGGGCAGCTCGCTGAAGTTCTCAACGTCCGCAGGCAGGTGCATCTTGAAGTCATCCGTGTGCTTGATCACTTCCCGGGCGACCGTAAACAATTGCAGCGCTGGCCGCTCAGCGGTCTCAACCGCACGCCCTTCAATAAGCGCCTGAAGCTGTTGTTCGAGTAAGTCCAGATTCACCTGCTGGTTCTGCCCGAACGGACGTGCCTTGCCCAACTCCAAAGTAAAAGACTCGGCGCCAAGCTTGGCGTAGGTGTAGGCGCTGAACGTTACAGAACCTTTGTTATAAAGCAGCACGGCATCAATTCCAGCAGCGCGCAAGCGCTCCAGCTCTACGTGGCTGCGGGGGCGATCAGGCTGATAGGGATACAGCGCAAACTGCTCAATCTTGGAGCCACGAATGGCGGTGTGCAGGTCGTAATGCAAGCGGATACGGCCGGGCTGGCTAAAAAAACTTGCCGATACATGCTCAAGATCGCTGGCGCGGATAGCTTCCGGACCAGCATGAAGGTCATGTTGGCCGTCGAACAGACGGTTGATGTCATGCTCTACGTAACGCTCCCCCCGACGCATGGCTTCAGGGTTGCCAAATAGGAACAGCACCCTGGCATGGGGCTTGAGCCGGCTACTGGCTATGTCCTGAAGTAAACGGTCCAGCAGCTCAATGGGGGCCGTTTCATTGCCATGGATACCTGCGGATAACAACAGATCCAGCCCTGAATCCGTTACAGCAGGAGGGGTCACTTCCAGCGCCCCCTCCATCAGCCAACGCAAACGCGTGCCCTCGGGGGTCAGTTGAATCTTCGCTGCAGGCTCATGGCCTGCCAGTGTCAGCTCAAGCAATCTTCCAAGGGCTAGCATACGCGTGACCTCAGTCGTGGTTGCAGTCCGGGCCGTGGACGTGATCGTCTTCATCACCCAGCCCCGCCGGTTCCATCTCCAGCTCCAGGCTGACCAAATTGGTCGCCAGCGGACGCAGCAGCAGGTTAGCGTATTCGCTAGCCCCCTCTTCCACATCCACGCCGATCATCAGTTGGTTGTTACCCACTTGCTGAATCCAGATTTCCTGACCTTGCCAGATCACGGCAAAGCGGGTGCAAGAGGTCTCCAGCTGGGTGCCGTCGGTGTCTTCAAGGATCAGTTGCAGGGCGTCAGACATTAATAAGTACTCAATTAAACAAGTTGGAAGGGATAAACCGAGCCCAGTTTAAGGATCTGCGTCAGTTCATCCAATGCAGTGCGGCATTCCGTCAACAGTTGAGGATCAGCCAAATCAGCCTCACTCAAGCGGTCGCGGTAATGCTTTTCGACCCATGCACTAAGCGTAGCGTGTAGTGCCGGTGTCAGAATTACTCCCTGATTAACAGCAGCCAGCTCCGATTCCCTGAGCGCAACACGCAAACGCAAGCAGGCAGGACCGCCACCGTTTTGCATGCTCTGTTTTAGATCGAACACCTGTACATCAGCAATTGGGCCTTGTGGGCCGACCTGCTGTTGAAGGTAGTTCCAGACATTCGTATTTTGCCGACACTCTTGCGGCACGATCAGTAAGTGTTTGCCGTCCGGACGCAACAATAATTGGCTGTTGAACAGATAGGACTTAACAGCATCGTCAACGCTGACCGCATCCCGCGGTACACAAAGCGCTTTGAAGTGACCTCCTGTACGCCCCAGTTTGGCGCTCAGTTCAGCCAGCACCTGCTCCGTATGAAGGAAGGCGTCCTGATGGTAGAACAACAGCTCGGCGTTCCCCACGGCGATCACATCGTTATGGAACACGCCCTGATCAATCACGGCAGGTGACTGCTGAGCGTAGACCACATTGTCATCGTGTAAGCCGTGCAGACGGGCGACGGCCTGTGATGCCTCCAGCGTTTGCCGGGCGGGATAACGCTGCGGCGCGGGCAGACGCGCATCAAAAGCACTGCGGCCATATACAAAGAACTCCACACCCGGTTCGCCATAGCTTTTGCAAAAGCGTGTGTGGTTAGCTGCACCTTCATCACCAAACTGACTGACTGCTGCCAGCGCCGGGTGATGGGCAAAATGCTGCTCATCATTAAACATCGATTGAAGAATGCGACTGGTGGTGGGGTGTTCGATGCTGCGGTGAAACTTACAGTTCAGGTTCGCCGCCGTGAAATGCACCCGACCGTCTGCAGTATCTGCGCCCGGGCTTACCGTACAGGCATTAGCCGTCCACATGCTGGAAGCCGAGCAGGTGGCGACCAGAAGCGGCATTGCCTCTTTGGCAGCCTTGGCGATCACTTGCGCATCGCTGCCGGTGAAGCCGAGATTGCGCAACGCAGCCACATCAGGACGTTCTTGAGGGGCAAACACACCCTGCTTAAAGCCCATATCCATAAGGGCCTTCATCTTCGCCAACCCCTGCTGAGCCGCTTGGCGCGGGCTGGAGCAAGCTTGACTGTTATTCTGTGAGGCAACGTTACCGTAGGACAACCCGCCATAGTTATGGGTTGGCCCGACCAGTCCGTCGAAATTCACCTCATATGCACTGCTCACAAGCTCACTCCTGGCGTCAGGTTCGCGGGCAGCGTCAAGCTTTCGGCCTCAAGTGAGGCGACGGGGTAAGCACAATAGTCAGCGGCGTAATACGCACTCGGGCGATGATTACCCGACGCACCGATCCCCCCAAACGGCGCGCTACTGGCTGCGCCAGTGAGCTGCTTGTTCCAATTGACGATACCGGCACGGCTGCTCAGCCAGAATTGCTCATAGCGCTCCCGTGAGTCAGATAACAAACCGGCGGCCAGACCAAAACGAGTATTGTTGGCTTCGTCTATGGCCTCGGCAAAATCACGGTAGCGGTATACCTGTAGCAGCGGACCGAAGAACTCTTCATCCAGCCGATCTTCCACACAGGTAACGTCAATAATCCCCGGTGTCAGCAAAGCAGAGCCGGCCAATGGCTGCGTCATCTGCAAGAGTGGTGTTGCGCCACGCGCCAACAGCTGCTGCTGAGCTTTAAGCAAATGCTGGGCGGCATCCAAGGAAATAACCGAGCCCATAAAGGGTGCAGGCTCAGCATCATAGTTGCCGACCTTAAGGCTCGCGGAAACCTCCACCAAGCGCATCAATAACCGGTCGCCCCACTCGCCTTGCGGTACCAGTAAACGCCGGGCACAGGTGCAGCGCTGGCCGGCTGAAATAAAGGCAGACTGAATAATGCAGTACACCGCCGCATTCAGATCAGCCACCTCATCGACCAGCAGAGGGTTATTGCCGCCCATTTCCAAGGCCAAAATTTTGCCTGGACGCCCTGCAAACTGGCTGTGCAGCTGGTTGCCGGTGTGGCTTGAGCCTGTGAAATAAAGGCCATCAATACCGTCGTGTGCGGCCAGATCAATACCGGTCTGCCTTGAGCCCTGCAGCAAATTGAGAACACCAGCCGGCAACCCCGCCTCGATCCAGCACAGCACAGTCAGCTCTGCCACTTTCGGAGTCTGCTCGCTGGGTTTGAATACCACGGTATTGCCCGCCAGCAGTGCCGGAACAATGTGACCATTAGGCAAATGGCCAGGAAAATTGTACGGTCCGAACACTGCCACCACCCCATGGGGTTTGTGGCGCAACACAGCCGTCGCGTCCCCCAGAGGGCCACTCTTTTCACCCGTGCGCTCACGGTAGCCCTGCACCGAGATCGCCACTTTGTTAATCATGCTGGTGACTTCAGTATTGGCCTCCCACAGGGGTTTCCCCGTTTCCTCACCAATGCACTGAGCAAGTTCACCGGCTCGCTGTTGCAAGCTCGCCGCAAAAGCCTCAAGCACTGCAATACGCGATTCCAGAGAGCGCATCGCCCAACCAGGAAAAGTCGCACGGGCCGCTTGAACAGCCGCATCAACTTGCTCTGCTGATGCAGCGCGACCACTCCAGATACAGGCTTGGTTGACGGGATTGAGCGAACTTAGCTCCTCACCATCCCCCTGATGCCAGCCGCCCGCAATAAAATGCGTACTCATGCGTTATCACTCCAAGCAAATATTGCCCAGTCCCATCCGGGCGAATGCAACTCCACGCGACGCGTTACAGCTGCATAGATAGGTTCAGTCCCGTGCCGACAAGGTAACTGCGCGAACCTCATCGCCCGCTGCCAGCTGCAAGCGCTCTGCAGTTTTCGCATCCACCCGCAGCGTCCCCTCGACAATCCGCGCTGCAGCGGCCGTAATCCGGCACGCGGTACGCTGGCGGTTGTGAATCAAGAACGACTCGGCATCCGCGCCGGGTTCGCCAATGCTCAGGGGCAACACCTGGCTTTCATGCACGGCGCGGATTTTTCCAGTGGGCGCCTCAATAGCAGGCCCGGCATCGAAAATGTCGACATAGCCCTGATAGCTGAAGCCTTCTGCCTTGAGCATAGCCAGCGCAGGCTCGGTGTCAGGGTGAACGCGTCCAATCACCTCTCGGGCAGACTCGGACAGAAAGCAGGTGTACAAGGGGAACTTAGGCATCAGCTCAGCAATAAAGGCCTTGTTACCGACTCCAGTTAAATAATCCGCCTGGCTAAACTCCATTTTGAAGAAGTGCCGTCCCAGGCACTCCCAGAATGGCGACAACCCCTGCTCATCCGAAACACCGCGCATTTCAGCAATCACCTTGTCTCCGAACAGCTCAGGAAACTCGGCAATAAACAGAAAGCGCGCTTTGGACAGCAAACGCCCGTTCAGGCCGCTGCGGTGATCGGCATGCAGGAACAGTGAGCACAGCTCAGAGTTGCCAGTAAGGTCATTGGCCAAAAACAACGTGGGAATCTGGCGGTGAATGTTCAACTCTTGGGAAGCACTGACGGTCAGACCAACCCGGTAGTTGTACCAGGGTTCACGCAGCCCAACGGCCCCCACCACTGCGGAGATACCGATCACAGCCCCCGTGTCATCCTCCAGCACGAACAGATAATCCGCGTCCGCTCGGGATACATCAGCAGTGAAGGCCTTCTCTGCCAGGGCCACCCGGTGAGCCAAACGCTCCTCGTTGGCCGGCAACGTGGTCAGCCCAGCACCGGTGCTGCGTGCCAGTTGGAACAGGGATGGAAGATCGGTATTGCGAACAGGCCGGACAATCATGGGACGCTCCTTAAACCGCAACCAGGCGTACACTGGTGCCTTCACCTACGCCCAGCACTTCTGCAGCCTCTGCGCTCAGCACAACCGGTCGGCCCGGCACCCAGTCCAGCTCAGCGACAATGGCCCGAAAGTCCTGTAACTGGCCATTGCACACCAGATACGAACGTCCGCCCTTTTCCGGCTCACCGATACGCACCGGCACCACTCGGCTTTGAGCGATAGAACGAATACTTGAAGTTCGCGCATGCAGGGTCGGGCCACCATCGAAAATGTCGATGTAGTGGTCAGTCTCAAAGCCTTCGCGCATGAGTATGTCAAAGCTAACCTGAGCCCGTTCATGCACCTGCCCCATGGCCTCCTGCGCTTCATCCGGCAGCAGCGGCACGTAAATCGGGTAATGCGGCATCAACTCGGCTAGGAAGGTACGGCTTTTCAGGCCACACAAACGCTCAGCCTCGGCGTAATTCATATCAAAGAAATTGCGCCCGACTGCATCCCAAAACGGCGAGTCACCGGCGTCATCGCTGTAGCCGACGATCTCCACCACCACCGCATCAGCAAATCGCTCCGGGTGACAGGCGACAAAGAGCAGACGGCCGCGTGAGTTCAGCTCTGCCCACGGGGTATTGGCCAAGGAGCGGTCGACATGAAAGCTGACCAGCAGACTGTTTCCAGTCAGGTCATGGCACAGAGACAGAACGTGAATCTTGTTGTGAATCTTAAGCTCACGAGAATTATGAACGAATGTCTCATTCCGGAAGCTGTAGAACGGCTCGGAGTATCCGGCCGACGCGACAATGCCCGAGCAGCCGAGCAATTGACCTGTCTCGCTGTCTTCGAGCACGAAGAAGTAGCTTTCTTCACCATTAAAGCTGACTTCAGCGGCAAAGGATGCCTCTGCGGCGGCAATCTTCTCGCCCAAGCGGCCCGCGTCATCCGGTAGCGAGGTCACGCCCACCGGGCTTTCTGCGGCAAGACGCTGCACTTGCGCAAGGTCGGCCATTTGCGCCGGTCGCATCACCAGCATGGTGTCACTCCTAAATTGAGAAACCGTAAACAAGAAACCCTGAACATCCAAAGCTCCCGCGCAGGCTCATCCCATCCAAGAGTGAGCACAATCCAACCGGGCAGCGCAGTTAACGCTGCCCGGTTGACGGTCAAACGCGAGTCAGTTTCGCCACGGAGCGCTCGAAACGCTCCAGGCCTTCTTCGATATCTGCTTCACTCACCACCAGGCTCGGAGCAAAACGCACCACATCCGGTCCTGCTTGCAGCACCATCAGGCCCTCTGCTACAGCAGCATCCAGAACCTCTTTGGCTTTACCTTTCCAGGCATCGGACAGCACCGCACCAATCAGCAGACCGAGACCACGCACACCACTGAACAGGCCGTACTGCTCGCCAATCTGCTGCAGGCGGGCTTTGAAAATCTGATGACGGGCTTTGACGCCGTCGAGAACAGCCGGGGTGTTGACGATATCAATCACGGCTTCGCCCACTGCGCAGGCCAGCGCATTACCGCCATAGGTCGTACCGTGGGTACCGACTGCCAGATGTTTGGCAAACTCGTCGCGGGTCAGCATCGCTGCAATCGGGAAACCACCGCCCAGGCTCTTGGCACTGGACAGCACATCCGGCGTTACGCCGTAGTGCATATAGGCAAACAGCTCGCCACAACGGCCCATGCCAGACTGCACCTCATCGAACACCAGCAGCGCGTTGTGCTTATCACACAGCTCGCGGGCAGCTTGCAGATACGCCAGGTCCGCCGGCAGCACACCGCCCTCGCCTTGCACGGGCTCCAGCACAATGGCGCAGGTTTTGTCGGAAACAGCGGCTTTCAGCGCTTCAATATCGTTGTACGGCACATGGGTGATGCCCTGAATTTTCGGGCCGAAACCATCGGAATACTTCGGCTGGCCACCCACGTTAACAGTGAACAGCGTGCGGCCGTGGAAGCTGTTAGTAGCCGCAATGATTTCGTACTTATCTTCACCAAACTTATCAAAGGCAACACGGCGCGCCAGTTTGAATGCAGCCTCGTTGGCCTCTGCGCCGGAGTTGCAGAAGAACACGCGGTCAGCAAACGTGGCGTCCACCAACTTCTTCGCCAAACGCAGTGCTGGCTCATTGGTGTATACATTGGACACGTGCCAGAGCTTACCGGCCTGCTCGGTCAACGCCTGGACCAGCGCAGGATGCGCATGCCCCAACACATTCACGGCGATACCACCGGCAAAGTCGATCAGCTCGCGACCGCTCTGATCCCAGACTCGCGAACCCTCGCCGCGTACTGGAATAAAAGCTGCGGGTGCATAGTTAGGCACCATCACCTGGTCGAAATCGGTGCGTTGCACCGCGTCGTGCTGAACGGACATTACAGTTCTCCTGAAAAGGAACACCTACCTGAGGGTGCAGGTGGTATGAAGGATTGTATGGATTGAATCCGGGTGGACCTTGCCACTATGCGACAACTTCTTACAGCACACTCCCCGCACACAGCGGAACTTGCGTAAAAGCGACATAAAGCGTCGGCGCTGTGCAGTTTAAATGCAGGCTGCGTTCTTGGTGCAGTTATCTGACGGGGAAATGAAGATTTTTTATGCGCCCACCGAGGCGTGCGGTTCAGTAACAGGCGTCGCCAACCCAAGAAACTCACTCAGCCGCGCCTTTTGCCCCATTGCATCCTGATAACCCAACTCAATCAGCTCGTGACAATAGCCGGACTCGAACAGCAGATAGCTCAAGACACCAGCCCCACTGTCCCGAGTCGCACCCGGACCATGCAGGAACAGGCGCAGGGATCGGGGCAATTCCTGACGGTGCCGCGCAGCAATCACATCCAGCGGTTGGCTCGGTGCGATCACCAGCACCTCCACCGGCTCCAGACCCAGACCGCGCCTGCGCTTTTCAGGAGGAATCAAGCTGCCCAGATAGTTCAGACGCTCCAGCAGCTCAATATCGCTTTCCAGGCTATCGATGAAGGTACTGTTAAGCAGATGCCCTCCGATTTGCGCCAGGCTAGGCAAGCGGCCACGGCTCGGAGAGTCAGGTTCTGCGGGTGGTTCAGAGTTACTCACACCGACCACCAGTATTTTACTGGCGCCTAAGTGCAACGCAGGGCTAATCGGGGCCGCCTGCCGCACTGCGCCGTCACCAAAATATTCACGGCCGATTTTCACCGGCGGAAATATCAAAGGAATCGACGCACTGGCCAACAGATGCTCAAGCCCCAAACGCGTCGGCACCCCGACGCGGCGGTGGCGGAACCAGGGATCAATGGTGGCACGCCCCTGATAGAAGGTCATCGCCTGGGCACTTTCATAGGCAAAGGCGGTTACCGCCACGGCATGTAAGCGGCGCTGGCGCACGGCAGCGGAAATCCCACTGAAATCCAGATGCTGGCTCAACAACTCACCCAACGGCGAGCTGTCCAGCAACGCGACCGGAACCTCTTTGCCCAGACCAAGCAGACTACGCCCAATAAAGCGGCTGGCCTGACGCACCACGCCGGGCCAGTCACTGCGATACACCTGATGGGTATGAAAGCCCTGCCAAACGCCCTTAAGCCGCCGCACCGCTTCGGGAAAGTCCAGCGCACCACACGCCAGACTGACCGCATTAATGGCACCCGCCGAGGTACCCACAATCACAGGGAATGGGTTGCGTGAGTCAGGCAGCAGATCGGCTATGGCAGCCAGCACCCCGACCTGATAGGCCGCACGGGCGCCGCCGCCAGAGAGAATAAGCCCGGTTGTGGCGGGCTGAGTGACTGAAGCAGAGTCCTGCATAAACCACTCCTTGGGTTTCAGCCAATATAGAGCCCTCTAGGGGCAGCCTCAACACCGATAAGCTGCCCCGCTATCCTGGCCCCTGAGTACCGATGCGTACTACTTCTTTTTATACAGCTTGGGCTCACCTTCCGGGCGAGTCTTAAAGCGACGATGCGCCCACAGATACTGTTCCGGGCAGGCTGAAACCGATCGCTCCACCCACTGATTAATCAGCAAGCAGTCCTCTTCTTCGCTTTCAGCTGGGAAGCCTGCCAACGGCGGATGAATCACTAAACGATAGCCACTGCCGTCAGCCAAACGCTCTTGTGTAAAAGGCAAGACCCGCGCACGCCCCAATCGCGCGAACTTGGTGGTTGCTGTAACCGTGGCCGCTTGAATTCCAAACAGTGGCACAAAAATGCTCTGTTTGCGCCCGTAGTCCTGATCCGGCGCGTACCATATTGCCCTTCCGGCCCGCAGCACCTTAAGCATGGCACGCACATCTTCACGCTCAATGGCGGTGGCATCTAGGTTATGCCGCTCACGGCCGGTGCGCTGAATGTAATCAAACAGCGCATTTTTATGCTCGCGGTACATACCATCAATGGTGTGCACCTGGCCCAACAACGCCGCACCGATCTCCAGCGTAGTGAAGTGCAGCGCCATCAAAATCACGCCTTGCCCTTCTGCCTGGGCCTGCTGCAAATGCTCAAGACCTTCTATATGGGCGAGCTTGGCCAGTCGAGCCTTGGGCCACCACCAGCTCATCGCCATTTCAAAGAAAGCGATACCGGTCGATGCAAAGTTCTCCCGCAACAGCCGCTCACGCTCCTGCTTGGAAAGCTGCGGGAAGCACAACTCCAAATTGCGCCGGGCAATACGCCGACGCGAGCCTGCGCCTAAGAACATCACTTTGCCCAGCAGCCGCCCCAATTTAAGCAACAGCGGATAAGGCAACTGCACCACCAGCCATAGCAAGCCTAGCCCCAGCCATAACAGCCAGTAGCGCGGGTGCAAAAATTCCGAACGAAAAACAGGACGATCCATACCAATCAGGTCCGATACACTCAACAAAGCGCGGCATTCTAGCAGGACTTCACTGGCAACCTGCTTTAACACTGCACGCAACTTGCGGCCAAGCGGCGTTGTCGTTATAAGTCCGTTACTTTTACCCAGCCGTATCAGGCAGACCATGAGCCAAGCCGATCTACTCGACCAAGATCCCGTATTTCAACTGAAGGGCAGCATGCTGGCCATCACCGTGATGGAACTGTCGCACAACGACCTTGAGCGCCTCGACCAACAGCTCAGCGCCAAAGTTGCACAGGCCCCTGCCTTCTTCAGTAACACCCCGCTTGTTCTTGCGCTGGACAAACTACCAGAGGCAGAAGGCGACATTAACCTGAGCGAATTGATGGACGTGTGCCGCAAGCATGGACTGCGCACCCTGGCTATCCGTGCTAACAGGGATGGCGACATCGCAGCCGCCAATGCCCTTGACCTGCCCGTGTTGCCGCCGTCCGGTGCCCGCGAACGTTTGATTGATCCGGCACCAGCGCCAGTCCCGGCCAAACCGGCTGAGCCAGAAGTTAAACCTACCAAAGTGATCACCAGCCCTGTACGGGGTGGTATGCAGGTGTATGCCCAGGGTGGCGACTTGGTCGTTCTCGCTCCAGTTAGCTCCGGCGCCGAACTTCTGGCCGATGGAAACATCCATGTATATGCGCCCATGCGTGGGCGTGCGCTTGCTGGTGTCAAAGGCAATCAGAAAGCGCGGATTTTCTGCCAACAGATGGGCGCAGAACTGTTATCCATTGCCGGACAGTACAAAGTAGCCGAAGACTTGAGGCGTGATCCGCTCTGGGGACACGCAGTCCACGTATTCCTATCCGGTGACGTGTTGAACATCAAACGTCTTTAACGGATACTTTCGCCACTTTTCGGTATACCAACAAGGCACCTGAAGCCTGCAAAAGGTCACGGAATGCCAGCTTTTTTCTACATTTTGGGGTGAATCACCTTGGCCAAGATCCTCGTAGTTACATCCGGCAAAGGTGGCGTTGGTAAAACCACCACCAGCGCCGCCATCGGTACCGGCCTTGCCCTGCGCGGGCATAAGACTGTCATCGTCGACTTCGACGTTGGCTTGCGTAACCTCGACCTGATCATGGGCTGTGAGCGCCGCGTCGTGTACGACTTCGTCAATGTCGTCAACGGCGAAGCCACCCTGACCCAGGCTCTGATCAAAGACAAGCGTCTGGAGAATCTATACGTTCTGGCTGCCAGCCAGACCCGCGACAAAGACGCACTGACTCAGGAAGGCGTAGCCAAGGTTATTGCTGAACTGAGTGAAAACTTCGATTTCATCATCTGTGACTCTCCGGCGGGTATCGAAAAAGGTGCCCACTTGGCCATGTACTTCGCGGATGAAGCGATTGTCGTGACCAACCCTGAAGTCTCCTCCGTTCGCGACTCCGACCGCATGCTGGGCCTGCTGGCGAGCAAATCGCGCCGCGCCGAGGAAGGCAAAGAGCCAATCAAAGAGCACCTGCTGCTGACTCGCTACAACCCAGAGCGCGTTGTTAAAGGCGAAATGCTGGGCGTTGAGGACGTTGAAGAAATCCTCGCCATCCGCCTGCTCGGTGTAATCCCTGAGTCGCAAGCCGTACTCAAAGCGTCCAACCAGGGCGTCCCGGTCATCCTTGATGAACAAAGCGACGCCGGTCAGGCCTACAGTGACGCAGTTGAACGCCTGCTCGGCAAAGAAGTCCCTCATCGCTTCCTTGACGTTCAGAAGAAAGGATTCATCCAACGCTTGTTCGGAGGTCGCGAATGAATATTTTTGACTTCTTTCGTGAACGCAAGAAGGAAACTCCTGCCGCAATCGCGAAAGAGCGTCTGCAGATTATTGTTGCCCACGAGCGTGGCCAGCGTAGCCAGCCCGATTACCTGCCAGCGCTTCAGCAAGAACTGGTGGCTGTAATTCGTAAGTACGTAAATATTGATTCAGAACAAGTGCAGGTCGCGCTGGAAAACCAGGGCAACTGCTCCATTCTGGAACTGAACATCACCCTGCCCGATCGTTGATCGGCGAACCTGTCTGTCACGCCTGCCAAGGCAGCAGACAGGCTCTGATAACCTGAAACGGCGGCTCTGGCCGCCGTTTCCGTTTGTGGAATACCCATGCCGCTGTCGAATGTCCAAATCATCCATCAGGATGCCGCCCTGCTGGTGATCAACAAGCCCACTTTGCTGCTGTCCGTACCCGGGCGCGCCGAAGACAACCGCGATTGCCTGGTCACCCGCCTGCAGGAAAACGGCTACCCGGAAGCCCGCATCGTGCACCGACTGGACTGGGAAACCTCGGGCATCATCGTGCTGGCCCGCGACGCCGACAGCCACCGCGAGCTGTCCCGGCAATTCCACGACCGCGAAACCGAAAAAGCCTACACCGCCCTGTGCTGGGGCCAGCCGGAGCAAGACAGTGGCAGCATCGACCTGCCCCTGCGCTACGACCCGCCCACCAAACCACGCCACGTGGTCGACCATGAGCTGGGTAAACACGCCCTCACCTATTGGCGCATTGTTGAGCGTTACGACACTCACTGTCGGGTTGAGCTAACCCCCATTACTGGGCGCTCGCACCAATTACGCGTGCACATGCTGTCGATTGGTCACCCACTGCTGGGCGACGGCTTGTATGCCCACCCTGAAGCGCTGGCTGCCTACCCGCGCCTGTGCCTGCATGCCAGCATGCTCAGCCTGACTCACCCACAAACAGGTGAACGGCTGCGCTTTGAGTCACCAGCCCCGTTCTGAACCTCAGGCCTGACGACGCGGCCAGATCAAGCTGAAACAGGCGCCGCCCAGTGCTTCGCTGCGACTGATTGCTGCACGCCCACCGTGCCAATAGGTAATCCGCCGCACAATGGAAAGCCCCAGACCATGCCCGCCTGAAGCGCGGGTACGGCTGTCATCCAGTCGCAGGAAGGGGGTAAAGATATGTTCCCAAGCGTCCTCTGGCACACCGGGGCCGTCATCTTCAACATCCAAGCGGCAACGGTTCGGCCCAACCTGATAACTCACCCGCACCCGCGACTCGGCGTGGCGCATGGCGTTGCTCACCAGATTCTGCAAGGCGCGATGCAAGTAGCGGAACTCAGCTTCCACCACCGCCCCCGCACCATCCTGCGCATCACGGCAGGGGCCAATTTCGACCTGTACGCTGGCCCGTAACGGCGCCAACTCGGTGATGACTTGCTTAATCAACGCACCGAGATCCACCGGCTGGAAGTTCAGCGCAGGCGAGCCCTGCTCCAGGCGCGCATAGGTCAGCATCTCATCGACGAGCTTGTCGAGATCCTGAATATCGCTGTCCATACCTTCTAGGTACTTCTGCCGCGCGTGTTCTGTGTCAGCATCGGCCACCATCTCCAGACCGAAGCGCAAGCGCGCCACTGGCGTGCGCAACTCGTGAGACACCGCCCGCACCATCTCCCGCTGAATAGTCAGTGAGCGCTGCAAATGCTCAGCCATGCCATTAAAGGAAGCTGCAAGACGCCCCACGGAGTCCATCTCGCCCTCCCGGGTCGGCACACGGGCGTCCAGCTTGCCGCTGGCAATCTTACTGGCTGCCCGCTCTAACCCTCGCAGGCGACGCTCCAGCGGGCGCACCAAGAGGTAAACCATCAAGCCGATCAGGCACAGGCTCAAAAGGCCAATCACCACAATCCAGTGCGCCGGATAGGGGTTCATCTGATACATCGGGCCGACTTCGAGCACCCAAGGCGTTTCGACAATGCCGGAGTACACGTAAACGCTGTCACCACCACGCCCCAGCGCCATCACGGTATCGCCCTCATCAACACGGCGACGCTGGTCTGGGTCGAGGGCCGCTTCACTTAAGCGCACTAAACGCATATCGAAGCCAAATTGCTTGTCGTTGTGCAGGGCCGCCAGCCGTTTTGGCTGCTCGCCCCAGGGATAACGCACCAGCTCGTCGATCACTAAAAAACTGATGGCCCGCAGCAGTTGCTCACTGATCTGCTGCACCTCCCCCACCAACAACTTGGGCTCGTCTATCGACAACTGACTGTAGATATTGGCCTCGTGCTCGCCCGTCTGCTCAACCAAGACCTTGCCGCGACGTAGCGATGCACGGTCGCTCGCATCCAGCCCGGCTTGCTCAAGCGTGTCGATACGCAGCGGAATCCCCAGCAAACGTCCCCACACCGACATCGCCCGACGCCGCTCCACATCCACCATCGGATGCAGGTTATCGGCCATCAGACGGAAAGTGCCCTGCGCCAGACGCTCGCGGTACTGATCAACCCGCACCTCGTTGAGCAACTGCAAAGCGCCCAGCCCCAGCAACCCCACGAGCACCAGCACCACCAGCATGCCGCCGTAGATCCGTACAAATATCGAATTCATCGTGACCACAGCTCCAGGCTGCACAAATACCCGGCAGCACCTTTAATAAGGCGCTTGCCGACTCCCTCTGCGTCAAAGCACAAGTGCTTCCGCCGCCTCAGCAACGAACAGATAGCCTTTGCTGCGCACTGTTTTGATCAGACGCGGATGCATCGGATCATCCCCGATCTTGGGTCGTATGCGGGAAATACGTACATCAATGGAACGGTCCTGACCGTCGTACTCAATACCACGCAATGAGCTAAAGATTTCTTCGCGGGAGAGAATGCGCCCGGCATTGGAAGTCAGCAGCCACAGCAAGTCGAACTCGGCACTGGTCAGCTCGATGCTCTGCTCCTTCAGCCAGGCCTCACGCATGGCGCTGTCCACGACCAATGGGCCGAATTGCAGACGGCGACGATCTGTCGCAACCTCTTCGGCTGCCCCCTCATAGCGCCGCAACAACGCACGGATACGGGCCAGCAGCACACGCGGGCGAACCGGCTTACAGACGTAATCGTCCGCGCCCATTTCCAGCCCCAGCACCTGATCCATATCATCGCCACGGGCGGTCAGCATCAGAATCGGCCCCTCGTACTCACCGCGCACAGCGCGACAGATGGACAAGCCATCCTCACCGGGCAGCATCAGGTCGAGAATTACTAAGTCGGGCTGCTCCTGCAAAATGCGCGCAGCGGCTTTGGCGCCATCCATCTCGATTGAGACATGCAGGCCATTGCTCTGAAGATACTCACGGGTCAACTCAGCCAGACGCTGGTCGTCTTCCACAATCAGAATGTGCCACGACTGTTGTTCCACCAAGACCTCCAAGACGGCGCCAGAACGGCCTGCATTGTATCAACGCGTACTCGCCTGCATAGCGCCTGACACGTCTTTGACAAAACACTAGATATAGTATTCACGCACGCCAGCACCACAACCCAGACAAAAAGCCTATTAGTACCAAATGACAACGATGGACGGCATAACCCAGTAAGTACGCGGGCTAACCAACCTACCTCAGTAGCAACCCACAAAACACGCACACGTTATCCACAGGTTGTTCGTAACTTCCCAACTTGCATTACCCCAATTAGCGCATTATCTTGTATGCCAATTACGCGACACCCACCATATATTGGGTGTCACTAGGTAACCGGACACAAGAAGAATGACGCGCACACGGCCTGATCCCAGGCTGTCACCGGAAACCCGATACGCTCTTTAGGCAAGTCCCCTGCACGGTATAAGCAGGACATTACTCGGCAAGGCCCGATTGGCCGCCGGGGGGAACAAAGCAGTAACCCCAAGCGGGTGGTACTACTAGATATAGTGGTTCAGGCGGAAACGCCTTGCGTTGTGACTAAAAAGCCAGGATGGCGAAGACTGCCAACCTGCCCTATTTGCAAGTCCCCGTGGCCCGGCGTAAGCCGAGCGGCGGCATTGTAAGAAATGGAATGAGCGGTACCACCCCAAGATTTGCGGTAACGCATACAGACAATTACAGAACCATGGAGACCTTCATGCAAACCGACACTTCCCGCGAGAACCCGCAGGCCACCGCGCCGCAGGCCAGCGATGACAACGCCACCCTGAGCGCCACCGCTCCGGGTCAGTTGCGAGTGATCAAGCGTAACGGCACCGTTGTGCCTTACACCGACGACAAGATCACTGTTGCCATCACCAAAGCCTTTCTCGCTGTTGAAGGCGGTACTGCTGCCGCTTCGTCGCGTATCCATGAGACCGTTGCCCGCCTGACCGAACAAGTGACTGCGACCTTCAAGCGTCGTATGCCATCCGGCGGCACCATCCACATCGAAGAAATTCAGGACCAGGTTGAACTTGCCCTCATGCGCGCAGGCGAGCAAAAAGTTGCCCGCGACTACGTGATCTACCGCGAAGCCCGCGCCGCAGAGCGTAAGAGCGCCAACGCAGCTGGCGACATCGCCCAGCCACACCCAAGCATCCGTGTGACCCAAGCTGACGGCAGCCTGGTGCCGCTGGACATGGGCCGCCTGAACACCATCATCCGCGAAGCCTGTGAAGGTCTGGCCGAAGTGGATGGCGAGCTGATTCAGAAAGAAACCCTGAAGAACCTGTACGACGGCGTAGCCCAGAGCGACGTTAACACCGCCCTGGTCATGACCTCCCGCACCCTGGTTGAGCGCGAGCCAAACTACAGCTACGTGACTGCCCGCCTGCTGATGGACAACATCCGTGCTGAAGGCCTGGGCTTCCTCGGTGTTGCCACCAGCGCCACCCACCACGAAATGGCTGATCTGTACGCCAAGGCGCTGCCTGCTTACGTTGCTAAAGGTATCGAGTTCGAACTGCTCGACCCGAAACTGGCTTCCTTCGACCTGGAAAAACTGGGCAAGGCAATCAACCACGAGCGCGACCAGCAGTTCACCTATCTGGGCCTGCAAACCCTGTACGACCGCTACTTCATTCACAAAGACGGCATCCGTTTCGAACTGCCGCAAGTCTTCTTCATGCGTGTGGCCATGGGCCTGGCGATCGAAGAGAAAGACAAAGAAGCCCGTGCTATCGAGTTCTACAACCTGCTCTCGTCCTTCGACTACATGGCGTCCACGCCGACCCTGTTCAACGCCGGCACCATGCGTCCGCAGCTGTCCAGCTGCTACCTGACCACCGTTCCGGATGACCTGTCGGGCATCTACGGCGCCATCCACGACAACGCCATGCTGTCCAAGTTTGCCGGTGGTCTGGGCAACGACTGGACGCCAGTGCGTGCGCTGGGTTCTTATATCAAAGGCACCAACGGCAAATCCCAGGGCGTTGTACCGTTCCTGAAAGTCGTCAACGACACCGCCGTAGCCGTAAACCAAGGTGGCAAGCGCAAAGGCGCTGTATGTGCTTACCTGGAAACTTGGCACATGGACATCGAGGAATTCCTCGAGCTGCGTAAAAACACCGGTGACGACCGCCGCCGTACCCACGACATGAACACCGCGAACTGGATTCCGGACCTGTTCATGAAGCGCGTATTCGATGACGGCAAGTGGACCCTGTTCAGCCCGAGCGAAGTACCGGACCTGCACGACCTGACCGGTAAAGCCTTCGAAGAGCGCTACGAGTACTACGAAGCCCTGACTGAATACGGCAAGATCAAGCTGTTCAAAACCATTCAGGCCAAAGACCTGTGGCGCAAAATGCTCTCGATGCTGTTCGAGACTGGCCACCCATGGCTGACCTTCAAAGATCCGTGCAACCTGCGCAGCCCGCAGCAGCACGTTGGCGTGGTTCACAGCTCCAACCTGTGCACCGAGATCACCCTGAACACTAACGCCGATGAAATTGCCGTATGTAACCTGGGTTCCGTCAACCTGCCGAACCACATCGTTGACGGCAAGCTGGACACCGCCAAGCTGGAGAAAACCATCCGCGTCGCTGTGCGCATGCTTGATAACGTAATCGACATCAACTACTACAGCGTACCGCAGGCTCGTAACTCCAACTTCAAGCACCGTCCGGTGGGTCTGGGCATCATGGGCTTCCAGGACGCACTGTACCTGCAGCACATCCCATACGGATCCGACGCCGCTGTAGAATTCGCCGACCGCTCGATGGAAGCCGTCAGCTACTTCGCCATCCAGGCCTCCTGTGACCTGGCAGATGAGCGCGGCAGCTACTCGACCTTCGATGGTTCGCTATGGAGCAAAGGCATCCTGCCGCTGGACTCCCTGCAACTGCTGATCGAGGCCCGTGGCGAAAAATACATCGACGTCGACCGTGCCGAGACTCTGGACTGGGCACCGATCCGCGAGCGCGTGAAGAAAGGTATCCGTAACTCCAACATCATGGCCATCGCACCGACCGCCACCATCGCCAACATCACCGGCGTATCGCAGTCGATCGAACCGACCTATCAGAACCTGTATGTGAAGTCGAACCTCTCCGGCGAATTCACCGTGATCAACCCGTACCTGGTTCGCGACCTCAAAGCACGCGGCCTGTGGGACTCGGTCATGGTCAACGACCTGAAGTACTACGACGGTTCCGTGCAGCAGATCGAGCGTATCCCGCAAGACCTGAAAGACCTCTACGCCACCGCGTTTGAAGTGGAAACCAAGTGGATCGTGGACGCAGCCAGCCGCCGCCAGAAGTGGATCGACCAGGCTCAATCGCTGAACCTGTACATCGCTGGCGCATCGGGCAAGAAACTCGACGTGACCTACCGCATGGCTTGGTACCGTGGTCTGAAAACCACCTACTACCTCCGTGCCCTGGCCGCCACCAGCACCGAGAAGTCCACCATCAACACCGGCAAACTCAACGCCGTATCCAGTGGCGCAGGCACCGAAGGGTTGCAGGCCAAGCCGCAGGCGCCGAGCAATGAGTTCACCAGTGCGGGTCCGGCTCCAGTGCCAAAGGCCTGTGCTATCGACGAGCCAGACTGCGAAGCCTGCCAATAAGGTGGTGAACGCGCGTAGCTGAACGGCGCGCGCGTTGTTACCTGCTCCGCCGAACCCCATCACGTACATAAGTACGCTCAGGGGCTTCGACGAAGCAGGTGCCTAGCGCTCACTCGCTCAGCTCCACGCTGGTGAGATCGCTAAGGTCTAATGAACTAAATGTGTAGTTGAAAGATTTACCTAGCGTCACTGCCCTTTCTTTTCGTGCAGACGCTACAGATCAAGAGCTAGCGAGCTAGAGCAGTACAAGGCAGAAAGCGGCGAGGATGCGCAGTTTGCTGTAGCAAATGAGCAATCCGAGCCGGTTTCTAACGCAGTAATGCCGACGCGCAGCCGCTCGCAGCCGAACACCCTTTGTTTTTGCGTGCAGACCATGCACCTATATTTTATGACCGGTTCAAACCGGCACCCGATCAGGAGGACGCATCATGCTGAGCTGGGATGAATTCGACAAACCCGAAGAAGGCGCTGCACCCAAGGCAGCCGCACAACAGGCCAACGTAGAGGCTGGCCTGGACAAGCTGGACAACCAAGCCGCCGGTTCCGTAGAGGAAGCCCGCGCCATCGACGCCAGTGATTCCGACGCCGTAGCCCGTGCTAAAGCCGCGCTGAACGAGCTGGACATCCAGGAAGGCCTGGACGATCTGGAAGGCGCCAGCGCCCGCGTACACGTGGGCGACAAGCAGATGATCAACGCCCGTGCCGACCTCAACCAACTCGTACCGTTCAAGTACGACTGGGCCTGGCAGAAATACCTCGACGGCTGCGCCAACCACTGGATGCCGCAAGAAGTAAACATGAACGCCGACATCGCCCTGTGGAAGAGCGCTGACGGCCTGACCGAAGACGAGCGCCGCATCGTTAAGCGCAACCTCGGCTTCTTCTCCACCGCCGACAGCCTGGTTGCCAACAACCTCGTGCTGGCCGTGTACCGCCTGATCACCAACCCGGAGTGCCGCCAGTACATCCTGCGCCAGGCCTTCGAAGAAGCGATCCACACCCACGCCTACCAGTACTGCATCGAGTCGCTGGGCATGGACGAAGGCGAAATCTTCAACATGTACCACGAGATCCCGAGCGTTGCGAAAAAGGCATCCTGGGGCCTCAAATACACCCGCTCGATTTCCGACCCGCAGTTCAACACCGGCACCCCGGAAACCGACCGCCAGTTCCTGCGTAACCTCATCGCTTACTACTGCGTACTGGAAGGCATCTTCTTCTACTGCGGCTTCACCCAGATCCTCTCCATGGGCCGCCGCAACAAGATGACCGGCACCGCCGAACAGTTCCAGTACATCCTGCGTGACGAGTCCATGCACCTGAACTTCGGTATCGACGTGATCAACCAGATCAAGATCGAAAACCCACACCTGTGGGATGCCGAAATGAAAGACGAAGCCACCCAGATGATCCTGCAAGGCACTCAGCTGGAGATCGAATACGCCCGTGACACCATGCCACGCGGTGTACTGGGCATGAACGCGGCCATGATGGAGGACTACCTCAAATTCATCGCCAACCGCCGCCTGACCCAGATCGGCCTGAAAGAAGAATACCCAGGCACCACCAACCCCTTCCCATGGATGAGCGAAATCATGGACCTGAAGAAGGAGAAAAACTTCTTCGAGACCCGCGTGATTGAGTATCAGACTGGTGGGGCGTTGAGCTGGGATTGATTCCTCCCGCTTTCTAAGCCCTCTGAGTTTTTAGAGCGCGAACAATAAGCCCCTCTAAATATGAGGGGTTTTTTATACCTATAAAAACTCTAATGCACTATGACTTGAGGTAATAACATGCTCTTTTCTCAGCGCAAGGGAATAAAATCCAGTGAAAAACTTGCACAGTATGAATCTATAGATACGGATCTTAGAAACAGTCTATGGAACGCCTTAGTCGCAACATATTTTGAAAGAGCAAAATTTCAGTACTCACGCAGAGTAACTGGAGATTGCAACCTGATAAATCTAGTAAAAATGCTATGGATCCATTACTTCAAGCTTCCTACTGATCAAATCCCGTACGACTGGGATGACACCCTAAGCGTATTAAGAAAGTACTTTTTTGATTGTGAGTGGTATGAAGTTTACGATTTCATAGAGTACATTTCGAAAGCAGGCCCAACTGGAGTCAAAAAAGACCTCATAGAAATATGCAATGCATTTCTAGAGAGAGAAAACTCTGCATATCGTTTTGTGTGCGAAGAAATCACTCAAATCACATCTCCAGAAGAAATAGAGTCAGTAGAAACTGCATCAAAATCCAAGTACTCCGCCGTTAATCATCACCTAACTACAGCACTAGGCCTTCTTAACAGTCGAAACAACCCCGACTTTCGAAACTCGATTAAGGAGTCAATATCAGCCGTTGAGTGCCTAGTAAAAATATTGACCAACGACTCTAAGGCAACACTTGGCCAAGCATTGAAAAAACTTGAAGAATCCAAAAATCTTCACCCCGCCTTTAAAGCATCTCTATCATCACTTTATGGCTATACGAATGATGCAAGCGGCATAAGGCACGCGCTACTCGATGAGCCCACGCTAACAAAATCTGACGCCAAATTCATGCTGGTAACTTGCTCAGCATTTATTAACTACCTGATAGAAAATTCAGAACATAAACCTTAGAAAGCAAGTAGGGTGGATAAGGCCGAAGGCTTATCCACCATTACGCACGCAATCCCACCACATAACTTGCGTCGCACATGCAATTTTGGTGGATGAAAAAATCGTCATCCACCCTACGGGTACGCAATTAACTCACTTACTGTGTACCTGCTCGGGAACGTTTGGGATTTGAATAATTTGCGGGACGCTTTCCGCAAAATCGCATTTTTGTGAATCACCTGATGGATACCACCGCCCCGCCCCATCAACGTCCCGGTTTTCTGTTGCCGTGGATCATTCGCAATGCCCAACTACCGCCGCGCCCGTATTGCTGGGGCGACTTACTTTTTTACCGTCAACTTACGCAATCGCTCGGACGATCTGCTGATTCGGGAAATTGATTTACTGCGTTGGGCTGTGCGCGTTACGCGGGAACGACATTCCTTTTATATTGATGCATGGGTTGTGTTGCCCGATCACATGCACTGCATGTGGACGCTGCCACCGGGCGATGCCGACTTTGCCAAGCGCTGGAAATCCATAAAATTCGCTTTCGCTAAACGCCTGCCCGCTATCGAACACCGAACCATAAACCAATACCGCCGCAACGAACGCGGCATCTGGCAACGCCGATATTGGGAACACCTGATCCGTAACGATCAGGATTACCAACGTCACTTCGATTACATCCACTACAACCCGCTCAAACACGGCCACGTACACCATCTGGCCGACTGGCCCTACTCGACCTTTCACCGCGCTGTAAAAATGGGTATCTACCCCGCCAACTGGCACACCGAACCTTCACCTAGAACCGAAGGCTACGGCGAATGATCTGCGCACACCACGTGATTTAACCGTTGCCGTGGCCAGCGTTGGTGGATGAATAAGGCGTCATCCACCCTACTCTCAGTCAACGATCAAAATTTCCGGGGGCATTTATCAGAGTCCATCCTGGATGACTCACTGATATATGAAGCCGTGTCGATAACAAAGCTGAACGGTAAATCAATGATGGCCAGAGGAATAATCAGGCCACCAGTCATCTTGATAGACTGCCAGTCAGTCATCATATGTAAGTCAAGATGAGTTCCTTGATATGGACAGAACGGCCCATTCATTATCGCGGCTCCAGCAGTTCCACAACCAGAACACCAACTCAACAAAATTGCGACGACTGCCATCCTTAACTTCATCACTTAAAAACCTTCCTTGATTACACGTGCCACCACTGGGCTAATTTGTTTGACTAAACAAAATCAGGTCGAGTTACATCAATTTTTACTGTGCTTACAATTATGTGTTCCTACATGATCGGACACAGCGCCACATAAGGTGAGTCCAAGCTGACTTTGATGATTTCGCACAACCTCGGGCTAGATAAAGCGCCCCAGCCACTTCCACAGGTTTAAAATCCCCACCCCGTTTTACCAATCCAACACAGCCTCTATGCCCACCACCCTCACCATCTCCGCCGCCTGCCTGTTCGACGATAACGGTCGGCTTCTGCTGGTACGCAAACGCAACACCCGCGCCTTTATGCTCCCCGGCGGCAAAGCCGAACCCGATGAAGATGCGGTCACCGCCTTACAGCGCGAACTTGAAGAAGAGCTGAATCTACGCCTACCTGCAGAAGCCCTGAGTCACCTAGGCCGATTCCAGGCACCAGCCGCCAACGAGGCGGATACCTGGATTGATGCCTGTATCTATAAAGCTCATCTGCCCCACCCTGTCAGCCCGGCTGCCGAGCTGGAGGAGCTGCGCTGGCTGGCAGCGGACGAACCGCGCCCGGACACCCTCGCACCGTTGCTGCGGGAGCATGTGCTGCCGTTAATTTGGCCTGTGCATCAGTAACGCCTCTACCGAACAAGCAGCTTGTTCACGTCCAGGCGGCGGCAACGAAAACGGCCACCAGATAGAGCCCCAAACCAAACACCAAATGCGTCACAAGGCTTCTTGATCTGGCCTGCCATGGTTTGGGCAGGTTCGATGCAGCGAGGCCTAAGCCGAAGGCTGGCTGCATCACCAACCAGGGAATCAGCACGGTAAAGCCACCAAACAGCAGGGCCGGTACCAGGGTTGGCCGAGCCAGCCACTGCGGACTGGTCAGCACAACAAATAGCCCCGCAAAAGCCACGCCGGTGAGGTAGTGAAATACCCATCCCATCCATTTCTCACCGTTAATAGCCGCAGCTTTGCCTATGTTCGGGTGATAGAAAACACCACGGGGCATATGCCCGATCCATCGTCCGACAAGGGCGTAATCCAAGGACGGCACGTTAAAGAGTCGCCAACGCAGCAGCGCCCACATATCCATAAACCATGTGGCCCCCACACCCAGCACAAGTACCTGAAGCAGCAACTCGACTTTCATAGCATCCTCTACCTATTCTTCCGGCAATAGCGGTGATACAAGCCTGCTACTTCAAGCCAACTTGAGGTCAAGTGATGAGTGAGATGGATATCAGCCAGGTTGCGCGCTGGTCTGGCCAACCGGCCTCAACCCTGCGCTATTACGAAGAGAAAGGATTAATCCGTTCCATTGGTAGAAACGGCCTTAAACGCGTTTTTGATGATTCAGTCCTTCAACGCCTCGCCCTCATTGCGTTGGGGCGTAACGCAGGTTTCTCACTCGAAGACATTGCTTTAATGCTCGGCAACAGCCGCACGCCAAGCATTGACCGTGATCGCCTGCTCCAACAGGCAGATGAACTGGACAACCGCATCCGCCAACTAAGCGCAATACGCGATGGCTTAAAGCACGCAGCCCAATGCTCGGAGGACAATCACCTGAGTTGTCCTAAATTCCAGCGTTTAATGTCTGTCGCCAGCAAAAAAGCCAAGCGCAAGACCGCCACCCGCCCCCAGCAAAAGATGCCCACAAACCATTGATTGGGTGCGAGCGTGCTCTGCTGGTGGTTGGGAAAAAATTGATCTGCACGCCTCAAGGTGCTGCTGATCAGCACACGCTGGACAACCCCAAGCCCCATCACCAAACTGCCTGAAGCCGCTCATGGACGGGCGATCAGGCTAAGTGCCATTCCCTCCTGTGCGCTGTATAACCCCTCAACCGGGCACAGCGATTGATGACTGCAATTATTTTGGTGTTCCTGTTGGCTGGTGTGATCAAGGGTGTGATTGCCCTGGGCCTGCCGACTATTTCCATGGGCCTGCTGAGTCTGGTGATGCCACCCGGCGCAGCGGCCAGCCTGCTGATTATTCCGTCACTGGTCACCAATGCCTGGCAGCTACTGATTGGCCCTGACTTTTTCGGGCTGATCCGGCGCTTGTGGACTCTGCTCGCCGGAATCATCCTCGGCACGTTGTTTAGCCCGCTGCCAACCCTCAGCGCTGGTTCAGGGTTAACGCAAATAGCGCTGGGAGTGGTGCTGATTATGTATGGCGTATGGGGCTTACTGGCCAAAAGCACACCAAATCCAGGCCGCCATGAGCGGTGGCTATCCCCCACTCTGGGCTACATCACGGGCTGTATCAGTGCTGCGACCGGCATTTTCGTTATCCCGGCGGTGCCGTACCTGCAAGCCCTGAGGTTGCCAAAAGATGACCTGATCCAGGCACTGGGCCTGGCGTTTACAGCCTCTACTGTGGGGCTTGCCCTTCAGCTCGGGCAGGACAATCAACTAGCGCAAATTGATTACAGCCAGTGCCTCATCGCATTACTGGCCGCACTAGCGGGCATGTCAGTCGGCCAGCACCTGCGCCGGTATATCAGCGAAACGACTTTTCGCCGCCTGTTCTTTATCGGCCTGATTGCACTGGGGGCTTACATGGCGTTGCATTGAGCGATCAACCTCATGCACACGTCCGGTCGGCCCTTGTGTAGCTCTCCATCGAAGAGTTCCCTTATATGTGGGCCGACAATCCAACTTGCGACAAGCGGGAACTTGACCTATTTAGATGGGTCAGTAAAACCTAGCGCCTTCGGGCTTCTGTAACGGCTATTACGTGATAGCCCAGGAAACGGATTTTTATGTACGAATTCAATAAAGTCTTCGCCTCCCTGATCTGCACCCTGCCGCTGATGGCCTGCGCGGCCACGCCTGAGGCACTCAAGCCTTACCCAGCGCCGACAGAAGGGTACACGCGCCATGTGATCGACCTGCCAAAGCTGGATAACGAGAACGACCACAAGGTTGAACTGCTAGCGGGTAAAACCATGGAGGTGGATTGCAACATTCACCGTCTGGGCGGCCAGTGGCAAGACAAGACAGCCGAAGGCTGGGGTTACAGCTATTACGAATTGAGTGATGTCGGCCCCGGCATCAGCACAATGATGGGCTGCCCAAACAATGAGCCAAAGAAAGCATTTGTCCCGGCAGGCGGCGAAGCTAAGTTGGTTCGTTACAACAGCAAGCTGCCAATTGTTGTGTACACCCCTGCCGATGTTGAGGTGCGTTATCGGGTGTGGTCAGCCACCCCGGAAGCGACCGTTGCTAAGCAGCAATAAACCACTCTGAGTACGCCTGCCCGCTCGATGAGCACAGGCGTACTTAATAGCGTTAGGCCATCAATTTTCAGTTTCCAACACACATAAGTGCAGATACAGTTCCGATCGGCGGCACATTGATGTCACCGCCTAAGCCATAACGACTCAGGAACGAGTATCCATGTTAAACACTCTGAAACTCTCCGCTGCATCCCTCGCCTTTCTCTTTTTAGCTGGCTGCGCCTCGGTGCCGATGGAGTCGGCTGATAAAGATCAACAGCTGAAAGCGTTCCCGTCCCCCGCTAACAATCAAGCCGGGCTTTACATATTCCGTGACTCGTCTCTTGGTCCTGCCCTCAAAAAGAGTCTCTACATTGATGACCAATTGATTGGCGAAACTGCGACTAAAACCTATTTTTACCGTCTCATCACTCCCGGTCAGCACACGCTCTCAACTGAGTCAGAGTTCGGCAATAACAACCTGATTCTGGATGCCCAGGCAGGAAAGAATCATTACGTTCGCCAATCCATCAAAGTCGGCGTATTCGTTGGGGGAGCCAAGCTAGAAGAGGTATCGGAAAGCGAGGGGCAAAAAGGCGTTATGGAGTCCAAACTGGCCCGCTGACGCGCAGTCGTTATTACGCTTGTACCCTCCGTTCGTCTCTGTTTCTCAGGGACGAACCACCCTCCCCTTGAAGTTCTCTCCAGCACCCCACATCTACTGAGCCTGAACATCAATCGAGCCAGCCCATGGCTCAGGCTTTTGCATACGCAGCAGCCTTCTGTAACCGGCCATGCGCCGTACGATTTATTTGGATACCCATGAAAAAGATTCTGTTGCTCGATGGCGGCAAAGCGTTCGCCCATTCCCAAGGCCAATACAACACTACCCTGCACAACGCTGCTGAAGCGCTGTTGCTAGAAGCTGGTTTTGAGGTCAAAACCACCTTTATTGACGGTGGTTACGATGTGAAGGAAGAGGTCGAAAAAATGCTCTGGGCCGACGTGATCGTCTGGCAGATGCCCAGCTGGTGGATGGGCGCACCTTGGACCGTAAAGAAGTACATGGATGAAGTGTTCACCGAAGGCCACGGCAGCCTGTATGCCAGCGATGGACGTACCCGCTCCGATGCTTCGCAAAAATACGGCAGCGGCGGTCTGGTACATGACAAACGCTACATGCTGTCAGTGACCTGGAATGCCCCGGTGCAGGCCTTTGAAGACCCAACCGATTTCTTTGAGGGCAAAGGTGTCGACGCCGTTTACTTCCCGTTCCACAAGGCCAATGCCTTCCTTGGCATGCAAGCCCTGCCCACCTTTATCTGTAACGATGTGATGAAGGTGCCGAACATTGAAAACGACGTGCTGCGCTATCAGCAGCACCTGCGTGACGTGTTCGGTATCGCTCAGTAAGGCATAGCGGGCATCACGGCGCGCCGAATACGGCGGTCCAGTAGATGCCCGCGTCACTCTTGGGATCGCTGGCGTAGGCAGCGCCAAAGTCTTTGTACTGCGCCCGCATCAGGGTGGTGCAATGGCCAGGGCTGCTTAGCCAGCCGTCCACTACCTTGGCCGCAGTATCCTGCCCGGCAGCGATGTTTTCCCCCACACCCTGGCCGCTGTAACCAGCAATCTCCACGCGGTCACCCGGTGTACGGCCGTCAGCGTCGATGTGGCTGAAGACATTGTGATTGGCCATATAACGGCTGTGGGCCTCTGCTGTGCTGGCCAGGGTTTCATTCCAACTCAAAGGACCAGCAGCAGGCAGCATTTCTGCACTGCCACACTGGCGTGCAGTGCCACGGGCCTTGTTGATGGCTTCCAGCAACTTTTGCCCTTCAGCATGCCATTCACCTAAGCGACTGGCCAACAGCGGGCGAGCCACCAGAATGCGCCATTCACGGTCAAAACGGCTGACACCAATGTCAACGTATTGCGGATCAAGGAAAACCTTACAGAAACTTTCCTTCAGCACCTTCAGTGCTGAGGCGGCATCCCGTGGGCCAGACAGCGTGACCGATTGCACATTAACCATCGGATAACCTTTACGCGCCATCGACTCCTGCAAGTCCACTGCGCCTATCGCCGGTAGCACCAGACGGCTATCAGCATTCAGCGCTGGCAACTCCTGTGAGACGCCGCCATCACAAGCCTGGGGCTGGCTGCGGTAGTGGTTGATCAGGCCGATAAGCTGAGTCTCCTCAGAGGCCTGCGCCAAGCCACTTAGCAAGGTCAGGGACAAGGCCAGAAACGCCTTCATGGAAAAACCGGTTGCCATGCTTGTTCCTCAATCTGTTAGTACCCACACAGGAGTCTGGTGAGGTTGACGATCTTGGCTCAGCTCAGCGTAGGAAACCAGCCCCTGAAACGACTGCGCCCCCGTTTTAGGCGGGGGCGCTTGGCTGTTTCACTGGCTGGCCTCAGCAGCCAGTGGTTTATAGAGGAGTTGGCTCAGTAGCCTTTAATCATTCCTCTTCCAGAACCAGATCGGCTACTCCGGCTGCTTTAGCAGCCTGCTGGGAGGCAACGCGTTTGCTGCGCATTTTGCCGAATTGGTGATCAAGGGCGCTGTGCAGCTTCTCGATCGAACCGTCAATCGCGTGCTCCAGTGATTCAGCTTTATGGGTGACTGAGACAGGCTGCAGGCCTTTTGGCCGGGCCTCGATCTGGCAGCGCTTATCGTGGGCGCCAGCTTTCGAGCCATTGTCGTCGTGCAGGTGGACGACAATGCGGGTGAGTTCTTCATCAAAACGCTCAAGGCGGCTGGCTACACTTGCACTTACCCAATCAACCAGACGTGAACTGCCAGCAATGTTGTGATCGCTATGAACTTGGATTTGCATGACGCTTTCCTTCTTCAACCTTGCGAATTGCGCCGCTTCTCAGGGCGACGGCTTCAGCCTACGCCAATCAGCCCCCCCTGAGGCAAGCCCTAAAATATTGATCTAGGCCATGGAACCTGCATCCGCAAAAAAACAAAGGGCTGAAACCCTGATGCCCTGTGCCTCTGAGCTAATGCGCTGATAATTCAAACAATTCATTTCGGCATTATCAGCGCATCAAATGGCAGATATACCACCAGAAAGAGCCCTGCAGATCAGCTTTTCAGGCGGTAGCCCGTCTTGAAGATCCAGCCCACGGCCAAAATGCACAGCAGCAAAAATCCGCCAATCATGGCCAGACTCAAGCCCACATTCACATCGGAAACGCCGAAGAAACTCCAACGAAAAGCGCTGATCAGGTACACAACAGGGTTGAACATCGTTACCGTCTGCCAGGTCTCCGGCAGCATGCTGATGGAGTAAAACGCACCACCGAGAAACGTCAGCGGTGTGACGATCAGTGCCGGCACAATTTGCAGCTTCTCCCAACCATCTGCCCACACCCCGATGATGAAACCAAACAGGCTGAACGTGAGCGCTGTCAGCACTAAAAACGACACCATCCACACGGGGTGCTGAATTTCAAAATCGACGAACATACGGGCAGTAATCAGGATTATCGTGCCCAGAATCACAGATTTAGTCGCAGCCGCACCGACATAACCAATCAGGATTTCCAGATAGGAAATAGGGGCAGAAAGAATCTCGTAAATGCTGCCCGAATACTTGGGCATGTAGATGCCGAACGAGGCGTTAGAAATGCTCTCCGTCAGCAGCGCCAGCATGATCAGCCCCGGTACGATAAACGCTCCGTAGCTCACACCCTGCACTTGATTCATGCTGCTGCCGATGGCCGAGCCGAACACCACGAAATACAACGAAGTGCTGATCACCGGCGTGGCAATGCTCTGCAACAGAGTGCGCCAGGTACGGGCCAGCTCGAACAGGTAAATCGCCTTGATGGCGTAAAAATTCATAGTCTGTACGTCCTTAAAATCGTTACGGCTGCGCTTAGCGTTCGGAAACCAGCGACACGAAAATCTCTTCCAGCGAGCTTTGGCTGGAGTGCAAATCTTTAAAGTCGATGCCGTGCTGTGCGAGCTCCTTTAGCAGTTCGGCAATCCCGGTCTGCTCGCTTTGGGCATCAAAGGTAAACACCAGGCTGTGGCCGTCGTCAGCCAACTCCAGGGGATAGTGGGACAAGCCGCTGGGGATGCTTCTCAGGGGCTGTTGCAGGTGCAGCGTCAGTTGCTTCTTGCCGAGCTTCTGCATCAAGGTGTGCTTGTCTTCCACCAGAATGATCTGGCCTTTGCGGATCACGCCGATACGGTCGGCCATCTCCTCGGCTTCTTCGATGTAATGGGTGGTCAGGATGATGGTCACACCGCGTTCACGCAGGGTCCGCACCATGTTCCACATATCGCGGCGCAGCTCCACGTCTACACCGGCTGTAGGCTCATCCAGAAACAGGATTTCCGGCTCATGGGACAGCGCCTTGGCGATCATCACCCGGCGGCGCATACCACCGGACAATTCGAAGATTTTCGCATCGCGTTTTTCCCACAGGGAAAGGTCACGCAGTAACCGCTCTAGATAGGCCGGATCGGGCTTTTTACCGAACAACCCTCGGCTGAACTTCACCGTCGCCCAGACGGTTTCGAACACCTCGTTGACCAACTCCTGCGGCACCAGGCCGATTTGCTGACGGGCTGCGCGGTAGTCTTTAACAATGTCTTTACCGCCCACCAACACGCGTCCGCCACCGGGGTTGACGATGCCGCAAATGATGCTGATCAGCGTTGTTTTGCCAGCACCATTGGGCCCCAACAGGGCAAAAATCTCGCCTTTGCGGATTTCCAGATCAATGCCCTGCAAAGCCGGATGACCGCTGGCATAGGTCTTGTTGAGTTGCTGAATAGAGATCACTGCCGACACAGGACGACCACCTTAACCGTAAAAAATTGCACAGTTTAGGGCGTCAGGCAGCTCGACGATATCCAAACAGTGCCAACGGTTACCTGATTCACCGTTTGAGTACTCAAATACGACAGTCATTGAGTACAAGTGGACTGCACTGCTAGGCTGAGCAACCACGCCATGACAAAGGAACCGATCATATGGTGCTTCGCCCGACGCTTACCGGCCTTACGCTGCTTGCACTGCTGGCGGGCTGCAGCTCAGCGCCTACCGACTCGACTCAGTGCAATGTTGAGCACCTGCAAAAAATGCGCGGCAAGCAAATCGACGGCAATCTCGTTGATGAGCTTCAGCAAGACGCCAACGCTAGCACCGTTCGTGTTCTGGCTCCCGGTGACCGCTCCACGCGGGACTTCAACCCGCAGCGCCTGAACATCGACATCGACGAAAATGAAGTCATCGTCCGCCTGTCGTGCGGCTAAGCCACTGACGCTGGCGTCCTGAGCGGGCATACTGACAGCGTCTTTCTCAAGTCTTTTTATCCATGCGCATTCACGTCACCTTTATCGATCGCGTCGGCATCACCCAGGAAGTTCTGGCACTGCTGGGTGGACGCAATCTCAATCTGGATGCGGTGGAAATGGTTCCGCCGAACGTTTACATCGACGCCCCAACGCTAAGCAGCGAAGTGCTGGATGAGTTGCGTGAAGCCCTGTTCAACGTGCAAGGCGTTCAAGCGGTCACCATTGTCGATATCCTCCCCGGCCAACGTCGGCACCTGCAGTTGGACGCCCTGCTTGCCGCCATGACCGACCCGGTACTGGCAGTGGACAGTCAAGGCCGGATATTACTGGCGAACCCAGCCCTGATTGAACTGTGTGGCTGCCAGCCCGACGGCCTGAGCATTGGGGAGCTGTTTGCAGATGAGCCGCTGCAAAAAGAGCTGCTCAGCCAAGACTTTCGTCTGCCAATGCGCGAGATCACGGTAAAGGGCCAAGCCTTGCTGCTGGATGCGCAGCCCATTACAGAAAGCATTGATATCGGCACACGCCGCCTAACAGGCGGTTTGCTTAGCCTGTATGCTCCCAACCGGATCGGTGAGCGTCTGGCCGCCTTGCACCACGACCATGCCGAAGGCTTTGATGCACTGCTAGGGGATTCAACCGCCATTCGAAACCTCAAGGCCCGCGCCCATCGTATTGCGACGCTGGATGCCCCTCTGTTGATTCAGGGTGAAACCGGCACCGGCAAAGAGCTCGTAGCCCGAGCCTGTCACGCCAGCAGCTCGCGCAGTACGGCGCCGTTTTTGGCCCTGAACTGCGCCGCACTGCCGGAAAACCTCGCTGAAAGCGAACTGTTCGGCTATGCCCCCGGTGCATTTACGGGCGCACAACGCGGTGGCAAGCCCGGCCTGCTGGAACTGGCACACCAAGGCACGGTGTTTCTCGACGAAATCGGTGAGATGTCGCCCTATCTGCAAGCCAAGCTGCTGCGCTTTCTCAGCGATGGCAGCTTCCGTCGCGTTGGCGGTGAGCGTGAAGTGAAGGTAAACGTACGTATTCTTAGCGCTACCCACCGCGACCTTGAGGCGATGGTCAACGAGGGCACATTCCGCGAAGACCTGTTCTACCGCCTCAATGTGCTCAAGCTGGAAGTACCGCCGCTGCGCGAGCGCGGACAGGACATTCTGCTGCTAGCCCGGCACTTTATGCAGCAAGCCTGCGCGCAAATTCAGCGCCTCCCGTGCCGGCTGACGCCCGAAACCTATCCAGCACTCCTTAACAACCGCTGGCCGGGCAATGTGCGGCAATTGCAAAACGTGATCTTCCGCGCCGCTGCAATTTGCGAGAGTAATCTGGTGCAGATTGATGATCTGGACATTGCAGGCACGTCAGTAGCCGCCGAGCAAGCCAGTAGTGAGATCAATAGCCTGGATGAAGCGGTGTCTGAGTTCGAGCGTAACCTGCTGGAAAAGCTCTACCCAGATCACCCCTCTACCCGGCAACTTGCCGCCCGCTTGAAAACATCCCACAGCGCCATCGCCACACGCCTGCGCAAATACGGAATTCCCAAGACCTAGCCTGCAGTTTCTTCGGTGTACGTTTTAATCCAGAGAGACTCCGCCGTAGCCTGGCTTAGCCGCAGGCGTAATCCGGGTTCCGCTGGCGCAACCACCATCTCAACGGCGGAAACGCTTCGCGGTTCCGCCCTACGGGGGCACGCTTAAATCCTGAGAATCTGTGCCTTAGTGTGGGTCAGACTTAAGCAAACTTCTGCAAGTTCGCCATCATTTCCTTCATGGCTTCAATGTTGTCTTTAGGGTGCGCGGCGCCTTCGAAATCACAGATTTTGCTGAAGTTGGCCGCGACATCCTCAGGGCTAAAACCTTCACGCGGGTCAAAGCCAACGCCAAGGCTGCGCTCCCAGCGCACTTTACCCATCCAGCCACCACCCACCTCGAAGAGGCCCGCTGTTTCTTCACAAGCGCTGCTGGCTAGGTAAACCACCAGCGGGCTGACCAGCTCCGGCTTGAGCTGCTCAAATACTTGCGGCGGGATCAAGCCTTCAGTCATGCGGGTTCCGCCAGTCGGAGCAATGGCGTTGACCAGAATATTATTTTTGCGCCCCTCAAGCGCCAGCGTACGGGTCAGACCATACAGCCCCAGCTTGGCCATGCCGTAGTTAGACTGACCAAAGTTGCCGTAAATGCCAGACGTAGATGCAGTGAAGATGACCCGACCATAGCCCTGCTCTCGCATGTGCGGCCAGGCAGCCCGGGTGACTTTATAGGCGCCCTCAACGTGCACCTTGTAGACCAGATCCCAGTCAGCATCCTCCATCTTGTGGAAGGTCTTGTCGCGCAAAATCCCGGCGTTGTTAACCACCACGTCAATGCGGCCAAAGTTTTCCAGAGCGCATTGAACGATCTTCTCGCCCTCGGTCACTGAGTCGTGGTTAGCCACCGCCGTGCCGCCTGCTGCTCGAATCTCTTCGACGACCTTGTCAGCCGCAGAGGCATTGGCGCCTTCGCCGTGGGTGCTACCGCCGAGGTCGTTGACCACAACCTTAGCCCCATGTTTTGCGAACAACAGCGCGTGGGCGCGTCCCAGACCACCACCTGCGCCGGTGACGATGACAACCTGATCCTTAAAGCCAACGACATCACCCATGTGCCACTCCTCTGAATAGTGATCGATCCCTGAAAGTGTCCGACAAGCTATTTATAGTCACAACCAAAACGAACCAGCCTGAATAGCACCCAATAAAGCAGCAGGATATTACCGCTCAGGCAGGACGCAATAAGCTCAGGTGGTTATACAAATGCATGACGTGTGCTTGGGCGTATTCCGCTCGGCTCAGTTGCCCGTAGGCGAAATGCGGTTTGAGCTCACCGGTGTGAGCCGCAAAATCAGCGAAAGCTTTCTGTAAGCGCTTTAGGGCTGCTGCTTCTGAATCTGGCGTATCCAACGCCGCAGCGCCCGGAATCACCTCATCAAGCGGGTGACGCATAGCGCCACGGGCAGCAAATACATCAAAGGCCAGAGGCCCTATCGTCTTGCGAAACCATTCCGGTTTCATTTGCGGATAGCCGCTGATGGAATATTCGATACTTTGCGCACAGTGGTTGAACACCTCCATCGGGCTCCACCCCTTGACGCTCACCAGCTGTTTCGTTTCCAGCTCCCGCAACAGGCTTTGCGCCCCCTCAAGGCTCAAAGTGGCAGGCCGAGGACCACTGGGTAACGCCCAATAGCCTGTCCCTGCCACTGCAACACCGCTTAACACACTCCACTTCAGCAGTTGCCGTCTGTTCATGCCTGCTCCAGTTGCTGTCGGAATTGCAGGTAGTGCTCCAACACTTGATCCGGCGCTTCAACCTGCGGGTAATGCCCAATGTCGGAAAGCAAAACAGTATCGGCATCCGGAATCAGCTGGCGGTAGCGTTCAACCATGTGAGCGCCGGAAATCGGGTCGACCGCGCCATCAATAACCCGCATCGGCACCTCAGTATTTTGCATGGCATGCACCCAGCGATGACGGCGCAGTCTTCGCTCCGGGATGTAATGAATCAAACGGTACATGACACCCGCGCCATCATTCGTGGCGATCAAACTCCAGAAGTCGTCCAGCTCAGACTCAGTCGGTTGGGTCTTCGGACCAAACACTGCGGCAAAGTTACTGGCCATTTTTTCCCGGGTGAACAACCGACTGAACACCACACCTAGCGGGCTCAGTAAAAGCCTTTGTGCGAGCACCGGATAATGGGTTTCTGGAAATAGGCCGCCATTGAGAAACACACAGCTCGCCAGCTTAGAAAGTCCCTCCAGATGTCGCGCTAATAATTCCTGCGCAACACTGTCACCATAATCATGAGCCAGCACATGAACCGGCCCACTGATGCGCAAATGCTTAAGCAGTGCCTGCTGAATATCAGCCTGCTCCATCAGGCTATACCGGTGAGGGCGCGGCTTGTCTGAGTCGCCAAAACCGAGCATGTCACAGGCAATTACCCGATAACGAGCCGCCAGCGGAGCCCACAGGTAATGCCAGTCCCAACTCGCAGTCGGAAAACCATGGATCAGCAGCAAGGGCTCAGCATCTTCCGCCCCTGCTACCCAGTAGCGAATGACATGCTTGCCAAACGTGAAGCTCAGTCCCTGGCTTCGCCATTCATCCAGTGCAATACCCGGCAGCGCAGTCACGCGTCGTACCCTGGCATCTGTTGATCGAGCTTGCGTAACAAAGCTGGCCAAGGCAATGCGCCCCCCAGCCCCTGTGAAGATTTCAAAACCCCGGCGAGCATCGCACTGGCGCCACTGAGAATCTGTTGAGGTATATGGATTAACTCGCCGCCCCCACTTTGCGCCATGATCTGGATCTCGCATGCACGCTGCAGGGTGAACATGCCTAAAAATGCATCAGCAATCGTGCCAAATGCGGTCAGCAGACCATGATTAGGCAGAATCATAAAATTCTTGTCACCCAGATCCGCTTGCAGGCGCGCTTTCTCCTCGTGATGCAGTGCAACGCCTTCATAGCCGTGATACGCGAGGCTTGAAAGCACAAATAGCGACTGCTGAGAGAGTGGCAGCAACCCCTGTTTCTGAGCAGAAACAGCTATACCAGCCGGCGTATGGATATGCAGTACGCAACCTACATCGTGGCGCACTTCGTGAACGGCGCTGTGGATGGTGTATCCCGCAGGGTTGATGTCGTACGGGCTGGGCATCAGTTTTTGGCCCGTGAGGTCAACCTTCACCAAACTAGAGGCTGTTATCTCGTGAAACATCAGGCCGTATGGATTGATCAAGAAATCTTCGGTGCCCGGCACTTTCGCCGAGATATGGGTGAAGATCAGATCATCCCAACCATAGAGGGCAATCAAACGATAACAGGCAGCCAGATCGACACGAGTCTGCCACTCGGCAGCGGAAACCTGGTCTTTAACGCTTTCAACAGATACTGCTTGAGCTACAGACATTACGGTGACCTCAGCTTTCGTTTTTATTGGTGCTAAGGAGTCTAAACACAGTTCGCGAAGCTGTTAGTTGCTCTGGCGGCCAGCCTGCTGACATTTCGGGTCAAGTTGAGTGCGAATCTACCAGATCGCCCTCAACCTGCACGAGCCGCTTATCAACAGTCGGGATTATGCCTTCAAGGTCTTGATCAGGTCCGCCAACCAAGGCTCCGCATCCACTTCAGGGGTAACGGTTTCACTGGCATCTAGGCGCAGCATGGGCAGCGCCTCACGCAGCCCCAGTTCAGCGAACAACTCACGCACCTGCTCGCCACCGCCACAGAACGTATCGCCATAGCTGGAGTCGCCCAAAGCAATCACTGCTCCAGGCAAGCCGCCCCAAGCCGGAAACTGATCACGAATCGCATAGAACAGCGGCTGCAGATTATCCGGCAGATCACCCATACCTGTCGTTGAGGTAACAGCCAACAGCGCCTCAGGAGCAAAAGCTTGAATATCCTCCAGGGTTGCACGTGGGTCATAGCGCGTTTCGAAGCCAGCCTCTTTCAACAAGCGCTCAGCGTGTCGGGCCACTTCTTCAGCTGTGCCATAAACAGACCCGGAAAATAGTGCGACTTTCATCAAACTCTCCAGCAGAGGGGAAATTTCCTACAGACACGCATTATGCCGTACGGGAAAAATGACGTTATCAGATAAATATGATTGAACCGACTCAAGAGGCATGAAAGCCACTCAAAAAGCACACATGTACTAGATGTGTGCTACATGTCAGAAGTTCGACGAAATTATCATTCAACTCGCGACGAATGGCAGTAACTAAACACTGATTATCCTGTCTGACATTTTGAAAACCCGTACTAAATGAGCAAGGTCATGTCTTCCCAGCAGTCACTTCTAACCAAAGCAGAATTGGCTTTCATACGCCAACTCAACCGCGCCCCTGAAGGGGAAGCCGGTGAAGTTGCGTCTGAACGTTTGCAATTGGTTGAGATTGGCGAACAACTGACTGAGCTATTCGCTCGCTACGCAGCAGAAGAAAAACTAACCCTGCACGCACACTTGGCCAATCAGCATCTGACATTTGACTTGCATATCCATCAGGACGAGCAAAATCAGCCAAGCCTGCAGCTCGGTGCCCCCCAGATTTACGACCAGGGCGATATCCAACGCCCTTGGCGGAGCAAGCTGAATACCCCATTACCTCTGCGCAAAAAAGACCATTCAACCACAGGCTTGCTGATCCATGAGTTGTCCATGAACAGTGCGCTGGTGGAATGCATCACAACTCGCCCGGCACCCAAGCGCTTCCAGCAATATATTGAAGTCGAGGGTTACCCGCCGATCGCCGTAGCAGGTGAACTCGTGCGTACTACCGATGAAGGTTTTGCTGCCTACTGGATGCACGCCTGCGACCCACTTAGCGACGAGCACTTGCGCCAGTTTATCTATCAGCAACACCTTAAGACCAAAGCGCCTGGCAAACAGCCTCATCGCTGAAATCCCCCGTAACACACCACTACTTCAAACAAACGCTTGCCTTGCCCAGACAAGCGCGCCTCATTACTGCGTGCTGGTATACACTTAATCAGGCTCAGCCAGCTTCAGGCTGGCATCCCATTGCTTGCCAGAGTCGCACATGAGTTCCAGCAAAGCCCCCATTCTGATCACCGGCACCAGCCAGCGTATTGGCCTGTACTGCGCAGAGCGTCTGCTGGATGACGGTTTCAAGCTGATTGTTACGTACCGCACCGAGCGCGACAGCATTTCAGCCCTCAGGGAACGCGGTGTAACGGCTCTTAAGGCTGACTTCTCTACCGAAGCAGGCATCCTGAGGCTTATCGAACAGCTCAAAAGCCACACTGAGAGCCTGCGTGCCATTGTGCACAACGCTTCGGACTGGATGACCGAAAGTGCGGGTAACGAAGGCCAGGCCTTCACCCAGCTGTTCAATGTGCATATGCTCGCGCCCTACTTGATCAACCTGCATTGCCAGGCGTTGCTCGAACGCAGCAGCCCCGCAGACATTGTTCACATCAGCGACGACGTCGTGCGTAAAGGCAGCGCCAACCGCCCGGCGTACTGCGCCAGCAAAGCAGGCATGGATAGCCTGACCCTCTCATTTGCCGCCCGCTATGCCCCTGCCATCAAGGTGAATGGCATTGCCCCGGCACTGATCATGTTCAACGCCGACGATGACGACGCCTACCGTGAAAAAGCCCTGAGCAAATCACTGATGGGCATCGAACCTGGCCCCCAGGTGATTTACCAGAGCCTACGCTACCTACTGGATAACCCTTACGTCACCGGCACTACTCTGACCGTAAACGGCGGCCGCCACCTTAAATAAGCCGGCCCGAGGATTTTTTGATGACTTCACAACTGCCCGATCATTACCGCGAAATCCTTTTGGGTGTGGGGGAAGACCCACAGCGCGAAGGCCTGCTGGACACGCCAAAACGTGCGGCAAAAGCCATGCAGTACCTGTGCAATGGCTACAGCAAAAGCCTTGAAGAAGTGGTCAATGGCGCGCTGTTCGAATCCGATAATGATGAGATGGTCATAGTGCGGGACATCGAGCTGTACTCACTGTGCGAACACCATATGCTGCCTTTTATCGGTAAGGCCCATGTTGCTTACATTCCGACTGGCAAAGTACTGGGACTGTCAAAAGTTGCCCGTATCGTCGACATGTTCGCCCGCCGCCTGCAAATTCAGGAGAACCTGACCAAGCAGATTGCCGATGCCATCCAAGAAGTGACGCAGGCTGCCGGTGTCGCTGTCGTCGTAGAGGCCAAGCACATGTGCATGATGATGCGCGGTGTGGAGAAACAGAACTCGGTGATGACCTCTTCAGTGATGCTTGGGGCCTTCCGCGACTCCAGCAACACCCGCCATGAATTTCTGCAATTGATAGGACGGAGCAAGTAATGCCGCAACTGCAACCCGGTATGGCGCGTATTCGCGTCAAGGATCTGTGCCTGCGCACCTTCATCGGCATCAAGGAAGAAGAGATCAATAACAAGCAGGACATATTGATCAACCTGACCATCCTCTACCCGGCCGCAGAAGCTGTGCGCGATAACGACATCGACCATGCTTTGAATTACCGCACCATCACAAAAGCGATCATTCAACACGTTGAAGGCAATCGCTTCGCTCTGCTTGAGCGTTTAACCCAGGAAATTCTGGATTTAGTCATGTCTAATCAGGCTGTGCACTACGCCGAGGTGGAGGTAGATAAACCCCACGCACTGCGCTTTGCCGAGTCTGTTTCGATCACCCTTGCAGCACAGCGCTGACAGCCACCACGGTCTGTAGGTTTGCAGGCCGTGGGTCACGTCACAGTGCCTTCTTCCACATCCAATAGCTGAGCTAGAGGCGTTGCCAGCTGAACAGGCAAGCTCCTATCATCGCCGCCAACACTCCCAGCCAGCCAAAGAGAGCATCAACATGACCGAGCAAGAACGCCTGGAACTTGAAGCCGCCGCCTTTCGCAGCCTGGTTCAACACCTGCGCTCGCGCACTGACGTACAGAACATCGATCTGATGAATCTAGCCGGCTTCTGCCGGAACTGCTTGTCCAAATGGTTCAAGAGTGCCGCGGATGACTTGGGTGTCAACATCACCCCAGACGAGGCCCGCGAAGAAATCTACGGCATGCCCTATGCCGAGTGGAAAGCCAAATACCAAAAAGAAGCCACTGCCGAACAAAAGGCTGCCTTCGATAAAGGAAGTAAAGCATGACCGCACTTAACGATTTCCGCAGCAAACTGCACAACGAGCAGTTTGAGTTTGCAGAAACCCTAGCTTTTATTGCCGAACATTACGATTACCAACCCAGCGCGTTTACTAACGGCAACGTAGAAAATGCTGCCGGGCAAAACGAAGGCTCGTGCAAAACGCTGGGCTTAGCCCTGCTGGAAGGTTTCAACTTGGAGGAAACCCTGTTGTGCTTCGGCGAACATTACCGCAGCGTGCTGGCAACGCCTGAAGGGTCGGACCACGCCAACATTCGCGCCCTGATCAGCAACGGCCTGGCTGGCGTCAAGCTGAGCCAGCAGCCGCTAAGCCGCAAGGCAGCCTAAGCTAAATACATCTGTGCGACGGCTTTTGCTGACACGCACACAAACAAACGCCCCGTCATCTGCGGGGCGTTTGTTTTAAAGGCATGACATCACAGGCTGTCGAGGTAACGCTCAGCATCCAATGCCGCCATACAGCCCGATGCTGCCGAGGTAATGGCCTGACGATAGATATGATCAGCCACGTCGCCAGCAGCAAACACACCAGGGACACTGGTGGCTGTGGCATTACCATCACGACCTGCATTCACCACGACATAGCCATCGCGAAGCACTAACTGGCCTTCAAACAGACTGGTATTAGGCGTATGCCCGATCGCCACAAACACGCCATCGGTGATTAATGCCTCCTGGATGCCGTTGTTATGCAACAGGCGCACACCGGTGACGCCCATGTCGTCCCCCAGCACCGCATCTACTACGGCGTTTAGCTTAAGTGCAATCTTGCCTTCAGCCACGCGGGCCTGGAGCTTATTCTGCAAAATCTTCTCGGCACGGAAGCTGTTGCGCCGATGCACCAGCGTCACGCGGCTGGCGATATTGGACAGATAAAGTGCCTCTTCAACGGCCGTGTTACCACCGCCCACCACAACCACCTCACGGTTGCGATAGAAGAATCCGTCACACGTTGCACACGCAGAAACACCTTTGCCCATGAACTTTTCTTCACTGGGCAGTCCCAAATAACGGGCACTGGCGCCGGTAGCCACAATCAGCGCATCACAGGTGTAGACACCATTATCACCAATCAGCCGGAAAGGCTTGCTCTCAAGATCAACCGCATTGACATGATCGTAAACGATATGAGTATCGAAACGCTCAGCATGAGCCTGCATGCGCTGCATCAGAGCTGGGCCTGTCAGCCCTTCAACATCACCTGGCCAGTTGTCGACTTCGGTCGTAGTAGTGAGCTGACCGCCCGCTTGCAAGCCTGTGATCAGCAATGGTTTTAGATTGGCACGGGCCGCGTAAACAGCTGCACTGTAGCCCGCCGGGCCGGAACCCAAAATGATCAAACGGGAATGACGTAACGCAGCCATGCAAACCTCTAAGCAACCAGCGGAAATAAAAAGGAGCCTTCATATAAGCCAGAGGGGTGGCAGGAGCATGAAGGCCCCGGAAGGGGTGGTGGAAACCTGGCGGCAGATTATGCTTCTGGCAGGTGGGTAGGAAATTTCGATTCTTAATGCCTCACATAGTCCTGACCTATCAGACAACTTTTTAAATCGTTAACGACCGTTTCAGAGGCTTTAACCCACCCTGTAAAGCCGGTAAGGTCGCGCCGTAACTTCATGGAGACTGTTCTAATGCCTGCACCTGTACTGTCCGGCCCGCAATATCTGAGCGAAGGCTTAAAGCTGGTTCTCAGTCCTGGCCTGCGCTTATTCGTGATCTTGCCGGTATTGATCAACCTGATCGTCTTCACCGGCCTGATCGTGCTTGCCGTTCAACAGTTCAGCGGTTGGGTTGATGCTTTCATCCCGTCCCTGCCCACTTGGCTGTCTTTTCTTGAGTACGTGCTGTGGCCATTATTCGTGGTGCTGGTCATGGTGATGGTGTTTTTCACCTTTACCCTGCTTGCCACACTGATTGCCGCGCCTTTTAACGGCTTTCTGTCAGAAAAAGTGGAGGTCGTTGTTCGGGGTAAGGATGACTTCCCCCCCTTCAGCTGGGGCGAACTGGTGGCCATGGTTCCGCGCACAATGGGCCGCGAAATGCGCAAACTTGCGTACTTTCTGCCGCGCGCAATCCCACTGCTGATCCTGACCTTTATCCCGGTCGTCAACCTGATCGCTGCACCGCTGTGGATCATCTTCGGCGTTTGGATGATGGCCATCCAATACATCGACTACCCCGCGGACAACAACAAAATGAGCTGGCAGGACATGCTCGCCTGGTTGCGCGCCAACCGCTGGCAGAGCATGAGCTTCGGCGGCATGACGTACCTGGCTCTGATGATCCCGGGCCTGAATATTTTGATGATGCCTGCCGCAGTGGCCGGCGCCACCGTGTTCTGGGTGCGTGAGCGCTCGCAGGTCGCTGTCACAGCATCGCCGCAATAACGTCACACTAGCTAAACGGCAGCAGCCGACACTGCTGCCATGAACATATCTTCTCTTCGTATTGCCCTCATCAGCGAAACCTTTCCACCAGAGGTCAACGGTGTGGCGAACACCCTTGGTCGCCTGGTGGAGGGTTTACGTGCGAAAGGCCACCGCGTTCAGGTAATCCGCCCTCGTCAAGGTTCTGACCAAGGCCGGATGGATGACTCAACACTCCTCATTCGTGGCTGGCCCCTGCCCGGCTATCCGGGTTTGCAGTGGGGACAGTCATCCATGCATAAACTGCTGCGTAGCTGGAAAATGCAGCGACCTGACGTGCTCTATATCGCCACAGAAGGCCCACTGGGGTTGTCGGCGCTGCGCTCCGCACTGCGCTTGAAAATTCCTGTGGTCACAGGCTTTCACACCAACTTCCAACAATACACCGAGCACTATCGGGCAGGCCTGATTACCAAGCTGCTGAGCCAGTACCTGCGCTGGTTTCACAACCGCTCGCAGATAACGTTAGTGCCCAGCATCAGCCAGCAGATTGAGCTGCAACGCAAGGGCTATGACAACCTTGCCCTGCTTAGCCGCGGCGTAGACAGCCAGCTGTTCCACCCAAGTAAACGTAGCCTTCAGCTGCGGGCCCAATGGGGATTGAAGGAAGAGGATATCGCCGTCATCCATGTGGGACGCCTGGCACCTGAGAAAAACCTGTTGCTACTCGGCAAAACGTTTCACGCCATGCAAACGGCCCATCCAGAGCAGACGATGAAACTGATTCTGGTGGGCGATGGTCCTCAGCGCAAAAGCCTGGAGGAACAGTTACCCGATGCCATCTTCTGCGGCATACAGCGTGGTGAGGCCCTGGCTGCCCATTACGCCAGCGGTGACCTCTTCCTGTTCCCCAGCCTTTCTGAAACCTTTGGCAACGTGGTGCTGGAAGCGCTGGCATCAGGCCTTGGCGTTGTGTCCTATGACCTGGCGGCAGCCTCCCTGCATATTCGCCACGGCCATAACGGCGTATTGGCCGCTCCGGACGATGAAGATGATTTTATCTATGCCGCTAACTGGCTGCTTGATAGCCCTGAAACCTTGCGCCGGGTGCGGCTGAACGCGCGCGCGCATGCATCACAACAAGGCTGGTCAGCGATTATCGAGTTGTTTGAGCATTTCCTGCACAGCGCTATTGAGCCTAGCGCAGCCCCACTCCCGGAAACGCTGAACGCACCTAGATCATTACATCCAGACGACGCACCAGGCGCACCACATCCGCACTGATCTCAGCGCCATAAGCAAGCACCTCTACGCCCGCAGCCTTAGCTTCAAGCAAGGCGGCGGCGTAGGCTGGGTCGATCTCTTGCGCTGCACGGACCGCATCAATCTCCGTCAGATTGACGCAGTAAAGCTGCACGGCTCGCGTGCCTTCACGGGCCAACGCGGCCAATTCACGCAAGTGTTTACTGCCACGCTCGGTACGGGCATCGGGGAAGGCAGCGACACGGCTGTCGGCAAAGCCCAGCGTAACGCTTTTCACCTCAACGTAAGCCGGGCCTTGCGGGTACTCCAGACGAAAATCAATACGGCTGCGCTCCTGCCCATACGGCACCTCGCGCTTAAGCCCGGTAAAACCGTTCAGCTCAGTAATGATGCCCGCACGTAAGGCCTCTTCGACCAGCGCATTGGCGCGCCCGGTATTGATCACAGCCAGGCGCCCATGGGGCGTTTCGCCCAACTCCCAAGTGCCCGGTAACTTACGCTTTGGGTCATTGCTACGGCTGAACCAGACCCGAGCCCCGTCTGCCATGCAATTGAGCATGGAGCCAGTATTGGGGCAATGGATGGTCAGCTGCTCGCCACTGGCCGTCTCAATATCCGCTAGAAAACGCTTATAACGGCGCAGCAAACGGCCCTGCTCAAGCGTGGGCTCAAAGCGCATGACTGGCCTGCCAGGTTTTCAAACCACGGGCGATACGCTCTACCGCTTGCTCAAGGCGCGGCAAGTCCTGGGTGTAAGCAAAGCGTACGTGTTGGGTAGCCAGATAGCGGCCGAAATCGAGCCCCGGCGTAAAGGCCACATGCTCGGTTTCAAGGAAGTGCTGACAGAACGCATAAGCATCGCCGCCAAAGGCGCTGATGTCTGCATATAAATAGAAGGCTCCTTCCGGCTCCACGGCAATTTTAAAACCCAGTTCACGCAGCGCAGGCAGCAAATAGTCACGGCGCTGGGCAAACGCCACACGGCGCTCTTCAAGAATCGCCAGAGTCTCAGGCTGGAAACAGGCCAGGGCAGCATGCTGGGCCATAGAAGGCGCACTGATGTACAGGTTCTGCGCCAGCTTCTCCAACTCAGGCACCGCTTCCGGCGGTGCCACCAGCCAGCCCAGACGCCAGCCGGTCATGCCGAAATATTTAGAGAAACTATTTAAAACGAAAGCATCATCGTCCACTTCCAGCACACTGGCGGCATCCAGACCGTAGGTCAGGCCGTGATAAATCTCGTCCACCACCAAGTGCCCGCCCCGCTCTTTCAGGGCCTTGGACAAGCCCGCCAATTCATCCCGACTGAGCACCGTGCCCGTCGGGTTGGCTGGTGATGCCACCAACGCACCCACACTGTGTGCATCCCAGTAACGCTCAACCAGCTCAGGGGTTAGCTGATAGCGCACCTCTGGTCCCACCGGCACCAGTTGCGCGGCGCCTTCCACCAAACGCAGAAAATGGCGGTTGCAGGGGTAGCCTGGGTCAGCCAACAGCCAGTGCTTGCCGGGATCAACCAACAGGCTGGAAGCCAGTAGTAGCGCGCCTGAGCCACCGGGCGTAATCAAAATTCGCTGAGGATCTATCGTCAGTTGGTAACGCTGCTCATAGAAGCCTGCGATGGCTTCACGCAGAGCGGGCAGCCCTCGGGCAGCTGTATAGCTGGTATGCCCGGCGGCTAATGCAGCCTGCCCGGCAGCCACAATTGGCGCGGCGGTGGTGAAGTCAGGCTCACCAATCTCCAAGTGGATGACGTCATGGCCATCGGCCTGGAGCTGATTGGCGCGCGCCAACAGCGCCATCACATGGAAGGGTTCGATGGCGCGACTACGTGCACTGAAAGAGAAAGCCATGGGATTGCCTGAGCGGGTTGAAATAGAGCGATTCTAAACCATGGCCCGCAGTAAACGTCAGCGCCATCGACAACAGGGAGTAGCGCCGGACATATTGTTCTGGTAAGTTCGCCCGCTTGCAGGCGCAGGGCCGACAAGATTGTCGGTGAGGGATACCGTCCTGCGCGGGGATAAGAAAGAGTGAGAGGCGGCCATCTATGCCCACTAAAGCAAAAGCGACAAGCAGTCACCTGACTCGTGGTTTCGAACCTTATAAGGAAACTAAAGGTGAGGAGTACATGAGCGAGCCGATGCGCGCCCACTTCACCGGCATCCTTAATAAGTGGAAGCTGGAACTGATGGAGGAAGTTGATCGTACCGTGCATCACATGCAGGACGAAGCGGCTAACTTCCCGGACCCGGCGGATCGGGCCAGTCAGGAAGAAGAATTCAGCCTTGAACTGCGTGCCCGCGATCGCGAGCGTAAGCTGATCAAGAAAATCGACGAAACACTGGCCCTGATCGAGGAAAACGAATACGGCTGGTGTGACTCCTGCGGCGTTGAAATCGGCATCCGCCGACTCGAAGCCCGCCCGACTGCCACGCTCTGCATTGATTGCAAGACGCTGGCAGAAATCAAGGAAAAGCAGATCGGCTCCTGATCTGACCCAAAGGGTGCTTCGGCACCCTTTGTTGTTTCTGGCCTGCTGTATTTGTTGCCTGAGATGAACAGACCTGTGTATATCGGGCGCTTTGCCCCGACTCCCAGCGGCTACCTGCATTTTGGTTCACTGGTTGCTGCGCTCGCCTCCTATCTGGATGCCCGCGCCGCCAGTGGCAAATGGCTGGTGCGTATGGAAGATATTGATCCGCCCAGAGAAATGCCCGGTGCACAAGCCGCGATCCTGCAAACGCTGGAAACCTACGGCTTTGAGTGGGACGGCGAAGTGGTCAGGCAAAGCCAGCGCCATGACGCCTACCAGGCAATCATCGACAAACTGCTGAGCCAAGGCCTGGCCTATGCCTGCACCTGCTCACGCAAGCAGCTGGAAGGCACCAACGGCATTTACCCAGGCACCTGCCGCAATGCGGGCCACGCATACGATAACGCTGCGATCCGCATCCGAGTCCCTGAGCTGGTCTATCACTTCACCGATCGGGTGCAAGGCGATTTTCGCCAGCATCTGGGCCGCGAATCCGGTGACTTCATCATCCGCCGCCGTGACGGCTTATATGCCTATCAACTGGCAGTCGTACTGGATGATGCCTGGCAAGGTGTCACTGATATCGTGCGCGGCGCCGACCTGCTGGACTCCACGCCACGTCATCTTTATTTGCAGGAACTACTGGGACTGCCACAGCCGCGTTATCTGCATGTACCGCTGCTGACTCAACCGGATGGGCACAAGCTGGGCAAATCCTACCGCTCACCGCCCTTGCCAGCCGATCAGGCAACCCCACTGCTGATTCGAGCCTTGCGTGCGCTCGGCCAGCAGATACCGGACGGCGCAGCCTATGGCCAGCCAGCAGAAGTATTGAAATGGGCTGTGGAGCATTGGGACGCTGCGCGCATCCCACGGGTGCTGACGATGCCGGAAGCTCAGCTGGACTGAGCGAGCCTCCGGCAGCAGGTATTACAGCGCCGCGCTGACCAGCGCTTGGGCTTCGCTAAAGATGCGTTGTAGATGATCTTCGTCGCGGAAACTTTCAGCGTAGATCTTGTAGATATCTTCAGTACCCGACGGGCGAGCAGCAAACCAACCACCTTCGCTGATCACCTTGATGCCGCCAATACCGGCGCCGTTACCCGGCGCCTTGTCCAGCACCTGCACAATGGCATCACCAGCCAACTCACTGTTGCGCACCTGAGCCGCCGACAGTTTGCTCAGCGCAGCCTTCTGCTGCGGCGTTGCCGGAGCATCCTGACGGTCGGCGTAAATAGCTCCGAACTCGTTTTCCAGGCCGCGATACAGCTCACCCGGATCACGCTCGCGCACAGCGGTCATTTCCGCTGCCAGCAGGGCCAGCGCAATGCCGTCCTTATCCGTCGTCCAGACCTGGCCGTCACGACGCAGGAAGGTCGCCCCGGCGCTCTCCTCGCCACCAAAACCCAGCGAACCGTCATACAGGCCAGCGGCGAACCATTTAAAGCCCACCGGCACTTCCTGCAACGGACGGCCCAGGCGCTGGGCTACACGATCGATCATGGCGCTGCTCACCAGCGTTTTGCCTACGGCCGCGTTGGCAGACCACTGCGGGCGGTGCTGGAACAGGTAATCAATCGCCACGCTGAGGAAATGGTTAGCAGGCATCAGGCCGACGCTCGGGGTGACAATCCCGTGACGGTCGTAATCGGTATCGCAGGCAAAGGCGATGTCGTAGCCGTTCTTCAAACCGATCAGGCGCTGCATGGCGTGGCTGGAGGATGGGTCCATGCGGATCTGACCATCCCAGTCCAGGCTCATAAAGGCGAACTGCGGATCAATTACCTGGCTGACCACATCCAGATTCAGGCCATACTGCTCAGCAATCCGCCCCCAGTAATGCACACCGGCTCCACCGAGCGGGTCGACGCCCAGGCGCAGTCCTGCACTGCGGATTGGGTCAAAGTCGATGACATTGCCCAAGTCATTCACATAGCTGCTGAGATAGTCGTACTCACGCACGTTATCGGCCTGTCGCGCCTGGGCCAGTGGCATGCGCTTGACCTCACGCAGCCCGCCTTCGAGCAACGCGTTGGCGCGGTTCTGAATCCACGTGGTGATATCGCTGTCAGCCGGACCACCATTGGTGGGGTTGTACTTGAAGCCGCCGCAATCCGGCGGGTTGTGCGATGGCGTGATAACAATGCCATCAGCCAGACCGCTGCTGCGGCCACGGTTGTACACCAGAATGGCTTGAGACACGGCTGGCGTTGGGGTGAACTCGCCCCCTGCCGAAATCAGCGTGTGAACGCCGTTAGCAGCCAGCACCTCAATCGCACTTTCCAGCGCAGGCAGGGACAGTGCATGGGTGTCTGCGCCGATAAACAACGGCCCAGTGATGCCCTGTGCAGCGCGGTACTCGCAAATCGCCTGACTGATGGCCAGTACGTGCTGTTCGTTAAAGCTGCCATTGAAGGAGCTGCCACGGTGGCCGGAGGTGCCGAACGCTACGCGTTGTGCCGGGTTGGCCGGATCTGGCTGCTGTTCATGGTAGGCCACCAGCAGGCGTTGAATATCAGTCAGCATCGTAGCGGGTGCCGGTTGACCGGCCAGCGGGTGAATGCGAGCGCTCACACAAACTCCATAGTACGCATCTGAAAAACGCGCAGCTTAACAGCCCTCCTATGCGAAACGCAGCGCCTACCGACGGATTTCGGGCTATCCTTTGCGGCCATTTGTTTGCCGCAGGATTCACCCTATGAAAAACCAGCTCGAAGAACTGATCAGTAAAATTAGCTCGGGCTGCATGTTGCCAGAAGATGTCGCCCGGATCGCAGACGAAGCCGCACAGGCGTATGCCGACCCGCAGGCGTTTTTGGCCGCCAACCCTGACATCAATTACGACGATACCTTTCCGATCCCGCTGGGCGAATGGATGGTCATCGGCAGCCTGCCGGAAACCGTGCTGTTCCAAGCCGACACGTATGAGGATCTGTTCAAACAGATCACTGAATCCTTCGGCCCTGAAGTCAACTTCGTGCTCAAGCCTAAGCAGCTGGCCAAGACTGAGGCACTCAAAGCCCTGAATCGCATTCAGGTGCAACTCTCCAGCCTGTCGCCGGAAACCAAAGGCTATGTACTGGTGGACTTCAGCGAACCGCTGGATGACGAGCTGCAAGCCGTACTGGTCTACACCACCGATCTGCCTCGGGTGATGGAGTTGGCTGTGGAAGTCGGGATTTACGCAGCACCAGCGTATGAGTCACTGAAAGCGGCGCAGAGCGAAGAGTAAGCGCTCAGTCAGCAGCGCCAGAACGGCGCTGCTGAGACAGGCAGATCAGCGTTTGCGCAGAATCACGCTGCCAATGGAGTAACCCGCCCCGAAGGAGCTGAGCACGCCCAGCGCGCCGGATGGCAGGTCGTCCTGATATTTGTGCAGAGCAATCACTGAACCAGCCGAGCTGGTGTTGGCGTAGGTATCCAGAATGACTGGCGCCTCATGCGGCTCAGCATCACGCCCCAGCAGCTTGCGGATGATCAGCAAGTTCATGTTGAGGTTGGCCTGGTGCAGCCAGAAGCGCTTCACGTCGTTGACGTCCAGATTGTTCTCTTGCAGGTGAGTGGCAATCTGATCGGCCACCATCGGGCAAACTTCCTTGAACACCTTGCGACCTTCTTGCACAAACAGCTTGTCGCGGGCACCAATGCCCTCTTCCGCACAACGGTTGAGGAAGCCGAAGTTGTTGCGAATATTGTTGCTGAACTGAGTAGCCAGTTTGGTGCTGACAATCTCGAACTGATGCTTCGAGGTAGCCTGATCAGCTCGTTCGACGATCACCGCAGTGGCCGCATCACCGAAAATGAAGTGACTGTCACGGTCACGGAAGTTCAGGTGGCCGGTGCAGATTTCGGGGTTCACCAGCAGCACCGCACGGGCCTGGCCCAGTTGCACGCTGTTGGCAGCCGCCTGCAGACCAAAGGTCGCCGACGAACAGGCGACGTTCATGTCATAACCGAAACCGTTGATGCCCAGCGCTGCCTGAACTTCAATAGCCACGGCCGGGTATGCGCGTTGCAGGTTGGAGCAGGCAACAATTACGCCGTCGATATCAGCGGCAGTGCGCCCGGCACGCTCAAGGGCCTCTTTGGCAGCACCTACGGCCATTTCGCAGAGAATGCCCCACTCATCATTGCTGCGCTCGGGAATACGCGGCGCCATGCGCTGCGGATCAAGGATGCCGTCACGGTCAATGACAAAGCGACTCTTGATGCCTGAGGCCTTTTCGATAAACGCACTGCTGGACTCACTCAGTGCCTCAATCTCACCGCTGGCAATAGCGGCCGCGTTGTCGGCATTGAATTGCTGTACATAGGCGTTGAATGCCGCCACCAACTCATCGTTGGAAATACTATTTTCAGGGGTGTACAGCCCGGTACCGCTGATAACGACGTTGTGCACAGTCAATCCTCTTGTTCATCGCTAAAGGCAGCGATCACTTATGCAAAGCCCCGACACTAGAGCGAGGGCAAAAACGGTTGGACAGGAGCAGGTTTGATGATCATCAAACGGCCTGTACGAACGTTAGATTCTGCCACACGAAAGGCTTATCCGTCCGCTCACTCGATCAGGATATATGCATCAAACTAGCTGCTATTAAGGCCAACATGCTAGGAAAAAGGAGCAAACCGGCATTTTAGTGGGTCTTTATGATCTAACTGAAGCGACACCGCTCTCACACTTTCCCCCTGTACACAGAGCGGAAAAGGGATTGACTATACGGTCACGCCATGAAAGAAAGAGCATCATGTTTCATAGCGCCATCACCCCGACCTAATTTCACCGGATATTTGCCATGGCCCTGCCCCTGAGGCTGAACGCTCACATCTCCGTAACCGGACAACCGGAACCGTTGGCGTTCGCCCCCTGTATGCAGGCAGCTGGTCACCGAATCCTAGGTATCCCTCCCTGCCCATTAGCACCGCCTTAACCTCGATCCGCACTCAAGCGGTATGTGTCGACGGGCGGAGCTCCTGTCGAGTAGTCACATTCCAATGACATCAGGAGCGTCAAGTGTATAAGTTGATTGCAGTGTGCCTGCTCGCGATTAGCACATCCCTACAGGCCGAACAGTCACCGCTACGCTTTGCAGTCAATGACAGCTGGGCCATGCCGATGCTACGCATCGAGAACGACCGCGCTGTAGGAGGCATATTGTTTGACCTGCAACAACGCCTTGCGGCGAAAGTTGGGCGTCGTGCACGTTTTGTTGTGCTGCCTCACATGCGGGTTGAACGCGCATTGAATGCAGGGGAAATTGACGTGCGTTGCTACGTCAACCCGACCTGGAACAACATCAAACATAAGCGGTTTGTGTGGACACGCCCCTTTATGACCCAGCGTGATCTGCTGGTCAGCACTAAACCCAGTAATGCACAGGTGGAAGACCTCTATAAGGAACGTGTGGGTACGGTGTTGGGATTCAATTACCCACGACTGGATAGCTTATTCAAGGGCGGCCAAATTCACCGAGAAGATGCCCGCACCCAAGAACAAACATTACTCAAGCTGGTCGCAGGGCGCTTTGGCTATGCAATCACTAACGAGCGCACCTTTCATTGGTTCAACCGCCAGCTTTCACCGGACCAACAACTGCATATTCACAGCGTTGTGGCGTCAGTGCCGGTTTCCTGCGTGGTACGCGATGAACCTGATGTGCCCACTGCCAGATTGCTGCGAGCCATGGATGAAATGGCCTTAGACGGTGAGTTTGAGGAAATCCTTAATGCATACCGCTAACAAGCGAGCGAGCCCTAGCGTTGTATGCACGCAATATAGAAGCAGTGGCGTTTAGTTGAAGCAAACTCACCAATAAGAGCGGTGTGCAATAGAGCACCCGCCCCCTTGATGCGCCATTAGCTGTTTGCAGCTGTTATTGATCAACCGGGCTGATATAAACACCCTTCATGTTGTCAGTACGGATTCGAAAACGCTGCTGGCTGCCGGGCTCAACCTTAACCGCGCGCTCCAAATTAAGCCGCCCTTTACTGCACAGCGTATCGTCGGCTTTGTCGATGCCAATACCCAAAACACGCGTGCCCGCCGGCACCTGAAAATGCGCCTCTTCAGTGGTCGCTATTCGGGCGGCGACTTTGCGATCGATCAGGACAGAGATATAGCACCCTGCCCCCATACCACCTTTGTCACGTGCGACCGTAATCTGGCCACCATTTTCAACAGGCTGCTGATAGCTGAGCAGGCGATCTTCCGGAACAGGCCGGATATCCTCCAGTGCAACCTGCCAAGATGAACAACCCGTTACCAGAGACAACACAAGTGCCGCACCAATCAATCGCATAGCAGCCCTCCATGGGCAGGTGAATGCAGGGAATGGGCAAAACATGAAGCGGCTGCACGCGCCCAGACAGCAACGTGCAACACACTCAGCATGGCACACAGAAGTGCTTTAGTACGATAGTTATAAACCAAGACGACGTTGAATGCGGGCCTGTAATGCTTTGAGCACGTCTTCGTCAGCTTTAGCCGAAGCATGAATACCCAGCGCTTCGCCATCGTAACGGGGGATGATATGTACGTGCAGATGGAAGACGGTCTGCCCGGCTGGGGCGCCGTTGAACTGCGCAATCTGCACACCGGCGGGCTCCAACTCCTCGGCAATCACACGAGCGAGTTTCTGCACAGCCGCCGTTACCTTGCCTAGGTTCTCCGGGTCAATTTCAAGAATATTGCGCGCAGCCGCTCGCTTCGGAATCACCAGTGTGTGGCCGTAGGACTGTGGAAACAAATCCAGGAAAGCCAGCACATCTTCATCTTCATAAACTTTGTAGCAAGGCGCTTCGCCACGGATGATCTTGGCAAAGATATTTTGGTTGTCGTATTCGCCGTAGAGGCTCATGTGGGCTTACTCCATACAATTGCAGTCTGACCCCAACACGATACCGGCTTATGCGTCCGGGAAGAAACCCGGCTAACACCTTCCAGCTCAACAAACCGTTAAACCAGCGGCTGCCCCTTACGCATGCGGCGGCGCATGTCCCATAAATAGTAATTAAGCGGGAACTGATACATGAAACGTGGCTGCCACTTTAAGGCCACGCGAATTACCGCCATAAGCCAGTCAAACCGTCGCTGCTGCGCCGCTCCCCAGCTCATCTGCATGGCAATGCGCAGTTGCGCTGGCAAGCAGCCGGCAACAACAAAACGATGAAACCGAGAGAACAGCCACTCCACTGGAAGCGGCAGCATCTTCAGATCAATCAGGTCATTGAAAAAACGCTGCGTGGTGGAATCGATTTCGAGGTTGGCCAAGTGGCTGTCCCAATACTGCTGAAATGCAGCCCGATTAGCAGGCCACATGTCCGCACGCACCTGCAACGTAGTCCCCAGGCGCATGCTATGGGCATAAAACGCATCAGCAGTGGACTCATCCATCGGGCCGCGCACTTTCTCCAACAAATCTACAAACCCGTAATACAAACATGCGGCAACCCACAACTGAAGGGTTGGATCAAATGCGTTGTATTGCACAGGGCTACCAGGCTTGCTGCGGATACTCTTATGGGAGTGGTTGACCGCCTGCCGGTAAGCCTCACGCTCCTGATCACTGCCGAGCATCGCCACAGCCAGATACGTCAACGTTGTGCGCAGGCGCTTGAACGGATGCTGCATCACGTTGCCGCTGCGTACATCGCTCTCCATTACGCCGTAGGCAACCGGGCGAAGGCCAAGCTGCATAATGACGTTGGCAGTGCCACCGAGAAACGCAGTGATTCCAATGATGTGCTCGCCCACATCAAAACCTTCAGTCTCAGGTGCCGACGCTATGGAACTGGATACACGGCTGCGCTCTCTCATCTGCACACTGTTCCTTGATGTACTTACAAGATAGTCACTCCCTTTGGGGCGAGATAACCCAGAACAGCTTTCGACAGCCAGCGGGTGGAAAAATCACCCTATGGCCCCACATCAGAAAGCACCCTATTCTGAATTAACTGACCCAATTTACGGAGCTTCCATGTCAGACCTCTCAGCCTTTGCGATTACTCAAAAATGGCCAGCGCAGCATCCTGATCGCCTGCAGTTGTATTCATTGCCAACGCCAAACGGCGTTAAAGTCTCAATCATGCTGGAAGAGACACGACTCCCCTACGAGCCGCACTTGGTCAGTTTTGACAGCGACGATCAGTTCAGCGAGGCCTTTTTATCCCTGGCCCCGAACAACAAGATCCCGGCCATCCTCGACCCAAATGGCCCCGATGGTAAAGCGCAGGCACTGTTTGAATCAGGTGCGATCTTGCTCTACCTCGCAGATAAAACCGGCCAACTGCTGCCTAAAAGCGGGCCTGAACGCTACGAAACCATTCAATGGCTAATGTGGCAAATGGGCGGTGTGGGACCGATGTTCGGCCAACTCGGTTTCTTCCATAAATTTGCCGGTGCCAGCTACGAAGACAAACGCCCCCGTGATCGTTTTGCCACAGAGGCACAGCGCCTGCTCGGGGTACTGGATAAACGCCTGGAAGGCCGGGAGTGGATCATGGGCAATGAGTACAGCATTGCTGACATTGCCGTGTTCCCGTGGGTGCGTGGCCTCGTCACCTTTTACGATGCTGTTGAGCTGCTAGGCTTTGAGCGCTTCGGCAACGTCAAGCGTGTACTGGAAAGCTTCCTGCAACGCCCGGCGGTCATTCGTGGTTTAAACATTCCGGCGCGTACTTAAGGCCAATTGCCCTGGGTCGCTCCGGGGCAAAGTCGCCGCTTAGGGACGTGTTCCTCGGCATAAAACTGAACGTTATATCCATATCGTTTTAAATAATCACTCCTCCTGATTTGTACTATCAAAATACTCAGGTATTTGCGCAGTGCGCAGCCTCCTTATACTCGCGCCCATTCTGTCCTATGGACCAAACCAGCTTGGAAGCGCGAACATGTCGATATTCAGACCTACGTTGCAGCACCATGAGCAAAGCAAGGCACAGCAGTGGCTGGCTTTGCTCTCCGTGTCCATGGGGGCATTTGCCCTGGTAACCAGTGAGTTCTTGCCGGTAGGCGTTCTCAATGATGTTGCCACCGACCTTAATATCAGCTCCGGTCATGCAGGCTTGATGGTGACACTGCCGGGAATCATGGCTGCGCTTTCCGCTATATTCACCTCTGTGGGTATCCGTGGCCTGGATCGCCGTTACCTGTTGATTGCCCTGACATTGCTGATGATCCTTGCTAACGTCCTGACCTCATTCGCTTCAGGCTTCGGAACCTTACTGTTCGGCCGCATCTTGCTGGGCGCCAGTATTGGTGGTTTCTGGGCAACAGCTATTGCGTTAAGCGCGAGGCTGGCCCCCACAGGGGTTGATATCGCCAAAGCCAGCGCTATCACCATGGCCGGGGTCACACTGGCAACCGTTGTAGGTGTACCACTGGGCACTTGGCTTAGTGGCCTCATGGGCTGGCGCATGACGTTTCTGGTGACTGGGCTGCTGGCCATTCCTGTGCTGCTGATGCAGGTATTCTGCTTGCCACAATTGAAGCCGGAAAAAGCCATCACCGTCCGCGACCTACCGGCTCTGCTCTACATCCCTCAGGCTCGGGTGGGCATGATTGCAGTGCTGCTGATCGGCCTGGCGCACTTTGGGGCCTACACCTACGTGGCGCCCTTCTTCAAATACACCGCCCACTTCAGTGCAGCGACCATCAGCTCCCTGCTACTGCTGTACGGCGCTGCGGGTGTGGTGGGTAATGCCTTTGCCGGTTACGCCGCTAACCGCAGTGTGCGCCACACCATGGTCTTGGTAGCAGGCCTGATCGGTGCCAGCGCACTGCTCATTCCGCATTTCGGTACTGACCTCAATGGTGCCGCCATGCTGGTGGCCATGTGGGGCTTCGCTTTTGGCGCTTTCCCTACCACCGCCAATATCTGGATGTTTATTGTTGCGCCGAAAGATGTGGAACGCGGTATGCCGCTGTTTGTCTGCCTGTTCCAGGTCAACATCGCCTTGGGTTCGTTCTTCGGCGGGCGCTTGGTTGACAGCGTCGGTGCCAGTACCCTGATCAGCCTCAGCGCCATACTGGTCGCCATCGGCATCGTAACCATTCTGGTATACGGCCGGTCAGTCACCAACAAGCAGGTCAGTTTGGCCAGTTGATAAAGCAAACGGGCGACCTGCAACAGGTCGCCCGTTTTCAATCAAGCCTCAACCTGACTCCACTGTTTGCTCAAGCGTTTATCCGACACCGGCTGTTTAGTGCCTAACTGCTGGGCGAACAGCGAGACGCGGTACTCCTCCAGCAACCAGCGGTACAACTCCAGTTGCGGGTCGCGCTTGCCCTCTTTGCGATGCTTACCCAAGCGCGCCTGATACTGCTCCCAATACCCCGCCAGCTCACCACTCCAAACCCGGTCGCGCTGCACTTGGCTGCCGATCTTGTCTAAGCGCTGTTCGATGGCCTTGAGATAACGTGGAATTTCCTTGAACCACTGCGCCGGGGTTTCGCGGACAAAGCCGGGATACACCAGATTGCTCAGTTGCAGCTTGATGTCATTGAGTGCCATGGCCTGAGCCAGATCGATTTTGCCTTTGAAGCGCTTCTGTAAGCCGTGCCACAGCTTGAGGATTTCCAGCGTCAGGCGCGCCAGACGCTCGGCGTGGCTGGTCCAGTCGCCACGTTTGCTTTCAGCCAGCGCTGCCAGCCCGGCACCATCTCGGGGCAGCGGATCGGCACCATCCAGCACGCAGCTGTCGAGGCTGGCCAGCAGAATATCCTCCACCAGCGCCTCAATGCGGCCTTGCTCGCGGTACAACAGGCCCAGTTCGGTCAGCCCCGGCAACTTGCCGCGTAGGAATTTGGCCTGCTCGCTCAACTGCTGCAGAAGCAGACGTTGCAGCGCGCGGCGATGCTGGAAGTCGGCTTCGGCCAGGGTCGAGAAGCGCCCTTCCTTCACCACGCCACCCTCTTCCACCAGCGCCGGATAAACCGTCATCGACAGCCCAGCAACCTTCTGCTGCGTCTTCTCAGCGACGTTGTTGAAGGCCTTGGCCTCCACCGGTTTCTGGGATTTTTCACTCTGCGGCAGCGCCAATCCGGCCTGACCTTCGGCACTGAAGCGAGCCGTCAGCTCCGCCAAATCGCGACCCTCGCCCAGCACCTTGCCCTGATTATCGACCACCTCGATATTCATCCGCAGGTGCGGTTCCAGCTGCGCAGCGGATTCGGCCCACGCCTCATCACTAATGCGCACACCGGTCATACGCAGCAGCTCACGCCCCAGCGCTTCGTGCAGGCTGCCCTCGGCAAAAGTGATCTTGTCCAATGCCGCGCCAACAAAGTCCGGCACCGGCACAAAGTTTTTGCGCAGGGCTTTCGGCAAGCCGCGCACCAGCGCCAGGCAGCGCGCTTCCAGCAGGCCCGGCACCAGCCATTCCAGACGCTCCACCGGCAGTTGCGGCAACAGCGCCGCCGGAGCGCGCAGGGTCACGCCATCGCGGGGGTGATTCGGCTCAAAGTGATAGCTCAGCAGCAGCTTCAGCTCACCGATACGCAGGTTGTTCGGGTACTGCGCAGCGGTCACTTCGCGGGCGTCGCGGGCCAGCACGTCCTCTTCCTGCATGATCAGCAGGTGCGGGTTCTTCGCGCTTTCAGTTTTGTACCAGCTGTCGAAGGTGGCGGTTTGGTAGATGTTGTCCGGCAGGCGCGTGTCGTAGAAGGCGAACAGCGCCTCTTCGTCCGCCAGAATGTCACGGCGGCGGGCCTTGGCTTCCAGCTCGTCGAGCTTTTCCAGCAGTTGCCGGTTAGCCGTGAGGCAGCGGGCGCGGGAGTTAATTTCACCGCCAACCAGACCTTCGCGGATAAACAGCTCGCGACTGGCTGCCGGGTCAATCGGGCCGAAATGCACCGCACGGCGACCGACCACAATCAGCCCATACAGGGTGATTTGCTCATACGCCACCACCTGCCCACGCTTCTTCTCCCAGTGCGGTTCCAGATGATTTTTCTTGATCAGGTGCCCGGCCAGCGGTTCGATCCAGTCCGGTTCGATTTTCGCCACCATACGCGCAAACAGCTTGGTGGTTTCCACCAGTTCAGCGGCCATGATCCAGTTGGGCTTCTTGCGGCCGATCACTGAGGACGGATGCACCCAGAAGCGCCGCTGCCGCGCGCCGAGGTAATCGCCGTCTTCGGTTTTCTGGCCGATCTGGCTGAGCAGGCCTGCCAGAATGGCTTTGTGCACCGCGGCGTAATTCTTGCTGCGCTGGGCGGCCTGCTCCTTCTCGGCCAGCTCTTTGGCCTTTTGTGCAGCGCTCAGTTGCTGATCCTGTTTCGGCGCTATCTGCTCGGGCTGCGGCTTGTTCTGCCCGCCACGCTGGCCTTTGCCAGTCAGTTGCAGATCGCGGCACAGCAGCACCAGCTGACGGTGGGCATCGCGCCATTCGCGCAGACGCAGGTAATTGAGGAAGTTCTTCCGGCACCAACTGCGCAGTGCACTGCTGCCCAGCGCCTGACGCTGTTCCTCAAAGCCGTTCCACAAGTTGATCAGCGCGGCGAAGTCGGAGTCCACATCCTTCCACTGCGCGTGGGCTTGATCCGCCGCTTGCTGACGATCACTCGGGCGCTCGCGCACATCCTGCACCGACAAGGCGCTGGCGATAATCAGAAGCTCATCAAGACTGCCCTGCTTGGCGCCTTCCAACACCATACGTCCCAGACGCGGGTCCACCGGCAGGCGCGCCAGTTGGCGACCAATAGGCGTTAGCTGACCTTCGCGGCTAACTGCTGAAAGCTCTTGCAGCAGGTTGAAACCGTCACTGATGGCCTTGCCATCTGGCGGCTCGATAAAGGGGAAATCCTCAATCCGGCCCAGACGCAAATGCAGCATTTGCAGAATGACCGCCGCGAGGTTGGTACGCAGGATTTCCGGGTCAGTAAAGGCCGGACGGCTGTTGAAATCCTCTTCGCTGTACAGGCGGATACAAATACCCGGCTCAACCCGGCCGCAACGGCCTTTACGCTGGTTGGCGCTGGCCTGGGAAATCGCCTCAACCGGCAGCCGCTGCACCTTGGCACGGTAGCTGTAGCGACTGATGCGCGCGGTGCCGCTGTCGATCACATAACGGATGCCCGGCACCGTCAGCGAGGTTTCCGCGACGTTGGTGGCCAGCACAATTTTGCGTGCGCCCATCGGTGCGAAAATCTTTTGCTGCTCAGCCGGTGTCAGCCGTGCGTACAGCGGCAGCACCTCGGTCATGCGCAAATTGGCTTTGCGCAGCACTTCGGCGGCATCGCGGATTTCCCGCTCGCCGGGGAGGAACACCAGCACATCCCCGGGGCGCTTGCCTTCGGACTTTTCATGGGCGCTGATTTCGTCCAGAGCGGCCAAAATCGCCTGATCAACCGACAGGTCTTCTTCGACGCGGTTGCCGTCCTCGTCCTGCTCAGCCGCCAGCGGGCGGTACCAGGTTTCCACAGGATAGGTACGACCGGACACCTCCACAATCGGCGCACCGCCGAAGTGTTTGGAGAAGCGTTCCAGGTCGATAGTGGCCGAAGTAATGATCAGCTTGAGGTCAGGCCGACGCTCCAGCAGCGTCTTCAGAAAGCCCAGCAGGAAGTCGATGTTGAGGCTGCGCTCGTGGGCCTCGTCGACAATGATGGTGTCGTACTTTTCCAGATAGCGATCGTGCTGGGTTTCCGCCAGCAGAATGCCGTCGGTCATCAGTTTGATCAGGCTGCGCTCGTTGCTTTGATCCTCAAAGCGCACCTGATAGCCGACCAACTCGCCCAACGGCGTGCCAATCTCCTCCGCCACCCGCGTCGCAACACTGCGTGCCGCCAGACGGCGCGGCTGGGTGTGGCCAATCAAACCATTAACACCGCGCCCCAACTCCAGACAGATTTTCGGCAGCTGAGTCGTTTTACCCGACCCCGTCTCACCAGCAATCACCACCACCTGATGCTTGGCGATGGCGGCTTTGATCTCGTCACGCTTGGCGGCAATCGGCAGCGCATCGTCGTAACGGATCGTCGGCACACTCAAACGCCGCGCCTCAACCTTGGCTTTGGACGCATTAAAGCGCTCCAGCCACTGCGCCAGCTTGGCCTCATCCACCGGCGTCTGCTTGCGCAGCTCATGCAATTGCCGGCGCAAGCGATGGCGGTCAGCCAGCAACGTCTGGTCGAGGTTCTTCAGCAGTTGATCAAAAGCGGGGATGGCGTTGGTCATGCGAACTGTCGTGCGGATTTTTGAAGGGCGGGATTGTCGCAGATTTGCGGGGTTTGGTGCGTCTTCATGAGCCTAAGACTCAGCTTACATGGAAGGTGCTATTGGCGGCTCCCGCTAAATACGGCGGGATGTTTTGAAGAGTGGTTAATTCGTCGCAAATAACCACTCGCAGGAATAAGGAAGACGGCTATTAAAAACCTAACTTATCAGGGAAGAATGAAAGCGGCGGATGGGTGGCTTTCCACTCTTTGGCATAGGCTTTGGCTTCTTCGATTTGCTCAGGAGTCATTTTGGCAGCGATTTTAGGAAGGATATATTCTGCATCATCTTTTGCCCCCCCTCCATCTAGCTCCAGCAATAGCGAAACCAGCCCATAACCTTTAACTAAGTTCAGTGGTAACTTAATAAGGTCTGGTTCGTGAGCCGAATACATTCCGTATCCTAAAACTCCGCTCACAAAGCCTGTTTCAGCAGCTTTTTCAGCCCAATACTGAGCTTCCTTTACATTGCCTTTATCGTAAACAACCCTAAAGAGCATCATCATGCCTTTAGGGAACCCCCCTTCGGCTGACTTGCGGAGAAGCTCTTCAACCTTTTCTGACTTATCCCAAGGCGGGAAATAAAATTTACGTCCCTCTTCATACATTAATGCCAGGTCGTATTGTGCCTGTGGAAACCCTGCATCTGCTGCCTTTTCCAACCATTCGTCTTTATTGGTTAGATAAGTCAAAACATACATTGCCTCAATGTCACCTTTATCGGCCTTTGATTTAGCCTCTCCCCTACCTTGCAAAAGCCAATCACCAGGTGTTTTGGTATCTACTGGGCAGTTTGACATTATCGAGCACAAGTCATTTTCACTGCCTGAAAGGCGATACATTGCATAATAATCTCCCTGATCCGCAGCCGCCACATACCATTTATAAGCATCCTCGGTCATATAGCGATTATTAAACCTCAACGCCTCACCTAAGTAATATTGAGCATCCCGATCTCCTGCCTTCGCTGCAATTTCCAAGTAAGGCACAGCTGATATTGCTTTATGTTGGTTATAAAGCGTAATACCTTTTACTTTTGCCGCTTGTTGCTCAGCCGTTAATCCCCCTGCCTGACCACTCAAACAGAACAATAGCGTTATAAAAAATATCACTAACGCTTTAATAAACATACTCACCCCGGCCACTCGACCGATCCGATATATTTGTCGAGGCCACAAAACAAAACAGCGCCCTCATAATTACTACCCCTTCCTTCAACCCATCAGATCTGGTCGGATATGGGTACGCACTCTATTGACAGATCTCGCGCTCATGCCATAGCGTCTGCGAAACATTTTGAATGGGTTACGAGTGATTTATTCTGAAAAAACACTCGTCAAACCCGGAAAGACCAATATTAAAAACCCAACTTATCAGGAAAGAATGATAGAGGCGGATGGGTAGCTTTCCACTCTTTGGCAAAGGCTTTGGCTTCTTCGATTTGTTCAGGGAGCATTTTCGCTTCAATTTGCTTCAATTTTTCTTCCGCAAAATACAGTGCCCCTCCCCCGCCATCAAGCTCTAACAGCAGCGAAACCAGACCATACCCTTTAACTAGATCTAGTTTATAGCCAACCTCATCTGGTTCATGTGCTAAAAATGAACCATAGGTATAAACAGAGCTTTCCATCCCCGTTTCTGCTGCTTTTTTAAGTAGCATTCTTGCTGTAGCCAAGTCTCCCTTCTCAATCATCAAACCGGCATAATTACCAATACTTTTCGGAAACCCTGCATCTGCAGATTTCTTATATAGTTCCTCAATCACCAGAGAGCGATCCCATGGAGGAAAAACAACCCCCTTTCCCTCTTGATATTTAACAGCCAGCAAATACTGTGCACCAGCGTAATTTACTTCCGCGGACCTTTTTAACCAATCTATATCACCAGTCCATCTGTACATAAGCATCATAGCCTCACCGTCCCCAGAACTAGCTAACGGTTCAACTTTCCCTAAAAACATTTTTGACCAATGACTAGATAGTTTATTTTTTTCTGGGCACTCCCCTATGGTCTGACATAGATCATCATTATCGGCTCCAGCCAACCTGAACATAGCGTAGTAATCGCCCTGTTCTGCGGCCGCCACATACCACGCCTGTGCCTCACTTGTCATATAGCGACTATTGAATCTCAATGACTCAGCTAAATAATATTGAGATTCACGATCTCCTGCCTCGGCCGCTTTTCTTAAGTATGGCTCTGCAGAGACTGCCTTATGCTGATTGTAAAGCGTAATACCTTTTATTTTTGCTGCTTGTTGCTCTACTTTTAGCTCCCCAGCTTGAGCACTCAGACAGAAAAATAGCGTTATAAAAAATATTACTAACTCTTTAAAACACATACTCACCCCGACTACTCGACCGATCCAGTATATTTCGCGAGCCCACAGAACAAAAATAGCGTCTTCATAATCACTAACCCCGCCTCCAACCCAACATATCTGGACAGCAATGGGTACGTACTGCTACTGACATATCTCGCACTCAGGCCATATTTTCTGCGAAACACTTTGAATGGGTGACGAGTGATTTATTTTGAAAAACACACACTCGCCCCCTTAGACCAATATTAAAAGCCCAACTTATCAGGAAAGAATGAAAGCGGCGGATGGGTGGCTTTCCATTCTTGGGCAAAAGCTTTGGCTTCTTCGATTTGTTCAGGAGTCATTTTGGCGGCGATTTTTTTCAACTTTTCTTCTGTTAAATACAACGTGCCACCACCGCCATCCAATTCCAGCAAAAGAGATATAATCCCATACCCCCTAACTAGATCTAACTCATACCCAATTTTATCCGGCTCATGCGCCAAATAAGAGCCGTAATTATAGAGCATAGTTTCAAAACCAGTTTCAGCTCCTTTCTTGGTCCACTCTCTGGCTGCTTGTAAATCTCCTTTCTCTATCAATAGCCCTGCGTACATCATCATGCCCTTAGGAAATCCCCCTTCGGCTGACTTACGGTAAAGCTCTTCAATTTTTTCAGCGCGTCTCCACGGGGGAAAAAAGAATCCTTTTCCTTCCTCATACATCGCCGCCAAATAGTATTGGGCATCAGGGTATCCGGCTCCTGCAGATTTCTCTATCCACTCCACATCTCCCGTAGTGTTATACATAATCAACATGGCCTCAGCATCACCGCCTTCTGCCAAGGGCTCTGCTGTCTTCCACAACAACCGCACCCAATCTCTATAGTCTTTTATATTGCCAGGACATGAATTAATGAAAGAGCAAAGATCATCTTTGGTATCTGCAAGGCGAAACATTGCGTAATAATCACCTTGTTTTGCAGCTGCCACATACCATTTATAAGCCTCCTCGGTCATATAACGATTATCTAACCTCAGAGACTCTGCCAAGTAGTATTGTGCCTCGCGATCACCAGCTTCAGCTGCAACTCTTAAATAGGGATCACCATCCTTATACTGATTATAAAGATTAATGCCTTTAGTCTTTGCCGCTTGCTGTTCTTCTGTTAGCTTTTCCGCCATGCCAGTCGAGCAAATAAGTAACGATAAAAATAACAATCCTAACTTTTTGAAAAGCATAAACACTCCGTTTAGTCGCCTATGCCGGTATATGTAGCATGACCGCCCGGGACAAAGGTAGCACCCTCATAATCACTACGCTGACAAAATCCATCTCGCAATCGACCCAAAACCATTACATGCTCCTTATAAAGATTACGAATTTCATCTGTCCGCTGAGTTGAGTGTTTCAAAACAGGCACTGACATAAACCGATCCATCCGTAGCCTATTGGTGCAATACGCCTGCCCTGCCTGAAGCTCTTTAGTACCGAAGCGGTTCATGCGCATACAGGCCTCATCAAATTGCCGCTGTACTTTATTCAGTGTTCCATTGCGTTCCGCATTACGTAAAATCCAACTCAATATTCGTTCAATGGCCCGCTGCTGTAAGAAATGGCACTCGGGCTCGGTATAGCGCTTATTTTTTTCAAAAACTCGTCCATCAATAAGCTCGCTATCAACGACCTCAAACGCCTCAGGCTCAGACAGCAATGTCATCAACATCGGCCCTAAGGCTTCAGGTGTGGCATCAATAAACCACTGTTCAAGTTCTTTTGGGTGCTTATCGGTCATGATCCAATGCGCAATCTGCCCGCCCTTACCGCCTTGAGTCAGCGCCTCATACAGATTCGCAACCACATCAGCGGTATACAGTCCCATCATGTACACCATGCTGACATCCAGGCCAACACCGCCCAGCAGGTTGAGCTTGCTGAGGTATTCAAACGCTGTGCTGTCTATCCAGTTGATTGGGTGGTAGTGGTTTTCCCTCAGCTCACGTCGCCATAAGTTGATCAGATCGACCACAGCCTCATAACCCACCGCAAAACTCAGGCTACCTTTGGCACCGGCTCCGGCGACCAGCGCCGCTTTTACCCGCACGATAAAGCAGCCTCTATCCAGCGAAACTGTGAACTCACCATTAGCACCCGCGCCAAGCGCACCGGCAAGGTCAGCCTCCAGCCGGGACAGGCTAAGCCAGCCATCACTCAGGACAGGGTTATTGCTAACACTCGGTGCTGTACGCAGCAGCGCTACAGCTTTAGGCGGTGCCCAGTTCAATGCACCGCTGACTTTGACTCCAGCCTGCACGCCAGCAAACAGGTTGAAGCTGGCTTTTAGGCCATCCTCGATTTGCACCTTACTGACCTTGCCGCTGACTTGCGGCTCACTCCGAGCAGTTCCCGCAGTTGAAGCGGTACCGTCCTCGCGGGTTGCATCCTCAATGGGAGCAAGGGTTGCGCCGTAGCCCGTATTACCCGGTGAAAGCTCAAGCTCAGCAGCCAACAGCATAGACGCACCGGCATACCCCCAAGCTCTTGCCCCTAAGTGCACGGACAGCTTGCCGAGGTTCATATAGCGGGGCTGCCCCTGGTAGTCGATGTAGCGGACTTTGATCTCTTTAGCTGCGGAGCGCTCGGGCAGGTCGACTTTTAATACCTCGACCTCGCCGCGTGCCAAGTCAATATCAAAGTGAGCTTTGGCGCTGGCTGTCACACCTTCGTGCACGCTAAAGGATGGTCCCTCAACTTTAGCGCCTGCGTGGATGCTGGGTTGAAGCGGTGTCAGGCAACGTACAAGCCGTGCCTGTGGGCTGACGTCGAACAGGCGCAGAAAGCCCGTATCTTTATGGAATACCACTTGGCGCAGGCGCTCACCCCATTCATTACGGGTTGCACCGTCTTTTAATGCATCAATGCAATAGCCCTTGCTCTGACTGAGCTGTTTGTAGAAAAGCTCAATATCAAACCAGCCTTCCCGATCAAACCATGGCCCTTGGTCTTTGATCTCAACAGCCCCTAAACCTAATAGCCAGTCACGAAAGTCATTACCTTGCCGATCTGAGGCTGAATTGCCATCACTGTTGCCTGCAAAGCTGGGGCCGCTGGTTTTCACGACAGATTTCAGCATGCCTTTAAGCACATGCATGCTGAAATGCTGCAATGGCAAGTTTGGCGTGGTCGGCACGCTGACTTCTTTCAGCGGAAAGCCGGTTTTAACCAAGCGTTCTACTGGCTTTGGAGTGAACTGTTCCGGCTCCCACAACAAGTGACGCCGTACCTTATGGCTGGCAACCGCAGTTTCAGCTTGCTGCTTCAAGTCTTTGCGCTGATTTTCCAGCGTCTGCCACTCCTGGCGCTCAGCTTCAACCAGACTGGCCGGAGCCTGCTGGTTTTCACCGCTTGCTGTGATCCAGGCTTTGTATTTGCTTTGCAGGCGCAGCTCCACTTCACGCTGCTGCTTCTGCAGGGCGAGGTAGTCCTTGAAGCGTTGGATGCCGCTGGCCAAACCTGCCTGCTGATCATTGATCAGCGCGAACTCGGGTAGTGCCAGGCCGTACTCAGCAACCTTGATAATGGCATTCACGTATTCGGAGTAATCAAAAGCCTGTTGATGCTCTTCCTTCCAGAGCTTGTAAGTCATGAATGTAGCGCGGCAGTTAATGCTGCAGTCGCTGGCTTCTTCATACCGCTGGATAGACTCTTGCAAGAGTTTGGCAATTTCATCTTGCGGGATGACAGGCAGTTCCCCCTGCTCTAATAAGGCATTACGGGCTTTGAGGTAATCCTGCACGGCGCTTCTGGCCGCAACCGACTGTGGACTGAAGAGCATGTCGCCTTCATAGGCATAGCCTTGCCTTTCTGCCTCATTGATCGCCTCTTTCCGCAGGCTCTGCCAATGTTCCAGCTCTTGCATACGCGGCAACAGGTTTTGGTTGCTCAATTGCAATGGGCTTAGTGCAAGCAGCGAACCGTGCTCCTGAGTGTAAGCGGTGGTGGATAACGGGTTGTCAGCCTCAAAGGCTTGCATCCATTGCTGATCTTCGCCGTTAAGAAAGAAGCTCAGCCGCGGCTCAAGAAAGTGCTCCAGCAACCCTTGAGCATCCAATCCCTTTTTGCGTGCTTCTGGCGCCTTACTGGGGTCGACCGCCTGCTTGAGTTGTGCCGCAGCTTCATCAATGGCGTCAGCAGCGCGCTGCGGCAATAGCCAGAACGCCTTATCTTCAGGACTGTAAAGAACACTGGCATAACGTGGGGAGCAGGCGGCAGTTACTGTTTTAGTGAAGGTTTCTGGCTCTTTCCCCGTACTGTCAGCAGGAGAATCCAATACAAGCAGCTTGCCAGTGGTGCTCGTTGTTACAGGCACCTGTGTTGCACTTGCAGGAGCGGTTTGCTGACCTGTTGGTGTTACACCGGCAGAAACTGGAACAGTCAGGTTCCAGCCAACCTGAATACGATTTGGGTCTTTAATAAAAGGATTGAGCAGCAATAGCTGCTCTTGGTCACACTGATAGTGTTGGGCGATTGCACTAAGCGTTTCACCGCTCTGTACAAGGTGATTAGTTGTGTCCATGAATGGCTTCCATTCCATGCGCTAGAGAGTGAGCGCTTCGAGTTCATCTACTTTGTTAAAGGGTCTGGCATCGCTACGCAAAATGGTCATAACGGCTGGCTGCCGGCTTAAGTCAAAACGGCTGGCCAATCCTGCGAGCCTTACTATCCAGCGACCTTCATAGATACCGTGATCAACCAGCAGCTCCAGGTTGTCGATCAACGCAGGCAGTTGAGCAGTCTCTGGCTTGTTGAACAGTTCGAAATGCTCGTCAACCCAGTACACCCAGCGAATATTGCGGTGGAAGGCATTGGTGTTGGCTGGCATGTTGTAGCGGTTGCTTCGCGGCCCCTCTTCGCTGTTTGGCATCCAGTTCAGCCAACAGCCGGTTTTGTTGCCGATATGCATCGGTGCCGGGCTGAAGACGCTTTGCCATGAGCCATATAGGCCATCATTGGCGGTCAGCGCTAAGGCCGCCCACATATCCCGTTTGTAGTAGGTAATCAGACTCTGCCCGCCGGAACCGTCATTCACCACGAGCAAGTCGCGGGCATGTTTCACGGCGGCTTGGTAGTCCGTGGTGATCAGGCCGATTCCGCCTTTGTGTTCCTGACATAGCTTTTCGCCCAAGTGCTGCAAAGCACTGCCCGCTTTAGCTCGAAAACACAGAGGGCCGATATCGGCCAGATGCTCGAACTGTGAACCTCTGTAAAGCTGGGTCGGCGCCCCATCCTCGCCGGATTTATAGATCTGCACCTGAATATCGGGGACCGCTTGCTGGTCAATGATAAATAGCGTGTGACGCTCGCCCTTTACGCTTTGCCCGCTGACAATCTGCGTATCGGCCCGCTCCAGTGCCTGTAAAAACTCATTCAACCCTTCATGCATGGGCAATCCTCCCTGCTACATGCGCCGTTACTTTGCTTGCCGCACAGCGGGCCGAGCAAAGTCATTGGCTGGGCGATGGCAGGCGTCAGCAGGCTGCCGGGTTTATCTTTATCCGCCGCCCCCGGCACAACCGGCCCAAGGATTTGGATACCCGAACCTACACCCGGTGCACCACCTGAGTTGACGTTGACCGTTGCGCCGCTGAGGGTGATGCCGCTGGGGTCGAGTTTGATAAAGCTGCCGCCGCCTTTGGCGGTGAGTTCCATGCCTGCATCGACGACAACTTTGCTGCCTGCGTAGTAGTGGATTTCGTTGCCGGTTTCGATGAACTGGCCGACGCCAACTTTCACGTGTTGGGTTTGCGCAACGGTGAGGTGATCGCTGCTGCGGGTTTCGGTTTTGCGGTCGGCGTGGGTGGTGCGGTGTTCTTCGGCGTAGAACTCACTATAGCTGTTGGCTTCTACGGTGTCGTGACGCTCGTTGCCGACACGGATTTTCTGGTCGTGCTCGATGTTTTCATCCCAATCGCGCTGGGCGTGGATAAAGATTTGCTCTGCGCCTTTTTTGTCCTCAATGCGCAGTTCGTTAAAGCCTCCGCCACCAGGCGAGCTCATGGTTTTGAACACACTGCGGGTTTTGTTGGCAGGCAGTTCGTAGGGCACTTCGTGGGCGGTGTGGAACAGGCAGCCGGTAATCAGCGGCTGGTCGGGGTCGCCTTCCATAAAGGTCACCAGCACTTCCATGCCGATGCGCGGAATGGCGACGGCACCGTAGTGATCGCCCGCCCAGCTTGAGGCAACACGCAGCCAGCAGCTGGTTTTGTCGTCAGCCTGGCCTTCACGGTCCCAGTGGAACTGGACTTTGACCCGGCCGTATGGGTCGCAGTGGATTTCTTCGCCCGCCGGGCCGGTGACTTTGGCGGTCTGGCTGCCAAGTACTTTGGGCTTGGGGTGCAGCAGTTGCGGGCGGTAATTTACGTCCCATGGGGTGGCGATAAAGTGGTTGCGGTAGCCCTGCTGGAAGCCGTCGTCCTCATCTGTATGGCTGGTGATGGACTCTTCTAAAACTTGCGGCTGTTTGCCTTGGTGACTGATAGCAGTTAGCAGCCACAGTCGGTTCCACTCGTTGCGCGGGTGTTCGCCCAAATTCAGGTAGTGGCCGCTGCGTAGCGTAGGCGAGTCGCTGTGGCCTTCGGCTTGCTCGTAGTCGGCGCGGTGGCGCTCAAGGATGCGCTTAGACAGGTGCTTGCCGCGATCGCGGTTATCAAAGTTGCCGGGGTAATCGTAGTCTTCGAGGTCTGGCTGAAACTCGCTTTTATAAGCGCCTTCCATCACCAACTTGGGCTTTTCGAAGTTGTAATCGCGGCGGGTTACGCGATTGGTGCGGGTTTCCAAGGCCATGCCGAAGCGCTTGACCACAGGCTTGTCAGCGACCATGCCGCTGCCCTGTTGATAGGCCAGTTTGGGCAGTTGGGTAAAGACGCTTTGGTCATCGCCAAACACCAGTACATGGCCGTTCTCGCTGTGTTCGAAGTGGTAGTGAATCCCCTCTTCTTCACACAGTCTCTGGATAAAGTGCAGATCACTTTCATCGTACTGAGTGCAGTACACACGCTCTGGGTAAACCGTTGGGCCGAACTCAAAGCGGTAACCGGTACCTTGCATAATCCCGTGGTCTTCAAGGACTTCTGCAATAATCTGCGGCACGCTCAGGTGCTGAAAAATCCGCTGATTGATGCGGTATTCAAGGTAGGCAAGCTGCGGCACCAGCGTGACCCAATAACGGCACAGCCGCCTGCCTGCATCACCCTGCCCCACGGCCATCAGAACGCCATGAATGCCCTGCCCTTGATTATCCAGAGCTAAAAAAGCGGGTTGGTTATGCAGTGTTTCCAGGTCCAGCGCCAGATTGCTGCTGACCAGTTCAATATCGAAACGATAAGGCTCGTTAAGGGCTTCGTGGCCGGTGAATTCAAGAACCTGAAGGTCATGGGACTGGCCTGCAATGAGCAAGCTAAATTGTGCGGTGTTAGCGGGGCTAAACATCCTTGTCTCCCAGAGAATCCAGTGTGAATAAGGGGTGACCTTTTCAACCAGGAATAGTTTTAAATCGCACGTCCAATATGCGGGAAGACGCACACTTTAGAAGGTTTTTATTTCAATAAAAACCCTGCCGCGACTCAGGGCAGTCAGCCGGGATGCATTGTCCTTCAACCCTACTTAAATCCTCCCTTGGTAGGGTTTTTTAGGAATGAGAAAAATCCTGAGCTAGTATTGGCCGGGATGGATATCCGACACGTCTAATAAAAGGATCAGCCATGAAGCGTTTCGCCAGAATCGTCCTGATTGCTTTCGCATTAATGGCTGTCACCTTTGCCATTGCGGCGATCACCAGTTGGGCGCCGGATCGTGATGTCGCAGAGCTGAAGCAGCGCTGGGCACAACCACCGTCACAGTTTGTGGCTTTAGACGGCATGCTCGTGCATGTGCGTGACCAGGGCCCGCGGGATGATCCTGCACCGGTGGTGCTGCTGCATGGCACCGCAGCCAGCCTGCATACGTGGGAAGGCTGGGCGGCGGTGCTGCAGGATAAGCGCCGTGTAATCAGCCTCGACCTGCCCGGTTTTGGCCTGACTGGCCCCTTCCCGGATGGCGACTATCGTTTCAGTCATTACACTCAGTTCCTCGGTAGCCTGCTGCATCAGTTGCAGGTGAATAAGGCGGTGTTGGTGGGCAACAGTTTTGGCGGGCAATTGGCCTGGCAATTCACCCTTGAGCATCCACAGCGCGTCTCGCAATTGGTGTTGGTTGACGCTGCCGGGTATACCCGCCCCGCCAGCTCAATGCCGATCGGCTTTAAGGTTGCACAAGTTCCGGCACTGGCGCCGCTGATGACCAAACTGCTGCCGCGCTCCATGATCGAGGCCAGCGTGCGCTATGTGTATGGCGACCCGTCCAAAGTCAATGAAGAGCTGATCGACCGTTATTACGAATTAACCCTGCGCAGCGGCAATCGCGAGGCTCTGCGTCAGCGGTTTATCCAGGCTGAGGGGGGTGATGAATACAAGTCAATTTCCCGCATTCAGGTGCCTACGCTAATCCTCTGGGGGGCTCGTGATGAGCTGATTCCACTGATCAACGCCGAGCATTTCAAGCGCGATATCAAAGGCAGCCGCCTGGTGATTTTCGATCAGCTTGGCCATGTGCCGCAGGAAGAAGATCCGTTACAAAGCATTACTCCTGTGCTGAGCTTCATTGCCCGCTAAGCCCCATTTAACAGGCCGCCCGCAACCCGAACGGCCTCGCAAAGCCTTGTAACAACTGCCTTTGAGCGGCAACTCCTAGTTGCGACCAAGGTTGTAGTGAACTGAACCAAGACTCCGCCGTCAGTATCTTGCGTTGCTGGTCTGCGACTCCTTATAGTCCGCCGGCATTCTGAAGTCCTGCTTCGCTAGCAGCGGCTACAAGCAGGACCGACTACCGCACTGGTGAGAGTCCATGATCGAAATAAAAAATCTAACCAAGCGTTTTGCGCAGCACACCGCGGTTGACGACCTGTCGTTCAGCGTCCAGCCCGGTGAAGTGCTGGGTTTTCTCGGTCCAAACGGCGCCGGTAAATCCACCACCATGAAGATGCTTACAGGCTTCCTTACGCCAACGGCCGGTACGGCCAGCATCTTCGGTTTCGATATCCGTAAAAACACCCTCAAAGCCCAGCAGCAGATTGGTTATTTGCCTGAAGGCGCGCCCTGCTATGGCGACATGACGGTACGCAGCTTCCTTGAGTTCATCGCCGAGGTGCGCGGTTTCAAAGGCGCAGAAAAACGTGAGCGCGTCACTAAAGCGGTCGCTCAGGTGGAACTGGACAAGGTGCTGGATCAAAGCATCGAAACCCTCTCCAAAGGCTTTAAGCGCCGCGTCGGTCTGGCTCAGGCGATTCTGCATGATCCCCGCGTGCTGATTCTCGACGAGCCCACCGACGGCCTTGATCCCAACCAGAAGCATCAGGTGCGCAAGCTGATCCAGAGCCTGGCGCAGGACAAGATTGTGATCATTTCCACCCACATCCTCGAAGAGGTCTCCGCCGTGTGCACCCGCGCCGTGGTCATCGCCCATGGCAAGCTGCTGGCAGACGGCACGCCACTGGAGCTGGAAAGCCGCTCACGGTATCACCAGGCGGTGACGCTGGTGACCACTGAGGCGCTGGATAAAGACGCGCTGGCGGCCCTACCGGGCGTTGCCGGTGTGGAAGAAAACACGCTGGAAAACAGCCTGACAGTGCTGGCCAAACCGGGCGAAGTGATCTTCCCGCAGGTCAATGAGCTGATTGCTCAGCGCAGCTGGAAAGTGAGTGAGTTGAATGTGGAGCGCGGGCGGCTGGACGAAGTGTTCCGCAGCCTGACCCGTGGGGAGGTGGTATGAGTCAGTTACCCGTTGTCTTCAAGCGCGAGCTGGCGAGCTATTTCGCCACGCCGCTGGCCTATGTGTTCATTCTGATCTTCTTGGTGCTTTCGGGCGTCTTCACCTTCTATCTCGGTGGTTTCTTCGAGGGTGGCCAGGCGGAGCTGTCGGCCTTCTTCAACTTTCATCCGTGGCTGTACCTGTTCCTGGTACCGGCCATTGCCATGCGTCTGTGGGCTGAAGAGCGCAAGAGCGGCACTATTGAGCTGTTGATGACCCTGCCCATCACCCGTTTTGATGCGGTCACCGGCAAGTTCCTCGCAGCATGGGTGTTTGCCGGACTGGCGCTGCTGCTGACCTTCCCGATGGTGCTCACGGTCAACTACCTGGGCCAACCGGATAACGGCGCAATCCTCACCGGTTATATCGGCAGCTGGCTGCTGGCCGGGGCTTATCTGGCCATTGGTTCGTGCATGTCAGCGCTGTCGAAGAATCAGGTGATCGCCTTCATTCTGGCGGTCAGCGTGTGCTTCCTGTTTATCGTCAGCGGTTTCCCGATGGTGCTGGATGGTTTCAGTGCTTGGGCCCCGCAATGGATGATCGACTCAGTGGCCTCGCTGAGCTTCCTGACCCGTTTCGATGCGATCAGCAAGGGCGTGATTGATCTGCGCGACTTGCTCTATTTCGTCACCCTGATTGCGGCCTGGCTGGCAGCAACGGCGGTGGTTATCGACCTGAAGAAAGCTGACTGAGGACGCCCATGAAAAAGCTGATGGTTTCCAGCGCCGGGCTTGTCGTCATTGCCTTGGCGTTTCTTGCCTTCAACCTGCTCTCCAGCTACGGCCTAAGCGGCCTGCGCCTAGATCTGACTGAGCAGAAGCTATACACCTTATCAAAAGGCACCGAGCAAATTCTCTCGGAGCTGGACGAGCCGGTGGAGCTGAATTTCTTCTTCTCCAACGCGGCGACTAAAGACGTACCGGTGCTGCGCACCTACGCCAAGCGCGTCGAGGAAATGCTCAAGGCTTACCAGCGCGAAGCCGGTGGCAAGCTCAAGCTGAATATTATCGACCCACAACCGTTCTCCGAGGATGAAGACCGCGCCGCCGAATACGGCCTGCAAGGCATCCCACTGCAACAAGGTGGCGATTCGGTGTACTTCGGCCTGGCCGGTAAAAACGCCGAAGGCCACGTACAGGTGATCCCGTTCTTTGCCCTGGATCAGGAGGAGTTCCTCGAATACGAACTCAGCCGTCTGGTGCACAGCTTGGCCAAGCCTGAACTGCCAGTTGTAGGCGTGCTCGCTGGCCTGCAGGTCAACGGCGGTTTCGACATGATGGCTCGGCAACCGACGCCCGCCTGGATGCTGATGGAAGAAGTCCGTCAGATGTTCCAGATCGAAAGCCTCAAGCGTGATGTGGATAAGATCCCGGACAACGTTTCAGTACTGCTGCTGATCCACCCTAAAGAGCTGCCTCAACAAACGCAGTATGCGATTGATCAGTTCGTTCTGCGTGGCGGTAAGTTGCTGGCGTTTGTTGATCCATACAGCGAAGCCGACACTCAAGGCGACATGCTCGGCGGTGGCGGCCTGGATAAGCACTCCGACCTCCCCGAGCTGTTCAAGGCCTGGGGCCTGCGCATGGTGCCTGACAAAGTCTTGGGCGACGGTGCCTATGCCATGGCCATCAACATGGGCCAGGGCCAGCGGCCGGTGCGCCACGCCAGTTGGATCAACCTGCCGCAGAACGCGCTGGATCAGAAAGACATCAGCACCAGCGGCCTAGAAAGCATCACCATGGCCACGCCTGGCATCTTGGAGCAAATTGAAGGCGCTAAAACCACCTTCACCCCGCTGATCAGCAGCTCGCAGTACGCCATGCCGTTTGATGCCAAACGCTTCGGCATGCTGGCCAACCCGGAAGAGCTGATCCGCGAACTGCAACCGACCGGCGAGCGCTACACCCTGGCTGCGCGAATTAACGGCCCGGTTCAAAGCGCCTTCCCGGAGGGCATCGAAGGTCATAAAGATGGCCTGAAACAGGCGGATAACATCAACGTAATCGTGGTTGCCGACACCGACATGCTGGCTGATCGCATGTGGGTGCAGGTGCAGGACTTCTTCGGTCAACGCATCCCTCAGCCTTGGGCTGATAACGCCAGCTTCGCCGTCAACGCACTGGACAACCTGGCGGGCTCCGAAGCCCTGATCAGCGTGCGCTCACGTGGCCGCTTCACCCGTCCGTTTGACGTAGTGGAGAACATTCAGCGTGAAGCTGAAGTGCGTTTCCGCGAGAAAGAGCAAGCCCTGCAAGCCCAACTGGCGGATACCGAGAAAAAGCTGGCTGAACTGCAACAGAATGAAGACCCCACCAAACCGCTGGAGTTGACTCCTGAGCAGCAAACAGCCGTGCAGCAGTTTGTGCAGCAGAAACTCACCATCCGCAAAGAGCTGCGCGATGTGCGTTATCAACTCAATGCTGATATTGATGCACTGGGTCGCACCTTGAAGTTCATCAACATCGGCTTGGTGCCGCTAGCGTTGACACTGGGTGTCCTGGCCCTGTGGATGTGGCGCCGCCGCAAAGCGCACTAACGCCATCCTCAGCCGTGGCAGAGCAAGTTGTCCACCTGCTCTGCCACGGCACTTTTGTCGCGAAAACGCATTTATATTCTGGAAACGACCTCCATATACCTGAAAACTGGTAGATGATCGGCAAAATCCAATATTTTCTCAGGCTTATTTAACAGTACGAACGTACAGCTATTGCTTTGCGGCGCAATACGCTGTTTTATAATCGCTCTCTGGTGATGGCTGCTTTGCCGGTACGCCATCGTCGAAAAATAAAAATTTGTAGGCTGGAGATTCAGGCAATGGCTGATCGCGAGACAGGCACCGTTAAATGGTTCAATGATTCCAAAGGTTATGGTTTTATCCAACGCGAGAGCGGTGCGGATGTATTCGTCCACTTCCGTGCTATCCGCGGTGAAGGCCATCGCACTCTGCTCGAAGGGCAGAAAGTTGAATTTGCAGTAACTCAAGGCCAGAAAGGCCTGCAGGCGGACGACGTTGCGGCTGTATAAGCCCAGCACGCCGATCTGATCCAAAACGCCCGGTGCTTGCACTGGGCGTTTTGCTTTGTGAAGGAGCGAAATCAGGATTTAGGCAGAGGCCCCAGAATCTTCTCAAGCGTTTCGCCGCGGGGGGCGCCCTGATGTTGCTGCAAGCGATCACCCTCCATATAGAAAATCGCCGGTGTGGCGGCGGCCCCCAGATCCTGCATCAACACCAAGTTGGCCGCTAACTTGCCGCTGAGCGAATCGGGTATCCGACCCAGCGGCCGTATATTGCTGTCCTTGCCAGCCGCCTCATGGTTATTCAGCGCAGTCTGCGGCGATTTAGAACTCAGAATCGCCGCGGCCTTTCCGGCGCTGTCTTCACGCAAAATGCCCACCAGCACATGGCGTAGCTGCACTTTACCTGCGTCCACCCAAGGTCGGGCCTGTTTCCAGAACATGCTGCAATACGGGCAGTTAGGGTCAGCAATCACATACACGACTCGTGGCGCATCGGCTGCACCGTCTACGATCCAGGTACTGCGCTCCAGGCGCTGCCACATTTCCTTGCCCATGGGCTGATAGACCAGTTTATCGAGTGGGGCTTTACTGAGGTCATTGCCCTCGACGTCGTACAAGCTTCCGATCAGAACATTCTTGCCATCCGCAGTCAGGTACATGGCAACACCCTGGCCCTGATAGCGCGCCGCAAAGCCCTGTAATCCATTGGGAGCATCGAAGCGACCAACAATTTTCAGGCCTTTTTTCTCAAATGCCTGAACCGCTTCAGGCCATTGCTCAGCATGAACCATCTGAGCGGCCAGCACGGCCAATGTTGAGCCCAACAAGCTCAGAGTGCGCAATACAGTCATCGTCAGTCCTTAGAATCCAGTTGTTTCAGGGCTTGCGCCAAACTTGCACGGGACAGCTCACCCAAGTGGCTGCCAACTTGATAACCGTTGCGGTCGTAAAAGAGTGTGGTGGGAAGCGCAGTGGAGCCGATGTGCTGCCCCAGCCTTGCGCCACTGTCGAGCAGCACGTTATTCAGCTGCAGCGCTTCTGTAGCGAGGTACTTCTCAACCTCCTGCACTGACTCGCCTTGGTTCACAAACAAAAAGGTAACCCCAGGCATCGCCTGCTGTGCCTCAGCCAGAACTGGCATCTCTCTGCGGCAGGGCGGACACCAGGTGGCCCACAAATTGATCACCAGCGGTTTACCCACATAATCCTGAAGGCTCACGGCTTGACCCTGTACGTCGCGCAGCCCGAACTCTGGCAAACGGGTAGCCCCCGTCAACGCAAACAGTACGTAACTCATCAATGCCCAACTGAGTAATCCCGCACCAACTGCAGCTCCCAGCGAGCGACGTAAACGCACCTTACGCCACGCCAGCACGGCAGCCAGCAGCAGTGCTGCAAGCACTCCGACCCAAGCAATAAAGCCGCCATCGCGGATATCAATCACGCGCCAGGGCTGATCCGCAAAATGCTCAAAATAGACCGCTACGAATGCCAAACGTGCTGTGATCAGCCCCACGAAAAGCAGAAAGAAAATATAGTTTTCTGGGTTTAACTGATCGCGACGACCTAACCGCCAACCCACTAACAACGACAACCCAAAACTGAGCCCGATTATCAGGTGGCTCACCGGAACGGGAAACGGCCCCACATTCAGCGTCATCATCCGTGTTTATCACTCCTGCGATCGAGAAGTTCGAACAACACCATACCTACCAGCATCGCGGCTACAAAAATAATAGGCTGACTGTACCCAGACGACAGGCTGACCAAGGCAGGTCCCGGACAGAAACCAGCCAAGCCCCAGCCCACACCAAAAGCCAGACTCCCTAGCACCAAGCGGCGATCAATCAGCTTACTGGTTGGAATCTGCATGGCCAGCCCCAGTACAGAGCGCGTGCGCCTGCGTGCGAAAAAGAAGCCGATGCTGGAAACACTGATTGCCCCCAGCATGACCAACACCAACGAAGGGTCCCAGGCGCCAGCAATATCCAGAAAGGCGGTGACTTTAGTGGGGTCAGTCATACCGGAGATCATCAGCCCAAACCCAAACAGCAGACCGGCAAGCAACGCAAATAGCAGCGTCATGGCAACACCTCACGCGATCACGTGGCGCACGACATACACCGTCGCAAAGCCACTAAACATAAAAGCCCCCGTCGCCACCAAAGAGCGCACAGAGCCTCGCGACAACCCGCATACACCATGCCCACTGGTACATCCCGAACCGAACCGCGTACCCGCCCCAACCAATAAACCGGCCACTATCAGCGTCAGCACACCGGCTTCAATTTTCACCTCGGGCAATACCAGCAGAGGCTGCTGCTGAAATAACAGCGGCGCGCTCAATAACCCCGCCAGAAACGCTACCCGCCACCCCACATCCCCTTTCGCCGGGCGTAGCAAGGCACCGGTAATGCCACTGATACCGGCAACCCGTCCGTTGAACAGAATCAGCAGAGTGGCCGCCAGACCAATCAGCGCACCGCCTGCCAAAGCTGACCACGGTGTAAATGAAGCCCAGTCAATCATCATTTTTCCTGCCCTCACCGTAAGCCGGAACCGTTACCCTTAAACAATATACACTTTAAAATAACATATATTATAGAACCCTCAATTGAAGCCGAGGTCGATGAAGATGGAATACCCAACGCCCTTGCACTCACGGTTTCAGGCCGATTCCACAGGCCGTGAAACACTCAGCAAATGAGGCTCACATGATATTTCGCCAGCTGTTTGAACCGGTTTCCTGCACCTTTACCTACTTGCTGGGCTGCCCTGAAACAGGCTTGGCGGTCTTGATTGACCCGGTCATTTCTACCCTTGAGCGCGACCTGAGCGAACTGCAACAACGTGGCCTGAAGTTGGCTTACACACTGGAAACCCATATCCACGCGGACCACATCACCGCCGCCAAAACCCTGCGCGAACGGACTGGCAGCCAGATCGCCGCCCCTGCGCTGGATGGCCTGCCGTGTGTGGATATCGGTATCGAAGATGGCGTTGTGCTGGAGGTCGGCAGCCTGCGCATCTTGCCTTTACACACACCAGGACACACCGATGGGCATCATGCCTATCTGGTGGAAGAACGTTTGTTTACAGGCGACGCCTTGCTGATTGATGGCTGCGGACGCACTGACTTCCAGAACGGCAGCAGTGAGGCGCTGTACCACAGCGTGCACAACAAATTGTTCAGCCTGCCGGACGACACGTTGGTCTACCCCGGACACGACTATCAGGGCCGCCGAGTCAGCAGCATCGGCCAAGAAAAACAGCGTAATCCACGGCTCGCCGAGGGCATCAGCTTGGAGCAGTTCAGCGAGATCATGGCCAACCTCAACCTGCCCTACCCGAAATTCATAGACCACGCCCTGCCCGGCAACCGCCAATGCGGCGTGTGCCCGCCGCATCTCACCGATGAGTTACGTAAGTATTGCGAGCAGCAGGACATTAACCCGCAGGGGTGAGGTCCTGAATGGCCAACGGTGGGTAAGCCCACGGCCTTACCCACCCTACAAATCACCGTCAAAACACACATCGCGTAGGGTGGATAAGCCTGCGCAGCCGGTTATCCAGCGCCGGCTCACGAGTAGATCACTAGACCAAGAACACCACTAATCGCCCCTCCTGGAAGGTGAGCGCTAGAACTGCGGCTGACGCAACGGTGGGTAAGCCTACGGCCTTACCCACCCTACAAATCACCGTCAAAACACACGCCGCGTAGGGTGGATAAGCCTGCGCAGCAGGTTATCCAGCGCCGGCTCACGAGTAGATCACTAGACCAAGAACACCACTAACCGCCCCTCCTACAAGGTGGGCGGTAGAACTGCGGCTGACGCAACGGTGGGTAAGCCTACGGCCTTACCCACCCTACAAATCACCGTCAAAACACACGCCGCGTAGGGTGGATAAGCCTGCGCAGCAGGTTATCCACCATTGGTAGACGCCGCTATCTCAGACCAGCTTGGTCAAGGCGTCGCGGCTAAACGGCAGGATGTCCTGTTCGCGGCCATCCCGTACCTTCAGCGCCCAATCCGGGTCAACCAACAGCGCGCGACCAACGGCCACCAGATCGAACTCCTGCTTGTTCAGGCGCTCCAGCAGTTTCTCCAGGCTGGCGGGCTGGGCCACCTTGTCAGTGTTGACCATAAACTGCATGAACTCTTCATCCAGCCCTACGCTGCCGACGGTGATGACCGGCTTACCGGTGAGTTTGCGCGTCCAGCCTGCCAGGTTGAGGTCTGAGCCTTCGAACTCAGGCTCCCAGAAGCGCCGTGTCGAGCAATGGAAGATATCCACACCTGCATCCGACAGCGGCTTGAGGAAGGCTTCCAAGGCTTCAGGGGTTTCCACCAAACGCGCTTTGTAATCCTGCTGCTTCCACTGCGACCAGCGCAGGATGATCGGGAAGTCTGGGCCCACCGCCTCACGCACGGCCTTGATCAACTCGATGGCAAAACGCGAGCGCCCCGCCTGATCACCACCGTATTCGTCAGTGCGTTGGTTGCTGCCCTCCCAGAAGAACTGGTCAATCAGGTAGCCGTGTGCGCCGTGCAGTTCAACGCCATCCATGCCGATGCGCTTAGCGTCTTTGGCGGCCTGAGCAAAGGCAGCAATGACCTCCTGAATGTCCTCTTTAGTCATGCCGTGGACGATGACATTGCCATCTTTCACTTTCTCACTCGGGCCATAGCCCGGCACGCTGGCATCCGGCTCTGTACCAATGCGGCGCACGCTGCCGACGTGCCACAGCTGCGGGACAATCTTGCCGCCTTCGGCGTGCACTGCATCAACAACCTTCTGCCACCCCGCCAAGGCGTCTTCACCATAAAAGCGCGGCACATGCGGGTAACCGTTGCTGGCTTTATGACCGACGGTGGTGCCTTCAGTGATGATCAGGCCAACACCGGCTGCTGCACGGCGGCGGTAGTACTCGATCACATTGGCACCCGGTACACCGCCCGGCGAGAAGGAACGGGTCATTGGCGCCATCACCACGCGGGTTGGCAGCGTCAGGTTGCCCAGAGAAAAAGGCTTAAACAGTGCAGATGCAGTCATGCTCATTCCTTGGCGGCTTGGGCCGCAACTGATTGATGTCGGTTACTTAGGCTTGCAGCAGGCGCTGCAAGCGTTCAATGAAATCGGTTAATGCCTGCAAATTGCCGGAGACTTTCAGCCGGGTCAGCGTGCCCTGCCAGGCATTGCAGATAAAGGCAGCCAGATTGCGGCAGTCCTCATCGGCTGCCAGCTGTCCGGCAGCCTGTGCCTGCTCAAGGCAAGCCTGAAGAATGTCCGCCGACTGCTGCAAAATGCCATCCACCGCCACGCCAAGTGCAGGCGACAGCTCAGCCATTTCAAAGCTCAGGCTGCCGATAAAACAATGGTATTTGAGGCGTTCCTGGCGGGCGAAGTGCTCATGCAGATCGTGGTAATAGCCGAGAATCCGCTCGCGGGGGCTTAGCGCAGAATTGCTCAGGGCATCGGCGTAGCGTTGCAAGCGCGGTTGATAGACGCTCTGCAAGGCTTGCAGGGCAAAGTCTTCCTTGCTTTCAAAGTAGTGATAGAAAGATCCCTTGGGCACGCCAGCGGCTTGCACAATCTCTTGCACACCAGCGCCGTGATAACCACGACGGGTCATCACCTCAGCACCTTTGGCGAGGATCAACTCACGTTTATCAAGACGGCTGCGACTATTCATGGTCAAGAATATGACCGGTCGTCTCGGATGCTGCCACTACTATTGATCGCAGTGATCATCAGCCCAAAACGGCAGTATGAATAAATAGAAACGCAGGGGAATTACAGCAGGGCCGCCACTGGGCCGTGAACGCTCACAGCCCAGCAGGGAGAGGACTATCAGCCGCGGGCAGCTTTGATGATGTCGATGTAAGACTCAGCGAAACGCTGGTCCTGAATCAACGCCACAAAATCATTGCCCTGAGCGTCCTTGGCGTTGAGGTCAAAACCTGCCTCAACGAAAAAGCCTACAAAACGCTCGAAGTCGTCAACACGCAGACCGCGATAGGCCTTAATCAACTTATGCAGCGAAGGTGGGGTGGCGTCGGCCGGCTCTTCATTGAGGAAGCGCTTGATCTGCTCATCGCTGATTTCTTCGCCAATAACCTGTTTCTTGTCTTTACGCACGGTTCACTCCAGCTACCAAGCCTCACGGGGCGCGCAGTTTACCGCTGGTAGGGGGCGGCGCTCAACGGCGTGCATCCTGCACGAACTGCAATCCTTGTCGAAACCGCTGGCAAGCTAGTGCCTTACAGGCCCTTAACCGCGTAAATACCAGCAGCATTACGCCAGTAACCTTTGTAATCCATGCCGTAACCAAAAATGTAACGGTCAATGCAGGACATACCGACAAAATCAGCCTTCATACCAGGAATAGCTTTGCGGTCGTGATCCTTATCGATCAGCACGGCGGTGTGAACTGCGCGGGCACCGGCATGACGGCAAAAGTCGATGATGGCGCGCAGGGTGTGCCCTTCATCCAGAATGTCGTCGATGATCAGCACATCACGATCAATGAAGGAAATCTCTGGCTTAGCCTTCCAAAACAGCTCACCGCCCGTGGTCTCGTTGCGGTAACGAGTGGCATGCAGGTAGGACAGCTCCAGCGGGAAATTCAGTTTGGTCACCAGCTTGCCGGAGAAGATCAGGCCGCCGTTCATCACACAGAACACCACAGGGTTGCTGTCAGCCAGCTTCTCAGTGATCGAGGCGGCGACTTGGTCGATGGCAGCCTCGACCTGGGCTTCGGTGTACAAGCAATCGGCTTCAGCCATCACCTGGCGGATATGCGCGAGTTCAGCGGACATTGTGTTTCCTCTCTACTGCGGGCCCCGCCAGGAAGCTGACCAAGGCGTCAAGATAAAAACCGGAAAAGATACTATTTGGGCAAATGACCGGCAAGCAAATGCCGAGCAATGGCGGTGAATAGCGGCTAAAAACTATACATTAGGGCAATTTAGACAAATTAGGACACATAAAGCTGCCAATGCTTTAATCTTTAGCGGTTTACCTGCCTCCGGAGAACCCCGTCCAATGTCCGTCCTCGAGATCCGTCACCCGCTCATTCGCCACAAGATCGGCCTGATGCGCCGTGCTGGGATCAGCACTAAGAACTTCCGCGAACTGGCTCAGGAAATCGCGGCCTTGCTGACTTATGAAGCGACAAAGGATCTGCCGCTGGAAAACTACGAACTGGACGGCTGGTGTGGCCCGGTGCAGGTCGAAAAAATCTCCGGCAAAAAAATCACCATTGTGCCGATTCTGCGTGCAGGTATTGGCATGCTCGACGGTGTGCTTAGTCTGATCCCAGGCGCCAAAGTAAGTGCCGTAGGTGTTGCTCGTAACGAGGAAACCCTGCAAGCCCACACGTATCTGGAAAAACTGGTGCCGGAAATCGACGAGCGTCTGGCCATGATCGTTGACCCAATGCTGGCCACCGGCGGCTCAATGGTCGCCACCATCGACCTCCTGAAAAAGGCCGGTTGTAAGGAAATACGTGCGATGGTGCTGGTAGCCGCGCCCGAAGGCATCAAAGCGGTCAAAGATGCTCACCCGGACGTCACCATCTATACCGCGTCTATCGACAGCCACCTCAACGATCAGGGCTACATCATTCCTGGTCTGGGTGATGCGGGCGACAAAATCTTCGGCACCAAACAGAAGGATGCCTGATAAATGCAGGATGAATTCAATGACCCACTCTGGCGCCAGGTAATCTCCGGCGCGCAAATGCTGTTTGTGGCATTCGGTGCACTGGTGCTGATGCCCCTGATTACCGGCATGGACCCGAACGTAGCACTGTTCACAGCGGGTATCGGGACGTTGCTGTTCCAACTGGTAACAGGCCGCCAAGTGCCTGTGTTCCTCGCCTCCAGCTTCGCATTCATTGCTCCGATTCTGGCCGCCAAAGGCGAGTTCGGATTGCCTGCGGTGCTGGGTGGCATCATTGCCTCAGGTTTGGTTTACGTGCTGCTCAGTGCCGTGGTTAAAGTCCGCGGCGCCGAGTTTATCGATAAGCTGCTACCGCCAGTTGTCATTGCCCCGGTAATTATCTCCATCGGCCTGGCCCTGTCGCCAGTTGCGGTGAACATGGCCATGGGTAAGTCCGGTGACGGCAGTGCACAGCTGGTTCCGTACGAAACCGCCATGCTGATCTCCATGACTGCACTGGTTGTCACCGTACTGGTGGCCGCGCTGGGTCGCGGCTTGCTGCGCCTGGTGCCCATCCTTGCCGGTATTATTGCGGGCTGTGCAGTTGCTGCCATGTTTGGCGTGATTGACACCAGTGCTGTACACGCAGCACCGTGGTTCGCCATGCCCGCCTTTGTTGCACCCGAGCTGCATTGGGGCGCGATTCTGTACATCGTCCCTGTAGCCCTGGCACCGGCGATTGAGCACATCGGCGGCGTGGTTGCCATTGGCAGCGTAACCGGCAAAAACTTCATCAAGAAACCCGGCTTGCACCGCACCCTGCTCGGTGATGGCCTGGCCACTTCCGCAGCCGGTATGTTCGGCGGCCCGCCTAACACCACCTACGCCGAAGTCACTGGCGCGGTGATGCTGACCAAGAACTACAACCCGAAAATCATGACGTGGGCTGCGTTCATCGCCATTGCCCTAGCCTTTGTAGGGAAGTTTGGAACCGCACTGCAAAGTATTCCGGTACCGGTAATGGGCGGTATTCTCTGCCTGCTGTTTGGTTCGATTGCTGTAGTGGGCCTGAACACCCTGATCCGCCATCAGGTTGATCTGTCCGAGGCGCGTAACCTGATCATCGTGTCGGTCACACTGGTATTCGGCATTGGTGGCATGGTGATCGGCGGTAACGACTTCGCCCTGTCCGGCATTTCCCTGTGCGCGGTTATTGCCCTGCTGCTAAACCTGATCCTACCAGGTGGCAATGCTTGGAAAAGCAAAGTCATCGACCCGGATGTTTAAACCTTTGCAGCAATTCCCAAGCCCCGCATTTGCGGGGCTTTTCGTTACGGCTCAGCACGCTTTATAAAATCGAAATTTATTGATCTGGCAATGTGCAATCACGCACATATTGATCAAGAATTAAGTTATCTCCCCTACAACGGCTGAACCCATGGACCCGATTCTCAACCTCCTTTCAGATACCGTCCCCAAAGCCCGCAGCCTGGAAGAATTGACCCGGCCATTACTGACAATCCTCAGCCAGGTCACGGGCATGGAATCGACCTACCTCACGACCATTGACCTGACTGCGGGCACTCAGCGCGTGATCTTCTCCCACAACACTGGTGACATGACCATCCCCGAGGGGCTGGAAGTACCTTGGGGAGATACACTGTGCAAGCGGGCCATAGAGCAAAACCGCATGTACACCAATAATGTCAGTGAATGCTGGGGCGACTCAGCCGCAGCGGCACAGCTGGGGATAAAGACTTACGTTTCGGCGCCTATCCGGGCGCAGAATGGTGATCTGTTAGGTACGGTATGCGCAGCCAGCTCAGACAGCGTGAACCGTGCGCCTGATGTTGAGCCACTGCTTAACCTGCTATCAGGGCTGCTTAGCTATTCACTAGAACGGGAGTTGCTGGTCGAACGGCTGCAGATCGCTAACAAAGAGCTGATAAAACTGGCACTGACTGATCCTCTGACCGGTCTGCCCAACCGCCGCGCCGTGTTTAAGGACGTTGAGCGTTTTTTCGACCTCGCAAAGCGCAACCAGCAATTCATCCTTATCGGAGTCATTGATCTGGATAACTTCAAACAGATCAATGACACCCACGGACACCTGGCCGGCGATGAGTTTCTGCTCAGCATTACCACTAAACTCCAACAATCGCTGAGAGCCAGCGACATCATCGGCCGCGCAGGTGGCGATGAGTTCATCGTGCTTGCGCTGGGCGCTTCCACGTCCTCGGGTCAAACCGAGGATATGCACCACGCCGCCAAACTTCTGCAAAAGCGCCTGACCGACGCCAGCATCGGTCGTTTCAGCCTGAAAAATGGCGAAGTCATACTGGATTATGCCGGCGCCAGCGTAGGTATTGCCGCCCTCCTCCCCACCAGCATGAGCGCTGACGAAGCCATCAGGCTGGCTGATCACGAGATGTACAAAGTGAAACAGCAGCGTAAAAGTAACGCCTCCTAGCCTCTTGGCAGAGCCCCCGGATTACGCCCCAGGCTGATCCGGGCTACCCGCACGCTCAATCGAAGCCCTGTAGCCTTGTGGCAGGTTATCCGGCAGTCGATGGGCCGGAAACAGGCCGATGTGTTTGTGCTCGTGGCTGACCTTGGGGTCAAACGGGCCAGCCAGCACGCAGTGGTAGGTGGCGATAAACACGTGCTTGCCGGGGATAACCTCAAACAGGTAGGTATCCAGCAATTTACCCACTGAAACCTCAAGGCTGAGCTCTTCACTGATCTCCCGGATCAGGCATTGCTCAGAGGTCTCCCCGCGTTCAATTCGCCCACCAGGCAACTCCCACTCATTGCGCTCGTTAAGCAGCAACACCACCTCTTGGGCTGGGGAAAACAACACACTTTTAATCGAAACGGGATAACGCTCCACAACCACTCCTCCTGAGTAAGCTGCCTCCTAAGTGAAAAAGAGGCACGCTGGGCAGAAAATGTTAGCCACCTAACAAGCGATGCAGGCACTATCACCGCAGCAGAACCTCTAAGCCACCCGATGAGTGCTGCAATACAGCTTTTTGTGGACAACACCTCTTCCTGTTTTCTCCAGAATAAGTTCCCCGTATGACCAATCCATCTGCTCAACCCAACCACCCATCGCAGACTCACGCGCCCTCCGCCAATCAGTTTCTGTTGCCTGTGGTGGGGGCTGCTGCCTTTGCCCATTTGGTCAACGATCTGTGCCAGGCCGTCTTGCCTGCGGTCTACCCGCTGTTCAAAAGCGAGTTTTCCCTGAGTTTTTCGCAGATCGGCATACTGGGCATGATCTACCAGCTGATTGCCTCATTTCTGCAACCCTGGATCGGGCTCTACACCGACAAACACCCCATGCCTTACCTGCTGCCAGCCGGTATGGTGATGACCTTGTTGGGCATGTGCATGCTGGCCTTGGCGCCCAGTTATGAATGGCTGCTGCTGGGCTCCGGCGTGATGGGTATCGGCTCAGCCACCTTCCACCCTGAAGCCTCACGGGTTGCGCGAATGGGCTCGGGCGGACGCTTCGGTACGGCACAATCGACCTTTCAGGTAGGCGGTAATTCAGGCACAGCACTGGGGCCCTTGTTGGCCGCCGCGATTGTGATCCCCTTTGGCCAGTATGCGATTGCATGGTTCATGCTGGCTGCCGCGCTGGGCATTTTTGTGCTGTGGCGACTCACCCTCTGGACCATCAGCCATGGCCAGGCCCGCTTGAAAAAACTCTCGGGAGGCAATGCCGAGGGGCTTAGTCGCAAGCAGGTGATCCAGGCCATTGCGGTGATCGCCGTGCTGATGTTTGCCAAGTTCATCTACATCGGGGCATTTACCAACTACTTCACGTTCTACCTGATGGAACGCTTCAGCATGGGCGTGCAACAGAGCCAGGTTTATCTGTTCATTTTCCTTGCCGCTATCGCCCTGGGCACCTTTGCTGGTGGCCCGATTGGCGACAGGATCGGGCGTAAGGCCGTGATCTGGGTTTCATTCCTAGGTGTAGCGCCGTTTGCGTTGGCCCTGCCTTATGTCGGCCCCACGCTGACCGCCGTGCTGGCCATCATGATCGGTCTGGTGATGTCATCGGCCTTCTCTGCCATGGTGGTGTATGCCCAAGAAGCCGTACCTGGCCGCGTCGGCATGGTCTCTGGGCTAATGTTCGGCCTAATGTTTGGTATTGGTGGTGTCGGTGCAGCCGGACTAGGTGAATTGGCCGACATTAAAGGTATCGTCTGGGTCTACCATGTTGTTTCGTTCCTCCCCCTGCTGGGCCTTGCCACTGCCTTGCTACCGCGTACAAAGGCGCTTAAACCCAGAGCGTAAGAGACAACCACAGAAGCAAATCACGGTCCCGGGATCGGCTGTTCAGGCTGCATATACGATTGTGTAGGGTGGAATCGCGTAGCGCTTCCACCTTTGGTTGCCAGACCTGTCGCAGTGTCAGGTCTTGGAAAACAAAAACTCAGCCACAGCGCCTCAAAAGGTCTACTAAAAGCCCGCCCATCATAGGCGGGCTTTTTTGCTTTAAGCCAAGTTGACGCCTAAATCACAGGCATGGTCCTATTTGTCGCCGCAGGTTCTCAAGGCGTGTTTGAACCATTCCTCAGGAGAAAACCATGACAGTTAGGACGTTAATCTTGCCGGGCCTTTTCAACTCTGGAGAAGCGCACTGGCAGTCGCACTGGGAACGACAGTTTCCGAGCCTTAAGCGGGTTGAACAACAGGATTGGGAAACACCGACTACCACAGACTGGGTGGCCCGCCTGAATCAGGCAATTAATGCTTGCGAAGGGCAAGTCGTACTCGTTGCCCACAGCTTGGCGTGCACCTTAATTACCTTGTGGGCCCAGCAGTATCCCGATAACAACAAAGTGCGCGGCGCGCTGCTGGTCGCCCCTAGCGATACAGAAGCAGACAGCTACCCCTCGGGCACCAAAGGCTTTACCCCGATGCATACACAACGCCTGCCGTTTCCAACAATCGTGGTCGCCAGCACAAACGACCCGTATGTATCCCTGGCTCGGGCCACAACCTTCGCCAATGCCTGGGGCAGTGAATTACACGTACTGGAGAATGCCGGCCATATCAACAGCGAAACCGGCTACGGCCTTTGGCCTGAAGGGATTGCGTTGCTGTACAAACTGACGGGGGATTTGCAGTTTAAACAGGTGTAAAGAGCCTATCCATTAGTTCGCGAATGGTTTGCCGTTAACGGTTTATGCTCGAAGGGCGAATGGCTGGGCTATCGAAGTTAGGAGTGAAGGTACGTCGTTGTCTGCTCATTGAACACCTCTGAATGGCGATCATTCTGGCCTAAAAAGGTGTCCGGGATTAGTAGACCACTACTGCTGGAGAGTGGTAAGGCTTCACGCGGTAACGATAAATCCGCCTAAGGCGTTGTTAACGCCCTTTTAATAAAAAACGCAGCTCAACTCACGCACACTCACGATTAGGCAAGTACACGGGAATCAGCTGCGTTTTTTCTTCTCTCAAGTGGCAGCTTAGGCTCGGCCACTTTTCGTTGTTAGCCTTATTTCGGGGCGGTAATTTCCAGCACGCGGTCGCGGCCACCTTCGGCGAGCAGGTATTTGCCATCGCCAGCTGGGATCAGCTCTTGTGGCGCCTTGAGGAAGGTCAGAATGACGTTGAGGTTGCCTTCATTATCCAGCAACAGCAGGCGCGCGCGGTGGGTGCGGTCTTCTGATACCCACAGGCCACGAGCATCGCAATACAGAAAGCTGGGTTCTTTCAGGCCAGACAGTACAACTGGATCGGTGCCGTCGGTGCTCAGGCGGCGGACTACGCCTTTTTCCTTTTCGTTGTAGTACATCTGCCGGTTGGGGCAGATTTGCACGGTTTCAGCTTCATTGAGGTTGCTGCGCAATACATCGACAGTTTTGTCTGAAGCGTCATAACGCAGCAAGCGGCCATCGCCTTTACGGTCTTCAATGGCGTACAGGTTGTCACCATCAGCCAAAAGGCCCTGCACGTTGTCACCCTGGAACAACGGGGTGATTACGCCATTTTGGTAGCTCGACACGGCGTGCTCGCCTGCTTCCTGGCTGAACACTAGGGCGCCATTAAAGGTGGTGAGTCCGTCTGGCTTGGAGAGGTTTTCGATCAATGAGGTACGCACGTCATTAGGCGCAATGCTGAGGATGCTGCCTTTACCACCGTTAAGTTCTGAGCTGACGATGAGATTTCCGTTGTCATCCAGCTCCAGCGCCGCGGCTTTTTCGATGTGGTCATACGCCACGCGGACATCCCAGCCTTTGGCGGCGCTGACCGGGTACAGGTATTGCCAAAGCAGAAATGCCACGCCCAGTAACAGCGCGACTGCAAAAATGGACACAGCAATACGCGCCAGCTGGAGGGCACGAGGGGGAATAGCAAACATGGCACGCAGTTCCTTTTTTAGTGTATCCACTGCTTCGCCGGCACCTTTGGGTGCTGACACGAAATACTCCAAGCCGCAAAGCGCGCACTATCCTGCGCAACTTGCTTGTGGCTACCAAGCACGCTGGGACTGACTATAGCGGTGTTACAGAGAGAATGTCCTACAATCAGCAAGACACAGATGTGTTGTTAGACGGCGCGGAACATAAGAGTTCCACGCCGGTTGGCGGATTATGAAAGCGGCACCGCCCGGCGCACCAACGTGCCAAGGGCCGACACCCAGCTCGGGTGGTCATTAACACACGGCACCAGTTGCAGGCTCTCCCCGCCTGCCTCAATGAACTGCTCAGCACCACGCATGCCGATCTCTTCGAGGGTCTCGATGCAGTCGGCGACAAATGCCGGGCACATGACCAGCAGTTTCTTCACGCCGCGTTGGGCCAGCTCATCAATCGTGGCTTCGGTGTAGGGCTCGATCCATTTGTTTTTGCCCAGGCGTGACTGGAACGCCACCGACCACTGCTCTGGCTTAAGCCCCATGCGCTCGGCAAACACTTCACCGACACGCAGGCATTGGCTGCGGTAACACTTGGCCATAACGGCATCGCTGATGCCTGCGGTGTTGGTCGCCAAGAGATCGTGCTTAGGATCAATCGGGTTAACCAATTTGCGGATATGGCTTTCCGGCAGGCCGTGGAAGCTCAGCAGTACGTGATCGAAGTCCTGCTCCAAATAGGGCTTGGCGCTGTCAACCAGTGCATCAAGGTATTCCGGCTGATCGTAGAACGGTTGCAACAGCGAGAACTGCACCGGCAAGTTGTGCTTGCGCACCACGCGGCGGGCTTCTTCGATCACGGTGGTGGTGGTGCTGTCGGCAAACTGTGGGTACAGCGGCGCCAGGGTAATGTTGCGAATACCCTGCTCGGCCATACGCAGCAGCACGCTTTCAATCGACGGCTCACCATAGCGCATGGCCAGTTCAACCGGGCCTTGTGTCCACTGCTCACGCATGGCGGCTTGCAGGCGCTTGCTAAGCACCAGCAGTGGCGAGCCGTCTTCCCACCAGATGGAGGAGTAGGCATGAGCGGAGGCCGCCGGGCGCTTGATCAAAATCAGCGAGACCAGCAGACGACGCACGGGCCATGGCAGATCAATCACATACGGGTCCATCAGGAATTGGTTGAGGTAGCGACGCACGTCGTCTACCTCAGGCGAATTCGGGGAGCCAAGGTTTACCAGTAACAGCGCGTGATCAGTCATGAAGAGCCCTAACAGTAACGAGCGGCCTAGAGCCGATGGCTAGATGAATGCATACAAGTGGCCGGCATTATAAGGAGCTTCGACAGTTTGCGGCTGCTGAGAAAAATCAATCGGGCTAATTAAATTCAGGCTGTATCCTTGCGCTGTGCTCAAAGCCCACCCATGCGCTTGATCATGTTGTTAAACCTAAGGAACGCCAAAGCCCCATGCCAAAGAACCTTGTCAATGCCCTGCTCTTTATCTGTGGCCTGTCTGTGTGCCTGCTCGCAGGAGGTACGCCCTGGCTGGCACTGGTAGCGGTGGCACTGGTGGTTCATTTGTTGTGGACCAGCCGTTGGGCCGCAGAAGGCAAGCTGTTGGCCAGCACACTGATTGCGGGCTCCGCGCTGGACAGTTTTATGCTGCAACTTGGGGTATTCGACTATGCCGAGCCGCGTCAGCTGCTACCACTTTGGCAAGCGGCTATGTGGCTGCTGCTGGGTACAACCCTGAATCATTGCCTGGCCTGGAGCGCCCGGCCGTGGTGGAAGGCCAGTATTTTCGGTGCCTGCTACGGCGCTGTGGTGTATGGGCTGATGGGTCTGATTGGTAACGTGGCTTATCCCTATGGTTACACCAAGACTCTGCTGCTGATTGCCGTGCTTTGGGCAGGTGTTTTGCCTGCCCTGCACGGCTTTGCTGAGCTGTACCGCCTGCAGTTTGAGCAGGCTCAACGAGCTCAGCGGCGGGCATAAAAAACCGGGCTTAGCCCGGTTTTTTATGCGAGGAATTCAGAACCCAACCCGGTAGTGCAGGCTGTAACTCTCAATGCCGTCGTTAGGCTGCTTGATGCTTGCATTGGAGTAATGGATCGCGCGAATACCAATCTCTTGGTTGTCGAAGCGCACACCGAAGCCAATGCGGTCTTCGAATTGGAAGGCTGAACCTAACTGATTGCCTTCAACTTCGGTACTGGTAAACCCGGCCACACCGATACCCGCCTCAACATAGGGCTTAAAGCGCTCAGCGGCGAATTCGTACACGAACACCGGGCTTACGGAAATGCTGTGGTTGCTTGCGCTTTTATCGCCATCCCAGTAGGTATAGGCGGCATCCCAATATCCGGTCAGGCGACCAACATCAGAAACGAACCAGCTGCGATTGAAATCGAACTGCGTACCAAGTCTATAGGTCGTGGAGGATTCCCCCGTACGCCCAACGGAAAAGCTCAAGTCTGCAGCCTGAACTGTCCCGACACTACCCCACACCAGCGCTGAAAATAGAACAGGAGTCACGGCTTTAATCATGGGTAATTATCCTTAATTAACCTAAAAATCAGTTGCCTAAGAACTATAGTGTATCGCCAGAAATGTGCACCAGCTCTCATTACATCTTTTGCTAACGCACAAAACAGCCTGCAATCAAACCGAATTAGTGCACTAAAGTACTAGAAATTACCAGCAATCTGTCAAGTCAATCCGGCAAAACCGTTACCGGAGCGCTCTCCCCCCAGAGCAGCGGCAATATCCGACTCATATCCTCAGAGTTTCCACTGGTCCAGAAACGGGTCAATTGAGGCGACTTATCAGCAAGGGCCTCAGCCTGACTCAGCAGGCGTTGCACTTGGCGCGCAACAGCGGCACCGGTATCAATCAGACTGACTGAGTCAGGCACCAATGTACGCAGTAGTGGCTTAATAAACGGGTAATGGGTGCACCCAAGAATAATCGTGTCGCACCCCGCATCCAGCAATGGCGTGACAAAGCCTTTAAGCAAGACGCGCGTGTGCGCACTGTCCAGATCACCGGCTTCAATGCACTCGACCAAGCCTGGGCATGGCTGCATGACCACGCGCACGTCGTGAGCGAAACGATCCAACAAGGCCGCAAATTTGGCACTTTTTAAGGTGCCGGTTGTGGCCAGTACACCCACTACTTTGCTTTTGGAGGCTGCGGCAGCAGGCTTAACAGCGGGTTCCATGCCCACCACGGGCAGATCCGGGTACAGCTCACGCAGCTCGGCCACTCCGGCAACCGTGGCAGTGTTGCAGGCTATCACCAGCATTTTTGCCCCTTGCCCCAGCAGGAACTGCGCCAAAAGGCGGCAACGCTCGCGGATAAACTCCGGGCTTTTTTCGCCATAAGGCACATGTCCGCTGTCAGCGACATACAGGAGGGATTCATTCGGCAATAACGCCCGAATCTCGCGCAGCACAGACAGGCCACCGACGCCAGAGTCGAACACAGCAATAGGCGCATTACTCGCCATGGCGTGCTCCACAGACCTCGCACCCCGAGTCGCGCTTGAGGCGCAACTCGCGGAAGCGGCTGGTCAGTGCATCCACCAATAGCAGTCGTCCTATCAGCGGCTCGCCGAACCCGGCTAGCAATTTCAAGGCTTCCAGCGCTTGCAGGCTACCCACCATGCCCACCAAGGGGCCAATTACACCGGCCTCGCTGCAGGTCAGTTCAGCGTCACTGCCGTGACCATAAATGCAGTGATAGCACGGACTCTCCGCACGACGCGGGTCAAACACGGAAATCTGCCCTTCAAGGCGGATCGCCGCACCACTTACCAGCGGCACCTTGGCGGCCACACAGGCAGCGTTGACGGCCTCGCGGGTGCTGAAGTTATCCGAGCAGTCCAGCACCAGATCCACCGCTGCCACAGCATCTGCCAGTGAGTCACTGTCCAGTGCCTGGCGATGACATTGCAGACGAATGTTCGGATTTATCGCCAGTAGGCGTGCGCTGGCGGAGTCGACCTTGCTCTGGCCGACGCTTACGGTGTCGTGCAGCACCTGCCGTTGCAGGTTAGTCATGTCTACCGTGTCGAAGTCGGCCAAATGCAGCTCACCGACCCCAGCAGCAGCCAGGTACAAAGCCACCGGCGAGCCAAGCCCACCGACCCCAACAATCAACACGCGGCTGTTTTTCAGGCGCAGCTGACCGTCGATATCAATCTGTTGCAGCAGAATCTGCCGACTGTAGCGCAGCAGTTCTTCATCACTGAGCATGGCGGTGTCATGCATGGTTAAAGCACCCCAGACTGATGCGCTGGTGGCCGCCGAGATCGCGGCGGCTTTCTACCTGTGTGAATCCACGCGCACTGAGCAGCGCACAAACGGCCTCGGCCTGATCAAAGCCGTGCTCCAGCAATAGCCAGCCGCCCTGCTCAAGGTAGTCCGGTGCCTGCTGAATAATGTGGCGAATATCGTCGAGGCCATCTGCCCCGGCCACCAGCGCACTGCTGGGCTCGAAGCGCACATCGCCCTCATTTAGGTGACGGTCATCGGCGGCAATATAAGGCGGGTTGCTGACGATCATCTGATAGCGCTGCCCGGCCAGCGCACTGAACCAATGGCTTTGCAGAAAACGGGCATGGTTGAAGCCCAAACGCTGGCGGTTGCGTTCAGCCAGCTCGACAGCCTCAGCAATGCGATCAACACCTGTGACCTGCCAGGCTGGGCGCTCACTGGCCAACGCCAGAGCAATCGCACCGGTGCCGGTCCCCAGATCAAGTACGTGAGCAGGTGTTGCCGGGATCAGGCTCAGCGCCGTTTCCACCAGCAACTCGGTATCAGGACGCGGGATAAGGGTGTGGCTGGCAACTTCCAGCTCAAGGGTCCAGAAACCCTGCTGCCCCAGAATATAGGCAACCGGCTCCCCAGCCTGGCGGCGGGCCAACGCTTGGTTAAAGCGCTCAAGCTGCTCAGCATCCAGCTCACGTTCCGGCCAGGTGCGCAGGTAGCTTCGGTTCTTACCTAGGGCATTGGCCAGCAACAGCTCGATATCCAGCTGCGCCGTAGGCGACTCCGGTAACTGGGCGCTGGCTAACAACTGTTCGATAGTGCTCATGGGCTCGGCTCTGTCCTGCTCGGGCAAGCGGGTTGGGATGTGCCGCGCACAATGGCGCGGCACGCTCAGCATCAGTCGCCCAATGCCGCCAACTGATCGGCCTGATACTCCACCAGCAACGGCTCGATGATGGCATCTACGCCACCCGCAATCACTTCGTTCAGGGAGTACAGAGTCAGGTTGATGCGGTGATCAGTCACCCGTCCCTGCGGGAAATTGTAGGTACGGATGCGCTCGGAGCGATCCCCGGAACCTACCAGCAATTTACGCGACTCGGAAATTTCTTTATGCGCAGCGGCTTCCTGCTGATCTTTCAGCTTGGCGGCCAGCCACGACATGGCCTTGGCGCGGTTCTTGTGCTGAGAGCGCTCTTCCTGACACTCAACCACGGTGCCAGTCGGAATGTGGGTAATACGGATGGCCGAATCGGTGGTGTTAACGTGCTGACCACCAGCACCGGATGAACGATAGGTGTCGATACGCAGATCAGCCGGGTTGATGTCGATCTCAGCCTGCTCATCTGGCTCTGGCAGCACGGCCACGGTACAGGCCGATGTATGGATACGGCCTTGGGATTCGGTTTCCGGCACACGTTGGACACGGTGGGCGCCGGACTCGAACTTCAGCTTGCCATAGACGTTATCGCCTTCAACACGGGCGATCACCTCTTTAAAGCCACCATGTTCGCCTTCGTTGGCAGACAGCACCTCTACCCGCCAGCCCTGCTTCTCGGCATAGCGTGAGTACATACGGAACAGGTCGCCGGAGAAAATGGCGGCTTCGTCGCCACCGGTACCGGCACGCACTTCAAGGAACACGTTGCGGCTGTCGTTCGGGTCTTTAGGCAGCAGCATGCGTTGCAGCGTGGCTTCCAACTCAACCAGTTGCTCTTTGGCGCTGGCGACTTCTTCTTCAGCCATTTCGCGCAGATCAGGATCGCTGTCCTTGAGCATTTCCTGAGCACCGGCCAAGTCCGCCTGCACTTTACGCAACGCGGTGAAGGCTTGATGAACGGGCTCAATTTCGGCGTATTCCTTGGAATAAGCACGGAACTGAGTCTGATTGCTGATCACTTCGGCATCGCCGAGCAGCGCAGTCAGTTCTTCGAAACGATCCTGCAAGAGGTCGAGTTTCTTAATCAGTGACGCTTTCATTGCAGACCTTTATTTATGAGGCGTCCCGGACGACGCTCCGTCGCCAAGGGAAAACAGCTCCTGCACCACGCTCAGCGCTTCGAAGCGGCCGTCGGCGGAGAATTTTTTCAGTTGCACGCTGGGTTCGTGCAGCAACTTGTTAGTCAACCCACGGGCTAACTGTGCCAGCACATCCTCAGGGTTACCGCCGTTGGCCAGCAAACGCTGAGCCTTTTGCAGCTCCTCATCACGGAGCTTCTCAGCTTGCTGACGGAAGGCTTTGAGCACGTCCACCGCTGCCAGTTCACGCAGGCGCTGCATAAACTCCTGCGCGCCCTCGCCCACCAGCTCCTCGGCAGCCAGAGCGGCACCTTGACGGCTTTTGAGGTTTTCTTCGATGACCTCATGCAGGTCATCGACGGTATACAGATACACATCGTCCAGCTCGCCCACTTCCGGCTCAATATCCCGCGGTACGGCGATATCAACCATGAAAATGGGCTTGTGCTTGCGCTGCTTCAGGGCCCGTTCAACAGCACCTTTACCGAGAATTGGCAGCTGGCTGGCGGTGGAACTGATGACAATATCACTGTGCACCAACTCGTCTGGGATGTCTGAAAGCAGCACGGCATGAGCACCGAACTGCTCAGCCAGGGAGCTCGCGCGCTCAAGTGTGCGGTTGGCCACCACAATGCGTTTGATGCCTTGATCATGCAGGTGACGCGCCACTAGGCTGATGGTTTCGCCTGCACCAATCAGCAGTGCCTGGCTGCGGTTCAGATCCGCAAAAATTTGTTTGGCCAGGCTCACCGCAGCAAACGCCACAGAAACCGGGTTTTCACCGATGGCGGTGTCGGTACGGACAGTCTTCGCGGTGCTAAACGTAGCCTGGAACAAGCGCCCCAGCAGCGGCCCCAAAGTGCCCGCTTCACGGGCCACAGCGAAGGCCGATTTCATCTGCCCAAGAATCTGCGGCTCACCGAGCACCATGGAGTCAAGACCGGAGGCGACTCGCATCATGTGACGAACGGCTTGGTCGTCCGCATGGATATAAGCACACGCGCGCAATTCATCGAGGCTAAGCTGGTGATAAGAGGCTAGCCAAGCCAGTACCTCATCCGCATTTAGCTCCTCCTGTTCAAGGTAGAGCTCACTGCGGTTGCAGGTAGAAAGGATCGCTGCTTCACGGCTGCTGGTGCGGTGGCACAGCTGCTGCAATGCCTCAACCAATTGCTCAGGCGTAAACGCCACGCGCTCGCGGACGTCCACCGAGGCAGTCTTATGGTTAATACCGAGGGCAATAAAGGCCATGCAAAGTCGCTGACAGTAAACGTGGAAGCCGGCAATTGTCCTACTTCAGCCGGGCGAGAACAACACCTCCCGCCTATTGTCCTAATAGACTGAACGTTAAGACACTCAAGATGATGCTCAGAGCATGGGCTTGCCCAATGGCTTGTGTCATGATGCGTAACCTGCATGTAGGTCACATACACTCTTCCATGAATAAATCCTTTGCCTTGCTGTACGCCGCGCTGCTGCTCAGCGGCTGCCAGACGTTTGCCCCCTCGACGCCGGACGGTACGCCGCCGGTGGAAGACCCTGCCGCCACAACGCCAGAGGCCGAACCTAAGGTTTACCGTTCGTTCAGCCAGGAGACTATTTATTCGCTCCTGGCAGCTGAACTGGCTGGCCAGCGCAATCGTTACGACATTGCTCTGGACAACTACGTGGTTCAGGCAGAAAAAACTCAGGACGCTGGCGTCGCCGAACGAGGCTTCCGCATCGCCGAGTACCTAGGAGCCGATCAGGAAGCACTGGACACCAGCCTGCAATGGGCCAAAACAGCGCCCAATAACGTCGACGCACAGCGTGCTGCGGCCGTGCAGCTGGCCAGAGCCGGTCGTTATGACGAGTCGATGACCTTTATGGAAAAAGTCCTGCAACAGCAGGGCGACACCCATTTCGACTTCCTCGCCCTTTCCGCCTCGGATACCGACTCGGATACCCGTGAAGGGCTGCTGCAAAGCTTCGACCGCCTGCTGGCTAAATACCCGGACAACAGCCAGCTGCAATTCGGCAAGGCATTGCTGCTCCAGCAAGAAGGTCAGAACGAAGAAGCACTCGAGCTGCTCGAAGACCAACCCAGCAAAGGTCGCCCGGTTGCCTCTATTTTGCTGCACTCTCGTTTGCTGCAAAGCCTTGATCGTAACGATGAGGCCCTGAGCCTGCTCAAACAAAACCTCAAGCAGTACCCGGACGACAAACGCCTGCGCCTGAGCTATGCACGGCTGCTGGTTGCCGAGGGCCGTCTTGATGGTGCAAAAGGTGAGTTCGCCTCGCTGCTGCAACAGTTCCCGGATGACGACGACCTGCGCTTCTCCCTGGCACTGGTCTGCCTTGAGGCCGAAGACTGGAAAGAAGCCATCATCTATCTGAAGGAACTCGTGGCCCGCGACGCCCATGTGGATGCCGCCCACTACAACCTCGCACGCGCATACGAAGAGCTTGAAGAAACCGATCAAGCCCTTGCTGAATACCGCATGGTGGGCCCTGGCAACGAGTATTTACCTGCTCAAGCCGCCCACAGCGAACTGCTGTTCAGCCTCAATCGTGGTGATGAAGCGGCTCAATACCTGAGCCAGGCACGGGACGAACAACCTGACTATGCCATCCAGCTGTACCTGATCGAGGCAGAAGCCTGGTCACGCGTACCGGATATCGAACGCTCGTGGCAGGTGGTCAAACAGGCCCTTGAACAGTTCCCTGACGACCTGAACCTGCTTTACAGCCGCTCGATGCTGTCCGAGAAACGTAACGACTTGGTCGGTATGGAAAAAGACCTGCGCTTTATTCTTAAGCGTGAGCCCGACAACGCCATGGCACTCAATGCGCTGGGCTACACCTTGGCCGACCGCACCACACGCTACGAAGAAGCCAAAGAACTGATCGATCAGGCCTATCAGCTCAACCCGACTGACCCGGCGATTTTGGACAGCCTGGGCTGGATCAACTATCGACTCGGCAAGCTCGACGAAGCTGAGTTCTATCTGCGCAAAGCCCTTCAAGACATGCCTGACTCGGAAGTAGCAGCGCACCTAGGCGAAGTCCTGTGGGTGAATGACAAACAGAAAGAAGCTCGCCAGATATGGCGTGATGCACTCAAGGAAGACCCACAGAGCCGCATTTTGCGCTCGACCATCAAACGCCTGACCGGAACAGAGAAACCCTGATGTTTGCCCGCAACCTACTTGTATTGGGCCTGCTTGCACTGCTTGCAGGCTGCAGCGGCCTCACCACCCGAGAATCCGTTGAAGGCCAAGGCGACGCCAAACAATGGCAAGCCCATAAGCTGCACATTGCCCAGCTGGACGCTTGGCAGATCAGCGGCAAGGTCGGCATCCGCGCGCCCCGCGATTCAGGCAGCGGCACCCTATTTTGGCTGCAGCGTCAGGACTATTTCGACATCCGCCTCTCGGGCCCACTGGGTCGCGGAGCAGCCCGTCTAACCGGTCATCCGGGCAAGGTTCAGCTCGAAGTGGCCAATCAGGGCCGCTATGAAGCCGAGTCTCCGGAGCAATTGCTGCAACAACAGCTACGCCTCAACCTCCCCGTTTCTCACTTGTTCTGGTGGATTCGCGGCCTCCCGGCGCCTGACAGCAAAAGCCGCGTGCAACTCGACGCACAAAGCCGACTGGCTCAACTCAGCCAGGATGACTGGCTCGTCGAATACCTGAGCTACAGCGAACAAAATGGCTACTGGCTGCCTGAACGAATCAAAGTCAGCGGCCACGATCTGCAAGTCACCCTGGTGATCAAGGACTGGCAACCCCGTCAGTTAGGCCAATGAACACTACTGCCATCCCCGCTGCCGCAGAACTTGTCCTGCCGGCACCTGCAAAACTCAACCTGATGCTGCACATTCTTGGGCGCCGCGAAGACGGCTACCACGAACTGCAAACCCTGTTTCAGTTTATCGACGTTGCCGACGAGCTCGGCTTCAGCCTGCGTGCTGATGGTGAGATCCACTTACGCACCCCCATTGAAGGCGTGCCCCATGACAGCAACCTGATCGTCCGCGCTGCTCGCCTGTTGCAGCAACGCACGGGCTGCAAACTCGGCGCTGACATTTGGCTGGATAAACGCCTGCCTATGGGCGGCGGCATTGGCGGCGGCAGTTCGGATGCCGCAACCACCCTGCTCGGGCTTAACCACCTGTGGAAGCTGGGTTGCGATATTGATCTGTTGGCAGAGCTGGGTTTAAGCCTGGGCGCGGACGTGCCTGTCTTTGTCCGGGGCCATGCAGCGTTTGCCGAAGGCGTAGGTGAGAAGCTGCAACCCGTGACACTCAGCGAACCGTGGTTCCTGGTGGCCATTCCGCAAGTACTTGTTAGTACAGCAGAAATTTTCTCTGATCCGGAGTTGACACGAGATACTCCGCCCATTAAAGTTCGCAGCCTTCCTGAGGGGGGCGGTCATAATGACTGTCAGCCGGTGGTTGAAAAGCGTTATCCAGAAGTACGTAACGCTTTGATCTTGTTGAACAAATTTGTTTCAGCTAGATTAACCGGCACTGGATCTTGTGTATTTGGGAGCTTCCCAAATCAGGCAGATGCTGATAAAGTCCGCCGCCAACTTCCAGCCACTTTGCCAAGCTTCATAGCGCAAGGGCGTAACATTTCGATGTTGCATCGTGCACTAGGGGAATTGGACAGGAAGTGAATGTGTAGCACGGGTTGTAAAGTAGTAGGGGCGTCGCCAAGCGGTAAGGCAGCAGGTTTTGATCCTGCCATGCGTTGGTTCGAATCCAGCCGCCCCTGCCATTCCGTCCTGGAACGGGCTCAACTCGATATACATTCAGGTAATACACGATACAGGGGCGTCGCCAAGCGGTAAGGCAGCAGGTTTTGATCCTGCCATGCGTTGGTTCGAATCCAGCCGCCCCTGCCATTTTCTATACTCATCCAGGTATACCCTCAGCCGGCAGGTACTGCGCGTGTCCAAGATGATGGTCTTTACGGGGAATGCTAACCCCGACCTGGCGCGACGTATCGTACGTCAGCTGCACATCCCCCTCGGTGATGCCTCTGTTGGTAAATTCTCCGACGGCGAAATCATGGTCGAAATCAACGAAAACGTTCGTGGTAAGGACGTATTCCTGATTCAGCCAACGTGCGCGCCAACCAACGATAACCTGATGGAATTGGTCGTGATGGCTGATGCCTTTCGCCGCTCCTCAGCGACCCGAATTACTGCTGTTGTTCCTTACTTTGGCTATGCCCGCCAGGATCGCCGTCCGCGTTCCGCCCGTGTGGCAATTAGCGCCAAGGTCGTGGCCGACATGCTCGCAAACGTAGGTATCGACCGTGTTCTCACTGTCGACCTGCATGCGGATCAGATCCAAGGCTTCTTCGACGTTCCTGTAGATAACATCTACGGCTCCCCTGTTCTGGTGGATGACATCGAAGATCAGCGCTTTGACAACCTGATGATCGTCTCTCCGGACATCGGCGGCGTGGTACGTGCGCGTGCTGTTGCCAAGTCCCTGGGTGTTGATCTGGCCATCATCGACAAACGTCGTGAGAAGGCCAACCACTCTGAAGTGATGCACATCATCGGTGATGTTGAAGGCCGCACCTGTGTTCTGGTTGATGACATGGTCGATACCGCCGGCACTCTGTGCCACGCGGCTAAAGCCCTGAAAGAACACGGCGCCACCAAAGTTCTCGCCTATGCTACGCACCCGGTTCTGTCCGGTCGCGCCATCGAGAACCTTGAGAAATCTGTACTCGACGAGCTGGTAGTGACTAACACTATCCCGCTGTCAGCCGCTGCTCAGGCCTGCTCGCGTATTCGCCAGCTGGACATCGCACCGGTAGTTGCTGAAGCGGTTCGCCGTATCAGCAATGAAGAATCGATCAGCGCGATGTTCCGTTAATTCGGACTCGCACTGAACGCAAGTGCCCTGCCCTAATGGCAAGGCTTTTTACCTGACCGTCCAAACGCTGGTCGCAAGCGTGTAGGACGGTTTGGTTATTTTGGAGAAATGAAATGACTGATTTTGCCCTGAATGCTGAAGTGCGTTCCGACCTGGGGAAAGGTGCGAGCCGCCGCCTGCGTCGTAACGTTGCCATGGTTCCTGCTGTAATTTACGGCGGCGACAAAGCACCTCAATCCATCAGCCTGCTGGCCAAAGAACTGGCCAAGCTGATCGAAAACGAAGCTGCTTTCAGCCACGTTCTGAGCCTGAACGTTGGTGGCACCACTGAAAACGTCGTAATCAAAGCCCTGCAACGTCACCCGTCCAAAGGTTTCGTTCTGCACGCTGACTTCCAGCGCGTAGTAGCTGGTCAGAAACTGACCGCTCACGTACCGCTGCACTTCATCAACGAAGCAACTGCTGTTGGTGTTAAACAGCAGGGTGGCGAAATCTCCCACGTTATCGCTGAAGTCGAAGTAAGCTGCCTGCCGAAAGACCTGCCAGAGTTCATCGAAGTCGACATGGCTGCCGTTGAAGCTGGTCAGATCGTTCACCTGTCCGACCTGAAACTGCCGAAAGGCGTTGAGCTGGTTGCACTGGCACACGGTAACGACCTGGCTGTGGCTAACATCCACGCCTCCCGCGTTAAAGACGAAGACGCTGCTGAGTAATAGTCACAGTGTCGGAAACCAGCCCGGTATGCGATTCTACCGGGCGATTTCCACAGAAGGGCTCCTGACATGACTGCCGTACAACTGATCGTTGGCCTTGGTAACCCTGGCCCGGAATACGACCAGACCCGGCATAATGCGGGGGCCCTTTTTGTTGAGCGCCTTGCTGATAAAGAAGGCGTCAACCTGAGTCTGGATAAAAAGTATTTCGGTCTTGTCGGCAAGTTCAGCCACAAAGGACGCGATGTACGCCTGCTGATTCCGACCACCTATATGAACCGCAGCGGTCAGGCTGTAGCCGCGCTGGCGAATTTCTTCCGCATCTCGCCCGATGCCATTCTGGTTGCCCATGACGAACTCGACATGCCACCAGGTGTTGCCAAACTAAAACAGGGCGGCGGTCACGGTGGCCACAATGGTCTGCGCGATATCATCGCCCAGCTCGGTAATCAGAATAATTTCTACCGCCTGCGACTGGGTATTGGCCACCCTGGCCATAGCAGCCTGGTGTCCAACTTCGTTCTGGGTCGCGCACCACGCAGCGAGCAAGAACTGCTGGATCGCAGCATTGATTTCGCTCTGGATTGCCTGCCTGAAGTTCTGGCTGGCGAATGGAGCAAGGCCATGCACAAGCTGCATAGCCAGAAAGCCACTTCTTAAATCTGTCCGCCATTGCGCAAGGGATAAATCATGGGATTCAACTGCGGCATCGTAGGCCTGCCCAACGTCGGCAAGTCCACCCTGTTCAACGCCCTCACCAAATCGGGGATCGCGGCTGAGAACTTCCCGTTCTGCACCATCGAACCGAACAGCGGGATCGTGCCAATGCCCGACCCACGTCTGGATGCACTGGCGGAAATCGTTAAACCAGAACGCGTACTGCCAACCACCATGGAATTCGTGGACATCGCCGGTCTGGTAGAGGGTGCCTCCAAAGGTGAAGGCCTGGGCAACAAATTCCTCGCTAACATCCGTGAGACCGACGCGATCGCCCACGTTGTACGCTGCTTCCAGGACGACAACGTCATCCACGTTGCTAACAGCGTTGACCCTAAGCGCGACATTGAAATCATTGATCTGGAACTGATCTTTGCCGACCTCGACAGCTGCGAGAAACAACTGCAAAAGGTTGCTCGCAACGCCAAAGGCGGCGACAAAGAAGCAGTAGCTCAGAAGAACCTGCTGGAAAAACTCATCCCCCACTTCACTGAAGGCAAACCAGCGCGCACGCTGATGAAGACTTTGGGTGATGATGAGAAACAACTGATCCGCGGCTTCCACCTGCTGACCAGCAAACCGGTTATGTACATCGCCAACGTTGCTGAAGACGGCTTTGAAAACAACCCACTGCTGGACATCGTAAAAGCCATCGCCGACGCCGAAGGCGCCCCGGTTGTGCCGGTGTGCAACAAGATCGAGGCTGAAATTGCCGAGCTCGAAGAAGGCGAAGAAAAGGACGAGTTCCTCGAAGCCTTGGGTCTCGAAGAGCCAGGCCTGAACCGCGTGATCCGCGCGGGTTACGAACTGCTCAACCTGCAAACCTACTTCACCGCAGGTGTAAAAGAAGTTCGCGCATGGACCGTGAGAGTTGGCGCAACAGCCCCTCAGGCAGCAGCCGTGATCCACACCGACTTCGAAAAAGGCTTCATCCGTGCCGAAGTCATCGCCTACAACGACTTCATCCAGTACAAAGGCGAAGCCGGTGCTAAAGAAGCCGGTAAATGGCGTCTGGAAGGCAAGGAATACATCGTTAAAGACGGCGACGTGATGCACTTCCGCTTTAACGTCTAAATAGAAATTAGGATTTCACCGGATCTTACCGGACACGAAACCCCTTGAGGAATAAAGCCTTAAGGGGTTTTTCTTTTCCGAAAAGGTCCGAAAAGAATCTATACGATCCGCATATTTACCGGGTACGCTACCGGGTATCGAAAAATTCACCTCCCCATATAACCGGGTATACCAGGATTGAGCAGCCATGCCGCTTACCGATACCGAGTGCCGTACCGCCAAGCCCAAGGAAAAGCCCTACAAGCTCACAGATGGCAATGGCCTTTACCTTGAGGTGAAGCCTAACGGGGTTAAGGCATGGCGCTATCGGTTCGAGCTGAACGACGGAACTAGCAGGAAGGAAAGCGTGTTCGCGATTGGGGACTATGTAATCGCACCCAAAGGGGAATCACCCGAGCACGCCGAAGAGCGCCGCAAAGGGCGCCGCTTCACTCTTGCAGAGGCACGCGATGAGCGCGTGAAAGCCCGTGCCCTAGTCATACAGGGCATCAATCCCGCGCACCACCGGCAACAGGAGCGGGTGAAGCGCGACCACGAGAAGGCCATTACGTTTGAAGCCGTCGCCAAAGAGTGGCTTTCACTGAAGGACTGGGAGGAGATCACCAAGTCCAGACGACTCAACATGCTTGAACGCGTCGTATTTCCCAAAATCGGTGAACTGCCGATCAAAGCCATCACCCCCATGCACATTCTTGAAGTGCTCAGAGCAGCCGCTCAAGATAATGGCCCATCTGTTGCCGCAGAGGCCAAGCGGAGCATGTCCGGAGTTTTCGAACTGGCAATTTCCACGTTGCGAGCCAGCACCGACCCGGTACACCCCGTTCGAAAAGCCCTGCCAGCCAACAAGACTCAGCACAAACGCCCTCTCTCCACCGAAGAAATTGGCCAACTGTTACGCGATGTCGAATCTCACGGCGGACGCCATGAGACCCTCTGCGCTTTCCAGCTCATGTGGCTGACTCTGTGCCGCCCCAATGAAGCTGTAGAGGCTCAGTGGGCAGAATTTGACCTGGAGAAGGCGCTTTGGCGCATTCCCGCCGAGCGGATGAAAAAGCGCAAAGAGCACACGGTGCCACTGCCGCGACAGGCAGTCGAAATACTGCGAGGCCTGCATTCCATCACAGGAAAATACACCCACGTATTTCCTCACCGCGACGTACGCACCCGCCCAATGGTTGCGGCCTCATTCCGCCAGATGCTCAACACCCTTGGCTGGGGAGGTAAATACAGCCCGCATGCCACGAGGACAACGGGCAGCACCAGACTCAATGAGATGGGCTATTCAGCAGACTGGATCGAAAGACAGCTCGCCCATACCGAGCAAAACGCTGTCCGCCGCACCTACAACCATGCCGAGTATTTGAGTGATCGAGCCATGATGATGCAGAGATGGGCGGACATGCTGGACAGCTGGAAAAAGGACTTAGGCTGAATGGAAAGAGACGTCGCTGATTACGAAAACATCGGCTGGCGCTTTCACTCGCTCCCAATCCATAACGTGGAGCCCCTCACTGCCCACAGTGAACATGACACGCCAACCAAAATGGCGCTGGCTGGAATCTCATCTCGTTCGTCGTGCTTTTCGATCACGACCCTACCTACTGGCTTTACGCTCATAGCTCCTCCTATAGAAAAGAAGACTATAAGCGAGCGCCAGCTTTCACACACGCAAAGTAGCAAGCCTAATCAAGGCTATCCATGACAACGCCATACGCAACCTGCTGCACAAGCTGGGGTATGCATCACGAGACATGGCTTTCGATCGACCTTTCGGGACTGGGCAAACGAATGCACCAACTACCCGCGAGAGGTATGCGAGCTTGCGCTTGCCCATGACGAACGCGACCAGACGGAAGCGGCCTACTCACGCTCCGATCTTCTGGAGAAACGCAGGGCACTGATGGCGGAATGGGCAGAGTTCTGTACGGGACAAAATTATCGGCAGTGAGCAACGCAGCAGATTCTAACAACAGGTAGAAATCGGCCACACGCGAACGACTGCTAACCGAAATACCTGGCAGGTGGCTCGCAACCCCGCATTGGACACAGGTCTAAGCCTGGCGCTAGCGATCTAAGCTAGCAGCAAGGTGAATCTTAGATTTCAAACCTCCTCCATAGAGCTGCGTACCCCGAAGGAATGCTGTATGGTTAACCTAAATTATTTCAAAGGGACGAAGTCAACTGTGGATTTCGATCTGGAACTTCCCGCTGGTTGCCCCAAAGCGGACATAGCCGAGTTTGAGGGCACCGCTTACAGAGTAGTTAAAACCAACCCACCTACTCTTCAAGACTTGCACACATATCTCGAATTGAATCTTCTTCCAGCTGCCGACACTTGCAAGCGGGGCTCTATTTCACTTTTCTCAACACTCGAACAAGCAGAACACCGCCTTGAGATCTCACCTCATCTCGGAAAATTTGCTGCCTGCATCGCCTTAACTTCCGCGCATGGCAGAGTAAGCAAACCTAGTAGCACTGGCCATATTGACTGGTGGCCCTACAAGGGAATGCGTAACCCCGCAGATTTGAAGGTGATCGAATCATGAAAATCGATCTTAAAGAGGAAAACAGAATTCCTGACGGGTTCTTTGATTTCCCGTTACCGATAGAGCGCGTACTGTACGAAGCAGAACAGCCAATTGTTTATCTGACTAAAACTAAGCAGGGGCAGGTTATGCTCGCCTACCTTGCCTACGAGAACGATAGCCAACAGTTCATTGCCGTTTCTCCTACTGCACCAAGCTCAATTAGCCGATTGGAAAGCGGAAGTATTGGCATACGAGAAGCACTCACTGAAACATGGATGTGGATGGTATGTACAGACTTCAAGCGAAGCATTTCTGAAGCCTGGAGTGTTAAAGAAACTGATATTCCTACCTCACACCTCCCAAAGCCAGGAACCCCTCTCCTGCCAGAGCATCGTATTGCATTCAGCGCCCGTGCCGTAGGCAGTGGAATTGCCCTTGGTAGCGTCCCATGTAGCGTAATTGCATTTGTAGCCAATGCTGCCAAGTCTTCGCTAAAAGCTATTCTCGATCATGCATTTTCCGCAAATTCGGAAGGTCGACCTACCGACGCTCAAAGAGCGCTATATGACTTACCGGTGCGTCAACTGAAATTTGCTAGTTTTGAGGTCGGCCTTGCTGCACCGAGGCAAGATCTTTTCTCCAATGATGCAGTTTTGCAAGCAGTCGATGACCTTCGAGTTGGACTAGAGTGGGCAGAAGATACTCAGAGTAATGAAGCCCTAGAAAATGATGACAACGCTAAGACAGAGGCAATTCTGAGAGCCACTTTAGCCCTGACACCACCAAATCATGGCGCTATTACCTCGGTCGAGGTCGGCGGCTATTGGTTAAAAGGCCATCGTTATACGCTTACTCGACAGTCAAGATCTAAAGTTGCGAATTGGCTTCGCCAGATCAAAGAAGAAGAAATTGTTTTGCTGTCGGGCCGGATTGGCGAGATTGATGATGACAAATTAAGCTTCATCCTGCGGGATGTAGAAGATGCCAATGGCGAAAGGCGTGGCAGCTTCCCTGAAGAACTTCTTGACGATATGCGCATGCACTACTTCGAAGGAAATCGCATCAAGATCTCTGGCGTTATGCGAGCTGGCAAACTTAGAGTTACAGCCGTTTTACAGATCAACGAGGACTAGCTCGTGCGCACGCCGCCCCACTGAGATAACACCGGCGCAGTAAGGCACGTTAAGGACACTTAACGTCTGCCCCCCCGAAATGAACCTCATTATTTTGAGGCTGCAAATCGGTGATTCGTTTCAAAAAAATCTCAGCCACACATTACCGCAATGACATCAGCACCAAGGAGGATCTTCCCATGTCATTGCAGTGCCCTCGCTGTCACTCCCCCAAAGTCGCTTCTTTCCATCACGCCATGAAAGCCGGCGCGGCCATTGGCGCTGTCGGTGGTATTGCACGTGGCGTCAGCGCTGCCCTGGCAGGCGGCAAGGCCGGCGCAGCGCTCGGCGTAATCGCCGGCCCTGTCGGTATCACTCTAGGCTCGGTATCCGGTGCCATTCTCGGTGGTCTGGCCGGAGGCGTTGGTGGCTGTGCGCTCGGCGCCCAGCTCGGCGAGACGCTCGACCGCCATGTCCTGGCCCACAATCTCTGCCTGCTCTGCGGTCATCGCTTCAACCTACCGGCCTGATCCGGCCACTGCTCTCCTCTTACTTATCCATCACTGATTGCCGGTGCTGCGCTCTGCGCGGCGCTTTATGCCGGCCTGCACCCAAAGGAAATTCGTCATGGCTCATCAAATCGAACAAATGGCCTACGTTGGCGCTACTCCGTGGCACGGCTTGGGCAACAATCTGCCGCAGAAACAGCCCATCGAGGTCTGGCAACGCGAAGCCGGCATGGACTGGCAGATCCTGGAAAGCCCTGTGCATTTCAAGTCGGACGCCATCGGCCATCTGGGCGCGATCCACTCATTTCCCGAACAGAAGGTGCTCTACCGCTCGGACACCAAAGCCCCGCTGTCGGTGGTCTCCCAGCGCTACCACACCGTGCAGCCCAGGGATGTGCTGGAGTTCTACCGCGACCTGACCGAAGTCTCCGGCTACGAGCTGGAAACCGCTGGCGTACTCAAGGGCGGCCGCAAGTTCTGGGCGCTGGCGCGTACCGGCCAAGGCGCTGCGCTCAAGGGCAATGACCAGGTGAATGGCTATTTGCTGCTCGCCACTTCCTGTGACGGCACTCTGGCCACCACCGCAACGCCCACCACCATCCGCGTGGTCTGCAACAACACCCTGACCATCGCTCTGGACGGCACCAGCCGTGCGATCAAGGTTCCGCACAGCACCCGCTTTGACGGCGATCTGGTGAAGAAGCAGCTCGGCATCGCCGTCTCGCAATGGGATGACTTCATGTATCGCATGCGCCACCTGGCTGAACGCAAGGTGCAATGGCACGAGGCGCTAGGCTTTTTCATGAACGTGATGTGCGAGACCAGCCCGACCGGCGCCCTGCCGGAGCAGCTGCCTAACGAGCGTGCTCTGCGCAAAGTGCAGGAGCTGTACGAAGGTCGTGGCCGTGGCAGCCAGCTGGACTCAGCACGCAGCACCGCCTGGGGCTTGCTCAATGCCGTGACCGAGTACGTCGATCACGAGCGCCGGGCACGCAGCACGGAGTACCGCCTCGACTCCGCATGGTTCGGGCAAGGTGCCCAGATCAAGCAGCGCGCCCTGGATACAGCCCTGCAACTGGTCGCCTGACCTTTTACCCACCCCATAACGCCCGACCCGCTTCGTTGCAGGTCGGGCGTTTCTATTTCTGCAAGGTGAACACTATGAAAGCCACTTCATTGAATCGCAGCACCAGCAAATCCCGCCCGGCCCTGCGTCTGGTCAGCACCAAGGAGCTGCCACGCGAGGACTGGCTGCAGATCCGCAAGCAAGGCATCGGCAGTTCGGATGCAGCTGCGGCTGTTGGCCTCAACCCCTACAAGTCGCAGCTGGAACTGTGGATGGAGAAAACCGGTCGCGATGCTGGCATGCCCAAGGCTGATCCTAAGGATGAGGAAAGCCCGATGTACTGGGGCAACGTGCTGGAGCCCATCGTGGCCTGGCACTACAGCAAGCGCACGAAGAATAAGGTACGCCGCATCAACGCCGTGCTGCAGCATCCTGACCCGGAGTTGCCCTGGATGCTGGCCAACATCGACCGTGAGGTGATCGGGGCTGACGATGTGCAGATCCTCGAATGCAAGACAGCCGGCATAAACGGGGCACGCCTCTGGAAAGAGGGCGTGCCTGAGTATGTGCAGCTGCAGGTGATGCACCAGCTCGCCGTCACCGGCAAGCAGGCGGCGGATGTGGCCGTGCTGCTGGGTGGTCAGACGCTGGAGATCCACCGCATCGAGCGGGATGAGCAGATGATCGCTCGCCTGATCGAGCTGGAGCGCAAGTTCTGGCACTACGTGGAGACTGATACGCCGCCACCGGCTGATGGCACCGCTTCGGCAGAGTCAGCACTGCGCTGCCTCTACCCGGAGGACAACGGTCAGATCGTCGACTTCAGCCAGCATGCCGGGCTCAGCGCGGCTTACATCGAGCTGAAGGCCGTGCGTCAGTCGATTGCCGATAAGGAAAAGCGCGAGGCCGAGCTAAAACAGATGCTGCAGCAGGCCATGGGCGATGCCAGTCGGGCGGAGTTCGCCAACGGTTACATCACCTGGCGCAAGGCCAAGGACAGCATCGGCCTCGATGTCGCGCAACTGCTCAAAGACAAGCCGCACCTGCAGGCCAAGTACCCACTGCTGAAGCCGGGTGCACGGCGCTTCCTGGTCGGCTGAAACCAACCTCATTCATCCCTTCCCTCCCCTTGGCCAGTCCATGCAGTTCGCGCTGCGTGGCTGGCCTTTTTTCATTTCCAGGAGACTCTCCATGCTCAAAGGTCTGGCTATCACTCCACCGGTACTCGGGCGGATTTCCATCGGTAAGGTCATCGAGAAGAACGGCAAACGACTGCCGGAGAAGGATGACCAATTCACCATCACGTCCCAGGTGCAGGGTAAGGACGGCTGGCTGCTGCACCCTCTCAATGACGAGCTACGTCAGGGCAAGGATGACAAGCTGCGCAGCATCCCGGTACGTCTTTTGTTCAACGAGCCGGAACTGAATTTCCGGGCTGACTACACGCTGTTCGACCGACAGTCCGGACGCCCTGTCTGCGTCGGTAATGGCGAGACCTGCAAGCGGGTCACCCAGGACGGCATGCAGTCGTTGCCATGTCCGTCACCGGATGCCTGCCAACTGGCGAAAGGCGGTGCCTGCAAGCCCTATGGCCGACTGAACGTGGTCATAGGCGATGAGGACCCGCTGGGTAGCTTCGTGTTTCGCACCACTGGCTTCAACAGCATCCGCACCCTGGCCGCTCGTCTGCATTACTTCCAGGCCATCTCGGGCAACCGCCTGGCCTGCCTGCCACTGGAACTGCGTCTGCGTGGTAAGTCGACGCGCCAAAGCCATGGCACGCCGATCTTCTACGCCGACCTGACAGTACGCGGCGGCATGGACATGGCCGAGGCTCTGGTAACCGCCAGTGAACTCGATTCGCGGCGGCAGGCTGCGGGGTTCAATCAGGCCGCACTGGATGAAGCTGCGCGACGCGGTTTCGGCAACGGAGCCTTTGAAGACAGCGAGGAGGATGCCAGCGCCATCGTGGAAGAGTTCTACAGCGAGGGTGAAGCACCGGCTGCAGCAACGACCTATCCATCCAATCCCACCAAACCCAGCCTGGCTGAAAAGCTTGAGGCACAAGCTGCGCGTCAAAACTCGCCAACTGATCAAGACCAAAGAGGCCGTCATGCGCCTGCACAAGCTGAAAGCCAGTGACACAACCGGCACCTATCTGGTCGAGTCACCGGTTACGGAAACCGACATCATGCTGATGGCACGGCAGTTGGCGAATCTGCGGCTGCGCCGGGGGCGAGCACTGACCTCACCAAAGGAAGTGTTCAGCCACCTGCAGGCATTGCTGGCCGGATACGAGCATGAGGTGTTCGCCCTGCTCATGCTCGATAGCCAACACCGAGTGATTGCGTTTGAGGAAGTGTTTCGCGGCACCCTGGACGCAGCCAGTGTCTACCCCAGGGAGATCGTGAAGATCGCACTGGAGCACAACGCCGCCGCAATGATCCTGGTGCACAACCACCCCTCAGGTGATCCCGAGCCCAGCCAGGCCGACCGTATCTTGACCAGCAAGCTGAAGGACGCACTGAGCCTGGTCGGGGTCAGAACGCTCGACCACATCGTGGTAGGACATGAAGGCTGTACATCATTGGCAGAACAGGGCTGTCTGTAAGGAGACACGATGAAGCTACTACTCCGCACCTTCGCAGCTGTATTCGTCTTTGCCGGCATCCTAGCTGGCTGTCTGGCAATGTTGTTGCTGGTGATTGTGATGGTGCGCTTTCCACCACTGCTGATAGCGGTGGTACTGGCGTGCTGGATCCTCTGTCGACTGCAGGCAGCGCCATCAAGCAAGTGACTGACGTCAGCGGAAACGGATGTCCCGCTCCGCTGAGGGCGGGACATTCTTAATTTTTTGTCTCTCGCTGATAAGGCCCGATGCGCGATTGCTAATCAGCCAAGCCCGAGAGGGACTCCGCTATCAGAGATCCCTGATCTTAAACTCAGGGTTCACCTGGACGACTACATCCGAGGGTGCGCTGACAAGCGAAACGTCCTCCACGCAGTCATCGGCGTCACCGGTACTGAAGAGTACATGCCAGGTGAATTTCCCTTGAGGTGTAGTAGCAACGAACGTAGCTCGACGAACCTCATCGTCACCTTTGAACGCTGGTGTTGATACCTGCGTCGTCTCATCAACGACTTGCTCTATCTGATCGGCGCTGATCGTGCTGGGTTGACCAGCGTGTAAAATCTCAGCCCCACGGCGGCACTCGATGCAAAATCCCATGTACAGCACTCCTTCAGTTGAAGGAGTGACTCTACCAAATCTTCCCCAAGGACCGGTCAATTAGCAGCCGATGTGAGTGAGGCTCCCGACGTTGCATCCTGCGAGCTTGCAAGGAACGAATGTTCACGGGACAAATGTTCGGCTCAGCCGGCACTTCGCAACGTTGCCGACTTGGGATCGTAAATAACGCCAGCGATTGAACCGTCGCGAATACGCTCCACAGCCTCGTTGATAACGTGCAGCGGCACCAGGAACCACTCCCTGGGCTTGACCGGGTTACCGAAGCGATCGGGGATGGTCAGCTCTATTTGGGCAGGGCTGAACAGTCGGTGGAACAGGTTTTCCATCCGGGTGCGATTGATGTTGTGCAGCTTGTAGGTGGCCACAACCTCAACGCCCGCCAGCAGGTAGGTAGCGTCCTTGTCAGCCCCGGCGATGCGTGTTTCCACTTTGCCACCGGTGACGCCGATCTTGTGGATCAGCTCGCGATGCTCAGCCACGAAGGGATGCGTTGAGTGGCTGCGCAGCACATAAATGGTGCCGCTCTCGATATCGTCTGGCTCCAGTGTTTCGCCAAACAACGGGCCTGCATCCGCATCTGTAATACGCCGGCCGGCATCGTCCTTGTAGAGTGCACGCTGCAAGGATCTTCGCAGTAAATTGCTCTCAGTGCCGTTGGAGTAAATCACCCTCAGCCGGGCATCGCTCTCACCATTCGGAGCTTTGAAGGTCTCGCCAACATCAGCGACATATACCGTCTGCCCACCGAGAATGAAGAACTGGCCTTCCTCGATGCTCGCATCACGGATGAAGGTGCGGGTAACTCGAATGCCCGACTGCAGCTCGCGCTGCACTTGCTCAAACAGCGGCTGGAACCGCTCAAAGTCCTCGCAACGCTCGCGCTGCGCAATCTCCTCAGCCTCACGCTTTTCAGCATTGCTGCGAACATGGCGGAGGTTCTGAATATCCGAACCCTCGTCGCCGTCGGCCAGTTCCGCCAACAGTTCGTCGTCCGTCATGCTGTAGTCGCCTTGTGGCTCCCGCACCTCAAACGCATTCAGTAGGCCCTGATGGTCGAGAGGCATGAGCAGGGTGCGGCTTTCCTCCTGCTCGCGCAGCCGATCCAAGCGCACGGCATACAGGCGCTCGAAGATGTCTTTATCGTCGCCATGGCGCGGCGCATGGCCGTGCTCCTCAACAAAGCGTTGAATGTCTTCGAAGCCAGCGATGATGCGCTCCTCGCGAGGAGTGCGGCCGGTCTTCTTGTCTGACGTGGCGAAATCGGAAAGCTCCGCTTCCAGCTCATCCAGATCAAATTCGTTAGCCATAACGGCCCTCTTTCTTGAAACGCATAAAGGCAGCAGCGCCCTCCGCCATGCTCCGCTCCCATGGGTCTTGAGCAGTCAGGGAAGGCACCCGGCCATGATCTTTCTTGAATTTTACCGCCCGCACAGCAAGGTCTTTGGCCTCTTCAGGCGTCAGGCGGGTGCGTTTGGCACCAATCACTGCCGCAACCTGCTTGAGACTTTCCTCGCTCATGGTCTTGGCGAGAATGGCGTAGGCCTCGCTGAACGGGTTGATCCGGTCGATCAGGTCGATATCCAGCTCACGCACATCCATCGCGAACTTGCGCACGCCATCAATCAGGGCAGTGCTCGGGGCGCTGTTTGCCCCAGTGACAATGCCTTGCAGGTCATCACCCAACACCAGTTGCTTAGCTTGCTGAGTCAAATTCAGTGCCGCAATGGCGTGCTGGCGAACGGCCTCCTGATCCTCGGCATCTAGTTCGGGGTACTTGTCGCGGATGATCTTACCCATGCGCAGCTGGGTAAGCTCTTCGGGAACCAGTTCCTCATCGAACAGGCCGCGTTCGATGTTGGTCTTGTCCTGAACGAAGCTGGCGATCACCTCGTTCAGGTCTTCCTGACAGATACGGCTGACCTCAGGGCTCTTGGGTTCGGCCAGACCTTTGATCTCGATCTGCAGCTGCCCGGTTTCATGGTTGAAACCCACGTTGCACTTGTCAGGCTGATAGCCCGCATCGCCGTAGTCAAAGCCCTCCTGCGGCCCAGAGGTAGGAGTCTTCGGCTTGAACTCAAAACGCGGGGCCAAAACCTGCTCCATAAGCAGGCTGGCGGCAATCGCCTTGAGCGTATCGTTCACCGCCTCGGTCACCACCTTCTCACTGGCATCCGGCTCGGCGATGAGGTTGGTGAAGCGTGCTCGTGCTTTTCCGGGTGCATCGCGTGTCGCCCGACCGATGATCTGCACAATCTCGGTCAGACTGGACCGGTAGCCGACTGTGAGGGCGTGCTCGCACCAGATCCAGTCGAAGCCCTCTTTGGCCATGCCCAGCGCGATGATGATATCGACATGATCGCGGTTGTTCTTCTGGGTCGGGTCTTTCAAGGCAGCCGAAACTTTATCGCGCTTAGCCGGGTCGTCATCCACCAGGTCAGCAATACGCAGTACACGCCCATCGGCGGTCTTCACCAGCTGGAAGCCCGTAACCGGGTCGGTACCCTGCCACTCGCCCAGCTCTTCGATGATGTGCTCCACCTCGCGAATCTTGTCCTTGGTGCTCTCGCGAGAGTTCACGTTGGGGATGTGGAGGATGGTCTTTTCTTTCGGGTCGAGGACCTTGAGGATGTCGTCGGAGTAAGCCCCGGAGTAGAAGTAGTAACCAATGTCTAGCTTCTTCAGGTGCTCGTAACCGTTGAGCTGCTCGTAGTAGGTGTAGGTCACTGTGTCGAAGCGGGCTTCGTCAGCGGGTGACAGCACAGCCTCGGCATCGCCACGGAAGTAGGAGCCAGTCATCGCCACGATGTGCACCTTGTCGCGGGCGATCAGTTGGCCCAGGTACGTACCCAGCCTGTTCTCCGGGTTGGCGGAAACGTGGTGAAACTCGTCCACGGCGATCAAACGGTCATCGAACGCCGCCAGCCCGAATTTTTCCACCGCAAAACGGAAGGTGGCATGCGTACAAACCAGCACCTGGTCGCTGCTTTCCAGAAACGTTCCCACTGCATTGACCTTACCGCCATCGTCGGTGCCGGGGGCATCGCACAGGTTCCAACGCGGCTCCACATGCCAGTCGGCGCAGAAACCGTGGCGGCTCAGCGGCTCATCGTGAAAGCTCGAACCAATGGATTTTTCCGGCACCACGATGATGGCCTGCTTGATGCCCTGGTGCGCCAGCTTGTCCAGAGCAATGAACATCAAGGCCCGACTTTTACCGGAAGCAGGCGGTGACTTGATCAGCAGATACTGCTCACCACGCCGCTCAAAGACACGCTCCTGCATAGGGCGCATGCCCAGCTCGTTGGCTTTGGTGGAGCGTCCGTTCTGGGCATAGGAGACGGAAACGGAAGGAACGGCTTGGGTCATGGCTATGCATCCATTCAGGGCTTCTTGCCCGTATTTTTAGGGGTGTGTTCGAGACGCTCAATTTCCTTGAGGCCATCTTCAGGGCTTGCCAGGATCAGGTCTGTCATCGCTTAGCCTTCCCAGGCTTCTGCTTGGCCGTCATCTCGGTGTACAGCTCGAACAGCTTCTCCAGACGCTCGGTATCGTTTTTGAAGCAACGGCCGATATAGATGCGCTCCAGTACTTCGTCATTGCGCTCATGAGCGGCGCGCAGGTTGTCCGGCATCATCTCTGCGACGTAGAGCTCTGCTAGAGTGGCAGGGTAATGGGCTTCACGAGCAAGCAAAATATCTTCAGCGCAGCGGGTAAGGTCTGCCTTGTTCTTTTCGGTCAGCGCGGGGACAGGAAAGGTGTTCCAACCCAACGTGTTGGAGTAGCGAAAATCTGTCTTCATCTTTCCACAGATCGTGGCTATCCAAACCAAGTGTGAACGCGACACAACTAGTGCTAAATTCCAGAGCGGCGCGTCGTAAAGGGCGAAAGCCTCACTAGTGACACGTTCATTCCCGTCGAGAATCCCTGCAGGAAGGAACGGTCTAGATTCAGAGGATGTGCGAGGCATCGCGATGGTATGCGACCTACCAAAGTACATCTCTCGAAACTGATGCGCCCTACTAGCCATTTCATTGGCACCTTTGTCGCGGCTTTCTTGCCGCATCGCTCGCACTCCTTCAATCCGTTGCCTGATTGACAGGATTTTCAGAGCTTCAGGTAAATGCGCATCTTCAATCCAAAGGCAGTAGCGCTCTAGCCCTCGAATAAACTCAGCTGAACCGTATATTCGTCGAATAAACCGCCCATGCTCCTCAGCTGTCAAACCTAGATTCGAAACCTCATCACGAGAAAGCAACAAATGACCACCATCAACTGGCTTGTTGCCGAAACTCATTTCAGCTTGGCCGCTCAAAGGAAGTGAAGACTTATTCACTATTACATCAGCACCGGCTATCAAATAAGCATTGATGTGCTGACATTGCCGCTCGTTTAGCTGCCCGTCATCACCGATTGAGAATAAGCGGCGCACAGTGCTCGGAGTGGCAGAAATTCCAATGATGGAAACCATAACCCCTGCGTTATTAGAAGCCAGGTTGGTCCACTTAAAGCTGGTATGAGCAAAACAGATCTGACACCCGGTGGAGAAAATTTCCGGCCACAAGATCGGTACTTGCTGCCCCTGGCAGATGGAGTTGGTTGATACAAACGCAGCTGCTGCATTGGCATGACGGCAATAGTCGGCCGCCTTAAGGAACCAGCCAGCAACGTAGTCCAAGGATTTCCAGTTTTTTACTCGACTATCAAAGAGCTTCCTGAGATCGTCCTTTTGATCATCACTTTGCCAGGTGCTGCCCAAATACGGCGGGTTACCGCAGATGTAGGTCTCACCACCTTCGTTTTCGAAGTCAATCTGTGCCTGATCCAGTGGACTCTGGAACAAGTCATCGGCTGTAAGCTTAACCCCGGTCCCTGTTGGCGGGCAGGTGCTAAGCCAATCCACCTGCAAGGCATTGCCACGAGTAATCCAGTTCTGACTGCTCAACGGCAGAAATTCCAGTAGAGCTTCTTTCTGCCCGCGATACAGCACATCGCATTGATACTCAGCGATGATGAGGGCCAGTCGAGCGATCTCGGCTGAAAAGTCCCGCAGCTCAATGCCACGGAAATTTGTCAGAGGTATATCGCTCTTGCGCCCAGGCTCGCCACGACGCTCATTGATCGTGTTTTCAATCTCACGCAACTGCTTGTAGGCGATGACCAGGAAGTTCCCCGAGCCGCAAGCCGGATCGAATACACGAATACGCGCCAGACGCTTGCGCAGATTAAGAAGCATGCGCGAGTTATCGCCTGCCTCCTCCAGCTTGGCGCGCAGTTCATCGAGAAACAGCGGATTCAACACCTTGAGGATATTGGGCACGCTGGTGTAGTGCATGCCCAAGGCGCCGCGCTCTTCGTCGTCGGCCACGGCCTGGATCATGGAGCCGAAGATATCCGGGTTGATCTGCTTCCAATCCAGCGCGCCAATATGCAGCAGGTAACTGCGGGCGATCTTGGAAAAGCGCGGCACATCTGGCTCGCCCGAGAACAGCCCACCATTAACGTAGGGAAAAGCATCCGCCCAGCGCGGCAGATTAGCCGAAGCGCGCTGCGCAATCGGTGTGTTCATTGCGCGAAAGATCTCGCCCATCACCTCATGCAGATTGCTGGAATCGCGGTCACTCATCTGCGTGAGGGTGTTCGTGAACAGGCCGGTGCCGTTGAAAATGTCGGTGTCTTCGGCGAAGAAGCAGAAGATCAGCCGCGCCATGAAATGGTTCATCTCATGGCGGCGTTCGGCCGTGCCCCAAGCAGGGTTGTCCTTGAGCAGCTCCACATAAAGCCGGTTCAGCCGACTGGTCGCACGGATGTCAAAGGAGTTCTCGCGGATCTGCTTGACCGTGGAAATGCCTGCCAGCGGCAGGAAAAATCCGAAGTGGTCAGGGAACTGCGGGTAGTCGCAGGCTACCGTCTCGCCGCTTTCCAGCTCCTCGGCTTCCAGCGTCTCGCCATCGGTAGCGAGCACGTACTTAGCCTTGGCACGGGCCGTGGCAGGGCTGGCCTTGAGCGCCGCCAGGGTTTCGGTGACCTTACCTGGCTCACACACAGCCAGGTGAATATTGCTGGTCTGCAGCACACCGCCCAGATCGGACTTGTTGGTTGCCCCCGAACGCAGGCGCTTAAGGGTGGTTTCCTTGTTACCGAAAGCCTGCAGGAAGGCATAAGGGAACTCGACCCGGTCAAACGGCTGGCTGGCCAGGTCGGTGATGGCTTGTTCGATTTCTACGGCGTTCATATAGGGCTGTTCCGATCACTGCTGCCAAGGCGGCAAAGGGGGCCTTTAGGCCCACCATCCATGCAAAGTGCATGGATGATAAAGGAACGAGCATTGGCATGTGAAAAAGATCCAAGCCTGCTGCCCCTGATGCCTTAACCAAAGGAGCTACAAGCCTGAAATATGGCCTGCCATCCACTTCGGCCAACGCTCGGAATGACTGCAGCGCAGGAGATGATCCCCCCATGGCTACATTTGATGGTCGTAACTCGCCTTCTGCATCATGTAGTAGACAAAATCCAGTTTCTCTTCAGTCGGCTCATCATCACGTAGCCAGCGTATTTTTAGCCCTAAGTACTGCGCCCACTCAATGCCCTTCTTGAAGCCTCGCCGGTCATCATTTTTTACCGCGAGCTCGACGTATTGATTCACTAACTTGTATTGGTTTTTACCTGCCCGGTACTTGCCATTTTCAAAGGCCGCCTGGAAGTGCGGCATGGCAGCCTCGAACTCTTCTTTACGGTAGTGGTAGACCCCGCGCAACCAGGGCACCATCCAGCACAGTTGCTCATCCAGGCCGTAAGCAGCTACCCGAGCGGCATACTCGTCAATCTGGCCCACCTGGATTGCCGGGTCATTCTTGAGCTCAAAACCTTGATACAGCAGCTCGGCAAAACCGTGGGGTGGAAGAAATGCTGACTGCCGCTGAATGCGATCTAAAAGGGAGCACACGGCAAAAAGGCCGTACTTACTCTTGAGCACAGCGAGCACATCGTCTCGTAGTGGCGCCCCCGGACGAGCATCCATGAGCCGCTGCACAGTGTCGGCGACGGCAGCCAATTTGCCTTCGAAGAAAGCCCAGTAATGGCTGCAAGCATTTAGCCACGTATACAGCGCTGACTCAGGGGACTCTTGTCTCTGCATCACCGGCGCCAGTTCGGCCTTGAACTCGTCGACGTCATCCGCAATCCACAGGGCGTACTCGCGAAATTGTTCGCAGACATCGGCGAGGTAGTGATGATCGTAGGCGTCCGTAATTTCCCTCGCGAGGTAGCTCGAAACCCGGGCGACCATCAATGCCACGAGGATGCTGGCCTGAAGCTCTTTGGGTATCTCTCGCCCGCTTTGCACCAGCGCGGCAAAGGATTCTTCGAAATTTCTAAACAGGGCAGGAAGCGCCGGCAGTCTTGTACCCCGCGTCCATTTGATGGCGTTGTCGAGGTTCTGCTGAAGCGTGTTGTTGTCGCTTCGCGGGTTCTTGCCTGGGTAGTGGAACTGCGTCTGCGAGAGATCACAGCGCGCATAAACCCAGCGCATGACCTTTTCCAGTGGCATTACTAAGCGGCCATCTTCAGCGACCGTCGGCAGGTACCAGAATGCGTCTTCCGGCACTTCGAGCGCCAGATCTGCAATTCTGTATTTGAGCAGGCTCTGATTCAGCGAAACGACCAGCAAAGGGATTGCCCTGATCGAGATGAAGTACCGGAGGGTTTCCGCCTTGCTGAGGTAGGTACCCTCCTCGCGAATCAGCCGGCTGTAGGTATCCAGCAGATCGTCGAGCGGATCGCCTATGGCACTCATGATCTGGATGCTGGGTAAGTAAGCGGTCAGGATGTTGCTGAGCGTCCGAATCACCTGTTCGAAATTCGACAGCAGCCCGCCTTCTTCTTTAGCCAGTCTCGCCAACTGCTTTTGAATGGCCTTCTTCTGCGTCTCGTCGATGTCGTCATGGCTGGCCTCCTTGCGGGGAAGCACGCCGAATGCTTCGTAGGCCAGCTTGACCAGCTCACCCTGGGTGGCAAAGCAAGTATCTCTACTCATCTGAAATCCTTGCCCCCCCGGCCAGTGATGACCAGGGGGCGCGATCCTAGCGCTGGTTGGGGTTGAGTTGTTTACCGCGATTGCCATGAACGTGGGCATTGGTCGGATTGGTGCCCGACGTGCCGCGATTATTGTTCAGTGCATCCGAACGGTGGTTGTGCTGCTGTCGCTGCTGGCTGGTGGCGTTGGGTTGCTTGGACATGATGGTCTCCTGCTGGATGGTTAGGAAGTCGCATCCTAGCCACCCGACTTGACGCGGTATCTAGGCTTTTTGGAGACGAACATTTGGGGGTTCTGCCGCATCCCAGAGATGCCAAGCCATTACCCGCTGAGCCCTAACAGATGCCGCGCCACAGCTCATCCGACTCGACCACGGTGACAAATCGACCAGCACTAAACCCGTCAGGAAACAACGAGCTCCGACTCTCCTCGCCAAGCTGATCTATGGGCCTGAGGAGCTGCTTCTCATCACGTAGGACAACTTCAAGCGCCTCACGCGATACAACCCTGAATCCATCGACTGACTGCCCATCGAGCTCAATGGAGGTATCGACGATCCACGCACGCATGTCCGCCCCAGGCTTGTGGCCGTGATAGCCCAACCTGGAGCGCAGCTCTTGATCAGCCTTCAGCGCACTAAGCACCGCCACCTGTTTGCGCCGTAACTGCCAGGCAGCCTTGCGCAACGTGTTGGTGCGATGCAACCAGATCTCATGCCTGGTCGAGCGGACATAACCCGACTTGACCTCCAAGAGCAGCACTACGCCATCCTGGTGGCAAATCAGATCCACTTCGCCGGCATCGTCCTCTTCAGTCGCCAGTGGCCGATAACCCACCTCAACAGTAAAACCACGCTGCCTGAGACTCTCGGCCAGTGCGAGTTCTACGCGCTGGGTTTCAGCCTGCATGTCGGCCCGACGGGCGTTTACCCGCCGAAGGTTATTGATGGCCGCCGTCAGGTTGTTCTGCTGCGCACCAACCCAAGGGAACTGAAAGCTATAGCGTCCGATTTTGTAGAAGGGCTGCTCATACAGCCTCGGCGCTGGCATCCCCGGCTGCAGTTTCAATTGCTGAGATAGCGCCTTGAAGTCGCTGGTCCAGAACGAGAGGATTGCCTTGGCCGCGCCGGCGCAGCCTTTCGGGTGTTCGTCACAGACAGTCCAGCCAGTGATCCTGCGGATCTTTTCTGGCTCTTCGGACCAGGTCATCGGGAACCGGTTTTCACCGGAAAGCATGCCATTCATGGCTAGCAGCCCCAGTGCCTGAGCAAGCACACCGGATTCGCGCAAGTGACGCTGGAATGGCTGGATAAACTCTTTCTGAAAGAACACCGAGGTCAGCTCGCTCGCCAGCAGCAAGTGGTGAAGCTGGACCTGGGAGCCATCACTGAGCGAGAGCCGATCACCCAAGCCGTAGATTTGCTGCAGCTGCAGCTTGCTGCGAACCGCCTTGATAAAGGCCAGCTGGTTCAGCTCATGGTTCTCAGGTGAACCGATGATTATTTCAGCCATGCCGGAGAGAGCGAAGGCATGCACGGCGCGATTCATCCAATAGTGCCAAAGCAAATCACTCTTACGCCCGGTGCGTTGCCACCGCTCTGTCCCCGCCTCCGACTGATTGTAGATGACCGACTCGCCCGGTTTTAGCTGGTAACGGCATTCCGGATCGAAGCAGAACCAGTCGATGGAATCTTCGTAGTCGATCCGCTCTTGAGTGGCCCCAATTAGAAGGGCAAGAGATTCGAGATTTTGACGACATCTCACCCCGTCAGAATTGGTGGATCCGGGAAAGATAATCGGGGACAGGTGTCGTTTCAGCGATTGCCCAAGCCGTGACTCGCTAAGGCGGAAATCCTCTTCCGAGCAAGCGCGAAGCTTGTTCAAGATAATGCGGTTGTAGACCTTCCACTGCTGACCGGAAGGATCATCGGAACCGTCTTCGGTAAATGCCTGGTAGGCCAGCACACTTAGGTAGGAAAACAGCTCCAGCAGCGACAAGTGCTTTAGCTGTTTTTCGGCGTGAGCAATAAGCTCATCAAAGGGCTTGAGCTGATCCAGCAACCGATCACAGACACCGAAGAATACTTGCCAGTCCTCCCCTGTGAGCGCCACACGCAGCGCAAGCCAAAGGGGCGACTCGACACGCTCAAACAGCTTCGAGTAGCGAATCGCCCATCTGAGGGTTTCCGGGTTATGGCTGGCAAGGTGCAACAGCAGCTCGATGCTGACTGCATTATCGAAATGCAGCACCCGGCTGAGTGCCAGGCTAGCGAGCTCGGATTGAGCAACCGCATCCGCATCAAACCAAAACAATGCCGCTGCCAGGCCTTGCGCACGCTCAAGTGCTGACTGGTTCTTACCAGCCGGACGCTGGTCGAGGAAATGATGCAGGCTTTCATCAAGAGCACGGCCCTTGCTGATCTCTGACTGATTCCGTTCGTATACCGACTGGTAATGCCGTCGGCAGCGCTCTCCATTTTCCGTCATCCCGCAGCGCTCTCGTCAGCATTCTATTCCTGGCCGGAGCCTAAACCATCGGCCGGCCAGGATTCCATGGGCATGACGCTATTGCGCAGTAGGTAGCCACTACCCTCGGCTGGTTCCGAATCCCCGCTGACGATCCCCGTAGGACTTGGTCGCTTTCTTACACAGGTAGCTGGCCCGGTAGAACAGATCCGGTAGCTCATCAACAAGAACCTTGTGTTCTGACCATGCAACCTTCCGCATACGGGGATGCCGATCTATCCGATACGTTGGATTTTCGGGGATATGTACCAGCCCATCGACTTCAGACATCAACAACCCCAGCGCACTGGCCCATGACTCTTCTATGCGGCTGATCATGTTGACCCTCTCTGAGCCCAGCAGCCCTAGGGTGTAATAGGCATCACGGTTAAGCAGGATCAGCAGGTGATAATGCTGGCGGCCTCCTGACCGATCTCTCTCGACCAGACGTACCGTACTTTGCAACCACGCGAGTAGCCACGCTCAGCCACCCGCTCCTGGTGGTACTGGATCTTCTTCGTAAACGATTCGAAGAACCGGCTGATGACCTGATTCGTATAGGCGAAGTCGGGTAGCTCGATACCTTGGGGTAGCCTGAGATCCACCCTGAACGCCAGCACCCTCGGATACTCAGCCAAAGCCAGGTCGATGGTGCGCTTGAGCTCAGACAGGTACTCCCGAATAAAGGGGCCTACTTCGCTATGAATGGGAAAGCCCTCGAAGGTATCCCCGTAGTGCAGGTGGAGGTTGGGATTGTCAGGGTGACGGAGTGGAAAGCGCTGGGTGGTATTGGTATCGCTGAACATGGTTATGACCTCTCATGGTTGAGTTACATAAGCCATGCCTGCGGAGTTTTAATTTACTGGATACCTTTCCCTGCCTGATCACCCTCGACTGGATGCTCGGTGACGAAGCTCATCCGCGATGAATGGGTAGCTGGTCTCCCGTGGTGAACTGATCGTGTTGCTTGGTGGTTGGTAGATCCCCGGATAATTGCCCCTTCAGATAGTGCTTCAGTGCCAGATGATTAAGCCCCTCCAGGTACATGGGATCTGGTCGGTGATGCTTGCTACTGCACGGTTAGTGAGGCAAGAACCCTTCGGGTAGGAATAGCTAGTAAAAGCATACTACCCACACCGCAACTGACAGCTCCGGCTGGCTCGGAAAAATCCACCCTGTGCACCCAGCCGCAACGGCATTTTTTGCTGAAGACGTATTCCGGACATAAACCAGACCAAAAGCCCATGGAGACCGATGCCTAGCCAGAGTCTGCCGGATCGATGGGGAGCAACATCGCTCCGGCTTTCTGAAGATCGCCGAGCAGCCAGAATCAGGCAGCCGGCATAAGCGCCATGACCAGCTCCGACTGGTCATGGCACAGGTGGTCAGTTCTAGCTGGCCATGCTCAGGTGGCCGGTGGAACGTACTGCAGTACCCTCGGCCAGGTCACGCTCCTCAATCCTGGCCAGGATCCAGTCGTGCACCTCGCTATCGACCCAGCCGACGCAGCGGTCGCCCAGCGATACCGGTTTCGGGAAGGTGCCTTCCGAGATGTACTTGTACAGGGTCGACCTAGACAGGCCAGTAGCAGTGATCACGTCTTGTAAGCGGAAAATTCGCATCAGCAGGGCTCCTCTGTATGTCCCAGAGGATCTGCAAGGGCAGTAAAAAAACACTTACCCCTTGGGCCGGGCCTGAAGACCAAACCTGTGGCGGTCATCTATCTCCAGATCAGCCTCCTGCTCGTAAAGTTCGCATACATTCCACGGCTCATATTTCACAACCACGCAACCATATCGAGGCACGGGGCTAGGCTTAACCAAGACTGCCGTAATTCTGGGGCATAGCGTTGGTATAAGCTGGATTCGCACTCCACCATTTTTCCAATCGGGCATACCCATGAGCACTGCCTGAATCCTTCTGGCGCGCTCAAACGCCAGAAAAGAAAAGTGCTCGATGACACGCAACCAATGCCCCTCATCAATGCTCAGGTCACCGCTAACTCTGCCACGCGGCCTTTGGAAATCATTGCCGATCAAAGCCTCAAGCTCTGCCGCTAAATCCGCACCCAGCAAACGACCGGGCGCCTTCCAGGGTCTGGATAAAAGAAAGGATGCGTATCCGTCCAGTCGATGCCAGAACACATCAAAGTCCGCATCACTTAACCGCTGAAAGTAGTCCCTCAAAACCGGCTCAACACCTCCAGCCACCCGGATCACAACCTCCCGTGGCGCCTCAGTTTCTTCGTCGATAACGACAACACCGCCCCTATCAACACCCGTCCCGAGCAGTGGATGGGATAGGTCGAGAACGTAGGACGATCTGACCCTCACCCCCGTAAACAGACTCCTAGAAAGTCCCGGCGCATAGCTGCGGATTACCCCCATATCCATCAGGCGCGTCACCTGAGCCTTCAACCGGAACTCAGTCATTCCTGTCAGTTGTCGCAGATCAGCCATCCCAAGCTCGTCCACAACACCAAACTCATTTGCATGACTTACCAGCACGGCAAGTAACCACCGGTTAGCGAGGCTCAGTTGGTCGCTTTTCATTCTGACCGGAGGCTGCTTATAGCCGATCCTCTTCTCCGCCTCCTCATCGCAACCCTCGCGGGAGCGCAAGTCAGTGATCGGCATCAGAAGATGATCGATGACCTGCAGACAGTCCGAAGGGCAACTTACTGCAGAAGACTTCAAGCGTTCGCGGATCTCGGGCGAGATTTCATAGCTACGCGACGGCCGCCCCCGCCCGCAGCTCACCTTCTTTACGACTAGGTATGAGTCAGCCGATGCCAACCTGGAGACGGCTCGCATCACAACGCGTGGAGGCATACCCACAGAGTCTGAAAGCTCTCGCACCGTCAGCGACACAGCCTCACCGTCCTGAAAGCGCATCGAAAATGACGCGAGAAACAGCCTTTCCTCAGGACCAATTGTGCTTGTTTTGTGCCGCAGCAGCGCCATGTGCATAAGCATGAAAACCTGTTTTTATTTCGTAAAACTATTCTACCATAAGCATTAGCATGACTTAATATCGTTTTTATAAACGCATTAGATAACGTTATCAGTTACTATCGGTAGAGTTGCAGTGCAGCCAGGGTGCTGCGAGCTCGGTTTGGGAGATGCGCGATGGGACGTCCAAGAAAGCCCGGCCTTGAATGGCTAGACCCAGAAAATGCCAAGCAGCACCTTTGGGCGCGAGACTACTTGCGGGTTAAGGGCTTCGAGGGTCTTGACGCCGACCAAAGCATTTCCTGGAAGGATCTGCTCCGCCTTGGCCAAACACTCGAAAAAGAAAAAAGGGCACGCGAGCTGTTACGCGACATGAAGGACGCATGGCGTCAGGAGAAGAGCAGGAGCAAGAAGAAGGAAGAGGGCTACCGGCCCTGCCTGTTTACCCTCAAAGGCGCCACCAGAGACGACCTGCAACGAATGGCCAATGAGCAGGGAACAGACGCCACAGCCCTACTAGAAAAGCTGATTGAAAAAGCCTACAAAACCCATCTTAAGAAGCAGCAGAGAGCACAGCAGCCGAAGCAGCCGAAGCAAACCATCTACGGGGATCGTCAGGACATTAACCAGTTGAGAGACTCCCCGGACGAGGCGAAAGCTCCTACGGAAGAGCACGAAGAGCCAGCCGCCCAGAGCCAAGAGAACCGCTCGGCGATCCAGACGCTTGAAACCCCTCACGAACAGCGTACGTTCAAGAAAGTGACGGAAAACATTCGGTTTCAGAGGAAGAGAGTCAGCCTTAGCATGCCCCAAAAACCGCAAGGACAAGAGCAGCCGACTGATGCATCTGAAACACCAAAGCCCCTGACTGAAATTGAAGACAACTCCGACAAGGAAGACAGAGAATAGATCCGACCTCTTCCCCGAGCGAAGAATCAAAAAAACGAAACCGGGTACGAAACCGGGTATGTAAATTCGCGAATTCAGCCAAGAAGCCTTAACTACAGACCTCCCAGACCAGACTTAGCCGTTAACGTCTAATAACGAAAACGGCCTGCACAATTATGTCCAGGCCGTTTTTGTTTACCCTCTGGGCATAGCAACTTACTTACTGCCCTACCCTCGCCACCTGCAAGCCCTCCGTAAACTCCCCACATTCTCGACAGCCCCCGACACTTAGAACAACTGCCCTCTACATAAAGCAGAGCACATTTCTCCCGTCATACCTCACCGGAAGCCGCCTGCCCGTTGTGTTGACCGGGCCAACACTCGGTTGGCAAACAAACCACCGTGAGCGAAGCAAAAGATCACCAGCGCCAGCGGAAACTGGCTGCCGTCGTGAAGCACACTCACGAGCACTCCCGCCAACATCCCCATCCCAAAAGTCAGACTCACGTGCAGCGCAGAGGCGAGCCCTGCCCGATGGCCCTGCTTAGCCATCGACATGGCCATGGCATTAGGGCTGACCAGGCCCACACTGGAAACCAAAATGAAGAAGGCCGGCAGGATCAGCCAAAGCCCCTGCACTCCAAGGATGTGATTGAGCATTAACAACAGCCCTGCGAGCAAGGGCAGCCACAGCATATGACCCAGCAAGGTTGCTGCACTGAAACGATTGAGCAACACGCGGTTCACTTGGCTGGCCAATACCATGCCAACCGCATTGATGCCAAAGAACAGTCCAAAGTGTTCAGGAGCAATGCTGTGCAGTTCGATCAGCACAAACGGAGAGCCGACAATGTAGGCAAACATTGCCCCGGTGGTGAACGCCTGACACAAGGCAAAGCCCATGAACTCGCGATTGCGCAGCAACTCCCCATAGTTCTTTAACACCGGAAGTAATGCCAGCCGCTCGCTACGCTGGGCCAGGGTTTCCCGCAAGCCGAACACCAGTCCTAGCAAACAAAGAGTTCCGAAGCCGGACAACACAACAAAGATGGCCTGCCAGTTCCAAAGACCAAGCACCATGCCCCCGATCAGAGGTGCCAGAATCGGTGCGGCGCCCATTATCAGGGTAATCATGGACATGACCTTGGCAGTCTGTTGCGGCGCACAGCAGTCTCGAACGATTGCCACCGCCAGCACCGCCCCCGCACAGCCCCCCACACCCTGCAGGAAACGCCAGCACAGCAATCCCTCCAGAGAGTCCACGCTGGCAATAGCCAAGGAGGCCAACGTGTAAAGGCTTAGCCCGAATAACAATGGAGGTTTACGGCCATATCGGTCGCTGATGGGGCCGTAGCACAGCATCCCCAGCAACATGCCCACAAAGTAGGCTGAAAAACTCAACTCAACTTGCCCAGGCAACAGGGACATATCCTGCTGGATAGCGGGGAAAGCAGGCAGGTACATATCAGTGGAGAATGGCGCAATCGAGGTGAGCGACGCCAGGAGTAAAAGCAGAGGCAGCTGTATAGCCTTAGTGGTAGAGCGGGATGTCTGGGTACTGCTCGACATGAATTCTCGGTTCCTGGTTCTTTAGAACAAAGGGAAACATCCCAATGTTTAACCCTGATCGGCATTGGTATTAACCGATTACAGTCAATTGAGCGTAGGCACGCTCTTGCGAGCCACACCCACACTGAATAGATATGCGCAAAATGGAGGCAGCATGCGGGCGTTGGTGTCGCCCTGCAATTCAGAGTTCATTCGATCGGCCTAGCCTGAGGCGATCAGGGGCTTATCCAAACCGTTGGATTGCTGTTGGCTACTAGCTTCCACAGGTCCGCTCACACAGCGCTTAGGGACCACGGTGGTAGCCTGCCTGAACGCCTTAAGGCTCATTCGACAACTAGGTTTAAGCCGAGGTCATGGCGGGGAACAGAAGGACCCTTGCGAAGGGCAAGCGGTGAAGAGCTTGCCAACTCACGCCACAGTGTTCGTGCCGCAACAGCACGCAACCGATTAGTACCGCCACCAATCTACAGACGCAGTATGCCGTAGCCTTAAACAAGGCTAACCATTAACAACGGGTGATGTGCACTAGTTGAACAGTGATGCCCACCTATCGACGGCAGGCGGGGCGCAGCAGTGAGTGTTCTCGCTGTGCTGGGAGACTGGCTTTGTGACCGGCCTGTCACCGGCACTCGGCACATACATAAAAGAACTCAGTAGCAGCGCAGAACCAACGGCTAAGAGACTTCTTTTCATAACGGTAACCTTCGTTGTTCTTGTTGGTTTGTTATGTACAGCAAGAAGTATAGACGCTCCTAAGCAAGCCATAAGCTGTCCGTCGCCCGCCCTTTAGCGCGACCTTTCCACCGCTCTGGTGTCCACTCTGGTCATTGCCAGCTGCGCTGTCAGCACAAGCTGATATAACCAAATTCGAATTAATTATTTATTAAAACAAACAAAATTGAATATAAATTCACACCATGTGTTGCCCGATCAAATGTTCATCAAGCAACAGTCTTTCAGGTGTTGCCCAACAAACAGCTCATCAACAGTTGTACCTCTACAGACACCAAAAGCCTCATCCTAGAAACTATAAGCATCTGTTTTAAAAGGATTTTTATGTATGGAACGAGTTTTGCTGAGTCGCTGTATCCATACATCATCGAAAGGAACACCCAGCATGAGCACATCCTTCAACGTGGTTGCAGTCTCAGGTGGCGCTTATCGGCCTTCCCGCACTCAGGTACTGGCGGAGTCGATCATTACAGCCCTGAGCAAGCATCTGGACTTTGATAGCCGCTTGATCGTCTTAGGCGATATTGCCCGTGAAGTGGGCGGTGCCCTGTCGCGTAAGGAACTGGCCGCTGAAACCGAGGCGCAGCTTCAGGCCATTGAGCAAGCAGATCTGCTGATTGTTGCGGCACCGGTGTATCGCGGCTCGTACCCAGGCCAGTTTAAGCACCTGTTCGACCTGATTGAGATGAACGCGCTGATCGACACCCCGGTGTTGCTTGCGGCGACCGGCGGCAGTGAGCGCCACGCGCTGGTGATTGATCACCAGTTGCGCCCGCTGTTCAGCTTCTTTCAATCGCTAACCCTGCCCATTGGGGTGTACGGCAGCGAAGCCGACTTCAAGGATTACAAGATCGTCAGCGAGCAGTTGCAAGCCCGCGTAGAGCTAGCCGCCGAGCGCGCTGCGGGAACCGTGCTCAGCGCCGGGAAAGTCGGCGCCCCACTGCGCAAGATTGCGTGAGGCCAGCACCTATGAGCCTGCATCTGAAAACCCGCCCCATAGAGCCCCTGCAAATCGCACGGGAGCTGGCTGCGCAGTTTGCTGAGACGGCAGTGGAACGCGACGCCCGCGGCGGCACACCAAAAGCCGAACGCGATTCGATCCGTGCCAGCGGCCTGCTGTCGCTGATTATCCCAACCCAATACGGCGGCCTGGGTGCCAGCTGGAACGAAACCTTTGAAGTGGTGCGCGAGTTCGCCCGCGTCGACAGCTCGATCGCTCACGTTTTCGGCTTTCAGCACCTGATGCTGGCGACTGTGCGGCTGTTCGCCAGCCCTGCGCAATGGGAGCCCTGGCTGGAGCTGACTGCGCGTAAAAACTGGTTTTGGGGCAATGCCCTTAACCCGCTGGACACCCGCACCGTGATGAAGAAGTTCGACAACTGGTACGAATTCTCCGGCAAGAAGAGCTTCTGCTCCGGTGCCACTGACTCCGAAATGCTGATTGCCTCTGCGGTGGATGAAACCGCTGGCGGCAAACTGGTGATTGCAGCCATCCCCACCGGCCGTACCGGCATCACTCTGCACGGTGACTGGGACAACATCGGCCAGCGCCAAACCGACAGCGGCAGCGCAACCTTCGAGCGCGTACGGGTGGAGCACGCCGAGCTACTGCTTGATCCCGGCCCGCTGAGCACACCCTTTGCCTGTCTGCGCCCACTGATCGCCCAGTTGCTGTTCGCCAATATGTTCCTCGGCATTGCCGAAGGCGCATTCGCTGAAGCCCGCCAGTACACCCTTAAAGAAAGCCGCCCGTGGTTCCGCTCCAGCGCCCGCAGCAGTGGTGAAGACCCTTACATCCTGCGTCATTACGGTGACTTCTGGGTGGGGCTGGAAAGCAGCCGCGTATTGATTCAGCGCGCTGTTGACCAACTTGATGAAGCCTGGCGCAAAGAACATGCACTGACCGCCGAAGAACGCGCGCAACTGGCACTGGCCATTGGCACCGCCAAGGTCGCCGCCAGCCGTAACGCACTGGATATCTGCAACCGACTGTTTGAAGTCACCGGCGCACGGGCAACCCATGCCTCCCTGCGTTTTGACCGATTCTGGCGAAACTTGCGTACACAAAGCCTGCACGACCCTGTGGATTACCGCATCCACGAATTGGGCGACTGGGCCTTGAACGGTACGCGTCCTACCCCGTCTTTCTACTCGTAGGCCCGACCATGCAATTGTTGACGCTCCCCCCCTCTCCCACACTGGCCACCTCGATCAGGGCAACCGCACAGGTTTTCGAAGACCCGAGATCGCAGGCGCTTCTTGCCCACTTGCAACAGGTCGCACCTAGCGAAGCGAGCGTCCTGATCATTGGTGAGACCGGCACAGGTAAAGAGCTGGTGGCGCGTCATATCCACAACCTCAGCGGACGTAAAAACGGCCCGTTTGTGGCGGTGAACTGCGGTGCCTTCTCCGAATCGCTGGTTGAAGCCGAGTTGTTTGGTCACGAGAAAGGCGCCTTCACCGGCGCACTGGCGGCCAAGGCAGGATGGTTCGAGGAGGCCAATGGCGGCACCCTGTTTCTCGATGAAATCGGCGACCTGCCGATGCCGATTCAGGTCAAGCTGCTACGCGTCCTGCAAGAGCGCGAAGTGGTTCGGCTAGGCTCACGCAAAAGCATCCCGATCAACGTGCGGGTACTGGCTGCGACCAACGTGCATCTGGAAAAGGCCATCAATGCCGGGCACTTCCGTGAGGACCTGTACTACCGCCTAAATGTGGTCAGCCTGCAACTCTATCCGCTGCGCGAAAGGCCGGGCGATATCCTGCCGCTGGCCCATCACTTCATCAACGAGTACAGCCGTCGCCTAGGCTACACCGATGTCGTTTTGAGCGATGAAGCGCGTCAGCGGCTGGCCAATTACGGCTGGCCGGGCAACATTCGCGAGCTGGAAAACGTTATCCACCACACTTTGCTGATCTGCCGCGATCGGGTGATCCGCGCAGAAGACCTGCACTTATCCAACCTGCGAATTGAACGCGAAGACGACACCCGCTTGCGCCCAGACAACGCAGATGAGCTGCTTCTGCAAGCGTTCCAGCGGTTGTTTGAAGAACAGGGAGAAGGCGTTCACGCCAAAGTAGAAGACGCCCTGCTACGCGCTGCTTACCGCTTCTGCCATTACAACCAAGTGCACACCGCCAATCTGCTCGGGCTGACCCGCAACGTCACCCGCACACACCTGATCCGCATTGGCGAACTGGTGGTGAACAAACGTCGCCCGTCGACCTTACAAGGCAACGGGATGATCAACCTATCTATCTAAAACCTGCGTCATGCCACGCGTGCATCCACAGCAAATAGAACATGGCAACGAGGGCAACACACGATGAGTCTTGATATTTTCTGGTTCCTGCCAACATCCGGCGATACCCGCTACCTGGGCCACTCAGCCAGTGGCCGACCTGCCGCCAACGCCTACATGCGTCAGATCGCCGTGGCGGCCGATCAACTTGGCTACGACGGCCTGCTGATCCCCACTGGCGCCAGCTGCCTTGACCCCTGGGTGACAGCGGCGAGCCTGGTACCCGTTACCCAGCGCATCAAACTGCTGGTGGCGCTGCGCACCTCACTGGGCAACCCCACCGCATCGGCCCGCCAAGCTGCCAGCCTCGATCAGGCCAGTGGCGGCCGTCTGCTGCTCAACGTTGTGCCCGGCGGTGACGCCACCGAGCTGGCGGCGGACGGCGTGTTCTACAACCACGACGAGCGCTACGAAGCCTCCGACGAATACCTGACTATCTGGCGCCGCCTGCTGCAAGGTGAAACGGTCGACTTCGAAGGCAAACACCTCAAGGTTCAGGGCGCACAGAACTTCTTCCCGCCTGTGCAAAAACCTTATCCGCCGCTGTACTTCGGTGGTTCTTCGCCAGCCGCCCATGATCTGGCAGCCAAGCATGTTGATGCCTACCTGACCTGGGGCGAGCCGCCAACCGCAGTGGCCGAAAAGATTGCCGATGTACGCGCCCGCGCCGCCAAACAGGGCCGCACCGTGCGCTTTGGCGTGCGCCTGCATGTAATCGTGCGGGAAACCAATGAAGCCGCCTGGGCCGCCGCCGATGAGCTGATCAGCCACCTGGATGACGAAACCATCGCCGCTGCACAGGCCAACTACGCCAAGATGGATTCCGTTGGCCAACAGCGCATGGCCGCCCTGCACGGTGGCGATCGCAACAAACTGGAAGTCGCGCCTAACCTGTGGGCCGGTGTCGGCCTGGTGCGTGGCGGTGCCGGTACTGCGCTGGTGGGCGACCCGGAAACTGTCGCAGCGCGCCTGCTGGAATACGCGGATCTAGGCGTCGACAGCTTTGTCCTGTCCGGCTACCCGCATCTGGAAGAAGCCTACCGCTTTGCCGAACTGGTGTTCCCGCTGCTGCCCGGCAAGGGCAAAGTCACCGTGGACGGCTCGTTCACCGGTGGCGCCTTCGACGTACGCGCGGGTAAGGAGAAAGTCGCATGAAAGTCATCGACCTGCGCTGCCGCCCGGCCTTTCTACATCCGTTCTTCGGTGGTGCACCGGGCACCCCTGAACATGACACCGCACGCTGGCTTAACCGCCGCGTCGGAACACGCGGCCCGGATGATCACTTCGAACGCTCACTGACACAGGAAGGCTTTCTCGCCGAAGTCCGTGAAGCAGGCCTGCACAAAGCTGTTGTGGTGGGCCGCCACACGCCCAGCCAACACCTACCGAACGAAGAAATTCACACCATCATCCGCGACCATGATGAACTGCTCGGCATCGGCTCGATTGAGCCGGTCTTGCAAGGCATTGACGGAGCGCTGGCGGAGATTGACCGCGCGGTTGATCAGCTCGGGCTGGTGGGTATTGATCTGGAGCCAGGCTTTGCCGAACCGGCCCGGCACCCGGACGACACCCTCTACTGGCCGATCTATGAGCACCTGCAAAACCGCGGCATCCCGCTGTTTCTCATGAGCGGCCCGACCACACCAGACCCGGCCTACAACAACCCCGGCAAACTCGCCGCCGTGGCCCGCGCCTTCCCGCAGCTGAAGATTGTCGCCTACCACGGCTACTGGCCTAACGTGCAGCAAGCCATTGGTGTGGCGTTCCGTTACGAAAACATCCATCTGGTGCCGGATATGTACCTATTCCTCGCTGGTAGCGAGGCATACATACAAGCTGCCAATGGCTTCCTCGCGGATCAACTGCTGTTCGGCTCGTCCTACACCTTCCGCCCAATCCGCCAGAGCATCGACGATGCCCTGCAACTTGGGCTGAAAGAGGATGTGCTGGATAAATTCTTCCATGCCAACGCCGCCCGCCTGCTCAACCTCAGTTGAACCCCATGGCGCCCGTCACGGGCGCCATTTCACCCCAACTGCACCACCCGGTCAGCCAATGGCGCAGCCCGTGCCAGCAGCACCTCCACCTCAGCCGACACCGGCAATGCCACCCGCAGGCAGCCCAGCGTGCGTCCCTGAATTCGTTCCACGCCGCCTTGCAACAGACGCAGCTCGGCACCCAGCGCCGCAGTCAGGCCGGCCAGATTAGGCTCCAGTGCCTGCTCGCCGGTGTAATGCAGCTCCAACAACACTTCATCGCCCAAAGCACTTTTTTCCAAACCACGATCCGGCCCACCAAGGAGGATACGGCTGACTTCGTGTTTGGGATCACCAAACACCCGCCACACCTCGCCCTGCTCCACAATCTGGCCCCGCTCAAGTACCGCTACGCGGTGGCAAAGATCACGGATGACTTCCATCTCATGGGTGATCAGAACGATGGTCAGCCCCAAACGGCGGTTAATGTCCCGCAGCAGTTCAAGAATGGACTGGGTACTTTCCGGGTCGAGGGCCGAGGTGGCCTCATCACACAACAGAATGCCCGGTTGCAGCACCAGCGCCCGGGCGATACCGACCCTCTGCTTCTGACCGCCTGACAGCTGCGCCGGATAGGCATCACGGCGCTCACCAAGATCGACCAATTGCAGCAGCTCATCCACCCGCTGCTGCCGCTGCTGACGGGCAAGACCGGCCATACGCAGCGGCAGCTCGACATTTTCCGCCACTGTGCGGGTTGCCATCAGATTGAAGTGCTGAAATATCATCGCCACTTGGCGGCGCAAACCTCGCAAACGTTCGGTGCCAAAGGTGCCGATGTCCTCACCGTTAATCAGCACCTGTCCTTCGCTTGGGGCTTCAAGGCGATTGAGCAAGCGCAGCAATGAAGATTTGCCAGCACCACTGCGGCCGATGATGCCGAAGATTTCACCACGGCGAACCTGCAGATCAATGCCCTGCAAAGCACTCAGATCGCCATAGCGTTTGCCGACACCGCGCAGCTGCAGTTGCGCCGTGTCAGCGAGAATTTCCTGGGGAAAGCGGGTCACGGTAAGACTCCATAAGTAAACGGTAATGACACCGCGTTGAACATGCTCAACTCGCTGAAAGCAGCCAGCGCATGCCAGCCACTTTCAGCGTCAGCCATCAGAAAGCCGGGGCAATCTGGCCCTTGTAGCGGGTCAGGATGAACTCACGCACTTCCGGGGCATTGAGGGCCTTGGCCAGTTTCTGAATGCCTGGGTCCTGGATGTTGTCCGGGCGGGCCACCAGAAACTCGACATAAAGGTCTTTGCCCTTCTCCACGATCAGCGCGCTGTTGGTGTCGATACCGGCTTCCAGCGCGTAGTTGGCGAAGACGAAAGCCAGATCAACCTGATTCACCGCGCGGGCCAGCAAAGCGCCCTCCAGCTCACGAATCTTCAGCTTCTTCGGGTTCTCGGCGATATCACGCTGGGGCGCCAGGGTGTTGCTCGGGTCTTTCAGTTTGATCAAACCCGCTTCATGCAACAGAACCAGCGCGCGCCCGGTGTTGACCGGGTCATTGGGAATGGCCACGCTGGCGCCGTCCGGCAGCTCCTTGAGGTCTTTGATCTTGGTCGAGTAAGCACCAAATGGCTCGATATGAATGCCTACGACCGGCACCAGATCAGTTTTACGGGTCGCGTTGAACTCATCCAGAAACGGCCGGTACTGGTAATAGTTGGCATCGAGGTTCTTCTCGGTCAGTTGCAGGTTGGGCTGGATAAAGTCGGTGAAAACCTTGATATCCAGATCCACACCTTGCTTAGCCAGAGCCGGTTTAACGAACTCAAGAATTTCCGCGTGGGGAACCGGTGTAGCGCCTACCACCAGCTTCTCACCGGCATGGGCGGAAAAACTCAGAACGGCGGCCGCGAGAACCGCCAGGGACTGCTTCAACATATCTGTTACTCCTATCGGATTTTAGGTGGCCGTCGTAGGGCGAACGTGGGGCCTTGGCGGCAGCAAAACCCGGCTGCCGCTAACGGGATAAAAACTCAGCGGCGGGAGAAGTGCCGCACCAGCCGGTCGCCGCTCATTTGCAGGGCCTGCACCAGCAGGATCAGCAGCAGAACGGTGACCACCATCACATCGGTCTGAAAACGCTGATAACCAAAGCGGATAGCCAGATCACCCAGGCCACCGCCACCAATCACGCCGGCCATCGCCGTGTAATCCACCAGCACGATGGAGGTCACGGTGACCGCAGCAATCAGCCCGGTGCGCGCCTCAGGCAACAGTGTCAGCCAGATGATTTGCCAGGTACTGCCGCCCATGGACTGGCTGGCCTCAACCAGGCCGCGATCCACCTCGCGCAAGGCGGTTTCCACCAGCCGCGCAAAGAACGGCGTGCAGCCCACCACCAGCGGCGGGATGGCGCCGCGCACGCCCAGCGACGTACCGGTCAGCAGCGTGGTCAGCGGGATCAGCACAATCAGCAGGATGATGAACGGCAGCGACCGCAGCACGTTCACCACCACTGAAAGCACCCGGTATAGCACCGGGCTGGACAGCATCTGCCGCTGCCCGGTTAGGTACAGCAGCACGCCCAGCGGCAGGCCCAGCAGCACGGTGAAAAACAGCGCGCCACCGAGCATGCTCAGGGTGTCGATGCAGGCCTGGCCGATTTCGCTCCAGTCCAGATTGGCCAGCAACTCGTTCATCGCCCGGCCTCTCGGCGCAGACGTGCCACCGGGTGTGGCGCCTGCAAGCGGTCACCATTGCCGAACAGCTTGTTGCGCAGGGTGCCTTCGGCGTATTCGCGCTTGAACAGTCCACGCGCCTGCAACTCCGGCACCAGCAGATCAACCACCGCCTCGAAGGTTTCCGGGGCGACCACACTGGCCAGGTTGAAGCCGTCCACATCGGTTTCTTCCACCCACTCCTGCAACTGATCCGCGACGGTTTTCGCCGAGCCGACCAGCACCGGGCCGTCACCACCAATGGCGCAGTAATCGGCGATCTCGGCAGTGGTCCAAGAGCGCGTCGGATCTGCGCGGGTGAAGGCTTCCACCGCCGACTGAATGGCCTCGCTGGGCACTTCACGCAGAATCTGATCCGGCTGGTACTGCGCGAAATCAATCCCGGTCCAGCCCGCCATCAGGGTCAGCGCACCACTGGCGCTGGCGTACTCGCGGTATTCGCGCAGGCGCGCCAGCGCAGCTTCGTCAGTCTCGGCAACGATCACCGTCAGTTGTTCAAGAATCACGATGTCATGGGCGCCACGGCCCGCAGCCACAGCAGCGGTGCGGAAATCTGCCACCTGCTTCTTCAGCACCGCCTTGCTTGGCGCGGCGACAAACACGCACTCGGCATTCGCCGCCGCAAACGCCCGGCCACGGCTGGAAGCACCGGCCTGATAGAGCACCGGCGTGCGCTGCGGCGAGGGTTCGCTCAGATGGAAACCCGGTACTTTGAAATACTCTCCCTCGTGGTTAATGCCATGCACCTTGGCGGGGTCTGCGTAGACACCGCTGTCACGGTCGGCACGCACCGCATTGTCCTCCCAACTGGTCTCCCAGAGTTTGTAGCAGACCTGCAGGTACTCTTCGGCCAAGGCATAGCGCTGGTCGTGAGAAAGCTGATCGCGCTGCCCCAAGTTGCGTGCACCGCTGGCCAGATAAGAGGTCACGATATTCCAGCCTGCGCGCCCGCCAGTCAGGTGATCCAGCGTGCTCATGCGCCGGGCAAACGGAAACGGATGCTCGAAAGACACCGATGCCGTCACGCCAAAGCCCAGATGCTGAGTAGCCGCTGCCATGGCCGGCACCAGTTGCAGCGGATCATTCACCGGCACCTGCGCGGCGTTGCTCAGGGCGCTGTCGGCGTTGCCGCCGTATACGTCATAAACCCCCAGCACGTCGGCGATAAACAGGCCGTCAATGCAGCCACGTTCAAGGGTTTTGGCCAGCTCAACCCAGTAATGGATATCGGTGTAACGCGTAGCCTGATCACGTGGGTGCCGCCACAGGCCGGGCGACAGATGCCCGACCGTGTTCATGCTGAAGGCATTGAGGCGAATCTGTTTGGTCATGATACGGCCTCAGTTCCAGTCGTGACGGGCAGGCTTGATGCCGTTGAGCGCCCAGTTGCCGACCAAGTGATATTTCCAGCGCACCGGATCATGCAATGTGTGCACCCGCGCATTGCGCCAGTGACGGTCGAAGTTGTGCACCACCAGTGATGAGCGCGTTCCGCCCAGCTCAAACAGGCGGTTAGTCGCCTCAATCGCCACTTCAGTGGTCAGCACCTTGGCCCTGGCCACCGCAACCGAGGCAGCGGCCACATTGTCTTCATTGGTTGCCGGTTTTGCCGCATCCAGCACCCGTCCGGCGCGTTCAAGCAGGGCTTCGGCGGCCTCCTGACGAATGTCCAGCGAGCCGATCTGAATGATGGTCAGCGGGTCTTCGCTGGCTTTCTCCACGCCGGCATCAATCCACGGGCGAGCATGTTCACGAACAAAGGCGATGGTGTCGTCCAGCGCGGCCCGGGCAATACCGGCATCAATCGCGGCAGTGGTCAGTTGCGCGAACGGGCCGGCCAGGGTCGGGCTTTCATAGGAGCGATAGCTGGGGAACAGGTTAAAGGTCGGTACACGCAGACCATCCAGAATCACAGTGCCGCTGGAGGTGGTGCGCTGGCCGATGCTGCTCCAGTCATCCACCACAACCAGGCCCGGCGTGCCGCGCTGAACAAATGCCAGTTGGGCGCGATCCTGATCGTCCAGCGCCAGCACGCCGAGCCAATGCGCATAGAGCGAGCCGGTGCAATAGCCCTTGCGCCCGTCAATGCGGTACCCATCACCTTCAGCGACCAGACGGGTACGGATGTCGGCTACGTTTTTCCCGCCGGTTTCCGACAGCGCATTGGCAAAGCGGTTGCCCTTGAGCACCAGATCGAAGAAGAAACGCTTCTGCTCTTCAGTACCCTGCAAGCGGATATCTTCCAGCAGGCAGTAATGGTTTTGCGGAATCTGCCCCAGCGACGGATCAGCGGCTGAAACAATGGCAATCACCTGCGCCAGCGTGGCAAACGACACTTCAGCGCCGCCAAACTCACGGGGCACGGTAATGCCCCAGAGGCCACTGTTGGAAAAGGTATCGACTACATCCGCCGGGACTTCGCGGTTGCGGTCACGCTCGGAGGCCCCCTCACGCAGAAACGCCGCCACGTGGTGGGCAACGGCGATGGCTTCGGCATCATCACGGATGATGTGGGCGTCGGGCTGACGGATATCGTAATGGGCTGATAAGACTGCTGGAGTAGACATGGCTTCCTCTAAGTAGGTACTGCTTTGCCATTACTCATCGCACAACCCGTGCCAATTAACTTATTCCTTTAAAGTCAATAAGTTAAGAAAATAATCAACGCAAAGATGTTGCCTCACCAACATCTGCACGACAGTCCACTGTTTGCCCATCAACAGTTGCTGATCAAGCCTGCTGCACTTTGCCCAGATAGAAATCGTGTAGGTCACCCCGACCTGCCAACTCACTCGCCACGCCCTGGTCCACCACCTGCCCATTCTCCAGCACGTAGGCGTGATGGGCGTAACGCAGGGCCACATCGATGTTCTGTTCAGTTACCAGAAAGCTCACGCCGTCACGGCGGTTGAGTTCACCGACGATGTCGAAAATCTCTTCAACGATCTGCGGTGCCAGGCCCATGGAGGGCTCGTCCAGCAGCACCAGCTGTGGTCGTGAGATCAGCGCCCGGCCGATGGCGACCATTTGCTGCTCGCCATCGGATGTATAGCCCGCCAGACTTTTGCGCCGGGTTTTCAGACGCGGGAACCAGTCAAAAATGCGCGCCAGCTCGTCACGCAGCTCGCCACGGCTGATGCGCGGACGAGCAAATGCGCCGGTTAGCAGGTTTTCTTCCACCGTCAGATGTGCAAAGCAGCGCCGCCCTTCCAACACCTGCACCAGACCGGCTGTGGCCAGCGTTTGCGGCGCAGTGCGGGTGACGTCTTCCCCCCAATAGCGAATGCTGCCGCGCACCACTTCGCCACGATCGGCACGCACCAGCCCGGAAATGGCTTTAAGCGTGGTGCTTTTACCGGCGCCGTTAGCGCCCAAAAGTGCCACCACCTGACCCTGACCAACCGTCAGTGATACGCCGCGCACGGCGAGAATCACCTGCTCGTAAAGCACTTCAATGTCATCAACCTGCAGGATCATGCTGCACTCCTGAACAAACGGCCGGAGCAAGCCCCGGCCGTGATTAATCTCAACTTTCTTTGCTGCAATCCCGTGGGGTGATGCCTTTTTCTGCGGCGTATTTATGCGAGGACGCCTCAATGATCGGCCGCAGCAGTGCGCGATCGGCCTGAACCCAGTCGCTGATCAGGTTCCACTTCTCACCGTCCCACTGCTGGAAGCGCACCGCGCCACCGCCCTCGTGGTCGGAGCAGGACAGTTGCAGCGGTTGCACCAGACCTTTGGCGCCCAGCGCTTCAAGGCGGGCATCATCCAGACGCAGGTTCTCGAAGCCCCAGCGCACTTGCTCGCCGGTCAGCGGTTGCTTGCCAAATTTTTCTTGGGCGATGCGTACGGCTTCGACGTTGAGGATGCCGTTAACCACGCCGAGGTTGTAATACACGGTGCCGAAGCGCTTCGGATCGGCCAGGTCGCCCTCGCCCTTATCCACAACCTGCTGCTGGATACCTTGCAGCACCGGGAACTGGGTGCCGGACGGATGCGTGGTGATGGAGATAAAGCCCTTGGCTGCTGCACCAGCCGGAGCTGCGTCTTCCTCGGAGTTACTCCAGATGTTGCCGATGATGTGATCAGCCGGGAAGCCGACTTTCTGCGCGGTTTTCAGCGCCACCGGGTTCATCACGCCCCAGCCGCGCAGGATCACCCAATCCGGCTTGGCGCGGCGGATGTTCAGCCACTGCGACTGCTGCTCGTTGCCCGGATGCGGCACTTCCAGAAGGGTCAGCTCAAAGCCGTACTTATCGGCCAGCGTCTGCAGCACTTCGTTGGTTTCCTTGCCGTAAGGCGAGCCGTGATACAGCGTGACGATCTTTTTGCCCTTAAGCTGATCCAGCCCGCCGCTCTTCTCGCCGATCCAGTTAACGATGGCTGACACCTCGGAATACGGGTTCAGTTGCAGCGGGAACACGTAGGGAAACACGCTGCCATCGGTGGAGTCGGTGCGGCCGTGGTTGATGGTGATCAGCGGCAGCTTATCCGCCGTGGAACGCTCCAGCGTGGCGTAGGCAATCCCCACCGAAAGCGGGTTGGTGGCAGCGGCCGGAGCGCCGTTCTGGCCCTTCTTCAGGCGCTCGTAGCACTCCACGCCCTTCTCCACCACGTACTCGGTTTCGCACTCGCTCCAGGTCAGCTTGACGCCGTTCACCCCGCCGTTGGCGTTGACGTATTTGAGGTAGTCGATAAAGCCGCCAAAGAAGCCGGTACCACCGGCGGCATACGGACCGACCCGGTAACTTTGCAGCGGGAAGTATTGCTCGTCCGCCGCCTGGACACTAAAGGCCGTGGCAGTCAGGGTCAGCGCCAGTGCAAGGCTGCTGAAGGTGCGCTTGAACATTGTGATAAGTCCTGTGTTGTTATCGAATTGGATTGACTTGCGGGTTCGCTCAGTAGCGCAGCGGCCACGGCCGTGCGCGCTCGCGAAATCTCTGCCAGAGACGGGCAAGCCCCTCCGGCTCCTTGATCAGGAAAAGGATGATCAGCGCGCCGAACACCATCTTTTGCAGGTTCTCCAGCTGACCAGCGTCGATCAGCCCGGCCGGCAGCAAGGCGGCGAGATTCGACAGCAAGAGCGGGAACAGCACGATGAAGGCCGCGCCAAGGAAGTTGCCGAGGACACTGCCCAAGCCACCGATAATGATGATGAAAAGGATCTGGAAAGAGCGGCTCAGGTCGAAGCCGTGAGGCTCCACCGTGCCCAGATAGGTGAACGCCCACAGCGCTCCGGCCACACCGAGAAAGAAACCGCTGATGGCGAAAGCCAGCAGTTTGGTTTTGAGCAGCGGAATGCCGATTACCGCAGCGGCGGTGTCCATGTCGCGCACCGCCATCCAGTTACGCCCCAACTCGCTGCGCACGATGTTGCCGCCCAGCCAGAACAACGCCACCACCACCGCCAAAGTCAGCACGTAACGCCCGGCCGGTGAGCCAAAATCCACACCCGCCACCTGCAACGGCGGAGCAGTAATGACCCCGGATGAGTTGTAGTTGGAGAACCAGCCAAACCGGGTCAGAGCCCATTGCACAAAAAACTGCGCAGCCAGTGTCGAGACCAGCAGATAGAAACCCTTGATGCGCAAGCTCGGCAGGCCAAAAACGATCGCTACCAGCGCTGCGGTAATGCCGCCCAAGGCAATGCTCAGCAGCAACGGCAAGCCCGGCACGCGCAGCTCAAAGTTGTAGGTGGCAAAGGCGCCCACCGCCATAAAGGCTGCCGAGCCCAGCGACAGTTGCCCGGCATAGCCAGTCAGCATGTTCAGGCCAAGCCCAGCCAGGGACAACACCAGAAACGGAATCAGAATGGCGCTGAACCAGTAATCGTTGCCGAGAAACGGCACCGCCGCGAAGGCAAACACCAGCAGCGCCAGCAGGCCGATACGATCTTGGCGCAGGCGGAAAAAACGGCGGTCATCGGCATAGCGAACGCTGAACTGGCCGGCTTCTTTATAAAGCATGACGATCTCCTCAGACCCGCTCGATGGCGCGTTCGCCAAACAACCCGGCCGGGCGCACCAGCAGGAACAACAGGGCCAGCACATAGGGGAACCAGTTCTCCAGGCCGCCACCGATGATGGGGCCGAGATAGACCTCAGCGAGCTTCTCCGAGGCACCGATAATCAGCCCGCCGACAATCGCCCCGCTGATCGAGGTAAAGCCGCCGATGATCAGCACCGGCAGCGCCTTGAGCACCACCAGTGACAGCGAGAACTGCACGCCGAGACGCGCCCCCCACAGCAGCCCTGCCACAAGGCCGACAAAACCCGCCACCGCCCACACGATCGCCCATACCCGCTGCAGACGGATGCCGACTGCCTGCGCCGCCAGTGGATCATCCGCCACTGCCCGCAGCGACAGACCAATACGCGTGTGGTTGAACAGCAGCGACAGCACGATCACCAGCAGCGCAGCGGTGCCAGCGGCAAACAGATCGAACTGCGACAGCAGCATGCCGCCCAGCTCCAGCGGCTCATCACTGATGCCCAGTTCCAGCCCATGCACCTGCGCGCCCCACAGCGCCTGTGCGGCGCCTTCGATCACGTAGGACAGGCCCAGCGTGGCCATAAACAAAGTGATCGGCGAACGGTTGACCAAAGGCCGCAACACGGCGCGCTCTACCACCAGGGCCAACAGCCCCATGCTCGCCAGGGTGATGAGGAACACCAGCCAGAACGGCACACCGCGCTCCAGCAGGCTGACAAAGGTCAGCGCCGAGAACAGCACCATCGCGCCCTGAGCGAAGTTGAACACCCCGCTGGCCTTGTAGATCAGGACAAAACCGATGGCGACCAGGGAATACATCACCCCTGCCAGCAGGCCGCCGATCAGTACTTCAAAAAAGAATTCCATTTGTACAGTTCCTGTTTTCAGGCAAACCATCCCCAACCCGCTCACACAAAGCGGCCAGAACAACGGTGAAGTTAGTGGCGGGTGCCGAGGTACGCGGCAATCACCTCAGGGTTGCGGCGCACCTCGTCGGGCGCGCCATCGCCGATCTTGCGGCCGTAGTCGAGCACCACGACGTGATCGGACAGCTCCATCACCACGCCGATGTCGTGCTCAATCAACACCACGGTGGTGCCGAACTCGCGGTTGATATCCAGGATGAAGCGGCTCATTTCCGCCTTCTCATCGACGTTCATCCCGGCCATGGGTTCGTCCAGCAGCAACAGACGCGGTTCAGCAGCCAGCGCACGGGCCAGCTCGACACGCTTCTGCAAGCCGTAAGGCAGCTTGCCCACGGTCGCATCGCGCCATTGTTGAATACGTAGAAATGCCAGCACGCGCTCGGCGGCTTCGCGCTGCTGATCGTCCTCACCAGCGGCACGGCCGATGCGCAACGCCTGTTCAAGCCAGGTGGCGCGGCGCTTCAGGTTGCGCCCGGTGAGCACGTTGTCGAGCACACTCATGCCTTTGAACAGGGCGATGTTTTGAAAAGTACGGGCGATGCCGCCCAGCGCCGCATCATGGGGACGCATGCTGCGGCGGGAGTTGCCGTCAAAACGGATCACGCCCTGCTGCGGCTGATACACGCCATTGATGACGTTAAGCAGCGAACTTTTACCCGCACCATTGGGGCCAATCAGGGCGCAGATTTCCCCTTCGGCCACGGCGAAGCTGATGTCGCTGATGGCTTTGACACCTTTGAATGACAACGAAATATCCTGCAGTTCCAGCAACGCCGCAGCACTCATCTCTCTATTCCTTATGCCGGTTGCGGCAAGCCCTGCGGCCACTCGCTGAAAGGGGTTTCGCGCACATCCTGCCAGCGCTCCGCGGCGGACCAGTTGCGCACGTCAATGCCCAGCCCGCTGAACAACTGATGGACCTCTTCGCTCAAAGGCGCCCCCACCACCAGCGCCACCCGTGTGCGGGTGAGCCCGAGCACGTCGAGCAGCGGTTTGCGAATCAGCGCGCCACCGATCAAACCTTGCAAAAAACCTGCTTGCGGGCGTAACGCCCAGTCCACCCAGCGCCGCCGTAATGTGCCCGGTAACGGCAAGCGCTGACTCACCTGCTCATGCAGGCGGCCATAGGTTTCGCGGGTGCCCAGCACCAGGCTCGGGCCGAGTTCGCGGCGGTCCTGATCACGGGTTTCCAGACGCTCCGGAAAATTCAATCGGAATCCGGCCAGCAACCAAGGGGCGAGCAGATAGCGGGCCTGGCCGCTGGCCGCAAAGGCGCGGGCGGCCAGGGCCTCTTCACGGTCACTGAGCTGCTCGCCCAGCACTAGGCGCAGACCCTCGTGGAGCAGTTCTGCATGGCTGAAGTGCTGGCGTTCGACGCCCGTCACTGCACGCCGGTAAAAGGCAAACGCAGCCTCATCAGCCTGCGTCTGCGGTGCATCCTGCACAGCAACAGCCGTTCTTAGCTGTGCGTAATCCAGCGCCTGCCCGCGTACCTCCTTGTCAGCCAAGCCACGGCCATCGGCATAAGCCAGCCATCCCGGTTGCAAGCCTGCAGCATGCAGGCGCTGAATTTCTTCCAAACCTTCTGCCAGAACAAACGCAACGCCCGCCTCACGCAACGACGCGGCCTGATCCTCTGGGTTTTCCAGTGGATCAAACAGCGCCGCCACACCGCCCAGCCACTGCGCCGCCAAAGCGGCAAACAGCGCCTCTGGGCGCGGCCGACTGATAATCACCAGCTGTGCGCCCGTAGCAAAACCAGCAGAGCGTAAGGCACCAGCCAGGGCCAACACCTCGTCCTGCACCTGAGCCCAGCTATGTACCTGCCAGATACCCAGACGCTTATGCCGCAGGGCAATGGCGTCCGGATTCAGGCGGGCCTGAGCAGCCAGCCATTGAGGAAGAATGCTACGCGTTGCGTCGCTCATCGCTCACCCTCAGGCCACAGCCTTTTCGGCGGTTTTGCTGGTTTCCAACTCGCGCACCAACGGCAGCACATGCTTGCCGAAGTACTCCACTTCCTCTTGGAAGTGCAGGAAGCCAGAAAGGATCAGGTCAACACCTACCGCTTTTAACGCGACGATGCGCTCTGCAATTTGCTTCGGCGTACCGATCAGGTTGGTCTTGAAGCCATCGTTGTACTGCACCAGATCCTCAAAAGTGGATTTTGCCCAGTTGCCCTCACCTTCCGGGCTGGCAGCACCGGCGTGTTTCACCTCAGCTCCGAAGGCGTTAACCGCGTCCGGGTTGGCCTTGTCGATGATTTCCTGAAGAACGGCTTTGGCCTCCTCTTCGGTGTCGCGGGCAATGATGAAAGCGTTCACCCCGACCTTTACTGAATGACCATTGGCAGCGGCCTTGGCGCGAATGTCATCGATCTGAGCCTTGATCCCTTCAACGGTATTGCCGTTGGTGAAGTACCAGTCCGACACGCGTGAAGCCATGTCACGGGCAGCACGGGAGCTGCCGCCCTGAAAGATTTCTGGGTGCGGTTGCTGCAGCGGCTTCGGCTTGAGGGTGTAATCGCGGAAGCGGTAGAAGTCACCGTTGAAGGTGAAGTTGTCCTGAGTCCAGATGCCTTTCAGTGCACGGATAAATTCTTCAGAACGGCGATAGCGCTCATCGTGCTCCAACCATGGTTCGCCGATGGCGTGAAACTCGCCTTTAAACCAGCCGGACACCACGTTGATGGCGATACGGCCATTGGTCAGATGGTCAATAGTGGACAACTGTTTGGCCGCCAGCGCTGGGTTCCATGGGCCTGGCAGGATCGCGGCGATCACCTTCAGCTTTTCCGTCGCAGCCAGCAGCGCGTGGCTGATGGCCACGGATTCGTGCTGAAACTCGGCCCCATAACCGGCGGTAAAGCGAATCTGCGACAGGGCATATTCAAAACCGGCCTTCTCGGCGGTTTGCGCCAGTTTGCGGTTGTAGTCGACATCCCAGCTGGTGCGCTGCTCAATGTTGCTGACCACCAGACCACCGCTGACATTCGGTACCCAGTAAGCGAATTTGATTGCGTGTTGGCTCATGTTGATAACTCCTCTGGTCCTTGGAATTCAGGCAGCCTGCACGGCCGCATTACGGAAAAAAGCCTCGACCGGGTCCAACGCACGTTCGATACGCTCGAACTGCGCCGCGTCGGTCAGGCGGTAATCGGTGAACGTTTCGGGGGTGGCGTAGAGCCCGTAATGCAAGGTATGCGCCTGGAAGAAACCAAACAGCGGGCGCAGCTAGTGATCGATCACCAACGCATGGCGGTCGCCTCCACCTGTGGCAGCCAATAGAACTGGCACGCCTTTAAGGGACTGGTAATCCACCAGATCGAAGAAGTGTTTGAACAAACCGGTGTAGGACGCGCGGTAAACCGGACTACCGGCGATGATCAGATCGGCGCTTTCAATCGCCTGCAAATGGGGCAGCAGTTGTGGCGAAGCGGTATCTCGCTCCAGCGATCCAGCCAGTTCACCGCTCAACTCGGCAATACGCACCCAATGCGCATTCACGGGTAAGCGCTTTTGCAGAGCGTTTACCAACTCCTGCAACAGCACATGGGTACGTGATGGGTCACGTAGGCTGCCGGAAACCACAACAACATTAATGTTCTGACTCATTTCAACCTCTCGCCTGCAACGGCGGATGAATATGAAATGAGCTAGAGCAGCAACCGTGCCACTTTATAAAAGTCTTTTAAATCAATCAGATAGATCAAAATCAAGCAAAACGGAAGTGCTCAGACACAGACAAGGTGTTGCACAAGTGCTTACCTACAAACACTTGTCGCCAAGCAGACGGGCTATGAGAAAAGAAACAGTTGCCACGGCAACACCCAGCTCACCACAGGGTGTATTGGCCACAGGCGTAATCCACCAAGCGACCACAGGCCCAATCCCCCCTGAAAAATCAGCTATCGCTGCAAGCACCTGCAGTGATCCCGCCCTCAATATTGCACGCCTTATAACAACTGTTGGCCGAGCAACATCAATCCAGCAACTTGCCCTGCCAGGCACAGCCCCAGCCCACATACAAAGCCTATCCAATTGATTTAAAAGATAATTTTGTAACGGCACGGAGTTTGCGGTGGCGGTTGTAAAACACCCCATAAGGAGATTCACACATGACGGCTCAACAGCACCTGCCACAGATATCAACCGGCACTGATTACGAGTCATTGGCCGCCCGCTTCCGCCCGATATTCGCGCGTATAGCTGAGGGCGCTGTAGATCGCGAACGTGAGCGCACCTTACCCAGCGAACAAATCCAGTGGCTTAAGGAGGCCGGTTTCGGCGCCGTACGCGTTCCCCGCGAACACGGCGGTGCAGGCGCCTCGTTGCCACAACTGTTTCAATTGCTGATTGAACTAGCAGAGGCCGACTCCAACATTCCGCAAGCACTGCGCGGCCACTTTGCGTTTGTTGAAGACCGCCTCAATGCCCATGCCGACAGTTCGCAGCAGGTCTGGTTTGAGCGTTTTGTGGCTGGCGATCTGGTGGGTAACGCTTGGACTGAAGTAGGCGCAGTTAAAATCGGCGATGTCATCACCCGGGTTTCCCGCAAAGGCGACCAGTGGGTGGTCAATGGCACCAAGTACTACAGCACCGGCAGTATTTTCGCAGACTGGATCGACCTCTATGCCCGCCGTGACGATAACAATGCAGATGTCATAGCAGCCATTCGCGCCCGCCAGGACGGCATCAGCCACAGTGACGACTGGGATGGCTTCGGCCAGCGCACCACGGGCAGCGGCACCTCTACTTATAAGGATGCAGTGGTAGATGAAGTAAACATTCTCGACTTTGCCACCCGCTTCAAATACCAGACAGCCTTTTATCAAGTGGTTCTACTGGCTGTGTTGGCCGGTTCTGGCCGTGCTGCCGTGCGCGACTTCTCAGCTGAGGTCCGCAAGCGTACGCGTATCTTCAGCCACGGCAACGCGGCCAGCGTTAGCCAAGACGCCCAGGTACTACAAGTGATCGGCAAAGCCTCCGCTCAGGTGTACACCGCCGAAGCCGCAGCTCTGCGATCAGCCGAGGCATTGCAACAGGCCTATCTGGCCCGCTTTGGCACCGACAGCGAGCGTGAACGCCAAGCCAACATCGCCGCCGAACTGGAGTCAGCCCAGGCGCAGAGCGCCATCATCGACCTGGTACTGCGCGCCACAACGGACCTGTTCAACACCCTCGGTGCCTCTGGCGCCAGCCTCAGCAAAGCACTCGACCGTCATTGGCGTAACGCCCGTACGGCGGCTTCGCACAACCCGGTTATTTACAAGGAACGGATCATCGGTGATTGGGAAGTCAACGGCACAGAACCGCCCTATGTCTGGCAGATCGGTGGCGGCTCTAAACAGCCCTGAACCTCATCCAGGCCGACCTCGTGTCGGCCTTTTTGTACATGAAGGCACCGCTGTTCCATAGCCAACAGTGACTCAGCACTGTGTACGTAAGAGCACAACCAAGCCCCACACATTCTTGAGCTAATCTCTTATTAATCAATGGCTTAAACATTGGCACGGAAGATGAAATGAAGGTTTTACCTGGGGCCCACACCCAGGACACAACTTGGCCATTACAAGTAAAAAGGACGAATTAAATGCCTCTAGCGTCATGGACTAAACCCCTTCTGCTCGGCAGCGCGTTGATCGCAGCCAGCTCCCCGGTTCTATCAGCTGACAGCCCTTGGCTCGTGCGCGCAGGTATCAGCAAAGTCGTTCCGACTTCGGATTCCGGCAGCATCCAGCAAGGAGAAATCGACATCGGTAACGACACCGGCCCGACCTTCAACATTGCTTATTTCCTTACGCCCAATCTTGCTATCGACGTGCTCGGCGGCCTGCCACTTAAACACGACATCAAGCTCAACGGCAGCAAAGTTGGCGACACCAAACAGTTGCCACCGATTGTCACCCTGCAATGGCACTTCTTGCCTGATGCACAGATCCGCCCCTTTGTCGGTATCGGCCTGAATTACACCTATTTCTACGACGAGAAGCTGGATAGCGGCGCCAAACTGGAGCTCTCCGATTCATGGGGGCTGGCCTATCAGGTCGGACTTGATGTCGCCATTGATGACAACTGGAGCGTGGGCGGCGATGTGCGCTACGCCAATATCGACAGCAGCGTGAAGATCGCTGGCGAGAAAGTCGGCAGCGTCGATGTGGACCCCTTCGTTTACAGCCTAAATCTCGCCTACCGCTTCTAAGGAATAGTCGCAATGACTCAAGCTGCCGATCCATTCATCCAAAAACAGTCCTCCACACCTGCGCATAAGCTGCAAAGCGAAGCCGAGGCCATTGCAACCGCACGCAAACTTGCACAGGAGTTCCGCCGGGAAGCGGCTGTACGCGACCGCGAACGACGCCTGCCCATCACCGAACTGGATGCGTACTCACAAAGTGGCCTGTGGAGCATACTGGTCCCCAAGCAATATGGTGGCCTCGGAGCCAGTTACCGCACCGTAGGCGAGGTGTTCAAGCTGATCGCCGCAGCTGACGGCTCCCTCGGCCAGTTGCCACAAAACCACTTCGTAATTCTCGTGCACCTGGCACTGGATGCCAGTGAAGAGCAAAAGCGCTTCTTCTTCGACCTGGCCTTGTCAGGCACTCGATTCGGAAATGCCTTCTCAGAACGAGGCAGTAAGCATGTGGCTGACTTCCAGACCAAAATCCAGCCAGATGGCAATGACTATGTAGTCAACGGCCAGAAATTCTTCTCTACCGGCGCCCTGCTGGCACACTGGATTCCGATTGTCACCGTGGACAATCAAGGCCGCCCACACCTGGCCGTGGTAAAGCGCGAAACCGAAGGGCTTAAAGTCATCAATGACTGGTCCAGCTTTGGCCAAAAGACCACTGCCAGCGGCACGGTGCTGATCGAAAATGTAAAAGTGCCTGCTAGTCAGGTTATCCCCATCTGGCAAGCCTTCGACCGCCCAACCGCAAGCGGAGCTATTTCACAATTCATTCAGGCTGCCATTGACGCAGGCCTAGCCCGGGGCGCTCTCGAGGACACCCTGGATTACGTGCGCCGCCACACCCGCCCATGGATTGATTCGGGCGTTGAGAAAGCCACGGACGATCCTTACATCCTGCAACAAATTGGCGACCTACACATTCGTCTGCGTGCGGCCGAGGCCGTTCTGGACTTGGCAGCAGATGCCATCGACAAGGCCCTGCTCGAAGCCAATGAGGAAACCGTCGCACAGGCCTCACTGCTGACCGCTGAAGCAAAGGTACTGACCACAGAAGTAGCCATTCTGGCCAGCAACCGCCTGTTCGAGCTGGCGGGTGCCCGCGCTACGCTTGAGGAGTACGGCCTCGATCGACACTGGCGCAACGCCCGCGTACACACGCTGCATGACCCGGTACGTTGGAAGTACCACATCATCGGCAACTACGTGCTCAACGGCGTCAAACCACCCCGCCACCCGTGGAATTGATTCGTACCGCACCGATGAGTTTTCCGCCGCCTCTGGCGGCGGCAATCCAGACACAACGCCGAAAAATCAGCCATTTATCGATCACTAATAACCACCCATTCAATTAGGAGGTTTCAACCGCAGAATTTTTATGATTAAACACCAAGCGCTAGGGGTTGGCATTTGCGTGGAAGTTAGCGTAGAGTCTTAAAACTGTGTTTGCATGGGTCGCCGAAAATCGTGACCTGATGCAGTAGATCTACTGATCCGCTACATCCCGCTCGACGTCGCATTACTCCTTGCAACCAGTATCAGCCCCTCACGAAGAGTAGGGCTGTCATCAACTCAAGTTTCAAGGAAATACAAAAATGTCGAATCGTCAGAACGGTACCGTCAAGTGGTTTAACGACGAAAAAGGTTTTGGTTTTATCACTCCAGAAAGCGGTCCGGATCTGTTCGTGCATTTCCGCGCGATCCAAGGCAATGGCTTCAAGAGCCTGAAAGAAGGCCAGAAAGTCAGCTTTATCGCTGTGCAAGGTCAGAAAGGCATGCAGGCTGACGAAGTTCAAATCGAACAATAAGTCTGACGCTTTGAAAAACCCCTGATGTTCGCATCAGGGGTTTTTTTATGCCTGCTCAACGGCATGCTAACCTTGGCACTTCTTTGCCAGACTGATTGAAGACCTGACCATGTCAAAACACCTGCTGCGTCCTCAGGGCGACTTCCCCAACGCAGGCTTGATCCGCCGACTTGCCGCTATCTTCTATGACTTCTTGCTGTGCGTGGCACTGCTAATTGTCGTGACCTTCATCTACAAATTGATTCTGATGGGCTTTTACGGCGCTGATGAACTGCGAAAAATGTCCGACTCAGGCGCATTAGATGGCGACCCGCTGCTGTCGACGATTCTCTTTTTTAGCCTGTTCGGTTTCTTTGCAAAATTCTGGACCCACAATGGGCAGACCCTGGGCATGCAGGTCTGGGGCCTACGTGTGCAGAATGCCGACGGCACTGCCATCACCCTGTGGCAGGCAATGCTGCGTTTCCTGGTTGCTATTGGTTCATGGCTGATTGTCGGGCTGGGCTATCTATGGGTGCTCTGGGACAAAGAGAAACGCACATGGCACGACATCTATTCAGAGACGCGCGTCGTGCAACTACCTAAGAATATCCATAAGAAGTAGCCACTTCGTTGCGTGCTCGTGCCAGCGCTTAGGGGCTGGCACGAGCAATGCCCTGAGGTCAATGAAGGCTATGCCTTTCAGCCCCTGCAATGAGGATGCTTTTCACGCTTTCCGGGGGCAGCGGCCTGGAATACCAATAACCTTGTGCGATGTCGCAGCCTCGGTCCCTGAGGAAGTCGCGCTGAGCCTGGTTTTCCACACCTTCGGCCACCACCTTCATATCCAGCGAATGCCCCAGAGCAATGATCGCCTCAATAACCGGCTCACTGACGGTATCAGGCAATATTTTGCTGACGAAAGCGCGGTCGATCTTCAACGTACTAGCGGGCAAGGTCGCAAGCTGGCTCAACGAGGAGTAACCCGTACCAAAATCGTCAATAGCAATGCTGAAGCCTTCAGCGTGCAGGGCCAAAATCAGCTGCATCTGCTCTTCAGTATGATTGAGGGCCGCACCTTCAGTGATTTCTAACTCAATGGCCGATACAGGTACTGAGTAGGTCTGGAGGGTACTCATCATCACTTCCTTGAACCCCCAGCTCTCCAGCTGGCGGGTAGAAATGTTGACGGCAATCTGCGGAACATCCAAGCCCGCGTCTACCCACTCACGCCACTGCTTGCAGGCATTTTCAAACACCCACTGACCAATTCTGACAATCAGCCCATTGGTTTCGGCAAACGGGATAAAACGTGCCGGGCTAACAGCGCCCCACTCGGGATGATGCCAGCGAATCAGTGCCTCTAACCCCTGCAGGCGATCATTCTTCAAATCAATCTTAGGCTGGTAAACCAGCGTGAAGAGATCGTTTTCCAGTGCCTGATGAATCCCTAACTCAAGCTCGGCTGCCGACTTGGTACGCTCCTCCAAGTCATCACTGAAAAACATCAACTCATGCCGACCGCGGGACTTCGCCTCGCGCAAAGCCGCCTGTGCCCTGCGCATCAGCATCTCACTGGTTGCACCGTTCTCAGGGCATATGCTGATGCCAGCACAGGCAGTCAGGTTGTAGTTCTGCTTCTCGATGTAATAAGGCTCTGACAAGCGACTTTGCAGGCGATGGCTAACCGCTCCCAAGTCCTCAGCACGCTCCATCCCATCAAGCAGCACGATGAACTCGTCCGCGTTCAGTCGGGCGCACAAGTCCCCTTTAGCCAGAGAATGGTAAATGCGGTCAGCAGCCATTTTCAGTGCGACATCACCCGCCGTATGGCTATGGGTTTCATTGATGATGTCGAAGCAATCAAGGTTGAGCAGAATGATGCCGCAACGGTACCCCTCTTTACTTAGGCGCACAGAAAGTTCATCAGAAAATCCCTGACGATTAAGCAGCCCTGTCAGCGAGTCATGGGCTGCCATGTAGGCAATCTGCTCCTTCGCCAACATCTGATCAGTCACATCGACCCCAAAGCCCTGGAACTCCCATGACCCCAGATGCTCACCCTCATGAAGTTGGCGCACACGCCACTCAATCCACCGTGTACCACCGTCAGCGGGTGACATGCGAGTCAGCAGCGTTCTTACATCTTGCTCGGTCGCGTCATCTACCTTGTCAAACAGGCGCTTAACCAAAATACGGTCATCGTTGTGGATAAGCTCAAGGAAACTCATACCCAAGAGGCGCTCAGTTCTTTCCTCTCGAAATAAACGCCCCATGGCTGGGTTGATGAAGGTCAGGCGCAACGCGCTGTCCAGACGGATAATCAATTCCGTCTGACTTTCAACAATCTCGCGATAGCGCTGCTCTGCCAAGTGCAGTTTGCTTAACGCATTCTTGTAGTCAGAGAGGTCGTGGCAAATACCCACATAGAGTCTGCCGATCGGTGTATCGGCGCGCCCCACTGAAAGGTGCATGGGGAATACAACCCCCGTGCTTTTCAGGCCCTCTACATCACGTCCAGTGCCGATGATTTTGGCGTGCCCTGAGTGGTGATAGTTACTCATGTAGCCATCATGCTTGGACGCATAATTTTCAGGCATCAGGCAAGAGATGTTGCGTCCCAGTACTTGCTCAGCCGAATAGCAAAACAGCTTTTCAGCCCCGGCGTTGAAAAGCTTGATTTGGCCTCGCTCATCAATGGCGATAATGCCGTCCGCAGCTGCCTCAAGAATGGCACTCTGCAAACCAAAAGCGGTACGTAATTGCTCAATATCCAGCTCTTCTACAGATGAAGAGCCCAGCAAGTTAGAACTAGGCACTGAAGCGCTCCGTCAGTCCATGCAGATCAGCAGCGGTTTTTTCCAGGGCCTGCCCTCTTTCACTGGTTTGGGTGGCGGTTGCCAGACTCTCGTCAGCTGACTCGGCAATGTGGTTAATCTGCCGAGAAATGTCTTCGGCAACATGGGCCTGTTGCTCGGCTGCTGCAGCCATTTGCTGACTCATACCATTAATGGTTGCCATAGCCGCACGAATACCTTCGAGGGCCAGCTGCGTTTCGCTCACACGCTCAACGCCTTGCTCAGCGTCTTCATTACCGCGACGCGCAACTTCGACAGCATGTCGGGCACTCTCCCGAAGCTTGCCAACGATGCTCTGGATAAACACCGTCGACTCGCGGGTTTTCTCCGCGAGCGAACGCACCTCGTCAGCCACAACAGCAAAACCGCGGCCCTGTTCGCCCGCGCGCGCAGCTTCAATGGCCGCATTCAGCGCCAACAGGTTGGTTTGATCCGCGATAGACTGAATCAAGGACGCCGCAGAATTGATCTGCTCCGTTTCACTGGCAAGATTTTCAACAGCGGAGGTAATCTCATCCACGGTGACGGAAAGCGCCTGGATGACCTTCAACGTATTGTGTGCAACTTCTCCACTTCGCTCGACCAACAGGGAAGCACTCTCTGCCTCCTGCGCCGTAAACTGGATATTTGAAGCCACCTCATTAATAGAAGCCGTCATTTCGGTTGTCGCTGTAGCCGCCATCTCAGCTTCAGCCAACTGATCTTCCAGGGCCTGCTTGGTCTTGCTGGCCAGAGACTGAGCATCAGCAGCCGCTTCACTGGTCTGGTAGGCATAATCATCAAGGCGAGTCAGAGCCGTACGCAGCCGTGCGCCCTCACTGATCAACACCATACGCAGCCGTGCTGTGATATCACGATCGTTGGTGAATACCTGTGCCGCCACCGGGTTATCAAATGCCGTTGGGGCCTCTTGAGCAATCGCCGCGCTGACTCGGGAGCGGAAATGTCGTGTCGCAAGAATGCCGGCGGCAACCGCGCTAATCAGCGGAACTGCGCAAACAATTGGCTCGGCCCCGACAGCGAATGCGACACCAGCCCCAGCGATACCGGCGAGTAAAGGTTTCCAGAAGCCTCGCTGAATGAAGCGGGTTACAAATGAGCCTGACACGCCGCCATGGCCGGCCTTAATGTTTTTGTAAAGGGCTTCAGCGCGCTCCACTCGCTCGCGGCTCGGCTTAGTTCGGACAGACTCATAGCCGACGACCTGAGCGTTTTCCATCACGGGCGTGATGAACGCCTCCACCCAGTAAAAATCACCGTTTTTACAGCGGTTTTTCACCACCCCCATCCAGCACTGCCCGGCTTGCAGGCACTGCCACATGTGCTCGAACACAGAGGCCGGCATGTCAGAATGACGGACGATATTGTGCGGGCTGCCGATTAGCTCGCTGCGGCTAAAACCACTCACCGCCTCAAACTCATCATTGCAATAAAGAATGATGCCGGCTTTATCCGTCGCAGAAATCAGGCGCTGGGAATGATCAAAGGTCCTTTCAGAACCTGTGCTACTACTGTTTCTATACATGGTCGCGGGTTCATCTCTTAACTGAAAACGATACCTGCGCACTCATTACTCATTCCCTGACAGACATGGGTCGCATGGCTTGCTATTAGGCAGCATGTCGTCCCACCACTTGAGTGGAGGCATAAACCGAACAAGATTCACGAGCAGCCGAACGGAGGTGAATACCTCCTCATACACCGTTGAACCTATCTGCGTGCATCCATGTGCGCGCAGTATTTCTGTATGTTTCTATTATCCCACCCTTTATCGGCCGCACACCTGACAAATTGGACAGCTTTTTACATTTCGTTTCAATTAAGATGCTTCTAGACCGGGTCTCATTGGGAACTTTTCCCAAACTCTAGTAGCAAAAGCCTTCACACAGCCCCCAGCAGAGCTCACTCGATCAATGATCAGCTCCCTTGGGGGAGTAAGTGTTTGATGCACAGAATTTACGTTTGCGAACCTGTACACGCTGCACTTTGTATAACCCACAATGCAAAAGGCCCGGTGTTTTGCACCGGGCCTTTGTCGACTTAGGGTATTTGCACGTATCAGTGCTCAACCGACTCTGCGCAGCATCCACAAACCAGCAATTGCACAGACACCAGCCGGAATCAGGACCGCAAACAGCGGTGAGAAGCCAAATACCAAACTGGACGGCCCCAGCAGATCCTGAGCGATACGGAAAACAAAGCCCACCAGAACCCCGGTAAACACCCGCTGCCCAAGCGTCACAGAACGTAGTGGTCCGAAGATGAAAGAGATCGCCATCAGAACCAAAGCGGCGGTCACCAGCGGCTGCAACACCTTGGTCCAGAAAGACAGCCAGTACTGGCTGTTATTCAAGCCTTGATCAGCCAAGTAATGGATATAACCCCAAAGCCCAGTCATCGACAGCGCATCAGGCGCCATAACCACTGTACCCAACAACTCCGGAGTCAAAGCCACTTCCCAGCGTTCACTGGGCGCTTTCACAATTTCACTGCTGCGCTCATGCAGTAATGTGGTCTGTACATCCTGCAATTGCCACGCGCCATCGGTGAACTGCGCACGCCGGGCAAAACTGGAGGATTCCATGCGGCGATTCTCGTCAAAGCGATAACGAGTCACCCCGAGCAGTACACCATTGGGCTGCACTGCGTTTATGTGAATGTATTCGCGCCCCTGACGGTGCCACAGACCGTGCTTGGCACTCTGCGCCTCACCACCGCCCTGAGCTAAGGCCCGGCTGGCTTGCGCTTGGTTCTCGCTATAGGGTGCCAGGTACTCACCAATCAGCAGACCAACCAGCATCAGCACCAACATCGGCTTCATCACGGCCCACACGATACGCCCGATGGAAACCCCGGCCGCCCGCATGATGGTCAGCTCACTGTTACTGGCAAGCGTACCCAGGCCGATAAGCGAACCAATGAGCGCCGCCATAGGCAGCATTTCATAGAGCCTACGCGGAGCTGTTAGAAACACATACCAAAGTGCATCAAGGAGTGTGTAGCTGTCATCTATATCGCCTAACTCATCAATAAAGGCGAACAGCAATGCCAAGCCAACAATTACGCCCAATACGCCCAAGATGGCGACAAAAACCTGAATCCCGATATACCGGTCCAGCTTACCCACGGGCACTCTCCCCTACCGCACGACGCGCTGCCCAGCGAAGACGCAAAGGCTCCCAGTACAACAGCATCAAACCAATTGCCGCGAATATCGCATGCACCCACCACATCCCAAGTTGCGCGGGAATTTTGCCCTTCTCCAGCGCACCGCGAACACCGATGAGCATGGATAGATAAGCCATATAAAGCAGGATGGCTGGCAACAACTTAAGGAAGCGCCCCTGACGCGGATTAACCCGGGACAACGGCACAGCAAGCAGTGTCACCACAAACACCAAAATCGGAATAGACAAACGCCACTGCAACTCGATGCGCTGTTCAAGCTTATCTTTACCGAACAGTTCAAGCGTTGGCTGCGCCTCAACCTCTGTCACTTCTGCAGCAAGTTCCGGGGCTGGCAGCAGCACACCATAAGTTTCATATTTAATGGCGCGATAATTGGCCTGGCCTGGGTTGCCATCGTAGCGGTAGCCATTGTGCAGGATCAGGTAGCGACTGCCGTCGGCTTGAATTTCTTGGCGGCCAGAATCGGCCACCAGCACAGAAATGCCCCGCTCTTGCCCCTTAGTATTCAGTTGACGCTCAGAAATGAATACGCCACGCAATTCCTTGCGTTCATCGGCAAGCTCCTCGGTGTAAGTAACCCTTGAACCATTGCGCAGGGTCTGGAAGCGACCAGGTTCCAGAGTATCCAGTTCGGTCATGGTTTTTTGTTCATTCAGGATGCGCTCGACCTGGTTAACCCCATGAGGCGCCAGCCCCATACTCAGCACACCCGCTACAACAGCCACAACAACAGCCGGCGCCATGCTGTAGGCCAACAAACGCTGCTGACTCATGCCCGTAGCAGAGAGCACAGTCATCTCACTTTCCAGGTACAAACGGCCGTATGCCAGCAAAATACCGAGAAACAAACCCAGGGGCAGGATGAGCTCGAGGAAACCAGGAATTCTGTACATCATGATTTGCAGCAGCACACTGGGATCCAAAACCCCCTGTGCAGCTTGTGCAAGGTAACGGATAAAGCGGCCACTCATAATAATGACCAGCAGCACCGCACTGACAGCCGTCAGTGTCAACAAAACTTCACGGGACAAATAACGAAAGACGATCAAACCAGACACTCCAGGGTTGTCAGGCTCAGGCGGCTAAGCTCAAACTAGCCGCACTGCTTACCGGCTCGTCCAAAGGACGAACCATCTAAATTAGCTGGCTATTATCCTGCAATAGCGACTCGTTGTCTTGGGGACACCACATAATGGAATTTTTTGTTAAAAGTGCTGCGCCACAAACCCTTAAAACTGCCACGCTGGTCGTTCCTGTAGCCGAAGGCCGCAAACTGAGTGAAGCCGCTAAAGCGCTCGACACTGCCAGCTCAGGTGCAATCTCTGCACTGCTCAAGCGCGGCGACCTCGACGGTAAACTGGGCCAATCTTTACTGCTTCATTCGCTGGCCGGCCTCAAGGCCGATCGCGTTCTGCTGGTTGGTACCGGCAAAGAGGCTGAACTCTCTGACCGCCAACTGCGTAAATTGCTCACTTCTGTTTATAGCAGCCTAAAAAACCTGGGTGGCACAGACGCGGTGCTGGCATTGGATGAAATCCAGGTCAAAAACCGTGACGTCTACAGCAAAACACGTCTGACTGTAGAAACTCTGGCTGATGCCACCTACTGCTTTGATCGTTTCAAAAGCAAAAAAGCTGACGCCAGTGCCCTTAAGAAAATCACACTGCTGACTGCCAAAGCAGGCGTGAGTGATGCCGAGCGCGGCAAGACCCACGCCCAAGCCATTGTTAAAGGCATGGCCTTCACCAAAGACCTCGGCAACCTGCCACCAAACCTCTGCCACCCGAGCTACCTCGCTGAAGAAGCTAAAGCGCTGGGCAAGGCTTACAAAAACCTGAAGGTCGAAATCCTCGACGAGAAGAAGCTGAAGGCCCTTGGTGCCGGTGCGTTCCTCGCCGTTGCCCAAGGCAGCGAACAGCCGCCACGCATGATCGTCCTCAACTATCAAGGCGGCAAAAAAACCGATCAGCCCTACGCATTGGTCGGTAAAGGCATCACCTTCGACACCGGCGGCATCAGCATCAAGCCGTCTGCCGGCATGGACGAAATGAAGTACGACATGTGCGGTGCAGCCAGTGTATTCGGCACCCTCAAAGCGGTACTGGAGCTGCAACTGCCCATCAACCTGGTGTGCCTGCTGGCCTGCGCCGAAAACATGCCAAGCGGCCGGGCGACCCGTCCGGGCGACATCGTCACCACCATGAGCGGCCAGACCGTGGAAATCCTCAACACTGACGCCGAAGGCCGTCTGGTGCTGTGCGACACGCTGACTTACGCCGAACGCTTTAAGCCGCAAGCGGTCATCGACATCGCGACCCTTACCGGGGCCTGCATCGTTGCGCTGGGCAGCAACGTTTCTGGCCTGATGGGCAATAACGACGAACTGACCCAGCAAATCGTTAAGGCCGGACAGACCGCGGACGACCGCGCCTGGCAACTGCCTCTGTTTGACGAATATCAGGAACAACTGGACAGCCCGTTTGCCGATATCGCCAATATTGGTGGCCCGAAAGCCGGCACCATCACGGCAGGTTGCTTCCTGTCCCGTTTTGCCAAGGCTTACAACTGGGCTCACTTGGATATCGCAGGTACTGCCTGGATCAGCGGCGGCAAGGACAAAGGCGCTACCGGTCGTCCGGTTCCGATGCTGACCCAGTACTTGCTGGACCGCAGCAACGCATAAATAGCGGCCACGGGATGAAAAACAGCCTAGAATGCAGCCCAGCCTGCTTCTGGCTGTTGCCCGGTGTGTTGCCCTCGCGACACTCAGGCCAGGCACCAGACTGACTGCCTGGCCTTCTATGCTTTGACGAATCGCTAAACAACATGCCCCGGATTGAATTCTACGTACTTGCCAGCGACACCCTCGCTGAACGCCAGCGTGTGGCTTGCAACCTGGCCATGAAAGCCTGGCGAGCCGGATTTAACGTATTCCTGCGCGCCAGCGGTGAAGACGAGTGCAATGTGTTGGACGAGCTGCTGTGGCACTTCAGAAAAGATTGTTTCCTGCCCCACAGTCAGTATGAAGACAACAACAGCGCGCCTGTTGTGATCGGCCTGGATCAAGCGCCCTCACACCCATCAGGGGTGCTGATTAACTTGGCCAGTAACCTGTCACCACAGGTTGATCACTTCAGCCGGGTTATCGAAATCGTCAATCAGCAACCCGAGTTATTAACCGCCTGCCGGGAGAATTTCCGCACTTACCGTCAGCGCGGCTATGATCCAAAACGAGTCGAACTCCAGTAATACGCCATGGACATTCCAAAACCACCGCAAAAGCCCGCACAACTGCTGAACGACCTTGAGTCGATCCGCGAACTGCTGGGCGATCAGGAGTTAGAGCCGCCGTTACTGGTGGACTCGCTCGATCCGGACAGCATCCCTGTGCTGTCGGATATCGTTACACCCCATGCTGACGTACCGCCCCCTCAAGTCACCGTGCCGCAGACCGTGCAGTCCCTGCGCGAAACCGTGGCACAAAGCATTAGCCGGGACAGTGAGCTGACTCGCTTGGACCTTGAGCTGCGCGCCGCTGCACAGTTGATCCTGCAGGATGTTATCGACGATTACGTGCCGCAGATTGAAGCCGAGCTTAAACGCCGCCTCGAAGCCCGCCTGCCCCGCCTGTTACCGCCCCGCCGCTGAAGCCGCGCCGGGCCTTGAAGCGGAAGCAAAGCGCGCTTGCGCCATGAAGTGCCCTGTAGGAGCGGTTTAACCGCGAAAGCGATTTCACAGCTGCACCACCAACAGAGGCTTCGCGGCTAAAGCAGCCCTATCAAAAGGCAAGCGCAACGGATCAAACCGATCACGCAACACCATCAATCTAACTTGATGCCTTTAGCCTTACGCCAGCGGCCCCTTCCCCGCTATAATCCTCGGTTTTTCCGATTAGCCGTCATAAGGGTCCCGCCGCGATGGACAAGACCTACCAGCCGCACGCCATTGAAACTGCCCTGTACCAGAACTGGGAAGCGAACAACTACTTCGCCCCGCAGGGTTCGGGCGAGCCTTACACCATCATGATCCCGCCGCCGAACGTCACCGGCAGCCTGCACATGGGCCATGGCTTTAATAACTCGATCATGGACGCGCTGATCCGTTTCCGCCGCATGCAGGGTCGCAACACCCTGTGGCAGCCGGGCACCGACCATGCCGGTATCGCCACGCAAATGGTGGTTGAGCGCCAACTGGCCGCTGAAGGCATTGGCCGTCATGACCTGGGCCGCGAAAAATTCCTGGAAAAAGTCTGGGAATGGAAAGAGCAGTCCGGTGGCACCATCACCCGTCAAATCCGCCGTCTGGGCAGCTCCGTGGACTGGTCCCGCGAGCGTTTCACCATGGACGAAGGCCTGTCCGACGCAGTGAAAGAAGCTTTTGTGCGCCTGCACGAAGACGGCCTGATCTACCGTGGCAAGCGCCTGGTTAACTGGGACACCAAATTCCACACGGCCATTTCTGACCTTGAAGTGGAAAACCACGACGAGAAAGGCAGCCTGTGGAACCTGCGCTATCCGCTGGCCGACGGCAAGAAAACCGCTGACGGCAAGGATTACCTGATCGTTGCCACCACCCGCCCGGAAACCATGCTCGGCGACAGCGCCGTAGCCGTGCACCCGGAAGATGAGCGTTATAAAGCGCTGATTGGCAGCTTTGTAGAATTGCCGCTGGTGGGCCGCCGCATCCCAATCATCGGCGACGACTACTGCGACCCAGAGTTTGGCACCGGCTGCGTGAAAATCACCCCAGCCCACGACTTCAACGACTACGAAGTCGGCAAGCGCCACAACCTGCCGCTGATCAACATCTTCGACAAAGACGCCGCCGTGCTGGCCACCGCTCAGGTGTTCAACCTCGACGGCAGCGTAAACCCGGATGTGGACGGCAGCCTGCCTGCTAAATACGCCGGTCTGGATCGCTTCGAAGCCCGTAAGCAAATCGTGGCTGACTTCGACGCTGCTGGCCTGCTGGAAAAAATTGAAGACCACGCCCTGAAAGTGCCGAAAGGCGACCGTTCCGGCACCGTGATCGAGCCGTGGCTGACCGATCAGTGGTACGTCTCCACCAAACCGCTGGCTGAAAAAGCCATCGCCGTAGTTGAGAGCGGTGAAATCCAGTTCGTACCTAAGCAATACGAAAACATGTACTTCAGCTGGATGCGCGACATCCAGGACTGGTGCATCAGCCGTCAGCTGTGGTGGGGCCATCGCATCCCAGCTTGGTACGACGACGCCGGTAACGTATATGTAGGCCGCGATGAAGCCGAAGTACGTGCCAAGCACAACCTGGGCGACGCCAACCTGCGTCAGGACGAAGACGTCCTCGACACCTGGTTCAGCTCGGGCCTGTGGACGTTCTCCACACTGGGCTGGCCGCAGCAGACCGACTTCCTCAAAACCTTCCACCCGACTGACGTGCTGGTGACCGGCTTCGACATCATCTTCTTCTGGGTTGCCCGGATGATCATGATGTCCACCCACCTGACCGGACAGATTCCGTTCAAGACCGTTTACGTACACGGTCTGGTGCGCGACGGTCAGGGCCAGAAGATGTCCAAGTCCAAGGGCAACGTGCTTGACCCGCTGGATATCGTCGACGGCATCGACCTCGAATCCCTCGTGGCCAAGCGCACCAGCGGCATGATGCAACCGAAGCTGGCCGAGAAGATCGCCAAGCAAACCCGCGCCGAGTTCCCCGAAGGCATCGCCGCCTACGGTACCGACGCCCTGCGCTTCACCAACTTGGCGCTGGCCTCCACTGGCCGTGACATCAAGTTCGACATGGGGCGCGTTGAGGGTTACCGCAACTTCTGCAACAAGATCTGGAACGCCGCCAACTTCGTCATCGAAAACACCGATGGCCAAGACACGGGCGTTAATGGCGAGCCGGTTGAGCTGTCCTCGGTGGACCGCTGGATCATCTCCGCCCTGCAACGCACTGAAGCCGACGTCACCCGCCATCTCGATGCCTTCCGCTTCGACATGGCCGCCCAAGCCCTGTACGAGTTCATCTGGGACGAGTACTGCGCTTGGTACCTGGAACTGGTGAAGCCGGTGCTGTGGGACGAGAACGCGCCGATCGAGCGTCAGCGCGGCACCCGTCGCACCCTGATCCGCGTGCTGGAAGTGGCGCTGCGTCTGGCCCATCCGTTTATGCCGTTTATCACTGAAGAAATCTGGCAGCGCATCAAAGCGCAGGCTGGCGTCAGTGGTGACACCATCATGCTGCAAGCCTGGCCGGTGGCGAACGAAGAGCGCATCGACGCCGCTGCTGAAGGCGATATCGAGTGGGTCAAGCAACTGATGCTGGGCCTGCGCCAGATCCGTGGCGAGATGAAAATCTCCATGGCCAAGCGCATCGACATCATCCTCTCCAACGCCAACGACGAAGACCGTCGCCGCTTGGCCGACAACCTGCCGCTGCTGAATAAGCTGGCCAAGCTGGAGTCGGTGCGCGTGTTGGAAGCCGGTGAAGAAGCGCCGATGTCCGCCACCGCACTGGTTGGCGAGATGGAAGTGCTGGTACCGATGGCCGGGCTGATCGACAAAGACGCCGAACTGGCTCGCCTCGACAAAGAAATCGCTCGCCTCGACGGCGAAGTGAAGCGCGTCGGCGGCAAGCTCAGCAACGAAGGCTTCGTCGCCAAAGCACCGGCTGAGGTGCTGGAGAAGGAACGCGCCAAACTGGCCGAAGCCGAACTGGCCCTCGGCAAGATGGTGGAGCAGCGCGGCAAGATCGCCAGCCTGTAAACTCCCAAGGCCCGCTGATTAGCGGGCCTTGTTCTATTCATAACAGCCAGGCCGAACAACTCAGGAGACGTGATGGAAGTCAGTAAAACCAAAACCAGCTTTTACCGCCGCCTGTACGTGGCCTGGCTGATCGACAGCGGCACCGCGACCAGCGTGCCCGCATTGATGGACGCCACAGGCATGCCGCGTCGCACCGCGCAGGACACCTTGCTGGCACTGGGCGAGCTGGATATTCACTGCGAGTTCCAGCAGGAAGCGGGTGAACGCAACAACGCTGGGCATTACCAGATCAGCGATTGGGGCCCGATTAACCGCGAATGGGTCGCAGCACATGTGGCTGAGATCAAAAACCTGCTGGGCTATCCATAAGCCTGCGACGTTGCCGACTTAAGGACACTGCATGAACATCGAACTGCTCAGTGTATTGGGCTTGCTGTTAGTCGCTGTCAGCCTGTTTGTACTGAACAAACCGCGTATGGATGTGGTGGCTCTGCTGGTTCTGGTCGCCCTGCCCCTGACAGGCGTACTGAGCACGGCGGAGGTCCTGGCAGGTTTTAGCGACGCCAACGTCATTCTGATTGCGGCACTGTTCGTTATCGGCGAAGGGCTGGTAAGAACCGGGATTGCCTACCGGCTGGGCGACTGGCTTGTAGATAAAGCAGGCAGCAGTGAAACCCGCTTGATCGTGCTGTTGATGCTGGCCGTTGCAGGCCTGGGCTCGGTGATGAGTTCCACTGGCGTGGTCGCCATTTTCATTCCCGTGGTGCTGGGCGTCGCCGCCCGCCTGCGCATTTCCCCCGCTCGCCTGATGATGCCGCTGGCCTTCGCCGGGCTGATCAGCGGCATGCTCACGCTCGTCGCAACGCCACCTAACCTGGTGGTGCACGCTGAGCTGCGTCGCGCCGGGCTGGAAGGCTTCGATTTCTTCTCCTTCACACCGATCGGCCTGGCTGTTCTGGTTGTGGGCTTAGGCTACATGCTGGTGGCCCGGCGCTGGCTGGGCGAGCGCGCAGAAAGACGTGACGATCAGATTCCGCAGATGACCCTGTTCGACATGGCCGACCGTTACCGCCTGACCGAACGGGAACGGCGCCTGAGCCTGAAGCCCAACTCGCCGCTGATCAATCAGAAGCTCAACGAATTGGAGCTGCGCCGCGAGTACGGCATCAACGTGATTGCAGTTGAGCGTCGCCAACGCCTGCGCACGCTGTTGTTAGTCGCCACCGGCAACACAGTGCTGGAGGCCGGTGACGTATTGCTCGTAGATATCGCCAGCCCGAGCATCGCCCTGCTGGGCGCTTATCAACAGTTGGGCCTTGAGCCCCGCGCCATGCCCAACTCCTATTTCAGCCTGCATGCCCACGAACTTGGGCTGGCTGAAGTGGCACTGTCGCCGGAGTCAGAGCTGCCGGGCAAGACCATTCAGGAAATCGCTTTTCGCTCCACACACAAACTCAACGTCGTCGGCATCCGCCGCCATGGCCAAGCCCTTGAGGGCGTGCTGGTGGATGAAAAACTGCGGGCCTCAGACACCCTGTTGGTCACCGGTAACTGGGAGGACATCCACCGCCTGCAAGGCCGCAGCCGCGACTATTTGGTCCTGAGCCTGCCCGCTGAAGTCGCGGAAGTAGCGCCAGCAGCACGTAAGGCACCGTATGCCCTGCTGTGTCTAGCGGTGATGATCGGCCTGATGGTGTCTGGCGTTGTGCCCAACGTACAAGCGGCACTGATTGCCTGCCTGCTGATGGGCGCGTTCCGCTGCATTGATCTGGAAAGCGCGTACAAGGCGATCCACTGGCCAACGCTGATTCTGATTGTCGGAATGTTGCCCTTTGCCCAAGCGCTGCAGAAAACCGGTGGCGTCGATCTGGCCGTGCAAGCGCTAGTCAGCAGCCTCGGCGATGCTTCACCGCACCTGATGCTGGGCTGCCTGTTTGCCCTGACTGCGGTGATCGGCCTGTTTATCTCCAACACCGCCACGGCCGTGCTCATGGCGCCGGTCGCCATTGCTACCGCGCAAGCGTTGGACGCTTCGCCGCTGCCCTTTGCCATTACCGTAGCGCTGGCCGCATCGGCCGCGTTTATGACCCCCATTTCATCCCCGGTGAACACTCTGGTGCTCGGCCCCGGCCAATACCGTTTTGGTGATTTCGTGCGCGTGGGCGTGCCCTTCACCATTCTGGTGATGCTGGTCTGCGTAATACTGGTGCCGTGGTTGTTCCCACTCTGATTTCTGTAGATAACTCCCTATGGCCCATCCTCCTAAAACATCCCGCAAGCCCGCCCCAGCCAAGAACGATGAAGGTAAAGGCCAGCTGCACCCGCGCAATCGCCATCAGGGCCGTTACGATTTTCCGGCATTGATCCGTAAAAGCCCCGAGCTGGCTGAATTCGTGATCATCAACCCGTACGGTAAAGAGAGCATCGACTTTGCCAACCCGGATGCGGTTAAAGTCTTCAACCTCGCTCTACTGCGGCAGTTCTATGGCATTCAGCACTGGGATATTCCGGCAGATTACCTGTGCCCGCCAATTCCGGGCCGGGCAGATTATCTGCACTATCTGGCCGACCTGCTGGCTGAAGACAACGGCGGCAACCTGCCCAAAGGCCCACGGATTCAGGCACTGGATATTGGCGTGGGAGCCAACTGCATTTACCCACTGCTGGGTAACCGCGAATACGGCTGGCGCTTTCTCGGCTCGGATATCGCCGCCAGCGCGATTGCCTCAGCCAAAGCCATCGTTCAATCCAACCCCGGCTTGGCGGATGTCATCGAACTGCGCCAACAGACCGACAGCAACCACATCTTCACCGGCCTGCTGCACAGCGACGAGCGCATCGACGTAACCCTGTGCAACCCGCCCTTCCATGCCAGTGCCGATGAGGCCAGCAGCGGCAGCAAACGCAAATGGAAGAACCTCGGCAAACTCGATCCCAAACGCAAACTGCCGGTGCTGAACTTTGGCGGCCAAGCGGCTGAGCTGTGGTGCAAAGGTGGTGAAGCTGCATTCGTCAGCAAGCTGGTGGCAGAAAGCGCGCAGGTGGGTCAACAAGTGCTGTGGTTCAGCAGCCTGATCTCAAAATCCGGCAACTTGCCCGGCGTGTATAGCGCGTTAAAAAAGGCGGGGGCATTACAAGTTAAAACCGTCGGCATGGCCCAGGGACAAAAGCAGAGCCGCTTTGTTGCCTGGACTTTCCAGACCGATGAACAGCGCCAGCAGTGGCGACGAGAGCGCTGGGGCTGATTACCAGCCCATCCAACCGCCCAGCACCAGCCACAGTCCGGCGACGAGCATGCTCAGTATGGTCACCGGCACACCGCTGCGGGCGTAGTCGATAAAGCCCAGTTGCACGCCCTGGCGGCGGGCGCTTTCGGCGACGATCAGGTTAACCACACTGCCAATAATCAGCAGGTTGCCCGCCAGGGTCGACATAATCCCTAGACCCACCAACATGCCCTCGCTGATATCCGGCATCACGCCCAGCAGCAGAATAACGAAGGGCACATTGCCGATCAGGTTACCGGCGAGCAGTGACAGCGACGCGAGCGAAACAGCGCCCTGCGGCAGCAGCCCAATATCACTCAGCGTACCGGCAAGACCCGCCACTTGCGGCAAGCTCAAGGCGGCACCGGACACCACAAACAGACCGGCGAACAGCAGCAGCAGGTTCCAGTCGACCTGCTGGACATAGTCACGACTGTCGACCCGACGCGAGATCATCACCAGCACGGCAATCATCAGCGCCGAATATTCACGGGGAATACTGGTGGAGAACAGCGCCAGCAGCGCCACACTCGCCAGCAACGGCTTAAGGTAACTGCGAGCGCCATACACCTGCTCAGGCGAGGCTTCAGTCTGCACCAGCGGCTCGGCCACTCCCCAGCGCTTGTGCCATTGCAGCCAAATCACCGCATAGGTAATCGCCAGTGCAGCCAAAGCAGGCGGCCCGGCGATCCATGTGTATGACCAGAAGTCCAAGCCACCAGCCTGACCAATCAGGATGTTCTGAGGATTACCAATCAGGCTCGCTGACGACCCCGCATTACAGGCCAACGCCAAGGCCAGCAGAAACGGGCGCGGATCCAGCTTGCGCGCCAGCAGACTGTGACACAGCAGCGGTGTTAAGGCGAAGGCGACGATGTCATTAACCAGAATCGCCGACAGCACACCGCCCAGCGCGACCACGCCCAAAAGCAGCACGTTGGGCCGGTCCGGCCAATGATTCAGGCGCTGGTTAAGCCAGGCATACACACCAGAGAAGTCGAACTGCGCCGAGATCAGCATCAGCGCCAGCAACAGCAGCAGAGCCCCGGCATCCAGATGCTCCGCTGCCTGCGCAGGCGTAATCGCACCGCTAAACAGCAACAACACCGCTGCCCCACCGGCAATCCAGCTGCGGTCAATGCGCAAGCCACGGATGCCACCGGCAGCCATGCCCAAATAAGTGAGAACAAACAGAATGGAAATGACCCAAACGGCCATGGAGCGGGTTCCTGTGTAAGGATATTGAGCGAGGCAGCACTCTAATCCCAGAGTGGGATATGGGAAACAGGTTAGGCAATAAATTCGTTCGTGCTCTAACCCGCGATCAGTACGATCATCACCCACCCCAACCTGAGTCGACCATAAGCCATGTATTTACAAACAAATACTTGAGCCGTTCGCAGATAGTGCGCGCGACATCCTGTGCCCCTTCAGGAGGCTGACCAGAATTGCTGCGAAAGAGGTTGAGCGGCATGGAAGCCGCGAGAGCAGCGATGGGCCATGGATGGCCCTTCGCTGCGTGCCTCTGGAGCGGTGATTCTAGGCACGAACCCGCAGCGAAGCGCAGGGCCGGATGCAGGGGCAAGACTTTTTGGTTTCTTTTGTGGCGATTGACAAAAGAAACTCGCCCGTGAAGGGCGAAACCCTTTCGCAAGATCTCTACTCATGGCCGAACATGCCGAAACTAGAGTGTTAAGTGAGTTCAAGTGGTGCTGTCATTACGAGTGGTGAACGGCTCTCGGTCGCTCGGTGGATAACCTGCTCCGCAGGCTTATACCACCCTACCGAACGCATAGGGTTTGTAGGGTGGATAAGGCCGAAGGCTTATCCACCATAGCGGCCACCTACCCTGTTACCGCAAAGCGTTTATCCAGCTGGCTGTAGCCCATGCCGACGCTTTTGCTGACTTTTAGTTGCACCGGTATCCGCTCTTTAAGGGCTTCGACGTGACTGATGACGCCGATCATTTTGCCGCTGGCGTTGAGGCTATCCAGCGCATCCAACGCGACTTCGAGGGTTTCACCGTCGAGGGTGCCGAAGCCTTCGTCGAGGAACAGCGAGTCGATGCTGGTTTTGTGGCTGACCAGATCGGACAGTGCCAACGCCAGCGCCAGACTCACCAGGAAGCTCTCGCCGCCAGATAAGGTGCGCGTATCACGGGCGGCATCGGCCTGCCAGGTATCGACCACTTCCAGCTCCAACTCGCCGCCGCTCTTACGTCGTAGCTGATAGCGGCCATGCAAGCGTACCAGCTGCTGGTTGGCCAGATAGACCAGATGATCCAGCGTCAAACCCTGAGCGAACTTGCGGAACTTGGCACCATCCGCCGAGCCGATCAGGCTGTTGAGCTTTTGCCAGATATCGTAATCCGCCTGCTTCTGCTCAATCGCCGCAAACAGGCTTTGCTGACCGGCGCGGCGGGCATCGTCTCCGCTGAGTTGAGCGCGGATTTCACCCTGACGCTGGCTGATCTGCCGCAGTTGTTCGGCCAAACCAGCAAGCTGCTGATCCAGTTGTTCAGCGCTGTAATCGGTCGCCGGAGACGCTTGTAAGGCGTTCAGTTGCTGCTGTGCCGATTGCCGCAGCGCCTGTGCATCGCTGACAGCCTTGTGCAAACGCTGTTGCAGTTGTTGCAGGCTGGCCCGTTCTTCTGCGCTGAGTAACGCGGCCAGATAGTCTGCCTCCGTAGCAAACGGACTCTGTACCAAGGCGTTCGCCCAAGCCTGCTGCGCTTGTTGCATGCGCCTTTGTTCTTCCACCTCACGTCCCAGCAAAGTCTGGCGGCTTCCGGCGAGTGCCTGCTGCGTGCGCAGTACATCTTCAACCTGCTGCTCAGCCTGCTGTAATTGCTCAAGCACATCTGAGGCAAATGCCAACACAGATCGCTCCGCCAGCTCCAATGCAGCCCAGCGAGTCTGCCAATGTTGCTGTTGCTGCTCAGCAGCCTGCAGTTGATGTTTCAGATCGCTTAAAGCTTGTTGCAGTTGCTGAACCTGCTGTTGTGCCTGCTGCCAGCTGTGCCATTGCGCCTGACGCTCTGCCAGCCAGCGCTCACCGTCTTCCGGCAGTTCGTAGCCAAAGGCCTGTAAGGACTGTTGCAGGTGCTGTTCCTGCTCAAGCGCCCGCTGTTGTTGCTGGGCAAGATCAGCCTGAGCCTTACTGAATCGCTCATTGGCGCTTTGTAGATTCTGCCGGGTCAGGGCCAGCTCACTGGCATGCTGTGCCGATTGGCTAAGCGCAACCTGATGCTGCTGGCGGGCCTGATCATATGAGGATTTGCAGTGATCCAGCTGTTTCAGACGCAGCTCCAACGCCTGCTGCTCCTGCACAAGCTGCTGCTGACGTGCAACTAGCTCGGATGCATCGGCCACGGGTGTTTGCAGTTGAGTATTCAGTTTGTGCCAGCGCGAATCCTGCTCGGATGCGGTCTGCTGCGAACGTTGAATCTGCTGTTGCTGCTGTTCCAGACGGGCTTTGACACCACTCAGTTCGGTCGCCAGTTGCTGGCCTTTTTCAGTGAGAGACTCAAGCTCAACACGCTTGCGCTGCAACAGGTTTTGCGTGGAAGACACATCAAGCGCCTGATACGCCTCAATCGCCGGATGCTCGTGGGAGCCGCACAACGGGCAGGCCTCGCCGGGCTGCAACTGGGCGCGGTGTGCTTCCAGCTGCTGGATTCGCTGCTCCTGTTCGAGCAGTTTTTCCTGAGAGCGGACCTGCTCTTTCAGGTCTTTGTAGGCTTCGCGCAGTTGTTCGACTTCACTGCTTTTAAGTTGTTGCTGCTCACTGAGGCTGTCAGCACTGGCCTGCAACTGCGCTAACTCTGTGTGCTGACGCAGACGACTGGCCGCCAACTCGGCGAGTTGCTCCAACACGCCACGCTGCTGGAGCAAACGCTGCCAGTCCTCGCGCAGGCCGGACTCGCTCTGACCGTTGAGCACGTCATTCAGCGCCTTAGCGGCCGCTTTTTCCTGCTTACCGGTTGATTCAACTTGCTGCTGGCCAGCCAGCACCTGCTGTTGCTGCTGATCGAGTTTGGCTTGCCAGTCGCTGATGGCGTGCTGAGCCGACTGTTGCTCAGATTGCGCTTGGGCAACAACCTGCCGCAGTTCAGCGCGAGCTTTGATCTGCTCACGCCAACCACCTAATTGCTCGCCCAACTGGGCGTGTTGAGGCTGTTCGGTCAGGCGGGTCTGCACTTGTTGCAACTGTTCGGCCAAGTGAGTGTAGGCGGTTTGTGTCTGGCCCAGTAAGGCCAAACTGGCTTGCAGGGCCTGCCAGGTTGAGGCGGCGATCTGCTCTTCGACCTGCTGCACTTCGCGGCTGTTGTGATTGATAGCCTGTTCAGTCTGCGTCAGGGCCTGCTGTGCTTGTTGCAATGCCTGATGCAAAGGTTGCAGGGCTTGCGCCGGTTCGCTGCTGGCCAGTCGATTGAGTTGTACTTGTGCGGCCTGCAACTCGGCCTCAGCGCTCTGCTCAACTTGAACGACAGCAGCCAGCTGGGCCTGCACTTTATCCATGTCTCCGCGCCATTGGCGTTGCCGTTGCAAGTCAGCGTTCTGTTGATTGAACTGGGCCTCGCTGGATGCCAGCTCAGTTGCTTCGGTTTGAAGAACCTGCCGCTGTTCTTCGCTCAGCAGCTCGACGCCTTCGGCGCGTGCGCGCAGTTGATCCAACTCGCTCTTAGCTTCGCGGGTTTGCTCAAACACGCGCTGGGATATCTGCCCGTAAATATCGGTGCCGGTCAGCTCTTCCAGAAGCTCGGCACGCTGGTTGGCGTTGGCTTCAAGAAACGCGGCAAAACCACCTTGGGCGAGCAGCATGGATTTGGTAAAGCGCTCGAAATCCAGCCCAGTCAGTTGCTCGGTCTGCTTGAGTTTGTCGTTGATCTTGTCAGTGAGGATGCTGCCATCAGCGATCAGCGCCAGCTCAACTTTTGGCGCTTGCAAGGCTCCGTCGACTTTGTCCCGAGCCCGGCGCTGGCTCCAGAAGGCACGGTAACCGACACCCTTCACTTCAAACTCAACCTCAGCTAAGCAGTCCGCTGTGTGCCGGGTCATCAGTTCGTTGCTGTTGGCTGATAGGGTGTTCATCCGTGGTGTGCGGTGGTACAGCGCCAGGCAGATGGCATCCAGCAGCGTGGTCTTGCCCGCACCAGTCGGCCCGGTGATGGCGAACAGACCGTTGTCCTTGAACGGCTCGGCGGTGAAGTCGACCTTCCACTCACCCTTGAGGGAATTGAGGTTTTTTAAGCGCAGGCTGAGGATTTTCATGCTTGCAGCGCCCCCACTACATCACGGTACATCTGCTGCAAACGCGCCTGCTCGTCCGGCTCCAGCTCTTCTTGCTGTAAACGGCGGGCGAAGACTTCATCTACGGTCAGTTCGTCCAGCGTTTCCCGCGCCTGACTGCTGAGGCTGGTAGCGGCGTTACCACGCTCTCGTCGAACCCTCAGCACTTCCACCGGCAAGCCTTCGCACAATATAGCGATGCGGGTTTGCAGATCGCTGAGGTAATCATCAGTGGCGACCAACACTTCCAGCCACACAGGCTGTTCGGCAGTGCCCTTCTTAGCTATTTCTTTTATCTGCTGGCCCAGCTCGGCCAACGAGCCACGCAGGCTGAGCAGCGGCTGAAAGCATGGCACCGGCAATGCGATAACGGACTGCAAAGCACTACCAGAGCACTCCACCAGCAGCACTTCTTTCTGCTGGCGGGCTTCATCGAAGCTCAATGGGATCGGCGAGCCGCTGTAGCGGATATGTTCAAGGCCGCCGACCTTTTGCGGGCGGTGGATATGCCCCAAAGCGACATAGGCAGCAGGCGGAAAGGCGCTGGTGGGGAATGCTTCAAGGCTGCCCACATAGATCTCCCGCACGGAGTCACTGGCGCTGGCGCCTACGGTGGTCAGGTGGCCGGTAGCGATAATCGGCAGGTTGCCACCCAATTCAGTGCACTTGGCTTCGGCCAATCCGTAGAGGGTTTGGTAGTGCTGTTGAATTGCCTGTTGCAGGGACTGCTGCTTGTCTTCAGCACTCTGCCCGGCCTGGCTGAGCAGCACATCACGCGGGCGAATAAAGGGGATGCCGCACAGCACCGCGCCCGGTTGGCCATTGCGTTGTTTCAGCACCAGCACCTGCTCATGCAGGTCTTCACACACACCGGGAATCACCCGCGTGCCCAACTCGGCCAGCAGGCTGCGGCTCTCACCGAGCATGGCCACGGAGTCGTGGTTACCGCCCAGCACCACCAGCTCACAGTCCGTGCTACGCAGCTCGACAATAAAGCGGTTGTATTGCTCGCGGGCATAACTCGGCGGCGCGCCGGTGTCGAATATGTCGCCTGCGATCAGCAAGGCATCGACCTGATGTGCACGCACCTGCTCAATCAGCCAAGCGCAGAAGGCCTGATGTTCGGCCTGACGGGTCTTGCCCATAAAGTGCTGGCCAAGGTGCCAGTCGGAGGTATGCAGAATGCGCATGCTTACATCACCCAATCTTTGACCACCATATGTGTCTTAACTTTCTGCATGCCGGGAAAGCCTTCGATGGCCTCGCGGATTTCACTCAGGCGCTGCATGGTCTGGGTTTCGAGGTAGACCAGCATGTCGGTCTCACCGCTGATACCGCTGCAGCGGATGATCTCGGGAAACGCGCGCATGCGGGCAACGTTTTCTTCGCAATACGCACCTGTATAGAACAGTTCCAGATAGGCCTTGATCCCGGCATCGCCCGGCAGCACAACCTGAGCCTGATAGCCTTTGATAATGCCGCTCTGCTCCAACTGACGGATACGCTCGCTGACGGCTGAGCGGGAAAGGTTTACTTCCCGGGCGATCTGGCTAACGGCCATTCGCGCATCGGTACGCAATAAGGCGAGGATCTGCTGATCAAACTTATCCACGGTTTCTCTCAAATAGTGATGCCTGCCAGAATGACGGCGAAATCCGTCACTTTGCCGGCCAACGCCGACGCTTCGGCAGAAGCCTTATCAGGCACTTGGCCGTAGGCTATCCGGCAAATTTCCAGAGCATACATCATGAGTCGTCTTAATCAGGAGCTGAGCCTGTTGCAGGGCGTCGGCCTGCTCAGCACGTCGTTGCTGGGCACCGGTATTTTTGTCATCCCGGCACTGGCTGCAACCGCTGCCGGTGAGGCGTCATTGTGGGCGTGGATGCTGCTGATCGCACTGGTCTTGCCGGTGGCCTTCACCTTCGCTCAGCTTGGCCGACAGTTCCCCCATGCAGGCGGTGCGCCGCACCTGATTGGTCGCGCCTTCGGTCCACGCATGGAGCGGCTGAGCGCCCTGCTGTTTCTGGCGGTGATCCCTGTGGGGCTGCCGGCCGCGTTGAGTATTGCCAGTGGCTTCTGGCAGAACCTGTTTGGTCTTAACTCGACAGAAAACCTGTTGATCCAACTAGGCACGCTGGGGGCGATGCTGATCTTGGGGCAGCGCCCGGCTAAAGCTTCTGGGCTGATTCAGGGGGTGATTGCGGTAGCGATCATCCTGACGGTGGCACTGATTTGGTGGAAGGCTGACCTGCCCAGAAGCCAACAGGCGCTGGTTCCTTCAATCAGTGGCTCTTGGCATTTGCTGCCAGTGGCACTGGGGGTGATGTTTTGGTGCTTTGTCGGTATCGAGGCCTTTACCCATCTGGGCGAAGAGTTCAAAAATCCAAGGAGGGATTTCCCTCTGGCACTGCTGTTCGGTGTATTGCTAGCTGGACTGGTGTACTGGGCTTGCTCCGTAGCAGTGCTGAGTCTGAATGCTTATGGCAATGTGCAAACTGACTCTGGCTCAATGCCGTTGATGCTGTCACGTCTGTTTGGCGAGAAGGCACACATCCTTGCCGCACTGATCGGCTACCTGGCCTGTTTCGCCTCGATGAACGTCTACATCCAGGGTTTTGCCCGACTGATCTGGAGCCTGGCAGATGAAGGCAAGTTGCCGAATGCACTGGCCAGCCGTAACCGCCATGGTGTGCCCGCCCGTGCGCTGTTGTTAGTGATTGCGGTGTGCGCTCTATGCGCCAGCTTGGCGCATGGGCTGGCGCTAACGGTGGATGACCTGATCCGCTACGCCAACGGCAACTTTGTCTTGATCTACCTGTTCAGCATGGCCGCAGGCTGGGTGCTGCTACGCGGTTATGCAAGGCATCTGGCGGCATTCAGCACGCTGCTGTGCTCCCTGGTCGTACTTATGCTGGGCTGGGATGTGAGCTATGCGCTGTTGCTTTGGGCAACACTAGGGGTGTTAGATTTGTTGCGGCACCCCGTCGAAGGGTGGTCAATCAAGAGCTAGCTGATCATTCACCAAGACAATTTTCAATGCAGTCCCCTGCGAAATACAACTTGAAGTCCAATCCTTGCTGTATTGCCGCTATGCTTTGTGAAGGCATTCAAAAGGACTAACTATGCGCCGTATTCTCAACGATCTGAAAATCCTCATCCTCGCGAACCTGTGGATCGTACCGGTACTGGCCGGGCTTATTGGAGCCCTGTTCTATTTCGTAGCCCCACCACCGCCCATGCATGCCCGTATGGCAACAGGCTCGGAAACAGGTGGATACCACGCGTTTGCCCGCAAACTCCAAACCGAACTGGCCACGCACGGATTTGAACTTGAGCTGGTGACCAGTTCTGGGTCGCAGCAGAATTTACAAAAACTGCTCGATGACGAGGTCGAGCTGGCAATGGTTCAGAGCGGCCAGGAACTAACGCTGACAGCGCAACAGCAGGAAAACCTGACGGGCATGGGCGTGATGTATAAAGAGCCGTTGTGGCTGTTTATCGCCAAAGATCAAAAATACGAGCAGTTTTCCGACCTGAGCGCACTGCGCCTAGGCATCGGCTCAGCAAACAGTGGCACCTTAGCGGTGACGGCTGCTCTATTTGAGGCAAACGGCATTAAGGGTGAGCAATACCCCAAAAGCTGGGAACAAGTGGGCGGAGGCAAGGCGGCTGACGCTCTGCTCGAAGGCAAGCTGGATGCTGCCTTCTTTATCGGCCCTGCCGAAAACCACCTCATTCAGCGTTTGGCTGCCAATCCGGCAGTAAAACTCGTGAGCTTGCGCCGCACGGATGCCTATCTGGCCCGCTTGCCATACCTGAGCAAAGTTGACGTCAGCGAAGGCATGCTCAACATGGCCAGTAACGTCCCAGCTGAAGACATCGTCACCCTAGGGCCGGTCGCTACAATGGTCTCAGGAGAATCCTTCCATCCGTCCTTAACCCCTCTAATTTTGGAGGCTGCACGAACGGTTCTGGAGCAAGGCAGCCTGCTTGATCCGGCGGGTGACTATCCCGCTCGCCCTACTCGCTCGCTCAACATGTTAAGCGAGACTACCTATTACTACGACAAGGGCCTGCCCATCCTGCAACGCTACTTGCCGTTCCGCATTGCATCATTGGCAGACCGCTACATCATTCTGGCAATCCCGCTGCTGGTCTTGCTCTTCCCCCTGTTCAAAGCCATCGGGCCGATCTACCAATGGCGTATCCGTGCACGTATTTACCGTTGGTACAAACATCTGCGGGAAATCGACCAGCAACTGTACAAAGGCCGACTGAGTTGCTCGCTGGACGAAGAAATCGCCCGTCTGGAACGACTTGAGGATGAACTGGCGCAGGTCGAAGTGCCGCTGTCTTACTCCAGCGAACTGTACGAACTGCATATGCACCTGCGTTACATGATCGACAGGCTGATTGCCCATAAGCAACGCACGACTGAACAAGGTCAGGTCGGGTAACATGCTGCCTTTCTGTTCACGCATCACGAGACCGCTATGCCGATCCGCCATTGCATTGTTCACCTGATCGACAAGAAGCCAGACGGCAGCCCGGCCGTTCTGCACGCCCGGGACACTGAACTTGAACCCTCCCAGGCCATCGAGAACATGCTCGCTGACCTTAATGAGAGCTACAACGCCAAACAGGGCAAGGCCTGGGGCTTCTTTCATGAGGAGTCAGCGGCCTTCCCATTCAGTGGCTGGCTAAAGGCCTACTTGGATGAGAGCCAGGACTTCACCGCGTTCACCCGCCAGGCCGTGGAGCAACTGCAAAAGCTGATGGAGGAATCCAACCTGTCAGCAGGTGGACACGTCCTCTTTGCTCACTATCAGCAAGGCATGACCGACTACCTGGCCATTGCCCTGCTGCACCACAGCGAAGGTGTTGCAGTGAATGACTCGCTGGATGTCACCCCTGCCAAACACTTGGACTTGGGACAGCTGCATTTGGCTGCACGCATCAACATTTCCGAGTGGCGCAATAACGCTAACTCCAAGCAGTACATTTCCTTCATCAAAGGCAAAAACGGCAAGAAAGTTTCGGAGTACTTCCGCGACTTTATCGGCTGCCAAGAAGGCGTAGACGGCCCCGGCGAAACACGTACCCTGCTCAAAGCCTTCAGCGATTTCGTCGAGAGTGAAGACCTGCCTGAAGAACAGGCACGGGACAAGACCAAAACGTTGGTCAGCTATGCTACCAGCCAAGCCAAACAGGGCGAGCCAATTACCCTGGAAGAACTGTCAGGCTTGATTGATGAGGATCGCCCTAAAGCGTTCTACGACCATATCCGTAACAAAGATTATGGTCTGTCGCCTGAAATCCCGGCTGACAAACGCACCATCAGCCAGTTCCAACGCTTCACGGGTCGTGCTGAAGGCCTGTCGATCAGCTTTGAAGCCCACCTGCTGGGCTCCAAAATCGAGTTCAATGAAGACAGCGGCACGTTGGTAATCCACAACCTGCCTACGCAGCTGGTGGATCAACTTAAACGGCGCAAAGGCTGACTCATACGGTGGGGGCAGCTTAGACAGCGGCCCTCACTGTAACTGCACATCAGACTCTTTATGTCTGCGTACTACGCACTCTCGGGTATCAGCCATAGTCCCCGACTGCCAGTCGTGCACCAACACCTCTTTAGCAGTTTTTTTCAGCGCCTTAATCGCCCGCTCTCGACGCAACGCATCACCCTTTGTTGAGCATTGCTCGATATACACCAGGGCTACTGCTGGGCTGGAATGAAAGAAACGGGCGCCCTTACCACTCTGATGCTTGGCAAAACGTTTGTGGGGATCATCACTGATGCCACAGTAAAGTGCGCCATTGGCGGCGCGCACCAGATAAACAAACCAGGGAGCGGGGGCAATAGCTGTTTGAGGGGGGCTTTTGTCAGACATGGGCAATGATGAAAGAAAGTTACGGCGATCTTAACAGAGGCCGAATAAAGCCGATCTGTGGGATTGTCGGCTACTGACTCACAATTGTTGCCAACAAGCCTTTGCCCATCACGATACACGTACTAGAGTCTATCGGCTTATTAGACATCTGGTGCCAGATTAGTCACTGCCTATCGGCGTTGCCAAGTTGCTCACGGCTCATCTACCGTACCTGCATACCTTTGCCATGGATTGCACTGAAGGCATCTGCCTGCGTGCCTGTTTGGAAACCCCATATGCTTCACTCAAGAGCTCTGCGCCCCTACAGCGCCTATTGGTCAATCACCTGGTTGCTGACAGCCCTCAACCTAGGGCGTTTCTACGATCTGCAGAGCCCATCCTGGCTATTGTTCTACCAACTCGTGCTGATCGGCAGTTATGCTCTGATGTTCATTGCCTTGCCTTGGCTGGTGTGTAGGCTGGCGCTAAAACGGATACCGAAAGTCGCTCCCGTACTGGCAGTCGTTCTAGCAACGTTTGTTCACCTGGCCTTGTATGGCGACTCCCTACTCTGGCAGTTGTATGGCTTTCACATCAACGGATTCGTCTGGAATATCCTGACCACCCCTGGAGGGCTGGCTGCTCTAGGAGCCTCTGCCTCAACCGAGCGGGATGTCGCCCTGCTGGTTATTGGCATCTTGCTCCTGCAAAGCCTGTTGCTGTTCGTATCCTCCTTTATCGCTCGCTTACGCATACCGCTTGCGCGGATGGCCTGGGTCATCCCCCTGTTTTTCCTGGCTACCCTTGGCGAGCGCTTCAGCTACAGCATCAGCCACTTCTATGGTTACAGCCCGGTGCTGGAAAACGCCCAGCGCACCCCGTTCTACCAACCGCTGACCATGCGCCGGATACTTGAGCAACAACTCGGACTCGAACGTCCTCAGCGTCTGGAAGTCGATGGCACCGAGCTAAAAGGTCGACTGCGTTACCCGCAGGAGTCGCTGAAGATTGAGGCACCGAGCAAACCGCTAAATCTGGTCTGGCTGGTGGCCGAATCCTGGCGGGCCGACAGCCTCAGCCCAAGCGTGATGCCGCAAACCTATGCCTTTGCTCAGAATGCCCAGCATTACACCCGGCATTATTCTGGAGGTAACGGTACCCGCATCGGCATGTTCTCGCAGTTCTATGGGTTGGCAGCTAACCTCTGGTTCCCCGTGTTAGATGCCCGTATCGGCAGTCCGCTGATCAGCGCCCTGCAAGAGCAGGACTACCAAATAAGGCTGTTCACCAGTGCGCGCTTCACCTACCCGGAATTCGACAAGACTCTGTTCGTCAACGTTCCTCGTGACCAGATGTTTACAGACGACAAAGGTCCGACCTGGCAGCGCGACCGCCGCAACGTAGAGCGGCTGCTGGAGTTTATCGACCAACGCGATCCCGCCAAGCCGTTTATGACCTTCATGTTTTTCGAGTCGCCTCACGCCAATTACGACTTCCCACCGGAGTCAGTCATAGAGCCGGACTACCTGCCCGACTTCAGTTACGCCAGCATGAAACTGGAACGGGATATCGGTGGCATCCACAAGCGCTACATCAACGCGGTACATCACCTGGACAGCCAGCTCAGTCGCGTGACTAAGCACTTGAAAGAGAATGGTCTTCTCGATAACACCATCGTGATCATCACCGGCGATCACGGCGAGGAATTCATGGAAAAAGGCCGTTGGGGCCACAACTCCACCTTTGTCGATGAACAGATCCGAGTCCCACTTGTACTGTCCGTACCGGGCCGCGCACCTTATCAAGAGACCTTGCGCACCAGCCATGTTGATCTGCTGCCAACCCTGATGCCACTGCTGGGCGTGAAAAACCCTGCACAGCAATATTCGATTGGCTACAGCCTGTTCAACCCGCAACCAAGACGCACGCTGCTGGCTGGGGACTGGGATCGGCTAGCCTTTATGACTGAGCAATACAAGCTGGTTCTGCCCTTCAGTAGCGGTAGCTTTGATGCACTGCAAGCCACCTCCGCGGACGATAAGCCAGTGGAAAATACAGATGAGGTACTGCAAAAGAATCTACCGCAAATACAGGAACAGATGCGTACCCTGCGGGGTTTTCTGGCCCAATAATAAAAGGCCGCGGCCCCCAAGCGGGAGCAGCGGCCCTTGCAAACACTCAGGCAAACAACTCAGTTACTTCTGGTTGAAGCTCTGGATCAGGTTGGAGTATGCCGGCAGGTGGCTGCCCAGAATACCGCCGAAACCTTCGATGTCGTTGCGCCAGTCACGATGCAGCTCGCAACCTACGCTGAAGAAGTTCATCAGCTGAGCGCCCGCTTGGGACATGCGGTTCAGCGCAGCGTCCCGCACGCTGGTGTTGAATGTCCCGGAAGCGTCAACAACGACGAATACGTCGTAACCTGCTTCAAGCGCAGACAGGGTTGGGAAGGTCACGCACACATCGGTTACCACACCCGCGATAATCAGTTGCTTGCGGCCAGTAGCCTTAATGGCGTTAACGAAGTCTTCGTTATCCCAAGCATTGATCTGGCCTGGGCGGGCGATGTACGGAGAGTCTGGGAACATGGCCTTCAGCTCTGGAACGATCGGGCCATTAGGGCCAGTTTCAAAGCTAGTAGTCAGAATAGTCGGCAGGTTAAAGAACTTACCGATGTTCCCGAGCGCGAGAACGTTATTTTTGAACTCATCTGGCGTGTAGTCACGTACCAGTGAGAGCAAGCCTGCCTGGTGGTCAACCAGCAGCAGTACCGCATCATCCTTGTTCAGGCGCTTGTAAGTGAAAGACATGTGAATCTCCTATCGAATGTCAAAACCGCATACAGAAAAATCCGTACAGCGGTCCTAAAGCTTAGTCGGCACATTCCGATCTGCACACCGAGCGTGAGCGAAATCACTGTTCTGTAATAGCGAACAATGAATGGACTATAAATCGCTATTCTTATGGAAATTACAGAAATGTCAGACCCATGAAACTTGATCTTCAGGAAATAGAGACCTTTATTCAGGTTGTCGAGCACGGCAGTGTCAGCCTTGCTGCAGAGCACATCAACGTATCCAAATCTGTTGTTAGCAAACGTCTGAGCGATTTAGAAAAGCGCCTCAACGCTAATCTGCTCTACCGTTCTACACGCAAAGTCACCCCTACTGAAAACGGTCGACAGTTCTACAAGCAAAGCAAAGCGGCTATTGCCGACCTCAGCGAAGCTGCCGAATCAGCGGCTTTTGCAGACAGCGGCCTGTGCGGCAGCATGCGAATTTTGGCGCCCATGAGTTTGGGTACTCTCTGGTTGGCCCCTCGGGTGGCTGAGTTCATGCAGCTGCACCCGCGTATACAGATCAACCTGCAGCTAGACGATCGGCTCACCGATTTTGAGCGTGAAGGCTACGACTTGTGTCTGCGTATATCACGTATCCGCGACAGCGCATTGATCGCCCGTGAACTGTCCAATAGCCCACGGCATTTGTGCTGCAGCCCCGCGTATGCAGAACAACACGGCGTTCCTTTAAACGCGGCAGAAATCCTTGACCACCCCATTATTGGGTACAGCAATGTGTCTGCCAGCCAGGTATGGGCCTTTCACTCATTAGATAACCCCAACGAGCTTGTCAGCCTGTCGCCGCAGGGGCGCTTTACCACCAACAATGGAGAAGTGATGCGGGATATGGCAGTTCAAGGCCTGGGGTTAAGCGTGCTGCCAGAGTTCATCATTCATCAACAACTGGCCAATGGCTCACTGATTACACTGGAGCCGGGTGTCAGACCTGTAGATGACAAGATATACGCGCTTTACCCTCGCTCCAGCCGCTCACTTCGCAAGGTGCTAGCACTCTGCGATTTCCTTCAGCAGAGTCTTATGTCGGCCCCATGGTCCCCCAGCCGATGAAAACAAACTTTTGAATGTGTGTGTTTAGCGAGACCTAAGCGATATGAACTACGGGGTAGGCGATACTTCCTATCAGGCGGCTGGCGGTTTTGAAGGCCTGAAGCGCCTGTGCAGGGACTTTTACCAGCTGATGGATCAACGCCCTGAAGCGGCCAAATTACGCAGTTTGCATGGAGAAGACCTGTCCATCAGCCAGGACAAACTGGCCTGTTTTCTCAGTGGCTGGCTAGGAGGCCCCAGGCTGTTCAGCGAGAAGTACGGCTCAATATCCATACCCGCGTTCCATGCACGCTGGCCAATTGATGAAGCCCTCAGCCAGAGCTGGCTGGACTGCATGGCCAGTGCCATTGCGCGTCAGTCGTATGCCCCGGATTTTGCTGAATACCTGCTGACTCAACTACGCGTTCCTGCGGCCAGGGTGGTTCAGGCCAGCCGCAACCGTCATGGTACGGAATCTACAAACTAACCCCCCCGGCCTTGAGTGCCTATATAACGCCTCAAGGCCGCATCCTTTACAGGCGGAATGCCCCCGCAGTTTTTTCCTAGCCAGCGACTACAAAAATCATCATTTCGCGTTTCCCGGGTTCTGCACAGAATGGCCCTGACATTCACGTTGGGCGCATTCATTGCGCGAGCGCAAGCAGAACAAGAAGAGGCTGGAGATGAACGATTTAAATCAAACTGCCATCGGCAACACCACTCCACTGACGCCACAGGCAATCGAGATCGACACCCTTGTTGTCGGCGCAGGCCAGGCTGGCGTTGCAATGAGCGAGCACCTGACCAATCTCGGTGTTCCACACCTTGTTCTGGAGCGCAATCGCATTGCTGAAGCATGGCGCACCGGACGTTGGGACTCGCTGGTAGCCAATGGCCCGGCCTGGCACGACCGCTTTCCGGGCATGGAGTTTGAAGGCGTCCCGGCCGACGGTTTCCCCCACAAGGAGCAGGTGGCTGATTACTTCGTAGCCTATGCTAAAAAATTCAACGCCCCTATTCGCACCGGCGTCGAAGTGAAAAAAGTTGTGCGCAATGCTGACCGTGCAGGTTTCACCGTAGAGACCTCAGAAGGCATCATTCAGGCTCGTCGTGTGGTCTCCGCCACAGGCCCGTTTCAGAAGCCAGTGATCCCAGCCATTGCGCCTAATGACCCCAGTATCACGCAACTGCACTCCGCGGCTTACTACAACCCGCAACAGCTTGATGATGGCGCCGTACTCGTGGTGGGTGCTGGTTCTTCAGGTGTGCAGATCGCTGATGAACTGCAGCGTGCAAGCAAACAGGTTTACCTGTCCGTCGGCGCCCACGACCGTCCACCGCGCTCCTACCGTAACCGCGATTTCTGCTGGTGGTTGGGCGTACTGGGTTTGTGGGATGCAGAAGCGGCAGTACCGGGTAAAGAACACGTAACCATCGCCGTCAGCGGCGCCCGTGGCGGCCATACCGTTGACTTCCGCGAACTGGCTCATCAAGGCATCAAGCTGGTGGGGCTGACCAAGTCATTCGCCGATGGCAAGGTCACCTTCCAGGCCGACTTGGCCGAGAACCTTGCCCGTGGTGATGAAAACTACCTGTCACTGCTGGATGCTGCCGATGCCTACATCGCCCGCAACGGCCTGGACTTGCCAGAAGAGCCAGAAGCCCGCGTACGCTTGCCTGAGCCTGAGTGCGTTCGCAACCCAATCCTTGAGTTGAACCTGAAAGAAGCCGGCATCCGCACCATCATCTGGGCAACCGGTTACTCGGTGGATTTCAGCTGGCTGCCGCAAACGGCATTGGACGCTAACGGTAAGCCACAGCACCAGCGCGGCGTTTCCAGCGAGCCAGGCGTGTATTTCATTGGCCTGCCTTGGCTGTCCCGCCGTGGTTCGACCTTTATCTGGGGCGTGTGGCATGACGCTAAACACATCGCCGATCACATCGCCACCCAGCGTAAATACTTGGCCTACCAAGCGCCTAACGAGCGCAAGTGAATCCTTAAGCCCAAGCAGGTCTCGCGTGAGGCCTGCTGCTCTTGCTCACACTATAAAACTGAACAACGGAATTCTGCCCATGCCTACTCATACTCGCATTCGCATGTTCAACACCAAGGTCACCTATCCTAATCAGAATCTGGACAACGACCTGTGCCAAGCCGTCCGTGCCGGTAACACTGTTTATGTACGCGGCCAGGTTGGCACCGACTTCGAAGGCAATCTGGTCGGCCTCGGCGACCCTCGCGCGCAAACCGAACAGGCGATGAAAAACGTTAAGCAATTGCTGGAAGAAGCAGGCAGCGACCTGTCTCACATCGTAAAAACCACCACGTACCTGATTGATCCGCGCTACCGTGAACCGGTCTATCAGGAAGTCGGCAAGTGGCTTAAGGGCGTATTCCCGATTTCCACAGGCTTGGTGGTGAGTGCTCTGGCACAACCACAGTGGCTGATGGAAATTGACGTGATTGCCGTCATCCCAGATGACTGGACCCCCACTAACGCATAAGGAACTGCCATGACCTTCTCCATCGTCGGCCGCTGTGCTGAAACCGGCCAGCTGGGCATCGCCATCAGCTCATCCAGTATTGCCGTGGGCGCTCGCTGCCCATGGCTACGCGCCGGTGTGGGTGCCGTTTCCAGCCAGAACATCACCCTGCCCGCTCTGGGTCCGCAGATTCTCGACGAACTTGAAGCGGGTAAAGAGCCTGCCGCTGCGCTGGAGCAGGTGCTCAGTCGTAATGGTTACAGCCAATACCGGCAAGTAGCCGTGCTGGACAGCAAAGGTCGCAGCGCACTGTTTTCCGGCAGTGAGTCCCTCGGGGTTTATAACGCCGTTGCCGGTGAACAATGCGTTGCTGCGGGTAACCTGCTGAGCAGCCCGGCAGTCATTAATGCCATGGTGCAGGCGTTCGAGCATGCCGGAGGGCACCTTGCGGATCGCCTGCTCAGCGCGATGCAAGCGGCAATGGCCGAAGGTGGTGAGGCTGGCCCTGTACACTCCGCCGCCTTAAAAGTTGTGGACGACCTAACCTGGCCCCTGATTGATCTGCGTGTGGATTGGGCGGATAACGACCCAATCGGTGAACTGGGCAAACTCTGGCAAGCCTACAAACCGCAGATGCAGGACTACGTGACCCGCGCCCTGGACCCGACCAAGGCGCCTAGCTATGGCGTACCTGGCGATGAGTAGCAGCCGTGACCTGCTGGCTCGACTGATAGCCTTCCCTACCGTCAGCCGCGACTCCAACCTAGCCTTGATTGGCTTTGTCCGCGACTACCTGGAAGGCCTCGGCGTTGCCTGCGAGCTGGATTACAACAGCGATCAGAGTAAAGCCAATCTGTATGCCCGTTTTGGGCCAGATATTCCTGGCGGTGTGTTGCTGTCAGGGCACACCGATGTGGTGCCGGTAGATGGACAAAACTGGACGGTTCCCCCCTTTGAGCTGACCGAGCGAGATGGCCGTCTGTATGGGCGCGGCACTGCGGATATGAAAGGCTACATTGCGTGTGTCTTGGCCGCCGTTCCACAGCTGCTATCGGCCCCGTTGCGCGTCCCTGTGCATCTGGCCTTCTCCTATGATGAAGAGGTCGGCTGCCTGGGAGTCCGCACCTTGCTGGAAAAAATCCGCCAACAGCCTAACCCACCAGCGATATGCATCATCGGCGAGCCAACCGAGCTCAAGCCCGTACTCGGCCACAAAGGCAAACTGGCCATGCGCTGCCAGATTCACGGCGCGGCCTGCCATTCGGCCTACGCACCGCAAGGGGTTAACGCCATTGAATACGCGGCCAAACTGATCAACCGCCTCGGTGAAATCGGTCAGCGTCTGAGTGCAGTTGAACGCCACGACCCGCGCTTCGATCCGCCCTACTCTACCGTTCAAACCGGACTGATACAGGGTGGCCGCGCACTGAATATCGTCCCGGCAGAATGCCAGTTCGACTTTGAAGTACGCGCCCTCCCCAGCGATGACCCGGAGCAGGTTGCAGAGGAGTTACGGGCCTATGCAGAAAGCGAGTTGCTGCCAGAGATGCGCAGTCGCAGTGAGGCCAGCAAGATCGAGATGAAATCGCTGTCCGCCTATCCAGGTTTGGCGACTGATCCGAACAGCGCCGCCGCGGAACTGTTGGCCTTGCTTAGCGGCAGCCGTGACTTTGGGACGGTGGCGTTTGGAACAGAAGGTGGCTTGTTCGATCAGGCCGGAGTACCTACTGTGATCTGCGGCCCCGGCAGTATGGACCAAGGCCACAAACCGGATGAGTTCGTCAGCCAGCAACAGCTGGACGCCTGCGATGCGATGCTGAATCGCCTGGCTCAGTGGTCGCAAAACCCTGCCTAAAGGTTCGTGGCTGAAGCCACTCCTACATAAAAGCAACACCGCCTGTAGGAGCGACTTCAGCCGCGAAAGTCCCAGCGCTTAATCCGCCGATTCTTCCGTTTTGGAGCCCAGCTGCTCTTTGCAGAACTCGATAAACAGCTGCGCGGGTTTAGTCAGCTGCGAGCGTTTCAGCCAGGCCGCCGCCAACCCTGAGCTGGTCACATCCTCAGCGATATCCACCACGACCACTTTCTTGCCATCGTAGGTGCACTCCGAGTGCGGCCGCGTCACCAACAGCGAGAAACCAAAGCCCTGCCCCACCATGCCCCGCACCATTTCGATGGACGGAGAACTGAAGACAATATTCGGCGTCAGGCCCAACTCTTCAAACAGGCTGACAAAGTAAGTACGGCTCGGCAGCACATCCAGCAAAATCATCGGCTCAAGACACAAGTCACGCAGAGAAACTTGGGCCTGCCCCGTAAAACGGTGGCCCTCAGGTAGCAATGCGTAAGGTTTTTGCGGCGCCATTAACGGCTCACTATCGATGGTGACATCCAGATCATGGTCATACAGGATCGCCAGATCGAAGCGCCCTGCCGTCATCCCTTGGATCAGCTCCTGCTGCTCACCATCGCGAATACGAATTTCCACCCCCGGATACAGGGCATTAAAGCCTGCAATCAGGCGTGGCAGGTAAAGCGGTGCAACGGTTTCGAAGCAGCCGATATCGATCTGCCCGGCCACCACATCATTGTCGGCCAGCGCGTTCTGTTCGAACTCCCGGGCCATGCGCATCAGCTCCTGCGCTTTTTTATAGAAGCGCGCGCCCCCCGGTGTCAGCGATACACCCTGAGCGTGGTGGCGAATAAACAGTTGCAGGCCGAAGCTTTCCTCCAGCCCCTTGATCGCGGTGGAGATGGACGGCTGAGCGATGTACAGCTTGCGGGAAGCCTCAGCGACACTGCCACATTCCACAGTGGTCACAAAGTATTTGAGTTGGCGCAAGGTATAAGCGGCCATAGATCACCTCTTTAGCAGCTCTGAACCGCTGCTTTTTTGTCTTTATTGTGCGGCTCACAACATACCCTAGCCCCACAAACTCGGCTGACCATTTTTTTCATGGCTTACGAGTATATTTTTACTAATTTTCCTTCTTGGCAGCCTGCGCCACCATCGTCATCACAACTACAAGGCCGATCACGGCACCATGACGAGGTACACAGGCTATGTTGCAGCACAGCGATTGGCAGAAGCGTGCAGCCGATCAACGCTTCATTACCCAAGCTCTGATCGACGGCAAATGGGTCAACGCCCGCAGTGGCAAAACATTCGATTCCATTAACCCGGCGAACAATCAGTTACTGGCGCAAGTGGCATCCTGCGATGCAGACGACGTAGACCTGGCCGTCAGCAGTGCCCGTAAAGCCTTCGAGCAAGGCCCGTGGGCACGCATGGCTCCTCGTGAGCGTAAACAAGTGCTGCTGCGTCTGGCAGAACTGATTCTGCAAAACCGTGAAGAGCTGGCCCTGCTCGAATCGCTGAACATGGGCAAGCCAGTCATGGACGCTTACAACATCGACGTACCGGGCGCCGCAGGCGTGTTCAGCTGGTACGGCGAAGCACTGGATAAGCTCTACGACCAGGTTGCCCCTACCGCCAGTGACGCACTGGCCACCATCACCCGCGACCCGCTTGGCGTAGTCGCCGCCGTGGTGCCTTGGAACTTCCCCCTTGATCTGGCTTCTTGGAAGCTGGGCCCAGCCCTGGCGGCTGGTAACTCAGTCATCCTCAAACCTGCTGAGCAATCGCCGTTCTCTGCCCTGCGTTTGGGTGAGCTGGCGTTGGAAGCGGGCTTGCCAGCAGGTGTGCTGAACGTGCTCCCCGGTCTGGGCGAAAGCGCAGGCAAAGCACTGGGCCTGCATATGGATGTGGATTGCCTGGCGTTCACCGGCTCCACTGAAGTGGGTAAATACTTCATGGGCTACTCGGCCCAGTCCAACCTTAAGCAGGTGTGGCTGGAGTGCGGTGGCAAAAGCGCCAACGTCGTCTTCGCCGATTGCCAGGACCTGGATCTGGCCGCTGAAAAAGCAGCCTTTGCGATTTTCTTCAATCAGGGCGAGGTCTGCTCTGCCAACTCTCGCCTGCTGGTTCAGCGCGACATTCATGATGAGTTCGTCGAACGTGTAGCCGTCAAAGCACAAAAATGGTTGCCGGGTGATCCGCTTGATCCGGCCAGCCCTGCCGGTGCCATCGTCGATGCACGTCAGGCCAAACGCATCATGGACTTTATCGACATGGCTCAGCGTCAAGGCGCGAAGTTGATCTGTGGTGGGCAGCGTTCGACCTTCAACGGTTCCGATAACTTCATCCAGCCAACCATCTTCACCAATGTCACACCGGACATGCAGCTGGCGCAGGACGAGGTCTTCGGACCGGTGCTGGCCGTCATCCCGTTTGATACAGAAGAAGAAGCTATCCAGCTCGCCAACGACAGCCAATACGGCCTGGCCGCCTCGCTGTGGACTGATGACCTGCACCGCGCCCACCGTGTGGCCCGCCAGCTGCGCGCAGGCACCGTCTCGGTCAACACCGCCGACGCCCTGGATGTCTGCGTACCGTTCGGAGGCTGCAAGCAGTCGGGCTTCGGCCGCGATCTGTCGCTGCACGCTTTCGACAAATACAGCCAACTGAAAACCACGTGGTTCCAGTTGCGCTCCTGACAGGAGTCAGCGTTCCCACGGAGCGGATTAACCGATTCACCTGACACAACAATAAGAGCAGGAGTATCCCATGCGTGACCCAGATATGGCCCTAGGGGCCTCTACCAACGCTACCTCTGCGGTAGCTTCCAAACCCCGGCCACGCCTGGGTCTTTCAGCCTTGCTGGCGGTGGCTGTCGGCCTGGTCGTTTCTCAAGGCGTGATGGTGCTGATGTTGCAAGGTGCGGGCATCGCCGGGTTGGGGTTTCTTATCCCGCTGAGCCTGGCGTTCATTCTGGCGCTGACCTATGCAGTGTCGTTCTCTGAGCTGGCTCTGATGATTCCCCGTGCCGGTAGTCTGAGTAGCTATACCGAGGTCGCTCTGGGCCACTTCCCGGCAATTCTGGCAACGTTCTCGGGTTACGTAGTCGTGGCGATGTTTGCGCTGTCAGCCGAGCTACTGCTGCTGGACCTGATCATCAACGAGGTCTATCCCGGCTCGTTCCCAGACATGACCATTGCCTACGGTGTGTTGATTCTGTTCACCGTACTCAACCTGCTGGGTATTGATCTGTTTGCACGCCTGCAATCGGCGCTGGCACTGATCATGGTCATCGTGCTGCTGACCCTGGGCATCTCCTCCGTCACCGGCAACGGTACCGAAGCGGCCCTGACCACACCGATTGCCAATGACTGGAACCCGCTGGGCGCTGGTGTACTGACCCTTGTAGCGTTGGCGATCTGGGGTTTTGTCGGTGCTGAGTTTGTCTGCCCGCTGGTAGAAGAGACCCGTCAGCCAGAGCGCAACATTCCCCGTGGCATGATGCTGGGTCTGACCATCATCTTTATCACCATTGCGCTATACAGCATCGGCGCTCTGTTCTATGTGCCGCAGGCTGACCTGGCCAGCGCTTCGCTGCCCCACTACCTGTTCGCTACGGCTGTATTTGGTGAAGCCGGTAAAGTGGTGTTGGTTGTGGCTGCAATTACCGCTACCTGCAGCACCGTCAACACCTCCCTTGCTGCAATCCCGCGCATGCTTTACGGCATGGCAGTCAACGGTCAGGCTTTCCCGCAGCTGAAAATGGTCAGCAAACGTTTCAATGCGCCCTGGGTAGCCGTACTGTTTGTGGCGGCCATTACCGGTCTGCCGGTAATCTTCATGGGTGACAACCCAGGTGCCATCAGCCTGTTGCTGCTGGCTGCGTGCGTGGCTTGGCTGCTGGCTTACATCATCTGCCACCTGAACGTAATTGCCCTGCGTCGCCGCTATCCGGACATGCCACGTCCGTTCAAAACACCGTTTTATCCACTGCCTCAAATCGTCGGTATCGTCGGTATGCTGGTATCTCTGTACTACGTATCGCCAACCCCTGAGATGACCATGGACATCGTCTACTCCTCAGGTGCGGTACTGGCCGTGGTCTCTGTGATCGCCGTGCTGTGGATTAAATTCGTGATGCGTAAGCCTCTGTTCAAACCCGAGCCAATCGAAACCGTACTGGCCCGTAAATGAACCCTAGGCCGGGGGCGGTCCCGGCCACCTAATACATTGCAATGATTGAGGTTGCTGAAATGACAAGCGCGAACAATCCAACCCGCTCCACCCAGGAGTATCAGGCCGCCGATGCTGCCCACCACATTCACGCATTTCTGGACCAGAAAGCCCTGAATGCTGAAGGACCGCGGGTTATCGTGCGCGGCGAAGGCCTGTACCTGTGGGATAACGACGGTAAACGCTATCTGGACGGCATGTCCGGCCTGTGGTGCACCAACCTGGGCTATGGCCGCCAAGACCTGGTTAAGGTCGCTGCCGAGCAAATGGCCCAGCTGCCGTACTACAACATGTTCTTTCACACCACTCACCCGGCAGTGGTGGAGCTGTCTGAAACCCTGTTCAGCCTGCTGCCCGGTCATTACAGCCACGCGATCTACACCAACTCCGGCTCCGAATCCAACGAAGTGCTGATCCGCACCGTACGCCGCTACTGGCAGATTCTCGGCAAGCCGCAGAAGAAGATCATGATTGGCCGCTGGAACGGTTATCACGGTTCGACCCTGGCCGCGACAGCGCTGGGCGGCATGCAGTTTATGCACGAAATGGGCGGCATGATCCCGGACATCGCCCACATCGACGAACCGTACTGGTACGCCCATGGCGGCGATCTGACGCCTGAAGAGTTCGGTCGCCGTTGCGCTCAGCAACTGGAAGACAAGATTCTTGAATTGGGTGCTGATAACGTCGCCGGATTTATCGCCGAGCCGTTCCAAGGCGCTGGCGGCATGATCTTCCCGCCAGAAAGCTACTGGCCGGAAATTCAGCGCATTTGCCGTAAATACGATGTTCTGCTGTGTGCAGACGAAGTAATCGGTGGCTTCGGCCGCACCGGTGAATGGTTCGCTCACCAGCATTTCGGCTTCGAACCGGACACCCTCTCCATCGCCAAAGGCCTGACCTCCGGTTACGTGCCAATGGGTGGCCTGATTCTGAGCAAGCGCATTGCAGACGTTCTGGTTGAGCAAGGCGGTGTGTTTGCCCACGGCCTGACGTACTCCGGGCACCCGGTTGCTGCCGCTGTTGCACTGGCCAACATCAAAGCGCTGCGTGATGAAGGCGTTGTAACTCAGGTAAAAGAGCAAACTGGCCCGTACCTGCAACAATGCCTGCGCGAAGTGTTCAGCCAGCACCCACTGATTGGCGACATTCAGGGCACCGGCTTTGTGGCCGCTCTGCAATTTGCTGAAGACAAAGCCACTCGCAAACGCTTCGACAATGAAAACGACTTGGCCTGGCGTTGCCGCACCATCGGCTTTGAAGAAGGCGTCATCATCCGCTCAACCCTGGGCCGTATGATCATGGCTCCGGCCCTGATCGCCACTCGCTCAGAGCTGGACGAGCTGGTGGAAAAAACCAAGCGAGCCGTTGACCGAACCGCCATGGAAATTGGCGTGCTGTAACCGCTCCGCCCCCTCAAACAGCCGCGCAATGTCGCGGCTGTTTGCATTTCAGAGCGCCTTTTTTCGAATTTTTCCCAAGCTTTTTGCCATCAAAACCACCTGCCTGAGCGGTCAGGAATCTGTAGAATCCCTCCCACATCACTCCATCACGGAGTGCCTGCACCGCACGACACAGAGTTGAACAACGCCGATGGAACTGGCCCGCGCCCACAAACCACATTTGATCTGGATGCTGTATTTCAGCGTTCTGTTCAGCTCGTGGATGTGCGCCATTGACCATGGCCAAATGAGCGGCTTAAGCCTCAGCGGTCTCGGCGGCCAGTTCTGCACCCTGCATAACATTGGCGACATTCAGCCATTAGGTGATCACGCTCAGGACTCTGCCATGAGCAGCATCGCCGGGCCTGAGTGCATGCTCTCCAGCTTGTTCAGTGCCATTCTGTTAGCCGCACTCTTCGGTCTTCTGTGTCTGCTCAAGGGTGACCCCACCCATCCTCTGCCGCCGCTCAACAGTCGCAGCGCTCCGAGGGATCGCTGGCCGCTGGCCAACCCCCGGGCGTCCCCGTCTCTGCTTCTTTCGTTCAGATAAACAGCTTTGTTCAGTCGGCACCTGCTGCCGCGCTGACGGCTACCCGTTATTCACGATCAGGAAGCTGACCATGTTCCGCAAGACCGCTTTAGCGCTGCTCGTTGGCAGCGTAACGACCTGTGTCTGGGCGCAGGATGACACCCTCGAATTGCCTGCCAGCACTGTTACCGCCTCATCCACAGAAGAAAGCGAAGGCACCCGCCTCAATCTCGATAAGCCTATCGGCAGCGGCTCGCGCCTTAATCTCAGTGCACGGGAGAACCCGGCCTCGGTCAGCGTTGCCGACCGCAACACCATGGAGCGCATCGGTGCCCGCAACTTTCAGGATGCGGCCAATGCCTTGCCCGGCGTAAATGCATCAGCCCCGCCCGGCTGGGGTGGTTTTGTCTCGTACCGGGGCTTTAACGGTGCACAGATTGGTCAGCTGTTCAACGGCATCAACCTGCAATCCGGCGCGGCGGCACGCCCTGTCGGAGATTGGATCTATGACCGTGTTGAGTTGCTCGGCGGGCCGTCCTCGTTCCTTAATGGCAGCGGAGCCGTGGGTGGCAGCCTGAACATGATCACCCGCCTGGCTAAGCGTGACGAAGATGTCTTCGAAGGTCGCACCCGTTACGGGCGCTACGACACCTGGGAAACCGCAATCGGTTTTAACAAAGCGCTCAACCCGGACAGTGACGGGGTCAAACACTACGCCCGCCTGGATTACAGCCGCACCAGCAGCAACGGCTATATCGACCGTCAGGAAAATGGGGCCGGTAACCTTGCCTTCTCCTTGCTCAGCGACATCAACGACCGCCTCTCCCACACCCTAGCCATCGAGTATCTGGAAGAGAAGGAAGACAGTCCCTACTGGGGTACGCCGACCCTGCAACCACAGTCGGGCGAGTTGCACATCGACAAGCACAACCGCTTCAAAAACTACAACGTTGAAGATGGTCGCTACGAGCAGCGCACCCGCTGGCTGCGCTCAATCACCGATTACCGCCTCAGTGACGACACCCAACTGCGTAACACCTTCTACCACTACACAGGCCAGCGTGATTACCGCAACCTTGAGGTGTTCCGCTATAACAACGACAACAGCCAGCTGGCTCGCGCTAGCGCCTACCGCCAGCGGCATGATCAGGAACTCAACGGCAACCGTCTGGAGTTGAGCCACTCAAGTGAGTTGTTCGGCCTGAGCAGCAACTGGGCGTTCGGCCTTGAATACAGCCGCAACCAGCAGACCCTGTATCCGCTGTCTTCCGGCGCATTCGATGTGGTCGACCCCGAGCATTTCGAACCGGGCCATTTTCTCGACATTCCCGGTATGGATGCTCCTCGTCGCAAAAGCCGCAGCACTTGGACGGACACCTCCTCAGCTTTTGTGGAAAATCAGACGCACCTGACTGATAAGTTGTCCCTGATCACAGCGCTGCGCTACGACCACATCGACTTCGACCTGAAAGATCACATCGCTGGGCAAGCCTATGACCGGCGCTGGGATGCCATCACCGGCCGCCTCGGTCTGGTCTACGAGCTAACGCCAAACCTGAGCGTATATAGTCAGTACAGCACCTCGGCCGAACCACCAGGCGGCTCTCTGACCAGCGCCTCGGCCTCGCAGGTGGGCGATTTTGACCTGAGCACCGGACGCCAAATTGAGGTCGGCACAAAGCTGGACTTCCTCGACGGGCGCGGCACCGCGACAGCGGCGGCCTACCGCATTGTGCGCAAGAACGTCTCGGTTCCCTCTTCCACTGTGCCCAACGCCACTGAGCAAGCAGGTCAGCAGACCTCTACCGGGATCGAGTTAGCAGCCTCCTTCAAAGTCACGCCCAAGCTGCTCATTGCCGGTAACTACGCCTGGGTGGATGCAGAGTACGACGAATTTAACGAAAAAATCGGCAACACCGTTTACTCACGCAAAGGCAAAAATCCGGTCAACATCCCGGAACGTACCGCCAACCTGTGGCTGACCTATGAGCTGGCCCCCAAATGGAGTGTTGGCGCAGATGCCCGCTACGTTTCCAGTGCGTATGCCAACACCGCCAACACCATGTGGGTGCCGTCATACACCCTATACGGCCTGTCGATGACCCATCAGCTCGACGAGCACATCCAGCTCAGCGCCCGTGTCCGCAACCTGACCGACGAGGTGTACGCCCGCTTTATCCACCAGAGCAACACGCAATACTACGTGGGTGAGCCGCGCAGCCTTGAAGTCGAAATGCAGTGGCACTACTGATGAACATTAAACGACAACTGTACGTGTGGCACCGCTGGCTGGGCATCGTCTCCTGTCTGTTTATGGTGCTGTGGTTCGTATCAGGCGTGGTCATGCTGTATGTCGGCTACCCCAAGCTGACACCGGCTGAACACCTGAGCCACCTTCCGGAGCTACCTGAAGCTTGTTGCGAGGAACTACCGCGACAATGGGCTCAAACCCCGCTCGAAAGCCTGCGCCTGACCACTCTGGCCGGTAAACCCCACTATGTGCTGAGGTCATCTGACGGGCAGCCGGTGGCCGTCGATGCGCAAACCGGCGCGCAGGTTAACGATGTCGATTCAGCACTGGCTATGAGCAATGCCTGGCAATACAACAACCATGCTGTGCTGCACTACCGAGAACTGCTGGATGAAGACATGTGGACGCACTCCCGCGCTCTGGATGCTCACCGTCCGCTGCACGTGGTAACGAGCAATGACGAGGCTGACACCTGGCTCTATGTCTCCAGCCGAACCGGTGAAGTGGTGTTGGATGCAAACGCCCAAGAACGCGCCTGGAACTGGTTAGGGGCCTGGCTGCACTGGCTGTATCCACTACGCGGAGGCTTCGGTTTCGACAATGGCTGGCGGGTGCTGGTTATCGGCCTGTCCCTGATCGGAACGGTGATGGCTGTGCTGGGCATGTGTGTTGGCCTCCTGCGCATGCGCTGGCGCACACCTTACCGCCACGGCTCACGCAGCCCTTACAAGGAGAGCTGGCTGCGCTGGCATCACATAGCCGGGCTGATCTTCGGCACACTGCTGGTGCTGTGGGTATTCAGCGGTTTAATGTCCATGCGCCCTTGGGGCCTGACTGACGACAGCTCGCAGCTCTCCCCTAAACACCTACAACAAGGGCCACTGCGGGCAGCCGATCTGCCATTTAGCGTTAACCATGCGCTATCGCAGCTGCACGATGCGGACTTCCACCCTGTTGAACTGGAGTGGCGGCGCCTCGCTGGTGAAACTTATCTGGTGGCCCGAGACAGCAAAGGTGCGAGCTGGATTCTGGAAGACGGTGAAGCCCCCAAACTAGCCTTCTCCCGCGAGCGCCTGCTGGCCGCCGCCAGACCTCTGGCGGAAGGCATCTCACTGCGCAGTAACTGGCAGAGCCAATATGATTTTTATTATTTCGCCCGAGCTGAACACAGCATGAACGGCGCACAGAAGCGCCCCTTGCCGGTACTGCGTATGACCTTCGGTGATGCAGCGAAAACCTGGCTGTACATGGATCCCACTAGCGGGGAAGTTGTTGCCCTTAGCGACCAGTCGCAACGCAACAATCGCTGGCTCTTCAACTTGCTGCACAGTTGGGATATGCAGGCTTTGCTTCAGCATCCATGGTTGCGGGAGTCACTGGTCATCCTCTTCAGCCTGGGCGGCTTGCTGATTTCAGTCAGTGGCGTGGTTCTTGGCTGGAGACGTTTACGCCCAGCTAAGGCTCAGTTGGCAGGCCGCAAACAACGCACCGATAACCCTTGAAAACCTTTGGGGCAGTGCCTGTGCGCTGCTCCTCATTCATCACTGCCAACGATCAGCGGCCGCCTGATCACTGCTACGGCCCTCAACCCAGCGCGGCCCCTGCGGGGTGTCTTCTTTTTTCCAGAATGGGGCGCGGGTTTTCAGATAATCCATGATGAAGTTGCAGGCATCAAACGCAGCCTGCCGGTGCGCACTGCATGTACCGACAAAAACAATCGGCTCCCCCGGCTCCAACCGACCAATACGGTGGATAACCTCCACCTTGATCAACGGCCAGCGCTGTTCAGCTTCACCCATAATCTTGCTTAACGCTTTCTCAGTCATGCCGGGAAAGTGTTCAAGAAACATCCCCCCCACATCATGGCCATCATTGAAATCACGTACATAGCCGACAAAAGACACCACAGCGCCGATACCACGGTTATTGGCATGCAAGGCATTCAACTCAAGGCCGGGGTCAAAGGGCTGCTGCTGAACGCGTACGGGCATGCTTCAGCCCCCTGTCACAGTAGGAAAGAACGCAACTTCATCACCATCCTGCACCGGCTCGCTGAGGCTGCACAGCTCTTCATTGCGCGCGCACATCAGGCCAGGTTCAGCCAAGACAGCCCATGCGTCGCCGCGGCTGATCAGGTGTTGGCGCACGTCATTCATGTTGGCGAAAGTCCCTGGCAGCTCCTCACAATCCAGCCCCAGCACCTCACGGTAACGAGCGAAATACTGCACCCGGATCATGCTGAAGCCACATAGTGGCCACTCTTGCCACCCAGCTTTTCCAAGAGGCGCACGCACTCAATCTGCATGCCCCGATCCACCGCCTTGCACATGTCGTAAATCGTCAGCGCGGCCACACTGGCGGCGGTCAAGGCTTCCATCTCTACACCGGTCTGGCCGGTGAGTTTGCAGCGGGCCGTAATTAGCACGGCATCATCGCCTTCGGCCTGTAATTCAACCTTCACGCTGGTAAGCATTAATGGATGGCACAACGGAATAAGGTCAGAGGTTTTCTTTGCCGCCTGAATCCCGGCGATGCGAGCCACAGCGAACACATCCCCCTTGGGATGGCCACCCAGCACGATCATCTGCAACGTTTGCGGCAGCATACGCACTCGTGCTTCGGCCACGGCTTCACGGACAGTTTGGGCCTTATCACTGACATCGACCATGTTGGCACGGCCTTGTGAATCTAGATGGGTTAGCAAGGACTACACTCCAGCATTAGTCGCGAGATTGTACGACCAAGTCAGTGTACAAAACATGGCCAATTATGAGTTTACAACGCCATCCATAACTCTAGAGGAGGCAAAAAATCACAATATACACAGAGCCATATAGAGCACATGAAGCAGCCGCACTGACATATAAGATCAATCTTATGGCGTGATTTGATAAGTCGCACTCAGCCAGATGCATCCACACTTCTATAACTAATCGTCCGCGCCAGTGCTGTCTCAAATTCATTTGAGCTGACCAGACATGATCAAAATACTCTCGCTATCCAGAGGTAATCATGAGTCTGCACAACCGAGTTCTCCCGCTAGCTGTTGCTATAAGCCTCTTTTCTACGATTGCTCTGCCTGCCACTGCCTTTAGCGCTGTTGCCAACGACGAACAACGTGTTCAGCTAGACGAACGTGCGTTCAGCGATCTGGTACACGACGCCTATATGTACGCTTACCCCTTGGTGACCATGGACGTCACGATGCGGCAAGCAGTCAACACTCCAGACGCCACCAGCATTGCGCGCCGCGCACCAGTAAACCAATTCGCCCATTACAGAACTTACCCAGCCGCTGACGCGAAAGAGGTGGTGCGTTTCAACTTCGACACTCTGTACTCATTAGCTTGGATCGACACCCGCAAAGAACCCGTCATCCTCACACTGCCAGATAGCAAAGGCCGCTACTACCTAGCCCCTCTTCTGGATATGTGGACCGATGTATTTGCGGTACCCGGCACTCGCACCACGGGCAATAAAGCTGGCAACTATGCCCTTACCGCCCCCGGCTGGGAAGCTGCCGGAAGGTGTTGAGGAAATCAAAGTCCCAACCTCGATGGTCTGGCTGATCACGCGTACACAGACAAATGGTCCTGATGACTATGCCAACGTGCATGCCTTCCAAGACCAATTGAAACTCACGCCACTAAGTGCTTGGGGGACTGACTACACACCTCCCAAAGGTCTTCCAGTTAGAAAAGATCCGAATGATCAGGTTGCCCCACAAGAGCAAGTCAATGCCATGGATGGCGTGCAACTGCTGACTCGTTTCGCCGAACTCCTGAAACTCTACCCACCGCATGCAAACGACTATCCGATGCTGCATCGCATGCAAGCGCTGGGTATTGAACCCGGCAAAGACTTTGATACCAGCCGCTTTACACCGGCACAGCTTGAAGTCATCAGGGGTATGGCTAAAAACGTTCAGCAAGAAACTATTAAAGCCCTCAACACCGCCTCACTAGGGAAAGTGAAAAATGGCTGGAACTGGTCTGATGACCTCGGAGCCTATGGCACCCGATACCGCGTACGGACACTTGTAGCGCTGGCAGGGCTGGGTGCCAACCTGCCGGAAGATGCCATCTATCCAAACGGTTTTGCCGACGCTGATGGCAACCCGTACTCGGGTAAAAACAACTATGTTTTACGTTTCGAGAAGGGCCAAATCCCCCCTGCTGATGCGTTCTGGTCATTGACCATGTACGACAGCAAAGGCTTTCAAATCGCCAACCCGATCGACCGCTTCGCACTGAGCAGTCACAGCAAACTGCACTACAACAGTGACGGTTCCCTTGAGCTGTACCTTCAACATAAATCTCCCGGTAAGGACAAAGAAAGTAATTGGCTACCGGCCCCTGAAGGCGACTTCCAACTCACGCTGCGCCTCTACTCTCCAAGAGCTGAAATGCTTAAAGGTGAATGGACTCCGCCAGCCGTTCAGAAAGTTAAGTAAGTCGAGGGGGAATGAAATGAGAAGTAAACTTATAGGCTCAATGCTGGTACTTGCCAGCAGTATTCCGGGCTGGGCTTATGCACAGGTGGGCCCAGATGAACTTCGTGAGATTGCACGCGACACTTACATCTACGCGTATCCATTACTAGTGATGCAGATCACCCGAGATGTCAGCACAAACGTCGAAAAAACTATAGACCTGCGTGCGCCAGTCAACCAACTCGCCCATGCTCGGGGCTTTCCTGACCACACTTATACCGATGTAGCCAGGCCAAATGCTGACACGCTGTATAGCGCTATTAGCTTTGATGTCAGCAAAGAACCACTGATTCTCGAAGTACCAGATGCAGGCGAGCGTTATTACATGCTCACCTTACAAGACTGGTGGACAGACGTATTTGCAGCCCCTGGCACCCGCACCACAGGCAATGGCGCACAAACATTTGCTCTGGTTGGGCCGAACTGGAAAGGGAAGTTGCCTCAAGGTGTAACGGCCTACCAGAGCCCGACCAACGACGGACTGATGATCGGGCGAACCAAAGCAAACGGCAAAGCTGACTACACTTCCGTCCATAGTTTTCAAAGCGGCATGCGCGCCTACCCATTGAGTGCGTACGGCAAGAGCTACAGTCCCCCCTCACAGCAGGTAAACCCTCAACAGGATATGAGTGCACCGCCGCTACAGATCGACAAGATGAGCGCTGAGGTTTATTTCGCCCGATTTGGTGACCTGCTACAACGTAATCCACCGCATGCCAGTGACTACCCGATACTCGATCGTATGAAACGCATTGGCTTGGTAGCTGGAGAACCCTTCGAACTGAACAAACTCTCGCCCGAAGTGCAACAAGCCCTGCGCAATGCCGCTAATGACGCACTTCCCATGATCAAAAGTGCATTCCGTGACTCTGGCGTCCAGAAAAATGGCTGGAGCATAAATCTCACAGCTATCGGCACCTACGGCACAGACTACTTGCGCCGGGCTGGCGTGGCCTACGCGGGCTTAGGCGCCAACGTAGTTGAGGACGCCATCTACCCGAGCGCTTATACCGACAGCGAGGGTAAACCGCTGCAAAGTGACAAGCGCTATGTCATGCACTTCCCGGCCGATCAACTGCCACCAGTGCGAGGTTTCTGGTCGCTGACCATGTACGACGAGCGACAGTTGTTTGCAGCCAACCCAATCGACCGTTTTGCCATTGGTGATCGTGACAAACTCTCCTTCAACCCAGACGGCTCGCTGGATCTCTATATCCAGCGCGAGGCGCCAGAGCAGGACAAGCAGTCGAACTGGCTGCCAGCGCCAGCCAGTGGAACCTTTAGTATGAACATGCGCCTGTATTGGCCGCAGAGTTCTGCCCTGACAGGGAAATGGACACCACCGCAGGTCAAGGCTCTTTGAGCCAACAACCCGCTGATATAAATGACTGACCAGTCAAAACACCACCCGAGTGCCTGCATTTAGGCAAGCCGCTCTCGGTTTGAGGTCAATCAGGCACAGGCATAAAAAAAACCGCCCCATAAGGGGCGGTTTTTTTGAGACTCAAGCTTAGTTGACCACGGAGGAACGTGGTGCAACTGGCTTGTTGTCGTTGGAGATGGTCACTTCCACACGACGGTTCATCGCACGACCAGACACGCTGCTGTTGTCTGCCACTGGGTACTGCTTGCCGTAACCCTGGGTCACGATGCGGCTTGGGCTTACACCCATCTTGATCAGTGCAACTTGCACCGAAGTGGCACGACGCTCGGACAGGGTTTGGTTGTAAGCATCAGAACCGGTGCTGTCGGTGTAGCCTTCAACGATCACTTTGCGATCTGGGTTTTCTTGAAGGAACTGGGCCAGCTTGTTGATGTTAGCCAGGCCACCGGCTTTCAGCTCGGACTTGTTGGTAGCGAACAGTACGTCACCAAAGGTCACCAGGGTGCCGCGCTCGGTTTGCTTGGCGTTCAGGCTGTTTTGCAGCTGGCGAATCTGTGCATCACGGGCTTCGAGCAGAGCGCGAGCACGTTGGTCACCAGCGTCTTTGAGTTGAATCTCAGCGCTACGCAAAGCGATGGTTTGCTTGGCCACTTCAACGCGTTGGTTGGTCAGGTAGGCCAGTTGATCCACTTTCTCTTCGCTTTCGTTGTCACGGAAAGCTTGCTCGGTTTTCTTCAGCCAGTCGCCTGCTTCCTGAGTTTCCAGAGCGGCTACTTTAGTGGCCTGAGGATCTGCTTGTAGGCTGGAATAGTTGCTGCGAGCAGCTTCCAGGTTAGCGTTAGGGTCGGTCGAGCAGGCAGCCAGTGCAACGCTCATTGCGAGCAGGGCCGGGATCATAATGTGCTTATGCATAGATTTTTCGTCCTTTAACAATTACCAGAGGCAGGGCAGTGGCGCTTATTGAGCGCTACGCAGACCTTCCTGACGCAGTTCCTGTACGCCTTTGTGTGCATCTTGCAGAGCGCGCTCTGCTTTACCGGCTTGAGCTTTGCGCTCAGCTACGCGGGCATCCCACTCGGCTTGTTCAGCCAGGCGACGGGCCTCATCGTAATCACTCTCGTGCAAGGCAAATTCAGCCTGCTTCAGCTTGTCCTGAGCAGACTTGGTTTCCACAGGTGCATATTCTGGGCCGCCGGCGGAAACAGCACTGTTTACCACTGACTTGGTCACAGCAAGTTGCTCAGTTGGCGGATTACCGGCACAACCTGCCAGCACCAGGCTACTCCCTAGGACCAGTGCGGCAAGCTTCAGCCCGCGAACTGGGCTAGCTGAGGTTTGTTCAGTGTTGTTTTTCATAGTCATCAACTCCATTGTTCGACTCTGTTGAAACATATCTATCCATCCTGGCTAATAAAGCCTTGCCAGCGCTGATCTTCGACAGCCACACCAGAGGCAGTCAAAAAAAGTGATGGCAAGGTGTAGGACATAAGAATTTTCTGAATAGTTCAGACTGAATGTACTAGTACCTAGGTGTTGGTCATCGAGCAGACTTCAGTGTAGGCGGTGTTTTTTCAGGCGTTGCACGAAGTTACCAACGGTACTTTTCATAAACAAAAACCCTGAAATTAGCACTTAAGTTTTCCAGCACATGCCAACCATGCAAGCGCATGCATCCAGGGCTATACGCAACGGCCTGAACGCAGGAGGAAGAAATACTCAAGTGAGCTTCGAAACGCGAGCATGCCCCAGCGAGCGCCGGGGCTTGGAGGAGTTACATATGGCTTTCGGCGTACTCCGCCAGAATCGAACGTGGCACACCTTGCAGTGTGATATGAACGCCGTGCTCAAAGTCCTTGAAACGCTCCGTCAGATAGGTCAAGCCTGAACTTGGAGCAGACAGGTACGGCGTATCAATCTGCGCCAGGTTGCCCAGACAAATTACCTTGGAACCGTTACCGGCACGGGTAATGATGGTTTTCATCTGGTGCGGGGTCAGGTTCTGGCACTCGTCGATCAGGATCAAACTCTGCTGGAAGCTACGGCCACGGATGTAGTTGAGAGACTTAAACTGCAACGGCACCTTTTGCAGGATGTAATCCACACTGCCGTGGGTGTTCTCGTCATCTAGGTGCAGCGCCTCAAGGTTATCGGTGATCGCACCGAGCCACGGCTCCATCTTTTCCGCTTCAGTACCGGGCAAAAAGCCGATTTCCTGATCCAGCCCTTGCACGCTGCGGGTTGCGATAATACGGCGGTATCGCTTGGTCACCATGGTCTGCTCAATCGCAGCGGCCAGCGCCAGAATGGTTTTGCCTGAACCCGCCGCACCTGACAAGTTGACCAAGTGGATATCCGGATCAAGCAAAGCATACAGCGCCAGCGCCTGATAAATATCCCGAGGCTTTAAGCCCCAAGCTTCCTGATGCAGCAGCGGTTCCTGATGCAGATCGAGGATGGTCATCTCGCCGTTTTCAATGCCCTTGATCCAGCCCACAAAGCCCTGTTCATCGAGGATAAATTCATTCACATGCACCGCAGGCAGGTTGTCAGTCAGTTGCACCGTGTGCCAGGTGCGGCCATGGCCCTGACGGGTTTCCACTTTACTGACGCGCTCCCAGAATGAGCCCTCCATATCGTGGTAACCCTGAGACAACAGGGAGACGTCATCCACCAACTGATCGGTGTGGTAATCCTCGGAGTTGATGCCACAAGCCCGAGCTTTCAGGCGCATGTTGATATCTTTAGTCACCAGCACCACGTTGAGGCCAGGACGGTGTGACTTGAGTTCAACCAGCTGGTTGATGATGCGGTTGTCGTTGAGGTCCTCCGGCAGCCAAGTCACCGGGGCTGCGCTCTTACTCATAAGAATCGACAGAAAGCCACAAGGTCCACTCTTATCACGCTGAATGGCAACACCGTGCTCCACCTCCTCCGGAGAGGCGCTACCCAGAATCTTATCGATCAGTCGAATGGCCTGACGGCACTCAGCCGCTACGCCTTGTTTACCGCTTTTGAGTTTGTCCAGCTCCTCCAGAACCGTCATCGGGATGGCGACATGATGCTCTTCAAAATTCAGCAAGGCGTTCGGATCGTGGATCAGCACATTGGTATCGAGGGCATACAGGGTTGGAGCGGTAGACTTGCGGCGTCCATGGTCATCCATACTCGAGCACCTTCTCATTGTGGCCGGGCGGTACAGCTCATGACTGCACCGAAAAAGGCCGCCAAACGCTCAACCGGAGATTGAGAACAGGCAGAAATGTGAAGGCCAGTGGCCGCCACCTGTCTGCAGGGTTCGGCGGTCTTGAATGACTAATTACTCCAAAAAAAGTGACAGAAAAATGTTTTTTTGAGGTTTTCCCTATTTATTTGTCGGCACGACGATTGACCCTTGGCGCCACCAAAAATGCGGTCTACATTCAGTAGTCCTACCGGACGAAAACTAACGCCCAAACTCGTCGCCCCCCTCTACATCCCTCGACTTAAACAGCCTATTACATCCGACTATCCATCTAATCGCCCTAATAGGTGGTTTCAACCGTGTACACCTTCTAGAATCGGCCGGGTATCTCAAGGAGCCTGCTTATGTTGATGGTGATTTCCCCGGCCAAAACCCTCGATTACGAAACCGCGCCGGTGACACAACGCTTTACCCAGCCCGAACATCTGGATCACTCGCAGGAGCTGATTGAACAGCTGCGTGAACTGACCCCGGCACAGATTGCCGAGCTGATGCACCTCTCTGACAAGCTCGCTGGCCTCAATGCTGCGCGTTTTGGCAGCTGGCAGCGCCCGTTCACCCCAGACAACGCCAAACAGGCCCTGCTGGCTTTTAAAGGCGATGTGTATACCGGCCTGAATGCCGAAGATTTCAGCGAAGACGATTTCGACTTTGCCCAAACTCACCTGCGCATGCTCTCCGGCCTCTATGGCCTGCTGCGCCCGCTGGATCTGATGCAACCTTACCGCCTGGAAATGGGCACCAAGTTTGCCAACCACAAAGGCAAAAACCTGTACGAGTTCTGGGGTGAGCAAATCAGTAGCTGGCTGAACGAAGCGCTGGCAGCTCAAGGCGATGACGTGCTGCTCAACTTGGCTTCCAACGAATACTTCAGCGCGGTCAAACGCAAAGCCCTGAACGCCCGGATCATCGACACCGAGTTCAAGGACCTGAAAAACGGCCAGTACAAGATCATCAGCTTCTACGCCAAAAAGGCCCGTGGCCTGATGGCCCGCTATGTGATCAAAGAGCGCCTGACCAACCCGGAAAAGCTTAAGGACTTTAACCTCGACGGCTATTACTACAGCCCTGAGCAGTCCAAGCCTGATAGCCTGGTGTTTCTGCGCGATCACCCTGAGGACTGATGCATGTTGTTTGGCGCGTTCCTGCTGCTGTGTTGGCTGGTATTACTGGTTCGCTATCCACGCAAGGCTTTGCCGATCTCGCTCGGCGCCATGGCAGGGCTGGGGCTGGTTGCCAGCTGGGTACTGTGGGAGGAAGCACGGGATAACCAGCAACTCTCACGCCTGCAACTGACCTTGAGTTACGCGCCAGATAAATGTCCGATCGACCGGCCGCTGACGTTTGAGTTGAAGAACGACAGCAAAGCCGCGTTACAAGAGCTGCACTGGGAAATTGCCGCCTACCGTCCCGGTGAAACGGTTAATCTTGCTCAGCGTTTGTATGAGACACCCCGCTACTCTGGCCCAGGTGAGTTGCCACCGGGTGAGACGTGGCAGACCTGCTTACCCATGCCCACCCTGCGCAGTGGTTATCGGCCCAGTACTCTCGAGTTCCGCGCCGAAAGCCTGCAAGGCACCTTCAACTACTGATAACAATCCATAACGACAGGAGTTTGCCATGCCTCAACCCAGCGTTCTGATCACCGGATGTTCCAGCGGCATTGGCCGCGCCCTGGCTGATGCATTCAAGCAAGCGGGTTATCAGGTCTGGGCTACGGCGCGTAAAGCTGAGGATGTGCAGACACTTGAAGCGGCAGGCTTTAACACCGCGCAACTGGATGTGAATGACGGCCTCGCATTGGGCGAGTTGGCTGACCGCCTTAAAAGCGAAATCGGCGGGCTGGATGTTCTAATCAACAACGCAGGTTTCGGCGCCATGGGCCCGTTGTTGGATGGCGGCGTTGAAGCCATGCGCAAGCAGTTTGAAACCAACGTCTTTTCCATCATCGGCGTCACCCGCGCTATGTTCCCGCTGCTGCGCCAGAACAAAGGGCTGGTGGTGAATATTGGCAGTATCTCCTCGGTGTTGATCACCCCGTTTGCTGGCACCTACTGCGCCTCCAAAGCCGCCGTGTCTGCCCTGACGGGCTCGCTGCGGATGGAGCTATCGCCCTTCGGTGTCGACGTGATGGAAGTTCAACCCGGCGCCATTCAATCCAGCTTTGGCGCCAATGCGACACAACAGGCCGAACAGCTGATTGATGAAGCCTCGCCCTGGTGGCCGATCCGCGACGGCATCCGTGCCCGCGCCATGGCCTCGCAGGACAAACCAACCCCGGCCACTGAATTCGCCCAGAAGCTACTGCGCGAAGTACAGAAAAAGCCCCGTGCCCGGCGCGTGCGCATCGGCAATGGCAGCCGCGCCCTGCCCTTGCTCGTTAGCTTGCTTCCTCAAGGGCTGATTGAAGGCATGATGAAAAAACGCTTCGGCTTGAATCGGTCGCTGTAAACAATGACTCAGCCAACTCTGCGTAACGTGGTAATCAGCCATCTCGCCATTGGCGGCGTGGTCGGCGCTATCGTCGTCAACCTGCTGCTGCGCACCTTTGTAAAACTCGGCGGAGTTGTTGCCACCGTGGCCGCAGCGGCGCTGGTGGCTGCGGGTATGGCGCTGTGGTTTCGCTGGCGCGAACAACGTCCAATGCAGACCGGTGAACGCTGGCGCCTGCTGGGCTTATACAGCGGGATTCTCGGTGTGCTGTACCTAGGCTTGCTGGGCATGATGATGCTCAAGGAAGACCCAAGCCCCATGGGTACACTGATCTTCGGCCTGCATTACTTCTGCTACCCGCTGCTGGCGTGGCTGTTTACTCGCCAAAGTAATTCGTAGCAGTAAAAAAGGGTGTCCGATCTGGACACCCTTTTCGTTTCACGGCTCTTCAACGCCCGTGGTATCGCTGATCAGCGACTCCGGCCTCAATGGCGGTTGCGGCTGTGAGCGCAACTTAGCCACCTGACTGGCACTTACGCTGCCCGCCTGATTCCCCCAACTGGTGCGAATAAAGCTGACCACATCAGCCACCTGCTGGTCGGTCATGCGCCAGGCAAACGGCGGCATGGTGAAGGTCGACGGTGCTGTGTGGGTTGCAGGCAAAGTCGCGCCATCCAGCACAATATGGATCAGCGACGTGGCATCTTCACTCTGCACCACCGGGTTGCCAGCCAGCGCCGGGAAGACACGCTGATAGCCCTTACCATCGGTGCGGTGACAGGCTGCGCAGCTGTCTACATACAGTGCCGCGCCGGTTTTGCTGTCATCCCCTGCCCATAACGCGGTAGCGACTTTAGCGTCCTCTTTGAACGGTTGGTCATCATCGTTCACCGCAGGCAGGCTTTTCAGGTAACGAGCAATCGCGGTCAGGTCAGCGTCCGTCAGGTATTGCAGGCTGTGCACAACCACATCGCTCATGCCCCCGAACACAGCGCTCGTGTCGCTACGACCGGTCTTCATAAAGGCCACCAGTTGCTCTTCACTCCAACTGCCGAGGCCGTCCTTGTGATCGCCGCGCAGGCTCTTGGCGATCCAGCCTTCCAACGGCGCACTGCCGGACAGGAACTCATCACCGTCCGCATCGCTCAGGGCCTTCTCCTGCATGGTCAGCGCTCGTGGCGTGTGGCAGGCGCCGCAGTGTCCCAGCCCTTCGACCAGATAGGCTCCGCGCTCAATCACTGTGTCTGTCCCTGCTGCCTCTGTGGCCTTGACCTCCGGGGCAAACAACCCACGCCAGATCGCCAGCGGCCAACGCATGCTCAGTGGCCAGGGGATGTCGCTCGCCTTGTTCTTTTGCTGAACGGGTTCTACGCCCTGCATAAAGTAGGCATACATCGCCTTCATATCGGCATCTGTCACTCGCGCATAGGACGGGTAAGGCATGGCCGGATACAGGGTGGTCCCGTCCTTGGCAATGCCCTGCCGCACTGCCCGCTCAAAGTCCTCGTAGCTGTATTCACCGATACCGGTGCTGTGGGGCGTGATATTGGTGGAATAGAGAATCCCGATGGGGGTTTCCATGGGCAGGCCACCGGCGAATGACTTGCCATCCTTAGCTGTATGACAGGCCACACAGTCACCGGCACGGGCCAGGTATTCGCCCTGTTTGATCAAGTCAGCATCCGCCCCTTCAGCGGCGTACAGACAACCACTGGCGAGCAGGCCGAAGGCTGCAATCAACGTCGTTTTCATGCGCACGCTCCTTATGCTTGCACCAGTGGGCCGGGGTTCTTCAGGTACTGCTCACGGATCGCCCGCGCCGACCAATAGGTCAGTGCAGCCAGCAAACCCGTTGGGTTGTAACCCAAGCCCTGCGGAAACGCAGAAGCACCTGGCACAAAGACGTTATGCACATCCCAGCTTTGCAGGTAACGGTTGAGCGCACTGGTTTTCGGGTCGGTGCCCATGATCGCGCCACCATTGAGGTGGGTGGTCTGGTAGCTGTTGGCATCGAAATGCGCGCCGTTGACCTTACTCGACACACTGATGGCTTTCGGGCCCATGGTTTCTGCAACCTTTTGCAGGCGCTCAAGCATGAAGCGGTTCATCTTCACGTCATTGTCCTGCCAGTCGAAGGTCATGCGCAGCAACGGCAAGCCGTAGTTGTCGGTGTATTGCGGGTCGAGGTCGAGGTAATTGTCGCGGTAGGACTGATGCGCACCATGGGCATCCATCGACAAGGTGTGGGTGTAACTCTCGGCCACGGCTGCTTTCCAGGCGCTGCCCCATTTCGGTGTACCCGGCGGAACTTTGAGGCCGGCGATGGGCTTGGTCCCAGCCTGGTTGACCCAGAACGGCGAGCCGCCGACAAAGCCGTGGGGGCCGTGGTCGAAGTTATCAGCGTTGAAATCATCCATACCGATACCGTTACCACCGGCACCGATAAAGGGGTTGGTGTAGTGCGCGTCCGGTTTGAAGAAGGCGGTCACGGTGGACATGTTCTGGTAGGCGAAATTGCGCCCTACCACGCCTTCATTGGTCACTGGATCGTACGGCTTACCGATGCCGGACAGCAGCATCAGACGCACGTTGTTGAACTGAAACGCGGCCAGAATCACCAGATCAGCCGGCTGCTCGATCTTGTGTCCCTGACTGTCGACATAGGTCACGCCGGTGGCTTGTGTCTTCGAGTCGTCCAGATTGACCTTCAGCACATGGGCGTTATTGCGCAGCTCGAAGTTAGAGGCCTGGCGCAGCGCGGGCAGGATGTTCACGTTGGGCGATGCCTTGGAGTACATATAGCAGGCATAGCCGCTGCAATAACCGCAGAAGTTACACGGCCCCATCTGCGCGCCGTAGGGGTTGGTGTACGGCCCAGAGGTGTTGGCCGAGGGCAGGTTATACGGGTGATAGCCCAGCTCAGTGGCAGCCTTGGCGAACAGCTGTGCGGAGACGGTGTTCTTCTGCGCCACCAGCGGGAAGTCATCACTGCGGTCGGCTGCAAACGGGTTGCCGCCCTTGTCACGCCCAACCACTTCCCCCTTGATCGACCAAGCAGTACCGGAGGTGCCGAAGACCTTTTCGGCAAAGTCGAAGTACGGCTCCAGCTCTTCATAGCTGACGCCGAAATCCTGAATGGTCATGTTCTCCGGAATGAAATTCTTGCCATAACGCTCTTCGTAATGGCTGCGCATACGCAGTTCCATCGGATCAACACGGAAGTGAACACCCGACCAGTGTAGGCCTGCGCCTCCCGTACCGGTGCCGGGCAAGAAGGCGCCGAATTGACGATACGGCACTGCCACGTCGTTGCGGGTATGGCGCAGGGTGACGGTCTCGCAGGAGATGTCCATAAACAGTTTCTTGCGCGAGTTATAGGTCAGCTCATCCATGGTCTGTGGATAAACGCCATCAGGATAGGTGTCCCGTGCAGGGCCTCGCTCCAGCGCCAGCACCTGCAATCCGGCCTCGGTCAGTTCCTTGGCCATAATGGCGCCCGCCCAGCCGAAACCGACGATAACCACATCCACTTTTTTCGCTACGCGCATGACTCAACCTCGCTCGCCGCTGATGGAAACAGGCGGGAAGGCATAACGCTCATCACGCTCAACCCAATCCATAAAATCAGCTCGGGCCCCGGGGAAGCCAATCAGCTTCCAGCCTGCCAGCCCCTGATTACCGCCATGGATCGGATCACTAAAAAAGCCCTCACACGTGTTGCTCCACAACATCGCGAAGAAGGTCGTAGCGGGTACGGACTCGAACGCTGCCTTGCCGCTGTCAAAGTCCTGCAATGCCTGCTCTTGCTTGACTTGATCCAACTCGGCAAACGCTTTGCCCCACTGTTTCTGGCAATAGGCATTGGCCTCCTCAATTCCCAGGCGATACACCTCTTGCGGGCTGAGTTTCAGCTGATAGCCCAGCTCCTTCGGTGCATCGGGTTGGAAAGGCCCCTGCATGTACCACAGCCCACCACTGCCATAGCGGGTGTTGAGCTGGCGGTCGATAAACTCCGGCACACCGCTGTCTGCCGCACCGGGCCCCATGTTGTCCGTTGGAATCAGGCGTGCCACAGCGGCAGTCACAAATGCCAATTCTTCGGCTGTGAAATAACTCGGTGTATACGCCTGTGCTTTGGCAGGGGCTGCAACTGCAGATTCAGGTTGAGCCAAAATGGCAGAAGCAACCCCAGTCGTGGCAAGCGCCGCCACAGGGATCAGCCCCAGGGAATGACGCAAAAACTCTCGGCGCGCCGGATACGTGTTATCGGATGTCTCCTTGGACATGGCAGGTGCCTCTCCTTGCAACAAGCTTCATCAGGTCAATGCAGTATGGCCCCATTTTTCCAGGGGGCTCTCGGGATAGACCGGTGTTATGGACGGCTGTTCCTGAACAAATCTCTCAGGAAACAGCGCAGTGGCTAACGACGAGCCGTTATGGCGTGTCAGCCTTATGGATTGACCAGATTGGCCGGGCGCTGCCCTGCCAGTGCAGCCAACAAATTGTCCACGGCACAGCGAGCCATGGCTTCGCGGGTTTCCTCTGTGGCTGAGCCGATGTGCGGAGTCAGCACTAGGTTCTCCAGCTGCAACAGCGGTGAATCCATCGGCAATGGCTCTTTAACCATCACATCAAGCCCGGCGCCGCGAATGCGTTTGTGCTTGAGTGCATCGACCAGCGCCGCTTCATCCACAACCCGACCACGGGCGATATTCACCAGAATGGCTGAGGGCTTCATCAACGCCAGCTCAGCAGCGCCTATCAGGTTCTCCGTAGCCGCACTGAGCGGCACGGTCAGGCAGACGAAATCCGACTCCGCCAACAGCGCCCGCAAACTGCGGTAGCCCGCCCCATAACGCTGTTCGACTTCCGGGCGCGGGTTGCGGCTGTGATAGAGCACCTGCATGCCGAAGCCCGCCGCTGCACGTCGGGCCAACGCTTCACCGACGCGGCCCATGCCGATAATGCCCAAGGTCTTGCCCTGTACATCGCAGCCAAAGTGGGCTGGCCCGATAGAAGCTTTCCAGTGGCCGGCACGTATCCAGCCATCCAGCTCCACGACCCGGCGAGCGCAGGCCAGAATCAAGGCAAAGCCCGTGTCGGCGGTGGTTTCTGTGAGCACGTCCGGTGTATTGGTCAGCATCACACCACGCCGGTTAAAGGCCTCTATGTCGTAGTTATCCACCCCGACCGACACGCTGGATACCACTTCCAGCTGCGGCGCCAGCGCCAGCAGGCTGTCATCCAGCCGCATGCTGGCCCCCAACAAACCGTGGGCAGTAGGCAGGGCTGCGTGCAGCGCCGCTTTACCCACGCCCGCCGGATCATCTATCAGGGTTACATCGACCTGCTCCTGCAAGCGCGCCATCAACACATCTGAAAGGCGCTTATAAAGAACGACTGACTTCTTCATCACACATCCCTAGTGGTTAGTCGCCAAACGCGGCTGGCGCGTCGGCTGTAGCGGATTGAGCATGGCGGTCAATGCCACCGCCAGCAGCAACGCCCCGCACATAAACAAATAGGACGCTCCCGGCCCTCCGGTGGCTCCGTTGAGGTAGCCCACCAGCCATGAGCCAGAGAACGAGCCCAAGGCGCCCATGCTGTTAATCAGCGCCATGGCACCGCCTGATACGTTGCTCGGCAGCAACTCAGGCACGATTGCAAAGAACGGCCCATACGGGGCGTACATGCATGCACCGGCCACCACCAATAGCGCATAGGACCACCAGAAGTGATCACTGCCCAGCGCATAGGAACCGTAAAAGGCTAACGCTGCGATCAGCAAGGGCGGCCAGACAAAACGCTTACGCTTCTGAATTTTGTCCGATGCCCAAGACACTCCCAACATCGCCAGCACTGCGCAGAGATACGGCAGAGCGGACAACCAGCCAGCGGTAACGATATCCAGCCCCGCCGCATCCTTGAGAATCGACGGCAGCCACAGCACAAAACCGTATACGCCGATGCTCCAGCAGAAGTACTGCAACGACAGAATGATCACCGTTGGTGAGCGGAATGCCTCGCGGTAATTCTTCACCGGCTTGATGCCTTGCTGCTCAGCGGCCAACGCATTCTCCAGCGCCTGCTTTTCGTCGCTGTTTAGCCACTTGGCCTGGGCCGGACGATCATCCGCCAGGCGCCACCAGATGAAAGCCCAGAGAATGGCCGGTGCCCCTTCGATGATGAACATCCAGCGCCAGTTGAACTGCTCGATCAGATAACCCGACACCACCGACATCCACAGGATCGTCACCGGGTTGCCCAGCAGCAAAAAGGTGTTGGCCCGCGAGCGCTCGGCACGGGTAAACCAATGGCACAGGTAGATCAGCATGGCGGGCATTACCGCAGCCTCGACTACACCCAGCAGAAATCGAATGATGACCAGCCAATAAACCTGATGCACCACGCCGGTCAGTGTGGCCAGGCTGCCCCACAAAATCAGGCTCCAGAAGATCAGGGTTTTGACACTGCGCTTTTCGGCGTAAATAGCCCCAGGCACCTGAAAGAAGAAGTAACCGAGGAAGAACAACGCACCCAGCAGAGACGATAAGCCGGGGGTGATATTAAGGTCTTCAGCCATGCCCGAGGCAGCGGCAAAGCCATAGTTAGCCCGATCCAAATAGGCCAAGCTGTAGGTGATAAAAACGATTGGCAGGATGTACCACCAACGGCGTGCGGCGAGTGATGAGTTTTGCATCAGAGCTCTCCTGGCATTTTTCTTGTTGTTCCATCAGGACCGGTCAAACCGGCTATTTAGATTGAGCGTTGCAACTGCGTTTCATAGCTAATCAACTCTGCCCGCTGTGGCAGCCCTTCCATATCCCCGCGGCTCTGCACGGCACGGCAGCCGCACCAGTTACCACGGTCCACGGCATACTCCAGAGGCAGACCCTGCAGCAGCGCGCTGATAACACCCACAGCAAAAGCATCACCAGCTCCGACGGTATCCACCACCTGCGCAACCGGATGCCCTGGCACAACACCGTGACGGCCCAATGCGTCCTGCCAGTAAGCGCCCTCTGGCCCGAGTTTGATGGCCACCTTCTTCACACCGCGCTCCAGGTAAAATTCGGCAATCTCTTGCGGTGACTCAAAACCAGTGAGCAAGCGCCCTTCCTCCAGCCCTGGCAGCAGCCAGTCCGCCTTGAAGGCAAGTGAGTTGATCGCCTCCACCATCGTGGCCTCATCCGGCCACAGCGACGGCCGCAGGTTAGGATCAAATGAAATCGTGCGCCCAGCTGCGCGCATCGCATCCACCAATTGATGGGACAGTTCCTGGCAACTGGCCGACAGCGCAGGCGGAATGCCTGTGGCATGCAGATGACGCACCTGCAACAGTTCCGGGCTGATCAGCGCAGGCGACATACGACTGGCCGCTGAGCCACGGCGGAAATACTCCACCTGCGGATCGCTGCCATCATCACAGCGTTGCTTGAGCTGCCAGCCAGTGGGGTATTCTGGGTCGACTTCGACCTTGGAGCAGTCAAGTCCTTCACTGCGCAGCGTGTCGACCACAAACTGCCCCAGCGAGTCATTACCAACGCGACTCAGCCAGTTGACCTTAAGCCCCAGCCTGCGCAAGCCAATGGCGACATTGCTGTCAGCACCTGCAATACGCTTACCGAAGCGCTCAACATAAGCCAGAGGTCCCGGATACTCAGCCGCAAACATGGCCATGGTTTCACCAAAACACAGCACATCATGTTTAAACATGGCTCACCTGCTTATTCAGTTCTGCCAGTTGTGTAACTTGCTGGCGGGTTATAGCGGGCAGGTTGGTACCCGCCAGTGGGTATTCAATGGCCAGCGGCACACGCGTTTGAAAATGCCGCAGCAGCTCACGCCATTGGTCAAGATCACGCTCTTGCGGAGGTATCGCCACCAGGCGACCATCCTCGCGGCGTTTAACCGCCTTGCAGTGCACATAGCGCACCCAGCGGCCCAAGCGTTGGGCGGCGTGCTCAGGGGACTCGCCCTGCCACTGCCAGTTACCGATATCAAAGGTCATGCCCGGTGCAACACCCTGCTGTTGCGCCGCCTCAAAGAAGCCCAGCAGCCGCTCAAGACTGCCGCCCTGCGGGGTCTGATCGTTCTCTACATACAACTCTGGGCCCTGCTCCAGCAGTGGCTTTAACGCCTGAAGATCACATTCCGCCCGCCAGTGCCCAAGTGACACCTTCAACGCCACTGCGCCCATGTCCCTGGCCAGCTGCATGCGTTCCATCACTTGCGGCTCCAGTTGACCATCTTCACGCCACAGCTCCAGCGGGCAGGAGTACAGCTGCTGCAAGCCATAAGCATCGGCCAGGCTGCTGAGCATCGCAGCCTCTGGCTTGCGGCTGAACAGCTCTTCACGCCACTCCACGCGGCTGGCTCCAGACACCGCAACCAGGGGGATATAAACGACCTGACCGCGCTCCAGGACGGCATCAGCGCCAAAGCTGGAAAGGCTGATGGAGACTGGATGTGACTGCATGATTGACGTCCTTGTTAGCAAATGAAACCGGTTTCATTTTGAGGTAAAAAACAACTCGAATTGACACGCGCTATTAAGCGCGAAGTCGGGTCGAGCCCCGGGGAATAAGGTGGGCAGGTAAGTCCAGCCGTCGTGGCGGTTGAGTACTGCCTTGCAGGCGCTCCAGCAGGCAATTAAAGGCGGCTGCGCCAATCTCTTCGGTGGGCTGAGCCAACGCGCTGATCCCGCTGCCCACCAGCGGATACCAGTCCAATTCGTCGATGGCCAACAAGCCAACGTCTTCAAACAACGGCTCTGAGCGACCGTGCAGAACCTGCATCACTTGCAGGGAAGCAACACCATTACAGGCCAGCAACGCCTTAGGGCCGTGCCCACTTGCGGCCATAAACGTATGAATGCGTTGCGCGAGGTCATCTCCGGTTTCCAGCACCTGACCGCGCAGACCATCACGGCGAGCTGCTGAAGCCATAAAGGCCTCTACCCGCTCATGCCGTGAACTGGTGCCATCCAGCGGTTCAGTCACCGCCAAAATGTCGCTATAGCCGTTGCCTTGCAGATGATCCAGTGCCTGCTCGATAGTCTTGCGGTTATCCAAACCGACCATGTCCACCTGCAATTCGGTTACTTGCCGGTCAACCAGCACCATGGGCAACTCACGGGCCAAACTCGCCAGCTCACGCGCCTGATGGCCGAGGGTATGCACGATCAGCCCGTCAATGTTGTAGGACTGCAAAGCCTGCAGCTGAGCCTTCTCAAGGTCATCGTCACAGGCGGTGTTGCACACCACCAGGCTGTAGCCTTGCTGGCGGCAAGCGGTTTCGACGCCATGCATCACGGCAACGGAATAGGGATTGCGGATATCGGCCAAGAGCAGGCCAATCAGACCGGTACGCCCGCGTTTCAGAGCGCTGGCCATACGGTTGGGGCGGTAACCCAAACGCTCAACAACCGCCTCAATGCGCTGAGCGGTAGCCTCAGCCAGCAGTTGCCGGTCTTCGCCCATAAAGCGCGATACCGTAGCCTTGGAGACTCCGGCGGCTTTGGCCACTTCACTGATCGTGACGCGGGCGCGAGTAGGTAAAAGATCCTTATTCACCCCAATTCCTTTTTTGTTTGAGCTTGGCTGGGCGTTAATGAAAACGGTTTCAATGAAAACGCTTCGTCACTCAATCGTCAAGTCTCCCTTTGTCGGATGACCCTACAAGCCCCCAATGACGAAAGAATCTGAGCAGACACAAATCCGTAGCCTGGATTAGCCACAGGCGTAATTCGGGGTTCGCTGGCACCGCCACCACCGTAACGGCGGAAACGCTACGCGGTTCCGCCCTACAAGCTACACGCTTAAATCCAGAGAAACTTCGTCGTAGCCTGGATTAGCCGCAGGCGTAATCCGGGGTTCGCTGGCACCGCCACCTCGTAGGGCGGAAACGCTGCGCGGTTCCGCCCTACGAGGTGCACGCTTAAATCCAGAGAAACCTCGTCGTAGCCTGGATTAGCCGCAGGCGTAATCCGGGTTTCGCAAGCACAGCCACCACCGCAACAGCGGAAACGCTGCGCGGTTCCGCCCTACGAGGTGCACGCTTAAATCCAGAGAAACTTCGTCGTAGCCTGGATTAGCCGCAGGCGTAATCCGGGGTTCGCTGGCACCGCCACCACCGCAACGGCGGAAACGCTGCGCGGTTCCGCCCTACCAGCGACTTACTTGCGCTTAATAGTCTTAAGCAGGTCTTCAGGGGTGATGTAACCCACCGCACCGCCCGTGCTTTGCAGGCTGCCGGGCTGCGGCTGATTGAGGATGTGCCCTTTCATCTTGCCGATGATGTGCATTTCACAGGGTTTGCAGTCGAACTTCAGGGTCAGCACTTCGTCCTGATGGATCAGTTGCATCGGTGCGACCTTGGTGCGCACACCGGTCACGCCCTTGGCCTGTTTCGGGCACAGGTTGAAGGAGAAACGCAGGCAGTGCTTGGTGATCATCACCGGCACTTCGCCCGCTTCTTCGTGGGCCTCGTAAGCCGCATCAATCAACTGCACGCCGTAACGGTGATAGAAGGCGCGGGCCTTCTCGTTGTAGACGTTGGCAAGGAAGGTCAGGTGCGACTCTGGGTACACCGGCGGCGGCACGCTGACAGGCTTACGGAAACCGCGTGGATGCGCCGCTACACGGGCCTGAGTCAGCGCCTCAATTGCTTCACGGCGCAAGGATTTCAGCTGTGAACCGGGGATAAACGGCACCGCTTCCGACTCCACCTGCACATTCGTAGCGAAGTAAATGGTGGTACCCAGTTTGCCCAGGGTGTCAGTCAACTGCTCGCGGGCTTGCTCGGCATCTTTAGCCGCAGCAAACGGACCAGTGAGCGTCACCGTAGCGCTCACGTTGTCTTCACTGGTCACGGTGAGTTGCAACTGATCCGCACTGCAACGGGCCAACCAGTTCACCGCAACGCGGCGCTCAGCAGAGGTCTTCAACAGCGCCTGCTGCCAGTTGTGGTCGAGGTTGCGGTTAAGCGTATGCAGCGGACGCAGACGGAACATGGCCTCCGGCATTTCATTCGGCTCTACGCGGTAGCGGTAACGCGGTTGGCCCTCTTCTTCAAACTGCTCTTTCAGCTCGGCGATATTGGCGCGGAAGCCCACCACCTCACGCTTAACCAACACGTTAAGGCCATCACCGTTGGACAACGGCGTGTCAGTCACGGCGATCAAATCGCGCTTGTTGACCTTTTCCACCTGCCCCACTGGCAAACCGGTGAAGGTCGGCGAATCGAAGGCGCCGATATCAATCTTGCGCTCAGTGACGAAATAGTCGGTGCTGCCACGGTGAAACGTCTTTTCCGCATCCGGCTTGAAGAAGTGTTCAGTGCGGCCGCTGGAGGCGCGGGCCAGGTGTGGACGCTGCTCAAGAATGGCATCCAGTTCCTGACGGTAATGAGCAGTGATGTTCTTCACGTAGCTCATGTCTTTGTAGCGCCCCTCGATCTTGAAGGAACGCACACCGGCATCCACCAGATGAATCAGGTTGGCGGTCTGGTTGTTGTCCTTCATCGACAGCAAATGCTTGTCGTAGGCCACCACGCGGCCCTGATCGTCCTTCAGTGTGTACGGCAAGCGGCAGGCTTGCGAGCAGTCACCACGGTTGGCGCTGCGCCCGGTCTGCGCATGGGAGATGTTGCACTGGCCAGAGAACGCCACACACAGCGCACCGTGGATAAAGAACTCGATGGCGGAATCAACGTTCTCGCAAATCTCACGCACCTGTTGCAGGTTCAACTCCCGGGCCAGCACCAGCTGGGAGAACCCTGCATTGTCGAGGAACTTGGCCTTATCCAGCGTGCGGATATCGCACTGGGTACTGGCGTGAATTTCAATGGGCGGCAGGTCCATTTCCATCACACCCATATCCTGCACAATCACCGCATCCACACCGGCTTCATAAAGCTGCCAGATCAGTTGACGCGCAGGCTCCACTTCATCGTCATGCAGAATGGTGTTGATGGTGACAAACACCCGCGCATGGAACAGGTGCGCAAACTCCACCAGATCCGCAATGTCGGCCAGGCTATTGCTCGCGTTATGCCGCGCACCAAAGCTGGGGCCACCGATATAAACGGCATCGGCGCCGTGCAGAATGGCCTCCTTGGCAATGGCGGCATCACGGGCCGGGCTCAACAATTCGAGGTGGTGCTTGGGCAAGGACATGGCGGACTAATCTGTCAGGGAAATCGAACCGCGCATTTTACCCTTAATTGCACATTTGTCTGTGCCCGCCTGGATGAAATACCGCCAGCCGACACACTGTATAGGCATACAGACCAGAGACACGTAGAATCAGCGCCTTATTCGTTCGAGGTAATTGCGGTGGACTTACAACAGGGCTTTCTTCTGACCCGACACTGGCGCGACACGCCGGACGGGACGCAGGTGGAGTTCTGGCTGGCCACCGACGATGGCCCGCGACGCATCCGCATTCCGCAGCAAACCTCCGTTGCGTTTATACCCGCCGAACAGCAGGACAAAGCGCTGGCGGTGATCAGCAAAGAAAAAGGCGCTGAGCTGCGCCCGCTTAGCCTGAAAGATTTTCGCCACCGCCCGGTTGTGGGCCTCTACTGCCAGCAACACCATCAGCTAATTGATCTGGAAAAGCAGCTGATCCGCGCCGGTGTGGATATCTACGAAGCCGACGTGCGCCCACCCGAGCGCTACCTGATGGAGCGTTTTATCAACGCACCGGTGCTGTTTGGCGGCCAAGCCGATGCCAGCGGCGTACTGCTCAACGCCCAGATCAAACCCACACAAGACTATCGCCCTGCCCTCAAACTGGCCTCGCTGGATATCGAAACCAGCGAGTTTGACGAGCTGTATTCCATCGGCATCCACGGCTGCGGCCAGCGTCAGGTATACATGCTGGGTCGCGCCAAAGAAGACGATGCGCCGGTGGATTTTGCTCTGGAGTTCTGCGCCACCCGCGCCGAGCTGCTGCAACGCCTGAATCACTGGATACAAACCCACGACCCGGACGCCATCATTGGCTGGAACGTGGTTCAGTTCGACTTCCGCGTGCTGCACAAACACTCCCGCGAACTCGGCGTACCCTTGCTGCTTGGGCGCGATGGCAGCGAAATACAGTGGCGGGAGCACGGCAGCGGCAATAACCACTACTTCGCCAACGTGGCCGGGCGGCTGATCATCGACGGCATCGAAGCGCTGCGCTCGGCCACTTGGTCGTTCCCTTCATTCAGCCTGGAAAACGTCGCGCAAACCCTGCTCGGCACCGGCAAAGACATCTCCACACCCTACCAGCGCATGGACGAAATCAACCGCATGTTCGCCGAGGACAAACCGGCGCTGGCCCGCTACAACCTGCGCGACTGCGAGCTGGTCACAGAGATTTTCGCCAAGACCGACATCCTCAACTTCCTGCTCGAGCGCGCCACCGTCACCGGCCTGCCCGCCGACCGTATGGGCGGCTCGGTGGCAGCATTCGAGCACCTGTACATGCCGCTGATGCACCGCCTGGGCTTTGTTGCGCCAAACCTGCGCGATAAAGCCCCCCACACCAGCCCCGGCGGCTTTGTGATGGACTCACAACCGGGCCTGTATGAATCGGTGTTGGTGCTGGATTACAAAAGCCTGTATCCGTCGATTATCCGCACCTTCCTGATCGACCCTGTGGGGCTAATCGAAGGCCTGCGCCAGCCGGATGATGCACACTCGGTGGAAGGCTTTCGCGGCGGCCGTTTCTCCCGCACCCAACATGCGCTGCCGTCGATTGTTGAGCGCGTATGGCAAGGCCGCGAGGCGGCAAAACGGGAGAAAAACGCCCCACTCTCGCAAGCCCTGAAAATCATCATGAACGCCTTCTACGGTGTGCTGGGTTCCAGCGGCTGCCGATTCTTTGATACGCGCCTGGCCTCCTCCATCACCCTGCGCGGCCACCAGATCATGGGCCGCACCCGCGAGCTGATAGAGGCCGAAGGTTATACAGTGATCTACGGCGACACCGACTCCACCTTCGTCTGGCTCAAACGCCCCCACAACGAAGAAGACGCTGCCCGCATCGGCCGCGCACTGGTGGCCAAGGTCAACCAATGGTGGAAGGATCATCTGCTTAAAGAATTCGGCCTCACCAGCGCCCTGGAGCTGCAGTACGAAAGCCATTACACACGCTTCCTCATGCCCACCATTCGCGGCGCGGATGAAGGCAGCAAAAAGCGCTATGCAGGCTTAGTGACACGCGCAGACGGCAGCCACGATATAGTCTTCAAGGGCCTGGAAACCGTACGCAGCGACTGGTCGCCGCTGGCACAACAATTCCAGCGTGAACTGTACGAAAAAATCTTCCTGCGTCAGCCCTATCAGGCCTACGTGCGCGACTACGTTGAACGCACGCTTTCCGGCGAGTTTGACCACTTGCTGGTCTACCGCAAACGCCTGCGCCGCCAGCTCAGCGACTACGAACGCAACGTCCCCCCACAAGTCCGCGCCGCCCGCCTCGCCGACGAACACAACGCCGCCCACGGCCGCCCATTGCAATACCAGAACGGCGGCTGGATCAACTACGTCATCACCACCAGCGGCCCCCAACCCCTGGAAGCCCTCAGCGCGCCGATGGATTACGAGCATTACCTCAGCAAGCAACTACAGCCGGTGGCGGATGCGATATTGCCGTTTGTGGATGATGATTTCGGGACGTTGGTTGGGGGGCAGTTGGGGTTGTTCTGAATGTAGGTTCCTCTTGCTCAGGCGAGATCCCGAAGCATCGTGTTGCCTGTCCGTTTGGGTTGCGCCCCTTACGGTCGCCTCACTTTTCTTTGCGTGCACACCGCACAAAAGAAAAGTAAGCAAAAGAAATGCACCCCAGCATCCGGGTTTCGCTACGCGAAACTTCCCGCACTCCGGCACTGCTCCAGGGGCCGTCGTACAAGGGCCATCCATGGCCCTTTACGACTCTCGCCGCATCCATGCGGCTCACTCCCCTACACAGCACCTGCGTTTGGCCTTCTGATGGGGGCTTGGGTGGGGCTCACACAACCGTGAAGACTCTGGAGCTGCATGGATGCAACTGACACATAGGTGGGTAAGCCTTCGGCCTTACACCACCCTACAAAAGCCCACGAACCGTAGGGTGGCGTAAGTCTGCGAAGCAGATTACCCACCAATGGCACGAACATTATGCTGCGAAAAATCAGTGTTCCACTATCCGCAAGAACACTAAAAATGGCTCCTTCTGATGGGTGACCATAACGGGGCCCAAAAGGCTTAGTGGCCACGTAATAAAAAGAGTCTAGCGCTTGTATTAATCCTCATTTATGCCGCTAACAATCCTTCGGACTGAGGGTCTTGTGTACTTCTCCGTAGGATCTGTTTCCGGTAAGTCCTCGCTTCGCCTCCACTCCCCGTCATCAAAAGCTTGATATATAGAAAATGCAGGCTGGAGAGTCGCCTCTAGCATCCCCAGATCAGTGATAGCGGTAAAAACGCCATTCATAACATCGCTACAGAATTCATAGCCGAAAGACTGAGCCAGATAACTTTCAGCTACAAACCACGATATTTCATTCAATGCTTGTGCACGACTAACATTGAAACACGTGCAGATACTCTGAAGCTCATCCAACGCTATACCATCTTTACTGGCCTGAACACACAACTCCATCAGAGTACCTTTGGGCAACACTAAGAGCATGAGATGCATCCTTTGTCATTGATCTGACATCCTGTCCCGTCAGATAACTCAATAGTGGGTAGCCAGCAAAGCAGACTAGCCGCCAATCACACGAACATTCATACGGAAATAAGCCGGGAACACAACTCGTAAAAACACCGCAAAATGCCCCTTCCGGGCACGCCCCCGGAGCGAAGCGCAGGGCCGAATGACGGGGCAAGATTTTTTGGTTTCATTTTATGGGCCGGCCAACCGGTAACTGACAAAAGAAACTCGCCCGAGAAGGGCGAAACCCTTTTAAAAGCCAAACGTCACCTACGAGACCAACGCCAACTGCTTTACCAATTGGCGCAGCTTCAATCTCACCTCACGCCACTTCCACCTCAGCCTTCGGCCTAGGCTTCCGAAACACCAACACATTCCCCACCATCACCAGCGCCAGCCCGAACAACGCCGCCGTCGTCCACTGATAACCCTCCGCAAACACTGAGATATTCAGCGCCACCACCGGGAACAATACAGTGCAATAAGCCGCCCGCTCCGGCCCCATGCGCCCGACTAGCGTCAGGTAAGCGGTAAAACCAATCACCGAGCCGGGGATGGCGAGGAACAGCAGGCTGCCGACATAACGCGTCGTCCATTCAAAACCGAACGGTGTGCCCATCACCACACACAGCGCCACCAGCATCAGTGCGCCGTAGAGCATGCTCCAGGCATTGGTGGTCAACGGCCTGAAACCGGCTTTCTGTTGCAGGCTGGAGAGCATATTCCCTGCGGAGAAACATAAGGTGCCGAGCATGGCTAAACCGATGCCCAACAGGCTTTCGCGACTGGCTTCATGACCGGCCAGCTCCGGCCAGAACAGAAAGCCCAGCCCGAGCAAACCGAAGCCGCCACCGATCAGCACATTGGCGGAGATTTTCTGCTTGAAGAACAACCACGAATTCAGCGAATTCCACAGCGTGGCCATGGAGAAGATCACCGCAATCAGTCCACTTGGAATCCAGCGGCTGGCGTTGTAGAAGCAAATGAAATTGAGGCAGAACAGCGCCAGCCCTTGCAGCAGACACAGGGTCTGCCCGCGTCGGTCAAGACGTTGCAGGCGGCCAGTGAGCAGCAGGAAGGCGAACAGCACCAGCGCTGCCAAGCCGAAGCGGTAGGCGATGGAAGCGGTAATCGCCACATCGCCCAGCTGCATTTTCAGGGCAATCCAGGTGGTGCCCCAGATCAGTACGGTCAACAGGTAGAGCGAAATGTTCATCAACAGACTCCTCACAGATGCGAGTAGTCTGCCGCACATCCCACTCAAAGCGATTGCATAACCTTGCGCTTTTTAAATCGACTGTTGATTCACTCTGCGTGAAAGCTCCTCCGCCGTCTCCTTACGCTCGGAATAGCGATCCACCAGCTCCGGCTTATCCCGCAGTAGCAGGGTGAAGCGCACCAGTTCTTCCATCACGTCCACCACACGGTCGTAGTAAGAAGACGGCTTCATCCGCCCCGCTTCGTCGAACTCCAGAAACGCCTTGGCCACGGAGGATTGATTGGGGATGGTGAACATGCGCATCCAGCGCCCCAGTACGCGCATCTGGTTGACCGCATTGAACGACTGCGAGCCGCCGCACACCTGCATCAGCGCCAGGGTTTTGCCCTGAGTCGGACGAATTGCGCCCATGGTCAGGGGAATCCAGTCGATCTGGGACTTGAACACGCCGGTCATTGCACCGTGGCGCTCGGGCGAGCACCAGACCATGCCTTCTGCCCACAGCACCTTCTCTCGCAGCTCCTGCACTTTGGGGTGATCCTCCGGCGCATCATCCGGCAGCGGCAAGCCGCTGGGATTGAAGATGTAGGTCTCGGCACCAAAGGCTTGCAGCAAGCGCGCCGCCTCTTCTGTGAGCAAGCGGCTATAGGAGCGCTCGCGGGTGGAACCGTACAGCAGCAGGATGCGCGGTTTCTCACCGCTGATTGCCGGGATTTTCAGCAGCTCGGGATCAATATTGGGCAGGTCGGCAGGCATAAAAACTCCAAAATCAAAGGCTAGCGATACGGCTCAGCTCAGCGTGCAGGGCCTCACGGCTCAAGGTAGTGGGCTGTGCGTCAAAGAACGCCTGCACGCGGCGGCGAATGATGGCGACGCATTGATCAAATGCAGCCTCGATTTGCTCCGGGGTACCTTCCACATCGGACGGGTCAGACAGGCCCCAATGCGCCTTTTGCGCGGCACCGAAGTACACCGGGCAGGCTTCTCCGGCAGCTTTGTCACAAACGGTGATGACGATGGCCGGGTTCAGCGCTTCATGCGCATCCGTGCCTTTGCTGCTGAGGCCCGTCACCGGCACACCAGCACGCTGTAAGGCTTCAATCGCCAGCGGGTGCACTTCACCCTTAGGGAAGCTGCCCGCACTGTGGCCACGAAAACCTGCGGGTGCCAGTTGGTTGAAGATGGCCTCAGACAGAATGCTGCGGCAGCTGTTGGCGGTGCACAGGAAAAGTACGTCCATGACTCTTTCAACTCTCAAGAAGTAAATGAATTAACCGCATGCACCCAGGCGTTCCGGCCTGTTGCGCATGTTTTTCAGCTTGTCGCTGTTATCTGCCAGCCATTGCTGATTGGCCTGCAACGTGGTGTTCAGCACCTGTACGGCCCACTCGGGCAGCTCCGGGTGAAGGCGGTAATAGACCCACTGGCCGCTGCGGCGGTCTTGCAGCAGACCACAGTTGCGCAGTTGGGCCAGATGGCGGGAGATTTTCGGCTGACTGTCATCCAGCGCCGCCATCAGCTCGCAGACGCATAACTCGCCTTCAGCAGCGATCAACAGCGCCATGCGCACGCGGGTTTCATCTGCCAGGCACTTAAACAAGGTCAGCGGATCAATGGCTTCCGTTTGCATTTCCACACCTACCGATAAATTCGATTTGCCGAATATACAGATTTCCATATATCTTGAAAACCATATATTCAACTCACCGGTATTTGATCATGTCTGAACCAACCGCTTCCTCTTCATCAGCGCCGTTAGGGCGCTTTGAGCGTTATCTGTCAGTTTGGGTATTACTGTGTATGGTCGTCGGTACCCTGCTCGGCCTCTACGCGCCTAGCGCTGCACAGACTATTGGCAGCCTTGAAGTGGCTCACGTGAATCTGCCGGTCGGCGTGCTGATCTGGGTGATGATCATCCCCATGCTGATGAAAATTGACTTCCGCGGGCTCAACGAGATCTACCAGCAACGCGCTGGCATGGCCGTCACCCTGACCGTGAACTGGCTGATCAAACCCTTCACCATGGCGTTTCTGGCCTGGCTGTTTTTGCGTCATGTGTTTGCCGACTGGCTGCCTGCTGATCAGATCGACAGCTATGTGGCGGGCCTGATTCTGCTGGGCGCGGCGCCCTGCACGGCGATGGTGTTTGTGTGGAGCAACCTGTGCAGCGGCAACGCTAACTTCACCCTGAGCCAGGTGGCGATTAATGACCTGGTAATGGTGTTTGCCTTTGCCCCCATCGTCGCCCTGCTGCTGGGCGTTTCGGCGATTCCGGTGCCGTGGGCCACTCTGCTGTTGTCGGTGGTGATGTACATCATCATTCCGCTGATCATTGCCCAATGGCTACGCGCCCGGTTGCTGCGTCGTGGTGAGGAGGCGTTCAACAACGCCCTCAAACGCCTAGCTCCAGCCTCTATCATTGCTCTGCTGGCTACACTGCTTCTGCTGTTCTCTTTCCAGGGCCGGAACATCGTTGAACAGCCTCTGATCATCGCCCTGCTGTCCGTGCCGATTCTGTTGCAGACACTGTTTATCGCCGCGCTGGGCTACTGGATGTGCCGCACGCTGAAAGTACGTCACGATATCGCAGGCCCCGCAGCCATGATCGGCGCCTCCAACTTCTTTGAGCTGGCTGTAGCGGTGGCGATCGTTCTGTACGGTTTCAACTCAGGCGCGGCGCTGGCCACAGTGGTCGGTGTTCTGATCGAAGTACCGGTGATGCTCTGGCTGGTGCAACAAATCAACCGCAGCAAGGTCTGGTACGAATCGCGCTGAATCCATCCTGCTGCGAGGCCAATTGCACAAACTTGCGCTTTTGTTCTGCAAGGGGCTGGCAGCCGCTCAAGCCAAGCGTAGGATGATTAGCGGAAGGAGGAGCTATGTCCCAACTTGAGCATCTACAGGTATTTCAGAGCCTCAACAACTCGCCTCATGCCAGCCTGCAACGCAGTGCCGAGCTGGGTGACGGGCTGGCTGCGGCTATCTGGCAGAACCGTCACGATGCCCAGAATTATCACGCTCCGACTCACCACACCTTGTCCTGCTACCTAAGTGGCGGCACCCGCACATTCCGCCGGGATGCACCGCACAGCAAGGGCGCACCGGACAAGCTGTGCATCCTCCCGGCCGGGCATCAGTCGGCGTGGGTGATCAATGGTGAAGTGCAACTGGCGCACCTGTATATCAGTCAGGAACAGTTCGCTCTGGCCGCCATGCGCCTGCTGGATCGAGAACCCCGTGAGCTGCACATGCGCGAAGGCACCTATGTGGATGACCCGCAGCAAGCGCAGCGCTTCCGCCAGTTGTGTCAGCTCGACTGGAACGAGCCCGGCGAACGCCTGCTCACCAGCAGCCTGGCTCATGAGCTGATCCAGCACACTGTCTTTTCACAAGTTGAACGGCGTCAGGGCGTGCAGCTTAAAGGTGGCCTTGCTCCCACTCTTAGACGCCACGTTGTGGACTACATTCAGGTCAATCTGGCCAGCCCGATCACCCTGGGTGAGCTGGCGCAACTCTGCGCGCTGTCCGAATACCACTTCGCCCGCATGTTTCAGAAAAGTTTTGGCCTGCCACCGCACCGTTATGTGCTGGCCCAGCGCCTGCGTCACGCCCAGTCCCTGCTGCAACATACCGACCAGCCCCTAAGCGCCATCGCTCAGGCCTGCGGTTTTGCCAGCCCGAGTCACTTCAACAACCGTTTCCGTCAGGCCCATGGCGCAACGCCGGGGCAGTATCGCAGTGCTTTTCGCCCCTAAACAGGACATGACCTTTCATCCGCGAGCAAATGGCCTGCATTGAACTGACCTCTCCTTATCTATAAACCAGCTCGGTTTACTGCCAAGTGGTATTAGCACCACCTGCTATTGCCCGTGAGTCTGTGTAAAAATCACCGGCTGTCTTGAGGAAAGGCTTTTTGATTTTGCGTTCACTTATTTGTCGGATCAGTTTCAATTGATGGCGCTCGATATCCTGCACCTGCGCGAGGAGGACTGGCGCGCAGAATTTGATGAAGGGGATTTCACCCGGGGCCAGCAATACGCGACTCAGGGGCGAAGCCGCTTACTCAGCATTAAGGAAAGTACCTTACAGGCCAACTGCTGGGGTTCGGCGGTCAATGCCTATCAACAACGCATCGTCCTGCAGCCGACCGAACGCGGCTGGAACGTGAACGGCAAGTGCAGCTGCCCAGTGCGCGCCAACTGTAAACACGTGGCCAGCGCCCTGCTGACCCTGCAAGCCTTGCAGGAACGTGGTGAAGACCTGTCCTCGCTGATTGTCAACGAGACGAAAATCCACGAAGAACGTCTCGACAACCTGCAACCCAAAGCCGTGCTCAGCCTTGGCAGTTTAGTCCGTGTGCACTTCGACGCTCGCAAAGGCCGCATGCTGGAACAAACCCAGCATCGTGCCGCGCTGGCCTTTGATTATGACGGTCATCTGGCCACCGGTAAGCAGAACAAAGAGCTGCTGGTACGGCTGACGCCTGAACACCACCTGCGCATTACCCGCGACTTGAGCGCTGAAGCCCTGCTGCGCAAGCGTCTGGAACAGACCGGCCTGCAAGTCGCCCTGCGCCAAAGTGATGCCCTGCCGGAAAGCGCTGGCGAAGCTTATGAGCATCTGAACGAAACCGCCTGGCTGCATTTTGTCCGCGAGCAACTGCCGCAACTGCGCCTGGAAGGCTGGCAGGTCAACATGCAGCCGGACTTCCAGTTCAACCTGGCGCAGATTGATGACTGGTACGCGCAGGTCGATGAAGACCCGGAGCAAAGCTGGTTCGATCTGGAACTGGGTATTGAGGTCGAAGGCGAGCGCATCAGCCTGCTGCCTGTATTGCTGCAAGCCATCCGCCGTACGCCCTGGCTGCTCAACGGCGAAGCGCTAAACAAGCGCAATGACGACGAACTACTGCTGGTCAGCTTGCCCAACCACAAGCGCGTCGCCCTGCCGCTGGCCCGTCTGAAGCCTCTGCTGGCCACGCTGGGTGAACTGTTTGTGCGTGAGCCGGGCGAATCGTCCCAGCGCATCCGCATGTCCAAACTTGATGCCAGCAAACTCAACCATCTGCAAACCGGCCCGAGTTTTTCATGGCAAGGCGGCAGTGAACTCCGCGACTTTGCCTCACGCCTGCAAGCGCTGGAAGGTAAAGAGCAGCAAACACCAAAAGACCTGCAGGCCGAATTACGTTCCTACCAGTTGCAAGGGTTGGCCTGGATGCAGGGGCTGGCCGAGCTGAATGTCGGTGGGTTGCTGGCTGATGACATGGGCTTGGGCAAAACCCTGCAAACCCTCGGGCATATCCTCTGCGAACACCAAGCCGGTCGCTTACAGCATCCCGCACTGATCGTGATGCCCACCAGCCTGATTCCCAACTGGCAGGATGAAGCGGCACGCTTCACACCTCAGCTCAAAGTACTGGCCTTGCATGGCGCCAAGCGCCGCAGCCAGTTCAAACTGATCCCCGAGCATCAGATCATCCTTACTACCTACGCCTTGCTGCCCCGCGATCTGAAAGCGTTGGGTGCCTATCGCTACCGCCTGCTGATTCTCGATGAAGCGCAAAACATCAAAAACCCGCGCAGCAAGGCCGCCAGCGCCGCCAGCCAGTTGCAGGCAGATCAACGCCTGTGCCTGACGGGTACGCCGCTGGAAAACCACTTGGGCGAATTGTGGTCACTGTTTAACTTCCTTATGCCGGGTTGGTTGGGCGATTACAAAAGCTTCAATCAGGACTACCGCGTTCCGATTGAGAAAAACGGCAACGAGCAACGCCTTGCGCACCTGACCGGACGCATCAAACCGTTTATTTTGCGGCGCACCAAAGAACAGGTAGCCAGCGAACTGCCGCCGAAAACCGAGATTATCCAATGGGTTGAGCTGACCGCCGCCCAGCGCGACCGCTACGAAACCTTGCGCCTGGCCATGGACCAGAAGGTTCGTGCCGAAGTGGCCCGCCAAGGTTTGGCCCGTAGCCAGATCGTCATCCTCGAAGCCTTGCTGCGCCTGCGGCAGGCCTGCTGCGACCTGCGCCTGCTGGATGAAGAAAGTACGCTGACCAGCGCCGACTCCGGCAAACTCAGCGGCTTGCTCGACATGCTGCAAGAACTGTTCGCTGAGGGCCGCAAAGTGCTGCTGTTCTCCCAGTTCACCCGCATGCTCGCGCTGATCGAAGCCGAACTCCAGGCCCGGCAAATCCCTTACGCCAAACTCACCGGTGATACTCAGGACCGCCGCACCCCGGTTGAACGCTTTCAGGCGGGCGAGCTACCGATCTTCCTGATCAGCCTGAAAGCCGGCGGTGCAGGCCTTAACCTTACCGCCGCCGACACCGTGATCCACTTCGATCCGTGGTGGAACCCCGCCGCCGAAGCCCAGGCCAGCGACCGCGCCTACCGCATCGGCCAGGACAAACCCGTGTTCGTCTACAAAATGATTGCCCGAGGCAGCGTAGAAGAGAAAATCCAGCAGCTGCAATATGCCAAAGCCAACCTGGCCAAAGGTGTGCTGGCGGGCGGTAGCCAAAGCCAGTTGCAGCTGAGTGAAGAGGATTTGCAGGCGTTGTTTGCGCCGCTGGAAGACTAATCGAGTCGCTCACCATCAGCTCAAAAACTGATGGTGAGGGTGCTACGACTTACCAGTTATATGAAACACCAACCTGTGCGCCCACTTCGCTGAAATCAATCCCATCAGCGGCCTGGCTGTTGATCTCACCCCACCCGCGCCAGCCAGACGACAGGTTCACCTGCACACCCGCCTTGGTTTCGATCATGTCACGCGGTGTGTTACGGCGCAGACTCTCTCCATCCACACTGATAGCGGCTTTATTACCACCCAACCACCAATTTACCGCCACATACGGATTTACCGGATGCTGGCCAGAAGATGTTTCACGACTGTATAAACGCACGCCCAAACGAGTAGTGATAGCCTCATCACTCTCGTCCCTGACAACGGTGCCGTTGCTCTCCACAACACGATCAGCGTCATACTCGCTGTATATCACCTGTAGCTGCGGCTCGACGTAAACACCACGCTGTTCGTTACGACTTAACGGCAGGGTATAACCGGCTTCGGCAGAGGCAGTCCAGCTGTGCGATTTATAGTTTTCCTCGGGCAACCCATCACCTCGGACGCTGTTGTGGAAACGGCCATATTGCAGCCAACCATCCACATAAACACCGCCCTCCATTTTCGCATCCTGCAACCAGGTACCATAAAGCCCCACGCTGCGCCCTTCGACCTCGCCACGCGCGGCATAACCCGTCACCTGCGAGCGGCTGCGATTGCTAGCGCGCCCTTGGCCCAGCATCACCCCGGCCTGTAACTCGCCGCCAGTGTCCGTGGCAAGGCGTCGGCCAATCCCCAGCAGCATGCTGGAGGCATCGCCCTCAACGTGAACCTGCTGACTGTCCTCACGCTTATTCGGCTGACTGTCGCGTGCATGCATCCACACAATTGTCTGGCCATCACTGCCAGCCTTAGCTGCCGGATCGCCTGCGCGATCATACAAACCGTGCTGAAACATGCTTCGGGCCGCGCGCTGGTTGGCCACATACACCGCTGGCTCGGGCCGTTCAACCTGGGGCTTGGAGGGGGTGGGCCCAGGTTGCGGCTCTGGCTTTGGCTTTGGCTTTGGCTTTGGCTCTGGCTTTGGCTTTGGCTTTGGCTCTGGCTCTGGCTCTGGCTTTGGCTCTGGCTCCGGCTCCTCGCTCTGATTCAGCTCCGAACGCAGATACCAGTTGCCGTCATTCGGCGTGCTTACACCGCCCTTGAACAGGAAATAATCGTACAAACCCGCAACGGCGCGACCTTGCAGCGTAAACTCTGCTTCAGACCGCCCAGCTACGCTAATCAGACGGATCCCCTCACTGGTCTGGGCACCTGCACCGCCTGCATTTAGGACACCTACAGTGGCAGTCCCGCTACTGTTGCCCTGAATGATCAATTGATCGCCCAATGAGGCATCATCACCGAGCGCGCGATTGAACAGCCAATGTCCACCTTGACCGACATAATCACCGGAAACCGTAACGGTTTTGAAAACGCCACCAACAGGCGCCTCAAAAACAACGGTACCAGCATGGTTAAATGTGCCCATACTGGAGTTAGCTAGTACATTCCACCGACTGCTGCTATCCAGCGCAAGTTGTGATACCTGATACCCGGAATTATTGAGCAGCGAGCCACTGAATACAGTTCCGTTTTTTAATTGCATGTCCAAAAAGGCAGTGGCACTGTCCACTGCCACATCACCACGCAAAACACTGGCGTCAGAGGTAAAATCAATACGCCCTGTTGCAACAGTGCGGCCATCAGTAAATACAGTGTCGCTCACCCGCAGCATCAGACCTTTACCTTTAGCCGCAGTGACATCACTTCCATTAACAACCAAAGCGTGGTTGCTACCCTGCTGCCAGAACGCTGGCCCACTGAGTGTTTCAATAGTGCTGTCGTTGAATGTTGCTAGGTTCCAATAGTTACCAAACTCAGTCAGGTAAGAACGATACGCTCCAGCCCCCTCGCCACTCATTAAGATATTCAGACCAGAAGCATGATCAATTCTGCCAGTGTTCATTTGCACAATGCCGAAGCTGTTATCACCATCCGACTGGATTGTGACGTCCTCAAGGTGAGCTCTGACAGCATATCCCCCAAGGAAAAGACCACCACCACCATCTCCCATGACCCGGATATTACTTTCACTTGCCGTTACACGACTAAGACCCGCTGTTGAGCTGGTTAGGCGTAAGCCATACACGTAGTCGCCATAGGTAGTAATCTCCGAACGCTGAATATTTGCCTGGCCACCGAAGATATCAACACCATGCCCGAGATTATGATTCCATGTATTGATCGCACTGTCTGACAGCTGCAAATACGACTCCTCAGCCATCCAGACCCCTGAGTAGCCATCACGCACATTAAAAACTGCATCACGAGCAACGACTTTGGCCCAAGTATTGAGATTGATGCCATAGCCACCAAACGTAGTGAAACGTCCACCAACAATTTCTGCAGCGCTATACTGCCTCTGCAGGCGGTTCCCCATCACGCGTAAGCTGCCGCCCTCAGAATTAGCAGTTACATTTTCAAGGTGCAGACTGCCCGCGTTGCTGACGTCAAACCAACCTCCCTCCAAACTTGAGTTATAAATTTCGGCACGACTGCCAGCGTCAGAAACATTAAAACCAGAAAGAATGCTGGTAGGCGCCATGGATAGCTGGCTATCACGCACGGTCAAAAATCCGCCCAAGCCTGCGCGAAAGCGTCCTTCTTTCTCTGTGGAAAGCGTTAAATCGGTTATATGAAGTTCACTACCAGCACCATATGAACTAAAGGTGTATATCGACTCAGCCTGCGTAGCATCACCTTGGCCATACCGAATGACACCGCCGTTATGTGCCTGCAAGCCAGCTGAACCTATGCCATAGCCTCCCAGCCCAATCCTGATATTGGTGGCATCAATAACGCTGCCGACACCCGTCGCGTAAAGAGTATTACCATCTGCAAATACTACTGCATCCCTCAGGGTTATTTGTCCACCACCAGAAGCATGCACACCGCCACCACTGCCCAGTGCCTCGATGTGGCTTCCATTAATAGTTGCCGAACTGCCTGATCCACTGACCCAAACAGCTTTGCTGCTTCCAGAAGCCCTTACGACATCCTCCTCACCCAATAAAATACTGGAGCCGTTATTTATATAAAGTGGGCCGTGAGTAGCAGCATGAACTGGTAATACCATCCATAGCGCATTAGCTAAAAAGCTGGGAACAAGCGAGAAACGTGAATAGCGCCGACCAATAACTTTATGGCGAGTAGAAGCTTTACTCATGCAGAAGTAATTCCTTATGCTCGACGACATAGCGCCGACTTATTCCTTAAGTGCATGTTGAGTGGCGTTTTAATTCACACCCATATACATTGAGCCAATAACTTTTAGCTGCAACACCACACACTAGTCATGCCTGCGCATCCAATGGCTAGCGCCACATGCGTAATCAATAGCAACTGAAAGCCTCGGAGACTCGAGATTGACCGCATAATCGTCTCGAACACTCCGGTAAGAAGTACAACGCAGGACAGCTGGGCAGCAGAGAAGATAATCAGTGCTCAGTCAGCTCAATTGCCGACATACCCGAAGAGCAAATCCTATAGAGATGCGACTAAAAGTCATTGAAGGAAAACCCTATACAACTGTAGGAAGTTCCTGAAATATGAGACTTGCAGAAGTAAATAGCCTAATGGCCCAGCGAGAGATAAACATATCCATAACTAAAAGGCGCTTTCGCGCCTTTCATGTATCGTCAGTTCTTATCAATCAAATCCCCGCCATTTACATCCAGCGGTCGCTTCGACGGGAATCTGTAGGACGCATAACGCACCACCAGCACCGAGAGCGACAAAATCAAAATTCCGGCGCAGATATACACAAGCCCCAAGTCTGGCTTGTTGTGGTGGGATACATCACCGATCAGGTAGCGGGTCAGCGCCGTAATAGCGATGTAAAGCAGAAAGCGGATTGGCAGGTGGTTAGTTTTGAAGTAGATGCCGATCATCGCGCCCATTTCGAGGTAGATAAACAGCAGCAGGATGTCGTCGATGCTGGCGGAACCTTTGTCCACCATGCCGATGAAGGTAAACAGTGCAGACCAAACAGTGGCTGCGCCGATTACAAATAGCCCCAGAAGGTGAAAGCCCTCAACCATCAAATTACCCAGTGAGTTTGCACTGTGATGCATCGCCTCACGGGCGCGTTCAGCCCACTTCATTCTCTGCCCCCCGGTTAGATCCAAATACTGCAAGTTCTTACCCATCATCACTGCCTGAGGAGCAGGACGGCCTGATTGTGCAACGGATTGCACGACCTTACTAAGAACTCTTCACGCATGCGGCAACTCGCCGCGCCTGCGTTATGACTCGATTTTTACGCCTGTCATAACCACTTTCGGCAGATAGATAGCCTCAGCATTTCCCATACCGGCCAGTTCCCGGATTCCTTTACTACTATTCAAATGGTTACGCGTGCTTTATCCTTCGCAAAACTGTATGAATAACCAGTATTTCAACCATTAGCATAAAGGCGTAGAGGTGATGAATGGCCGTCGAAGTGGTGTACCGCAGCAGCCGGGATCTGGAGCGTTTGTTTATGGATAAAGCCGAAGCCGACCGCTATGACAAGATGCTCGAACTGGCTGAGTTGCTCACCGATGTGCTGCAAAAAGCAGTCCCCTCCCTCAGTGAGGAACAAGGTGAAGAACTGGGCATTTACATGGCCAAAAACCGCGACATTTTCGCCAGAGCCTTCAAAAACCAGCCAGATGCGCTGGCCGAGCTGGGTTCTACCGCAGAGGCCGAAGCGTAAGTCAGGCACGAAATGCTTCAATGTCTGGCATTGGAGCATTTCTTAATCACGGCCCAGCACACGGATTTACCCATCCAATAAAAACCACTGGACGAAGGCTCCAACCTTGGCTACAAAACCCGGAACACCGGGAGAATGCCATGGACCCTCGCGCTGCTTGCCTCGCCTGCCTGGAACGACCAACTCCTGCCTTATTTGAGGCTGCGCTGTGGGTGGCAGCCGAACATCACCCAGATGTTATTCCCGCCGAAGTCCTTAAACAGCTCAACCTCCTGCAACTCCAGGTCAGCCATGCATTACCCAATGCTCCAGCTCAGGAGCTGGCCCAGCCTCTGTTGCGCCGTTTAAGTGAACTGGACTTCCATGAAGACGACGAATACCCCATCCGCCCGCAAGCAGCGCTGATGCACCGCGTCGTGCAACGGCGACGTGGTCAGCCGCTATCCCTTGCCCTATTGGCAATCGAGCTGGCAAGGCGACTGGATATTCCATTGCAAGGCGTCTCATTTCCCGGCCATTTCCTGCTTCGGGTGCCTGGAGCAGACCACCTTTTGGACCCCTGCAGCGGGCGGCGCCTGTATACCCGCGAATGCCGCGAGCTGCTGCAACGCCATTTCAACGCTCAAGTTGAACTCAGTGCCAACCACATGCGGACCAGCACGCCTCAGCAAATCATTCAGCGTCTATCACGCAATCTCCGCCAACTGCACCTGAATAATGATGAACCGATGGCGGCTCTGCACGATGCTGAGCGGGTCTTGCTGCTTGGCCAGCCATCACTCAATGATTACTTGGCCCGAGCTGACATCTACAGAATCCTGGAATGCCCTCACGCGGAAAAGTTCGACGTGCAGAATGCTCTGCTGTTGTGTGAAAACGCCTCCCAGCGACTGGAGCTGACTCAGCGTCTGCAATCGTTGAAATCAGCTCCGGCTCTTCATTAAGGCCGCCATGTAACAAAACAAATACACCGTATTGATTTAAATACACAACACCCCAAGCGACCCGAATCTGCCTAATCACGACTAAAACGCCCATCAACAACAGTCCCAGCTGACTGGCCGGCTAAAGATGTATTGAATTCAATACAGCCTCTCCCCCCTCTCATTGCCTAGAAACGCTCGCTAAGCCCCTAAAACTATGGCTTTCAGCCTTATGGCACTGCACTTGCACATAGCCCATGGATTTTGACCCGTCCTGCTCACGAATGCAGGCGACACACACCGCCCCAGGGGCATCGCTGAAATCAGCGACAACACTTCAAGGAGTTTCCATGAGCGAGTTGCGTTTTACCGTTGAGCACGAATGGCTGCGTCAAGACGCCGATGGTCTGATCACCGTTGGCATCACTGATTTCGCGCAAGACGCTCTGGGTGACGTGGTTTTCGTCCAACTGCCTGAAGTGCAGAGCTACTCTCAAGGCGATGAAGTTGCCGTGCTGGAGTCGGTTAAGGCGGCCAGCAACATCACCATGCCGCTGGATGGCGAAGTGGTTGAGATCAACAGTGAGCTGGAAGGCAGCCCGGAGTTGGTCAATGAAGACTCACTGGGTAAAGGCTGGTTCTTCCGCTTCCGCCCATCTAACCCAGCTGCGATCAATGACCTGCTTGACGAAGCCGGTTACCAAAACCTGATCAAATCCAACGGCTGAGACCCTGCGATGACCAAGCTGAATACCCAGAACGAATTTGTCGCCCGCCATATTGGCCCACGCGAAGCTGATATCGCCGCCATGTTGGAGCTGCTGGGCTTCGACAGCCTGGATGGCCTGACCGACAAAGTCATCCCAGACAGCATCAAAGGCAGCAGCGTACTCGGCTCGCTGCCTGGGCTTTCTGAGGCTGATGCACTGGCGAAAATCAAAACCATCGCCAGCAAGAACAAGCAGTTCAAGACCTACATCGGCCAGGGTTACTACGGCACCCTGACGCCCAGCCCGATCCTGCGCAATTTGCTGGAAAACCCGGCTTGGTACACCGCTTACACGCCTTATCAGCCTGAAATTTCTCAGGGTCGCCTTGAAGCCCTGCTGAACTTCCAGACCCTGATCAGCGACCTGACCGGCATGGAAATCGCCAACGCCTCACTGTTGGACGAAGCCACCGCCGCAGCGGAAGCCATGACCTTCTGTAAGCGCCTGTCGAAAAACAAAGGCAGCAATCGCTTCTTCGCTTCCGTGCATTGCCATCCACAAACCCTCGACGTGCTGCGCACCCGCGCCGAACCGCTGGGTATTGAAGTGGTTGTGGGCGATGAAGCCAGTATTAGCGACCCGGCTGAATTCTTCGGCGCGCTGCTGCAATACCCGGCCAGCAATGGCGACATCTTCGATTACCGCGAGTTGGTTGAACGCTTCCACGCAGTGAATGCACTGGTAGCGGTGGCCGCCGACCTGCTGGCCCTGACCCTGCTCACCCCGCCGGGCGAGTTTGGTGCCGACGTAGCCTTGGGCAGCGCCCAGCGCTTTGGTGTGCCGCTGGGCTTTGGTGGCCCGCACGCCGCCTACTTCGCCACCCGCGATGCGTTCAAACGCGATATGCCGGGCCGTCTGGTCGGCATGTCCATTGACCGTTTCGGCAAGCCTGCTCTGCGTCTGGCCATGCAAACCCGCGAACAGCACATCCGCCGCGAGAAGGCCACCAGTAACATCTGTACCGCTCAGGTGCTGCTGGCCAACATCGCCAGCATGTACGCGGTTTACCACGGCCCGAAAGGCCTGATTGAGATTGCCGAGCGCACCCACGCACTGACTGCCATTCTGGCCAAAGGCCTGAAAGCGCTGGGTTACAGTGTCGAGCAAACTCACTTCTTCGATACGCTGACTGTCGCTACCGGTGCTCAGACTGCTGCGCTACATGCCAAAGCCCGCGCTGCCGGGATCAACCTGCGTGAAATCGACGATCAGCGCCTGGGCCTGTCTCTCGATGAAACCACCGATCAAGCCGCAGTTGAAGCGCTGCTCAATCTGTTTGCCGATGGCAAGACCGCTCCTAAATTTGATGAGCTGACCACTGGCATCAGCAGCCAGTTGCCGCAAGGCCTAAAGCGTCAGTCGGCCATTCTTGAGCACCCGGTATTCAACCGCTACCACAGCGAAACCGAACTGATGCGCTACCTGCGCAAACTGGCCGACAAAGACCTGGCGCTGGATCGCAGCATGATTCCGCTGGGCTCCTGCACCATGAAGCTCAACGCCGCCAGTGAAATGCTGCCGATCACCTGGCCTGAATTCGGCAACCTGCACCCGTTCGCACCAGCTGAGCAGAGTGAAGGCTACAGCCAACTGACCAGCGAACTGGAAGCCATGCTCTGCGCGGCAACCGGTTATGACGGCGTATCCCTGCAGCCAAACGCGGGCTCCCAAGGTGAGTACGCGGGTCTGCTGGCCATCCGCGCCTATCACCTGAGCCGCGGCGATGATCAGCGCGACATCTGCCTGATCCCGCAATCGGCCCACGGTACCAACCCGGCAACCGCCAGCATGGCCGGTATGCGTGTTGTGGTAACCGCGTGCGACAGCAACGGCAACGTCGACATCGCTGACCTCAAGGCCAAGGCTGAAGAGCACCGCGAGCGTCTGGCGGCGCTGATGATCACCTACCCGTCCACCCACGGCGTGTTTGAGGAAGGCATCCGCGAGATCAGCCAGATCATCCACGACAACGGCGGCCAGGTGTACATCGACGGTGCCAACATGAACGCCATGGTCGGCCTGTGCGCACCGGGCAAGTTCGGTGGCGACGTATCTCACTTGAACCTGCACAAAACCTTCTGCATCCCCCACGGCGGTGGCGGCCCAGGCGTTGGCCCGATTGGCGTGAAAGAGCACCTGATCCCATTCCTGCCGGGTCACAACAACATGCAGCGCAAAGAAGGTGCGGTCAGTGCAGCACCGTTTGGCAGCGCCAGTATCCTGCCTATCACCTGGATGTACATCACCATGATGGGCGGCGAAGGCCTCAAGCGCGCGTCGCAGATGGCCATCCTCAACGCCAACTACATCGCCCGTCGTCTGGAAGAGCACTTCCCCGTGCTCTACACCGGCAGCAATGGTTTGGTGGCCCACGAGTGCATCCTCGACATCCGCCCAGTTAAAGACTCAAGCGGCATCAGCGTAGACGACGTGGCCAAGCGCCTGATCGACTTCGGCTTCCACGCGCCGACCATGTCATTCCCAGTGGCGGGCACGCTGATGATTGAGCCGACCGAAAGCGAATCCAAAGAAGAACTGGACCGCTTCTGCGACGCCATGATCGCCATCCGCAACGAAATCCGCGCGGTGGAAAACGGCACCCTGGATGCCAACGACAACCCGCTCAAGAACGCGCCGCATACCGCGCAGGAGCTGGTTGGCGAGTGGACCCACAGCTACAGCCGTGAGCAAGCCGTGTACCCGCTTGCCAGCCTGATTGAGGCCAAATACTGGCCACCGGTAGGCCGTGTCGACAACGTGTACGGCGACCGCAATCTGGTCTGTGCCTGCCCGCCTATCGAGGCGTATCAGGACTGATAACACCTGCGGCCCGTGCATCCGCGGGCCGCAGTTTGTTTCACGTTTCAAACCCGCAGTGCCCACCGGGCAGGGTTATTAGCACCTACAAAAAATTCACGTGAGGCCGCATCTATGTTCAGCAAACACGATCAACTGCAAGGTTACGACGACGCCCTACTCGCGGCGATTAATGCAGAAGAACAGCGTCAGGAAGACCATATCGAGCTGATCGCATCGGAAAACTATTGCAGCCAGCGCGTCATGCAGGCGCAAGGCAGCGGTCTCACCAACAAATACGCCGAAGGCTATCCGGGCAAACGCTATTACGGTGGTTGCGAGCATGTAGATAAAGTCGAGCAGTTAGCCATTGAGCGCGCCAAGCAGCTGTTCGGCGCAGACTACGCCAACGTCCAACCGCATTCCGGCTCTTCCGCTAACAGCGCGGTATATCTGGCCCTGCTGAATGCCGGTGACACAATTCTGGGCATGAGCCTGGCCCATGGCGGGCACCTGACCCACGGCGCCAAAGTGTCCTCCTCCGGCAAGCTGTACAACGCCGTGCAGTACGGCATCGACGAGCAAGGCCTGATCGACTACGACGAAGTCGAGCGTCTGGCGGTTGAGCACAAGCCGAAAATGATCGTCGCCGGTTTCTCCGCCTACTCGCGCACCCTCGACTTTGCCCGCTTCCGCGCGATTGCGGACAAAGTCGGCGCACTGCTGTTTGTCGATATGGCCCACGTGGCTGGTCTGGTCGCAGCAGGCCTGTACCCGAACCCGATTCCGTTCGCCGATGTGGTCACCACCACAACGCACAAAACCCTGCGTGGCCCACGCGGCGGTCTGATCCTCGCCAAGGCCAACGAGGAGATTGAGAAGAAGCTCAACTCAGCCGTATTCCCCGGCGCTCAGGGCGGCCCGCTGATGCACGTGATCGCCGGTAAAGCCGTGTGCTTTAAAGAAGCGCTGGAGCCTTCGTTCAAAACTTATCAGCAACAAGTGATCAACAACGCCCGCGCCATGGCGGAGGTATTTGTCGGCCGTGGCTACGATGTCGTCTCCGGCGGCACCGATAACCACCTGATGCTGATCAGCCTGGTCAAGCAAGGCCTGACCGGTAAAGCGGCCGATGCCGCACTGGGCAACGCCCACATCACCGTGAACAAGAACGCCGTACCGAACGATCCACAATCGCCTTTTGTAACTTCCGGCATCCGCATCGGCACTCCAGCCGTCACCACCCGTGGTTTCAAGGAAGGTGAATGCCGCGAGCTGGCCGGTTGGATCTGCGACATTCTCGATGAAATCGAAAATCCGGAAGTCGTTGAGCGCGTTCGTGGGCAAGTGGCAGACCTTTGCAAGGTTTTCCCGGTCTACGCTGAGTAAGCAGGCAGTTGCATCGGGCGCCGCTAACCGCTGCGCCCGATGATGTTACCCACAAGGACGACTTAGACTCGCAGGCGGAGAATTGCATGTCACTCAGTGTGTTTGATCTGTTCAAGATCGGCATCGGCCCATCCAGCTCCCACACCGTTGGCCCGATGCGGGCTGCGGCGCGGTTTGTTGAAGGGCTACAGCGTGAAAACCTGCTGGCCAGTACCCACAGCATCCGTGCCGAGCTGTATGGCTCACTCGGAGCGACGGGCAAAGGCCACGGCAGCGACAAAGCGGTTTTGCTCGGCCTCGAAGGCGACCACCCGGACAGCATTGATACCCGCACGATTGATGCGCGACTGGCAGATATCCGCGCCAACAAGACGCTGAAGCTGCTGGGCGAGAAGACCATCCGCTTTGTGGAAAAAGAACACCTGTCGTTGATTCGTAGGCCCCTGCCCTACCATCCCAACGGCATGATCTTCCGGGCCTTCGATGAGGCCGGCCTGCAAATCCGCAGCCGCGAGTACTACTCGGTAGGTGGCGGTTTTGTGGTGGACGATGAAGCCGCCGGAGCTGACCGTATCGTCGCCGATCAGACGCCCCTAAAATTCCCCTTCACCACGGCCAAGCAGCTGATGGAGCATTGCCACCAGCAGCAGCTTTCCATCAGTCAGGTGATGCTCGCCAATGAAGCTGCCTGGCGCAGTGAAGAGGAAACCCGCACTGGCCTGCTGCATATCTGGCAGGTGATGCAGGATTGCGTCAGCGCAGGCTGCCAGAACGAAGGCATCATGCCCGGCGGGCTCAAAGTGAAACGCCGTGCCCCGGCGCTTCACCGCCAACTCAGCAAGAACCCTGAAGCCAGCCTGCGCGATGCTTTGAGCGTGCTGGACTGGGTCAACCTGTACGCACTGGCAGTCAATGAGGAAAACGCCAGCGGCGGCCGTGTAGTCACTGCTCCGACCAACGGCGCAGCGGGCATCGTCCCGGCGGTGCTGCATTACTACACGCGCTTTATCCCCGGTGCCAATGACGATGGCGTTGTGCGTTTTCTACTCACAGCCGCCGCCATTGGCATTCTCTACAAAGAGAACGCCTCAATTTCTGGTGCAGAAGTCGGCTGCCAAGGCGAAGTCGGCGTGGCCTGTTCCATGGCCGCCGGAGCGCTGTGTGAAGTGCTGGGCGGCAGCGTTGAGCAAGTGGAAAACGCCGCCGAAATCGGCATGGAACACAACCTCGGCCTGACATGCGACCCCATCGGCGGGCTGGTTCAAGTGCCCTGCATCGAACGCAACGCCATGGGCTCAATCAAGGCCATCAATGCTGCACGCATGGCCTTGCGCGGCGATGGCCAGCATTTTGTTTCGCTGGATAAAGTCATCCGCACCATGCGCCAAACCGGTGCCGACATGAACAACAAATACAAGGAAACCGCACGCGGCGGCCTGGCCGTGAACATCATCGAATGCTGATCAAGCGTGCTGTCCTGAATTAAAAGCGACTGTGGTCGCCCTTCAATCCAATGTACTGGAGCCAACCCATGACCAGCGCAACTCTGGCAAAAACCCCGCTACATGCCCTGCACCTTGAACTGGGCGCACGCATGGTGCCCTTCGCCGGTTACGACATGCCGGTGCAATACCCGCTCGGCGTACTTAAAGAACACCTGCACACCCGCGAGCAAGCCGGCCTGTTTGACGTATCGCACATGGGCCAGATCATGCTGCGTGGGCCGAAAGCGGCCGAAGCACTGGAGCACCTGGTGCCGGTAGACATCATTGACCTGCCAGTCGGCATGCAGCGCTACGCCATGTTCACCGACACCAATGGCGGCATTCTGGATGACCTGATGGTGGCCAATCTGGGCAACGACACCCTGTTCCTGGTGGTCAACGCCGCCTGCAAAGACCAGGACTTGGCCCACCTGCAGAAGCACATCGGCGATCAATGCGAAATCATCGACTTCTTCGAGAGCCGTGCCCTACTCGCTCTGCAAGGTCCCAAAGCCGCTGAAGTGCTAGCCCGCCTGGCGCCGGAAGTGACCAAGATGACCTTTATGCAGTTCACCCAGGTGCGTCTGCTCGGCGTGGATTGCTATGTAAGCCGCTCCGGTTACACCGGCGAAGACGGCTACGAGATTTCCGTACCCAACCAGCAAGCAGAAACCCTCGCCCGCAGCCTCCTGGCTGAACCGGAAGTACAACCGATTGGTCTGGGTGCCCGCGACTCCCTGCGCCTGGAAGCAGGCCTGTGCCTGTATGGGCACGACATGAGCACTGAAACCACACCGATCGAAGCCAGCCTGCTGTGGGCAATCTCCAAGCCACGCCGTGCAGACGGTGCACGCGCTGGCGGCTTCCCCGGCGCCAAACGCGTTTTCGAACAACAGCAGGACGGCGTGCCAAGCAAGCGTGTTGGCTTGCTGCCGCAAGAGCGCGTGCCAGTACGCGAGAGTTCGGAAATCGTCGACGCTGAGGGCAAGGTGATCGGCAAAGTCACCAGCGGGGGCTTTGGTCCTACTTTGGGTGCACCGGTGGCCATGGGCTACGTCAGCAACAGCCACAGTGCCGTTGATACGGAAGTCTGGGCCATCGTGCGGGGCAAACGCGTCGCCATGAAAGTCGCCAAGACACCGTTCGTGCCGCAGCGCTACTACCGCGGCTAAGCCAGTCCCGTTCGCGCCGACCACACTGGCGGCGCGAACGGTTCAGCTATCAGTCGCGCAGGTGATCAACCATCGCCGAGGCGACACTTAGCACATCTTTACCCAGCTGCTTCGAGCGTGCGCTGCTCCAGCCTGTCTGCGGATTAGGCCGGTCATCGTGATCCTTGAACGGCATTTCGATGGTCAGCGACAGGCAATCAAACTCCATCCCCACCGAGTTAGCTGCAAGGCTGGTATTGGCCTCGCCGAACTGTTGTGGCGCATAACCAAACAACGTCTGAAACTCGGCACCGTGTTCAATCAGACGACGCCCGAACTCCTCCTCCAACGCGGCTAAACGCGGTGTAAAGGTCGGGTTGCCGGAGCAGCCCGCAGTGAACACATGGGCAATTTCCTCATCACCGTGGATATCGAGGAACATATCCACACCGATCTCACGCATCTGTTGCTGAATGAAGTACACCTCTGGCGTTTCGGCTTCCGTCGCGGATTGCCACGCACGGTTAAGGTCGCGCCCGGCCATATTGGTACGCAGGTGACCGTGGAAGGCACCATCCGGGTTTACGTTGGGCACCAGGTACAGCTCAGCTTGATCGAGCAGCGTCTCCATTTCTTCGTCGCCGTTGGATTGCAGGCGCTCGATCACCCCCTCCATAAACCATTCGGCCATGTGCTCACCGGGGTGCTGTTGAGCGATGATCCAAATTTTCCGCGACGCCTGCGAATGGCGCTTGATCCTCAATAAAGGAATATCCCGGCCTTCAATACTCTTACCCGTTGCAACCAATTCTGCTCCGGCTAACGTGCGTGCATCCTCAATCAGACAGTCATGGCGGGCTCTGCTATAAGGCTCGAAATAAGCAAACCAGACTTTGGAGGCCTGCACGTCTAACTCAAAGTTAAGTGCGCCCTCGGCAAATTGACTGGGCACCCTGAACCAGCTGCGCTGGTCATAAGAAGCCACAACGTTGTAGCCATCCCAGGCATTCGGATAAGAGGACTGGCTGGCATTGGTCAGGCTGAAGCCGTAATGCTTGCCTTCCTCAAGCTCATCCACCTTGAAATGGAACCACTGAAAATGACCACTTTTAGTATCTGGACGAATAGCCAGCAACACGTTTTCAGGGTTACTGGTGTCTATAACCGCAATGTTTCCACTGTCAAAATCTGCGCTGATTTGCATGAATTCGAGACACCCTGAATAAATATGAGTTAACAAGAATCGCAGCTCTTAGGGTGGAGATAAATGCCCCATGCGACATACTGATACGGATTCCGTCATATCCGGCGAAATGCTCCCGCAACTTCTCAATCCATCTACAGTCTGTCAGTTTAACAATGCGAATTATTGGTAATAGGAGACCTCTTATGCGCTCGTTGGCCGTGCCTCTTTTACTCATTTCAGCAGCCTTACTGAGTGCCTGCGCCAGCACACCTTCAACCGAGCAACCGACAGCCGGAAATGATTCGCCCTCATCGTCTGCGGCAACCGTGAATGCCAATTTAGCGCAACTACAGCAACAGGCATCCCGAGGCGACCTCGAAAGCCAATTTCAACTGGGCAATCAATATTTCAACGCCCAACCAAAAAAAGATCTGAAACAAGCCGAATATTGGTGGAAACAAGCAGCGGATAAAGGCCATGCAATGTCTGCTGTCAGCCTCGCCTACCTGTACACGGGTCGCAATGATCAAACGCTCAGTAATCCTGCACAGATGCTGAAGTACCTCAACCAATCAGCTGCAGGCGGCAATCCCATGGCACAGCATATTCTCGGTACGCTGTACCAACGCGGAGATCAGGGCGTTACACAGGACCCTGGCCAGGCAAGACGCTTGTTCCAGAGCGCCTGCCAACAAAACTATGAACCGAGCTGCAAAGCATTAGGCAACTGACTAATACCTTGGAGAGGGGCTCACCGGGTAAACCCCAAGCCCCTACTCAGCGAGCCCTCGCAATGTCTACCTAAGACTTGAAAACACTATTCTAGAAAGGCCGCTTCGGATAATCATTTATCCCCGCGCAAGTTATGCGGCAGCAGTACGTCAACGCGTTCAAGAATGCTGCTATACCTGTTATAGGAAAGTAAGCAATGCACTAGAAAATCTTGAGTCGCTTGACTAAAAATAATAGCCCATACACACCATCAAATTCACCTATTAAACTCTGATACTGGGCATATAAGACAAGGAACGCCTCGTGTTGCGAAACCTGATTTATGCATTGGGTCTCATGGGTTGCGTGAACTACTCACTAGCAGCAGAGGTAAACTTTGTCACCGAAGAATTCCCCCCCTTCAGTTACTCTCGGGGGGCTATGGCAAGTGGTGCCTTTCCCGAAATAGTCATGCTGGTCTGCCAGCATTTAAAGTGGAGTTGCTCTATAGAAGTATTTCCCTGGCGGCGGGCACTTCAACTTGCAGAGGATGGTGAAGTTGACGGTATATTCACCCTCATTGACTCCCCGGCACGAAGGGCTTCATTTTACTTAACGCCAATGATCGCCGTCAGTCACTATAACTTTTACACCCGCCGCGAGAATGACTTCATATTCACGAAACCCGATGATTTAAAAGGGGCCAAAATCGGGGTATACGGGCCATCCGGCACGTCATACATACTCGAAGAAACCCTTAAAGACGTAGACGATATTGATATCAGCCTGATCACCAACAACCAGAGATTGTTGCTGATGCTCAGCGCAGGGCGCTTTGGCAAAAAAGGTATCGTGGTATTGAATAATGATGTAGCTCGTCACTTAATCGATCATGATCGACTCTACGCGTTGCGCAATGCCGGCTACATGGCCTCCACCTCCTATGCGATTGGGTTCTCACGGAAAAAGGTCACTCCAGAGATATTTACTGCATTTAATGACGGACTAAAGCGCTTGAAGCAGTCAGGAGAGGTTGCACAAATTCTGAAACGCTATGCATTGGAAGAAGCAAAGTGACATGCTGGACTTCCAGCGCACGATCTACCATAATTTAAACGCTTCAGTCAGCCACCAGAGCTGACCAGTTGTTCTGACAGCTGGAACTGAGACTCTTCTTAGGTTTAAAAACCAACTCTCCGAACTTGTCGATCGCTAACACGCGACCGGCCCATCTAATGGAAAATTTAGAGTTCAGAGAATGATGCCCTTGGGTTTTAATTACCGCTGGGTCGTAAGTAAAAACACTTGGCTCAAATAGATACGGACAGTTTTCAGTAACATGCCGTTTTGATTTTAATGGGTAATATCGTGACAAAAGATGAACTGCGCGCAGAACTTGAGCGACAGGCACAGCGCTTCAAAGATATATACGGTGGGGAGGTCGTAACATACGCCGCTCAGCCTGATCCAGAGCGTAAACCTTGGCGCAAACGCTCGAACTTGCTTGACCAGGCGTTTGCAAAAGAAATCGAGAAAATAGAGAAAGAGCTGAAGGATCGCACTGAAGCCGCTTCAGACACGGCTTCAGGCTTATAGCTGATAACGTAACCTACAGCTTGGTTACTGTTAGCGCCCCTTGCCCAGCAACGAGCCCAACAGCCCTCGTACCAATTGCCGCCCAATCTGGTTGGCAGCCTGACGTACAGCTGTTTTCATGACGTTACTGGCAAGATCACCCAACAGCTCACCGGCCATGCCACCCAAACCAGGGTCGTCTTTCTTAGCCTTGCCCGCTGGTTTGCCAGTTTGCGGAGCTTCCTCCGGCACTCGCTGGGCAGCACGCGCGGTCAAAATCTCATAGGCTGACTCACGATCAATCGGTTTGTCGTAACGGCCAAGCAACGGAGACTGACGGATCAGCTCCGCTCTCTCACTTTCGCTCAGAGGACCTATCCGGGATTGCGGCGGCGCAATTGCCACTCGCTGGACCATCGCAGGGGTTCCCTTTAACTCCAAAGTCCCCACCAATGCCTCACCTATACCCAGCTCAGTCAGCGTGGCCAGCGTGTCGATCTCCGGATTCGGCCGGAAACCATCGGCCACCGCACGCAAGGCCTTCTGTTCTTTAGCTGTGAAGGCGCGTAATCCATGCTGAATACGCAGCCCTAGCTGAGCCAGCACGGCATCCGGTAGATCACTCGGGGATTGGGTCACAAAATACACCCCAACGCCTTTAGAACGAATCAGGCGTACCACTTGCTCCAATCGCTCCTGAAGCGCTTTGGGGGTATCGGCGAACAGCAGGTGAGCTTCATCAAAGAACAACGCCAGCAATGGCTTATCGGCGTCGCCGCGTTCAGGCAACTGCTCGAACAGCTCAGCCAACAGCCATAACAGGAACGTCGCATACACCTTCGGCGCCTCATGGACTAAGCGACTGGCGTCCAACAGGTGAACCCGGCCACGGCCGTCCCGGTCAGGGTGCAAAAGGTCTTCAAGTTGCAGCGCCGGCTCACCGAACAAATCATCGGCACCTTGTTGTTCAAGACCGGACAACTTGCGCAGCAATGCCTGGGCGGAAGTGGGATTAAACAGCGCACTGTCTTCACCGAGCACCTCGGGGTTGCTCTTCAAATGCGACAGCAGCGCTTTGAGGTCCTTGAGGTCCAGCAGCAACAATCCTTCACGATCTGCAACTTTGAAGGCAGCATAAAGAGCCGCCTGCTGGCTGTCCGTCAACTCAAGTAATGCCCCCAATAGCAAAGGGCCCATTTCACTCAAGGTCGTTCGCAGCGGGTGGCCGCTCTTGCCATCCACGTCCCACAGCGTTACCGGGTAGGCCTTAGGCTCATGATTAAGCCAAGGCATAGCAGCAATGCGCTCAGCCACTTTCCCCTGAGGCGCCCCAACTGCCCCTAAGCCGCACAGATCGCCTTTAACGTCTGCGGCAAACACCGCCACTCCAGCATCGCTGAATGTCTCAATCAATCTTTGCAAGGTCACGGTTTTCCCGGTACCTGTTGCACCTGCAATCAAGCCGTGACGGTTCGCCAAGCGCAATGCCTGCCCGACTTGCAGCCCCTGGAGATCCGCTCCAACGAAAAACTGCCCGGTATCAGCCATTCCTTAATCTCCGTAATAAAAATTGCTACTGCATTGAGCCAATAGTTCAAGCCTACACTAAGGTAATAGCAATAAGCCTTCAGCCTTATAACTACTGATCTCACATACTGGACGCATCAATATGAGCATTGCTTTGAAGTTCAGCCACAAAATTTTGCTTGCCGCTTCACTGGTTGTGATCAGCGCGTTCTCCTTGTTTACCCTCTACAACGATTACCTGCAACGAAATGCTATACGCACAGACTTGGAGAACTACCTGAGAGAAATGGGCGACCTAACCGCAACCAACATTTCAAACTGGTTGTCGGGCCGCATTCTTCTTGTCGACAACACAGCTCAGTCCATCTCCAACACCACGGACGAGGGTTATGTACGTGGCCTGCTCGCTCAAAAAACCTTAGCCAATACATTCACCTACATTTACATGGGCTATGCAAATGGCCGCTTCGTTATGCAGCCGGATGAGGACATGGGTGACGGTTACGACCCCAGAGAGCGCCCTTGGTACAAAGATGCCGTTACAGCCCGCGGTGTGACATTAACGGAACCCTATCAGGACGCAGCGAACAATGACCTCACCCTTACCATCGCCTCTCCAGCGGGCAGTTCGGGAGTTGTTGGCGGCGATTTGAGCCTCGACACCTTAGTCGAAACTATCAACTCACTGGACTTCGACGGAATGGGCTTTGCCTTTCTGGTCAGTGCAGATGGCAAGGTATTGGTCCACCCAGATCCTTCGAAGGATATGAAAAACCTCAAGGAGCTTCACCCGCAAAACCCACCTGCAATCAATGCCAGCTTCAGTGAGGTCGAGGTCGATGGTAGCACCCGCATCATGACGTTCAGCCAAGTTAAGGGACTGCCGTCGGTAGACTGGTACGTGGGCCTGTCGATTGACAAAGAGGATGCCTACTCAATGCTCACTCAATTCCGCACCTCAGCGGTGATTGCCATGATCATTGCCGTGATATCTATCATTGCGCTGCTGGGGATGCTTATGAATGTGCTTATGCAGCCACTGCGGCTCATGGGCAAAGCCATGGAAGACATCGCCCAAGGTGAAGGAGACCTGACCAAACGCCTGAAGGTGAACACCAGAGACGAATTCGGCCAGCTCGGCAACGCCTTCAATCAATTTGTTGAGCGCATCCATCATTCAATTAAGCAAGTGTCTGCAGCCACACGAGAAGTCAATGAGTCGGCCCAGCTCGTATTAGGGGCTTCAAACGCCTCGATGCTCAACTCTGACGAACAGGCCAGCCGCACCAACAGCGTTGCCGCCGCCATCAACCAATTGGGGGCCGCAGCACAGGAAATCGCCCGCAATGCCGCAGACGCCTCCACACAGGCCAGTGACGCCCGACATTTGGCTGAGGACGGTCGCCAGGTGGTCGAAGGCACCATTGAGGCCATGACCCAGCTCTCCGCCAAGATCAGGATATCGTGCGACAACATCGAAACGCTCAACAGTAAAACCGTGAATATTGGCCAGATCCTTGAGGTCATCAAAAGCATCTCGCAACAAACCAATTTGCTCGCACTCAATGCGGCCATTGAAGCCGCACGCGCAGGGGAAGCCGGTCGGGGCTTTGCTGTAGTAGCTGATGAGGTACGAAACCTGGCACACCGCACACAGGAGTCCGCTCAAGAGATCGAAACAATGATTGAAGAGCTGCAGATCGGCTCACGAGAATCCGTCACAACCATGACGGAAAGTCAGCAGCACAGCGATCAGAGCGTGGAAATAGCCAACCAGGCAGGCCAGCGACTGGCCAGTGTCACAGACAGAATTAGCGAGATCGACAGCATGAACCAATCTGTTGCTACCGCTACTGAAGAACAAACATCGGTCATCGAATCGCTAAATATGGACATTACTGAAATCAATACCCTGAATCAGGAAGGAGTTGAAAACCTCCACGCCACGTTACGGGCCTGCGCCGACCTAGAACAACTGGCCACACGCCTCAAGAACTTGGTAGACGGCTTCCGTATCTGACCCGGAACGCACAAAGGGCGCTGAAAGCGCCCTTTGATTAGTGTTCATCGTCTTTATTTGCAGGCTTATCCTGCCCATCCTCCAGCTCCTTCCAGAGCGCGGCAGCTTCGGCAAAATCGCAGCCTGTATCCGGAGTCATTGCTGCTGGATCGTACCGCTGGGTACAACCCTCCCCCAAAACCGGCGGAGGGCTTGATGTAGCACGCTTGAGTGGCTCGTTCATATCGACGCCCTCCCAATCAGCCAGAGACTGCCTTGAGCTTAGTTGAAAACCACAGTCTTGTTGTCGTGCACAAGGACGCGGTCTTCGAGGTGATAACGCAAGCCTCGGGACAGCACCATTTTTTCCACATCCTTACCACGGCGCACCATTTCCTCAATGCTATCGCGATGGCTGACGCGCACCACATCCTGCTCAATGATCGGCCCAGCATCCAGCTCCTCAGTCACATAGTGGGAGGTTGCGCCAATCAGCTTCACACCACGGGTGGACGCTTGGTGATAGGGCTTGGCACCAACGAAAGAAGGCAAGAAGCTGTGGTGAATGTTAATCACGCGCTGGGAGAACTCTGCGCACAGTCGCGGCGGCAAGATCTGCATATAGCGGGCAAGTACCACAACATCAGCCGAATGCTCCTTAACTAAACGCTCAACTTCATCAAAGGCCGGCTGTTTGTCTTTAGGATCGACCGGGACATGGTAATAAGGAATGCCATGCCACTCGACCATGCTGCGCAGGTCATTATGGTTTGAGATCACACAGGGAATATCACAATCCAGCTCACCACTATGCCAGCGGTGCAACAGGTCGGCCAAACAATGGGACTCGCGGCTGCACATAAGCACCACGCGCTTCTTCACATCAGAGTCGGTTACTCGCCACTCCATGGAAAACTCGCGAGCAATAGGTGCAAACGCTTGACGGAAGCCGTCAAGATCGAATGGCAGAGAGTCAGCCCGGATCTCATGACGCATGAAAAACCAGCCACTCTCCGTATCCGAGTGATGACTCGCTTCAGTGATCCAACCGTTGTAAGTGGCTAGGAAGTTACTGACCTTGGCCACGATCCCTACCCGATCAGGACAAGCAATCACCAATCGAAACGTACGCATTTACAGCTCCACCGCTTGGAAAAAGTTGGCCATTTTAGTCATTACGCAAAAAAACAACAGCCATCATGACTCAGAGCAACGACCGAATGCGCAATGTAGAGCCGTACAACTCCAAGTAGTCCAACCATTCGTCAACTACATAATCTGATCGCTAAGCCTCTTCCGACACAATTATTTAAATTTTTGTAGGACAAGCGTAATAACAATAATAATTAGATAAAAGAAAACCCGAGCAAAATGGTTTACTTGTCAAAAGTGCATGACTATTATAAGAGTCACTTAGAAACCAATCGCTAGCACAGGTAATACCGAATGTCTCTGATCAACGAATATCGCGCCACTGAAGAAGCCATTAAGGAACTCCAGGAGCGCCTGAAGAATCTGTCCCAAGACGACAAGCTGAAAAAAGAGCTTGAGTTCGAAGGCAAACTGCGCGCGCTGATGGGCGAATATCAGAAATCCCTGCGCGATATCATTGCTATGTTCGACCCAGAAGCTAAATCGAGCAAAGCTGCTCGTGGCGCTAAAGCGGCCCCAAGCAAGCGTGCTCGTAAAGTTAAGCAATACAAAAACCCACACAACGGTGAAGTCATCGAAACCAAAGGCGGCAACCACAAAACTCTGAAAGAGTGGAAAGCCAAGTGGGGCGGTGACGTTGTGGAAGGCTGGGCAACCCTGCTGGGCTAAGCCCCAGCTGCTGTGCAGCGCTTTGCTCCATAAAAAAACGCCAGCTTGCTGGCGTTTTTTTATGCTCGGATAAATCTGACGAATAGTAGGGAGTGGTGAAACTTTAACCGTATTAAATGTATCCAACTGATTAAGTAATCAGCCTATTCCCCTACATATTCTAAGCCATAAGAACTCCGCATCTTCTTGACGTATTTGACCCAAACATCCATAACAACATTTTGCTCTGCGGACAAATTATCGGACAGCTCATTCGCAGACTGTAGGAACTGCTCAAGCGTGTTAGGCGCACCATATTCGGGCAGACTCAAACGCATGCGGCAGAATTGACTCCATTGCTGTTTCTCCACCTCCGACAAAGTCTCCGGAAAGTTCCTACAGCGATATCGGAACAACAACTCAGGCAAGCGCGCATCATCAAACATCCATGACTCGCCGGCCAAATGCTGTGGATCGCAATTACGAACTTGCTCGCACAAGCGCCGATCCCTATCGCCAATGAATCCATCATAGAGTTGTTGTTCTGGGTCAGCGCTACCAGCGAAACTCTCTTCGGCGTAAACCTCAACCAGCTTCCCCTTCCAATCTGCTGCTCGCTCACGCAACTGCTCTGCCCTGCTTTCACACAGCGCAACATCCAGCTGCAAACGCTCTATATCCTGGGCCCGCAGAACATTCATCGGGGCAACCACAGGGCAGCGGTTGATATGCAGCAGCTTAAGCGGCACTGGCAGCTGCCCAGAGGCTAGGTCGTCACGTCGCGTATAAAGGCGTGTACGCAACGTTTCTGCCGACTCCTCCAGCAAGGGAGAGATATCGGACTGTAGATCACAAACAATCAATGCATTGCGATTACGCGGATGCCACGCCAGCGGCAGCGCCAGGGATAAATAATGACGAGCGCCAGCAAACCGACCACTGATGTGCACGAACGGTTGGAGCAGACGGATCTGATCCATCACCCGCTGCTTACTGCGCAGCTGATAGAAATAGTTGTAGAGCTTGGGCTGCGTATTTTTCAGCAGGCGCGCCAAGGCAATGGTTGCCCGTACATCAGACAGCGCGTCGTGCGCCTGCCCATGTTCAATCCCATTGGCGACTGTAAGGCGTTCCAACTTCAGGCTCACCTGACCGTTATCCTGCGGCCAGTTGATGCCCTCCGGGCGTAATGCATAAGCCGTGCGCACCAGATCAATCAAATCCCAACGACTATTTCCTCCTTGCCACTCCCGCGCGTAGGGATCGAAAAAATTTCGATACAGGCTGTAACGAGTAACTTCATCATCGAAACGCAGGCTGTTGTAACCCACGCCACACGTGCCGGGCGCAGCCAGTTCAGCATGCACGCGGGTCATGAACTCAGCCTCAGCCAGCCCTTTTTGCTCGAGTACCTGCGGGGTGATACCGGTCACTAGGCAGGCAGCAGGATGAGGCAAAATATCGTCACTTAATCGGCAATAAATATTCAGCGGCTCGCCAATCTCATTGAGGTCTTCATCCGTGCGAATGCCCGCTACTTGAAGCGGCCGGTCGCGGCGCGGGTCAATTCCTGTGGTTTCGTAGTCGTACCAGAAAAGGCTTGCAGTCACGGTAAAAGTCCTGAGGTGGAGGCATACGCAGTCTAACACCCGATGCCGGAGCTGCCTGTGCTAGCAGCCCTTTGCCAGCCTAACGGGGTGAGCTTTTTACCGATTTTGCGCAGCGATGAATCTCAGAGGACTCTTAAGCAATTGCCAAGACAGGTTGCTTCACGATCTGCAGCTAGCTAGCATCGGGCTTTACTCTTCGTAATCAGCCGATGTCGCCGACGTTATCTTCTGGGTCAAATACCGCACAGTCCGCTTTACTGGATACCCGTTATCAGGTGGAAACACCTGAGGGCATTGATCTGGTGCTACGCCCTGCTGGTGCTGTGCCCAGAGCCTTGGCTTTTGCCATCGACTTTCTGATTCGCGCCGTCATCCTCGCAGTACTGTTCACCCTGCTGGCCATGCTTGGTCAATTTGGTATTGGCCTGTCCAGCATCCTTCTGTTTGTTGTGCACTGGTGGTACATGGTGCTGTTTGAGGTGCTCAATCAGGGGCGTACGCCTGGTAAGAAACTACTTGGCCTGCGTGTAATTCATGACGACGGCACCCCCATCGGCTGGCAGGCATCGCTGACGCGCAACCTGCTGCGCACCGTAGACATGCTGCCCTTCGCCTATGCATTTGGCTTGCTTAGCTGCCTGAACCACCCGGCATTCAAACGCCTGGGAGACATTGCAGCCGGCACACTGGTGGTCTACCAGGACAGCCCACCCCAATCGCGCCAGTTGAGCGGCGCGCAAGCCTTAGCGGCTCCGTTTGCCATGAGCCTTAATGAGCAGCGAGCGCTGATTGGATTTTCCGAACGCGCAGATGACCTATCGGCCAGCCGCCGCCAGGAGCTGGCAGAAATACTGGCCGATCCACTGCGTGTACCGCCCGAGTTAGCCGAATCGCAGATCCATGGAATTGCCCGCGGTTTGATGGGGCCAACATGAAACAGAGCCTGTTTGAGCAAGTCCATGAACAAGACTGGCGAAGCTTCAGCGAACTGCTGGACATGCTGGAAAAAGGCAAAGCGCTGCCAGAACAGACTAGCCGCTTTGCCGCCGGGTACAGACGCTTATGCCAGCAGCTAGCAGTCGCACAAGATCGAGGCTATAGCAGCCACCTGATCGACCGCCTGCAACATCTAGCAATGCGTGGGCATCAACAGTTCTACCGGCATCGCAGCCCTTTGGCGGGGCAATTCCTGAGTTTTATCCTGTCTGGTTTTCCACAGCTGGTTAGAGCGCAATGGCGTTATGTGACTGCGGCGACCTTGATGTTCTTCGGCAGCCTGCTGCTGATGGGAACACTGGTATACAGCGTGCCGGAGCTTGTCTACAGCGTACTGCCTACTGAGCAAGTCGCTGAGATGGAAAAGATGTATGACCCGGAAGCCCGGCGCATCGGCCGTTTCAGCGAGCGAGGTTCTAGCGAAGACTGGGTGATGTTTGGCTTCTACATCATGAACAACATCGGCATCGCCTTTCAGACCTTTGCCAGCGGCCTGCTGTTTGGCCTAGGCACACTTTTCTATCTGTTGTTTAACGGCGTAGTGATTGGTTCGGTAGCGGGACACCTGACGCAGATTGGCTTTGGCGAAACCTTCTGGTCATTTGTGATCGGCCACGGCGCCTTTGAACTGACAGCCATCGCCCTGGCCGGAGCCGGCGGGCTCAAACTCGGTTGGGTGTTGCTGGTTCCCGGCCGTCTGCCTCGGGGTGAAGCCTTACGCCTGGCCGCCATCGACGGAGTCAAGCTATTGGGTGGCGCTGCCCTCTTCCTGTTGATCGCCGCCTTTATCGAAGCCTACTGGTCCTCCATGACCCTAGCCACACCCACGCTCAAATACTGGGTAGGGGCTGCACTGTGGATTGTGGTGTTGTCTTACTTGCTGTTGTCCGGGCGAGGTGAACATGCGCCCAAGTGACGCCAGCGTGGTGATTCGCCCTCGCAACACATGGGAAGCCATTGACCTCGGCGTACTGCTAGCGCGCAAACATGCCGGACTGCTGATGCTGAGTTGGGCGCTGGTCACCCTACCTCTGTTCGCGCTGTTGTGCCTGCTGTTCTGGGATTACCCGACGGTAGCTGTGCTGCTGTTCTGGTGGTTGAAACCGGCTTACGAACGCCTGCCGTTGTTTATCCTGTCCAACGCACTGTTTGGTGCAATCCCCACACTGAGACAGGCAATCAAGGCCCTGCCCGGCCTGCTGAGGCCACAACTACTGGCATCCTTGACCTTGCACCGCTTCAGCCTGACACGCAGTTTCGATCTGCCAGTTATGCAGTTAGAAGGTCTTGCTGGAGATGAGCGCAAACGTCGCCTGGTCATTCTGCAACAACGCAATACCCGCCCGGCCAGTTGGCTGACCATTATTGGTGTGCATCTTGAGTCTGCCCTGTGGATAGGCGGCATCAGCCTGTTCTACATGCTCATGCCGGGGCAAATGGAAACCAACTGGCAGTGGGCCCAACTGATCGACAGCGGCGCGCAAGAGTGGCTGTGGCTGGAGCACCTGTCTAACTTTGTGTATGCCCTGGGCTTGGTTATCTGGGGGCCGGTGTATGTAGCCTGCGGCTTTACTCTGTATCTGAACCGTCGCACGGAACTGGAAGCCTGGGACATCGAGCTGGTATTCCGTCAGTTGGCCCAGCGCTTGCGTGGTGTCGCAGCGGCCCTGCTTCTGAGCTGCTGCATGCTGTTTCAACTCTCCCCGGACAGCGCGTTGGCCACTGAAAATAGTGCTGCCGAAGCGGAAACCAGCTGCCCTGTGCCCGATCAAGACCCGAACGGCCCGCTTAGCGATCGCTTGCTGAATCAGCCACTAACCAGCCAAGCCGCGCAGGACAGCGTCAATAACCTGCTCACCAACCCGCCCTTCCAGCACCGGGAACAAGTCACACGCTGGCGCCTAGGGGACGAGCAAAGTAGCGGCGGCGATGATGAACAAGGCACGCTGAGTGAGCTGCTCAAAGGCTTCTTCGAGCTAATGAAATTCTGGCAACACATCAATGCAGTGGCCGAATTGTTCGAAGCTCTACTCTGGGCGCTCATGTTCGGTCTCATAGGCTGGTTGATCTGGCGCTACCGCGAATGGCTGGCAACCTTCACTGGACGCTTGGGTTTGCCCCAAAAACAGCCAGTCCAAGCCCCCCAACAACTATTCGGGCTGGATTTGGCGCCGCAGAACCTGCCTGAGGATATTGCCGCTGAGGCCGAACGGCTATGGGATGAACAGCCTCGTGCAGCTTTGAGCCTGCTCTATCGCGGTCTGCTCAGCCGCTTAGTGCACGAGTATCGCCTACCCCTCGAACCCTCTCACACCGAGAGCGAAGTCCTGCATCTGGTGGAAAGGATTGGCCAAGACCAGCTAGGCCAGTTCAGCCAAAGCCTGACTGGGCACTGGCAGAATCTTGCCTACGGGCATCGCCTTCCCCCTGCCGAGCTAAAACACGATCTTTGTACTGCCTGGCGACAGCTGTTTAAGCAAGAGGTACAGGCATGAGCCGTAGCCTGCGCATCAGCCTGCTCATTGTCCTGGCCGTGCTCGTTCTGCTGGCCGGATACCTCGGCAGTCAGCTCAGCCCGTATGAAGAAACCGTTGAGCATGGCCCCGCACCTGAAGCACTGGCCAACCCGTATCTGGCTGCCGAGCGCTTCCTACAGGAACGCGGCTTACAGGTTACGCAGGCTGATAACTTGGAGATTCTCAAAACCCTGCCCAGCCAAGGCCAGACGCTGTTGCTGCTGGGTGATCGCAGCAACATGACACCCAGCCAGACGAAACGCGCACTGGACTGGGCAGCCAAAGGCGGGCACCTGCTTTTCGTGGCCGAACGCCTGTGGGATGAGGACGAAGAGAAAAGCGGCGACTTGCTGCTGGACAGCCTCGGCATACAGCAATACGAAAGCGAAACGCTGGATGACGAAGAAAGTACCGAAGCGCCCACCGAAGGTGAAAAGGCTTCGTCCGATCCTGCGCCCCCTGCCATCGAGGAACAATCGCAATCCCCTGAAAATGAAGAGAACGCAGCGGTCAGTTACCCCGAATTGACCCAGCTGTTCCTTCAGAACGAAAAGGCTCCGGCCTATATTAACTTCGACACCCGCTTCCACCTGTACGACGCCCCCAACCGTGCGCACGCCTGGGCCAACAGCGAATCGGCAACCCATATGATCCAGACCTACCACGGCGACGGCTTGATTACAGTACTCACCGATTCATGGATCTGGCAGAACGACCGCATTGGTGAATACGACAACGCCTGGCTGCTCTGGTACATGACACAGGACAGCCAAGTCACCTTGGTTTATCGCGCGGATCGCGACAATCTGTTCACTTTGCTACTGCGCCACTTCCCGCAGGCCTTGGTAGCACTGGCACTGTTGCTCATTGGCAGCCTATGGTACCTAGGCATGCGCCACGGCCCGATTCAGCAACCGGCCAGCCGTAACCGCCGCCAGTTGCAGGAACACCTGCGTGCCAGTGCGAACTTCTTGCTCCGCCACAACGGCCAAACTGCCCTACTGCAAACGCTGCAACAGGACATTCAGCGCCGAGCCCGGCAACGGCACCCAGGCTTCGAGCGGCTCCCTGTTGCCGAACAATGGCAGGTACTTAGCCGTCTCAGCCGCCAACCCACCAGCGCCATCAGCCAAGCCATGCGACCATTGACTGCACAAAAGCTGAGCGCCGCCGATTTCACCCGCCAGGTCGCCAACCTGCAAACACTCAGGAATGCCCTATGAGCGAACAACAGCCACAACAGCCGGAAAGCCCAGAAGACGCCAGCCCACAGCCGGAGCAAGCCTCAACTGCCCCCAGCGCCAGCACCCTAGCTTCCCAACGCCAGCGTGCCAGCCAATTGGCCCAGGCCCTGCGCAGCGAGCTGCAAAAGGCGCTGATCGGCCAGAACGACGTGATCGAGGGTGTGCTCAGTGCGTTGATCGCAGGTGGACACGTGCTGATCGAAGGGGTTCCCGGCTTGGGCAAAACCTTGCTGGTTCGCTCCCTGGCTCGCTGCTTCGGCGGCGAGTTTGCACGCATTCAGTTCACCCCGGACCTGATGCCCAGCGACGTAACCGGCCACGCCGTATACGACCTGCAAAGCGAGCAGTTCAAGCTGCGTAAAGGCCCGGTGTTCACCAACCTGCTGCTGGCCGACGAGATCAACCGCGCCCCAGCCAAAACCCAGGCAGCGCTGCTTGAAGTTATGCAGGAGCGTCAGGTCACCCTGGAAGGCCGCGCCCTCAATGTTCCACTGCCCTTTATGGTCCTGGCCACGCAAAACCCGATTGAGCAGGAAGGTACCTACCCGCTGCCTGAAGCTGAACTCGACCGTTTCATGCTGAAACTGCTTATGGATTATCCACAGCAACCGGAAGAGTTGGACATGGTCCGCCAGGTCGCCCGATCCAGCAAAGCCGACATGCTCGAAGTCACACCGCTGCGCACCTTACTGCACGCCCGTGACGTACAAGCGCTGCAAAAAATAGCCAGCGACCTGCCAATTGATGATCAGGTCCTCGATTACGCTGTGCGTTTGGCCCGCGCCACCCGCACCTGGCCGGGGCTGACGCTAGGCGCAGGGCCTCGCGCCTCGATTGCTCTGGTCCGTTGTGGCCGTGCCCGGGCCTTGCTACGCGGCGGCGACTTCGTCCTGCCGGAAGACATCAAAGGCTGCGCCCTGGCCGTACTGCGCCACCGCGTGCGCCTCTCACCAGAGCTGGATATTGAAGGGCTAAGCATCGATCAAGTGCTGCAACAACTGATCAATCAGGTTCCGGCTCCGCGCTTATGATCGGTGACAACAAAGGCACTCCACTATGAAGCCCTCCCGCACACTGCTCATTTGCCTGGCCGTCCTGCTGGGCATAGGCTGTCTGTTGGGTATTGCCAGTGCGGTAGGGCTGAAGCTGCCTGCATCATTCGACAGTCTCTACTGGGGACTGCTAATCCTGCTGGTCGCCACAGCCTTGGTGGATGCCTTACGCCTGCGCCGCCAGCCTTCACCGCGTATTGAACGACAGTTACCCGGCAATCTGCCGCTGGGACGCTGGAGTGAAGTATCCCTGCTTGTGCGGCACGATTTCGACCGGATGACCCTGCTGGATATATTCGATCATCTCCCTGCCGGTATGGACCACCAACATTTGCCGCTGAAGGTAGAGCTACGTCCCGGCGAACACACGCAAACCCACTACCGTGTGCGTCCGCTGCGACGAGGGCGCTTCCAGATTCCCTGTTGCGAGATCAGCCTGCCCAGCCCGCTGCGCTTATGGCATGCCCGCCGCTACCTGCCCATCAGCGGTGAAACCCGCGTTTACCCGGACTTCGCCCGCCTGCACGGCGCACGCCTGATGGCCGTTGAGGACTGGGTAAACCAATTGGGCATTCGTCAGCATCAGCGACGTGGCTTGGGGATGGAGTTCCACCAGCTACGTGAATTCCGCGATGGCGACACGCTACGCCAGATAGACTGGAAGGCCACTGCCCGCAAGCGCACTCCCATTGCCCGTGAGTATCAGGATGAGCGTGATCAACAGATCATCTTCCTACTCGATTGTGGCCGACGCATGCGCAGCCATGACGGCGAGCTGTCCCATTTCGATCACGCCTTAAACGCATGCTTGCTGTTGAGCTATATAGCCCTGCGCCAAGGCGATGCTGTCGGCCTGGCCACCTTTGCCACACAGCAACAACGCTTCCTCCCTCCAGCCAAAGGTCAGACTCAGCTGAATGTATTGCTGAATGGACTGTATGACCTTGAGAGCACGCAACAGCCTGCTGATTTCAGCGGTGCTATCAACAATCTGCTTAAACGTCAGCGCCGACGCGCATTGGTCGTGCTGGTCAGTAACCTGCGTGATGAAGATGATCAGGACCTGCTAACAGCGGTAAAACGCTTAAGCCAGCAGCACCGCGTGCTGGTCGCCAGCCTGCGCGAAGAGGTGCTGGACACGCTGAGGCAGGCACCGGTCGACAATTTCGATGCGGCGCTGGACTACTGCGGCACGGTCAACTATCTGAACGCACGCGCCGAGTTACACGAACGCCTTATTGCTAACCGGGTGCCGGTGCTTGAAGCCCGCCCCAATGAACTGGGGCCGCAGCTGGTCAACAGCTATCTGGCCTGGAAAAAAGCCGGGACGCTTTAAACGTCCCAGCTTGCCAACTACAGCCAAGTTACGTGCTGCTCTAACGGGAAGCGCAAGCGCGGGTTGTAGACACCACGCTCATCCTCACGCCCTACTGCGAGCAACATAATCGGTACCGCCTTTTTCGGAATGGCCAACGTCTTACGCAGGCGCACCTCATCAAAGCCCTCCAGCGGGCAGGTGGAATACCCATGACTGTGGAAGGCCAGCATTAGATTCTGAGCAGCCAGCGCCGTAGACTTCACCGCCCAAACACGCATCTGGGTATAACTGTTGGGGGTTCGCATCAAAGGTTTACGCAAGCCGGCCACACGTAATAACTGACGCTTGAAAAAACCCTTAAGCCCCAAAGGGCCTTGGTCGTACTGAAACGGTGCAGTCTTGCGGTAAAACTGCTCGACAGCCGCTGGCACCTGTGGCTCAGGCCACAGGTTGATAATGTCTTCGCAGGCTTTCTTCCAAGTATCCGGCCGGGCCAATACGGCAATAATCAGAGGCGCTTTAGCCGCATGCTGATACATGCACACGCCATGCAGCTTCTCCAGCAGCGCCGGATCACGCACCACCTGAAAATTCCAAGGTTGTAAGTTACACGAGTTAGGTGCGAGCACTGCCATTTCAAGGCAGTCGCGTATGACTTCATCAGGCACGGGGTCAGTTTTGAAGCGGCGCACCGAGCGACGGCTTTCGACCAGTGCTCTGAATTCGGTCGCGGTGGCAGGGAATACAGCGGTAGGTGAAGTGAACGAGCTCATCAGGACATCCTCGACATATCACCCTGATTAAGCCGTGTTGCACTGAAGCGGACAAGCCTTAGGAAGCTTAGTCCGCAGCGTTGGCAGAAATGGCCTCAGCCCAGTGCTTTTTCGATGGCCTGGATGATTGAAGGATCATCCGGTGATGTGCGAGGGGAGAAACGTGCCAGCACGCGCCCGTCATGCCCCACCAGAAACTTCTCAAAATTCCAGGTAATGTCTCCGGGGAACTCAGCCCCCTCCCCTGCAAGCAGGCGGTACAGTGGATGACGATCCGGGCCATTCACGTCGAGCTTGCTGCCCAAAGGAAAGGTCACGCCGTAATTCAGCGTACAAAACTCACGAATCGCTTCTTCGCTGTCCGGTTCTTGTCCGGCGAACTGGTTGCATGGCAGGCCAAGCACAGTAAAGCCGCGGGACTTGTACTGCTGGTAGAGCTTTTCCAACGCTGCATACTGAGGTGTCAGCCCACACTTAGAGGCGACATTAACCACCAGAACCAACTGATCCTTGTAAGGTGCCAGTGGCAACTCCTGACCGTCCAATGCGCGAAGGCTGAGGTCGTGAAAGGCACTCATTGCTATCTCCTTGAAATGACGCAGGTTCATACGGTGGATAAAAAAGGCGCCTCGGAAAGGCGCCCTTTATGCGTATCAGCTTAGCAGTCCGGCCAGCATTCGTTACAACCACAAGTCGAATTTTGACCGGGCAATAGCGCCAAACTTAGTGGTGATGACCACCTTCGCCATGGATATGGCCATGGGCAACTTCTTCGTCGCTGGCATCACGCACGTTTACAACCTTGACCTTGAAGTGCAGACGCTGACCTGCCAGCGGGTGGTTGCCGTCAACGATAACGTCGTCGCCATCCAGCTCACGAATAGTCACGATCTGCATGCCGCCGTCCGGAGCGGACGCGTGGAATTGCATACCGACTTCCAGCTCATCCACGCCTTCAAACATTGAACGATTCAGGGTAGCAACCAGCTCCGGGCTGAACTCACCGTAAGCTTCTTCCGGCTCAACGGCCACAGTCAGTTCGTCGCCAGCCTGCTTGCCTTCCAGAGCCTTTTCCAGACCACGGATGATGTTGCTGGCACCGTGCAGGTAAACCAGAGGCGCTGCACCCTCGGAGCTGTCGATCACCTCACCGGCATCGTTAGTCAGGGTATAGTCGATGGAGACGGCCTTATTGGCGGCGATCAACATAGGGGCGGGACCTTATTTTGAGGAAAAGAGAATGTGCAAGTTTACCCAAGGCTTCGAGTGAAAGCTAACAGCCCGCAGATGGACGGACAAAATGCCATGGCAGTAAGGCTGGTTGATTTTCGTCAGGATGAGGAAGGCTATTGGGTGGCAGTATTGTCCTGCGGCCACACCCAGCATCTGCGCCATCAGCCGCCATGGCAGAACCGCGAGTGGGTGTTGGATGAAACTCAGCGTAACCTCCGCCTAGGCGAGATTTTTGAGTGTGGCTGGTGCGCAAAAGCCTTGCACGCCGGTGGCATACCTTCCGAAGATATCGATTCAGTAATAGCGTCAAAAGAGCGGAACAAGGAGCCGTAGATGCCCGCACGCAATATTCTAGTAATCAACTGTGGCAGCTCATCGATCAAATTCGCACTGATCAATGAGGACCACACAAACACACGCCTGAGCGGCCTTGCTGAGCGGCTGGGCAGCCCGGACGCACAAATCCGCTGGCGCCTCGATGATCAAAAAGAAAACCTGATTTTGCCGGGGGCGGACCACCGTGCGGCGCTGGCGAAGATCCTGCCTCTGGTAGAGAGTGCCACCAATGGTCAGCTGCACGGCATCGGCCACCGCGTGGTGCATGGTGGAGAGCACTTCACGTCCGCCTGCTTGCTCACCCCAGCCAGCCTTGAGGGTATTCGCGCCCTCTCCCCTCTGGCTCCGCTACATAATCCGGCCAACGCATTGGGCATTGAAGCGACCATGCGCCTGTTCCCTAACCTGCCGCAGGTGGCCGTATTTGATACAGCATTCCACCAATCGCTACCGGAACACGCCTACCGTTACGCCTTGCCCGAACACCTTTACACCGAGCACGCCGTACGCCGTTACGGTTTCCACGGCACCAGCCACCGTTATGTCAGCGTACGTGCTGCCGAACTCAGCGGTCTGCCAGTAGATGACAGCTGCTGGCTGGTCGCACATCTGGGTAACGGTAGCTCCACGTGTGCAATCGTTAACGGTGAAAGCCGCGACACCAGCATGGGGCTGACGCCCCTTGAAGGCTTGGTCATGGGTACCCGCAGCGGCGATGTTGATCCGAACCTGCATAGCCACTTGGCGCGCAACCTGAAGTGGAGCCTGGAAAAGATCGACACCCTGCTCAATAACGAGAGCGGCTTGCTTGGTTTGTCTGGCCTGTCCAACGACATGCGCACGCTTGAACAGGCACGTAGCGAAGGTCATGCAGGCGCAACCTTAGCGATTGAAGTCTTCTGCTATCGTTTAGCGAAGTCACTGGCAGCCATGAGCTGCGCGCTACCACGCTTGGATGGCATTGTTTTCACCGGCGGCATTGGTGAGAACTCTGCCCTGATTCGCAGTAAAACCGTTGAGTCATTGAAACTGCTCAACCTGTCTTTGGATGAAACACTCAACAGTGAAATGGTCGGTGGCCAGACTGGTGCCATCAATGCTGCCGGACATCCTCGCATTCTGGTAATCCCGACCAATGAAGAACGGCAGATTGCCCTCGACACACTAGAACTGCTTAACCGCTGATCGCCGTCCGCCTGTAATATCGGAGCACCTATGCACACCTTTTTTATCGCCCCCACCGGTTTCGGTGTCGGCCTGACATCCATCAGCCTGGGTCTGGTTGGCGCGCTTGAGCGCGCGGGCCTCAAGGTGGGTTTTTTCAAGCCAATCGCCCAGCCTCATCCGGGTGACCAAGGGCCTGAGCGCTCCAGTGAACTGATTGCCCGCACACATGGGTTGAACTCCCCCAAACCTCTGCCGCTGTCTCAAGTCGAGCACATGCTGGGAGACGGCGAGCTGGACGAGCTGCTGGAAGAAATCATCAGCCTCTATCAGCAAGCCGCTGCCGACAAAGACGTGGTTATCGTTGAAGGCATGGTGCCGACCCGCCAGGCCAGTTATGCCGCCCGGGTCAACTTCCACCTAGCCAAGAGCCTGGATGCCGAGGTGATTCTGGTGTCGTCGCCGGAGCAGGAGAGCATCAACGAACTGTCTGACCGTATCGAGATTCAGGCACAGATGTTTGGCGGCCCCAAAGACCCCAAAGTCCTTGGCGTCATTCTTAACAAAGTACGCAGTGATAAAGGCCTTGAGGCCTTTGCCGAACAGTTAACCGAGCACTCCCCCCTGCTGAAGACCGACGACTTCCGTCTGCTTGGTTGCATCCCATGGCGCGATGACCTCAACGCCGCCCGCACCCGCGATATCGCGGATCTGCTCGGCGCACGTGTACTCAATGCTGGCGATTATGAGCAGCGCCGGGTGATGAATATTGTCCTGTGCGCTCGAGCAGTGGCGAACACCGTACAGCTGCTTAAGCCCGGTACGCTCGTGGTGACGCCAGGTGATCGCGACGACATCATCCTCGCCGCCAGTCTGGCCGCCATGAATGGCACACCGCTGGCGGGCCTGCTGCTGTGCAGTGACTTCGCCCCAGATCCACGCATTCTCGAACTCTGTCAGGGCGCTCTGAACAGTGGCCTGCCCGTCATGACCGTAAGCACGGGCTCCTACGATACGGCCACCAACCTGAACCGGCTGAACAAAGAGATTCCGGTTGATGATAAAGATCGTGCCGAGCGCGTCGCCGACTTTGTTGCCAGCCACTTAGATCAAGACTGGTTGCTGGCTCGCTGCGGTACGCCTCGGGAACTGCAGCTGTCTCCGCCCGCTTTCCGCTATCAACTGGTGCAGCGCGCCAAAGCGGCCAACAAACGTATTGTCCTGCCAGAAGGCAGCGAGCCGCGCACTGTGCAAGCCGCAGCCATCTGTACAGCACGGGGCATCGCCCGCTGTGTTTTGCTGGCCAAGCCGGAAGATGTCCAGGCGGTTGCCCGCAGCCACGGCATCACGCTGCCGGAAGGGCTGGAGATTCTTGATCCAGAGCTAATCCGCGGACGCTACGTCGAGCCGATGGTTGAACTGCGCAAAAACAAGGGTCTGACAGCTCCTGTCGCCGCTGCGCAACTGGAAGACAGCGTTGTACTGGGCACCATGATGCTCGCGCTGGATGAAGTAGATGGCCTGGTATCCGGCGCCATCAACACCACCGCCAATACGATCCGCCCGGCCCTGCAACTGATCAAGACAGCACCAGGCTACAACTTGGTGTCCTCGGTATTCTTCATGCTGCTGCCGGATCAGGTTCTGGTTTATGGCGACTGCGCTGTAAACCCAGACCCTTCCGCGCCGGAGCTGGCGGAAATCGCGCTGCAAAGCGCAGCCTCAGCCGAGGCCTTTGGAATTAACCCGCGCGTTGCGATGATCAGCTACTCCACCGGCAGCTCAGGCAGCGGAGAGGAAGTCGAGAAAGTCCGTGAGGCCACCCGCCTTGCCCAAGCCAGCGCCCCGCAGTTGCTGCTGGATGGCCCACTGCAGTACGACGCGGCAGCCATCGAAAGCGTCGGACGGCAAAAAGCGCCAAACAGCCAGGTTGCCGGACGCGCTACGGTATTCATTTTCCCAGACCTGAATACCGGCAACACCACTTACAAAGCCGTGCAACGCAGCGCTGATTGCGTCAGTGTGGGGCCGATGCTGCAAGGCCTGCGCAAGCCGGTCAACGACTTGTCCCGCGGCGCCCTGGTGGATGACATCGTGTTCACCATTGCCCTTACAGCCATTCAGGCGGCCAGTCTTTCTCGCTGAATATCATGGCCGCCGAAAGGCGGCCTTGATGCTTATTTGATTTGAAATAACGCGAAAATCTTTAATTCAGCATACAAATCAATACTTGCAGTTCAGTGCACAATCGTTACCCTGTTCACGGCATCAGTGCGCGCATCTTGCTCGCCCAAGAGCCTTTTCAGTGGCATACGCCCTCAATTACCGGAAACACCGTTCCCATGCTGCACTTTCTGCCTGCCCCGCTGCGAGGTCTAATCGCCAGCCTGATGCTCGCCCTGAACACCTTGATCTGCTGCTGGCCGCTTTTCGCAGTCGCACTATTAAAACTGCTTATCCCAATTCCCGCAGTACAACGCCTGTTGCGCTTCGTCATGCATGGCATTGCTGAATTTTGGATCAGCGTGAACAAGTTCTGGATGGACTTGGTCGGTAAGACAAAATGGGAAGTCAGCGGCCTGCAAGGCTTTGATAAAAACCACTCCTACCTTGTAACCAGCAACCACCAGAGTTGGGTGGATATTCTGGCCCTGCAATACCTACTCAACCGGCGCCTGCCATTGCTCAAGTTTTTCCTTAAACAGGAGCTAATCTGGGTGCCCGTCATTGGCCTGTGCTGGTGGGCGCTGGAGTTCCCCTTCATGAAACGCTTCAGCAAAGAATACCTGGCCAAGCATCCGGAAAAACGCGGTCAAGATTTAGCCACCACCCGCAAAGCCTGCGAGCGCTACAAAACCAACCCCGTTGCGGTTTTCAACTTCCTTGAGGGTACCCGCCTGACTCCGGCCAAGCACGCGCAACAGCAATCACCGTTCAAGCACCTGCTCAAGCCCAAAGCCGGTGGTATCGCCTTTGTACTGGATGCAATGGGTGAGCACCTGCACAGTTTGGTCAACGTGACCATTTACTACCCGCAAGGTAACCCTGGGTTCTGGGACTTGCTATGCGGACGGGTTAACAAAGTGGTGGTTAATTTTGAGGAGATGCCAATTCCGCAGGCTTTTATAGGCCGCAACTACGACCAGGACGATGCCTATCGCGTGCAGTTCCAGCAATGGGTCAATCAACTATGGCAAGACAAAGACGCCCAACTGGAGCGCATGAAGCACAACACCCAGAACTGATGCCTCATCACAGGCTTTTGCTTCGCCCAATAAAAAACGCGCTCCGTCACCGGTAGCGCGTTTTTTATTGGACCACATATTACAGCGGACGCAGGTTGATCTCGACACGACGGTTCTGCGCACGACCTGCCTGAGTATCATTAGTGGCGATCGGCTGGCTTGAACCTGCACCGTAGGCCGAAATGCGCGAAGCATCCACACCATTAGCGGTCAGATAAGCGGCGACACTCTGAGCACGTCGGTTAGACAGATCCTGATTGAGCTGCTGTGAACCCGTACTGTCAGTGTGACCAACGATGTTCACACCGTTTTTGTTGAACTCTTTAAACACCTGCACCAGCGAATTCAGTGTTGGGTAGAAGCTGCCGGAGATATCCGCAGAGCTGCTGGCGAAAGTAATGTTGCCTGGCATGATCAGTTTAAGGTCATCGCCTATACGCTGAACCTGAACCCCGGTACCTTGCAGTGTCTGACGCAGCTTGGCTTCTTGAGTGTCGACATAGTAGCCATAACCACCAGCAGCCGCGCCACCAACAGCGGCACCAATCAGAGCGCCTTTACCGCGATCTTTCTTGCTGGAGGTAGCGGCACCAATCAGCGCACCGGCAACCGCTCCGGCACCACCATACATTCCCGCTTTACTCGCCTCACTCTCACCCGTGTACGGATTAGTAGTACAACCTGCAAGAATGCTTACACCGACAACTGTAACGGCCAGATTCTTCAACAATTTCATGGATGTTTCCTTAATAAGCAACCCGGGTTCGCGCATGCTGAGAGTAAAAAGCACACACGAAGTTCCCTAACGTACCCTGTACAAAGTCCTAATAAAGCTTAGGCTCGAACGAAGGGATTATCCCGCATTTCGTCGCCCAAACGCGTATCGCTGCCGTGACCTGTTACAACGGTTGCATCCTCATCGAGGGTATACAGTCGCTTCTTAATAGAGCGCTCGATAGTTGCGTAATCGCCCCCCCACAAATCGGTCCGACCAATACTGCGCTTGAACAAGGTGTCGCCGGCAATCAGCAGCTTGGCCTGGGGAAACCAAAAACTCATAGAACCCGGCGTATGACCAGGCGTGTGCAACGCCACACCACAACCGCATGCCAGCTCTTCGTCATCGGCCAACCACTGATCAGGTGCAGGAACGGGGGTATAGGGCACTCCAAACATGCGGCACTGCATTTCCAGATTTTCCCAGAGGAACTGATCATCCTTATGCAGGTGCAAAGTGGCGCCTGTCTTCTCTTTCATCTGACCGGACGCCAGAAAATGATCCAGATGCGCGTGAGTATGAATAATGCTCACCACCTTCAGCCCATGCGCATCGAGCCTGGCCATTATCAAATCGGGATTGCCACCGGGATCAACCACAATGGCTTTCTTGGTAATCGGATCACCAATAATGGTGCAGTTGCACTGCAACGGACCTACGGGAAACGTTTCGCGGATTAAGGAGGATTCGGCGGCCGTCATCATGACTCTCATTACCATCAAGACTTAATAAACAATTTTGGCACAGTGCGGGCACTTCACGCGCCTCATTGTTAACGGTGTATTAATCTTGTCCTGGTAGCCAAACTCCAGCACTAAAGCCACCTTCGCGCCTGTTAGAAAGCTGGATGTGCCCTTTCATTTTTCGACAGATCATTTCAACGATTGAGAGCCCTAAACCCGCTCCAACTGGGTTACCACTGCTATAAAAGCGCTCACCCAGTTTTTCCAGATTGTCTTCGGGCACGCCCGGGCCTTGATCGAGCACCTCCAACAAGACGGAGCCATAACTGGATTGACTGAGCCGAACACACACTTCGCTGTTGTCCGGAGCAAAGGCTAACGCGTTGCCCACCAGATTTTGCAGCATGACCACTAACGCAGTGGGATCCCCATTCAGGTGAATATCACTGCAATTTTCTAAGACCAACTCAATGTTGCGCTTAAGAGCCAGCGGCGCCAGTTCGGCCAACTCCTCACGCACCAGAGCGGTCAAATTAACCAACTCACTAATGTGATCACGAGGCTCTAGACGAGCAATGGTCAACAACTGGCTGGTGATTCGTGTGGTCCGAGCCAGCCCATGTTGTATGTGTTCTAAAGCAGCCTCACGCTCCTCTTGGCAGCCCGCATCTCGAGCATTTCGTGCGTGAATCTCTAGTATTGCCAAGGGGGTTCGCAACTCATGAGCTGCATTGGTGATGAAGCGCCGCTCGCGCTCGAGCAAACCTTGAAGTATTTCCATCTGCCGATTTAGCGCTAAACGCATAGGCTCGAGCTCTGATGGAAGCATCTCTGACATAAGTGGATGCAAGCTGTTAACTGGGCGGGAGCGCAACTGATAGGCAAACTCACGCAGTGGTTTTAGCCCCCAACTGAGAATCAGACTAAGAATAATCACCAGAACTGGCAAACCGATCATTGTCGGCAGAAAGGCCTGCTGCAACATTCTGCTAATCAGGCTGCCCCTCAGGTCATAACGCTCCCCAACCCAGACCCTCTGCCCCAGAGTACTGGCTTCAAGCAGCGCGCCACGCCACTCCTGAGTATCTAAGATAAAGCTTTGTATGCCTGACTCAAGAGGTATATCCAATTGCGGCGCTTCAGCTGAGCTAACCAGTAAGCGACCGTCATCGGCCCATATCTGAAACTCCAAATGGACTTCATACGGGTGTCTGGCCAGGCCTTTTTCTGCGTAATTCAGCGCTGCGTCCAACTCAGAGGAGAAAAGTTGCCAATCGAACCCCTCCTGATCCTGCAATGGCAGCATACCCTGTAGCAATCGAGCGCCCTGAATCAGCTGTGCATCGTAGACACTGCCAATTCGCTGCTGGCTCCCCCACAGGGTCAAACCAGCCACCAACAGCCCGCCTGCAACAACCAAGGCAAGCGTCGGTATCAGAATGCGGGCCCTGATAGAGCTCATGAACTGCGCTCCACCAGATAACCCACTCCACGTACAGTGCGAATCAGGCTGCTATAGAGCTTTTTACGCAGGTTATGTATCAAAACCTCTAGCGTGTTGCCTTGAGCGACCTCCTTCCAACCGTAAAGGGTATTGCACAGACGCTCGCGGGTTACAACGACGCCAGGCCTAGCCAACAGGTGGTACAACAGACGGAACTCCATAGACGTCATCGAGACCACTTGGCCGTGGTAGCGCACCTCCTGACAGGCTAATTCTAGGCTGATGCCAGCGTGTTCCAGTAATGGACGCGCGCGCCCCTGACTACGCCTTAACAAGGCACGAATACGCGCCTTGAGCTCGTCAATGTCGAAAGGTTTAATTAGATAGTCATCCGCACCAGCATCCAGTGCCTGTATGCGGTCACTGACCTCATCCTGCGCAGTCAGCACCAATACGGGGACATTTGTGTCTACCTGCTGCCTAATGTTGCTCAGCAGCTCCAGACCGCCGAGCCTTGGCAAGCCCAAATCAAGCAGTATCAGGTCGAATTGTTCAGAACGTAAAGCGTGCTCAGCATCCATCCCGGATGTAAACCAGCCCAGGGTGTAACACTCGCTACGCAGTGCCACCCTAATGCCCTCACCTAACGTCTTGTCATCCTCAACTAATAACGCACGCACTCTGCAACCTCCTTGTGTGCAGTTCACGAGTCTTTTCACAACACTCGCATGCGCGTTTCCATGTGTTGCCAGGTATTAGGCATTAAGACTTTATTAAGGTTCGCACATCAGCGCTTATGGCCAGATGGCCGGGCCACTGCCTACTCCAACGTTGGAGTCAACAGCTTGCATATTCCCCTCAAAGCTAGAGCAATGTTGCACGTTGTATCCGGACAAACGGTAAAGGTAAGTCCCATCTGTTAACGCTTTTTTCACAACAGGGATTTTCTTCACTGCTAGCATGCACGCTCTCTTTGGGGAGTAGCCTGCCTTCATTCATTGAAGGCGCCTTGGTCAACATTCTCGGCAAATCGCCGTGGCCAAGGCATCCGGACGGAGTGGCGAGACCAACGACATCTCTGCGCCTAGAGTCGGGCACGCAGAGGGTTGTCGTTGTCTGATGCCCGACTGGTATGCGCATATGAGTCCACTGTCGTTAATTCTTGTCGCTCTGGCGATGTCCACTGATGCCTTCGCTGCTGCAATCGGCAAAGGCTCAGCCCTGAATAAACCCAATATCGTGATTGCCTTACGCACCGGCATCATCTTTGGTGTGATCGAAGCCATTACTCCGATCATAGGATGGCTACTGGGCCAAGCTGCCAGTGCTTACGTCGAACAGTGGGATCATTGGATCGCCTTTATCCTCTTGCTTGGTCTAGGCGTGCACATGATTTGCAACGGGCTGTCGGGGGAAAACACCAAGCACACACAGAAACCGGATCAACACTCCTTCTGGCTGCTGGCCCTGACTGCGGTAGCAACGAGCATTGACGCTCTGGCAGTAGGGATCAGTCTGGCCTTTGTTGACGTGAATATCTGGCTTGCCGCCGCCGCAATCGGGATCGCGACGACAACAATGGTCACCATTGGCATCATGCTTGGCCGTATTTTGGGTGACGTTGTTGGCAAGCGCGCTGAGATTATTGGCGGCTTGGTACTGATCGGCATTGGTGCGGCGATCATGTTGGAACATCTGCTTTACGCCGCAGCATAAAGCCAACTCAAGCCCTTACAGCAAGACAGCAGGCACAAAAAAACCGATACCAGCACACTGGTATCGGTTGTTTTCTGAGAAACGCGCTAAAAACTTAAGGCTCTTCTCGGACGCGTCAGCCTTGCGGGGCCTGATCCTTCTCGCTCCAACCGCCCCCAAGGGCCTTATACAGATCCACTTCACTGGAGAGCTGCGCAAGGCGACTGGTCACCAGTGTCTGACGTGCGTTAAACAACTGGCGCTGCGCATCAAGCAGCGTCAGGTAGCTGTCTACACCCGCTTGGTAACGACGGTCAGCAAGGTTGTAGTAAGTCTCACTGGACTTAAGCAACTCACGCTGAGCATTCAACTGCTGCTCATAGATGGTGCGTGAGGCAAGACTATCAGCCACTTCCCGAAAGGCCACTTGCACGGACTTCTCGTATTGCGCCACCTGAATTTGCTCTTGCAGCTTGGCGTATTCCAGATTCGCGCGCAGACGACCTGCGTTGAAGATCGGCAAGTTGATTTGTGGCTGGAACAACCACGATCCAGAACCGGCGTCAAACAGTCCAGACAGCTCGCTACTGGTTGTACCTGCATTGGCAGTCAGCGTGATGCTGGGGAAGAACGCAGCCCGGGCCGCACCAATATTGGCGTTAGCGGCCTTAAGCTGGAACTCCGCAGACAGCACATCCGGGCGACGTTGCAGCAGATCTGACGGCAAACCTGCCGGTACAGAACTCAATAATTCCGCATCCAGTGACAGCCCTTTAGGCAGGTCAGACGGCAGCTCGCTACCAATCAGCTGCACAAGAGCGTTGCGATCCAATTCAACTAAGCGCTGATACTGGGTGAGACTGACCCGCGCGCTGTCCACAGCGGTACGCGCCTGACTCAAGGCCATGGCATCGGCCACGCCCACATCAAAACTCCGCTGAGTCAGGGCATAGCTGTCTTCAAAGGTTTTAAGCGTGTCTTGAGTGACCTGTAACAGCGACTGGTCGGCCTGCCATTGCAGATACGCAGTGGCTACACTCGCAATCAGGCTAATCTGCGCACTGCGCGCTGCCTGCTCGGTTACAAAGTACTGCTGCAGGGCTTGCTCATTAAGGCTGCGCAGCCGCCCGAAGAAGTCCAGCTCCCACGCGCTAATGCCCGCAGTAACGCCATACTGACCGCTAATCTGAGCCTCACCGGTCTGGTTGATATCACCCGGCGTACGCTGACGCGTGCCACTGCCATTGATACCAACACTTGGAAACAACTCAGAACGCTGAATACGGTACAGCGCACGGTATGCATCCACATTCAACGCAGCAACTCGCAGATCGCGGTTGTTATCCAAGGCCACTTGCAGCAACTGGCGCAAGGCTGGATCACGGAAGAAGCTGTTCCACTCCAGTACCTCAGCGGCATCGCTGCCAGCCGCAGCCTGAGCAGCCGGCCCAGCAGGCCAAGCCTGAGCCACAGGTGTAGCAGGACGCTCATAATCTGGAATCAGGCTGCAACCACTGAGCAGGCTCACTGCCACAGCCAAAGACAATAGAGACGCTTTCACTGGTTAACCTCCTTGTTGCTGTCATCGGCTGACGGCTTCTTCTCAAAGATTGAGCAAACCAACACATAGAACAGCGGCACCCAGAAGATCGCAAGCACGAGTGCGCTGAGCATGCCACCGATTACACCTGTACCAATGGCGTGCTTGCTGCCCGAACCTGCACCGACAGAGATCGCCAGCGGTACTACTCCGAGAATGAAGGCCAGCGAGGTCATCACAATCGGCCGCAGACGCATACGGCAGGCTTCTGCTGCCGCATCAATCAGGCTCATGCCCTGCTCATGCAGCGACTTAGCGAACTCAACAATCAGAATCGCGTTACGCGCTGACAGGCCGATGGTCGTCAACAGGCCAATCTGGAAGTAAACGTCGTTGGACAAACCGCGACCATAGGTGGCCAACAAAGCACCGATCACACCCAGCGGTACGACCAGCAGTACCGAGAACGGAATTGACCAACTCTCATAAAGCGCCGCAAGGCAGAGGAAGACCACTAGCAATGACAGGACATACAAAGCCATGGCCTGATCACCCGCCATACGCTCTTCGTAGGACAGGCCCGTCCAAGCGATGCCAACGCCCGGCGGCAGCTGCGCAGCAAGACGCTCAACCTCAGCCATGGCCTCACCCGTACTGTAGCCTGGAGCAGCAGCACCCAGAATTTCCGCAGCAGGCACACCGTTGTAACGAGCCAGCTTAGGAGAACCGTAAACCCACTCGCCGCTGACAAAGGAGCTGAACGGCACCATTTTTCCCTGATCGTTGCGCACATACCACTTATTCAGGTCTTCAGGGTTCATACGTGACTCAGCTACACCCTGCACGTAAACCTTCTTCACCCGGCCACGGTCAATAAAGTCGTTGATATAACCACTACCCCAAGCGACAGAAAGGGTTTGGTTGATATCAGACAACGAAACACCCTGTGCACGCGCCTTCTCGTCGTTAATCACGAGTTGATACTGAGGCTCATCGTTCAGACCGTTTGGACGCACCTGCGCCAGTACTGGGCTCTGAGCTGCCATACCCAAAAACTGATTACGGGCTGCCGTCAGTGCTTCACTACCAATGCCAGCACGATCTTGAATGAAGAAGTTGAAACCCGTGGCGTTACCCAGCTCCATCACCGCTGGCGGAGCAAATGCAAACACCATCGCATCGCGATAACTGAAGAAGCGTTTTTGTGCACGCTCAGCCAAGGAGAAAACGTTAGTTTCCTCACTTCCGCGCTGGGCCCAAGGCTTAAGGCCGATAAAGGCCATCGCGGAACTTTGGCCACGACCGGCAAAGTTAAAGCCGGTGACACTGAACACAGAATTCACTGTTTCAGATTCCTCACTCAGCAGGTATTCACGCATCTCCTCGACAACTTGATAGGTACGCTCTGCAGTCGAGCCCGCTGGCGTTTGCACTTGAGCAAACAGTACCCCCTGGTCTTCATCAGGCAGGAACGCAGTCGGGATCTTGGTGAACATCCAAGCCATAATCCCCACGATGACCAGATACATCAGGACATACGGAATCTTGCGGCGCAGGACACTTTTAACACCACTTTCATAGCGGTCTACACCACTCTGGAACGTGCGGTTAAACCACCCAAAGAACCCACGTTTCTCATGGTGCTGACCTTTCGGGATAGGCTTGAGCAACGTTGCACAAAGCGCCGGAGTAAAGATCAGAGCGACCAGTACAGAAAGTGCCATGGCCGAAACAATCGTTACCGAGAACTGCTGGTAAATAACCCCCGTTGACCCTGGGAAGAATGCCATCGGAATAAACACCGCTGACAAAACCAAGCCGATCCCCACCAGTGCACCCTGAATCTGTCCCATGGACTTTTTCGTTGCCTCAAGCGGAGATAGCCCCTCTTCGCTCATCACCCGTTCGACGTTTTCCACCACTACAATGGCATCATCCACCAGGAGGCCGATGGCCAAGATCATGGCGAACATGGTCAGGGTGTTAATGCTGAAGCCGAAGGCGGCCAAAATACCGAACGTCCCCAGCAGAACTACAGGAACAGCCAAGGTCGGAATAATGGTGGCGCGGAAGTTCTGCAAGAACAGATACATCACCAGGAACACCAGGACAATCGCTTCGAACAGCGTGTGTACTACACCGCTAATCGACTCAGAAATGACCGGTGTGGTGTCATATGGGTATACCACTTCCATACCAGGCGGGAAGAATGGCTCCAACTCAGCGATGGTCTGACGTACGGCTTTAGCAGTTTCCAGGGCATTGGCCCCGGTCGCCAGCTTGACCGCAATTCCCGTCGCGGGCTTGCCGTTATACTCCGCGCTAATACTGTAGTTTTCGCCCCCCAACTCGACAGAAGCGACATCCCCCAAACGAACCTGGGAGCCGTCCGGATTAACTTTGAGCAAGATGTTGCGGAACGCCTCAGGTGTTTGCAGGCGGGTTTTGCCAATAATAGTGGCTGTGAGTTGCTGCCCTGGCAAAGCAGGAAGCCCACCCAACTGACCGGATGAAACCTGCACGTTCTGCGCCTGAATAGCCGCACTTACATCCACCGGAGTCAGGGAAAAGTTGTTCAACTTTTGTGGGTCGAGCCAGATGCGCATGGCGTATTGCGAACCAAACACCTGGAAGTCGCCAACACCCTTGGTGCGAGACAACGGATCCTGAATATTGGAAACGATGTAGTCGGCCAAGTCGTTCTTATCCAAGCTGCCGTCCTTGGAAACCAGGCCGATTACCATCAGGAAGTTCTTAACCGACTTGGTAACCCGAATCCCCTGTTGCTGCACTTCCTGTGGCAGCAGTGGAGTAGCCAGCTGCAGCTTATTCTGCACCTGAACCTGTGCAATATCCGGGTTCACCTCTGGTTCGAAGGTAACAATGATTTCCATGCTACCGTCGGAGTTACTCGATGAGCTGATATAGCGCAGCCCGTCGATACCGTTCATTTGCTGCTCAATAACCTGCACCACGGTGTCCTGCACAGTTTGTGCAGATGCGCCGGGATAACGCACAGCAATACTGATTGCTGGCGGCGCAATGCTCGGATACTGGTTAATCGGCAGTTTGAGGATCGACAAGCCACCTGCCAGCATGATCACCAGGGCAATTACCCAGGCAAAAATGGGGCGGTCAATAAAAAACTTAGACATCAGTTAATCCCCACTCAGCGCTTTTCAGTCTGCGACTCAGCCTGATTGGCGCTGAGATTGCCTGCTGGCGTTGCGTTAACTTCGACACCAGGCTGCACGAACTGCAAGCCCTCGGTGATCAGACGGTCCCCTTCATTGAGGCCCGAAATAACCAGCCAGTTGTTGCCAGCGGTACGCTCTGCCTCAATAGCTCTCGCTTCAACGACATTTTTATCGTTAACCACCAAAGCTGTTGCTTCGCCTTTTGCATTGCGGGTGATGCCTTGCTGAGGAGCCAAAATAGCCTGCTGTTTAACACCAGCAATCAGTTCGGCATGTACGAACATACCGGGCAACAGCAGATGATCCGGATTCGGGAACACTGCACGAAGCGTGACAGAGCCCGTGCTCTCATCAACGGTCACATCAGAGAACTCAAGCTTGCCTTCCTGAGCAAAGACGCTGCCGTCTTCCAGTCTCAGGCGTACCTTTGCGGCACCATCAGCGGCCGAGCCCAAACGCCCCTCAGCCAAATCCTTGCGCAGCTGCAGCAGCTCTTTGGTCGACTGGGTAACATCCACATAGATGGGATCTAGTTGCTGGATGATCGCCAAGGCATCTGCCTGGCCATTATTAACCAGCGCACCCTCGGTCACGACAGAACGGCCGATACGCCCAGTAATAGGCGCGAACACTTTGGTATAGCGCAAGTTGATCTGCGCCTGCTCTAGGTTAGCCTGAGCCTGCAAGCTTGCAGCTCGAGCCTCATCAAAGGCCTGTTTGCTAACGGCCTTATCCACAACCAACAGTTTGTAACGGTCAGACAAGGCACTGGCGGAGATCAACGCAGCCTGAGCACTCTTATAAGTAGCCTCATAAGTAGCAGGGTCGATTTGATACAGCTGCTGCCCCGCTTTCACATCGCTGCCTTCCTTAAAAAGGCGCTTCTGGATAATGCCACTAACTTGGGGACGCACCTCAGCAATACGGAAGGCACTGGTCCGTCCCGGCAGCTCAGTGGTTAGGGTGTATGGTTCAGCTTTCAGGGTCACAACACCAACTTGCGGGGTCGGCTTAGCTGGTGGTGCAGAGGATTCTTTACAGCCGGACAGGCTGAAAACCGCCAGGGTCATGGCGGAAACCAATGCGGCGAAGGTTAGCTTCGAATGCATCTAAGGGACCTCACAAATGGATCAATGCCCGAGCGGGCTCAAAAGGTATGAGTCGTGCAGATGAGAAAGATTATACCTACATCGCTGTATGTTTGTGACCATTATTAGTAACAAATCGAACCAAAAGGCTTAAAACACCGTGCACTACAGAATGTAGGGTTATTTAACGGTTATAAGACAATGACACGAAGTGCATCCATACCCGCCATAAACCATGTCACAGGACCTTGGCAAAAAATAACTGCACGAAGGCACCAAGACCAGGAACATACAAATAAAAAACATCAAAATAATCAGTATGTTAGGAGCAAGCACCGTTCTAAAACACATCATATGGCACGAATGTAGCGACAGTTTGAAGGCAGATACCTGAGCACCAGAACTCATTAACCGATAGAACAGGTAGAACATGCCGATGCCCGTTTATTCCCAAGCCGAATAAGAACCAAACAACTTAGTCTATATATCAATCATTCAGGCTGTGTCAGATGCCTATCTGCATTACAGAGTAGTTACACTTCAAAAGATCAAAATAAGCACTTTAGTACAATAAAAGTACTGCTTTCTTTCATCCTATTGGCACATACGCCTATTGGAAAAGCAGCCTTCTGACAGTCCCGCCTTCTTAGAGAGAAGGAATACCACCCGGTTCAAAATCTGCTCTCAAACATCATGTAGCAAGAGTGCCGTGATCACCTATCACTTTGAGCGCCCTAACACCCATGGCCACCCTTGGACACGCTAACACTTATGATTTATTGAAAACGACACTAACCGACTAGGAGTTATCTCACCTCTAAGGCCTGCAATGGAGACGTAGCTCTCAATAGTAAGACCCAAAAGCCACTAAGATCAGCGCCGCCTATGGCATGATAGATATGCGTTCAAGCATGTAGGCACCGCAACTCTAAAGAGAGTACAAGTCAAGAATATGACGCAACCTAGGTTACGCGAGGTGCAATCCCGTGCTGATCAGTCAAGTTACTGCTTTTATCCGTGCATCTTCACTGTTTGGTTTGGCAGAGTTTTCTGCCGGTCAAGGACTGCTTGCCCAAGATCTGATCAATGACGCAGAGCTGCCACATGACGTTCTTGAACACCCAGAAAGCTTCATTCCATTCCGTAAATATGCTGCATTGCTTGAAAGCGCCGTCCGCCGCTCTAGCAACCCTCTATTTTGCATGCAGTACGGCATCTACCAAGGTGCCGCCTCCCTTGGCCCTCTGGTCTACTTAATTCGTAATGCAAATACAGTAGGCGGCGCACTCAAAGAACTAAGCCACTATTTTCATCTGCACTCTAATGCCTCACGCGTTCGCATTGAAATTGAAGGCGAGCACGCGCTGTTCTACTACGATGCTGCTGAAGTCAGAGATGTCCCCAGCCACCGGCTGGTACTGGAATTAGTGGTGGGTGCTGCAACACAGTTGATGCGCACCTTACTAGGCTCTCGCTGGAAGCCAGACGCACTGCTTTTGCAACATGCCCCACTGCGCGAGCCACAGGCCTACAATCGCCTTTTAGGGCTAACACCACGATTTAACGCGCCTTATAACGCCTGGGTATTTGATGCAAAGGTGCTTGAAGCTCCACTGAGTGCTGGCGACGAGAACCTTCACAGGCTCATACAGCAGCACTTGGACGCATTGGACAGGATGTCTGTTCAGGAACTGCCCGCCTATGTCAGTCAGCTTCTTCGTAATTTGCTTCCAAATGGTCGCACCACCATTGAGCAAATTGCTGAATATATGGATTTATCGCCGCGCACCCTTCAACGATATCTGGCGGAAGAAGGTACATCGTTTCAAATCCTGTTGGACGAAACTCGTAAATCCATGGCGCAGCGGTATTTGGCGGACTCAACCATAAGCCTCACCCATCTTGCAGCTATGCTTGGTTACTCTGAACTGAGCGCCTTTTCACGTGCGTTTCAACGCTGGTACGGCGTCAGCCCTAAGCAGTGGCGAGCAAAACTGTTCCCAGGTAAATCTCGGCAACGGTTGCGGGCGCATCTTGATCAAAAGTTTATCAGGAACTAATGGGATATACTTTCTGCAGGTAACCTACAATGCTAATAACCATTGATTGATGAATTTAGCATGCTCATTCCAGCCAGGCTCTCCTAGCAACCAGTGGCCATGTCCAGCGAACTCCCGATACTCGATTTGATCGCCGTACCAACGAGCTGTCCGTCGACTCACTGATGGAGGGATGATCCGGTCAGACCCGCCAGCCAACGCAAGAATAGGGCAGTGTATCCGGCACCTGTCTACCCGATTGGTTCCCGCCAAGTTGAGCCGCCCATAGCCCACAGCATAAGCAACCCGACCCGACTCAGCGATCAACTGCTTACGAAAATTCGCACGCTGATCACGTGGGACACAATTAAAAATTAGGTAGTCAGCCTCCCAGTCAGAAAGGCGAAATGATCTGTTCCACAACCCCCATTTCGAAAAGTGCCGAAACAATCCTGGCAACATGACGGGGCGAAGCGGAAAAATCTGCCCTGGAGCAGCACTGTTCACTAGAACCAACGCCCTAGCATCAAGATGCTGCGCAGCCTGTTGCACCAACAACCCACCTAGAGAATGGCCGATCAAGACTGGTTTTTGACTGCCTCGGCAAGCTGCAACTACTGCACTCACATAGTGCTGCAGACTAGCACCGGCCAGCAGTCGGTCTGAGTCTTGCTCGCCGTGACCAGGCAGATCGGGGCTGACACAGTTATACCCTGCCTCCCGATAATAGCTGATCCAATGGTCCCAAACGGTATGCCGAGACCACATGCCATGGACAAATATAAGATCAGGTTTCATGGCAGGGGGATCTTCTTCTCTGTAAGTCAAACGAAGTAGTGCCTGAATCCGTCCGTTAGAACAGCCCTAAATGGACCTATCCACCTCAGGCACTTCGAAATTCCAGTGCTGCATCTTCAACAGCATCACTTAACAACATTTTTTGATCGCTCTCGAAGCTGTGCAAGACGCGCCACGGTAGGCCTTGCCCCTGGCGAGGTAATAGGTCTGCGGCTCGCTGGATGTAACCAGACTGAAGCGATCCAAGAATCGTTTCATCGGCCTTCATTTGACCTTGTGGCGCCTTCGGAACCACCACTTCTAAATTGTTCTGCTTCATGTAGTTAAACAAGCGGCACAGATAGCGAGCAGTAAGATCTGCCTTTAGCGTCCATGGCGCATTGGTGTAACCCAAAACAAAACCCATATTGGGGATGTCCTGCAACATCGAGCCTTTGTAAGTCATCAGGTTACTGACGAGTTTCTCCTCGCCATCGACCTTTAATACCATGCCCCCACAGGTCTGCAATTTGAGGCCTGTAGCCGTTATGATGATGTCGGCTCGTAGATGTACACCAGACTTCAGCAATATTCCCTTCTCAGTAAATGTCTCGATGTGATCCGTAACAACGGAGGCTTTGCCCTCCTTTAGCACTTCGAACAGGTCCGCATCTGGTACAGCACACACACGCTCATCCCAAGGCATGTATCTCGGGGTGAAATGCCGCATATCGACAAAATCGCCCAAGTGCTTGCGCACCCCACGCAATAGGTAAGACCGCATCACGCCAGGAAAGGCTTTCGATGCCTTATAGAAGAAGCGTTGCATCTTGATATTGCGTTTTCGGGCCATCGAATAAACAAATTTCTCAGGCAAAAAACGACAAAGCAGTTCAGAGATTTTGTCCTGGCCGGGCACACTGAATATGTAACTTGGTGAACGCTGCAGCATGGTTACGTGAGCGGCATCTTTGGCCATGGTGGGCACTAGAGTTACTGCCGTTGCGCCACTACCGATAACGACAACGTGCTTGCCTCTGTAATCGAGCTCTTCAGGCCAATGCTGAGGGTGTACTTGTATGCCTTGAAAGCGGTCTGCACCTACAAACTCAGGCAAGAAACCCTCGTCATAGTTGTAGTAGCCAGTACAAGAAACCATGTATTTACAGGTGAACTCCTGCGTCTCACCACTCGCCTCTTTTACACATTTCACAGTCCAGAGACGATCCTCACTGCTCCAAGAAACCTCGGTAGTTTTCAGGCCGAAAAGGATCTTTCGGTCTACCCCATATTCACGGGCTGTTTCAGTGATGTAGTTACGGATAGAAGGGCCATCAGCAAGAACTTTGGATTCACGCCAAGGGCGAAATGAGTAGCTGAAGCTAAACATGTCTGAATCTGATCGTATTCCTGGGTAACGGAACAGATCCCACGTGCCGCCGATAGCAGTTCTGCGCTCTATAAGGCCGACCTTGGCGCCTGGCATTTCCTCTGTCATGCGGCAAGCCATACCGATGCCTGAAAGGCCGGCCCCGATAATCAAAACATCGTAGTGATTCTGCATGAACACGCTCTCATCTTTGTCATTGTTAGAAATGAAGTATTGAGCTGTGTGAAATCTCCTACTTGACCTTAATTGCCCATAATTTGATATATCGCGCCAAATAAAATGCGCCACCAAACGTGCTGTTCAGCGGCGCATCATTACTAATGCAATATCAGCGTACTCCTGATGTACGCAACGCAGCAGGCGTGAATTCGTTGGCTGAGGCTTTCACACCAAAACGCACCCATTTTGCTTCTTCGTTGATCATGCCGTAAACGCCATAACGACCCGAAATGAGATCGTACAATGCCTCAAAGGCATACCAAGAAGTTTGCGCGTTGTACTCTTGCATGAGCATGGCCTGACCAACTCTCCACAGCTGTCCGCGTCCGTCATACAACTCTGACGCGGCAATGGTCCAAGAGTCCTCATCTAGATAAAAGCGACGCTTGGCATAGACATGACGCTTTCCTTCTTTCAGCGTGCCCTCTACGACCCAGACACGGTGTAGTTCATAACGCGCTAGATCTTGATTGGTATGACCAACTTTAAGAATGTCAGAATACTTCACACTAGGTGATGCAAGGTCATAGTTGTTATACGGGATGTACATCTCCTTCTTACCGATCAGGTTCCAGTCATAGCGATCCGGCGCTCCGTTATACATATCGAAGTCATCTGAAGTTCGGGTGCCATCTGCATTGTTACCAGGGCTGTCATAAGCCACTTGAGGCGCTCGGCGTACGCGACGTTGTCCTGGGTTGTACTGCCACGCCATGCGCGCTTCTTTAACCTGATCAAGCGTGTCGTGTACCAATAGCACGTTGCCTGCTAAGCGTGCCGGCGAGCTGGTTACCGCTTTGAATACCAGTAAGGTATTTTCGGCTTTTGCCTTGTCCATATCGGGCAGCCAAGATGGAAACGACACTTGGTCAGTAATACGCACCAAGGTGTACTCACCATTGCGCTGTGGGAAGCCGCTGCTTGACTCACGTAGTACGTTGCCGCCCCGGTAACGGGTGACATGATTCCACACAACCTCTACGCCTGATTTGGGAATCGGAAATGCAAAAAAACGAGAGTCTGAGAAGCCTTTCAGTCCATTGCCGCCATCAACCAAACTAACCCTCTCTGCACTGACCCGCGCCGCATCATAAATAGACTGAGGCATGGATACTGTACGGTGAGTTGGATATACCTTCATTTTGAAGGAATCTGGATATCGCTTGAACATCGCAAGCTGACCATCACTTAACTTGTCACGATACTGATCAACATTCTGCGCAGTGATTACAAACAGTGGCTGTTCATCTGAAAAGGGGTTACTCAGAAATCCATTGGGATCGACGCTCCCGGCATCTTTACCTAAGCCCCCTCTCCACTCAGGTATGGTTCCATCCGTATTGGCAGCACGTTCAGCACCCACTGGGGTCAGAACATTTGCCAGTTTAGCGACCTCATCAGGTGATGCTGCGGCCAGTACGCTATTAGTGATTACGGACAGGGCAAGGCAAGCAAGAACACTTGTAGACGTTTTCATCGCACACGCTCTCAAAACTGAATTAGAAGTTCACGCCAAGGCTCAACGCCAGATAGTCGCGATCGATCTGGTTGTTGTAATCACCACCGAAGAAGTCGGTGTAAGACAAACTGGCGGTATAGGTGCTGCGGTATTCCGCATCCAGGCCGATGCTCACGGCCTTGGCGCCCTCGTTGAAGGTAGGCCCATAACCGTCCACATCATGGGCCCAGGCCAAATTGGGCTTGAGGTTGACCCCAGCTATCACATCGCTGTAATCGAGAACAGCGCGCATCCGATAACCCCATGAGTTGGCTGTGTAAAAGCCATTCTCATGACTCGGGCTGTATGCGCCAACTTCGTTGATACGGCCGTAGCGCAGTTCGCTGCGCTGCTCTAGGCCGCCCACGTGGGTCATACCCAACTCGCCGACCAAGGTCAGGCGATCAGCTCCCAGCACGCGATCAAAAAAGTGCGTGAGGGTGCTTTGTAGCTGGGTCACTTCCTTGCGCTTGTAGCCCTTGATGTCGGTGTCGGCCGCCGCCAAAGCCCCCGCAAGGCCACCCGAAAGCCCTGCCGCACCGACATACATAACAGGCGAGTTGACCGCATCCAACAGGTTGAATTGCAGCGGCATGTTGGGGCGGTAACTCACTTCACCGGACCACGCCGTACCGCTCTCCAGGGTGGTGGCGAAACTCACCCCGTACAGGCGGATGTCTTCCGGATACTCTAGGAAGTATTTGCTGTTACCCAACATTGACGTCTGACCCACCGGACCTGCCAGCCCTCCCATGGGCATACTCAGAGCCAGACCAATGTCCGCAGCATTTGGGGTAGTCATAGACAGATAAGGCATGCGGCTGTGATAGTTCATGACATAGGCGCCGTACTCAGTCTCATCGCCCATCCAACGCAGAGCGATGCCCCATTGCCCGCTATCACGGGCGTCGCGATCACTTGCACGAGGGACAATCAGCCCCTCCCGCGTCATCTTTACACCCATAAAATCGGCATAAGGGCCGAGCATGTTGACGGCAGCAGGCAGTCCGACGGTAAGCCCCTCATCACAGCCATCGGCAATAGCGTCGCCGCCAAAGAAGGTGCCGCAGTTATCTGCAACGGTCTGATCCCACTCCAGTTGATAGAACAGGTCGGCAGACAGCCGGTCGGTAATCCCTTGGGAGACAAACAGCATGTTGACGGGTATCAGGCCTTCCTTGAGTTCAGCCCCCGGACGGCGTAACGCAGCGGCATCAATCGGGTTGATTGCATTAATGCTGTTACCGATAAAGGTGCTTTCACCCCAGCTCACCACCTGGCGTCCTGCGCGCACGGTGCCTGGTAACGTGCCAATGGTGTAGTTGTGATAGACGAAGGCATCCAGAATTTCTGCGCCAGAAGACTGTGCCCCCTGTTTACGATTGCTGTCGCTAATGCTTTTGAATGGACGTGTTTCATCCTTGAGCTCAAAGTCGTACCAATATTTTCCGCGGACAAATAACCCTGTATCGCCGTACTTCAACTCAAGGTCATGCAGGCCTTTGAAAATTTTTGAGAAGGTCTCGCCCTTTTTGAAATTTAAACGTCCGTCATCATTGGCTGAAGCAGCGGTCTTTCCGCCATTGACGGCCCCAATCAACTCCGGATCTGCATTTCGCATGGCCCAGCTGGCACCAATTGAAAGGCTAGAATCAAGTTGGCCTTCGATCTGTCCTAAATTAAACGAGGCAGCTTCAACGGCCGGGGCAATGTAGGCCACAGAAATGGCCAGGGTAAGTACACGAGGCTTAAAGCGATCGCGCCATATTATTTTTGTCATTTGGCTCTCCACTATGTTGAGGTGAAACACCTGCAACATAACCAGCCATACGCGCGACCCATACAGACTAACGTACCGATTGAAAGTCACACCTAACACCTAGTCTGACCGCCATCAGAACAGTCACCCCCCGCTGCAAAAACCTCCTGATTTTTCTGCTAATGACTTGCTACGCCCAAGCCCCAGACAAACGGTAGCCAGCCGCAGCCTCCTTGGCGGCTAATGTCAAATCGGCGGCACGGAATATCCAAACTCATGCCTTAGTTTTAGGCAGCATATACACCTGAGGCCCAAGACGATTTGGCACACATAAAACTTTACACGGACGTCGCCACGTCCCGCCGCGAGGTCTACTTTTATGAACACTCAAAGCCAGACTCCCAAAGATCCTTTCAACCCAAAACCTCAGCGGATTCCACAAGCCAACAATGGTCATGTCATCCGCCCAACACTTAGCCGACCATTAGCCTCCGGTACCCAGCGCCTGACTTTCCTGTGCGCCCCTGCCGGTTTTGGCAAAAGCGCACTCATGATCGAGTGTGCACGGCAAGCGCCGGCCGGTACCCGAATCATCTGGCTGGAAATGCTCGGCCACTCGATGTCCTCACGTGATCTGCTCAATCGCGTTGCAGCCGAGCTTGGAGAAGAAGTAGAAGACGGCGAACCACTGGAGTCTCTACACCGGCTACTGGGCCGCATCCGAGAGCCTCTGTGGTTAATGCTGGATGACTACCCGCGCCAAGCCTGCCCGGAGCTGGATGCCTGTATGGAAGATCTGATTGATCGCACGCCTAACAGCCTGCACTGGTGGGTCAGCAGCCGCCGTCGCCCATCCTGGAGCCTACCGCGCCTGGTACTGCAAGGTGCCGTCAGAGAAGTTCGAGCTCCCCAGTTGGCATTCGACAGCTTGGTCTTGCAGGAGCTTATCCGCGAGCGTCAGCAAGTCTTCAGTCAGGAACTGCGTAAACGCCTATTGGAAGAGTGCGAGCAATGGCCTGCCCTGATCTGCTTGATGCTGCACGAAAGTAACTCAGGGAATCTGCTGCAAAACCTGCGTAACGGGACACCACTGCTGCTCAACTACTTGCAACGTGAGGTCACCGGCACAGCCGACAACTCCTCGCCGGAAGTCGCAGCCCTGCGCCGTCGTCACCCGTTATGGTTCAACACCACAGCGCTGGCCCCTAACTCCATCACTTATGCTGTGAGTGGCCGCGCACAGCAGCCCGCGAACGGCATTTGCACCCTGAGCAAACGTGAACGGACCATCCTGCAATTGATCGCTTCTGGTCTTTCTAATCGCGAGATCGCCAACCAACTTTGTTTGTCGGTGAACACGGTGAAAGCCCACGCCTGGAACATCAACAGCAAGCTGGGTACTGAACGCCGCACTCAAGCTGTGGCTCAGGCGCAACTACAAGGGCTGCTCAACTAAGCACTCGCACAGGCCACAAACAAAAAACGCTTACAGGGAGTTCACCATGTGCCCGCCATCCACTGCGATCACCTCACCTGTGATAAACGAACCGGCCTCACTGGCCAGCAGTAGGAACGGACCCTCCAGCTCCTGCAACTGCCCTAGGCGCGCCATTGGCACCGCTCTTTTTACATAGTTCTGGCCTTTTTCTGTCTCGAAATAAGCATCATTTATTTCGGTTTTGAAGTAGCCCGGCGCGATCGCATTGACCCGAATCCGATGACGGGCCAGCTCCAGCGCAAGGGATTTGCTCAGCTGCACCACACCCGCCTTGGCCGCCGAGTAATGGCTATAGCCTGTCCCTTGACGCAGACCAAGAATCGAAGCAGTGTTGATAATGCTGCCAGGCAGTCCGGCTTTCACCATGCGCTGAGCAGCACACTGCGCGACCCGCCATACACCATCCAGATTGGTCGCCAGCATCGAACGCCAATCTTCTTCGCTGAGTTCAAGTGCGCGCTGGCCATTACCAATACCGGCATTGTTGAGGACAACATCAACATAACCAAAATGGGCCTCTGCCGCGTCGAAGGCAGCTTCAACACTGTCTCGATTGGTGACGTCCATCTGTACCACCAGCGACTGGCCACCCAGCCAGTGAATATCGCTGGCCAGTTGTTCAAGGCGATCAACCCGACGCGCAGTCAACACCACATTGGCCCCAGCCTGGCTTGCCACGCGAGCCAAATGGGCCCCGATACCACTGGATGCCCCTGTCACCAAAATGGTTTTCCCGGTCAGGGCGAACTTCTTCAAAATGTCCATCAGCACACCTCAAACAAACCGGCAGCACCCATGCCGCCACCAACACACATAGTGACCACAACGTACTTCACGCCACGACGCCTACCTTCCAGCAAGGCATGCCCAACCATACGCGAACCGCTCATGCCGTAGGGGTGTCCGATGGCAATAGCGCCGCCATTTACGTTCAATTTGGCCGGGTCAATGCCCAACGTCTGCGCGCTGTAAAGCACCTGACAGGCGAAAGCTTCGTTAAGCTCCCACAGGCCAATGTCATCCACCGTCAGGCCATGTTGCCTAAGCAGTTTGGGCACAGCCAACACCGGGCCGATGCCCATTTCTTCCGGCGCCAGACCGGCCACGGCAATACCGCGATAGATACCCAGCGGATTGAGGTTACGCTGCTCAGCCAGACGTGCCTCCATCAGCACACAGGCGCTGGCCCCATCGGACAGCTGGCTGGCATTACCGGCGGTGATGCAGCCACCTTCAATGACAGGTTTGAGCTTGCTCAGATCGCCCATAACAGTCTGCGGGCGGTTACCTTCATCCAGGCTCAGGGTGACTTCTTCATAACTCACCGCGCCGGTTTCTTTATCCTGAACTTTCTTGCGAGCAGTGACCGGCACGATCTCATCGACAAACAACCCGGCCTGCTGAGCTGATGCAGTACGCAGCTGGGATAGTAGGGAGTATTCGTCCTGCGCATCACGGCTGATGTTGTAGCGTTTGGCGACAATCTCTGCGGTTTGCAGCATCGGCATATAGGCATGCTCGGCCATCCGCATAACTTGTTCGTCACGCTCGGCAATGGCCCATTCCAGATGGCGGTTCTGCACCAGACTGATATGTTCTTGCCCTGCGCCGATGGTGACCTGCATGCCGTCCACCATGATTTGTTTGGCGGCAGTAGCAATGGCCATCAGGCCCGACGCACATTGGCGATCCAAAGTTTGCCCACTGACAGTCAACGGCAAGCCGGATGCCAGCGCGGCCATACGCCCAAGGTTCCAGCCGGCGGTGCCGCCGGGCAGACCTGTGCCCATCACCAGGTCTTCGATTTCAGCCGCTTGGATCCCTGCCCGCGCCACAGCGGCACGGATGGCATAACTGGCCATCGTCGGCGATTTGAGGTCATTGAAGGCGCCACGAAATGCTTTGGCAATGGGTGTACGTGCGGTGGAGAGAATAACGGCTTCTTTCATTCTTATACGTCCTTTCTATGTACCGGATACACCGAGCCGGAGACTTCCCGCCCGGTGTGCGTCCTTCAGATTTTCTCGATACGCTGCTTACCTGCGTCAACCAAACGTTGCAGCAACGGCGCGGGCTTGAACCACATTTCACCGTGGGCACCCAAGGCCTGACGGTAGTAGTTGATAACAGCCAACAGGTTATCCAGTCCCAACTGCTCGGCCTCATGCATCGGGCCACCACGCCAGGCCGGGAAGCCATAACCGTTGAGGAACACCAGATCTATATCACTGCTGCGCAAAGCGATACCTTCATCAAGGAGCTGAATACCTTCATTGATGAGGCTGAAGAGGCAGCGCTCGACGATTTCCTGATCCGAAATTTTGCGGCGCTCAATACCTAGCTCGCTTGCCAACTGCCGGGCCAGCTCAACCACATAGGGATCGTCCAGGCGCTCGCGGCCTTCATAACGATAGAAGCCTGCCTTGGTTTTCTGACCGAAACGCCCTTGCGCGTACAACGCGTCACCCAAACGGCAATAGCTCGGATCATGGGCGATAACGCCACGCCGTGATTGGCGGATCAGATAGCCCACATCAATCCCGGCAAGGTCCTGCACCGCCAGCATGCCCATGGCCAGACCATGGTTGGTCAAGGCATTGTCGATCTGCGCAGGTGTGGCCCCTTCCAGCAGCAAGCGATGCGCTTCGCGGGAGTAAGGCTCAAACATGCGGTTGCCGATAAAGCCGAAGCAGACGCCGGAGACCACAGCAATCTTGCCGATCTTGCGGGCCAGTTTAAGCGTCGTGGCCAGCACTTCTGGGGACGTTTCACGGGCACGAACCACCTCCAGCAGGCGCATCACGTTAGCCGGGCTGAAAAAGTGCAGGCCGATCACATCCTGCGGACGGCGGGTGACCGCTGCAATGGCATCCACATCCAATGTCGAAGTATTGCTGGCCATAATCGCGCCGGGTTTGCACACGTTGTCCAACGTGCGGAACACCTGCTGCTTTATCTCCAGGCTCTCGAATACGGCCTCGATTACCAAATCAGCATCCGCCAGATCAGCGTAATCCAGGGTGCCACGCAACAACGCCATACGCTGCTCAAGCTGATCCGCACTGAGCTTGCCGCGCTGAACGCTGATCTCATAGTTCTTGCGGATCTGCGTCAGGCCACGATCGAGCGCCTCGCCTTTCAGCTCCAGCAGGGTCACGGCAATGCCGGCGTTGGCGAAGTTCATCGCAATACCGCCGCCCATGGTGCCGGCACCGATCACCGCAACCTTGTTTACAGCCCGAAGCTGCGTATCAGCGCTAACACCCGGCACACGACCCGCTTCACGCTCGGCGAAAAACACATGGCGCAGGGCAGCAGACTCCGCCGAGTTTTCGGCCTCAACAAACAGCTCGGCTTCCCGTTGCAGGCCCTGCTCCAACGACAACTCGCAGGCAGCCTGTACCGCTGCAACAACCCGCTGCGGCGCCTGGCGGCCCTTCCAGCGATCTGCATGGCGTTGCAGATAGTCTGCAAAGAAAGTCCCACTCAGGCCCTGAGCCGGCTCCTTGAACGGTGCCTGCGGCTGCGCAGGTGCGGCCGTACGGATCAACTCCTCAGCATAAACACAGGCCTCTTCCAACAGGCTGTCCACACTGAGCGAAACCCGGTCGACAATGCCCAGACTAACGGCCCGCTCGGACTTAAGCGGCACGCCATGCACGATAAATTCCAGCGCTGCCTCAGCCCCTACCAGACGCGGCAAACGCTGCGTACCACCGGCACCCGGCAACAGACCCAGATGGATTTCCGGCAAGCCCAGACGGGCGCCGGGCGCGGCGATGCGATAACCACAGGCCAGGGCCAGCTCCAGCCCCCCCCCTAGGGCCAAGCCATCAATCACAGCAATGGTCGGCTTGCTCAGTTCAGTCAGGTACACCAGCAGATCGGGCAGCGCTGGCTGCGCATGGCTGGCAGCTGTGCCGAACTCGGTGATGTCGGCACCGGCACTGAAGGGTGAGCCATAGAGCACGATAGCCGCCACCTTGGTATCGTCGGCGGCACGCTGAAGTGCGCCCAGCAAAGCCTCCCGCAAGCTCTGCCCGAGCGCATTAACCGGTGGGCGGTTAAGGGCGATCAGGGCCAGATTGTTTTCAACGCGGTAGTGAACAAACTCGCTCATGATGATTCCTTGTCAGGTACCAAAAACGCTCGCGACGGCTGTCAGAACCAGCTATCGCGCATGTCGAAACAGATACGGTTGGTGGTACTGAGCAAACGTGCCTGGCCTTCCAGACCGGCCAGTTCCCAGTCCATGAAGTAGCGGGCAGCCTGTAGTTTGCCTCGATAGAAATCTGCTTCGCTGCCACTAGCGCCAGCCCTCAAGGCACGACTGGCAACCTGGGCCTGACATAGCCAGTTCCAACCCAGCACCAACTTACTGAAGACATCAAGAAACACCGTGGCATTGCTCAACCCAATATCTGGCTTAGCGGCAACGAGCTGCTGCATATCAGCGGTCAGTCGCTCAACAATGCGCAAAGCCGAGCGTAGAGCGGTGGCAAGCAATACGCAGTTGCAGTCTTGGGTGGCTTCGGCCACGGCTTTATGCACCTTGCTCAGAAATAACCCATAACCATCCCCACCGCGAGGGCCCAACTTGCGCCCCAGCAGATCAATCGCCTGAATGCCTTCAGTACCTTCATGAATCGGGTTGAGACGGTTATCGCGGTAGAGCTGCTCCAGCATGTACTCACGGGTGTAACCGGAACCACCCAGCACCTGCACACCAATCTCAGAAGCCAGCAGGCCATAACGTGAAGGCCAACTTTTCACCACAGGGGTAAGCAGATCGAGCAGCTCAGCAGCCTCGCGACGCTGGATTGCATCCGCTGCGGTGTGGCTGTCCTCCACCAGACTGCTGGCATACAGACAGAGCGACAGACTGCCCTCGGCATAGACCTTCTGCTGCAACAGCATGCGCCGCACATCAGCGTGTTCAATAATGCGCACCTGCGGGCTGTGCGGGTCCTTGTTCCCCGGCAAACGGCCCTGCGGACGCTGACGTGCATAATCCAGGGCGTGCACAAAACTCTGGTAACCCAAGCTGGCAGCGCCTAGACCTACCCCAACGCGGGCCTCATTCATCATCTGGAACATATAGGCCAAGCCGTGGTTGGCCTCCCCCACCAGATAACCAACTGCACCGTCTTTTTCACCAAAACTGAGCACAGTGGAGGTGGTATTGCGGTACCCCATCTTATGCAGCAACCCAGCTAGCGCGACATCATTACGGGCGCCCAGACTGCCGTCTGCATTGACCAGAAACTTGGGCACCAGAAACAGAGAAATTCCCTTCACACCGGCCGGAGCTCCCTCAAGACGAGCCAACACCATGTGCACAATGTTGTCGGTCAGTTCGTGATCGCCACCGGAGATAAACATCTTGCTGCCACTGATGCGGTAGGTACCGTCCGCGGCGGGTTTGGCGCTGGTACGCAGATCGCCCAGCGCGGAGCCCTGCCCCGGCTCAGTCATGGCCATGGTGCCACTGAAACGCCCCGCCAACATCGGCGGCAGGAAGCGCTCGCGCAGCTCAGCGCTGGCAAAACTCTTGATTAGGTTGGCAGCGGCAATGCTGAGGAATGAATAACCAACCGTGGCAATGTTGGCCGCATTGAAATAGGCCATACAGGCACGCAGTACCACTTCGGGCAGTTGCAGGCCGCCATCATCATAATCGTGATGGGCCGCCAGAAAGCCGGCTTCGGCAAAGGCATCCCAGGCCACTTTGGTTTCCGGGATGAGATGGACCTTTGCCCCGTCAAAGGTCGGCTCGTTGGCGTCGCCCTTTTGGTTATGCGGCGCGTAGTACTGCTGCGCCAGCGTTCGGGCCGTTTCCAGGGTGGCATCAAATACGCCCAGGTCATGCTCGGCATAGCGAGGCCGCTGCAACAGCGACTGAGTGTCGAGCATCTCGTAGAGTTGAAAACGTACGTCGCGGTCGTTGAGCAGCTGGTCGGTCATGGCGGTCTCACAAGCAAAAAATAGCAGGAGACCGTTGTACCAAAGCCATTTTCTGCCCGCGTCCAACCCAGGGTGGAGTTTTTAAATCAGGAGGGTGGAATTCACTGTTCAACGAACAGGTTTAAACGTCTGGCAGACTGTATGGCCCCTTCACGATCCTGCACGTCCAGCTTGCGGAACAGATTATTGATATGGGTCTTAACCGTACTCAGGCTGATAAACATCGCATCGGCTATCTGCTGATTGTGTTGCCCCAAACCAATGCGCCTAAGCACATCTTGTTCACGCCTCGTCAGGGGCTCAATCAGCAATTGGTGGGGATTGGCCTGATCGCCTAACTCACAAAGCAGATCAGCCAATTGATCGGGAGCAGGTAGGGGCTGTGACAACTGATATTGGCGACGTGCAGCCGGTGTCAGTAATTGCCGCCACAACGCCTCCAGCGCACGCCCTTCCCGATGCAGCAGGCGGCCACAGCCCTCACCTGCAGCCTGTTGTAAGGCCTGATCCAATCGATGCAGCGCCGCGCCACGACGCCCCTGATCCAGATGCAGGGCAGCCGACAGAATGTGCAATTCAATACACAGTTGCTGATCGCCCTCCAGTTCAGCTTGCTCTGCCAACTGCACAAGGATTTTGCCCGCGACACGGTGCTGCCCCAGGTGTCGCTGCACCCACGCATAAGCAAGCCATTCACCAGTGGATATACCCTCAGCATTGCGGTGGATACAGCCATGCCACTCGCTAAGCCAACTCATGATGAAGTCCTGATCGCGTTCAAACACAGCAAGACGAGCGCGTTGCGCACCGATCTGGCGATACACCCCGAACAGGCTATTACTGAACGCTAGACGACGAGCCTCATCCCAACGGGCACGAGCCAAAGCAGGCTTACTCCTAGCCAACTGGCTACAGCCTTGGTAATACAGTACACAAGGTAGACCGCCTCCCTGAGCGAACCCCATGGCCAGTGTTTCAGCCTGAGCCAGAAACACATCGGCCTGCGCAGGCTGATTAACTTCCAACGCCAATACAGCCTGCCCTAACAAACGATACAGATCATAAAACCCATCGCCCGGCTTTCCCCGTGGCACTTTATCTAACCGTGCGAAACGGGCTTTGGCATGACAATATTGACCTTGCGCCAGCTCAATTAAACCAAGTTGCCAATGAAGCTGATTGGCATAACCAGTAAATTTCAGCGACTCAATCTGGACCAGCGATTGCTCGGTATCTTGCCGCGCCAGACGTAGTTTCCCGAGCGCCAGCAAATTACTACCTCGGTTGAACTGCAACACAGCAGTAGCAGCATTGTTCTGTGGATACTCAAGCAGAGCACGAGCCGCAACTTCAATGCCGTGCTTGTAATTGCCCCCTAGATAAGCCAAACGACTGCGCAAAAAGGAAAGTGTTTGCCAGGATCGCTGCAGCCGCTGCTCTGACAAGACCTTAGTCTTTAACAGTTGGCGCAAGCGTCGTAAGCAGCTTGCGCAACGCTGCACATCTCCCACCACAGCCACTACACTGGCCTCGGTTATAGCCAGGGTGAGGTGATCATCGGTGCTGAATCCCGGCAAGGCCCCTATAAACTCCATGACAGCATTGACCTTACCCTCACGCAGTAGATCAAAACTGTGATACTCCAAGGTCGCCAGCAACCTCTTGAAATCCCTCGCACGCCCCAACTGCAACATCGCATCGCTGTAGCATTGCTGCTGCAATAGCCAATCAGCCGCTAACAGATGCAGGGCATGAACCTGCTTTAGTGAGCGTCCTGACAGGCGTTGATATAGGGTCAAACGCAACTGTGGATGCAAACGATACGGTAAACGCTCGTCAGGGCTATAGCTGATAAACAGATCAACAGCTAAGAGACGCACCATTATTGCAGTGCTGTCGCGACTACCCGTGATCAACTGGGCGAGTTCCTGATCCCAAGCATTCAACACCGACAAGCGCTCAAGTGTGTATAAGTCGCCAGGCGGCAGCTTACACAACACCTCATCCATAAATAGCTGAGCTAACCAACGCTGTGCTTGTGCCTCCACCACAGGCTCCAAACACTCAGACACATGTGCACTGCTTGAGTACGCTGCCAGCCCTATTAGTACACCACTGATCCAACCCTCGTTGGCTGTTCGCAACTGATAGGCAACTGCGCTGGAAATTGAAATACCTCGTTGCTGGGCTAATGCTTCGATCTCAGCACTGGCTAATTCAAGTTGATGACTATCAATGACCTGCAAACGCCCATCCCGGCGCAGCTGATTAAATGCAATCCCCGGGAGCCCTTGGCTCGCAACCACCACATGTAGGCCGCTGGGGACATGCCTAAGCAGTTCATTGATGTAACTCAAACAGACAGGAGAACGCAGGTAATGCAGATCATCCAGCACCAGCGTAAAACACCTCTGCTGCTCAAAATGACTGCTAATTTCAGCCCACAATTGCCCGGCATTGAGGACTGCGCTATCAGAAAACTCAAGCAAGCCAAGCGACTTATGCAAATGCAATAAAAAATGAAGTGGCTGATTATCGGCCACCTCACAGCGCAACCAAGCCCAAGGGGATTTAAGAGCAGCGACGTATTGCGCTATTAGCACACTTTTGCCGTAGCCAAATGGCGCACAGACCATACTCAACTGAAAGCCGTTAAGTGTCGCCTCCTGTAACTTACAAAGCAGTTCTGGGCGACAAAGGGCATCAGTAGGAACAACCGGAGGGCGCAGTTTATTGAACTTCACAGGCGGCTTATTCATAAAAATGCCGGGGCTAGTAAAGTTAGCCAAAGGTGTAGTCCCAGGAAACGCAACAATGTCATTTCAAATTAACCTGCCTTTCGGCTAGGCATAAAAATCCGGACTTGTCGCTCATCATCAGCCCTACCTACAGTGGCTCAGACGCTTTGCGGATATCCTCAAATGCCTTCATTAACTTCTACGCACTTTTGATGAACCAAGAACAGACTTCAAATATTTTCACACTAATAACTTGGGCCATTTCAATCCACAGCTGGGATAAGTCGAGCACGACGTCTTATAGTCGCGTCAGGGCTTGCGGATTAAACTGAATGAAATCCTGAGATTCACCAGCGCTCAGAGCATTTCATACAAAGCTCAATAAAGTGTTGCACTGCTGGTGAACGTGTTCGTCCGCTCAATTCAATGGCACTGATTTGGGCATTAAATTTCCAGCTCGGCACATCTAATGTTACTAGACGCCCAGACTCCAACTCTTCAGCCAATTGCGTTATAGGCGCAGGAAGCCAGGCGTTGGTACGCAATAGCGTCTGTTTGAGCAACTCGTAGTCACTACTTAGCAGATGAACCTCCGGTGGCTGTCCAGTTGGCTTAGCCAGGAACTGTGAAATCGGATGGCCAACTGAAAGCTGACTGGCCGACAACATCGGATACTCATAGAGCTCGAGTAAACTGATGCCTTCGCGTCCCTGAAGCGGATGTCCCTGCCGTACAAAAATAGGCGATGGCAGCGTGTGCATTTCTTGACAGCTGAGCCCTTCTACATCAAGAACACCACTAAAGCCCGCCAAGACCAAATCGAACTGACGGTTCCTCAAACCGAAGACCAATTCATCCGGGTTACCCTCAGTGATATGGATCTGTATCTTTGGGTAGAGCGAAATAAACTCGGGTAAAACGGGGCGTAATGCGATCTCTCGAATGGCCCGACCTACCCCTAGATTAAGGCGACCGCTATCGACTTTGCGATACAACGAAGCCTCTCGCATTAAATCATCAACATCGTTGAGCAACTGCGCGCAACGATATTGAATTTGGTCACAGAAAGGGGTCGGCTGCATGCCGCTCTTACTACGATCAAACAGCTGTACTCCCAACTCTTCTTCCAGAATAGCCAGGCTTCGAGTCAATGCAGGAGGCGTTACATGCAGGGAGTCAGCAGCTTTGTGGATGCTGCCATGACGAATCACAGCTTGTAGATGCCTGAGTTGTTTCAGTGTCAGCATATCCATCACAAAAGTGAGCAAACAGAGCTCAAGTAGGTCATACATCAGAAAACTCTGAAACATGCCAAAGCACTATGTACTCATGTGCATGCAAATAGTGTGATGTATGTTCGCTTATTCGCGTAAAGAGCCAGGAATTTTGCCGCTCCACTGCCGAAATGCGCGACGAAAGTTGGACTGATCGCTAAAAACCAGTTGGAAGGCAATTTCGCAAATGGGAAGCGTCGTTTCAGATAACAGCACCATAGCCCGCTGATAACGCTCTTGGTTGAGCAGTTGCTGATAACTACACCCTTGGCGAGCCAAGTTTCTGCGCAAGCTACGGGCACTGGTGCATAAACGCATTGCGACTTGTTCCAGTGACGGCCAGGGGCCTTGGTTTTCACGCAGCAAGCGGCGCACCCGTATCTCCCAGGTGTTTGCTGCCGAGTGTTCATCCAGCCCAGTCATGCATGCTCAGCCCCGTAAAAAACTCAGTACATCAATGACACTTTGCTCTGGAATTTCCTCCATGGGGATATGCCTGACATCGGCATAGATCTTCATCTGTAGCCACGGTAGATCGCGCTGCCACAGCGCTACATGCTCGGGAGATATCCAGGGATCCAGCTTCCCCCACAGCAGCAACGTTGGCGCCTTGATTCCGGCAACCAGCTGCGGTGTCTGCGAGAGCAATTCGCGGTTGGCCTTCAACAGAACCCGGAAGATCTCCATCATGGACCGCCTGTTTCCAGGCCTGCGGCTCAGGTTGTAATAACGATCCACCACCCCCGGTTTGATCCGTCGAGCATCGCCCTACACCTCACGAATACCCTGAGCGATCAAGGCCTTGGGCATCCACACTGGCATGGCAACGGTGGCGGCCATGCTCACCTCCAGCGCTCTGGACTACCTCGGTCTGACCAAACAGTTCGGGCGCAAGGAGCTGGAGCTGTACAGCGCCGAGTTAAGCAAGCAATTGCCGGGGCTGTTCATTCACCTCAGTTCGGAGGTGCGCCAGAACCTACTTCCAGCGCATTGCCGAACTGGCGGCCCCCCCCCCTACAGCGCCGTACAGAACAACATGCGCAGCCTTGAGCCAGTTCTGCTGAGTATCGAGCAGGACGTGCAGAACAAACTGGCTACAGTGTCGCCCTCCAAGAGCAGGCCGAGCACAACACTGGATCTTTCCTTACCGACCCAATCAACCCAGTAGTCCCAGCTCGTTGGCTTTGGCCACAGCCTGGGTACGGCGCTCCACCCCCAGCTTGCTGTTGATATGGCGGGCATGGGTTTTAACGGTATGCAGGGAGATAAACAGCTTGTCGCTGATCTCCTGATTCGAACAGCCCTCGGCAATCAACTGCAACACCGACAACTCTCGGCTGCTCAACGCTTCGATCAGATCTGATTCTGCTGGGCAGAGCGTGACCGACGCAGGAGTCTCAACCTGTGGCAGCAGCGCAAGCAGATCATTCACCTGTGGGCTCGCATCCAACAGCTGCAACTGGTGGCGCAGCCAGTGTGGTTGCTCCCTCAACAACTCAGCGAATGGCAGCAAGCCACCAGCACCTGCCGCTTGAATCGCACTGCGCACTTGGTAGCAAGCCTCCTCTTCACGCCCCCTGTGCAACAGCAACCGGGTCAGTTGAGCCTGTGCGGCTGCAGCAATCAACCCGCCGCCATCACTCTGCCCCTGCTGAATAACCCCTTTCAGACGCAGCTCAGCTTTCTCATAGTCGCCCGACAAGCACTCATGGGCGGCTAACAGTATCTGAATGTGCTGGGTGATCTGCGGGTGAAACTCCGGTGCTGCCGCAGCCTGCTGACCACAGTAAGCCAATAGCATCCGCTTGAGCCAAGCCCCGGCCAGCTCAACCTGCCCCTGGCGTAACCACAACTCACACTTGACCACGGTAATCATGGCCAGGTGATAAACCGGCGGAACGTCCCAGATGTGCATCAGGCGCTCAACCTCAGCCAGGTAGTTAAAGGCATGGCTGAGATTGCCGCAGCGATCTTCCAGATGCGCCAGCACGCAGTACCCCAGCAACACACTGATGTCGCGGCAGGCTCGAGCCTCAGCAATCCCTGTCTGCAAGCGCTCCCGTGCCTGCTGCGGTTGCAGGCGCAGGCTCAGTAAGTAGCCTTCATAGATCGTCAACCGAGCCCGCACGGCGTAATGGCGATGTGCGGATAAACGTGCCAAGCATTGCAGGCCGGCCTGCACCTCCTGCAGCGCACGTAACACCTCTCCACGAGCCTGTAGTACGCGCGCCCGGTCGTAATGGGCCAACCCTTCGAATAGCGGATTACTCACCCGCTGCGCCAGCTCCAGCGCATCGCGATTAAGCCCCCTGGCTCGCCACAAATCACCTTGTACAACGGCCAGATTAGACAAGGTGGAGAGGCACATCAGGCGTTGGCCATAGCGCTCTGGCGGCAGGCAGCTAAGGGCTTCAGTGCAATAACTGCGCGCCTTATTTGTATCGCCACGGCCCCTGGCAATCACACCGCTGAGGGCCAGCCACTGAGCCTTTAAACTCTCGTGTTCGGAGCGATCACGGCCAGGTAAAAAGCGGTCCAGCCTTGCCAGCAAATCCTCAGCAGCATCCAGTTGGCAGGCCATGGTCAAAGCCCAGCTGTACATCAAAATTAAACGCGGAGTGCTAATCAGCAGGCTGTCGGGCAAGTCCATCTTCCAACGCAGCAGGGTCGCCACATTTTGCTCACCAAGGAGCTGATCCTCGGATAGATTCTGTACTAGGTTCGCCGCCACATCTGGTTGACCTGCCCTTAATGCCTGCTCAATCGCCTCATCCAGCAATCCCTGGCTGCTGAACCAGCGACAGGCCCGTAGATGCAAGCTAGCTGTAGGCTGCAGGCGACAGCGCAACAAATCAGAGAACAAATGGTGGTAGCGAAACCACTTACCCTGCTCATCCAAAGGCACCAAAAAGACCTGATGCGCCTGCAAGTGCCGAATGATCGCAGCACTGTCAGAAGCATCCCGCAATGCATCACACAGCTCTGCACAAAAGCGCTCCTGGCTGGCCGTCTGGTATAGAAAAGTCTGTACCTCTGCTGGCTGGCGCTCAATAACCTCCTCCAGCAAATAATCATGAATCAGCCCATCCCCGGCCTGCATATGATCCGGTAACTTATCCTTGTCACAAGCCTCACCAGCCGCCAACGCCCACAGACGCAGCCCAGCAACCCAACCTTCACTACGTTGCAGCAGAATGGCCCGATCTTCAGCGGGCAAATCCCGCCCCTGCAACGCCAACAGTTGAGTACATTCGTCATCGGTCAGGCGTAAGTCCTGCTCGTTCAACTCCAGCAATTGCCGGGTCAGGCGCAGGCGGGCGAAATGCCAATCGGGACGTTGTCGGCTGGTCACCAGTATGGCTAATCCGGCGGGCAGGTGATTCAGTAAAAACTGCAAGCAGCGATCGAGTACCGGCCCCTGAGCCAAGTGGTAATCATCTAGCACGAGCAGCAGCGGCTGCTCCGCATTGTTCCTTGTACTCAGATCATCCAGCAGATCATCCATCCACTGCTCGAAGGCAAAAGGCTGGTGTCGCTGTCGCAAGCGCAGCAGGGATAACGCATCGTGCCCGACGCCGGGGAAAAACTCTTGCAAGCCAACGACCAGACGGTCAAGGAATCGGCCAGGCTCGCTATCGCGTGCACTTAGCCCCAGCCACAGCGTCTGCCACTGCGTAGGCAAATGTTCACAGAACTCAATGGCCAGTGAACTTTTTCCAAAACCCGCCGGGGCACAAATCAGCAGCAACCGTCCGCTCAGGCCTTGCAGCAAATGCTCACACAAGCGTGGGCGAGGCACATAACCGGCCGGCAAAGGTGGTCGATAGTATGGACTACCCAAATAATTGGTCCCTGACATTGCTGTTCCCGAAGTTCGTGACAGATCTGGCATCAACCTCTTCCTGTGGCGATCGTGCTAAACACATCCAGAATCAGCACAGACTATCGGTTTGGCTTGGTCATTTGAATACCCTAGATCCAAAAATCAATGGCATTAGGCCACTATAGAATTATAAATAACTGCAAAATCAACAAAAAAAAACCGGCCCCTGAGGGCCGGTTCTTGTTGATGCTACAGACTGCTTAACGAACACCCGCCTGACGCAGCGCTGCCGGGGTGTAGTCGCTTTCCTTAGCCGGGTAGTCATAAACGTAGGAGCTCTTCTCCTCGTTTTTCATACCCAAAGCCAAGTAACGGCCGGAGAGCAGGTCATAAAGCGTTTCTACGCTGTACCAAGGCACTTGCTTGTCGTAGTAGTACTGAGAGTGAGCCTCAGCCACACGCCACAAGGTGCCACGACCGTCGTAATGATCGATCTGGGCGGCTTGCCAGGTATCTTCGTCGATGAAGAAGTCACGCTTGGCATAGATGTGGCGCTCACCCGCTTTCAGGGTGGCAGTAACATGCCATACGCGGTGCAACTCGTAACGAGTCAGGTCCTGGTTGATATGACCTGCCTTGACGATCTCGCTGTATTTCAACTTCGGCGAATCGAGGCGGTAGCTGTTGTAAGGAATATAGATTTCCTTCTTGCCATTGAGCTGCCAATCGTAACGATCTGGTGCACCGTTAAACATGTCGAAGTTGTCGGAAGTACGCAGGCCATCTGCCGCAGTACCTGGACCGTCATAGGACACCTGCGGTGCACGACGTACACGACGCTGACCGGCGTTGTACAGCCATGCCAGACGTGGCTCCTTAACCTGATCCAGTGTTTCGTGTACCAGCAGCACGTTACCGGCCAGACGCGAAGGCGCAGTTACACGCTGCTTGAAGTAGAACAGCACGTTACTGGGTTTGCTGGCATCAACGTCTTTCAGCGCACCACGGAAGGTGAACTCGTCCTGGAAATAAACCAGGCTATAAGAGCCGTTTGGTTGTGGGGTAGCCTGGGTTACCAGACGCTTCACACTGCCGCCGCGATAACGCGTGATGTGGTTCCAAATCGCCTCTAAACCGTCCTTTGGAATCGGGAACGGGTTGGCCTGATCAAAGTTCTCCAGACCATTACCACCGGCAATCAGCTTGGTGTTGACCGCGTTCTTCTTGGTCGCCTCGATGATGAAGTCCGGCACAGTTGCAGTACGGTGAGTCTTAAACACCGGCATGCGGTACGTTTCTGGGTAACGCTTAAACATGGCCAACTGACCCGGAGTCAGCTTGTCCTTGTATTGATCAGCGTTCTGCGCGGTGATGGTGAACAGCGGCTGCTCATTCGGGAACGGATCTGCCAAGAAACCGGCAGCGTCAACTGCCCCTGCATTACGAGGCAAGCCACCCGTCCACTCTGGAATAGTGCCATCTGCATTACCGGCCTTTTCCGCACCCAGCGGCGTCAGGCTGGTTCCAAGCTTGGCCGCTTCATCCGGCGAAACAGCAGCCATTACGCTGCTTGCCATCAGCGAAAGAGCCAAGGCGCCGGTTTGCAGCAGGTTTATTGTTCTTTTCATCTGCATATTCTTCCTCTGAAAATTCTGACGACTTAGAAGTTCACGCCAAAGCTGAGCGCAACAAAATCGCGATCATCAACGGTCGAGTACTTACCATCAAAGAAGTTGGTGTAGCTCAGGCTGGCGGTATAAGTGTTTTGGTACTCGGCATCCAGCCCCAGGCTGACAGCCTTACGTCCCTCTTCAAAGTTACCGCCTGGGCCAGGCGAGTAGCCTTCAACGTCGTGGGACCATGCCACACTCGGCTTGAGGTTCACACCAGCAAACACATCCGGATATTCCCAGATCGCACGGGCGCGATAGCCCCAGGAGTTAGCAGTGGTGAAGCCATCGCGGTCACAGGCCTTAGCCAGCATATTGGCGCTGCTCTTACCACCCGCAGTTGCAGCGTTAACCGGTCCGCACATATCACCGGCAGTGCCGAAGATTGGGTCGCGGCCATAGCGCAGGTCACTGGAGCTTTCCAGACCGCCCACATGGGTCCAGCCAATTTCACCTACCAAGGTCAACCGAGACGCGCCCATGACTTGGTCGAAGAAGTGAGTAAAGGTGGTTTGAACCTGTGTGATTTCTTTACGGCGGTAACCGTGCAGCATGCCTTCCGAGTCTGGCCCCAGAGGCGAAACGTTGGCGTAAGGCTTAAAGCCGCCCATATCCAATGACTTCAAACCTGCGTAAAGAACGTCTGTAGTGGTCAATTGAACAGGAGCGTTTGGCCGGTAACTGATTTCACCACTCCAGGCTGTACCGGTAGGCAATGTGGTGGAGAAACTTAATCCATATAGACGGATATCTTCTGGGTACTCCAAGAAATAACCGCCGTTAGCTGCCATCGCCAAAGCACCCGCTTGTGCGCCTCGAGTGCCACCCAAAGCAGACGCGATGGTGTTAACCGCATTGATTGCCTGCGGGCTTGCATTCACGCCGCTGAAAATCGGCAAGCGGCTGTGATAGTTCATGAAGTACGCACCGAACTCAGTGTCCAACGGCTCGTACATATAGCGGAAAGCAAGGCCCCATTGACCACTATCGCGCGCGTCTTTATCACCGTAGCGATTAACAATTGCCCCCTCAGAGGTGCCGGCAATGGGATTCCCGCCAAGAAGATCCAGATAGCTGTTAAGTAGACCGAGCGTGCTAGCATCAGGCATCGAGAGCACATTCAAGTTAGTGGTGCAGCCATCCGCAACGATATCCCCTTGGGAGAAGAACGTGCTGCAGTTATCAACGATGGTTTGGTCCCATTCCAACTGGTAAAAAGCCTCAGCCGACAAATTCTCTGTCAGGCTCTGGGACACATAGAACATGTTGACCGGAATCAGGCCTTCTTTGATTTCAGCACCCGGGCGGCGGAATGCAGAAACATCAACTGGGTTGATGGCGTTAATGCCATTCTGAATAAAAGTACTTTCCCCCCAGCTCACGACTTGCTTACCCAGACGCACAGAGCCTGGTTGATCGCCAATGTTGTAATTGTGATAGACAAAGGCGTCGAGAATCTCTGCCCCAGAAGACTGAGCACCTTCCTTGCGGTTGTGGTCGCTGATGTCCTTGAACTCGCGATTCTCATCTTTCAGCTCAAAGTCGTACCAGTATTTGCCACGAACAAATACACCGGTATCGCCATATTTGAGCTCAAGGTCATGGATACCCTTGAAGATTTTCGAGAAGGTTTTGCCACGCTTAAAGTTCAGGTGACCATCGTCAGAAGTTTGCGATAAGCCTCGGCCACCATTGTTTACGCCGATTAGATCCTTGTTGGCCTTGGCGGTAGACCAGCTGGCCCCTACTGATAAGGAGGAGTCGAACTGACCTTCGATTTCACCAATGTTAAACGTCACACCGAACGCTGGTGCAGCGAGTGTAGAAGCCAAGCTGACTGCCAGCGGCAATTTCGCCAGGCGCCAGGTCTGTTTTGTTTTTGTCATCGACGCGACTCCATGTGATTTTTTGTTATGGATGATGCGAACTATAGCCAGCGTTGTGTACCACACGATCCCTCTAAAGTGTGATTTTCAAAAACCAATCACTTTGACCTGCCAGTTTCGACTGTTCCTAACTTCAGGTAGCGCTGGATATTGCTCAGGGAGCAATTAACACGCCAACCCAAATTGTGACCAATTAGTCATTTAAGGCACTATCAGCCACTACAGTCCCCCACCTTTAAAACGCCTTTCAGCGCTTACATAAGAACGAATTTAACCCACTGTTTTTAAAGGTTAAATTTCATACCAATTGATTTATTTATACTCCATACATAGTTCTAGCTCATTCGAATGAATATTGCTTAAACCGTGGATAAAAAAGGACTTCCTGTAGCCTGCCACTGAACAATATCCAGACGGATGCGTTTCTTATCCAGCTTACCGACACTGGTCTTGGGAACTTCGGTAACAAGTGCAATTTGAGAGGGTATCGCCCACTTATTAATACAGCCCTGATCAACAAAAGGCTTCAGGTGCTCTTTTAGACTTTTAGCGGTTAAGGTCTGCCCTTCATGAACGACCAGCAGAGCAAATGGGCGCTCCCCCCACTGAGGATCAGGAACACCAACAACAGCGACTTCACGCACGGCAGGGTGCCGGCTAATCAAGTCCTCCAACTCAAGTGAAGAAACCCACTCGCCGCCTGTTTTAATCACATCCTTAATTCGATCCCGGATGTCGATAAAACTGAAATCATCAATCGTTGCAACATCTCCTGTGTGCAACCAGCCGTGCTGCCACAGTTCTGCGCCCTTCTGCGGCTCGCGGAAGTATCCCTGGGTCAGCCAGGGCGCACGCAAGACCAGTTCCCCCTGAGTTATTCCATCTTGGGGTAGCAAAGTCCCGTCTGACGACATAATCGCTGCTTCCACCAAAGGCACTGGTACACCAGCTTTAATACGGTAACTGATGCGCTCGTCATCACTGCTGCCCAACAGCTCCTCGTTTATATGGGCACAAGAAATCAACGGACAGGTTTCCGACATGCCATAAGCAGCGGTCAGTTGAATGCCCTGGCTGAGCGCCCTTTCATACAACGTTCTGTTGAGGGCACTGCCTCCGATAATCACCTTCCAGCCAGAAAAATCCTGCGCCTGAGCGCCCTTAGCGTTGAGCACCATTTGCAAAATGGTCGGTACACAGTGGGAAAAGGTCACATGCTCATCACGCCACAGCTGAAGCAGCAACTCTGGTTCGTAACGACCGGGATAGACCTGTTTTAGACCGAGCATGGTCGCAACGTAGGGAATTCCCCAAGCATGTACGTGGAACATTGGTGTAATGGGCATATACACATCATCGGTGCCCATCAGACGGATGCTGTCCAAGCTGCCCAGCACACTGGCTTCGGCCAGGGTATGCAGGACCAACTGTCGATGGCTGAAATACACCCCCTTCGGGTTGCCGGTTGTACCGGTTGTGTAAAAGGTGGTGGCTATGGAGTTCTCGTCGAAATCCTCAAAGTCATACTGCGCGCTAGCGGCAGCCAGTAGATGTTCGTACTCGCCCTCCAAATTCAGCAGATCGGCTGTCTTATCTGCCGCATCTGTCAACAGAATGGTTTTTTCCACCGTTTTGAGTTGCGGCTCAATGCTTTTGTACAGCGGCACAAACTCACTGTTGACCAGCACCACCTTATCTTCGGCGTGATTCATGGTGTAGAGAATCTGATCAGCAGACAGCCGAATGTTGATGGTGTGCAAGACCGCGCCAATCATGGGGATCGCAAACATACACTCCAAATAACGATGGCTGTCCCAATCCATCACGGCCACGGTGTCACCGGCTTTCACACCTGCCTGAGTCAGCACATTGGCCAGTCGAGCGATGCGCTCATTGAGCGTGACGTAGTCATATCGAACCAGATCGCGGTAGACGATTTCACGGGTTCTTTCGTAACGCACACCTGACAGAAGCAGGCGTTTGATCAACAAAGGAGCTTGGTGGGCGTGGTCAGCCGGGGCTATCAGGCGGGTCTGAAGCATGGCGATTCCTATTATTGGTGTTATCGGATGACGTCCAATCTAGTGACCTAGCTGTTGCGCACAATCAGCCCAAAGGATGATTTTGACGTTTTCCCTTTGGCCACTTCCCATCCCGCAGTAGAATTGACACAACTCACCCTTCGGTGAATGACATAACAAGAAGGAGTAAACGATGTCCGATATCGTAATCGTCAGCGGCGCACGCACCCCAATGGGCGGCTTCCAAGGCAGCCTTGGCGGTGTTCCAGCGGTGGATCTGGGAGCCGCCGCCATCCGCGCAGCCGTCGAACGTGCGGGTATTACCCCGGCGGATGTTCAGGAAGTCATCATGGGGTGTGTACTGCCCGCGGGTCTTAAACAAGGCCCGGCACGTCAAGCCTCGCTGAACGCTGGGCTGCCAGCCGCCACTGGATGCACCACCATCAACAAACTGTGTGGCTCCGGCATGAAGGCGGTAATGATGGCCCACGACATGCTCAAAGCAGGCACCAATCAGGTGATGATTGCCGGCGGTATGGAAAGCATGTCTAACGCGCCATACGTCGTGACCAAAGCCCGTAGCGGCCTGCGCATGGGCCACGGTGATATCAAAGACCACATGTTCCTCGACGGTCTGGAAGATGCCCGTACTGGCCGCCTGATGGGCTCTTTTGCTCAGGAAACAGCCGACAAATACGGTGTTACCCGTGAGCAGATGGACGCCTACGCTATTGAGTCGCTCAAGCGTGCTCAGGCCGCCATTGCCAACGGTTCTCTGGACGCCGAAATCATCCCAATCACGGTCAGCACCCGTAAGGGCGACGTGGTAGTGAAAGATGATGAGCAGCCCCTGACCGCGAACCTGGACAAGATTCCAAGCCTGAAACCGGCTTTCAGCAAAGACGGCACCATCACCGCCGCCAATGCCAGCTCCATCTCCGACGGTGCCTCAGCGCTGCTGCTGATGACCGCTGAAGAGGCCGCCAAACGTGGCCTTAAGCCCCTGGCTAAAATCGTCGCCCACGCGACCCAAAGCCAAGACCCAAGCGAATTCACCATCGCCCCGATCGGCTCAATCAGCACTCTGCTGAAAAAGACCGGCTGGAACAAAGACGACGTTGACCTGTTTGAAATCAACGAAGCCTTTGCCATGGTGACCATGCTGGCCATGCGTGAACATGGCTTGGATCACGCCAAAGTAAATATCTATGGCGGCGCCTGCGCTCAGGGCCATCCGGTCGGTTCCACCGGCTCACGGATTATCCTGACCCTGATCAACGCGCTGAAAAACACCGGCGGCAAGCGCGGTATCGCCTCGCTGTGCATCGGGGGTGGTGAAGCCACTGCAGTGGCTGTAGAGCTTCTGTGATGAGTCACTACGCACGGTAACGTTGCTGTTACCACTGTTACGGGCCAGCCTTATGCTGGCCCGTTTCGTATCAGATACCGATTTTGTCCAATGCCTTGCTCATCTTGCGCCAGAAGCTGGCTGCATGCGCTCCGTCTCACCACTGGCGGCCACCTGTTCGAACGGCTGGATTTCATGGGTACGGGCAATTTCTTCAGCCGCAACCTGTGCCCAAACCAGCGTAATGTGGGCGATCGCAACACTTACTGAGCATCTGTAGATGCACTCGCGCAGACCATATCCATGAATGTCGCTACAATTCTTCGCTCGCTCTGCTCACGAAGGCACACCAGCGTTTCAGTCATGTGCCGCTTAGCGTCCAGAATAGGCAATACGTGTACCTGATGGTCGGGGCCAATTTCAGCCGCCGAGACGATACCCACGCCCAAGCCGGCAGCCACGAGTTCAAACACCCCTTCTCGGCCCTCAACCTCAATGATTGGGCTTAAGCCAAGATCCGCCTCCTGCATGTCATCCTCAATCAGCTGCCTCGTCATCGAGCCCTGCTCTCGCAGCACAAGTGCCGCATCTGCCAGATCGCTCAAATGAATAGACGTGCGCTTCGACCACGGATGAGAGGGCGACACAAAGGCCACCAACGGAGATCGGCTCAACACATGGCTGAGCAGCCGATCATCATCCACGGGGCGCCCTAAGACAGCAAAATCAGCCTTGTACTCAAATAACCGAGCCAGGGCCTCATCCGTATTGCCGGTGACCAAAGTGAAGCGGATGCCCGGATACAGCTCGTTGAAGCGCGCAATGTACGGCAACAAGTGCAGCGAAGAATCCACCGCCAACGTCAACCGCCCAGACTGCAGCGCTTTAGCGCTGGCCAACAGCTCCTTAGCCTCAACCTCAACGGCGTACAGACGCTTAGTAATACCCAGCAGCTGCTCCCCTAACTCTGTCAGCTGAACCGAACGCTTGTTGCGATGAAACAGCAACACACCGTACTTCTCTTCCAGCTTGCGAACCTGATCGGAGACCGCAGGCTGACTCAAAAACAGGCGCTCTGCAGCACGGGTGAAACTGCCATGAATGGCAACAGCGTGGAAAGCGCGTAATTGCGAAGAGGATATCGACATTGGCATCTCGACTTATAAGCTGAACTTAATTCAGAAATACGATAAATCGATTTAAATTATCAAACTTTTTTTGCTCATATACCTGCAACGCGACACCCGTCGCCCAACCGAATGTACAGGAGATGATCATGAGCAAGGCCGAATTCCCCTCCACCTCCAAACCGCTGCCTGCACCGGCAATGGGCGAACCCTTCCTGCTGACTCCAGGCCCACTGACAACGTCGCTTGAAACCAAACAAGCCATGCTGCGTGACTGGGGCTCGTGGGATGCTGACTTCAACAAAGCAACG